>CAWKIA010000046.1:0-41137 GCA_963849635.1 uncultured Chloroflexia bacterium | reverse complement strand
GAGGAGCGGGGAATCCCGGCACCGCAAGGCGGGCAGCGCTGGCGGACGTTCACACTGGGCAGCATCGTCGAATGCTCCTTCTACAAGGGCGAGGCGTACGCTTACGTTGTCCATCCGGAGAAGGACCCGATCACTGGCAAGCGCACCAGGACGCCGGAGGAGACGGTCGCGTTTCCCGAGGGGACCGTTCCGGCGCTTGTCGCCCCGGCGTTCTGGCAGGCGGCGAACGACCGACTCCGGACTCACGACCGGCGCAAGGTCCGCTCCGCGACGGGTGAGGACCCGGAGGACGTCGTCGTTCGGGGGCACGTCCGCTGTCGGTGCGGCTACTGCATGCACATCAAGCGGCTGGCCGATGGGCCGTACCTCAACTGCTAAGCCAAGACGAGGCGGGCGAACGATTGCCCCGGCAACATGTTCAAGGCGAGCAAGCTCGACCGCGAAGCGAGGCGTCGGGTGGTCGCGGTCCTGACCGATCCTGCAGTGGATCACGGTGGGCGAGAAGGGCCGGGAGCAGTTGGACCGCACCGAGGCCGAAGCGCGGGGACTGGAGCGACTGCTCGCAGGTGCACGGGCAAAGGAGGCGATTTCGCGGAGCGCCTGGGAGAAGACGTGAGCGGTCCGGCGCTGCAAACCGTCCTGGCCAAGTTGAACGAAGCGGTGACCGGGCGTGCCGCGCTGGAGGAGCGGCTCGCCGAGGACTGGCGGGACAGCGGCGCATGCTGAGCCAGCAGGCGCAGGCGGTTCGCGGGTGGTTGGAAAGCCTCGTGGCAACCGCCGAGGAGCTGAACGGCCTCGACTACCAGTGCAAGCGGGAGCGCCCGCAACGCCTGGTAGTCGAGGTCACCCGATTTTGAAGAAGGAAAATCCGACTGGAAACCGCCAGGGCCGAAGCGCGCCGCGACCAGGGCCGCAAGCCGACGGACGCGGTGCATTTTTGAATATCCCAATTGGGTATGGCGAACGACCGAGGACGGTATGGACGCTAGCTCTTCTGATCCAGGGTCACGCCCAGCGCAAACGGCAACGGACAGCTCACGCCCGTCCCCTCAAGGCCACAATACCCGTTCGGCACCCGTGACCTGCACTCCCCCCAGGCTGTGGCTGGCGTGGTCGTCGCCCGACGACAGCGGACTGAGGCGGACACATGGAGAGGCGCCGATCAAGTGCGACGCTCAGAGCACAGGAACGGCGAGGACGAGACGTCCCGCCCGTTCCTGTGCTTTGTTCAACCTGCGCTACCCGGCAGAGGCGGAGCAGCCGGCGAAGCACTGCCCCGCGAAGCCGGCCGGGCTGGTCCGGACCAGGATGCACACCTCGCCGTCCGCGCAGTCTCCTGTTGTGTCGCAACCTGCGAAGGAGCCGAAACCGCAAATGCAGGCGTTCACGCCCCCGCCGTTCGCGGCGAGGGCGAAGGAGCCGGGGCAGTTGGGAACCGCGAGGAAGCAGTCCCCGTCCAGACATGCTCCCCCGGCCGCACAGGCGACGCCACACGCGCCACAGTTGGCCTCATCCGACATGGTGTCGATGCAACCGCCGCCGCAGGACGCCTGCCCCGGCGGGCACGGCGGAGCAGTGGTCGTGGTCGTGGTCGTGACGCAGCCAGCGACCGAGTCACCCACCTCGCCCAGGGGGCAGACGGTGGTACCTGGGGAGCAGGTGCCCGGTGGGCGGCAGCGGGAGTTACCGTTCGGATAGACGCAGCAGACGCAGCCGTCGTTGCAGATGCCAGGGTTGCTGGCGCAGGTCTTGTTGCCGCAGTGGGCCTGCGAAACCTGAGCCTCCGTAGCGTGCGCGCCCAACAGTCCCGCCGCGAGGGCGGCGAGCGACCCGAGGAGGCCGCGCCGGGTCTTCGGCGCGGCAAGCGAGCGCGCCATGGTGTCGAGCGTCGTGGGTCCAATCGCGGCTCCTCCAGTGGGCGGGGATGCATCGCCGGCGCGAGGACGACCCCTCGTCGACGCGCCGGACCTCCAGGGTTGGCGTCGCGGCGACCCTCATCCGGCGGTGATTGCAGCCTATCGGGACATGGCAGGTGGAGTCATCGGTACTTGTACCCCCGTGCCAGAGAACTCAGTACCCAATCGAGGTCTGATCAAGATTCCGAGGCAGTTCGTTGGGGAGGGTTCGCGCGCCGGCAGTTCCGGGACACATTCTTGAGGACACCGCACGGCGCGGCTCCAAGAACGAGGGGCGCCTCGCAGGCCGGGCGGCCCTCGTTCCTGGACATGTTCACCATGCCAAACGCTGCCGACGATGGAGGCACGTACCCACCTACGGATCCGCAGCCGGAGCGGCTAGCGCAGTTCCAGATCCAGCGCACACGAGTTCATGCAAAATCGCTGCCCGCCACGGTCCCGTGGCCCATCGTCGAAAACGTCCCCAGGTGCGAATGGCACCGGGCGCACCGCACCTCCGTCCGGGTCATGAAGAGCGAGCGATCCTTGACCAGTTCGACCGCGTCCGGCGAGACAGCCTCCGTAAAACTGGGCCAACCGCTGCCGGAATGGAACTTGGTGTCACTCGTAAAGAGCGGGTTGCCGCACGCGGCGCAGCGATACATCCCATCATCGTCGGTATCGACGAACTCCCCGATGAACGGCCGCTCCGTCCCCGCCTTGCGCAACACCGCGTACTGCTCTGGGGTCAGACGCGCTTTCCACTCGGCGTCGGTCGCCGGGACCGGGAGCAACTCCGTCGCGGTCTCATGCGCGCCCCCTGTCACCGGCTTGACCCCGAGCGCGAACGGCAGCGGGCAGCTAACCCCCGTTCCCTCCAGACCACAGTATCCATTCGGCACCTTGTGCAGATACTGCTGGTGGTACTCCTCGGCGTAGTAGAAGGGGCCGGCCGGGGCGATCTCGGTCGTGATCTCGTCACGGCCCGCCTTCCGTAGTGCCTCGTCGTACATCTGCTTGGTCGCCTTGGCCGCCCGCTGCTGAGCCTCGTCGGCGTAGTAGACGGCGGAGCGGTACTGCGTCCCGACGTCATTGCCCTGGCGCATGCCCTGGGTCGGGTCGTGCGCCTCGAAGAAGGCCTGGAGCAGCTGCTCGTAGGAGATCTTCTTCGGATCGAAGACCACCAGCACGGCCTCGGCGTGGCCGGTCTTGCCGGAGCAGACCTCCTCGTAGGTCGGGTTCGGGGTGTAGCCGCCCTGGTAGCCGACCGCCGTCGAGTAGACGCCGTCTAGCTCCCAGAAGAGCCGCTCAGCGCCCCAGAAGCAGCCCAGGGCAAAGTAGGCCGTCTCCAGCCCGGCCGGGAACGGGGGCAGGAGCTGGGTGCCCAGGACCTCGTGCCGGGTCGGGATCGTGAACCCGGGCTTCTCCCGCCCGCGTAGCGCCTTCTCGGCCTCGATCATCGTGCTCTTGTCTCGCCAGAAAAACATTCAGTCAACCTCCAGCCGGTGACATTCGGCCCCGCTCGACGCCCGAGCGAACGATGCTGTCGCTCGTCGCGCCAGCAGGGTGCCACCACCCCTCTAATGTTACATAAATCGGGAACGGATGCTGCCGGTTCCCGCCGCCAACACCCGGCGCCGAACCGACACTGACACGATACCGCGAGACGGAGTCCCGCGCCCTGACGGATCTTACAGAAGGACTACGACTACTCGTCGGCAACGCTGGATCGCCCGGTCCTAAAGGACTCCGCCGGGCGATATCGCCTGTGCTTATACTGGCACGCTCTCCGACACACGTTCGGCAACCATCAGATTCCGATAGGAGGTCCCGCGTTGCCCGACCCCCAGTTCCACCTGGCCCAGTTCAACGTCTCCCGCCTGTTGGCTCCCCTGGACTCCCCACAATTGCAGGAATTCGTCGCCTTCCTCGGCCCCGTCAACGCCTACGCCGAGCGGAGCCCCGGCTTCGTCTGGCGTCTCTCTGCCCCAGACGGCCTCTCCTCGTCCTACCTGCCTTCGCCGTTCGCGGACCCGATGATGATCACCAATCTGACCGTTTGGACCGATATCGACTCCCTCCGCTCCTTCGCCTTCCAGACCGTCCACAAATACTTCCTCCAGAGCCGCCGCTCGTGGTTCGAGCGCCTGGCCAGCCGCAGCCTGGTCCTCTGGTGGCTCCCCGCCGGGCAGATACCGACCCTCGATGAGGCGATGGCGAAGCTCAACCTCCTGGACGAACTCGGTCCGACAAGGGATGCATTTACCTTCCAGGACGCATTCGATTCCGCCGGGAATCCCGTGCCAACGCCGGCAAAACCGGGCCAGGGCGTGGTCCCATAAACGCGTGCTGTGTCCCCTTGGGCCCACAGCGAGCGGCTAGCCTCCCAGGGTCTTCGATGTCGCAGGAGGAACTCAATGACCACCGACCCCCGCGCGATCGTCGCGACCTACTTCGATTCCTGGAGGGCCCACGACTTCGCGACCTTCCGCGCCAACCTGGCCGACGATGTCGTCTTTGACGGCCCGCTTGGCCACGTCGAGACCGCCGCCGGCTGCACCGAGGCAATTGAGCGCCTCGCCGGTATGATGACCGATCTCATCATCACCAAGGTCTTCGTCGACGGCCCCGACGTCCTCACCTGGTACGACATGCACACCGCCAAGACCGGCCCGATGCCGATCGCCAACTGGTGCCACGTCGAGAACGGCAAGATCGCCCGGATCAAAGTCACCTTCGATCCCCGTCCCCTTCTGGGGTAGCCCGGTCCACCTGGATTAGGCCACTGTGCCAGGATTAATAGACCTGAGCGACCTGAACGATTGACGCAACCAAAGCGATACGTCTAGCATGACTTGGCATCCACACGCGTCGTCCGTCCGGCGTCTCTTTCGTCCGCCGGTTGTCCGTCGATTGCGTCGTTCCCGGCGACCGATCCCGGCTCCGAGCGTTGAGCAGCTAGTAATCCACCTGCTCCAGGCGAAAGCGTTGCTGGTAGCCTTAGCGGCTTCGGGAGAGGTCAATGACGATGTCGAACCCCAGGTCCCCGTACTCCGCTTCGCCGAGGGGCCGACGGCCGCGCGCCCTCGCCCTCTCCGGCCTGGCGGACCCTCGTCGCGCCTGGTTGGCCAAGGTCTGGCTCCTGCTCGCCCTCGCGTCCCTCGTCGCCGTCCTGATCCCCCGGCTGAGTGCTGCCGAGGAGGCGGGCGAGGGCCAACCGATCGGCGCCTTCAACCTTCTCGCCCCGATCGAGGACCAGGTCAGCGGCGCCGTCTGGACCTCGACCCAGGGCTACGATCCACGCTTCTGGCGCGTAGAGAACGACCGGATCAACCGCCAGGCGGACGCCCTCTTCGCGCCAATGCCAGGCCCGGCCGGCGGCAACCGCAACGCCGCCCCGCTCGTTCCGTTCCGCAGCGCCGGCCCCGCCTTCAGCCGCAACCAGATCGTCACCCGCCAGCTCGGCCTCTTCCCCATCCAAACGGAGCCGCACATCGCCGTCGACCCACTTGACCCAGAGCACCTCGTTCTCGGCGTCATTGACTACAACTTCCCCTCGATGTCGACCTACGTCACGATCGACGGCGGCGAGACGTGGGACGGGCCGAATCAGATCCGCTACTTCCAGGAAGACCTCGCGGCCGCCGGCGACCCTGTCCTCGCCTTCGACCAGGCCGGCAATGTCTATATGACCTCGATCTCGATCGGCCTGGAGCCCTTCCAGATCGGCACCATCGCCTCGTTCACCGAAGTCAGCTCCATGGTCGTCGCCCGCTCCACCGACGGCGGCTACACCTGGGAAGACCCGGTCTCCGCCGCCCGCTCCCAGGTGACGACCACGTCCAACCCGGATGACGAGGGCAAGGACCGCGGCACCATCACCTCGGCCTTCCTCGACAAGCCCTGGATGACCACCGGCCCCAACCCCGACAACCCGGACCAGGACATCATCCACCTCGTCTACACCGAGTTCGCCACCACCTACAGCCTGCTCTACTCCGACGAAATCCCCTACCTGTCGTCCCCGTTCACTGAAACCACCATTCGCCACGTCCGCTCCCTGGACGGCGGCCTGACCTGGAGCGAGCCAGTCGGGGTCAGCCCGACAGTCCTCCAGGTCGCCGGCGCTGGCGCGCCGGGCAGCGGCTCTGGCCTGGCCCAGAGCGGCGCGGTCGACGACGAGGGAAATACGATTGTTGCCGGGGATGGCGGTGCCGGCCAGCAGCCCAACATCATCCAGCAGGCCTTCCAGCAGCAAGGCGGAACCACCCTCGACTCGAACCGGACCGTTCAGGGCCCCCAGCCCAAGGTCATGAGCGATGGCACCGTCGTGGTCGCCTACGTCGACACCACCAACGACGGCGTCCAGGAGGGCCTCGCGACCATCATGGTCGCCCTGTCGTCGGACAACGGCGTGACCTTCGGCACCCCGATTCAGGCCGCGGTCTTCCGCGAGCCGCACTTCAATCCACGATCCTCAACCTTCCGCTGGTGGGGGACGGTCTTCCCCCAACTCGCGGTCGGCCTCAACGACGAGATCTACATCCTCACGACCGGACGCCCGCCGGAGACCCCGACCGACGACGGCGACATCCTCTTCCTCCGCTCACAGGACAAAGGCGCCACCTGGGACCCGCCGGTCCGGCTCAATGGCGACGACACCAACCGGGGCCAATTCTTCCCCTCGATCACCGTCTCGCCGGACGGCCGGATCCACGCCATGTGGGGCGACCTGCGCGAGGACCCGCAGGAGGTCCGCTACCACATCTACTACACCCGCTCCGAAGACGGCGGTGACAACTTCGGCTTCGTCGATCAGGAGTTGAATCTCGACACCCGTGACATCCGCGTCACCGACTTCGCCTCGAACTCCTTGCGTGGCTTCCCCGGCGGCCGCTTCATCGGTGACTACTTCTCGATCGCGGCCACCGACGACGACGTCTTCATGGTCTGGGCCGACACCCGCCTCGGCGAGTTCGCCGGCCCAAATCAGCAGGTCGCCTTTGCCCGCCAGACGGCGATCCAGAACCCCTCGATCTTCCTCAACCCGCCCAACGGCGTTGCCGGCCGCGAAGTGACGATTCAAGGCTCCGGCTTCCAGCCAGAGAGCAACGTCTTCATTACCCTGGCGGATGCCACCATCGCCACGACCAGGACCAGCGACACAGGTGAATTCACCGTCACGATCTTCATGCCGATCACCGGCGAAGGCGCCCAGAACATCCTCGCCTACGACGAGACCGGCAACGTCGCCTTCCAGTCCTACTACACCGACTACGGCTTCGACACCATGCAGCGTGATCAGCAAGCCCTCCTCGGCCAGGTCGGCGCCCTCCAGCAGCAGGTGACGTCCATGGGCGGTACCCCCGTCGCCGGCCCGGGAGTCACAACCACTCCGACCGCCGCCACGCCGGCCGCCACGCCCGTCGGCACTCCGATGGCGGCGACCCCGATCACGGCTACCTCGGCGAATCCCTCGTCATCCAATCCCGCCCCCGGCGCCGTAGGAACACCAAGGTCCGATGGCAGTGTGGTCGTCGGTGGGAGCTCAGTCGATCTCAGCGAGGTCGGCGGGATCTCTGGGATCGGCGGGTTCGCGCTCGCCTTAGCTGCCTTGGGATACGGAGGCTACGGGCTCTGGCGCAGACGCCGGGCGGCGTAGGGGGTGAGGTCCTTCCCCCGCCCGCCATCCGTATAGTTCACTGACGCCTGACACTCACGACTCACGTCACACGTCTCACGACTTCGGAGGCACCCGCAATGCCAGATCTGCGTTCTCTCGCCCTCGATCTCGCCTGCGGCCGGGTCACGCGCCGTCAGTTCGTTTCCGGCGCCGTCGCGCTCGGTCTCTCCGCTCCTCTAGCGACCGCGCTGGCCGCCCATCCGGCCGCGGCTGTCGCCGCCGCCCAGGACGCCACCGCCGCCGCGACCGGCCCGGTCGGACCCGCCGTCGACAAGATCATCTTCTCCTCATTCAACCAGGATCAGGCCCCGCTCGACATTCAGAACAACAATATGGACCTCTACCTCTTCGGACTGAAGACGGCAGGGGCCAACTCACTCGTCGACTCCGCCGATGTCCGCCTGATCCAGGCGCCCTCGTCGACCCTTTCCCTGATTCTCAACCCGGCCCCGGCCCCGGAAGGCGACTTCAACCCGTTCAGCATCCCCGCCCTGCGCAAGGCGATGCAGTTCCTGGTGGACAGGGACTTTATCGCCACCTCGATCTACCAGGGCCGCGCCGTCCCGATGTTCTCCCACGTCAGCCCCCTGGACTACGACGAGCTGACCGTCTTCGAAACGGTCCGCGGCCAGAACTTCCATTACGACGCCGAGTTCGCCCGGGGCGAGTTCGAGCGGGAGATGACTGCCGCTGGCGCCGCCCGCGACGGCAACGGCCAGTGGGGGATCAACGGCCGCCCTATCCAGCTCAAGATGATCACCCGGGTCGAGGACGAACGCCGCGACATCGGCGACCTCATCCGCACGGCTCTCGAAGGCATCGGCTTCCAGGTCGCCCCCAGCTACCTCCAGTTCGGCCCCGCCACGCTGGCCGTCTACGCCACCGACCCCGCATACCTTCAACTGGCACATCTACACCGAGGGCTGGGGCCGTTCCTCCCCCGTCCGCTACGACGACAGCAGCATCAACAGTTTCACCGCCCCCTGGCAGGGCAACATGCCCGGCTGGCGCGAGAACGGCTTCTGGCAGTACGAGAAGCTGACCTCGATACCCTCGGCCAGCGCCTCTTCCGGGGCGAGTTCGCCAGCCAGGATGAGCGCAACCAGATCTACCAGGACATGACCGGGATCTCCCTGGACGAGTCGGTCCGCGTCTGGCTCGTCACCGCCCTGCAAAGTTTCCCAGCCCGGAAGGAACTCCAGAACGTCACGCGCGGACCTCGTCGGCGGCCCTAAATCTCCCTTCACCCTGCGCAACGCCTCTATCCCCGGCAAGACAGAGATCCGCGTTGGCCACCTCTGGGTCTACACCGAGCGCACCACCTGGAATCCTGTCGGCGGTTTCGGCGACGTCTACTGCATCTGACATCAACGCGCAATCTGTTCGACGGCTCGCTCGTCAACCATCCCTTTACCGGCATCCCGATTGCGTTCCGAGCCGAGCTCGACGTTGAGACGGCAGGGCCCGGAGCGAAACTCGAAGTGCCCGCCGACGCGTACCTCTGGGACACAGCAACGAAGCGTGGACCGCCGTCGGCGATGGCGTACACGGCGGCCAGTAAAGCCACATACGACTTCACCAAGTTCTTCCAGACCACCTAGCACCACGGCGCCCGGATCACCCCGGCCGACGCTGATCTACACCATCGCCCAGGTGTCGAGTTCGCCTACAACGATGCGCGCGTTCAGATCGAGCCCACTTTCGGTGTCACCCAGCGTCCCTACCTCGAAACGTTCAGCGGTATCCGCCTCCTGGAGGACGACCGCCTCGAGGTCTACGTCGACTACTGGCACTTCGAGCCCAACTACATCGCCTCCTACGCCCTCCTCGGCGGCTTCAGCACGCCGTGGGAGTTGCTGGTCGCGATGGACGAGGTCGTCTTCGACCGACCGCCAGGCAGCCTACACCGACACCGCCGCTGCTCGCTTCGGCGTCCCCTGGCTCAGCCTCGTTACCGAGAGCGACGCCCGCCTCGTCCGCCGGGTGTTGCAACAGTACATTCGCGCCAAGACCGTGCCGGAGGGCTTCTTTACCCTCGGCGAGCGCCAGCTCGTCACCGAGGACGATGCGGTCGCCCGCTATCAGGCGTCGATCGACTGGTTCGAGGCCACCAACATGCTCGTCATCTCGAATGGGCCGTTCTCCCTGGCGCGCTACGATCCGCCCGCCCAGTTCGCCGAACTCGTCGCCTTCCGTGAGCCGAACTACCCGTTCACCGCCGCCGATTGGAACTTCGGCGTGCCCCAGCGGCTGGCCCTCCAGATAACTCCGCCCCCGCCAACCCCCGCCGGAAGTGAGATCGTCGTTCCGGTCACCGTCACCGGTCCGGGTACCCTCAGCCTCCGCTACATCCTGATCGATCCGACGACCAACACCGTCCTCGTCTCCGGCGACGCCCCCGGCGATGCCGGCGCCTTCAACGCTGTGGTCGACGCCACCACCACCGGCGGCCTCTTCCCCGGCTTCTACCAGCTCTACCTGCTTGCCTCATCCGACGCCATCGCCGAGGTCGCGGAGCAACGGGTTGACGTCGAAATTGCCCTGTAGGTCTTACACGAGGACGGCATCGTGATGACCCAGGGCGTTCACATTGATTCGGCCAACCCCATCCCCTTCGTAGGGGCGGTCCGATGTGTCCGCACGGCACCAATGCACGGCGTTCCAGTTGGGAAAATCGGCTCCCAATACGCTACGTCGTGGTTGGCCGCCGGGCGGACACATAGTTCCGCCCCTACAACCCGTAGACGGTTAGCAGCTAACCGGTCGTCTACCCCATGATCTCCATCCTCCGCCCTCTCGCTATCCGCGCCATCACCCTGATCGGCGTCCTCATCGCCGTCCTGATTTTGCTCGTCATCTCCCTGGGCGCGACAGGCTTCTCCGACAACCTCCTCCGCGCCCAGGTGACCGAGGAGACCCGCGGCATTCGCCAGACGCTCAGCCAGACGATCCGCGATCCCGCCGAACTTGAGCGCGCTGTCGCCGAGCGCCAGACCGAACTCGAACGCTTCTATGGCCTGGACGAGCCCTGGTGGCAACGCCTGCCTGATAACGTCTTCCGGGTGCTCCAGCTCGACCTCGGCGAGGCCCGCCAACTCCGAACCCCCGAGGGCGATCGCGAGATTAGCGCCCTGATCCTCGATCGCCTGCCGTACACGATCTTGCTCCTCATGACCTCCACGGCAATCACCGCCGTCATCGGCCTGATCGTCGGCACAAGGATGGCAACCCGCGTCGGAAGTAGGATCGATCGCGTCATGGCCTACTTCGCTGCGATCTCGAATGCCGTCCCCGGCTGGTGGCTGGGCATCCTCGGCATCGTCGTCTTCGCGTACCGCCTGGACTGGCTCCCAGCCGGCGGGATGTACTCCACACCACCGCCAACAGGCCGCTGGGATCGGGCCGTTGACCTCGCCTATCACGCGATCCTGCCGATCTTGACGCTGGTCACGGTCAGTGTCGGCCCCTACATCTACAGTATCCGGACCCAGACAGTGACTGCATCTCAGGAAGACCACGTCCAACTGGCTCGAGCCAAGGGCCTGCCTGAAGGCAAGGTCAACTCCCGCCACATCCTCCGCGTGGCCGCCCCACCCATCGTCACCGGCCTCATCTTTAGCTTTACCGGCGCTCTCTCCGGCGCCATCATCGTTGAAACGGTGTTCAATTGGCGGGGCATGGGGCGCCTCTACTACGACGCCATTTCCGGCACCCCAGACGAAGGGCTCATCGTCGGGCTCACCTTCGTCTTCACGCTGATCTACGTCATCTCCCGCTTCATCCTCGATATCCTCTATGTCCTCCTCGACCCCAGGGTGCGCTATGACTGAGGCGATCTCCACCGTCGCAAGGGCCACCTCGCGCGCCCCGTTCTGCCCCTTCCCCCTGCCGCAGCGGGGGGAAGGGGGGCTGGGGGGGGTAGGGGGCAATTCCCATGACTGCCGGGAACCCGGCCGCCGCACCAGACCTCCTTCAGCCGCAGCCCATGGGAACTCCTCAGTTCCACGAAGATGTCGAAGAGCAGGACGACGCCGGCCATTCGGTCGGCTCCATCGTCCGGCTCGTCCTCGCCGACGGCGTGGGCAAGGCAGCCCTGGTCTTCTTCGTCGTCATGCTGGCGATCTCCGCCTGGGTCCTCGCCACCTATCCCCGCGACTTCGGCGAAGCCCGCTGGTCCAACCCCGCCTATTGGGCCGACAACCCCAAAGCCGCACCGCCCGTCTGGACCATCTGGCTCGGCGCGGACGGCCTACCCCACAAAACCAGCACACTGTCTGATCCCACCACCGTCGAAACTCGCCCGCAGGGCGAGCTACGCACCTACGACTTTCCGTACTCGTATGATTCCAGTCAGTTTCCGGAGTTTTTGACCGCCACCTTCACCGGAGTTACCTTCCACGGTGCCCGGCCACCGGTGATCCTTGCCACACTCATCCGGCCGGATGGCGGTGAGATTCGCGTCGCCGCCGTTGAAATCCCCGGTCCTCGCCCGGACGAAACCGCTCCCTACCGCCGCTTCTACGACACCAACAACCGTGTCGACCTGACCAGCCAGGACACCGCCAACCAGTATCTAACCCAATTCCTGACCACCGCCTACCCCGGCGTTGCCCTCCCCGCCGATCTCCGAGATCGCCTCAACGAGGGCCTCTTCGGAACGCCAAACCCAGACGGTTCGGGCAGCTTCACTCCCCTCCACGGTGACTACATCCTGCGCATCCAGGCCCTCGTTCCGGATGTCGCCGATGAGATCGCCCCAATTGAGTCGGTCTTCGCTGGCACCGTTTATGGCGTCATGGGCACCGATTCCATCGGACGTGACCTCTGGGAAGGGCTGCTCTATGGCTTCCCGGTCGCCCTCCTCATCGCCACCCTGGCGGCTGTTCTCACGACCGCCATTGGAACGGCCCTCGGCGTCATCTCCGGCTACTCTGGCGGCGTGACCGATACGGTGATCCAGCGCATCACCGACATCGTCTCCCAGGTCCCTATCCTACCCTTGCTGATCTTCCTGGTCTTCCTCGTCGGACCCAACCTGTGGTTCATCATCCTCATCCTCGTGGCCTTCTCCTGGCCCGGCCTGACGATCGTCGTCCGCTCGATGGTCCTCCAGATCAGATCAGGTCAACTCGTGGAAGCGGCCCGCGCCCTGGGCGCCTCCCGAACCCGGATCATGGTCCGCCACGTCCTCCCCCAGGTTGCGCCGTTTATCGTCGCCCAGATGATCTTCTCCGCTCCCAGCGCCGTCCTGGCCGAAGCCGGCCTCAGCTTCCTCGGCCTCGGCGATCCCAGCATCCCCACCTGGGGCCAACTGCTGCAGGCCGGCTTCCAGACCGGCGCCCTCTACGTCGGCTATTGGTGGTGGGTCGTCCCCCCCGGCATCCTGATCATCTTCGCCGCCCTGGCCTTCACCCTCCTCGCCCTCGCCGTCGAACCCATCGTCGACCCCCGACTTCGCCGCCCAGGTTGAGCAGGTCCGCATCCGGCTGGACACTCCGACCCTGGGAGGCAAGCGACCAAATCAGCGTCGCATCTCTCGCCCTGGACGATGTGTCGGTCGGCCCCGCGTTTGGCATGCACGGTCCACCCAATCACGAGTCCGGCCATCAATCCTTGACGCTCGTTGTCGTCCGCCGCGATGAGTAGTGCGAAATCGTGGGCGCGGGAACCCTCTTCGAGTCACCGGTTGCGCCCGCTCGGTGGCGCATCGCCCTGCACGTCCATCCCGCCCATCGCCGCCAGGGCGTCGGCACCGCGCTGCTCGATGCCCTGGCGACAGAAGCAGCCGAGCGCGATGACCGCGCCCTGCAGGTTGGACTGAGCGCAGCAGCAATCAACAGCCTGGATTTCTTCGCCCGGCGCGGCTTCCGCTACCTGATGCGCACCAGACTCGGCTCCCTCGACCCTTCCCGTATCCCGGAATCGACCTGGACCCGCTTCTCTGAGTCCAGGCGCCGGGCACAGCAGCTCGCACTCCGAATCCAATCGCTTGCGAACCTCGAAAATCCCGTGGTTCTCATGCCGACAATCGCCGATCTCCACGCGAAGATCTACCAGCAAACTCATGCCTGGAGTCCGCAGGCGCCGCTCGACTCGAAGACCGCAACCGCCCTCTACCTTGGCGAAGACCTCATCCCCGAAGCCCTCTTCATCGCATTCGACGGCGACCGCCCGGTCGGCGTCTCCAGTCTCCGCCGCGGCGAATCAGCGATGGAGTTCGACCTCGGATGGACCGGCGTCCTCCCCGAGGTCGGCCCCGGCACGCCCGACCTCACCCTTGCCCTACTCGGTCATACCCTCTCGTTCGCCCGAGCGGCGAACCGGTCTAATCACCATCGAAGTCGACGCTGCCGACAAAATCCTCTGGGACCTGATCGGCACTCTGCCCATCGCCTACAAGCCGGACTGGTTCAACCTCGAACGCCCTTGCTCCGGAATCGGCCGAGCCTGACGCCCCTCTCCATCGCAATGGAGAGGGGGTAGGGGGTGAGGTCCTTCTCGGCCCTCTAGACCGCCCTCAACTCCACCAACGCCTTAATCAGCGTCTCCAAATCCTCTTCCGTGTTGTACCCCTGGAAAGACGCCCGGATCATGTAATGCGGACCGCTGATTGTCAGCGGGATCTCAATGTTGTACTCGTCATAAAGCCGGGTCTTCAGTTCCATGTGGTCATAGGGCGGCAGGGGGATCGCCACCATCTGCCGGAAGAAGTCCGGCGAATCCGGCTGAATCGGCTCCAGTCCGGTCAACTCGCAGATCCGTCGCCGCGCCTCTCGCGCTAGTTCATGACACCGCGCCCGGACCACATCCCAATCGTGCTCGGCCTGATACCGGATCGCGGCCGGCGTCGCCAGGTACGAGGCGGAGTCCCGCGTCCCCTGTACCTGGTTGCGCACGACGAAGCTGGCGCTTTCCTCGCGCCAGCCCCAGGAGATGATCAGGGAATCGACATCCTCATGCAGATCCGAGCAGACATACAGAAACGCGGACCCCTTCGGGGCACACAGCCACTTGTGGTTGTTTCCCGAATAGACATTGGCGCCAATTGCTTCGATATCGACCGGGATCTGCCCTGGGGCGTGGGCACCGTCGATCATGCACATGATGCCCGCTTCCCGGCACCGCCGGGCGATCTCCTCGACCGGGAAGATCAGCGCCGTCGGCGAGGTGATGTGGCTCAGGAAGACGACCTTCGTCCGTGCCGTCACCCCCGACCAGATCGCCTCGACGATCTCCTCCTGAGAATGCACCGGCAACGGAATGTGCTGCTCGACATAAACCGCGCCCGTCTTGCGGCAGACCAGCTCCCAGGTAAGCCGCAAGGCGCCGTACTCGTGATCGTTGGAGACGATCTCATCGCCCGGCTGCAGGTCCAGCGAGCGAATCACGACATTGAGCCCTGCCGTCGCATTCGGCACAAAGACCAGATGCTCCGGATCCGCGTTGACGAACGCCGCCATCTCATGTCGGGCAGTGTCCATCAGCCCTTCGAGCCGCCGGCCGATGAACTCGACCGGTTGCCATTCCAGCTCCCGCTGCCACCGTTGGTACTCGGCAAAGACCGGCTTCGGGCACGCCCCAAATGACCCATGGTTCAAAAAAACCACATCGGGGTTGATGAGGAAATCTTCCCGAAGAGAGACTGCTGACGGGGAGTCCACGACGGTGGCGGGCATGAGATTCCTTTCGAAGACCGTTGAGTGCCCTCATCTCCTCTCTCACAACCTGAAGAGGAATCTGAAGGCGCGTTCGCGCGGGCATTGTAAGAGGAACGCAATGCGTGACGATACCCCTCTCCCCCAGAGGGGAGAGGGGTGGCCCGCAGAGCCGGGGTGAGGGCTGTTAGCCCCGATCCGGCCCGTCGTTCGTGATGTAGATCCCGGCCGGGTGGGTGGTCATCGTGGTGTAGCCCGGCCAGTGGAGGTTAGTGAGGCCGTTGTTGTCGGGCGTAAGGGCGTCGCCCTTCAGCCACGGCTTGATCAACTGCACTGGCGTGGAGTGGTAGATGAAGACGCCCGGTACGTCCGTCACCAGAATCCGCTCGACCTCCTTGAACATCTCGAGCCGCTCGGCGGGATCGCCGAGGAATCCTGCCGCCGCGTCGAGCTTCGTGTTGAACTCCTCGTTGTTCCAGGAGTGCCGGCCCGGAGCATGCCAGACGCCGAGCATGTTCGAGGGATCGAGGAAGTCCATGCCGTACGAGACGTAGCCAAACAGGATCTCCGTCGGCTTCGCGTTCAAGGCCTCGGTGAAGACATCAGAGTCCTTGTTCGAGACCTCGATGTCGATCCCGAGGTTCTGGCTGATCATCGAGGCGACCGCCGTGGCGACCGTCTGATTGAGGTCGTTCTCGCCGCGGAGCCAGAGCTCCTGCTTCGGGAAGTCCTTACCGTCCGGGTACCCCGCCGTCGCCAGGAGGTCCTTGCCCTTCTGCACGTCGAAGTTCTGGATGCTGGACAGCCCCTCCCGGTCTGAGGCGGGGAAGCCGGGCGCCAGCCAGGAGTAGGCCTGGGTGCCGAGCGGGCCGAGGATCTGTGTCTGAATCGCGTCGCGATCGACGGCGTGGCTGAACGCCTGCCGGACCTCAAGCTTGTCGAACGGCGCCTTGGTGACGTCGAAGAAGAGGTAGAACGTGCGGAAGTCGCCGACCCCGGAGAAGATCTGCTGCGACAGATCCGGGTCCTCCTGCGCGAGCTTCAGCTGGTCGGGGCTGGGGTTCTCCATCTGGTCGATTTCGTCGGTCTCGTAGAGGGTGTAGAAGTTCGTGACCGCCGTCAGCTTGCCGATGACCTTCTGGACCGGAACGTTGAGCGTGCCCTTGTAGGACTCGTTCCGGACGTACGTCACTTGCTCTCCCGGCTGCCACTCGCTCAGGATGAAGGGACCAGAGGAGACCGCGGTGTCCGGGTTGGAGTTGTAGAGCGGACCGGTCGATTCCAGTGCCGCCTTCGAGAGCGGCAGGGAGTAGAGGAGCTTCCCCGGCAGGAACGGGGCCGGATCCTCCGTCTCGAAGATCAAGGTGTACGGATCGTCGCCCTGGCGGACGCCGATCTCCTCGACGGCGACCTCTCCGGCGATGGCCTGACTCCAGTTCTTGATCTTGCCCTGGCTATCCCAGAACCAGGCAAAGTCCCAAGCGTGCTCGGGATCCGCCGCATACTGGAAGGTCTTGACCCAGTCCGCCGCCGTGACCGGATTGCCGTCACTCCAGACCAGATTCTGGTCGAGCGTGAAGGTCCAGGTCTTGCCGTCGGCGCTACCCTCCCAGGAGAGCGCCGCCCCGGGCTGGATCGCGAAGTTCTTGTCGAGCCGCACGAGCGGATCGCTGTTGAGATCGGACGCCGCGGCTCGCTCGTAGACCGCCTCGTAGAAATCGGCGGCCTTGGCGATCGAGGCGTCGCCGGGGAACACGATGACCTGCCGTTCAGGAGGCGCGGCATCGTCACCAGCCGGAGCCGAGGTCGGCACCGCCTGCGGTGTGGCCTGCGCTTCCGCGTGTCGCGTTCGGAGGCCTCCAGTGGCGGCCAGGGCTGCTGCCCCAGCCGCACCACCGATCAACGTTCGCCGGTCCACACGTGGCAGCGCCTCGGAAATGCTCGCCTCCCGGGACAGCTTCAAATCGTCCGCATCTCGTGTCACCGCGGATCTCCTCTCATGGATTCTGACTCGCCATGCGGCCGGCACCCTTGCCGGCCGCGAACCATAGGACCCTGGGATGCCTCAATTCTGGCGCGGGTCCAGCGCATCGCGCAAGCCGTCGCCGACGAAGCTGAAGCTGAGCATCGTCAGCGCGATTGCCACTGTTGGGAAAAAGGCGAGGTGCCAGTAGACCCGAATGGTCGCGGTCGAATTCTCGCCGATCATCTTGCCCAGGCTAGGCAGCGGCTCATTGATCCCGATCCCGAGGAAGCTCAGCCCGGCTTCGGCGAAGATCGCCAGCGGGATGGCCAGCGTGATCGCGACGATCAAGGGCGGAAACGCGTTGGGAAGGAGATGCCGCAGCCCGACTCGCGTCTCGGTGGCTCCGATGGCGCGCGCGGCAGTGATGTACTCGTGCTCGCGCAGACTCAGGACCTGGGCCCGGGTCAGGCGGCAGAGGCCGATCCAACTTGTGACGCCGATGACGAGAATGATGTTTCGCATCCCGCTGCCATAGAGGGCGACAAGGAAAATGGCGAAGAGCAGACCGGGGAACGCGGTCATCACTTCTACGACGCGTCCGATCACGAAATCGAACCAGCCGCCCCGAAGGCCAGCGATCAGCCCGATCAGGATCCCGATCAGGGCGGACAGGGCGACGGCGCAGAACGCGACGATCAAGGAGGTGCGCACACCATAGATGACTCGGCTAAGGTAGTCGTGGCCGATCTTGTCGGTCCCGAACCAGTGATCGCGGTTCGGAAGTTGGTTGGCCTCCATCAGGTCCGCCGTCTTGTAGGATGTCGGCGCTACCACCGGTGCAAAAACGGCTATTCCGATCAGGGCAAGACTGACGATGAGTCCGGCGACGGCGAGCCGGTGGCGCATGAAGCGCCGCGCCGCGTAGTAGGCGTTCGAATGGGCGACCACCATCCCACGTTCGGGGATCGCGTTCGCCAGTTCCGTTGTGCTGGCCGCCCTGGCTTGACTTGCCATCGCCTCGCCCTACCTACCGGACCGGACGCCGCCGTAGAGGCGGATCCGCGGATCAAGAATGGTGTAGAGGATGTCAGTGATCAGGAAGGTGATGCCCCAGACGGTCGCAACCAGCAGGACCAATGCCAGGATCATCGGGTAATCTCGGCTGAGTGTGCTGGTGACGAAAAACTTGCCAAGACCTGGCACCCCAAAAAAGAGCTCGATGAAGATCGAACCGGTGAGAATGTTCGGGATCTCCGGCAGGAGTACTGTCACCATTGGGATCAGGGCGTTGCGGAAAACGTGCATGGACAGCACCCGCCGCTCCCGCAGCCCCTTTGCCCGGGCCGTCCGCACGTAGTCGGCCCCCATCACTTCGAGGATGCTGACCCGCGTGTAGCGGGCGACCAGCGCCATCGGCGCCATGGCATACGCGAGGACCGGCAAGACATAATATTCCGGGCCTTTCCAGCCGAAGGCCGGCAGCCAGCCCAACCGGAAGGAGAAGAACAAGACCAGCCAGACCGCGATCACGAAGTTGGGCACGACGTAACCCAAACTGGCACCTAGGGTAATCGCGTAGTCCAGCCAGGTGTTGTGACGAATCGCCCCGATGACGCCGAAGAGGATCCCGAACGAGAACGAGAAGGCGATCGTCAGCAACCCGATCCGAATCGTCACCGGCCAGGTAGCGGCGATCAACTCGGTCACAGTGCGGGTCGGGCTCTGGAACGGGACGCCGAAGTCACCATGGAGCACATTCCACATATAGCG
Organism: uncultured Chloroflexia bacterium; assembly: GCA_963849635.1. Classification (GTDB taxonomy): domain Bacteria; phylum Chloroflexota; class Chloroflexia; order Thermomicrobiales; family UBA6265; genus CAVRUD01. The sequence continues at coordinate 22,168 of CAWKIA010000046.1, read as the reverse complement.
GCCGTACTGGACCATGATCGGGTCATCAAGGCCGTACTTCCGCTCGCGGGCCTCCTGCGTCGGTTTCGGCAGCTCGTGTTCGCCGGTAGCCCAAGGGTCTCCCGGCACGGCGCGCATCAGGAGGAAAAGTGACCAGGGAGACCACCACCAGCGTGAAAATCAGGCTAACGAGACGTACAGCGATGTAGCGAGCCAAGGCGGGGTGCTCCCTCCGTCGCGGAACAGCCGAAACACCGGCATAGTACTTCTGGTGGCAGCATTGTATACGCCTTCGCCCTCCCGACAACCCAATCGACACCGGTCGTCTACGGCACGACGGCCAAATCAGTTCAAATCCGTGAAATCCAGTTGACAACGTTGACTCACCTGGGCAAGATGCCGCCACCATTCTGGGCAAGTCACACGGCGTTGGGCGTGATGCCTGGAGGGTCAACTTGCCGCCACGCGCCGCTCTTGGCGCCGTCGCATGGCATGCACCCTTGCTGGGTAATCGGCGCCGTGAGATGACGAACTCGGACCAGGACCACACTCAGGCCCCGCCGTCCGTCGACCGAAACAACGCAGTCGGCAACAGGGCGCATGCCATGTGCCCCTACAGCAGATGGCGGCGTGGCGGTGACGCCAAGAAGGAGCACTACGGCGTTTTGGGCGGATAACGACCAGGAGAAACCTTCAACGATGAGTTCACTACGCTTCGCCTACAGCACCATCAACTGGGGCGAAACCCCCGACATGGCGGCGGCATTCGCCGAGATCCGTGAGGCCGGCTGGCACGCCGTCGAACTGTTCAACCACTCCCTCGATTGGCTCGGTTCACCTGAGCGCGTCCGCGACGCCCTCGGCGGCCTCCAGGTCGCCACCGGCTTCGGCTCGATCGCCATCCCTAGTGATCCCAAGGGCCTTGAGATCCAGAAGCGCCGGATCGAGCACGCCGCCGCCCTCGGCGCCGAAGCCTACGGCCTCGTCGGCGGAGCCCGGATGCGTCAGCGCCCTCCGAGCACAGAGGAAGAAGACGACTTGGCCCGCGTCTGCGAGGAACTGGCGGGCCACGGTCAGGCGCTGGGCGTGACGGTTGCCTACCACCCGCACACTGCCTGCACCGTCGAGACCGCCGCCGAGATCGATCGCCTGCTGGCCCGAACGAACATCCTGACCCTGTGCCTCGACGCCTCCCACATCGCCCTGGTTGATGAAGACCCGGTCACCCACCTCAGCACCTACCAGAAGCGCACGTCCTACGTTCACCTCAAGGATTGGGCCAGAGGCGCCTTCATCGAATTGGGCCGGGGAACCATTGGCATCGACACGCCCGCCTTCCTCGCGAAACTCGAAGAGCACACGTTCCCGGGCTGGGTCGTCGTCGAACAAAGCCGCAGTGAGATCTCCCCCGCCGAAAGCGCCCGCGTCAACGCCGACTATGTGCGCGGATTGGGGTATGCGCTGTGAGCGGAGAGAGCCGGACCTCACCCCCTACCCCCTCTCCACTGCGGTGGAGAGGGGCCTCAGGCGCCCCCGTTTCCAGGGCAGGAGATGGACAACGCTCCCCCTTCCCCCTGCCGCAGCAGGGGGAAGGGGGCCGGGGGGTTAGGGGGCTGGACGCATGACCCTCACCCTCTCCCTCATCGGCTGCGGCGTCATGGGCCGCCGCCACGTTCTCGGCCTCAAGGCGCTCAAAGACGCCGGGCGTGAGCCGTTCCACCTCACCGCCGTCTGCGATCCGGTGCCCGAGAGCGCCACCGCCGCCGCCGACCTGGCAGAGGAACTTCTCGGCCGGCGCCCAGATGTCTTCCCCGATCTGGCCACCCTCTACGGCTCGACCTCGGTCGACGCGGTCGACATCACCACTGCCCCGAACTTCCACCTGGCGGTTGGCGAAGTTGCCCTGGCTCACGGCGCTCACGTGATGGTCGAAAAGCCGATCACCCTCACCATCGCTCAGGGCCGCGCCCTCGTGGCGGCGGCCGATAACGCCGGGCAACGCCTCGCGGTCGCCGAGAACTACCGTCGAGACCCGATCAACCGGCTCGCGAAAGCCTCCGATCGACGCGGGTTTGATCGGGCGGCCCATTCTGATCACCCAGTCGTCGTCCGGCGGCGGCGAGAAGGTCATCATCACCCCCTGGCGCCACCGAAAGAAGTCGGGCGGCATCGTCGTCGATATGGGTGTTCACTACACCGATCTCTTTGAGTACTACCTCGGCCCACTCGACGCCGTCGGGGGCATGAGCGCCGTCGTCGATGCCGAGCGCAGCGATTCGGACGGGGCGAGGCATGAGGTCGATGCCGAAGATCTGTCCGTCGGTATCGCCCGGTTCCGTTCCGGCGCACTCGCCAACTGGCTCCTCAGCCTGGCGGGCCGGGGCGAATCCCACTTCTCCCGGGTGATATACGGCACCGGCGGCTCACTCACCATCCCGCCGGACCGCTCCGGTCAACCGCTTAAGCTGGTGCAACGTCGCAACGGCGATGACATCGCGGTCTCCGATGAGGAATTGCTCGCCCTCCTGCCGGACTTCCACCTCGATCCCACCACCGCGGCATTGTTCGGCGCTGACCGCCTCAGCAGCTACGATCGGCCCTGGGCCGCCACCGATGCCGCCCTGCTCGCCATCGAGTTGGACGATTTCGCGGACGCGATCGTATCGAACCGGCCACCAGAAGTGACCGGCGCCGATGGGCTCCGTTCTCTGGCCCTGGTCTACGGCTTCCTGGAGGCGGATCGGCTCGGCCGCACGGTCGGTATTGACGAATTGCTCACCTCCGACGATCTTCCGTATCAAGCCGAAATCGCCTGATCCCGACGACCCTATCTGGAGGGACCACCGGTGCCAGCAGCCACACCCGTGCGAATCGTTGTCTGGGACAACATCGGCAACACGCTGCTGGGCGTCCGCCCCTGGTCCACCTGGGACGACCGCCAGCGCACCCGCCTGCTCGAAGAGGATGGACAGGCCGAGGCCCACGCCCCCGCATTTGACCAGCTCTTCGCCGAGGCGGGGTATCAAACCGACCTCACCTGGCTCTATGACCCCAACAAGCTGGGCGCGGGCTTCGGCTCACTCCTGGACGACTACGCCGGACGCACCCGCCCCTTCACTGACATGGCCGAGTTCCCCGAGATCGCCCGCGACGCCGACATCATCGTGATCCACAAGGAAAACCTGCCGCCCGAAGCGATTTCAAACACGCCGAAGCTCCGCGCCATGCTCCATCTCGGTCAGGATTTCCGTGGGGTCCCCAGCGACGCCCTCAGGCAGCGCAACGTCCCGATTGCCGCCACACCCCTGGTCAACTACATCGCGGTCGCCGAGCACGTTTGGGCCTTCATCCTCAACCACGTCAAGAAGCTGCCCGGCCAGCGCCGCCACATGGATTCCCGCGCCTACGTCGACTCCTGGGGGCTCTACCCCGGCACCGAGAACGTCCGCGACCTCACCCTCGGGCTCCTCGGCTTCGGCGAGATCGCCCGCCCGATCGCTAAGGTCGCCAGAGCCTTCGACATGCGTACCCTCTACTGGGATGTCCGCCGCTTCCCTGAACTTGAAGATCAGTACGGCGTCGAATATGTGCCGTGGGACGATCTCTTCGCCCAGGTAGATGTTCTCAGCGTCCAGCTCGCTCTGAATCTACAGACCCACGGCATCATCGGCGCGAAGGAACTCGCCCTCCTGAAGCCAAACGCCCTCTTCATCAACACCGCCCGGGGCAAACTCATCGACCAACCCGCCCTCATTGACGCCGTCAAGTCGCATCGCATCGGCGCCCTCGCCCTCGACGTTTACGCCGAGGAACCCCTCCCCCCAGACGATCCTCTCCTGACCCTCCACGCCGACCCCTCCTACAACGTTACCCTCACCCCCCACTCCGCCTGGCAAAGCCCCTGGACCTGGATCCGCGACTCCCAGGCCCTCTGGCACGACGCCATCCGCGCCCTCAAGGGAGAGGAGATGCGATACCGTGTCTGACTCGGCGCGGCGTCCGGAGTTCGCCGTCGACATATTCCGATGCCGCCCCGACCCACCCTGTCATCCCGAGCTTGTCGAGGGATCTAGAAGGATGCGGCGCCCGATGGTGCCGCCGTCTTCGAGAGCACCAAGCCGTCTTCTCGGAGGTCGCGGTTCATCGGAGCCACCTGCTCTTCGGGATTCCTCGACATGCTCGGAATGACAAGTTAGGTCGGGGCGGCAGCGAGACGCCCCATTGCCGGACGCCTGGCGCTCTAATTTCAAAGGAGGCCCCATGATCACCCTCGCCGTCAAATACCAGTGCCACCCCGGGAAATCCGACGATGTCATCGCCGCGCTGCGGCGGATGAGCGTCCTGGTCAAGCAACACGAGCCTGGCTGCCACGCCTACCAGATCTCTCGCTCGAACGACGATCCCGACGCCCTTCTCCTCTACGAGCTGTACACCGACCAGGCCGCACTCGAGTTCCACGCCCAGACCGCCCACTTCAAGGAGATCGTCCAGGGCGAGGTGATCCCGATGCTCGCCTCTCGGGAGCGCGGCCTGTACACCCTCGAGATCGAATAAATGCCCGCAATCCAGTTCGGCTACTGCCTGCCCATCTTCGCCGCGCCCGGAGTTCGCCTCTTCCGCACCCCCGCCTACGTCCAGCTCGATCCGCAGGCTACCTTGGCCCTTGGCGTTCTTGCCGACAGCCTTGGCTACGATTCACTCTGGGTGGCCGATCACCTGATGCTCGGCCAGGACGACGCCATCCTCGAAGGCTGGACCACTATCTCCGCCCTCGCCGGCGCAACGCGGTCGGCGAAGCTGGGCATGATCCATCAGGCCAACTTGCTCCGACACCCAGCCGTCGCCGCGAAGATGGCGGCTACCCTCGATCAACTCTCCGGCGGCCGCCTGATCCACTTCCCCGATTTCGGCAACAACCGCCGCGAGCACGTTGCCTACGGCGTTTCCTGGCCCGAGGACACCGACGCGCGGATCGCCCAGTTCCTGGAAGCGCTCGACCTGACCATCGCCCTTTGGACCCGCAACACTCCCGTTGATCATGACGGCCCGCACTACCGCACCAGCGGGGCCGTTTGCCACCCACAACCCGTCCAGCAGCCACATCCTCCCATCTGGTTTGGCGAAGCCCATCCCACGATGCTCGACGCCACCGCCAGGCTAGCACAGGGTTGGAACACCACCCCCGTCTCCCTTGAGGAACTGGATACCCGCCTATCCGCTCTCCGGACCGCGTGCGAGCGCAACGCCCGTCCCTATGACGAGATCGAAAAGAGCCTGGAGATCCAGATCCTGATCGCACCCGATCGAGACGCGCTCCGCGACCGATTGCGCCTCATCGTCGCCCTCACACCCGAAACGGCACCTGACTCCGACCTCGCCGCCTTTATCTCCGGCGAATCCGACGACCTTCCTCAGACCATCCAGGAAACCTGGCTCGCCGGCACCCCAGACGAAGTCGCCTCCCGCATCGACGCCTACGTCGCCGCCGGGATCTCCCACTTCATGCTCTGGTTCGTCGACGCCCCGGGCGATGTCGGGCTCCGGCTGTTTGCGTCTGAGGTGATGGGGCGGTATCGCTAAGATGGGACCTCACTCAGGTCTCGCGTCTCGCGACTAACCGTCCGCGACGATCGCTAGGCCGACGCTTTCGAACGTCGCGGGGCGGCCCAGTGATTCGATTTTGTCGCTTCAACGCCCTAGAACCGCCAGTAAAGACTCCAGTTCTTCAGAGAAAAACAGCCCACCTGTCATCTTAACCACGTTCTGTCATGGATCTTTATCGCTATCTATCAAGGCCCTTGCTCCGCGCGCCGTCCGCGCCCGCTCCTTCTCAACGGACTGGGCACGTTGCTGAGACAGCTCTGCCCCATCGTTGACGGCACTCCGCGAGAAAACGATGATAGCAACAGCCTGTTCTGCCACGTGATCGGCGAAGCCGTGGACGCTCTTCCTGCCCGTCGATCGAATCTGCCGACCCCGCTCACCCCACTCATCGGCCGCAGGCGCGAGACCGACGCGGTCGTCGCCCTGCTGCTCCGCCCCGACGTTCGCCTGCTGACCCTGACCGGCCCCGGCGGGGTGGGTAAGACCCGACTGGCCATCCAGGTCGCGGCCGAGGTGGCGAGTGTGTTTCCGGACGGGGTCTGGTTTGTGCCCCTCGACCCCCTCCGCGAGCCTGGTCTCGTCGTCCCCGCCGTCGCCCAAGCGCTGGGACTGCGCGAGATGGGCGGCCGTCCCCTGCGCGACCGCCTGACCGACTATCTCCACGACCGGCACGTGCTGCTCGTCCTCGACAACTTCGAGCATGTAGTGGCGGCCGCGCCCGAGGTCGCCGCCTTGCTGTCCGCATGCCCCTGCCTCACAGCGCTCATCACCAGCCGCGACATCCTGCGTCTCAGCGGCGAACACGGCTTCCCGGTCCCACCGCTGACGCTTCCCGAACCGGGTGTGGTCCCGTCGGTGGTCGACCTAATGGCGTTCGAGGCAATCGGCTTGTTCCTGGCGCGGGCAGAAGCGGTCCGGCCCGGCTTCACCTTGACGGATGTAAATGCGGCGACCGTGGCGACCATCTGCGCACGCTTGGATGGTCTCCCCCTCGCCATCGAGCTGGCCGCCGCGCGGGTGGGCCACCTGCCCCCGGCGGCTCTGCTGGACCGCCTAGCAGGGACGACTCAGCACCCGCTCGGCCTGCGGGTGCTGACGGGCGGAGCGCGCGACTTGCCGGTGCGGTTGCAGACGATGCGGGACGCCATTGCCTGGAGCTACGATCTGCTGTCTCCAGAGGAGCAACGCCTCTTCCGGCGGCTGGCCGTCTTTCGGGGTGGCTTCACGCTCGACGCCGCCGAGGCGGTCGGGGCGGGATTTGGCGGCGACCGCGACGTGTTCGATCTGGTCGCTTCTCTGGCGGACAAGAGCCTGCTGCGGCGGGAGGAGCGGGAGGACGTGCCCCGCTACCGGATGCTGGAGACGATGCGGGAGTACGGGTTAGAGCAGCTCGCGGCGGGCAGTGAGCTCGAGGCTGCCCGGCGCGAGCACGCCGTCCACTTCCTGGCGCTGGCCGAGCGGGCGGCGCCGGCGTGGTGGGGACCGGAGCCAGGGGCGTGGTTGGACCGAATGGAAGCCGAGCGCGACAACCTGCGGGAAGCGCTTGCCTGGGCGAGTGAGCAGCAAGCCACCGAGTTTGCATGTCGGTTGGCGAGTGCGCTCCACTGGTTCTGGCGATCGCGGGGCCCGGTCGGGGAGGGTCGCCGCTGGACGGAAGCGCTCCTGGCTGACGCGGGGGAGGTGGCGCCTGCTCTGCGGGCTGCCCTCCTGATGGGCGCCGGGGACCTCGCCATGGCGCAGGGCGAGTTCGGCCGGGCGGCCGAGCTGCTCGAAGCGAGCATTGCCCTGGCCCGAGTACTCGGCGACGGACCGACCCTTGCCCACGCGCTTGGCTTTCGTGGCGCCACGGCGGTCTATGAAGGTCAGTTCGACCTTGGCGAGGAGTTCGAGGTCCAGGCGGTGGAGGTGGCCCGTGCGGCGGCCTTCCCATTTTGGCACGCCCTCGGGATGACCATCCTGGCGGCTGTCGCCCGTGGTCGGGGCGAGCACGCCCACGCCACGGCATTGCTCGCGGAATCGAGCACGGTGTGCCAAGCCGAGCAGATAGCGTGGCCCACCGCGCTAAACCTGAGTCTGATGGGCGAGATCGCGACCGACCTGGGGGAGCTCGACCGTGCCGAGGCGCTGGGTCGCGACGGGCTGCGGCAGGCTTGGGCGATCGGGGAACGGCGCTACTTCGCCGGAGCCCTCGCCGGATTGGCGCGAGCCGTCGCGGCGCGTGGCGACCCGGAGTGGGGAGCCTACCTCGTCGGGGCAGTGGAAGCGGTGCTTGAAGCCACCGGCGCAAACCTACCCATGACGGCCTCGCCCAGTTTCGAGCCCACCCGGGCCGCCGTCAGCGCGGCGCTGGGCGAGGCGGGGTTTGCGGCGGCGCTGGCCGCAGGTCGTGCCCTGCCGGTTCCGGAGATGTTGGCCGAGACCGAGCGCAGGGCGGCTTTGGCGTTTCGGCCGTCCAGGGGCGACCGCGTCGGGCGCTCTGCGGCCCCGTTCGGCCTGACTGCGCGGGAACTGGAGGTGCTGCGGCTGGTGGCGACCGGGCGCACCAACCGCGAGATCGCCGCGGCGCTGTTCGTCACCCAGCGCACCGCCGCAACGCACGTCACCCACATCCTTGCCAAACTCGGAGTCGAATCGCGAATCGAGGCCACTGCTTTGGCCGTCCGACACGGCCTCGCCTGAGACATCCACCCGTTCCGGCGCCTCCGGGTCACTTCCTCATCCATACGTGCCCCCTCATCCCCACGTACGTGCCCTACGTACGTCGCATCGTGCGCGACCCTCGGAAGAAGTCGGTCAGCCAGACGATGCGCGGCGACGGGCGCAGACGCACAGTGGATGCACGTCGTCGAACATCACCGGCGTGACCTGGCGCCCGTGCGTCGGCGGAGTGCTACGCCTGTTTCCGCGTAAGGGAAGACGGGTGCGGTGCCGAGGCAACGCGCTGGTCCAACAAACCTCAAGCCCAGGGGCGCAGGAATTAGGCCAGCCCACGGTGCGCCTGGAGAAGGAGGCCACATGTCGGCACAAGGTGCTCAGTTCGGTCGCCGAGCTGATCGTCGAGTTTCTCGTGGCCCGCAAGGTCGACCGGGTGTTCGGCTTGCAGGGTGGTCATATCCAGCCGATCTGGGATCAGCTGGCACAGCGCGGCGTGCGCATCATCGACGTGCGCGATGAGGGTGCGGCGGTGCATATGGCCCATGCCCACGCGGTGCTCACCGGACAACTCGGCGTCGCCCTGGCCACTGCCGGTCCGGGCGTGACCAACTGTGTCACAGCCATAGCCAACGCGCAGTTGGAACGCGCGCCCGTGCTCCTGATCGGTGGCTGCGCCCCGAGCCCTCAGGACGATCTGGGCCCGCTGCAGGGCGTGCCTCACACGGACATCCTGCGGCCCATCACGCGACTGTCCCGGACGCTTCGGGTGGCTGACAACCTGCTGCGCGATTTGGATAAGGCGGTAAGCGCGGCCGTGGGCGATGGCAGCACGCCAGGTCCCGTTTACATCGAGGTGCCGCCGGACGTGCTGCGGGCCACGGTTCACCCCAATCTCGTCCTGGACGAGTATCTCCGCCCGAGGCCACTACGGTGTATCCCACCCGACCCTGCCGATGTCGAGCGAGCCGCCGCGATCGTGGCTGCCGCCAAACGCCCCTTGGTCATCAGTGGCCGGGGTGCGCTTGGGGCGGGCGAGGAGTTGGTGCGCTTCCTCGACGCGTGCGGCGCCGTCTATCTCGACACGCAGGAAAGCCGCGGCTTGGTCCCGTCTGACCACCCCTCGGTGGTCGGCGCCATGCGCGGCCGGGTGATGCACGAGGCGGATCTGGCGATCGTCGTCGGCCGCAAGCTCGACTACCAATTGGGCTACGGCTCGCCGGCGGTCTTTCCCCAGGCCCGCTTCATCCGCATCGCGGACTGCTGGGAAGAACTCCGGGAGAACCGGCGCGGGGAGGTCGAACTGCTCGCCAGCCCGGCGGCGGCGCTGGCGGCACTAGCTCTGAGCGATGCATGACCGCCCGTTGGCCGTTGACGCCTGCTGGAACGACGCGGTGCGGAGCGAGCACGTACGACGCTCGACGCGCTACGCCGAGGCGCTCAGCACCGCCCCCTTCGGCAAAGACGGCTACATGCACCCCAACCGGATTTTCGCCGCCCTCTCCGAAGTCCTCGGACCCGACGCCATCGCCGTTGCGGACGGAGGAGACATCCTCAGTTTTGCGCGCGTCGGTTTCAATACCCGGACCTACCTCGATTCCGGCGCTTTCGGCTGCCTGGGCGTCGGCATTCCCTATGGCATTGCCGCAGCTTTAGCTTGCCCAGGACAGCAGGTGGTGGTCGTCTCCGGCGACGGCGCCTTCGGCATCAACGCCATGGAAATCGACACCGCCAAGCGCCACGACGCCAAGGCCGTCTTCGTCGTCGCCAACAACGCCGCCTGGAATATCGAGCGCCTCGACCAGGAGATGAACTATGGAGGCCGGGTGGTCGGGACGACCTTGCAGTATGCCGACCACGCCATGATGGCCCGCGCCTTCGGGCTCCATGCCGAGCGCGTGTCCGACCCGACGGATCTGCGCCCGGCCCTCGAGAGGGCATTCGCCAATGCCCCCGCGCTGATCGATGTCGTGATCACCCGGGACGCGCTGTCGTCGGATGCCGGCAAGGGGCTGGCCTACGGACCGGACTATCAGGCCTTGACAGCCTGGGATGAGGCAGAGCGGCGGCGGCGCGGTGAGCCGGTAGCGTAGGGAAGGCAGCGATGGAGACCAGACGTGCCGACGCCGATTCGACGTGGACGACCTGAAAAACGATGCCATCGCGACGGAGTTGCTCGACGCGCTCGATCGCACCACCCTGATCGCGCCGATCACGGCACGGGTGCCGGGCTTCGGGGTAGAGAACGCGTACGACGTAAGTGCCCAGATCGCGTTACACCGCCGCGCGCGAGGAGAGCGGCCGATCGGCCGCAAACTCGGGTTCACCAACCGCACGATCTGGCCCCAATACGGCGTCGATTCCCCGATCTGGGCGCCCGTCTACGGCCGCACAGTGTCGTTCCTCGACACCACATCTGGTAGCGTGGCGATTGGCCATCTCGCTCAGCCGAGGCTCGAGCCGGAGATCGTGCTCCATTTCCGGAGCGCCCCGCCGACCACGACGGACGAGGAGGAACTCCTGGCGCACGTCGACTGGATCGCCCACGGCTTCGAGATCGTGCAGTGCCATTTCCCGGATTGGACATTCCGGACGGCCGACGCCATCGCCGACTTCGGTCTGCACGGCGCGCTCGTCGTCGGTCCAAGGCGGCCTGTCTCCGCGCTGGCCGATCCCGTCGCGGCGTTGCGCACCTTCACGACCACGCTCGCACGGGACGGCGTGGTGGAGGCGCGGGGTGGAGGAGCAAATGTCCTGGGCAGTCCCCTGCGCGCCGTGGCAGACCTGTTCTCGGTGCGGAAGAACCAGCCGCAGTTCGAGCCGATCTGGCCCGGTGAGATCGTGACGACCGGCACACTCACCACGCCCGTCGCCGTCCATGCCGGTGAGACGTGGAGCACCGAAGTCTCCGGGATCGGCCTCGATGGGCTCCACGTCCAGTTCCAGTGAGACGAGAGGCAAGCCGATGAACCAGTTGCTACATCTGGGCGAGGTCGCCAGCAGGAATGCGCGCCTCTTCCCGAACAAACTGGGAGCGCGAGATCTGGCGCGGTCCATGACCTTCCGCGAGTGGAACGAACGCTCCTGCCGGCTGGCCAACGCGCTGCTCGGCATGGGCCTCGCGAAGGGCGACCGCGTCGCGATCCTGGCCTATAACTGCCTGGAGTGGATGGAGATCTACGTGGCGCTGGCCAAGGCCGGGCTCGTCGCCGTTCCGATCAACTTTCGCCTCGTCGGTTCTGAGATTTTCTACATCGTGGAAGATGCTGAAGCCAGGGCTCTCGTCGTCCAGGACGACCTGCTTGAGGGGATTGAAGCAGTCAGACCCGACCTGTCGATCGCACCGAAGAATTACGTGCATTTTGGCGGCAGGAAGACGCCGCCGGGATATCGATCCTATGAGGCGCTGATCGGCCGCGCATCGCCGAGTGAGCCACGGGCGCAGGTTCGTGCCGAGGATCCGTGGGCATTCATGTACACCTCGGGGACCACCGGCAAGCCCAAGGGCGCCATCCGCAGTCACGAGAACAGCGCGCTCCTCGCACTCGTCACGGCGCTCGATCAAGGATTCACGAGCAACGACACCGGCTTGCTCGTCATGCCCCTGTGTCATGCCAATTCCCTGTTTTACGCCACGGTGTTGCCATATTGCGGCGCAAGCACGGTGGTGTACGACCGGAAGAGTTTCGATCCGGAGCACCTCCTGAAAACGCTGTCCGAAGCGCAGCTCACCTTCACGTCCCTGATCCCCACGCACTACACCACGATGCTGGGGTTACCCGACGCGGTGCGGGGAAAGTACCGAGCCGACAGCGTCACCAAGCTCCTCATTTCCTCGGCTCCGGCCCGGAAGGAGACGAAGCTGGCCGTCATGGAACACTTCAGACGCTCGCAACTCCTGGAAGGGTATGGCTCCACCGAGGCGGGATGGGTGACGCTGCTGCGTGCCGACGAGCAGCTTCGCAAGCTGGGCTCGATCGGGCGCGAGCTCACCGGCTGCGGGCAGATCAAGCTCCTGAATAACCAGGGAGAGGAGGTCGCCGACGGGGAGGTGGGCGAGCTCTACTCGCGCACGCCTTATGCGTTCTGCGGCTACTGGAAGCTACCCGACAAGACCGCCGAAGCGTTCCGCGGACCATACCTCTCCGTCGGTGACCTGGCGCGGCGGGACGAGGACGGTTACTACTACCTGGTGGATCGCAAGAGCAACATGATCATCAGCGGCGGCGAGAACGTGTACCCATCCGAAGTGGAACATCTGCTTGGGTCGCATCCGAAGGTCAAAGACGTCGCGGTCATCGGCATCCCAGACGACAGGTGGGGTGAAACGGTCTGCGCCGTCGTGGTGCTGCACGGTGGCCAGTGCGCGACCGAGGATGAGTTGCTGTCGTGGTGCCGGAACAAGATCGCCGGCTACAAACGCCCAAAGGTCGTCTCGTTCATCCAGGAAGAGGCGATGCCCCGGACCGCCACGGGCAAGATTCTGCACCGAGTGCTGCGGGAGCGGTATAGCACACGCTGCAGCCTGGAGCTCGAGGTAGGGGTGAAGTCGAGGCACTGAGGGTCTCCCGACGTGACCGGCGGTGTCATGCATCGCGTCGGCGTAGTCTCGAAAACGGAGGTCTTGTAACCTCCCGTCAAGCTGTCCGCTGGCGCACAGGACTACGCAGGAGCCACCACATAGGACGTACTCGCCTACACCCGGGCGGGCAGCACACTCGTGGTGTGGCGCCTCGACCGATTCAGTGGTGTGTGCCAAGCACGTGATCGGAACCGGGCTCACCGCCGCACCAGCGGGAGCTTGGCGCGGAGTCTCTTGGAAAAGAACGTCTCCTGCTCCTGACACCATGATCCCGACCAAGCGGGCACATCCGGCGCGGGTGCGGGCACTAAGGGCAGCGCACCACTTCGCCCGGCTCGGGTTCCCAGCCGTTATCCAGGCCCCAGGCCAGGCGCTCCGCGCGACGCCCGCGCGTCCGTTCCCGCCCAGGACACTCTCGCTCCGCTCCTCCACCCTCTGGGATGGTTGGCGTCGTAGCGACAAGGCGTTCCCAACGCACCCCACTAGGCCATCGATTGCCAGAACCCGCCATCAGCCATCCGATCCAAGATTAGGCGTGGCAACCGGCTCCAGCCGGGATATCCCAGGTAGCCCGTGATCCATAGCCCCCCCAGTGTGACGCCGCAGCGCCGCGCTACGGAGTTGAGGAATAGAAGGCATAAATCTGGCGCCTCTCGCTCTCTCGCTCCCGCTACACTACCCCCACTGAACTGACGCCGCCTCCAAGGGGGTCACCGCCGCAATGTCCGCCACGCCCGCCCCAGATCATCCGCGTCCGCGGCGCCTGCCCGCACGACTGCCCCGACACCTGCGGCATCGTCACCGAGGTGCGCGACGGCCGGGCCGTGCGCTTCTACGCCGACCAGGATCACCCCGTCACCCACGGCTGGCTGTGCGCCAAGGTGCGGCCGTACCTCGACCACGTCTACCACCCCGACCGGCTGCAATACCCGCTGCGGCGGGCGGGCGCCAAGGGCACCGGCCGTGGCAGCGGATCACCTGGGACGAGGCGATCGCCGAGATCGCCGAGCGCTGGCAGGCGATCATCGCCGAGTACGGGGCGGCGGCCATCCTGCCCTACTGCTACAGCGGCACGCTCGGCCTGGTCCAGATCGGCGTCAGCAGCGCGCGGCTCTGGAACCGCATGGGCGCCAGCGAGCTCGACCGGTCGATCTGCGGCGCGGCGGCCGAGGCGGCGGTCAATGCCACGCTCGGCGCGCGCTGGTCGCCCGACCCTGCCGACGTGCCGCACAGCAAGCTCGTCCTGATCTGGGGCCACAACCCGGCCAGCACCGGCCCCCACTTCATGCCGCTCCTGCGCCAGGCCCAGCGCGACGGCGCCCACGTCGTCGTCATCGACCCGCGCCGCACCCTGACCGCCCGCTCGGCCGACGAGCACATTCAGCCCGCGCCCCGCCACCGACGGCGCGCTGGCCCTGGGCATGATGCACGTCATCTTCGCCGAAGAGCTGCACGACGAGGCCTGGCTGGGCGCCCACACGGTCGGCTGGCGGGAGCTGCGCGAGCGCGCCGCCGACTACCCGCCCGAGCGCGTGGCCGCGATCACCGGCCTCGCCGAGCGAGACGATCGTCGCCCTGGCGCGGCGCTACGCCACCACCAAGCCGGCGCTGCTCAAGTTCGCCGACGGCATCCAGCGCCACGGCAACGGCGGCCAGACCGTCCGCGCGCTGCCTGCCTGCCGGCCGTGGCCGGCCAGTACGGCGTGCGCGGCGGCGGGCTGGCCTACAGCACCAGCGGCTATGTGCGCTGGGACGCGCGAGGCCGTCGGCCACGCCAGCCGAATGCCCGCCGACCCCCGCGTACGATCAACATGAACCGCCTCGGCGCGGCGCTGACCGGCGAGGTCAACGACCCGCCGATCAAATCGCTCTTCGTCTTCTGCGCCAACCCGGTCGCCTCCACGCCCAACGCCGGCCTGATCGTCGAAGGGCTGCAGCGCGACGACCTCTTCACCGTCGTCCACGAGCTGTTCATGACCGACACGGCCGACTACGCCGACATCGTGCTGCCGGCCACGAGCCAGCTCGAACAGGCCGACCTGCACAAGGCCTACGGCCACCGCTACCTGCAATACAACGCACCGGCCATCGCGCCGCTCGGCGAGGCGAAGAGCAACTGGGACGTCATGCGGCTGCTGGCGGCGGCGATGGGCTACGACGAGCCCTGGCTGCAGCAAGACGCCGGAGGAGGCCATCGCCGAGGTGCTCGACGGCCACCGCGCAAGACACCTCCGCGCCTCGACGGCATCACGCTCGAGCGCCTCCAGCGCGAGGGCACCGTCGCCCTACGCCCGCGGCCCCGAGGACCAGATTCCCTACGACGGCGGCAACTTCCCGACCCCCTCCGGCAAAGTCGAACTCCGCTCAGAAGCTATGGCCGCCATGGGCCAGGATCCTCTGCCGACCTACGAGGTTCCCGCCGAGTTCTCCATCGTCCAGACGCCGGACGCCGAACGCCGGACGCCGCCCCCCCTCGTACTCATCACCGGCGCCTCCCACCACTTCGTCTCCAGCAGCATGGCCAATCAGCCTTCGCTCGAAGCAAAGGAAGGCACACCCTACGTCGAAATCAATCCCGATGACGCCGACCAGCGCGGCATCGTCCACGGCGCCGACGTAACCCTCTCGAACGCCCGCGGCGCCATCACCCTCCGCGCCGTCATCACCACCGACGTGCCACCCGGTGTCGCCGTCGCCCCCAAAGGACGCTGGGCCCGCCGCTCGCCTGACCGCCAGAACGTCAATTGGCTGACATCCGACTCCTTGGCCGACATCGCCGGCCAAAGCACCTTTCACTCCAACCTCGTCGACATCCAGCCCGCCGCGCTCTCATCCGATGCACCTGTAGGGGCACGGGAGCTCGTGTCGGCCGACTGACGGACCCATCGGTGGTGGTCCGTCAGGCGAGGAGCTTCCCCGCTCGTTCCCGGATCATCGATTCGATCTGACCCTTGAACATCGACGCAGCCAGCGGGAGATTCCCATTGATGGCGACCTCGTCCGGGCGGACATCGACGGTGCCCGATACCGAAAATCCCATCGCCTTGCCCGAAAAGGTCCCCTGATCGCCGTTCCAGCTTTCTGAAAAATCGCTCACCTGTTTGGAGTACTTCGTCATCGCCTCCGAGACCATCCCCTGAATCCGGCCCTTGGCCTCGTCAGTTGTCAATTGGTGCGGCACAACGACATTGAGTTTCGGCATCGAGTCCTCCGGAACGGGCGGATCAGCGGTCCGATCGCCCTGGCATCTCTGGCGTAGTAGAGCGGATCGCCAGAAAGCACCGCTTCGGGATCCTTCATCATGGTACTTCAGCGGTGGCACTCATCTGCGGACGGCGCGCTCCACGTAGAATGGATGGAGACCGTCCGTTGCTACCCAGCCTACCCAGTGGAGCAGCAATGCCCCTGCTCGAGATCGACAATCTACACCTGCATTACTCCGCCGGCGAGCATGTCGTTCGCGCCGTCGACGGCGTCTCGTTCACGATCCCGGAGCGAGGCGTCGCCGTCGGTGTGGTCGGAGAATCTGGCTCCGGCAAGACCAGCCTGGCCACCGCCTTGATGCGCCTGCTGCCCAAAAACGTTGCCCGTTTCGACGGCACCATCCGCCTCAATGGCCAGGACATCATGGCGCTCTCCGCGGAGGACTACCGCCGTCAGGTCCGCTGGCAGAAGATCGCAATGGTCTTCCAGGGCGCCATGAGCATCCTCAACCCCGTCCTCAAGGTGGGCGTTCAGGTGGCGGAGCCCCTGCTCCTCGACAAACGAATGGAGAAGAAGGCCGCCTACGCCAAAGTCGAAGGGCTGCTCGAACGGGTTGGCCTGCCCAGCGGCATCTTCAACCGCTATCCGCACGAGCTCAGTGGCGGCCAGAAGCAGCGTGTGGTCATCGCCATGGCGCTCGTGCTTGACCCCGATCTCCTCATCCTGGATGAGCCGACCAGCGCCCTGGATGTCAGCATCCAGGCCCAGATCATGAACCTTCTCAAAGACCTGAAGGAAGATCCCGGTATCTCAATGATCTTCATCACCCACGACATCGGGCTGGCAAGCGACCTTTGCGACCTGATCGCCGTGGCCTACGCCGGCGAGCATCTGGAGTTCGGCCCGGCGGAGCGGGTGCTTGTCGAGCCGGAGCATCCCTACACCCAACTTCTCCTCGCGAGTCTTCCCCGGCTGCACAGCGTGGAGCGGCCCAAACCGATGCCCGGCAGCCCACCCGACCTCACGAACGTGCCGCCCGGCTGCCGCTTTCACCCTCGCTGCCCGTATTGCTTCGAAGCGTGCATGAGCGAACTGCCTCCGGAGATTCCCTTGCCGGACGGCGGCCACTCCCGCTGCTGGCTGGTCGATCCGGCGGTCGCTGGAGATCGCTACCGGATGCACCTCACCGCGAACGAAGCGGTGAACCGATGAGCACGCACGATGCTGACTCCGCCACCCTGGCGGCGACCAGGATCGAGAGCGCTGGCGGCGAGCGCGAGGCGTCCAACAGCAACCACGTGGCACCGCTGCTCACGCTGGACGATATCTCGGTGTCGTTCGCGACCCGCAAGGGGTTTCTGCGGACAGGATCGGTCCGTGCGCTCGATGGCGTCAGCCTGACCCTGGGTGAGCGGGAGACGGTCGCGCTCGTCGGGGAGTCCGGCTCCGGGAAGACGACCCTGGGGAGGGTCTCCCTCCGCCTGATCAAAGCCACCTCGGGCCGGGTGGTATTTGAGGGCAAGGACATCACCAATGTCCCGGACAGCGACCTCGACTGGTTTCGGGGGCGGGCTCAGATTGTCTTCCAGGACCCCTTCTCCAGCCTCAACCCATATATGCGAGTGGCGTCCCTGATCGAGGAGCCGCTCGTCATCGACGGTATCGGCAGCCGGGCAGAGCGCCGGAGCCGGGTCGCGCGGGCGCTCGAATCGGTCGACCTAATCCCCGCCAGCCGCTTCTCCGAAAAGTACCCCAGCCAGATGTCGGGTGGGCAGCGCCAGCGGGTTGGCATTGCCCGGGCGCTCGTGCGCGACCCCGACTACATCGTGGCCGACGAGCCGGTCTCGATGATCGACGCCAGCTCCCGGATCGAGATCCTCGATCTGCTGCGTGGCTTACAGGAGACCCGGGGCGTCGCCTTCCTGTACATCACCCACGATATAGCCAGCGCCCGCCACTTCGCTGACCGGATCGCGGTGATGTACCTCGGGGTGGTGGTCGAGTTGGGCGCGGCCGGCCAGGTGATCGACAATCCACTGCACCCGTACACCCAGGCGCTCATCGCCGCGATCCCCGAGCCCGACCCGGCCAACCGCTTCCGTCGCCGGGCAGTCGTCCCCGGCGAGCAGGTCTCCGGCGGGACACCACCGGTCGGCTGCCCGTTCTTCTCGCGCTGCCCGGCCCGGATGCCCGGTATCTGCGACATCCACCGGCCCCAACTGGCCGAGATCGAGCCGGGCCACACCGTCGCCTGCCACCTTTTCGACCCGGCGAAAGCCCCGGCCGACAAACTGCGCGGCAAACCGCTCATATCGTTGGAAACGGCCACGACCTAGTCCCGGTGTGGAGAGGGCGCAAAGTCTTGCAGGGGCGGACCGAGGTGTCCGCCCGATAGACAACCGCGTCGTTTAGCATCGGGATCGGCGTTTCCATTCGGGGACCGGTCGGATTGCGGCCGGGACACATCGGTCCGCCCCTACCAGCCGAACCTTTGCGGCGCAATCACTCCGCACCGGTGCCCCAGCCAATCTTCGGACCTGGGCGGCGCTCAAACGACGAAGACGCACGGTGCAATCGTTTTAGCTCTCTAACGTCACCGGCGACCCTGATCTCGACGAAGCAATCGCCGCCTCCGCGATCCCTAGGGTCTTGAGGTTGTCGCGACCGGAGGTCTCCGGGTCCGTGTCAGCGGCGATTGCCTTGGCGAAGGCAGTTACAACGCCAGCGCGACCGTGTGGTTCGGTCGGGGGCAATTCGAGCGTGCGCTCTTTGCCGCCAATAGGCCGCACGACCACCTCATCGGAGTCCGGCGTGCCCCCATCGCCCCGGCTCTGCCAGGCGATCTCGCCGCTCTCGCACTCCACCCGCCACTCACCACCCCAGACCGTCGGCGGACCTGAGCTGATCCAGCTTCCGCGCCAGGTCACAAGAGGCCCCCCGGCAAAGTCGATCGTCGCCATCGCCGAGGCGTTGTCGGCGAAATCGCTGAAGGACGGGTTCCAACCACGGCAGAAAACCTGAGTGGCTTCGGCGCCGAGCGTCAAACGCATCAAGTCAAAGTGGTGAATCGCCATGTCGAGCAGGAGGGCGTTTGGTAGGGCGTAATAGCGAGCATTGTTGGGAATCTTGTTGTAGTTCCGGCGGAAATCGACGTGGACCGTCCCGACCGGGCCGAGTTCGCCGCTGGCGATCAGCTTCGCCACCGCCCGCGGAGCCGGGAAATTGCGGTAGTTCTGGCTCACCATCAGCTTCAGTCCCGCTTCGTCAGCGGCGTCGACCACGCTCTGGGCGTCGGCTACCGTTGGGGCAAAGGGCTTTTCGACCAGGACATGCTTCCCGGCTGCCAGTGCCTCCAGTGCCACAGCGGCGTGCGCCGCCAGGGGGACGGTGACGAGGACTGCGTCGGCCTCAACGGTGTTGAACGCCTGGGAGAGAGAGGCAAACGCCTTCTTGTCAGGGAAACCAACAGCTTTCTGGGCATCGGCCAGCACCTGCGCCGCGGCGTCGACATGCGCGACAACCTCTACCTGGGACACGGTGGGCAGCACGTGCTTCGCCCAGTCCCGCCCCCATCCGCCCATGCCTACCTGCACCAAACGCAACGCCACGGTATCGTCCCCCTCTTGACTATCTTCCGGCCGCACCCCGTCATGCACGCCAGCGAGCCAGCGAGCCAACCGGGAGCGTCATCCTACCCCACTCGCAACTCGTGGTCCGGCGTTGGCCTCAGAGACTTTCTTCACAATCCCAAGTGGCCGGCGTTGCATCACCGTATCCTTCGTATCGTTTTGCGTGTCCCCATGATGCGATTCTGGGTTTGTCTGCCCACTGACAGGAGAGCGAATGTCCCTCACGCCCAGCGAAATTTCCGACCTGGTTGCCCAATATGCCGCGGGCCCGGACATCCTCCAGTCAGCCCTGGGGAGGGTGCCGGCCGCCGCAATGCAGTGGCGGCCGGCCGAAGGCGAGTGGTCCGTCCACGAAATAGTTGTCCACTGCGCCGATTCGGAGACTGCCTCCGCCCATCGCCTCCGCGTGCTCATCGCCGAAGCGAACCCGGTGATCGTCGGCTACGACCAGGCCGCCTGGGCCAACCTGCTGAACTACCACGCCCGGCCCATCGACGTTGCACTGGACGCGGTCGTGGCCGCCCGGGCTAGTACTGCCGAGTTCGCCCGTTCCCTCCCGCAGGAAGCGTGGGAGCCGAAGCGGCCGCCACACCGAGTCCGGGCACTACACCGCCGAGGACTGGCTCCGGATCTACGCGTCCACCTCCACGACCATGCTGACCAGATCGCGAGCAATGTAGCGGCATGGCCAGGGAATTAGCTCGCTAAGGCGTTCTAGTTCCTTGTCCGTCGCGCCAAATATGCGCCGGTTCCACCACAGGAAGATGTAGGGTGGCCCTTGCCGGTCTATGTCCGGCACGTATCGCATTGGCAGCTGGCCGCCGAAATCGGAAACCTTAGTAACGGAGCCGAACCTGCTTATCAGTCAATCCTGCGGGGGTGTCCGTCAGAATATTGGGGAGTAGGATAGCGGGGCGTGGTGGTGGGGTGGGATGAGAGGAGCCCCGCGATGTGGTCGCCCGAGCGGGAGGAGGAGTGGACGCGGCTGACGGACGAGCTTCTGGCCGAGGTGAAGGCGTGGCGGGTGCGGCACCCGCAGGCGACGCTCTACGAGATCGAAGTGGAGGTCGACGCGCGGATGGGGGCGGCACGGAGCCGCCTGCTGGAAGCCGCGGCGCTCGCCAGCCCGGTCGAGGAGCCGAGCGATGCGGACGACCGACCGATGTGCCCTGCGTGTGACGCGCCGATGCACTGGGATGGCACGCGTACGCGCCGCCTGACGACCGCCCACAACCGCGACGTGACCCTGACCCGGCGCCACGCCCGGTGCCCGCGCTGCGGGGCTGGGCTTTTCCCCCCTGGATGAGGGATTGGGCCTGCTGCCCGGCCAGCTGACGCCGTGGTTGGTGGCGGGGCTGGTCCGCCTGGGGGCGAGCGCCCCGTTCGC
The DNA here is from genome assembly GCA_963849635.1 of uncultured Chloroflexia bacterium. Classification (GTDB taxonomy): domain Bacteria; phylum Chloroflexota; class Chloroflexia; order Thermomicrobiales; family UBA6265; genus CAVRUD01. The sequence continues at coordinate 1,131 of CAWKIA010000046.1, read as the reverse complement.
CGAGGCGGCGGGGATTCTGGCCCATTTCACCGGCACGACGGTCAGTGAGGCGACGGCGCGACGGGCGACGGAGGCGGCGGGGGCGGCCTGGGTGCAACTGGAGTTGACCGAGGTCATGCGCCTCGAAGCCGATCCGGTGGGCACGGCCACGGCGGCGGTGGGTTCGCTTGTGCAGCAGCTGAGCGTCGACGGGGTGCTGGTGCCGCTGGTGGGCGGGGCCTGGGCCGAGGTCAAGACCCTGGCGATCGGGGTGGTTGGACGCGATCAGGCCGGGGCGGTACAGACGACCGACCTCGCCTACTTCGCCCGCCTTGCCGACGCCGAGGGCTTCAGCCGGGAGGCGCTGGGGGAGCTGCACCGCCGGGGGACGACCACGGCGGGCGTGGTGGTGGCGGTGGCCGACGGCGCGCCCTGGATCCAGCGTTTCCTTGACCTGCACTGCCCGGCCGCCATCCGCATCCTGGACTTCCCGCACGCGGTCGGCTACCTGGCTCAGGCGGCGCAAGCGGCCTTCGGCCCGGGCACTGCGGCGACGAGCGCGTGGTTGGCGACCCGGCGCACGACCTGAAGCGGAGCGATCCCGACGGGGTGCTGGCGGCGCTGGACGCCCTGCCGCCCAGCCCGGCACGGGACGACGCGGTGCGCTACCTGACCGAGCGGCGCGCCCAGATCGCCTACGGGGCGTTCATTGCGAACGGCTTCCCGATCGGGAGCGGCTGCATCGAGAGCGCCAACAAGCACGTCGTCCAACGCCGCCTCAAAGGGGCGGGCATGCATTGGAGCCGCGCCCATCTCAACCCCATGCTTGGCTTGCGGACCGTGGTGGCCAACGATCGCTGGGCGACCGCCTGGCCCCAGATCGCGGCCCAGCTGCGGGAGCAGGCCCGCCTGCCGAGCGCCACCCACCGCGCCGCGCGGGGCGCCGTTGCCGTGGCCCCCGTGCCGGCTGCCCTGCCTGTCCCGCTGCCGTCCGGACCCGCAGCCGCGCCCCCGTCGGCCACCGCGCCGCCGGCACCGCGGCCGAAGCTCGTCGTCAATGGGCGGCCCACATCCGATCACCCGGGAAGCGCCGCCTCGCGCCTCGCCGCGATCCGTCCCCGGCCTTGCCCCCAAAACTCTGACGGCCACCCA
>CAWKIA010000045.1:0-287911 GCA_963849635.1 uncultured Chloroflexia bacterium | reverse complement strand
CGATCTCGGCATCACCTGTCTCTGGCTCTCGCCACTCTTTCCGTCTCCCACGCACCATGGGTACGACGCGACGGACTACACATCGGTCGAACCGCGCCTCGGCACCGTCTCGGATCTGGACCAGCTATTCCACGAGGCACATGCTCAAGGTATCCGCGTGATCCTCGACTTTGTCGCGAACCACGTCTCGGACGAACATCCCCGGTTTCTGGCCGCGCGCGATGAGTCCAGACCGCACCGGAGCGTTCCTGGTTCACCTTTACGCCAGAGCCTCCCGGCTACCGGTCGTTCTTCGGCGTATCGACCATGCCCCAGGTCAACGTCGAGTCCGCAGACGCGCGCCGCTACCTCATCGACGCGGCCGTGTATTGGTTGGAGCGCGGCGCCGACGGATTCCGACTCGACTACGCCAACGGTCCAACCCATGCCTTCTGGTCGGAGTTCCGCGCTGCCACCCGCGCTGTCAAGCCAGAATCAGTCACAATCGGTGAGATCGTCGAAACCGCCGAACTCCAGCGATCGTATCAGGGCCGCCTCGACGGCACGCTCGACTTCCTGCTCTTACAGCAGATCCGCTCCTTCTTCGCGTTCGAAACCGTTACGGCGAGCGAGTTCGACCACTTTTTGCGGCGGCATTTGAGCTATTTCCCAGCCGACTACGTTCTTCCGACTTTCCTCGACAACCACGACATGAATCGATTCCTCTGGATTGCCAATGGCGACAAGCGAACACTGAAGCTCGCCGCAATCTGCCAGTTCACCTTGCCTCACCCACCAATCATCTACTACGGCACCGAGGTTGGACTGAACCAGGCACGTGACCTGGAGTATCCAGACGGGTCGCGTCGTCCAGAGGAATCCCGCGTCCTGATGCCCTCGGAAGACAGGCAAGATCAAGACCTCCGTGCGTTTTTCACTGCCCTCATCGCGCTTCGCCGAAACTGTCAGGGTCTCTGGGACGGTTCCCGTACAACCTTGGCTGCAAGCGACGATGGTTTTTACGTCGTCCGTATCGATGCCCCGACCGGCGCCGCCATCGTTGTGCTCAACCGGTCAGATCGCCCGCATGTTCTTAGTATTCCTTCCGGTGGAACACTTGCACTGAGTTCCGAGTTAGTTACGTATAGTGATAATGACGGTTGGCTTGTAGCGCCGCGCGCTGGCGCCGTTTTCTTGATAGAGTCAGTTACCGGTTGACCATTTGCAGGAGCGCGACACCACAATGCTGAGTGACACCACCCTATCCTACGGAGAGGCCTTGACCCCCGCCCTCCTGGGCCTCGATGCGCTGTACGCGTCCGAACAGGGCAAGGGCCAACCTGGCGCCGGTGGTGACATCGAGCGACTGGTCGTGCTCAATATGTCGACGATCCACGTGGCGGAGGAATTGGCGTCCTACGCCGATGCCCGTGAGCGGTTCGCTGAGCTTCGCGTCGCGGCCGCCGCCCTTCCAGAACCGGACCGCCAACTCTACTATCGCCAGGTCTGCGACAGCGCGATTGCCTTTGCGACCTGGAGGGAATCGGGGTTGTCATTCGACCGCCAGATCTCAGACTTCCTCCATGTTCCGTCTGCCCCAGCCACCGATGCCCAGCTGGACGCTCTGCGCGTCAGCATGCGGAGCTTGCTCACGGATCTTGGATACTCGGGCGACCTCGCAACCCAGTTCACCGCCTGGGAATCAAAGCTTCGTGTCCCCGCCGACGAGGTCAACGGGGTCCTGACTGAATTGCTTTCGGAGTGTTGGGATCGCACCGAGGAGATCATGGAGATCCCGGCCACCCGAGACGACTACATGCAGGTGGAGACCACCTCTGGTGTGCCGTATAACGCCATGTGTGACTTCAGCCGCCGTCTGATCCGGCTCAATATCGATCCGATCCTGACCATGCCGGGACTCCGCCATCTGGCCGTGCACGAGGGGTGTCCGGGCCACTATGTTCAGTTCAAACGGCGAGAAGTCGGTTACGTTCGCGGTACCTCGCCGGCCGATGGCCTGCTCTCTGTGGTGAACACCGCCAGTTCAACGACGTTCGAGGGTATCGCCGACGTCGGCGTCGATGTCATCGGCTGGCGCAAGGATTTAGACGGTCGGATCGGTGAACTGTTGGCCCGATACCGATCAGGTCTCGGTACGCGCGCCGCCTGGCACCTTCACGCTGAAGGGTGGCCCGCCGGCCGGGTCCGTGACGAGCTCCATCGAGACGCGCTTGTCGGCGGCGAAGGCTGGGTCGACGCCCGGATGAGGTTCATCTCCCGGCACGATCGCGCGGCGCTGATCTGGTCGTACTGGCACGGCGATCCAAGCGTGGCCACAGTCTGGGAGCGCGTCCGCGAGTTGCCAGATCGCCAGGCCCCCTACTTCGACTACATCTACGACCGGATGCATTCGCCGCAGAGCATCGCTCTTTTCCGGGCGTGAGCACCAAGGTCAACCTATGGGTAGGACGTGACCCCATCTCGTTGATCGCATCGGTCATAGGCGACATATCCCAAAATATCTCCTTCAAACAAGGCATCACTCTCGCTACCGAATCAACCCGACTCAACACCTCCGCCCACATCACTACTCACCAACTGGCCGACCATCTTCGCAAGACAGATGGATCGAGGTCAGTTACAGTCATCCAACCCGACGACACCATGGCTCGAATGGCGGCGTCACTAGGAGTGACGAGACGCTATCAGGCTCTGGTCGTGACCTCTCCAGGGGCCAAATTCAGCAGTCTTAGGGTGCGCCGCGACATTCTTGAAGCACCGGCACTTATCGGAGTCAGCTCGATTGGACAATCAGACGCACCGGGCACACTCGCCGTCGGCCTGTGGACACACTACATCGACCCTCGCCTGGCGGTTCCGCTTCTTCACCCAACCCGACGGGAACCCGACACCGCCGACGTTGCCCTGACGGTCTCCCCTACTCTCGTCGGTACCCTCCTGATTGGAGAGCACAAGGGATATGTCGTTTTGCGTCTGGTCGGCAGATCTCATCGCGGCCGAACTCGCCGGGTTGGCCGTCTGGACTGCCGCTCAACCCAGCGGCCACGACCGCCTCGGACCCTGGGAAGATCCGGTTGTCCAGCGCGCCACCGAACTCGACCTTGGCGTCCAGTTACCCTCGGACCTCACCCTCCTTCCCGCGTGGGTCGGTTCCTCTGCCGACGACGCCGGCCTCGCAACGCTGAACGCTCTCACTGCCACACTCTCATCGCTCCTCAACATCCCTCCTCCTCCATAGTCGGCCACGTTCGACGCCTCAACCACGCGAAATCCTGTACACTTATGTCACGTTATCTCGTGACTTCGCTCCTAGACCCGGTACACTTTCCCCATGTCTACCACCCAGCCCAAACCCGACTTCTCCAATCGGCTCTCCGCCCTCGCCGCGGCTCCTGGCGTCTACCTGATGAAGGACGCCGGCGGCAGCATCATCTACGTCGGCAAGGCGATCGCCCTGCGCAACCGGGTCCGCTCCTACTTCCAGTCCAGCCGGGGCATGGACCCCAAGACCCGCGAGCTCGTCTCCCACATCGCCGACTTCGAGGTCATCCGCACCGATACCGCCACCGAGGCCCTGATCCTCGAAAACGAGCTGATCAAAAAGCACCTGCCCAAGTACAACGTCATGCTGAAAGACAGCAAGACGTACCCCTATCTCAAGATCACCGACGAGGAATGGCCGCGGGTGATCTCAACCCGCCGGATCCTCAAGGACGGCGGCCGCTACTTCGGCCCCTACACCTCCGCCGGCTCGGCGTACAAGACCCTCAACCTGCTCAACCGGCTCTTCCCCTACCGCAAGTGCGAGAAAAAGATCACCGGTCACGATGAGAGCTGCCTCTACTACCACATGCACCAATGCACCGCCCCCTGCATCTCGGCGGTGGACCGGGAGACCTACCTCCAGGCGGTCGACGGCGCCGCGCTCTTCCTCTCTGGCCGCGGCGATGAGATCCTCGCCCCCCTCGAAGAGGAGATGCAGCAGGCCTCGGACGCGTGGAACTTCGAACGGGCCGCTGAAGTCCGCGACCGAATCTCCGCCGTCCAGCACGTGCTTGAGCGGCAGAAGATCGTCAGCCCCAAGGGGACAAACGCCGACATCGTCGCCGTCGCCCAGGGTGCGGGCGGCGACGCCGGCGTTCAGGTCGGCTTCCTGCGCAATGGCAAGATCCTCGGCTCTGAGTTCTTCCCCATGACCGCATCGATCGCGGACGGTCCCGATCAGATCCTGAGCGGCTTTGTCTCCCAGTTCTATGCCGAAGCAGCCGCCGTCCCTCCCCTCCTCTACCTGCAACATTCGCTACCCACCGGCGAAGCGGAGGTCATCGAGGAGTGGCTGCGCGACCGGCGGAGCGGCAAGGTCGAGATCGTCGTCCCCCAGCGTGGCGATCGGCGCAAGTTGGTCGAGATGGTTGCCAAGAGCGCCGAAGAGAATCTGGAGCAGAGCCGGCTCAAGTACCTTACCGACGAGATGAAGATGACCGCGGCTCTGACGGAGCTGGCCGATGCCCTCGATCTGCCCCGCCTCCCGCGCCGGATCGAATGCTTCGACATCTCCAATATTCAGGGTACAAACCCCGTCGCCAGTATGGTCGTCTTCGTCGACGCCAAGCCGGCCAAGAAGGAGTACCGCAAGTTCGCGATCAAGACGGTCGTCGGCGCCAACGACTTCGCCATGATGCACGAGGTCATCTCTCGCCGGTTTCGGCGCGCCGCCGAGTCCCTCGACAGTGAGCATGAAGGCGAATCGGACGGCAAGTGGGCAACACTGCCCGACCTCGTCATCGTCGACGGCGGCAAGGGACAGCTCAACGCCGCCCTGGCCGCCCTGGAAGAGGTCGGCATGACCGGCCAGGCGATCGTCGGATTGGCGAAGGAGAACGAGGAGCTCTTTTTGCCGGGTCAGAGCGACCCGGTGATCCTTCCGCGGGATGCCCAATCGCTCTTCCTGGTTCAGCGCGTCCGCGACGAGGCCCATCGGTTTGCGGTGACCTTCCACCGGCAGAAGCGGGGCAAGGTTAGCCTCCACTCCAAACTCGACGACGTTCCCGGTGTCGGGCCGAAGAAACGGGCGGCCCTCATCAAGCGGTTTGGCAGCCTGCAAGGTGTCCGCGCGGCGTCAATCGACGAGCTCACCGCGGTTACCGGCATCAACGCTGAGCTTGCCGAGCGGATAAAGGCCACAATCTGATGACCGAATTGACGAGGACATCCACACCCGCGCGTGTGCTCGACGCCGAAGACGTCACTGCTGTCGAGGAGGCCGCCGCCATCGTGCGCCGCGGCGGAATCGTCGTCCTCCCGACCGACACGGTCTACGGTGTTGCCGCCGGCCTCGACCAACCAGGCGCTCTCGACCGCATCTTCGCCTGTAAGGGGCGCCCCATCGACCAAACGTTGCCTGTCCTGTTGGGATCGTTCTACTCCCTCGATCGCGTGGCGAATGAACCATCCCCGGCCGTGCGGCGCTTGATGGAGTACTACTGGCCGGGCGCCCTGACCATCGTCATCCCGGCCAAGCCCGGATTGCCCCGCGCTATCGTCGGTCCCGGCGAGACCGTCGGTGTGCGCGTGCCGGCCGACCGGTCGGCACGCGCGTTAATCGACCTCGCCGGTGGCGCGCTCGCCGTGACAAGTGCCAACCGCACCGGCGAGCCGCCTGCCCTTGATGCCGAGTCCGCCGTTCGTTCTCTGGGCGAAACGGTCGACGCGATCCTCGACGGCGGCCCAATGATCGGCAACTCCGCCTCAACGGTGGTCAGGGCCACCGGTCAAGTCTGGAAATCCTACGTCCAGGTTCAATCGACCCAGCAGAACTGAATGCAGTCTGGGCGGGAGTGCGAGACGACGTCTGAGGGGATATGTCGTTAGGCGTCGCGTTGGCCGCCGCTATGCTACTGACAGCGTGCTCACTGTCATCACCCACGTACCCGCGCAACTGGCCTGCCGGTCACTTTGCGGGTAGGATTGCCCGCCGTACGGGGCGAGCGTCGGGCCATCTGGCCGGCGCTTCCGGCTGGCTACCGGACAGTCCCAGTGGGGGTCGGGGAACGTCGTGCGAGAGTCGAACCATCTAGGTCAACCGACCTTCGGGCAAGGGATCGTCGTGAGCGCCGGCGTGGCGCTGGCGGTCTTCGTTCTGTCATTCCTGGCCTACGGCGAGCAGCACGATCCCGATATTCCCGCTAACGCTACAACAAACTTCCTCTACTGGGGACTCGCGCTGATCGTCATCGCCGTCGCCGGCTACGGTGCTCAATTCGCCGAGCGCTCAGCGACTATCGCGGCGGCGGCGGTCGGCCACTCCCGGCCCCGGGCGACGGTCGCCTCCGCCTGGGCCGTTCCGGCGGTTTCGACTCTGGCGGCCATCCTTCTCGTCGCCACCTACCATAATCGCTGGATGTTCGCCGTCGGCCCGCTCGTCGCCTTCTTCGGCACGGCAGGTTCGCTCCTCTCCCGCGACCTCCTGGATGACGCCGGCGACACCACCCACCGGGCGGCGACCACGATCCACACCCTGGTGATTCACGTCGCTGCCTTCCTCGCCCTGGGCATCATCTACTACAACAAGTTCCCGCTCTGGATCGGCCTGCCGCTCGTGGCGGCCGTTGCGGGCGTGCTCGTGCTCGAGACACTCGAACGGGCCAGCGTCCTGCCGGCGAAGCGCATCGGCTACGCCGCTCTCGGCGGGATTGCCGTCGCGGAAGCACTCATCGCGGTCAATTGGTGGCCAACCCATGGCTGGACAGGCGGCGCTGTCCTGCTGGTCGCCTTCTACCTCGCCGCCGGCGTCATCCTCGCCCGCTCCCAGCGCCTGATGATCCGTTCCCGCGACCTGATCGAATTTGGCCTCGTCAGCGTGGTGGCCCTGGTGATTCTCGCCGCGGCGGCGTAGCTTTTCTCACGACTGGCAATTGCCCCGCCCGCCGAGGAGTCCACCGTGCCGGCTTCGCCCTCGTCCAACGCAGATCGGACCGACTACAAGGCGCTCGACGAGCTTGACCGGCTCGAAGAATTGCTTGAGGAGATGGACGACCTTGGTGTCACCTCCCGGGCAGAGATCGAGCAGCGCATCGCCACGTTGGAAGCGCTCGTCCCCGATCTCGACGGCGATCCGGACGCCTGATCGTTGACAAGCATGGACCTTTTCGAGGCCAACCGGCACCAGCAGTTGGCGAGCAAAGCCCCGCTCGCCACCCGCATGCGCCCACGCACCCTCGATCAACTCGTCGGCCAGGGCCATCTCATCGGCGAGGGCACTCTCCTCCGGCGCGCCATCGAGCAAGATCGGCTCTCGTCGCTCATCCTTTGGGGACCTCCCGGCTCGGGCAAAACCACCCTGGCCCGGATCGTAGCTTCGACAACTAAAGCCCATTTCGTCAGCCTCAGCGCCGTCACCTCCGGCGTGGCCGATCTGCGTGCGGCGATCAAGGAGGCCGCCGACCGCCTCGGCATGCACGGCCAGCGCACCGTTCTCTTCATCGACGAGATCCACCGCTTCAACAAGGCCCAACAGGACGCGATCTTGCCTCACGTGGAGGACGGCATCGTCATCCTGATCGGAGCGACAACAGAAAACCCGTCGTTCGAGGTGAATTCGGCCCTGCTCTCCCGCTCCCGGGTAATCGTGTTGCGATCTCTCGGAGACGACGACATTCGCCTCGTCCTGGAGCGAGCACTCGTCGATCAGGAATCCGGGCTCGGTAGTGAACGACTTTCGATCGATCCTGAAGCGCTCGACCTCCTCGTCAATCTGGCTAACGGCGATGCCCGCTTCGCCCTCAACACCCTGGAACTTGCGGCGACTGGAACCGGATACAGCGATGACCGCCTCATTACGGCCGAACTCGTCGCCGAAGCGGCCCAGCGCCGGGCCGCAACCTACGACAAGGGGGGAGACGACCACTTCGACGCGATTTCAGCGCTACACAAGACAATGCGCGGCTCCGATCCAGACGCCGCCCTCTACTGGCTGGCCCGGATGCTCGACCGGGGCGACGACCCACTCTACGTCGCCCGCCGCCTCGTCCGGTTCGCAAGTGAGGACATCGGTCTCGCCGACCCCCGCGCTCTCCAAGTCGCGATGGCCGCCCAGCAAGCGGTCCATTTCATCGGTCTGCCCGAGGGAGCCCTGGCACTCGCCGAACTCGTCGTCTATCTCTCATTGGCGCCGAAGAGCAACGCGATTTACCGCGCCTACGGAGCCGCCCAGGCCGATGTCGCGAACACACGCAACGATCCCGTCCCCACCCACCTGCGCAACGCGCCGACCGCGCTGATGAAGGCCCAGGGGTACGGTGAAGGCTATCGGTACGCCCACGACTACGAGGGCGGCGTCGTCGCCCAGCAGAACCTTCCCAAAAATCTGGCTGGCCGGCGGTACTACGAGCCGACCGATCGCGGTGAGGAAGCGGAACTCGCCCGCCGGCTGGAAAAGATTCGCGCCGTCTACGCTGCTGGCGATCAGTCCTCATCTGGGAGTAGCTCAGACGAGGACAACGCTGCGTCTCCGGCGCAAAGGAATGCTGAATGACTCAAGCTACCTGGCCAAAACGAAGTGACGATCGAGGTCCAGAGACGCTTCGGACACTCGAAATCATCCCCGGTGCGGTTCCCTACGCCGAAGGTTCGGCCCTGATCAAACTAGGCGACACGCATGTGCTCTGCGCCGCGACCGTCGATGAAAACGTCCCTAGGTGGCTGCACAACAAGGGCCGCGGCTGGGTCACCGCCGAATACGCCATGCTGCCCCGAGCGACCAAGAGCAGGACGCCGCGGGCGACGGCCGCCGGCAAGCAAGACGGCCGGGCCGTCGAGATTCAGCGCCTGATCGGCCGCTCACTCCGGGCCGTGACCAACCTGGAGGCGCTCGGCGAGCGCCAGATCATCGTCGACTGTGACGTCATCCAGGCCGACGCCGGCACACGCTGCGCCGCCATCTCCGGGGGATATGTCGCGCTGGCCCTCGCCTGCCGCAAACTCCTCGCTGACCGCAAGATCAAGCGCAACCCACTCGACTCCGCCGTCGCGGCCATCAGCGTTGGCATGGTCCGCGGCGTTCCCCTCCTCGACCTCGACTATCCAGAGGACAGCGCCGCCGACGTCGACTTCAACGTCGTCATGACCGACCTTCGCACCTTCGTCGAAATCCAGGGAACGGCGGAGCGCGCCCCGTTCACGCCGAGCACGCTCGACGAGATGCTCACCCTGGCCAGCACTGGCTTGGACGCGATCTTCGCCGCTCAAGCCGCTGCCATCGGCGCAGGCTCCTAATCGCGCCCGCTACAACCAGGCGGCAATCTCAACCATCGCCCGTTTCAAGGCGTCCGTGCTTTCGGCGTTGACAGCGCTGATCCGGAGATACTCCGCCAGTTGCGGATCCGCCGGCCGGTGGACCCGAATATCGCGCTCGGCCAGTTCCCGCGCGATGAGAGACGCCGTCCCCCGCTCCACTCTCGCCAGGACGAAGTTCGCGGCAGACGGCGTCGGCCGCACGACATTTAGCTTGCGCAACATCCGAAAGAGACGAGATCGCTCTTCCCGCACTCTAGCCGCCGTGGCCCGCACATACTCGAAGTCATCCAACGTTGCACTGGCGGCCAGAATAGCGCCCATCATGACACCGCCAGGGCGGATGTACTGGCGAAGCTCTCTGACCAGTTCCGGTGGCGCAATTGCATATCCGAACGGCAAACCCGCGAGGCCAGCCCACGTCTCGTAGGTCTGCAGCACGATCAGGTTGTCGAATTCACGCACCAGCGGCGCAAATGACCGTCCGCCATACCCGGCGTGCCGTTCATCCACGACGACCACCGCGCAGCGACGAGTCAGTCGCACCAGAGACTGATTGCCGAGCAAGGTACCCGACGGGTCATTTGGATGTTGCACGTAGGCCAATGAGCCAGCAGGCAATGAGCCCAAGTCTCCCGTACCGACCTCGATGCCAAACCAACCTGCCCTCGGAAAGCACTCGACGTCTATCCCAAACCGTCCCGCCCGCTCGGCGATCGCGGGGTCGGTCGGCGGGAAGACCAGCACCGGACCGTGTGACTGCTGGCGGAACAGGAGTGCGTCGAGGATCTCGGTGAGTCCGTTGCCAAGGAGCAGGGCATCGGGCGGATGCCCAATCTCGTTGGCGAGCCGCAGATGGAAGCGAAGTTCGCGGTCGGCGGCGGGAAGATGAAGCTCATCGGTTCCGGCCAATGCTTCCTGAACGACAACGGACGGACCATATGGGTTGACGAGGGTATCCATTCTGATCGGTCGTTCGACCAGGAGTGCGCGGCGCGCCGGTGCAAGTCGCGGACGAGTGCGGCTCATGCCTTTTGCCTGATCGCTTCCCAACCGACCTGATCGTTGGAATCGGGCAAGCGCACTGGAAGTTCAATGGTGATCGGTCCACCAGTTACGGGCACCGCCACGTTACGCACCGGCGTACCGCCAAGTGTGCGCCCGTGCGTGTTGCCGAGGTGTGCGTGGCCATGGATGACCAGATCAATCGCGTGGCGGTCGATCACCTTGGCCAACTCGCTATTGCCAAGCATCCAGTACTTAACCGGTGGTTCGTCCCCAAGCGTCGTCGCTGTTGGCGAATAATGCATCACGGCGATCTTGACATCGGAGTGCAGCGACTCGATCGCCTGCTCAAGGCGAGCGGCCTCACGCCTGGCGCGAATGGCCACCGCCTGAGATATTCGAAAGGTCGGTCCAGCCGGCCCCTCGTTTGGCCAGAACCCTCCCCCGTACCCGCCTACTCCGGCGAAGCCGACGGAGCAGCCCCCACTGAGTCGAGGCAGTGTCGTCGACTGGCCATCGAGCAGCGTCACACCCGCGTTTTCGAGGATCCGGCGAAAGGCCGACCGGCGCAAGCAGCGGCGATCGTGATTGCCCAGGACCGCAATGATCGGCAGGTTGAGATTCCGGAAAACGTCGGCGGCGAGTTCGACTTCGGGGAGCCGTCCCTGATCGGTAATGTCGCCCGCGATGACGAGGACATCGGCTCGCTGAGCGATACCAATCAGCGACTCCGCCAGATCTGGCGGAAACTCGGTCTTGAGATGCATATCGCCAATGGCGGCGATTCGAATGCCCACGATCCTGGCTCTCCCAGCCGGCGTGCCGCCGTGCCCCATTCCCATAGGATCAGTGTACCGCGTCTCCGCCTCGATCTCGTCTGTACGAACAGACCAACTAGCGATGAGCCACGCCTTGTACGTATACTCGGCACGCACATCATTCGCCCGGAAGATCGAGGATGGAGCATTCGGTGGGGCTACGAACGCGACGTTGGCGCGTCATCTTGATCGCGGTCGTTTCCTTAATTTGGAGCGCTTTTCCGGGCTTTTCCCATGCGCCGATCCGCGCGCAGGACCTTCCCCAACCGCCCGACGTTTCAGCCAAGGCGGCCTTTGTCCGCGATATCTCGGCCGGTGTCGATCTCTATGACTTGAACGGCGACGACCGCCTCTCCGCGGGTAGTACGATCAAGATCGCAACCGCCATTGTCGCCAGGGCGACCGTCGATCTGGACAACGAAGTGCTGATCGTCGAGTCCGATCCAGTCGAAGAGGGCTACTCGACGATGGAGTTGATCGTTGGCGATACACTGACGGTCGAACAACTCCTCCTCGGCTTGCTGATCCCGTCCGGTGGCGACGCCGCTCAGGCGTTGGCCCGCTACGCCGGAGCCACGCTCCTTGGTGTGGATCCGGACACCGTCGATCCCCAGCAGGCGACTACCCGCTTCGTCGAGGAGATGAACGGACTGGCCCGCGATCTCGGCTTGCAGAACACGCAGTTCGTCAATCCAGATGGGCGTGATGCCGCCGACCAATTCACCAGCGCCCGCGATCTGACCACGATCGCCACCGAGTTCATGAAGGACGAGACGCTGCGCGATATGGTCGCGATGCCCACCTATGAGTTCGTCTCTCCAGGCGGGAACACCTACACAAAGGCGAACACCAACGAGCTGCTCGCGGAGCCGGGCGTGATCGGGATCAAGACCGGATCAGAGACCAACGCCGGCGCCTGCTTGGTCCTAGCCAGCGAATTCGGGGCAAATGAGGTCATCACGGTCGTCCTCGGCAGCGATCTGGCCTACGACGAAGAGACCTCGGAAAAGACAGTCGACCGCCGCTATGACGACGCCCGCTCGATCCTGGCCGGACTTGAAGCGGATTACCGCTGGGTTGCGGTCGATGATCCCGCGACTGTCCCTGGGTTGGAAGATGCGCTTTTTGCCTGGCAGGTGACAATGCCCGACGGCCCAGAATTGGTGATGCCCACCTCCGGCGACGATGACCTCACGTTCCGCCTTCGGCTTGGCGCCCCCGGCGAGCCGGAGCAGGAAGTGGGCCGCGTGCTATTCTTCGCCGGGTCCACGCAGGTTGGCGAGCGGCCCCTCCTTCAAGCGACTGCGGCTCAGTCTGGACAATCGACCCCAATCGCCGCCTAGCCCGCAATTCGTACCAACCAACTCCCCAAGGAGACGCCTCATGGAGCGCCTGCAGCGGGTCATGGCCGCCCGCGGCAGCGGGTCTCGCCGGTCAGCGGAAGCACTGATCGCTGCTGGCCGTGTCCAGGTCGATGGCAAAGTCGTGAAAGAACTCGGCACGCGGGTCGATCCCGCCACCGCCGAAATCCGGGTCGATGGCAAGATCCTGCGGCCCCAGCGGCCGCGGGTCATCATGCTCAACAAGCCAACAGGCTTCATCACGACCGTCAACGATGAGCGCGAGCGCCGGACGGTTATGGAACTCGTCAACGTGCCGGAGCGCGTCTACCCGGTTGGTCGCCTCGACCGCGACACCGAGGGCTTACTCCTCTTCACAAACGACGGTGATGTCGCCAACCGGATCATGCATCCCCGGTATCAGCTGGCGAAGGAGTATCAGGTTCTGACCCGCGCTCGCCCTTCGGATATCACAATGCAACGTGTCCGCGACGGTTTCCAGATCGATGGCCAGAAGGTTGTCCCGGCCGAGTTCCGAATTCTGCGCCAAACCCGGGAGGGGCACGTCCTCAAGATCGTTGTCCACCAGGGCCTCTACCATGTTGTCCGTCGCCTGATGCAGAACGTGGGCATCCCGGTCGACGGGCTCCGCCGGGTTCGCATCGGCCCGGTCAGCATCGAGGGTGTGGCGGTCGGCGCTTGGCGCGATCTCACCCCGGGAGAACTTAGCCAGCTGCTGCAAGCCGTTCACCTAACCGAGGAGTCGGACAGCGAAGTTGGCGCGTATCCATCGTGGCGCCAATCGCGCAACCGATCCCGCGTCAGGCCGTCGTTGGCCCGCCAGCAATCCGCCGAATCGATCGCACCAGCGCCACCTTCCCCAAGACAGCCAGTTCGTCCCGCGGCACAGGCCAGGACCCCAAGTCGACCGGCACCATCCGCTGCCACGAATCGGCGACCGGTCGACGGTCCGCCCCCACGCGCGGTTGCCGGGACAGAACGCCTCCCTGCCGGCGACGTCTGGCTGATCGGTGACCGCCTCGCGCCGGGACAAGCAGGCGATCGGCACAGAGGGGGACCGCCTGGCGGAGATCGTCGCGAACGAGGACGAGGGCGCGACAGTCGCCCCGGTGTGCGAGCCGAAGAACGCTCCAGTCGAGGTGAAACCCGGCAACCGGACCGGAGACAGGAACAAGGCAACCCCGAATCCGGGGGGAAGGGGACCGAGCGAGGCCGCCGTCCCCGGGACGATCAGGATAGCAACACCCCGCGCCGTTCGGCCGCTGATCTCGATCGGATGGGCCGGCGACGCGGACGAACCCGGAAACCGACTGAACCTGGGCGCCAGACCCGTGGAGAGCAACGGCCGCATGGAGGAGATCGACAAGAGAGTGGCAACGGCCGCGCACGAGGCACATTCGGCGGAACCAAGGGCCGCCCAACGCATGCCGCCAGACCAGAACGATCGACCGATGACAAACGCCGCGGGCCAGATGCCGGCGACCGCGGACAGGCAGGACCAGCCGGATCACCGCCACGTCATCGCCATCGACGGAGCGGCGGCGGCCGGCAAGACGACGGTGGCGCGCGAACTCGCCGCCCGCCTGAAGGTGATGCTGTTTGACACCGGTGTGCTCTACCGCGCGGTGACGCTTGCGGCCCTCCACCAATCGGTGCCGCTCGATGACGCCGATCGGCTGGCCGATCTCGCCGCTGATCTCGACATCCGCATCGGCCGACCGACGGTGAACGACGGCCGGCTCTACGATGTCTTCGTGGATGGTGCGGACGCGACCTGGGCGATTCGCGGCGCGGATGTCGACCAACATGTCTCACAAGTCTCCGCCCACGGTCCCGTTCGCACGGCGCTACTACCGGTCCAGCGCACTATCGCGAACGGAGCCTCGGTAGTCATGGTCGGGCGCGACATCGGTACCGTCGTCACTCCAACGGCGGGCGTAAAGATCTTCCTGTCAGCCAGCCTGGAAGAGCGCGCCCGGCGCCGTCACGCTGAGCTGAGGGCCCGTGGAGAAGATGTCGACATTGACTTCATTGTCGCGGATCTTGAGCGCCGCGATGCGGTCGACAGCGCCAGGGAGGTCTCCCCGCTCAAGGCCGCAGACGACGCCACTCTCGTCGCTACCGATGGTCGTTCGGTCGACGATGTCGTCACTGAGATCGAGGGCATCGTCCGCACGTCATGGAGATCGTTCTCGTGAGCGCGCCGTCTCCATCTGCAACGCAGGAGCAGCCAGACCTCCGAGCGGGCACCTTTCAAGGGCGGACCTTCAAGACTCTTCGCGCAATCCTCCTCGGACTGAGCCGCGTGCTTTTCCGAATGCGCATTCGCGGGCTTGAGAACGTCCCACCAGATGGCCCGCTGATTGTGGTCGGCAATCACCTTCACAACGCCGATCCGTTGCTGATCTCGGTTGCGATCCCCCGGCCAGTGCACTACATGGCAAAGAAGGAACTCTTCGCGATCCCGGTCGTCGGGCGCATCATCAAGTTCGGTGGTGCCTTCCCGGTCGATCGGGGCACGGCCGACCGAAACGCAATCCGCATTGCTGACCTGAACCTCAAACAGGGACTCGCTGTTGGCATGTTTCCCGAAGGCACCCGCAGCAAATCGCAAGCGCTAAAGGTTGCACTGCCGGGCGCGGCCGCCATTGCCCAGCTGACCGCCGCTCCGATCTTGCCGGTTGCCATCACCGGCTCGGAACGCCTCTTCCGTAAGAGTGTCAAGATTGTGGTCGGTCAGCCGTTCACGATCCCAAGCCGGACGCCCGATGGTCAGAAGATCGGCCGCGATGAGGCGACGAATCGGCTCATGGCCGAAATCGCCAAACTGTTGCCGCCTGAATACCGAGGCATCTACGCCGGCCTGGTCACTGACGAACCCTTGGAGACGATCCAGGGACTCTAGCCAGGTCGCTCGAAATGTCGAATCCGGTCGCCCATCGCCTGAAACTGATCCAGACGACACGAGCACTCGTTCGGATGCCCTGAATCAGGCATCTTCCGCGACATAGTCATCTTCAGGAAAGTCGTCCTCAGGCAAGAAGAGTTCTGCGATCGGTTGCCGGCGTTCTCGGCGTGTCTTGCGCCTGCTAGCGGATTCCTCCGCATTAAATGCGTGGTCATCGCCCCAGGTGAATTCTCGACCGGCCAAATGTACGGTATCGCCATCGTTGATGCCGATGCGTTCCAACTCTTCGTTGATCCCGCTGGTTGAAAGCACCCGCTCAAATCGGTCGACCGCCTCGTCGGTCGTAAAGTCGGTCATCTTCGTGAACCGCTCAATACCGATCCCGGTGACATCAAAGTGGTGAGCCGAACGGCGCGCTACGTGCCACGCCTTCTCATCCTGCTGCGCCAGTGTGTAGCGGCGGCGCTCCTGTGGCTTCTCTGCGACCTTGGTCGTCTCGCGCTCGTGAACCTCACGCAACTCGGCGGCGACGTCTTCTAGCAGCCGCTGGACGCCTTCGCCTGTCGCAGCCGAAACGGGATAGACAGTGAATCCGGCCTGTTCCAATGTTCCACGCAGATGTGGCAGGTTGTCTCTCGCTTCAACCAGATCGATCTTGTTTAGAGCAACCAGCATCGCCTTTTCACGCAGATCGGGATCGAACAACTCCAGTTCCGCGTTGATCGTCTGGAAATCCTCCAGTGGATCCCGGCCCTCGAGCCCCCCAGAAGCGTCAAGAACATGGATCAGGACCTTGGTCCGGGAAACATGGCGCAAGAACTCGTGCCCCAGTCCCGCACCGCTGGCGGCGCCTTCAATCAGGCCAGGGATATCGGCCATCACAAACGCCTGGCCACCCCGGCCGCCGATCTCGACCGCGCCCAGGTTGGGCTCGAGCGTGGTGAACGGGTAGTCGGCGATCTTCGGACGAGCCCGGGTACCCGCCGCCAGCAATGTCGATTTCCCGGCGTTCGGTAACCCGACGAGCCCCACATCGGCGATGATCCGCAGTTCCATCCGCAGGTTGCGCTCTTCTCCCGGCTCGCCCAGTTCGGCGATCCGGGGCGCCTGGTGCACGGACGACTTGAAGTGGACATTTCCCAGTCCGCCTCGTCCCCCCTTTGCGACGACAATCTCTTCCCCGGGTTCGGTTAGGTCCGCCAGCAACTCGCCGGCATCGTCGTCCCAAAGGACTGTACCCGGCGGAACATCCAGGTAGAGGTGGTGGCCAGACTTGCCGTGCTTTTGCTGCCGGCTGCCACCCTGGCCCTTCTCCGCCTCGAACTTCTGGTTGAACTGAAACGGGAGCAGACTTGTCAGACTCTGCCGGACGCGTAGGCGCACGTCTCCGCCGCGCCCACCGTCGCCACCATCTGGACCACCTTTGGGTGCGAATTTCTCCCGCCGGAACGACTTGGACCCATTGCCGCCGTCGCCGGCTTTAACGTAAACCCGAGCGCGATCGACTAACACAGCTATCTCCCTATTGACGCAATCCGCCCTTGCCTCTTACCTGACGTGAGCCTGTGCGTAGAAAAATGCCATACGATCGGGGACCCGACGGGTCCCCGATACCTGCAAAGCATAGTGTAGGTGACGCAGTCCTTACCTGACGGAACGGCTAATCGAGGTAGTCGCGGAGCTTCTTGGCCCGGGAGGGATGGCGCAGCTTGCGCAACGCCTTGGCCTCGATCTGGCGGATCCGCTCCCGGGTCACCCCGAACTCCCGTCCCACCTCCTCCAACGTCCGCGCCCGCCCATCATCCAGCCCGAACCGCATCTCCAGCACCCGCCGCTCGCGCTCGCTCAAACTCCCCAGCACATCCTCCATCTGCTCCTTGAGCATCTGCCGGCTGGCCGCATCCGCCGGGGCGAGCACCTTGTGGTCCTCGATGAAGTCCCCCAGATTGCTGTCCTCTTCCTCCCCGATCGGCATCTCCAAGGAGACCGGCTCCTGGCTGATCTTCATGATCTCGCGGACCCGCTCCGGGGCCAGCTCCAACGCCGCCCCGATCTCCTCGCTGGTCGGCTCCCGCCCCAGCTCCTGCTGCAGCTTGCGGCTGGTCCGGATCAGCTTGTTGATCGTCTCCACCATGTGGACCGGGATCCGGATCGTGCGCGCCTGGTCGGCGATCGCCCGGGTGATCGCCTGCCGGATCCACCAGGTGGCGTAGGTGGAGAACTTGAACCCCTTGTGGTGCTGGAACTTCTCCACCGCCCGGATCAGCCCTAAGTTGCCCTCCTGGACCAGATCGAGCAGCGTCATCCCCCGGCCGGCGTACTTCTTGGCCACCGAGACGACCAGGCGCAAGTTCGCTTCGGTCAGGGCTTCCTTCGCCCGCGCTCCCTGGGCCACCTGCTCCTCGAAGCGCCGCGCCAAGCGGGTGGACTGCTGGGTGTAGAGCTCGAGGACGGTGGCGTCGTCGGGCCACGCACTGGTCGTGCGGATCAGGGTTTGGACCGCCGGCGGGAGCAGATCCCACTCGACGGTGCGTTGCCGCATCGACTCTTCGAGCTCCTCGGGCAGGTGGCCGCCCAAGCGATCGCACGCCTGGGCGACCGCGGCTTCGGGGACCTGCATGAACGGCAACACCGCGCGCAGCATCACCGGCTTGGGCGGGAGCCCGGCGGGCAACTCCGGCACGATCGCGGTGTAGAGCGTCTCGACGTGGGGCCAGAACTTCTTGAAGGTCTTGTAGACCTCGAAGCCCAGCTCGGCGGCCTCCGGATCGCGCCCCAGCCGGTCGGGGTGGCGCAGCCGCTCGCGGTGGAGGCAGAGGTAGTCGCCCCGCTCCATCGCCATCGCCAGTTCGACTTCCCGGCTCCCGGTCAAGAGGGGCACCCGGCCGATCTCGCGCAGGTACATCCGCACCGGGTCATCGAGGTGCAACCCGCCGGTGTCGTAGTTGATCGGGCCGAGGTCGGCCAGCTCGGGCAGATCGAGATCGTCGTCGTCCGACTCCGGCACGATGCCATTCGTGTCGTCCTCGTCGTCATCGGGGACGACGCCGGGGGCGAACATGCTCAGCTCGGCCAGTTGCAGGTTCAAGGCGTCGGCCGGCGACGGCGCCCCGTCCAGCCCCGGGTTCGCCTCCTTGAGCGCCTCCAAGATATGGGCACCTTCGTCAAACCCGGCGAATCCGTTGGCCTCGTCCGTCCCGGATTCAGGGTTGTCCGCGTCATTGGCACCGTTTAGGTCGAGTGTGTCGTCGCTCATTGGATCGGCCAGACCCTTCTCAGCCTGGGCAACGCGCCCATTTCGTCCGTTCGCTCGAGCGGCATGGCCTCCGTTTGCGGAATGGGACCCTTGGTGTTTTTCCAACGGGGATCAATCCTCTCGGAAACGTCCAACCCCGCGCCTCAATGCGACTTCGACGCGTTTCGTGGCGGTTGGCACGATGGGGAGTGTCAACGGTTCCACGCGGACCGTTGACGATCCGGCAGTCCGAGCGCCAGGTTCCTAACGACAACGCTCGCCGGACGTGGACAGGTGGGTCAGACGGAACGCTACTATGACTTCACGACCTGTGCAAGCGGCACGTGCGCCTGCTCGGCCCGCGTTCGGTCGTCCGCGCGCGATAGACTCGGTGGCATCCCGGGATAGATTTCAGTGGCGAGGACGTCTTCATACGTCTCACGCCGGCGAATCTGCCGGACTTGCCCATCCCGAACCAGGACAACGGCCGGCCGAAGTGACAGATTGTAATTGCTTGCCATTGCAAGGCAATAGGCCCCCGCGGCCGGGAGACAGAGCAGGTCTCCCGGCTCGACCATCGGCAAGGCGGCGTCCTCGATCAGCAGATCGCCCGACTCACAGAACTTCCCGGCAATTGTCACGGGAATATCCGGTCCGGCGCCGGTCCGGTTTGCGATGACAACCGAGTACTTCGCCCCGTAGAGCGTCGGCCGGATGTTGTCAGCCATGCCGCCATCAACGGCAACATACGTCCTGATCCCGGCGACATCCTTGATTGAGCCCACCCGGTAGAGAGCCACCCCGGCCGGACCCACAATCGCCCGGCCCGGCTCGACCACGAGCCGCGGCAAAGGCAGATTATGGCGAGCGCACTCCGTTCGGAGCGTGGCCGACGCCTCTTCCGCCCACTCTTCGATCGCGGCCTCCTCCTGATTGGGCTCGTACGCGATCCCAAATCCCCCTCCCGGGCTGATAATCTCCGGCACGAAACCGAACCGGTCCCGCATCTCCGCGGCAAACTCCAACATGATGAAGATCGTCTGTTTGTACGATGCGCCGTCGAAGATCTGCGAGCCAATATGGGCGTGATACCCGACAAGGTTCAGTCCAGGGGCTTTCAAGATCTCTTCAACCGCTAGAGCGGCATGGCCCGTCCAGACCGGAATTCCAAACTTCGAGTCGGCCACGCCAGTTGCGATCTTCCGGTGGGTGTGGACATCGACGCCCGGATTTAAGCGCAGGAGGACCTGGGCCACCGCCCCGGTCTCCGCGACCAACCGCGACAGCAGCCGCACCTCATCCAGGTTGTCGATCGCGATGTGGCCGATCCCAGCTGTGAGCGCCTCTCTCAGTTCGGTCTCGCCCTTGTTATTGCCATGGAGAGTGATTGACGCCGGCGGCATTCCCGCCGCCAGCCCCGCATAGAGCTCCCCGCCTGACACGACGTCGAGCCCAAGCCCCTCCTCGTGTAGGAGCGCGATGATTGCCGGCGATGGCAGGGCCTTGGCGGCGATATACGACCGACGAATCCGGGTAATTGCTTGCGAACGCAGTCTGGAAGCGGCGCGCCCGCTCACGCAGGGTGGTCTCATCGTAGACGTACAGGGGCGTTCCGAAGTCGGCGGCAAGCTGCGGGAGCGGCACCCCGCCGATCGACAGTTGTCCGTCGGCGGTTCGGCAGGAACTTTGTGGCCAGAGCATGGACATCCTTCGGGGATTTGCAACCGAGTTGGAAACGAACTCAACGGGAGAGGCTTCAACGCCCCGCAACACAACGCGGAGGCACCGACTTCGTCAGGTTTCACACGGCGACATCAACCGACGGCGACATGAAAGACCCAAGTGTACGAACGACGCTTGACCCGGACAAGGCAATTCCCGGTAGTTGCTATACTTGAAGCACTCCGAAAATCGGGGATGGATCGGATCCTTGGATACGCCATGATTCTGACGCAGTGACGACGCCCGAACTCAATATCGTACTTGCCCTCCAAGCGGCCGGGCGACGCTAGCCCCGCCTGGTGACTGCCTGGATTTGGCAGATCGTTGTTTTTCCATCCATCCCGTGGCGCATCGCGCTCCGTGGTTACCGCCGATCGCTGGCGGCCACCCACGTCTGACTGGCAGCGCCCGACACTTAGAGGTCCTTATGCCTTCCGCTCCGATCTTGACTGTTTCTAACCTGAAAAAGGTCTTCGGCGCCGCCGAGATTTTTAGCGGCATCACCTTTCAACTCGTCGAGCGCGAGCACGTTGCCCTCGTCGGAGTCAACGGCGCCGGCAAATCAACCATCCTTCATATTATCGCCGGGGTGGAGCACTCGAACGGCGGTGAAGTCAGCAGCCTTGGCGGCCTGCGCATTACCTACTTGCCACAGGAGGCCCGGTTCACCTCCGACCGCACGGTCCGGGAAGAAGCGCGAGACGCCTTCGCTCCTGTACTGGCTATGGGCGCGCGCATGGCCGAGATCGAACACTCGCTTGGCTCGGCAGACGGCACCGAGCTAGACAGTCTCCTGGAGGAATACGACCGGCTGCAGCATCGATTTGAGGCGGCCGGAGGCTACGACTTCGAACATCGGATCGACGAAGTCCTATCCGGACTGGGTTTTACACCGGAGCAATTCGACGAGCCCGTCAATCGCCTAAGTGGCGGGCAGAAGACCCGTGTTGCCCTGGTCAAGGCCCTGCTTGCCGACCCTGACCTCTTGCTGCTTGACGAGCCGACCAACCACCTCGACCTCGAGATGCTGGAGTGGCTCGAAACATTTCTTCGCGGCTGGAGCGGCGCCTGCCTGGTCGTTTCCCACGACCGCTATTTCCTCGATCGGGTCACAACCCGGACCCTCGATCTCGCCTTTGGACGCCTTGAGGACTATCCCGCCCCCTACGCGCGCTATCTCGCGTTACGCGAGGAGCGCATGTCCCGCCGGAAGCAGGAGTGGGAAGAGCAACAGGAGTTTATCGCCCGCACCGAGGAGTTCATCCGCAAGTACAAGGCAGGCCAACGCGCCCGCGAGGCGAAGGGTCGCCAAACCCGCCTCGATCGACTAGAGCGGATCGAACGGCCCCAGGCGCACGAGAGCCTCTCACTAAAGATGGGGGGCGCCGTCCGATCCGGCCGGATCGTGTTGCACCTGACGCCCATGCAGGTTGGCTACGCGCCAGGCACCCATCCGGAGGGTGACCACGACGCGGGCAACCTGCTTGTGCGCCTTCCTGAACTAGAGATCGAGCGCGGCGAACGGATCGGACTCATAGGTCCGAACGGCAGCGGTAAGACTACCCTGCTGAGGACGATCACGGGCCAGCTAAAAGCCCTGAAGGGGCGCAGCCAGTTCGGCACCAACGTCAAAGCTGGCTATTACGCCCAGACCCACGAGCAGCTCGACCGCGGCGGCACACCGCTCTCGACGATCCTGGAGACCCAGGCGATGGCTGAGGAGTCGGCCCGGACCTATCTCGGCCGGTTCCTTTTCACCGAGTACGATGTCTTCAAGCCAGTCGGCGCCCTCTCGGGTGGCGAGCGCTCTCGGCTTGCCCTGGCGGTCCTGCTCCTACAACAGGCGAATTTTCTGGTCCTGGATGAGCCGACGAACCACCTCGACATCAACGCCCGCGAGACGCTGGAAGACATGCTCTCCAGCTTCGACGGCACGATCCTGTTCGTGTCCCACGACCGCTACTTCATCGACAAGATCGCCACCCGAATCTGGGCGATCGGCGAGGGCGAGCTGACGAGCCACCTGGGGAACTACACGGACTTCCAACGGGGCCTTGGCCGCCGCCAAGAACTCGCCAAGAAGGACGCCAAAGAGGCTTCTCAGAAGGACGACATCTCTATACCAACTCCACCGAGCATCGACGCCGCATCCAACGGAAACAACCGCAATGGAAATCGCCCGATCTCGGACGCCAAGGCCCAGAAAATGCTTGTCGCCGCCGAGCGCGAGATCAGTAAGCTCGAAGGCAAGCTCAACGAGATCAGCGATGCTCTGGCCGTTGCTAGCATCGATGCCGACACTGCCGCCCTGGCCAGGCTCGGCGTCGAATACGAGCGGACCCAGGAAGAACTCGAATCCGCGTACGCTAAATGGGAAGAGGTCAGCGTGATCGCTGGGGCGACCGTTCCTGTCGCCTGATCACACACGGGCCGGACAGCGTTGCGCTTGTCCGGCCCGATGCAAATGCGCACTCAGGGAGGGATCGGGTGACGAACGACCGGCCGATCATCAACATCGAAGGTGAACTCGTCGCCCTCGGCCCCATCCGCCGCGATCTCCTCATGACCTACCAGCGGTGGATCAACGACTTCGAGGTCGTCCGGACGCTCGCTCTGTACCCCTCCCCGCTCACCGAAGAAGCCGAGCTGCAATGGTACGAAGCCGGAGCCACGTCCAAGGATCAGCCCAGCTTCACCATCTATGAACGCTCCTCGATGCGCCCAATCGGAAACACAAGTCTGCAAGTGATCGACTGGGTTCACCGCCGGGCCGAATGGGGCATCGCCATCGGCGAGGCAGATGCCCGGGGCAAAGGCTACGGCACCGAGACCGCCCGCCTGATGCTCGACTACGCCTTCACCGCGCTCGGTTTGAACAGCGTCTCCCTCCACGTCTACGAGTACAACACTCCCGCCCGGAAAGCCTATGCCAAGGCCGGTTTTGTCGAGTCCGGCCGAATGCGTCAGGCGCGCTGGTACGCTGGCCGCTTCTGGGACGTCATCCTGATGGACTGCCTCGCCTCGGAGTTCGAGAGTCCGGTGCTACACAAGATCTTCGCGCCGGACATCGAGCGGCCGTGAATCACCGGCCGTTCGTCATCGGCGTCACCGGAAACATCGCCTGCGGCAAGAGCCTGGTCATGTCCTACCTGGCCGAACTCGGCGCCAAGACGATCGACGCGGATCAGGTCTACCACCGTCTCATCGAACCTAACGCGCCCCTCTGGCTGGCCGTCCGAGACCGCTTTGGAACGGCGATCGTCCGGGAAGACGGCGCCATCGACCGGGCGTCGCTCGGCAAAATCGTCTTCTCCGATCGACAGGCACTCGCCGACCTCGACGCGCTCACCCACCCCGCAATCGTCGCCGAGATCCGGTCACAGATTGCCGATTCATCGGCCAAGGTGCTCGCCGTCGATGCGGTAAAGCTCATCGAGAGCGGGCTCGACCGCGATTGCGATGCCGTCTGGCTGGTGATCTGCGACGCGGAGGTCGCCATCGACCGCCTGATGCAACGCAATGGTCTCTCATACAGAGACGCGGCCGCTAGAGTCACCGCCCAGCCCGATATAGCCCCGAAACTCGCTCGCGCCGCCGTTGTCATCGACAACAGCGGCAGCCGCGAGGAGACCCGCCGGAAAGTTCTGCCGGCGTGGAACACCATTCAAGGTGATTCCAGTACTCAAGAAGATTGCTCGTAGTCTCATGCTTTGACACTTTCAAAAAGGTAGTATAGGGTTCCCGGTGGATGGACCGCCCGACCGCATCGGTGGTCGTGGGACAGCTAAGGGAGCAAATACCTTGAGTCAACCCGTCGAAATGACCGTCTTCTACGATTTTGGTTGCCCGTGGGTGTACCGCATCGCCCGCTGGCTAGATCAGGTTCGCCAGGGCGGCGAATATGAGCCTCAAGTCACCTGGCGAGCATTCCCGCTGGAGCAGGTGAACTCTCCCGACGGGCCGGAATGGGGTCTGTGGGAGAAGGAGAGCCGGGTACGCTCCAAGAGCCGCGCGGCCTTCGAAGCGGCCCTGGCCGCGAAGCGCCAGGGTGACGATGCCTTCGAACGCTTCCACTGGGGCCTGCTCAAGGCCAAGTGGGAAGACGATATGGACCATGGCCGTCGCGCTACCCACCTGTTGGTCGCCGAGTCGATCGGCCTCGACACGGCCAAGTTTGAGGCCGACCTCGAGGACCCCTCTCTCCTGTCCGAGATCGGCGCCGACTACACCGACGCCCGTAGCATCCACGGCGTCTTCGGCACGCCCACGGTCGTCTTCCCGAACGGCGGCGCCTCCTACCTGAAACTCACCGCCAAGTTCCCCGCCGAAGACGCGACCAAGTTCTTCAACACCTTTGTCGCCACCGTTCGGGATCAGCCGGACGTCCTCGAAATCAAGCGCCCGACTCCTCCGCAGTAGGGGAGAGGGCACAGTCCCTCTGGGTCGCAGTCTTTCAACGGCTGGGTGTGCTTCTGCCCCTGCGACCATCTCGCAACGCCACCCCCCTGTCATCCCGAGCTTGTCGAGGGATCTAAAGGGAGTTGGCATCCCAATGCCGCCTCGACCTCCGAGAGTACGGCACTGTTCTCTCGACGGTCGGGGCGGCTTCGTCCCTACGTCCCCTTCGAGATCCCTCGGCAAGCTCGGGATGACAGGTCACAGAAGATCAGAAAGCGGAACGACGGGGTCCGACCGCTGCGACAGGTCGTTCTCTAACCCCCGCGCTACACTATTCCCATGGCCAACTCAAACCCCGCCGCGGACGACATCAAGATCGCGTCGATTCGCGGCGGACTCTTGGCATGGTTTGCCGTCAATGCGCGCGATCTCCCCTGGCGACACACCCGCGATCCGTACAAGATCCTGGTGTCGGAGATCATGCTTCAGCAGACCCAGGTCGACCGGGTCATCCCCTACTACCACGCGTTCCTCGATCGCTTCCCCAGCGTTGAAGCTTTGGCGGCCGGCCCGACCGCCGACGTCATCCGCCTCTGGTCTGGCCTGGGCTACAACCGGCGCGCCGTCAATCTGCAGCGGACTGCTCAGGCAGTGGTAAGCGAGCATGGCGGCAACTTTCCCCGCGACCTTGTCGCGTTGCGCGCCCTGCCCGGGATCGGCCCCTACACGGCGGGAGCGATCTCCGCTTTCGCATTCGAAGCCGACGCCGCATTCGTCGATACGAACATGCGCCGTGTCTTGCACCGTCTCTTCTTTGGGGTCGATGTCCCAGTTCAGTCCGCCAGCGAAAAGCAAGTTCTGGCAACGGCCGCAGCCGTGGTCCCTCCCGGCAAGGGTTGGGAGTGGAACCAGGCGCTGATCGAGTTCGGTGCCCTCCAGTGCACCGCTCGCAAGCCTGCCTGCGTCATCTGCCCGCTGCAAACATCATGCTGCGCCTATCCCGCGATCCAGACCGTCCTGGCGGGACTGCCCCGAGGCGTCCGCAAAAAGCAGGAGCCGGCCTTCGCCGGCTCCAATCGCTACTATCGCGGTCGTGTCGTCGACGCCCTGCGGGATGTAACTCACGGCGAATCGGGCAGGCGTCACCCTGCGCGAGCTTGGCCCACGAATCCGCCCGGACTTCACTGAGGCCGACATCCCCTGGCTCTACGAGGTCGTCCAGGGTCTCGATCGGGATGGCCTGGCCCGGGTGGCGGAAGACCGCCCCTCTTACGACGCCGGAGGGGCATCCCAGGCCGAGCCGGGAGACATTGTCGTTAGCCTCCCGTAGGCGTGGCCGTGCCTCCTGTCGGCACGTTCATGTCCATCCCACCCATATCGCTCATATCGGTAGAAACCGGCTCCTGGGCAGCACCGCGTTGCTCCAACTCTTCCTGCAACGCCTGAATCTCCGCAAACTGCCCAGCGATGATCGACTCGGCCAATCGGCGCGTCTCAGAATCGTCGACGCGCTCCAGCGCTGCCTGGGCCATCTCGATACCGGCGGCGTGGTGCCGGATCATCAATTGGCTGAAAAGCACCTCCGCCTCGGTCAGCGGAAGTGACTGGAGTTGTTCCACCTCATCCGGAGTGGCCATGCCCGGCATCAAGCCATCGACCGGGTGCCCCATCCACTCCATGTGCGGGTTCTTGCTGACCAGCGTGTAGTCCCAGCGGTCGATCCAGCCCCGCATCATGCCGATCTGGCTCATCTGAGTCAGCACAATATCCGTCGCGATATCGTGCAGACCCTGATCCTCGGTCCGATCGCGAATGATCAACCCCATCGTGACGGCCTGATCGTGGTGCACGACCATGTCCCGCAAGAAGTTGACATCGGCGGACTCAGCGCCGGGCGGCTTTGGCCATGCCTGATAGAGAAACCACGCGCCGGCCAGGATCACCACTGCGATCAGCGCACCGATTCCGATCGGCACCCAGGTCCTATCGAGCAATCTCCGTGACGAACTGACGTCGGTCTCGTCACCGACCTGCATGGCTGATCCGCTTTGCACTAAACCGGCGTCGAGGTCGAAACGCGACCGGTGCATGACGCGCCCGGCTCCGGAGTATCGTCACCCTGGAGATAGACGCGGATGAACGTATCCAGGCGATCGTCATTGGCGCCGTCAAGCACGAGCTGGTGGTTCCACGACTGCACCACCACAGGCGCTTGCAGGCCCGGATACGCGCTCACCAGGACGTACGCTTCATCCTCGGCTTTGCCCCGAAGCTCGTCGATATCTTCCTGTGGAAGATCCGGGCTGTACGTGATCCACACTGCTCCATGCTCAAGGGAGTGGACCGCATTCTCATTGCGAATCTGGCCATCGTAGAAGCCGCAGTTCTGCCAGGCGTTGTCATGTGGCCCACCTACTGGCGGACTCTCGGTGTACTGCACCGCTTCACCGTCGGGGACGTGGTTGCCACCCGTGTATTCGAAGTCAACAACGCCGTCGAGGTCCTGCTCTTCCTGCCAGTTGTCGTAGGCGGTCCAGGCTCCCCAACCGAGTCCACCCAGAATCAGTACGGCCACGAGACCGATGCCGATCCTGGTGTAGAGCCACTCCTTCTTGCGACGCTCATACTGTGTGAGCCGCTCCTCGCGTCGCTTCTGGATCATCTCCGCCCGGCGGTCAGCCCGCTTCAGCGGGGCCGTGGGGGCGGTCGATGCCGCGGCCGCCGGCGTCTGGGCGGCAGGCTTGTTGGCGCGGTTAGATGCGCCGGACTTCGGACGGGCTCCGCTCGTGGCCTGCGACGAGGCGTCGGATGATTGGCCGGAACCGTCTTGACTCGCCATTGCTGCCTCGAACTCCCGTTGACACACGTTGCCCGCAACCACTCACCGTGGTCGAGGGCTCAACCCTGCCCGGAGGCCGGTCCTACACAATTCGCAACAATAGAGGATGATAGCATCTAACCCTGACGCTCCATCCGCAGGCGGGATTCGTATTCGTCGCCCGCTAATTCGATCTACGGACCTTCGCACCGAACCGATCCATTGTTCTGGGACGGTTGCGGAAGTCATACCATAGCGTGCGCGCATTCCCCCGTTTAAGCGGTCATTGCTGCCAGACTGATACCGGCACGGTCTATCTCCGGCCACAACCAATATCCGCCGCCAGGAGTCTCATGATGCGCCGATCTAACATACGTCCCGAGATGGACTCGACGATTCTGACCCATCCGATCCTGCACAAATGCTCCGTCCTCGCGCTGCTGGTGGCCCTCCTCAGCGGGATGTTCGCCGCCCCAAGTTCCCTCGCTGCCCAGAACGACCAGGACGGCGATGTCGGGGTCACGACTCTGACCGGTGCCGTCGCGGTCACGAATCCATTCTTGTTCGAGGTCATCACCGAGCCGTACGTCCTCCTCTCCGACCTGAGCAACTTCGTCGGCCGCGAGATCGACGGCGATCTCCCGGACTTCATCCAGGTGCTCGGCCAGCTCGAAGGCGATCTGGCGACCGCCACCTACACCTTGCCCCTGCCGATCCTGCCCCAGGCAACCACCAACGACGTCGACAATGGCGCGCCCGGCGACGGAGTCCAGGTCTACTCTGTCGACCTCTCCGCCAATATCGTTGGGGATCCCTTTATCCAGCCGGAGGAGGGCGGCGGCTGGGCTTCGGAATACACGTCCGTCTCAACCGCTCTCGGCACAAACGAGATCACCGGCGGTAGGCTCGTGATATGGGCTCCGGACGCCGAACAGTCCTTCCCGTCCGGCTTCGGCGATGACGGGTTGATCTTCACCGACGATGACCCGGTGGAAAACGTTCAGCCCGGGTGGACAGTCGTCGATC
Organism: uncultured Chloroflexia bacterium; assembly: GCA_963849635.1. Classification (GTDB taxonomy): domain Bacteria; phylum Chloroflexota; class Chloroflexia; order Thermomicrobiales; family UBA6265; genus CAVRUD01. The sequence continues at coordinate 259,329 of CAWKIA010000045.1, read as the reverse complement.
TGGATGGGTCGGAGTTTGACTTCATTCGTGATACCTCGGTGGCGGTCGACATTCTCGAAGGCGACGGCGGTCTCAACGATCTCTCCGACCTCGGATATGTCGAAGCCTTCGATGCGCTCGTCGCGGAGATGCGCCTGCGCTATCCATTTACGGCGTATAAGGAGCTGGATTGGGACGCGATCGAGGACGAGATCCGGCCGAGGGTCGAACGGGCCGAAGCCACCGACGATGCCAGCCTCTTTCAAGTCGCGATGATGCGCTTCACTGTCCTGGTCCGTGATGGCCACGTTTCGGTCTCCCCGAACGTCGACTTCTTGATCGAGCAGTATGGCGCCGGCTACGGCATCACCCTCGGCCAAACCGACGACGGCGCCGTGATCGTCAGCGATGTCCGCTCGGACTCCTCGGCCGAGGACGCCGGCATCGAGCCGGGCGCTGTGATCATCTCTTGGAACGGCGAGCCAGTCGCCGACGCACTCGCCGCCATTGATCTCCTCTTCTCTGCTTCCAGCCCGCACACCACCGCCTTACAGCAACTTGACCTCCTCAGCAGAGACGAACCGGACGAAGTTGCCGAGGTCACGTTCCAGAACCCCGACGCCGGTGAGGAGACCGCCACGATTGCGGCCGAGGACGACCTGGACGGGTTGATCGAAACGCTTACGCCGGCCGGAACGGATCTGGCCGAGATGCCGGTCACCGCCGAGATCCTCCCGTCCGGATACGGCTACATCCGCGTGAATACCTTCCTCGATGATCTCGTCCTCATGACCCACGCCTGGGATTGGGCCATCGGTCGACTGGCCGAGCTTCAGGTCCCTGGCCTGATCGTCGATGTGCGCGGCAATGGCGGCGGCAACGGTGCCGTCGCAACCTACTTCGCCGGGACGTTCTACGACGAGCCCTTTGATCTGGCCGCAGCGTATTTCGCCGACGAGTCCGGCGAATTCATCTTCAATGGCACCGAAGTGGTACGCCCCAACAACCTCAAGTGGGACGCTCCAGTTGCCGTCTTGATCGACGAGAACTGCGCGTCCGCCTGCGAGGACTTCGCCGCCGCGATGGCAGTCGACCCCGACCATTTGATCGTCGGTCAATACGCGACCGCCGGGGTCATGGCCGGGATCTACCCTTGGGAACTCCCGGACGATCTCTATTTCCAGGCTCCGCTCGTCTACTTTGAAGACGACAACGGCGTCTGGCTGGAGGGCGTCGGTGTTCAACCGACCGTCGACGTTCCCGTATCGGTCGAATCGCTGCTCTCCGACGATGACGTCGTCCTCGGAGCGGCCGAAAACGCCCTCGACTCGATCTAACCATTTATCCGGGTCCAAGGCCGTGGAGCGCTGCCCTGGCCACTCCGGCGCCGTCCCCTTCCCCAATGCCCCGCTCCCCTACTCGGACGCGGGCAATGGTTCGAAGCGCCAGCGAGTGGCGCCGAACGGCTCCGCGGTCGCGACGCCGAACGCGGAGTGGAAGGTAAAGCGATAGAGGTACCAGGGCGGCGGTCCGGCGCTCGGCGCGCTGTACGGCGCTGTAATGGCATCGCCGTCAACCTGGGCGGGCCAACCGCTGGCCCTGTCGAGCGCGGCAATCAGCTCCAGTGTTGCGGAGTCGGTCACTCTGACCGCCCCCCCTCCAACACGAGGTCGATGCCGCGCAATCCGACGGCGATAGTGCAGGCCGGATCGTGTGCCAGATTGCGCGACTTCCTCGACGCTGGCCCGCTCGTAAAATAGAGATCGCCGTCATGCCAGACCGGCCCCACCGATGTCGCGTGCGGTCGGCCGTCGGGCCGTACGGTCCCAAGGAAGAAGGGCGTTCCCGGCTGCGGCGGGCCGTCGATCAATAGATCGCGAGGCCGGCTCCAGGGCAATACCGCCGATCCATTGATGTCGAGATTCGTCGTCTCTACAGGCTCTCGCCCGGCTCCACCGCTCTTTACTGGGACCCAATTCGATTCGGCCATCTTGTCTCCTCGACGCTTACAGAACATTCGACCACTCGGGTGGTCTACCAGTCGTCAATCGATCGCGCGGGAAATCGACATGACGCCGCAACTACATCGCGGAGATGTATGCCTTGCTCCGCTCCCTTGCGTTAGTGCGACGAAAATGGAAAGGGGAAATCATGCGTCGACGTGACTTGATTTCTGCATTCGGCGGATTAGCGCTGACGCCTGCAATCGCCCGCCTTTCTGGCGGTGCCGCCGCCAGGGCTGCACTGGAAGCGACGCCAGCGGTCGCGACTGGACACGGAAGCCTGTCGGCGATGTTGGCCCTTGCGCCGGATGTTCCCGGAAGTGGTGCGCCACAGTTCCAGATCGCCCAGTACGCGAATCCGGCGTTGCAACTTGCGACCGTAGGTGTAACGCCCCCGGCTTCGATTGATGACGAGGAGGCCGTCTCCCTGTGGGCGCGCGCCAACTGGTGGATGGCGTTGCCGGACCCGCTGCGGACGCGTGCTCTGCTCGAAGATTGGCCGACCGTCTTCGGATTTAGCGCATTTCAGGTCGATCAATCCATTGTCATCGGCGAGCCACCAGCGACAGTGACGATCTACCGCGGCCGTTTCGACGCGGACGAACTGCGCGCGGCCTGGACGGCCACCGGTTACGCCGAAGTCGACATCGACGGAGCGGAAAGCTATTCGTTGTCCGAAGACGGGAGCATGGATCTCTCTTCCCCCGTCGGTCAACTCGCGCTCGCCCAGATGAACAACGCCGCGATCCTGCCGGACGGCACCCTGCTCTTCTCGCCAACGCTGGAGCAGTTGCGGGCAATGGTCGCTGCGGCGCTGGGCGAGGCCGCGACTCTGGCCGAGCGGCCCGAAGTAGCATCGCTGATGGCCGCACTGGATCCAACCGTGATCAGCGGCTACGTGGTCCCGGGCAACGCACTGCGGGCTACTCCCGCCGATCTCCTCGGGCAAAGAGGCACGCCTGAGCAGATCGCCGCCATCGAAGAGCAATTGGCGGAGGTCGACGGGGACCTGGAGCCGATGCCACACCCCCGGCTGGCGGCGATTACGATCACAGCGGGCGGGCCACTGCCACAACTGTCGGATGAGTCACTGTCCACCCCAATGCCAGATGTACCGCTCGCCCACGACCTCATTGCGCTGGTGATGGACGACCGAGCAGCGGCCGAGGCGGCGATCCCAATCGTCGAAGCTCGTCTGAAGAACGGGATGAGCTTCGCCACCAATCAGCCGTACAGCGACTTCTTCTCGGATTGGGAGCTTAGCGTCGCGGAAAAGAGGCTGTGCTCCTGGTCGATCTGACACCGTCCGCGGAGTCCACTCCGGCCATCATTCTGGACATGTTGAACAGGCGTGACCTGCTCTTCGTCGGCTGGCGGGACGACGATGCAACCCCCGCACCTAGGTGAGCAGATCGAACGGCTGATAAACGGAGAGCGGCCGGACCAAAATGGTCCGGCCGCTTTCTCAGGTCCTCCGTCTCACGTCTGTCGCTACGCGATCTTCTCGCGCAGGAACGCCGGAACTTCCGCCAACGGCAACCGGTGCTGCGCGGTCGTGTCGCGGTCGCGCACCGTGACCGCCTTGTCCTCCAGCGTGTCGTAGTCGACCGTGAAGCAGAACGGCGTGCCGATCTCGTCCTGGCGGCGGTAGCGCTTGCCGATGTTGCCGGTCTCGTCGTACTCGATCAGGTACGCCGGTCTCGGCCTCGAGCTGATCGAAGAGTTCCCTGCGCCACGTCCGCCAGTTCCGGCTTCTTCATCAGCGGCAGCACCGCCGCCTTGTACGGCGCCATCCGCGGGTTGCAGCCGCAGCACGCACCCGCGTGTCCGGCTTGCCGTTGACGTCGACCGTCTCCTCCTCGTCGTAGGCGTCGAGCAGCAGCGATCAGGAACGTCCGGTCGACGCCGAAGGTCGGCTCGATCACGTGCGGCAGGAAGCGGCTGCTCGCTCGCCTGGTCGAAGTAGGTCAGATCCTCGCCGCTGAATGCTCCTGGTGCTGGCGTCAGGTCGTAGTCGGTGCGGTTGGCCAGCCCGTACAGCTCCTTCCAGCCCATCGTGCCGGGGAAGTTGTACTCGAAATCGACCGTGCGGCTCGAGTAGTGCGACAGCTCTTCCGCGGCGTGCTCGCGCACCCGCATGTTCTCCGGGTTGATCCCGATCAGGTCGAGCCAGCCGCGCATCGCCGCGAGCCACTCCTCGAACAGCGCGCCGCGCCTCCTCCGGCCGGACGAAGTACTCGATCTCCATCTGCTCGAACTCGATCACCGCGGAAGATGAAGTTGCCCGGCGTGATCTCGTTGCGAAACGACCTTGCCGATCTGGCGCGACCCCGAACGGCAGCTTCACCCGCGCGGTGGCCAGGATGTTCTTGTACTGCGACGAAGATCGCCTGGGCCGTCTCCGGCCGCAGGTAGACCTGCAGTGCCGGTTTCTCGAACCGGCCCGATCGTGGTGCGGAACATCATGTTGAACTGGCGGGCGTCGGTCAGTGTCCGGTTGCCGCACTTCGGGCAGGGCAGATTCGCCTCGGCCAGGATCGCCGTCAGCTCGTCCGGCGGCTTGCCCTCGACGTGCTGCCCCAGCTTTTCCTCGATCAGGTGGTCGGCCCGGAACCGGCTCTTGCAGGTCTTGCAGTCGACCAGCGGGTCGTTGAAGTTGGACGACGTGGCCGGAGGCCTCCCAGATGCGCGGGTGCATCAGGATGCCGCCGTCGAGCCCGACCATGTCGCGCCGCCGCTGGACGAAGGTGCTGCCACCACAGCTGCTTGATGTTGTTCTTGAGTTCGGCGCCGAGCGGGCCGTAAGTCCCAGGTATTAGCCAGACCGCCGTAGATCTCGGAGCCGGGAAAGACGAAGCCGCGCCGCTTACACAGCGCGACGATCTTGTCCATGGTTGCCGCCCGGGGGGCGGTCGCCGTCATCGTGTCACTGGTTCCTCCGATCGATGCGAGTGGATTCTCCGACAAAGGGCATAGGAAAGGGCGGACGCACAGGCCCGCCCGGAGTTGCTTCAACGCTGGCGAACAGCAGCCCGGCCGGATTACCCGTCCACGCTGGCATTCGCCAGCTCGGTACCGTTGCCGAGCGCGGTATCGGTGAACTCGTCCAGATCGCCAATCGGCACGGTCGTCTCGACCGACACGATCCGCCGCTCCGATCCATCAGCGAGCTGGCGATAGACCTGGGTTGTCGAGATGCTGACGTGACCGAGCCGCTGCTGCACATCGCGCAGATCGGCTCCGCCTTTGAGGGCGTGCGTGGCGAACGAGTGCCGCAGCGTATGCGGCGTCATGTCGCCAACCTCGGCCTGCTCGGCGTACGACTTCAGAATCAACCAGAACCCTTGCCGGGTCAGCCGGTTGCCCCGGTGATTCAGATAGAGCGCCGGGTCGTCGCCGACCGCAAGGGCCGGTCGCGCCTTCGTTCAGATAGGTGCGCAGCGCCTCGAGCGCCCGGTTCGACAGGGGGACTGCTCGCTGCCGGCCGGCCTTGCCGGCGCACTGACCTGGCCTGTGTCCAGGTCGATGTCGTCCAGGTTGAGGGCTACCAGCTCGCTGACGCGCATCCCGGTCGCGTAGAGCGTCTCCAGCATCGCCTTGTCGCGCAATCGCTTCCGGCCGGCTCTCGCCCTCGATCCTGCACGGCTGCGCGAGCAGGCGCGAGACCTCCGTCCGGGGTGATCGCCCGCGGGACGTATTTGTCCACCTTGGGCGAGGTCATCCTCGCCGCCGGATCGGCCCGCATGATGCCTTCGCTCAGCAAGAACTGGCAGAAGCTCTTGATCGCCGCCGTCTTGCGGGCCACTGTCGACGACGCGTAGTCCCGCTCGCGCAGGTGGAGCAGATACATGGTCAGGTGGCCGTCGGTCAACTCGGCCCACTGACGCCACCGGCGACATCTGATCGCCGGGGTCCATGTTCTGCAGGTGGGAAATGAACTGCGTCAGGTCGTTCCGGTAGGCGGCGATCGTGTTGATCGAGAAATCCGCGTTCCTCTTCGAGTACTCGTAGGAATCGGTCTACGTTCGTTCGCATCAACGGTTCCCCCATATGCCCATCACAGTCCACATCCGGCACACGACGCCGGGGTTATGGATCTGGCCGTCCCAATTGTTGTCATCGATCCTACAGCACGGCTTCAAGCGGAGTGAACGGCAACCCGAATGCTTCCGCCACGGCCTGATACGTCACCTTGCCGTGCAACACGTTCATCCCCTTGGCCAGTGCCTTGTCCCTGGTCGCCGCCTCTTTCAACCCCAGGTCCGCCAAGCTCGAGCGCCATACGGAAGCGTGACGTTCGAGAGCGCCAGCGTCTCGGTGCGCGGCACCGCGCCCGGCATGTTCGTCACGCAGTAGTGGATGACGCCGTCGACCACATAGGTCGGATCGCTGTGCGAGGTCGGTTTCGCGGTTTCGAATGCAGCCTCCTTGGTCGATCGCGACATCGACGACGACCGATCCCGGTCGCATCGCCGCGATCATCTCCCGGGTGACCAGCTTCGGCGCCCTCGCCCCCGCGATCAACACGCCACCGATCACCAGATCGGCCTCCCTGGCCGCGGCGGCCAGATTGTGGCGGTTCGAGGCGAGGGTGTGGATCCGGCCGTGGAGCACCTCGTCCAGGTAACGCAGCCGGTCCACGTTGAGGTCGAGGATCGTGACGTTGGCGCCCATCCCCAGCGCGATCTGCGCGGCATTCGTCCCGACCACACCGCCGCCGATGATCACGACATTGGCGCCGGGCACACCAGGCACACCGCCGAGGAGCATGCCGCGCCCGCCGTTCGTCTTCTCCAGGTAGTGCGCTCCGACTTGAACGGCCATCCGGCCCGCCACCTCGCTCATGGGTGTCAGCAGGGGCAGCGTCCGGTTCTCCGGCTGGACCGTCTCGTAGGCGACCGCCTGGACACTCGCGGTCCATCAATGCCCGGGTCAGCGACTCCTCGGCGGCGAGATGCAGATAGGTGAAGAGCACCTGCTCCGGCTGGAGCAGGTCATACTCGGACGGAATCGGCTCCTTGACCTTGACGATCATCTCGGCCCGCACAAAGACATCGGCGTGGGTGGCGGCAATCTTCGCTCCGGCGGCGACATACTCCGCGTCGTCGAACCCACTGCCAGTGCCGGCCCCCGTTTCAACCATGACCTCGTGGCCCCGGGCAACGTACTCCGCAACACCGGCCGGCGTCGTCGAGACGCGATTCTCCAGATCCTTGATCTCTTTCGGCACGCCGACGATCATCCGCGCGATCCCTTTTCTGCATTGCCGGCCCCGATGCCGGACACCCGACCCGCTACCCCGTCGTACCAGGCCCTCGTCCCCCGGCACCCCCAGGCGAGACGCGGGGATGCGCCAAAGCAAGCTAGCGCAAGAAGATTGAGCATACCATAACGCTCGCCTGTTTCCGCCCGATTCTTGCCGGTCTGGGACACCCGCGCTCGGCAGGCATTTTCGATCTCGTGTTGCGTCCGATTCCGCCGCTGACTACCATTGACCGCGCATACTGTCTCGAATCGGGACACGCCACACATCACCATGGGCGGTAGCCCGCCACGCGATCGGACCCCTCTTCTTGAACGGCCTCTATATCATCCCGATCCTCGCTTTCCTGATCCTCATCCACGAGATTGGCCACTACGTCACCGCCAGGATGGTCGGGGTCAAAGTCGAAGAGTTCGGCATCGGCATCCCGCCCCGCCTCTTCGGCTGGACCCGCAACGGCGTCATCTGGTCGCTCAACGCCATCCCCTTTGGCGGCTTTGTCCGCGTCAAGGGCGAAGATGGCGCCAACATGGACCCGGACTCGATGAACTCCAAGGGCCCGTGGCAGCGGGCCTTTTTCCTCGCCGCCGGCTCGTTCATGAATCTGGTCACCGCGATCGTCCTGATCATCCTGCTCATTGGCATCAGGGGCGTCACCACCGAGAACCTGTACGTCGACTACGTCGAGCCGAACTCCCCCGCCGCCGCCGCTGGCTGGCAGACCGGCGACAAGTTCATCCAGGCCGGCGGGCACGACATCGACAACCAGCAGGAACTGAGTAACGTCACCGACGACTTCAGCGACCGACCGATGAGCGTTGTCTTGCTTCGCGGCGCGGAACGCGTCGAGACGATGGTGACCCCGCGCAGCGACCCTCCCGAAGGTCAGGGCGCGACCGGCATCCGCGTCGCCGGCTCGGGCGACGATATCCCTGACGCGAACGTCGAAGTCTCAACGGTGACTCCGAATACATCGGCAGCCGCCGCCGGCCTCCAGGAGGGAGACCAGTTCGTCTCGGTCGACGGCCGCCCGATCGTTGACGCCTTCGCCGCACTCGTAGCCATTCGCAACGCCGAGGGCCGCACCGTTCCGGTCGAGGTTCGCGGCGCCGACGGCCAGGTCCGTCAACTCGATCTCGCGGTTCCACTGGTGGGCATTGAGCTGACCGAAGTCGAATTCGGATCCCCGGCCGGGGAAGCGGGCTGGCAGCCTGATGATCGCGTCATCAAATTCGACGGGCAGCCACTAACGTCCACAGCCCAACTGGTTGACGCAGTCCGCCTCGCCTCTGGAGCGCCACTAACGATCACGGTGTTACGTCGAAGGCAGCGAGCTTGAGACCGTCCTTACTGTCCCGGGAATTGCCCCAGATACCACATATCGACGATGCTTCCGACGCCTTGGGCGCCGAGTGCCATCAACCTGAGTCCCTTCGAGGAGATCGGCTTCGAGGAACGGATCGACCCCATCTTCGAAGACGTTCCCGCCAGCGAGGTCCTCCCTCGGGGGTTCCAGGAGGCCTGGGACACGACGTCCAACATGATCGAGGGCGTCTGGACACTGGTCACCAACCCATCCCAGTGGGACCAGGTGGCGGGTCCGGTCGGCATGGGCCAGCTCACCAGCGAAGCAATTGACCGGAGCCCGCTTCCCACCTGGGTCGTGCTCGCCCGCATCGCGATCGTCCTCTCCCTCAACCTGGCCGTCCTGAACCTGATTCCGCTCCCCGCCCTCGACGGAGGCCGCTTGCTGTTCGTCGCCATCGAGATCCTCCGCGGCGGCCGCAAGATCGCCCCGGAGAAAGAGGGAGCCGTCCACCTCGTCGGCTTCGTCCTCCTCCTCGGCCTGATGTTCGTCATCGCCTTCTTCGACATCGACCGCCTCCGCGATGGCCGCGATTTCCTGCCGTAGTTAAGAGTCGTGAGACGTGAGACGTGAGAACGTAAGATTCTCTTGACGGTTCTCTGTCACGGTCACGCAATACTTCTCGTCACCCGTCTCACTCACGTCTCATGTCTCACTTCTCACGTCACGTACAGGAGCCCAACAATGTCTCTCGTCGCTCCCCGCCGGCCCACTCGCGTGCTTGAGGTCGGGGACGTCAAGATCGGCGGCCACCACCCCATCGTCGTTCAATCGATGACTACCGCGGACACCCGCGATCCGAAGGCGACGCTTGAGCAGATCGCCAAGCTCGCCGATGCGGGCTGCGAGATCGTCCGGGTGGCCGTGCCGGACCGCAAAGCCGCCGCCGCACTGCCAGACATCGTTCCCTACTCGCCGGTCCCACTCATTGCCGACATCCACTTCGAGCACACCCTCGCCCTGACCGCGCTCGACGCCGGCATCCACGGCCTCCGCCTCAACCCCGGCAACATCCGCAAGGCCGAGGATGTCCGCGAGGTCGTCAAGAAGGCCAAGGAGCGCCAGGTCTCGATCCGGATCGGGGTCAACTTCGGCTCGGTCGCGCCGATGACGCGAAGCGTTCGTCGACGAGATGGCGAGCAGGGCGCCAGCCAGCTCGACCTCCGCGCCGAGTGGCTGGTGCGCTCCGCCCTGGGCCACATCCGCATCCTCGAAGATCTCGACTTTGGCCTGATCAAAGTCAGCCTGAAGGCGTTCGAGGTGCCGGTCCTGCTCGAAGCCTATCGCCGCTTTGCCGCCCTCCCCAACGACTACCCGCTCCACCTGGGCGTCACCGAGGCGGGCACGCCGCGCGCCGGCAGTGTCCGCTCGGCGGTCGGCATCGGCACGCTGCTGGCTCTGGGCATCGGCGACACGATCCGCGTCTCACTGACGACCGATCCGGTCGAAGAGGTCTTCGTCGCCTACGAGATCCTCAAGAGCCTTGAACTGCGGCAGAAGGGCGCGACGATGGTCGCCTGCCCCACCTGCGGCCGCGTCGAAGTCGACCTGTTCACCCTCGCCGCCCAGGTCGACGAGTACCTCGTCGACGTCAAGGAGCCGATCAGGGTCGCCGTCATGGGCTGCGTGGTCAACGGCCCCGGCGAGGCGAAGGACGCCGACGTCGGTCTGGCCGCCGGACGCGGCAAGGGCGTCATCTTCCGCAAGGGCCGCAAGATCCGAATCGTGCAGGAGGCCGACATGCTCAGCGAGCTGAAGGCCGAGATCAACCAGGTCATCGAAGACCGCCGCAACGGCATCGTCGACGAAGCCCCCGACGAAACTTTCGGCCGCTACAAGCCGATGCTGACGCTGACTCCGGCCTGATCCGTAACGCCTACCGCGGGATACACCATGTCCAATGCAACCTTGAGCCGGATCGAGGTCGGCCGCCTCGAAGGCCGACGACCGCGCCACGCCGGCAAGAATGCCCGCCTGGGCGATCACGGAGACAGGATCAACCTGCCAATCGCCCGCGTCACGACTGACGACGGCGCCATCGGGTTCGGCATGGCGCGAGCCTCGCGCGAGCAGCTCGCCGGCCTCATTGGCTCCAGCCTCGGGAACGCATTCGGCGCCGAATCCAACGTGGAAAAGGCATGGCGCTCGATCGAGTTTCCCCTGTGGGACCTTCAGGCGAAGCGAACAGGCGTGCCGGTTCACAGGCTCATCGCGCCGGACACATCCGCGCCTCCGGGCGCTCGACGCGTACCGTGCTACGACACGTCCCTCTATATCGACGATCTCCACGTGGGATCCCATGAAGAGGCCGCTGCCCTGATCGCTACCGAAGCGATGGAGGGCTGGCACCGGGGTCATCGGGCCTTCAAGATCAAGGTTGGCCGAGGCGCGCGTCATATGCCCCTCGACGAGGGTACGAAGCGAGACATCCTCGTCATCCGCGCCGTCCGCGAGGCGGTTGGACCCGACGCCCGGCTGATGGTGGATGCCAACAACGGGTACAACCTGAACCTCGCGAAGCGGGTGCTGCGTGACACGGCAGACTGCGCCATCTACTGGCTTGAAGAGGCGTTTCATGAGGACCCCGTGCTCTACCGGGACCTGAAGGACTGGCTGGCACATGAGGGAATGCCGGTCCTGATTGCCGACGGCGAAGGCGACGCCTCTCCGGCACTTCTGGACTGGGCCCGTGACGGCCTGATCGACATCGTCCAGTACGACATCTTCAGTCACGGGTTGAGCAGCTGGCTCGCCACCGGACGGCAACTGGCCGACTGGAACGTAGGGGCTGCGCCGCATCACTATGGCACCCTCTATGGCAACTACTCGGCATGCCACCTAGCGCCGGCACTGGCGACCTTTCAGTACGCCGAGTGGGACGAAGCAACAACCCCCGGATTGGGAACGGACGGCTACAGGCTCGAGGATGGTGCGGTCGTTTTGCCGGAAACACATGGGTTCGGGCTCGAACTGGACGAGGAGCTCTTCGCTCGCTCGGTCGCCGACAACGGCTTCACGCTGACCGCGTAACGCGTCAGCCCATGGTCCAACCCAGCCCTTCGCAAACCAAGATCGGCGGACCGGGATCGTTCAATCCTTCACAAACTTTTTCAGCACCCGTATACTTCTGTTGACGAGACCGCGGGCCGGAGACGGTCTGAACCGTTTGCGGAGACTCGCCAGCGAGCACGACCGGCCCCGCGGCACAACAGGAGTCTCCCCTCCATGGCTCGCGCCCCACGCGTGTCTTTCTCCTTTTTCGTCGTAGTGGTACTTATCCTGACCGCCGTTTCGAGCATCGGCATTGCCGGGGCATCGCGCGCGCGCGCAGCCGCGGCACAGGACTCTCCGCTCTCTTGCAGTCCCCTCGCAACCGCTGGCAATGCCACTCCAACGGCGGCGACACCGGCCACAACCACGGCCACTCCCGCAGCAGTGCCGGAGGACGCCGTCGCGGTTACCGTCGGCTACGTCCCAGTTTCGATCTACGCCCCGGTCTTCGTTGCGCTCGACAAGGGTTACTTCGCCGAGGCCGGGCTGGATGTCACCCTCGAGCCGTTCGCCGGAGGACCTGAACCGATCACGCTGACTGCTTCGGGCGAACTCGACTTCGCCGCCATCGGCGCGGGCCCAGCATTCTGGAACGTGATCTCCTCGGGCCTGCCCATCGCCGTCATCGCTCCGGGCCACGCCGAGGGCTCGCCGGTGTCCACACCTTTGATGATCTCTAAGGACAACTGCGAGTCCGGCGCGATCCAGAGTGTCGCCGACCTTGAAGGCAAGAAGGTCAGCGTTAACGCTCGCGGAGCGACAGAGTACTGGCTCAGCCAGGCGCTCGGCACCGCCGGTCTGACGTTGGACGACATCGACCTCCAGGTCCTGCCCTTCCCAGACGCGGTCGCAGCTCTCGCTTCTGGCGCAATCGATGCCGCCATGGTCGGGGAGCCGCTCGCGACCAAGGCCGAACAGGACGGCCTGGCAGTCCGCCTCCTCGCAGATTTCCCTGTCCAGGACATCCAGCCCACAGCGATCATCGGCAACACCGACTTCATGGCCGACAACCCTGAAGCGGCCCAAGGGTTCGTGACCGCTTACCTGCGCGCCTCCCGTGACCTCACTGGCGGCGGGTTCAGCGACCCCGCCAACCTGGCGATCATCGAGGCCTACACGGGCGTCCCCGCGGCGCTGATCGCCCAAGCAGTGCAGCCGTTCTACCAGCCGGACGGCTACATCGACCCCGCCAGCTTCTCGACCCTTCAAACCTTCTTCCGGGAGCGCGAGCAACTCGAGTATGACGACGACATCGATCCGTCGACGTTTATCGACACTACGTATGTCGATGCCGCGGTCGCCGATCTTGGCCCCTACCAACCGTAGGTGAGTCGGCTCGATCGAGGGCATCCACGATGAATCGATCCGCCGCGACGCTGGCGCACGGGGGTGCCGTTGAGCTGCCCCGCAGCCTCGTTGCGTCCGCTCCGGTGGCGGCTGTCCCCGCCGCCACCGGAGCGTCGATCACGCTCTCCAACGTTGGCCGGCGCTTCGAGACACCGGCCGGTCCGCTTGATGCCATCACGGACATGTCGCTTTCGGTCGCAGCCGGCAGTTTCTGCGTCATCGTCGGTCCATCTGGCTGCGGGAAGACCACCTTGCTCCGGATTCTCGCCGAGCTCGACCATCCCACGACCGGAGGCGTGTCGCTGGCGAGAGCGGACGGGCAAAAGCCGACGAATGCGATGGTCTTTCAAGGGAGCTCGATCTTTCCCTGGTTGACCGTCGGCCAGAACGTCGCCTATGGACTCAAGCTCCAGGGCGTCTCCCGGAAAGAGCGCAAAGCCGTCACGGCCGAACTGCTCGAGACGGTCGGCCTCTCCCGGTTCGCGGACAGCTACCCGCATCAGCTCTCGGAGGGCATGCGTCAGCGGGTCGCGATCGCCCGCGCGCTCGCCGTCGATCCCGATGTCCTGCTCATGGACGAACCGTTCGGCGCCCTCGATGAACAAACCCGATTCCTCCTCCAGGAAGAACTCCTCAGGATCTGGGAGCGGACGCGCAAGACCGTCGTCTTCATCACCCACTCGATCGACGAGGCGATCACCCTGGCCGACCAGATCGTCGTGATGACGGCCCAGCCCGGAACCATCAAGGCGATCCTCTCTGTGCCATTCCCACGGCCTCGCGCCCTGACCGATGTCCGCGCCGATCCAGCATTCGCGCCTATGTTCAACCAGATCTGGGGGCTCCTCAAGGACGAAGTGCTGCTTGCCAGGAGCCAGCAGGAGGGCGCTCACATATGAGCGCCCGTTCCCGGCGGCGCTGGCTTGAGCTCGGCTTGACGCTCGCATCGCCATTCGTGCTCCTGGCGACCTGGGAGGCATTGAGCCGGACCGGCACCATCGATCGGCGCTTCTGGCCGGAGCCAACCAGCCTGATCGGCACCTTTTGGGAACTCCTGAGCGAGGACGATCTGCTCGGAGACATCTGGATCAGCACCGTTCGCATCCTCGGCGGCTTCGCCCTCGGCGCGATCCCGGGCGTGATCCTGGGACTGGCGATGGGCCTCTTCTGGCCGGTTCGGGTCTTCCTCATGCCGGTCGCGGCCGCCATCTACGCCGTCCCTAAGATCGCGGTCTTGCCGCTCGTTATCATCGCCTTCGGCACGGGTGAGGCCTCGAAGCTCGCGATTGTCGCCCTCTCGATCTTCTTCCTGGTCGTGCTGAACACCATGGCGGGCGTGCTCCAGATCGACCGGTCGTTCCGCGATGTCGCCCGCAACCTCGGCGCCTCCCCCCTCCAGACATTCCTGACCGTTGCCCTCCCGGGCGCCCTCCCTTCCATCTTCACGGGGCTGCGACTGGCGCTCGGGTTCGCCCTGATCGTCATCGTCGGGGCGGAGTTTCTCTCGCCGCGCAAAGGCGGCATCGGCGACCTCATCTGGCAGAGCTGGCAGATATTCGCTATCGAAAAAATGTTCGTCGGTCTCATCATCACCGGCATCATGGGCTGGGTCCTGACCCTGGCCCTCGACCTTGTGGAGCGTCTCGCCCTCCCCTGGAAGCCGGCGGAGTAGCCAATGGCGGAGAGAAACGCGGCAACCGCGACCGTGCCCGGGATGCCATCACCCTTCGCCCATTTCCCGGCGCCCATTCGCGCCTGGCTGCAAGCGATTCGTATCTTCTCGTTCACTGCATCGGTCATCCCGATCCTGGTTGGCTCGGCACTGGCGCTCGTCGATGACGAATTCGATGTGTCCCTCTTTCTGCTCATGCTGCTCGCATCAGTCGCCTGCCATGCCGGCGCGAACCTGGCGAATGACTACTTCGACCACCGGAAGGGGATCGACACCCCCGAGTCGCTGGGACCTAGCAAGGTCATCCAGCAGGGCCTGCTTACACCCGAGCAGGTCAAGCGCGGCATGATCATCGCCTTCGGCATCGCCACCGCTTTCGGCTTGCTTATCGTTGCCCAGAGCGGTTGGCAGATCCTCGCCCTCGCTCTGGCGAGCCTAGCCGCCGCCTACCTGTACACCGGCGGACCCAAGCCGCTCGGCTACATTGCCCTCGGCGAACTAGTCGTCCTGATCTTCATGGGACCGGTGATGGTCGTCGGCGCCTACTACGTGCTAACCGGCGACGTGACCGCGACCTCCGTGCTGGTCTCGCTTCCGATCGCCATGCTGGTCGCCGTCATTCTTCACGCCAACAACGTCCGCGATATCCCCCTTGATCGCGCGGCTGGAAAAGTCACTTTGGCGATCCTGCTCGGCCGGCGCGGAGCGACCTACGAATACTGGTTCCTGGTCAGTGGCGCATATCTCTTAACGGTGGTCACGGTCTTGACCCGGCCCGAGTTGTGGCCGGTGCTGCTCGTCTTCCTGACGGCGCCCATGGCCTATCGCCTCTGCCGAAATATTGCCGTCGGGGCTGACGCTCCGGCGTTGAATCGGGTTCTGCGGGCGACTGCCGGCCTCCACATGCGGTTCGGCAGCCTGTTTGCCCTGGGACTGCTCCTCGCTGCGGTTATCGATCGCCTGTCTTAGCCACCGCCGAGGAGGTCCCGTTTGCCCCGATTCTCGTTATGGCGATCTCTGTTCTGGACCTCTGCGGCGGGAATAGTCTCGGGTGCCTTTATCGGCCTGTGGTCGCTGTTCGTCGCTCCCCGTCGTCCGCGTCTGGAACGAGTCACCCTGCCCCTGCCCTCTCCTCACGAATGTTTGACCGGCCTGCGCATCGGCTTCATCACTGACACCCACATAGGCCCTAGCTTCAGCTCGGCAGACCTGAGCCGCGCGGTTGACCTCCTGTGCAATGAGCAGCCCGATCTGATTCTGATGGGCGGAGATTTCGCGTCCGAATCACCCCGATACGCCGAGCAGGCATCAGAAGCTGTTGCGCCGCTGAAGAATGTTGCCCGGCTCGGCGCCTACGCCGTTCTCGGTAACCACGATATCGAGTGCGGAGCCAAGAAAGTGTCAGCCGCGCTGGCAGCGAAAGGCGTTCGGGTTCTACGCAACGAGGCCGTGGCCGTCGATATGGGCCAGGGGACATTGTGGATCGCCGGTGTTGATGAAGTCACCCACTTCAACCACGACGCCAAAGGCACCTTTGCCCAGATACCACCAGGCGAAGCCATCCTCGCCCTCTGGCACGAACCCGATCTTGCCGAGCAAGCGGCGGAACTGGGCGCGTTCGCCCAGTTATCCGGCCACACCCATGGCGGCCAGGTCCGATTTCCGTTCATCGGCCCGCTCGTCCTGCCCCGGTTCGGACGCCGTTTCGTCCGCGGCAGATTCCCGGTCGATGGCATGACGCTCTACGTCTCACGGGGGGCCGGCGTCTACCGGCCCCCCGTCAGGTTCCGCTGCCCCCCCGAAGTGACGCTCGTCACGCTCGGGAAACCCGAGGTTTGCTAGATCACGACCCGTCGTCTACCCGGCGGAAGATCATGAGATCCGGCTCCCGGGGATCGACACCGAGGAAGAGGTCTGGTGTCTCCTGATTCGGAATGGCGTAGAGCGTCACGAACCCGTTCGTCGTCGTTCCCTGCGGCGTCAAGATCTCCGTCAGCACATACCGACGGCCATTGAGCACCAGATCAGGGTTGACGTAGGCGGACTGAGCTTGCTCCGCCAGATCATCCGACGGCGCCTGCAACGATTCGCTCTCCGGCTCGTACCGGCCGATCACGTCCGCATCGACGCGCAGCGCGTAGATTACGTCTGGCTCGGTAGCCTCGGCGTCCTGCACGAACAGGATCGCGGTCACGCTGGAGTAGATCGAACGCTGATAACGCCCGACGAGTTCGTAGTCGGCATTTTCGGTGCGGACGACCCGAATCTGGCCCGTCACCTCGGCTTCGACCGTGAACGTTCTGGCCGCGTCATACCGGTACAGCGGGCTATCCGGCTCATCGCCCAACCGGAGATACAGCCGCTCATTCGGCGGCGCCTGATCGGTCGAGTAGACATCGAACGGTCCAGCACAACCGAGCCGTGTCAACGTCCCGGCCTCGTCCGGCGTCTCCGTGGCGGCAAATGAGAACGCGGTTCCCCGGTATTGAATCCGGCGCGGCAGCCGCTCCGGCAATCCGTTGACGTCGAGCCCGCCCGGTGAGCCAGTGCAGCTAGACACTGCAGCCGTCGCGGCTGGCGGTGGGGCTACGTTTGGCGACAGGGTAGGTACAACCGCGGGCGGCTGCAGCTGCGGCGTTGGGGTCGGGGTAGCCGCGTCGGTGACGATCGTGGCCTGTAGGTAAACACCGACGACCTGACCACCCGGTGCGACGGCATACAGCAATGTGGGTGTACCCGACACGTTCTCCGGGGCGTACAACGTCAGTTCGACATTCTGGACCACCACGACGTTCACCTGCACGACCGTGGTGACGTCAATATTGACGTTGACTTGGTTGTTGAAAACGTAGGTATCCCCTTCGTTCTCCAGCTCCTGCGGCAGCTCCTGCGGCGGCTGCGGCATCACCACCGCTGCTGGGACGTACCGCCCCACAACCTGCCCGTCCGTGCCAACGCAGAAGAGTTCGGACGCGGCTCCTTGGAACTCCTGGCGGGCGTACACAGTCAACTCGACGTTATTGACGACGATCACATCGACCTGGACAAGAGTCGTCACATCGATATCGACCGTCACGTCGCTAAAGAGGTAGCTGGCACTCTGGACCTGGATCTCGCCAGGAAGGTCCGGCGGCGGGGGGGCGATCGGCGGCAATGGCGTCGAAGTCGGGACAGCCGCCAGAGTAGCGGTGGCCTCCGGCTCCTCCGTAGCCTCCTCTTCCGCCACGACTGTCTCGGTCGGCGCCGCGGTCGCGGCGGGCGCCTCAGTCGGTACCTCGGTTGGCTCCGATGTCTCCGTCGGCACGGCAGTCTCGGTAGGAGCCTCCGTGGGCACCGGTGTGTCTGTTGCGACCTCGGTTGGAACAGGGGTCTCGGTGGGGACTTCCGTGGGAACAGGGGTCTCGGTCGGGACGTCTGTGGGAACCGGTGTCTCGGTGGGAACGTCGGTCGGCGTTTCTGTTGGTACCTCAGTGGGAACCGGCGTTTCGGTGGGAGCTTCGGTCGGGACCTCCGTCGGGACCTCTGTCGGAACTTCGGGCGCCGGTGTGCCGCCCGCTGGCGTGTATTGGAATACCTGACCGCCGGTGGCCAGATAAAGATCCCCGAACGGCGGCTCGGAGGAGCTCGAGTCAGAAGAGATTGGGAAGGGGCCCAAGCAACCAACAACCGCGAGGGTCGCTGGATCGACAGAACCGGTTACATCTCCTGCGAATGTAAACTCGCCGCCGGCGAACGTAACGGTATCGGCAGCGATTCCCGGCCGGCCATCGCCGCCAGCGGGGACGAACCGAGCCAGTCCGGTGTCATCCGGGAGGAAGAGTTCGCCGGTATTGGCATCTTCCGAATCGGTGTAGAGATCAGTTCCGTCGCCTGTTTCAACCTGGACGAGATTGTCGGTCGTGATATCAGATTCGTAACCGGCAAAGAGATATTGTTCGCCGTTGAATTCGATCGTCGACCCGGGTGCCGCATCCGCCACGCAGGTACCGCCGCTTTGGCCAATCCGCTCTGGCAAGTAGCGAGCCAACGCGGTTTCGTTTCGCGGCGGCAAGGAGAGGTAGACGGCATCGAACGGCCCCTCTGCCGTTCGGGCATAAAAGATCTGACTGTCATGGCGATCAACCCGTTCCAGATCGCCGCGATCCAAGGGAACCGACCGATCAAGCAGAAAGCGCTCGTCGCCAACGGTCACCTCAACCGGTAGGTTTTCGGGCAGGGGGGGAATCAGGGCCGCACCCTGATTGGTTTCCTCCCCGCCGTCTGTCTCGTCACCTTCGTCACCGGCGTCGCTCGTGGCCTCAGCGGTGGCGGCGTCCTCGTCACGGGCTTCCTCGTCGATAGGCTGATCGTCTTCGGCTTCGGCGGTCGCCTCTTCGTCGGCGATCAGGTCGCCAGCCGCTTCATCGTCCGGTGTGCCGGGTTCGACCGTCGAGTCAGCGTCCTGGGCTTCCTCCTCATCTTCGGGACCGGTGTCTTGTGCGACCAGGCGGAGGAGTCCGTTGCCGACCAGCGCGTACAGTTCCGAATACGGCGCCGTGACGTCGTTAGCGGCCCGCAAGGGGAATGGTCCAACGCAGCCAATATCGATCAGGGACGCCGGGTCAACCTGGTCGACGACATTGCCCTCGACCGTAAACGTCTGATCCCCAATGGGAATCTCGCCCGTGAGTTGTTCGGGGACATCGCCGGTGAGGAGAACGAAACGGAGTTGTTCGCCCTGGTCACCGGAGACGAAAAACTCCGTAAAGGGAGGCTCGCTTCGGTCGGAGGAAAGGGTGCGCTCGACCCCGTCGCCAAAATCCGCGCTGCCAAGGTCGACTAGAGCGTCGGCCCCAATGTCGGTCTCTTCTCCGGCGAATGCGTAGGTCGCGCCGTCTCCAGTCGTGATGACAGAAAGCTCGGCGTCATCGGTGAGGCAGGTAGGGTCGTCAGATCCGAGCTGCAACGGAAGGTATCGACCAACTTGGCCGTCCGCGCCGCCATCCAGATCGGCGAAGACCCGCTCGAAGGGCTCGGCATCGGAAGCTGCGTACAGGGTTGCGCCGTCATTGGTGCCGACCTCGTTCAAGGTAGACGTGTCGAGTGACAGAACCCGGTCTAACAGGAACTGGCCATCACCGACGGTAACAGCGCGCGGATAACCATCGGGCGGAAAGCCACCCGTTTGATCATCTTGCGCCATGCCTGTATCGAAGGTCCAAACGCCCGACGCGAGGGCGCCGAGGAGCGCCGCTAGAGTAAGCCAGTAAAGAAACCGGTATCCCGGCGATGACCTCGGCCGTCCCACCATCCGCTCCTCCTTTGACCGTTCCCGCACAAGCTTGGCAATCCAGGATTGTCGCGAGAGTTCCGACTCGCATTCTGTGTGCCGTCACGTCAAACACGGACATGGCAGACATCGTGGTGAGCGAATTGCGGTAGTGCTCGCGGACCACCGCCGTGCCCCGGCGGTATAGAACCAAATGCAATGCGGAGGCAGCGGAACGCGGTTCGGCCGGCAGTACCGGCAAGGAGGCAGACTGATGCGCGGCGTGGCGCGACCATCCCGAGTTCTTGGCTCGCTCATAGCGATGTTGCTCGTCCTTCCCTTGTTCGCGATGAGTCTTTCACCGTTCGGCGCTGGCCGCGCCACCGCGCAGCAGGATGACGAAGCCCAGCCCGCCGGCCAAACCGTCAACGTCGAGCTGATCCTCGACTCGTCCGGCTCGATGGCCGAACTGACGAACACCGGCGAGCCGCGCATCGACGCCGCCAAGCGCGTCCTCACCGACGTCATCACCCAGATCCCCGATGACCGGCCGAACCTCAACGTCGGCTTCCGGGTCTTCGGCCATAAGGGCAACAACACCGACGCCGGCAAGGAAGAGAGCTGCCAGAGCAGCGATCTCAACGTGCCCATCGAGGGCGTGGACAAGGAGGCCCTTCAGGGCCAGGTCGATACCTACCAGCCCGTCGGCTGGACGCCCATCGCCCTCTCGCTGCAGCGCGCGGTGGAGGACTTTCCCGACGACGCCGAGGATGTGACCAACGCGATCATCCTCGTCACCGACGGCCTGGAGACCTGCCAGGAGCCGCAGGAGACCTGTGACGCGGCTTCGGCCCTTTTCGAAGGCGATAAGGCCGTACAGGTCAACGTAGTCGGTCTCGGTCTCGGCCAGGACGAACTGGCCATCCTGCAATGCATCGCCGACAACGGCGGCGGCACGCTCGTCGGTGCCCAAAACGCAACCGAGCTGAGCGCGGCCCTCTTCACGTTCTTAGAAGAGTTGGAGGTCGTCGTCTCCAACGGCTTCCTCGAAATCGAGTCGATCGGCGGCCTCTTCCCCCGGGCGACGATCACCGGCCAGGGCGGCGCCACCGACAGCAACCCCGAAGGCGAGCCGTTCGAGGCCACCCTCTCCGACTCAAACCGAATCGAGCTGCCAGTCGGCACCTACGATGTCAGTTGGACCAACCCGAGCGGTCAGACAACCACGATCAGGGTAAACATCGAAGCCGACCGCGACACCCTTGTCCGGGGCAGCATCCTCGAGTTCCCACAGGGGGCCGGCGAGATCTACACGGTCGCCGACCAAGCTGGAATCGTCCTCTGGCAGGACCAGTTCGAGCTTGGCGACCGGATGTGGGTCCTGCCAGGCATCTACAAGATCCGTCTCCTCGAACTCGTCGGCGATCCAATCCTGATGGCCGCCGACCTCCAGACACTCCCTGGCACAGTGACGAAGATCGAGGTGACGACCGCGCCGTAGCTTGAGAAACTCCGGTATGGGGGAGCGATTCATCGCGTCCACGTGCCTACCGTGAACGTTCGCGGTGGGCAACTGGGCGCGATGAATCGCTCCCCTACAAGCCATTGCAGTACGTGCAGATGAGTCTCTACGACAATGGCGACCGATAAAAATCCTGCCCGCTCAAGTTCAATCGCTGAGCCTTCCCATCCACGACCGCGTCGAACCGAACGCGCTCCGGCGATTGCTCTTCCCCGACCCGGAACGTCCCGTCCTCCAAAGGCGATAGCGCCTCTTCCCCACCAGTTGGGTGGATCAGGACAAGATGTCCACGGCGCAGCACGATTCGAAGATTGGAGTGCCACGGATTGTGGCAACGGTAGTGCCCAGGGAGGCTCTCCCACAGCGGCGGGTACTCCACGACCGGTGGCTGATCGGCGTCGGCGCGGGCAAACCAGTCCGGCCCATGCCGAAGGGCGATGAGGTTGCCGTCATCGTCACGAACGGGCGCGATTGGGAAGAGACCATATCGGGAGTCGTCGATGAGGAACTCGTTCTCACCGTAGCGCTGCAACTTCCGCCGTTCCCCCGCGATCTCGGCAAACAGTCCATCCTCGTCGGCGATCAGACTCACGTCGAAATCCAGACCGTAGTAGTTGCCCACGTACCCAGCCGCGTCTGGCACGACATACGGGTCGACCGGCATCTCCAAGGGTTCGACATCTTCGCCTTCCAGGCCGGCGCGGACGAGCTTCAGAGCGCGCAGCGCAATGCCCGTCGGATCGCCTGGGCCATTCACGATCGCGAACGCCCCAAGTCCCGCCTCCGGGTCGTACGCCAGGGAACAGTAGTAGCCGATCATGCCGCCGCCATGGCCAAGAATCTGGCGACCGTCTACATCGAGGAGGGACATCCCCAGTCCATACGAGACATTGCGCAGAGCGAACGCCCGCGACGCGATCGGCGTCGTCATCGCCACATAGCTCTCCTCCGACATGATCGGACCTGAGGGACCTTGGCCGCGTGCCAGCAGCATCCTGAGATACCTGGCCATGTCCTCAGGGGTCGAGGCGAGGCAGCCATCCGCCGTCGCGGTCTCGATCCAGGTCGCCGGAACCAGCGGCGCCCCCTTCGGCCGGGGACGGTCGTCGTGCAGCGGCCGATAGCCGACCGCCATCTTCGGCCGGTCGGCGTTCGTGATCGGCACAACGGTCGCGTCCATCCCGAGCGGGGTGAGAATCCGCTCCCGCACAACATCGCCGTATGCCCGCTCGGTGATCGCCTCGATGAGATAGCCGAGCGTCTTGTACCCGACGTTCGAATAGTGAAACCGCTCCCCCGGTGGTCCCGAAACCTCGGTCTCCCGCAGATACCACGACTCGAATCGCCCGTCGTACGACATGTCCGAGCCGCCGATGATCCCACCCGTGTGGCTCAAGAGATGAGTAATCGTGATCGGCTGGTAGTCGGAGCGCACCGTGAACCACGGTAGGTAGTCCGTCACCGGCGCGGAGAGGTCGACCAAGCCCCGCTCTTGGAGCTGGAGCAAGGCGATCGCGGTGAACGACTTTCCCACCGATCCGATCTCGAAGACCGTGTCCGGCGTCACATCGAGGTTCGCGCCAAGATCTCGCTTGCCGTAGCAACGAACGGCCACCGTTTTCGCCCGATCCGTGATCACGAGCGAGAGACCAGGGGTGTCGTGCGCGGCCATCTGGTCAGAGATTTCCCGGTCAAGCTGGGCGAGTGCCGCGTCCAGTGAAGCTTCCATGTTTTGTACTGACTCCATCGGGGACTGCCGGGTTGCAGAAGGTCGCGGCGAATGCCATGCTGCCCGCCGCATTCATGTCTGCCCGCTGGGCGCGGGTGGGGCGACATTCTGCCAGGGAGACAGGATACGTGTCATCGGTTGAGCAACCTGTTGATCGGCTCCGCGTCGGCGTGATCGGCTGCGGCGCCGGCATCTTTCACCTCGAAGGGTATTCGGAGGATCCCCGCGCGGAAATCGTCGCTCTGGCCGGTCTGGACACCGACCGCTGCAAGAAGCTTGCGGCCCAATTCAGCGTCCCGACGATCTACGGCGACTACCAGGAACTCCTCGCCCGTGACGATATTCAGGCGGTAAGCCTGGCCGTTCCCAACAACCTGCACATGCCGATGGCCCTCGCCGCCTTTGAGGCGGGCAAACATGTCCTCGTCGAAAAACCGATCGCGCGCACCGCCGCCGAAGGCGAAGCGATGGTCGCAGCCGCAAAATCGGCCGGCAAGCTCCTCGGCGTCGCCTTCAATCGGCGGGCCCGGCAGGATGTCCAGCTCGTCCATCAGGCGGTCTCGCGCGGTGAGTTCGGCCGGATCTACTACGCCAAGGCATTCTGGATGCGCCGCTCCGGGATTCCCGGCATGGGCACCTGGTTTACCAAGAAAGAAGGCGCCGGCGGCGGACCGCTGATCGACCTCGGCGTCCACGTCCTGGATATGGCTCTGTACATGATGGGCAACCCGGGCGTGACCGCCGTTAGCGCCGCCACCTACGCCGAGCTTGGCCCGCAGGGGAAAGGCGCCTGGCGGGGCGCCAGATTCCACGTCGACGTCAATCAGCCGTACGAAGTCGAAGACCTGGCCACGGCTCTTATCCGGCTCGAAGGCGGGGCGACGCTCCAACTGGAAACCTCGTGGGCGGCCTACACCAGCGCCGGGGATGACTTCGGCGTCAGCCTGTTCGGCAACAACGGCGGCGCCGAGATCATCGCCAAGGACTACGCCCTCACCGGCACGCTGCGGGTCTTCGGCGAGTTCGCCGGCACCCCCACCGACTCTTCGCCACGCCTTGAGAAGATCAGCGGCCATGGCGAGATGATCAAGGCATTCGTCACCTCGATCCTGACCGGGACGCCGTTCAGCCCCAGTGGCGAAGAAGGCGTCGAGCGCGCCCGCCTGATCGACGCGATCTACCGCTCGGCCGAGCTAGGCCGGGAGATCACTATCGATGAGGTCTAGACGGCAAGCGCGGCAAGACGGCAAGACGGCAAGTAGAGCCCGATCGCCGTCCCGTCCCGCCACCGTATGGACTCACGTTTCGTAATCCACTTGCCGTTCTTGCCGTCTATAAAGGGAGGAAACATGGTTCGCGTCACAGTTTGGAACGAGTACCGCCACGAGAAGGAAAGCGAGCAGATCGCATCGGTCTACCCCGATGGCATCCACGGCGCCATCGCCGCCGGCCTGGAAGAGTCAGGCGGCTTCACTGTCCGCACCGCCACCCTCGATGAGCCGGAGCACGGCCTGACCGAAGACGTCCTCAACAACACCGATGTCCTCGTCTGGTGGGGCCACAAGGCCCATGGCGCCGTCGACGACGCGATCGTGGATCGGGTCCAGGCTCGGGTGCTTGACGGCATGGGCATGGTCGTCCTCCACTCCGGCCACATGTCGAAGCCGTTCATGAAGCTGATGGGCACCACCTGCAACCTCAAATGGCGCGAGGCCGACGAGAAGGAGCGCATCTGGGTGGTAGAGCAGGGCCACCCCATCGCGGAGGGCCTCGGCGAGTACATCGAACTCGAGCAGGAGGAGATGTACGGCGAGCACTTCGACATCCCCGCCCCGGACCAACTGATCTTTATCTCCTGGTTCGCCGGCGGCGAGGTCTTCCGCTCCGGCGCCACCTTCCACCGTGGCTCCGGCAAGATCTTCTACTTCCGCCCCGGCCACGAGACCTACCCTACCTACTACAACCCGGAAATCCGCCGCGTCATCGCCAATGGCGCCCGCTGGGCCGCCCCGGCAAACGGCCCCAAGCGCGCCTACGGCAACAGGAAACCGCTCGAGAAGATCTAGCGCGGTGTCAGGCGTCAGGCGTCAGGCGTCAGGCGTCAGGCGTAGGGAGAAGGCATACTCCCTTACCTATTCCGTCCGGTGCAACCGGTTGAAGGGGAGGGTGGGGCAAGTCACGGTGGCGCGCGGCTTGTCATGCAGACGCCTGATGCCTGACGCCTGATGCCTTTCATTGGAGCAGCGCATGCCCACCCACTACCCCGTCATCGTGATCGGCGGCGGCACCATGGGGTCCGCCGCCGCCTGGGCGCTCGGCAAACGCGGCGTCAAGGCGCTCGTACTCGAGCAGTTCGCCCACGTTCACACCTTTGGTGCCCACTCCGGCCGGACCCGGATCTTCCGCCACGCTTACGCGGAGTCACCCGACTACGTCCCGCTCGTCCTCCGCGCCGACGACCTGTGGCAGGAGCTCGAAGAGGTCTCTGGTCAGCAGGTCCTCGTCCGCACTGGCGGTCTCGATCTGGCCGCGCCGGGGTTTGACCATGCGTCGGCGGCCCGGTCAAGCCTCGAAACCTGGAATCTCCCGTTCGAATGGCTCTCCGGCAAAGATGTCCGAGCCCGGTGGCCCGGCTACAACATCCCCGATGACTGGGAGGCTTGTTTCAACACCCGCGCCGGTTACCTCAAGGTCGAGCCAGCCTTGCGCGCCCTGGCCGGCGCGGCTCGCCAAGCGGGCGTTACCATCCGCGAGCACGAACCCGCCAGATCGTGGCGTGCCGATGGCGATGGCTTTCTCGTCGAAACCGACACGGCGACCTACAGCGCCGACCGCCTGATCATCACTGCCGGAGCGTGGGCCGGTCAGATGCTCGCCGGCCTCGGTCTACCGCTCACGATCCTGCGCAAGGTCCTTTTTTGGTTCGCCACCAGCCATCCCGAGCGGTTTACACCTGAGCGGTTCCCGATCTTCATCGCCGAGTCCCCAGTGGGCAGCATCTACGGCTTCCCGCTGGGCGACGAACCAGGAGTGAAAGTCGCCAACCACTCCGGCGGCGAACCAGCCGATCTGGAAACGGTCGACCGCAACGTCCGGCCAGGCGAGGAGGCCGAAGTCGCCGCCTGGGTGCAGCAATTCCTCGCCGGCGTGTCGGCGGAGGTCGTTGATCGGGCGGCATGCCTCTACACGATGACTCCAGACACTGACTTCATCGTTGATCGCCATCCGGACCATTCCGGGGTTGCGATCGGCGCTGGGTTCTCAGGTCATGGCTTCAAGTTCACTCCAGCGATCGGGGAATTGCTCGCGAATCTGGCTCTGGACCCGACAGCGACTTCGCTGGATCGGCTAACGCTTAGCAGATTCGGCATCGCGGTCGGCTGATTGCCACCGCACGCATTGAGCAACCCGGCGATGCGTGAGCAACGCTGGTCACTCGCGCTATTGCGTCACGACCACGCCTGGATGGTGCTCCCCAAGGCGCCGGAATGCGGCGCGGTCGACGTTGGCGTGAGCCAGGAGACGGCCCGGTCCGTGCCCAGATGATGACTACTCCGTACAACGGCCAGACACGGATCGCCCCGCACGGCGGCGTCGCCGATGCCGGTTAACCTCCTTTTTGTGTAACTTGAGAAAGAACGCTTCGCGACATCCGTGTCCTAGCCTTCCCATAAATCTTCTCAGAGACGTCTCTACCGTCGGAGGGACGTGACCTTCGACGAGGACGCCAGCTTGCGGCACGAAGCGCGACGTGACCATCAGCCAGCCGTATCGGAGTCTCCTACGGAACGGGCCGTCACCATCGTCATCGGCCCCCTCCCACGTCACACATCTACCCTCACCGCGGTCCGCGTCCCCATTGACGGCCCTAGACGCATGACGTAGGATCGATAATCAATTGTTTGGTACGGTGTCCGTACCCCCCAGTAGTCTGCGGTCGCGCGAGCTTGGTTCGAGAACCTCTCCAGAACGTCATCGTGCCTTTCCGCGACCACGTGGCGGTCGACGAGAGCAGTTCCGGAGAAAGGGCAACCTATGCGCTTAGCAGACAAAGTGGTCTTGGTGACAGGCGCCAGCCGGGGGATCGGTCGAGGGGTGGCCGAGGTGCTCGCCGAAGAAGGAGCACACGTCGCCGTCAACTACGTCTCCAGCGCCGCCAAGGCCGACGAGGTGGTCGAGGCAATCCGTCAGCGCGACCGCCGGGCGATCGCTGTCCAGGCCGACGTGACGAACCGCCAGCAGGTCGAGGCCATGGTCGGACGCGTCACTCGGGAACTCGGGCCGATCGATGTCCTGGTCAACAACGCCGGCGTCGAATCCATCGTCCCGTTTCTGGAGCTGGACGACGCGGAATGGCAACGGGTGACCGACGTCAATCTCAAAGGGGAATGGCTTTGCGGCCAGGTCGTCGCGCGTGACTGGGTCGCGAAAGGCCGCGGCGGCACCATCGTCAACATCGGCTCCGTCCAGGCCGGCATGGTCCTGCCCGGCCGCACCCACTATGCCCCGACGAAGCGCGGTGTCGAGGCACTCACGCGCAACATGGCGGCGGAGCTGGCCGACTATGGCATCCGAGTGAACTGTATCCACCCAGGACTGTTTGACACCGATATGACTCAGTGGGTCATGGGCGACGCCGAGATCCTGCCGATCGTCCTCGACAAGATCGCCCTCAAACGGGCGGCACAACCGCGTGAACTCGGCCCAGCGGTGGTGTTCTTCGCCTCAGACGACTCCAGTTTTGTCACCGGCCAGTGCCTCTACGTCGACGGCGGCATGGAAATTCTCTAGCTGACTTGCCGGCTTGCTTACTGGCTGGCTGGCCCTGGTCTCGCCTGGTCCCGTGCGCTGTGAGGTCTGAAGGATCAACAACACTATGGCTACTCGAACCGCCAAGCCACTGGGCCGCCGGGTCCTGCGGGAGGACATCAAGGAGTACTTGATCGACGCGATCCTCCGCGGCGATATCAAGCCTGGCGAGCGCATCATCGAAACGCAGTTAGCCCAAAAGCTCGGGGTCAGCCAAGGGCCGGTGCGGGAAGCCCTCCGCGACCTAGAACTCTTCGGGTTCGTGGTCAGCTCGCCCTTTCGCGGCACCCAGGTCCGTGAGCTCTCCAGCGACGACCTGGTCGACATCTACCCCATCCGCGCCGCCCTCGAAGGCATCGCCGCCCGAGCCGCCGCCACTCGAATCAACGAAGACGTGCTTGACCAGCTCGAATCCCACCTCGACCAGATGCGCGAAGCAGCGGCACAGGGTGACCGCGAAACCCACATCGACGCCGACGTTGCCTTCCATCGCACCATCATCGAGGCATCAGGAAACCGGTTCCTTCGCCAGATTTGGGAGAGCATGCACCTGGCCACGACCACATTCGTGACCAACGCGATGGCTCGCCGTTCGCTCCAAGAACTCGCGGAACGGCACACGCCGCTGCTCGACGCGCTTCGCGCCAACGACCCAGCGGCGGCCGAGGATGCCATGCGCCGGCACATCGAAGAGCCCGGGGAGTGGATCCTCGCCGTGGCCCAAGCCGCATCCCGACAGGACAAAAACATCCGGGAGGGGTCGAGCGACGACCCGCAGCGAGAGGACGGAGACTTGTGAGCGTCAAGTTGATCGACCTGAGCATGCCGGTCCACAACGGCATGGTCACCTTCCCCAGGATCGTCAAACCCTCTCTGGAGATGTTCGAGTCCTGGGAGGAATTTGCGGAGCGGATCGGGGCCGCGCAGTACGGCGCGACCTGGCTGACGGCGACGTACCGGATCGAGATCAGCGACCACGTCGGCACCCATATGGACTCGCTGCGCCACATGAACGCCGACAAGCCGGGGCCGGAGGGAATCCCACTCGAGTACTGCTACGGCGACGGCGTTGTCCTCGACCTGCGCCACAAGAAGCCGGGGGAGGGGATCACCACAGCCGACGTGCAGGAGGCGCTGCGGCACATTGAGTACACGCTCAAGCCGCTCGACATCGTTCTGATCATGACCGGAGCAGGGTCCTACCAAGACGAGGAACGCTACCTCACGGACCACCCTGGGATGACGGCCGAGGCGACCAATTGGCTGATCGACCAGGGGATCAAGATGATGGGTATCGACGCCATCACCTTCGACCCCCCTGTCTGGGCGATGTTCGAGCGCAAACAGTTCTGGGAAGCCCACCGGGTCATGCTCGAGCGCGAGTACTACCACCTCGAGAACCTGACCAACCTCGACCAGATCCCGCGACCCCACGGCTTCAAGCTCTCAGTCTTTCCCGTCATGTGGGTCGACACCACCGGTGCGCCGGTACGCGCCGTTGCGCTGGTCGAGGAATGACACAGACGTGTTGACTGGCTGTCGAGGCACTGGTAGCATCCGAATAATCGATTATAGATTGATCGTTGTGCGCCGCCGGATCGCGGCGGTCCATCGGCCGCGTCGGCCGGGAGGGTGGTGAACGCTAGGACGAAGTCGGGACAGCCATCGGCCGGGGCCGCGCTGCGGCGGCCTTCGTTTGGCACTATGAATCCACCGAGGAGGGACGTCCCATGTCCGACATCGCTAAGCAGTCGCTGATGCAGTTCTTGCCCGGCGGGCGCGTCTCCCGCCGCTCATTGATGGGCGGCGCCTTGGCCCTCGGGGCCGCCGCCGCGGCTCGGCCGCGCTTCTCGTACGCGGCGAAGCAGGGCCAGAGCTTCAGCGGCAAGATCCGGATGGAGGCCCACGACTACTCCCCATCCGAGTCGATGGACAAGACCCCCGACAACCCGATCCCCCACGACGCGTTGAAAAAAGCCGCCGACTCCTACTCCGAGATGTACCCAGACGTCGAGTTCGAGTTCTTGCGGGTGCCGCCAGGAACCGATGCCCGCGTCTGGACAGTGACCCAGATGGAGGGCGGCACGATCCCAGAGATCGCCTGGTCCCAGAGCTTCGACACCAACCGCGATGTCGGCAAGGACTGGTGGGTCGCGCTGGACGACTACATGAATGCGCCCAACCCGTACGTTGATGCGGGCGCGCCGGGCAGCGCGAAGTGGATCGACCAGTTCTTCGAGGGGCCGACCTCGGCCAAGTTCGCGCCGGATGGCCACATCTACGTGGTCCCGTACGACCTGGTGACGACCTTCTTCTTCTACAACAAGCAGCACTTCACGGAGGCAGGGGTCGAGCCCCCGACGACCTACGCCGACTTCATCACCCTCATCTCGACGCTGGACGACGCCGGCAAGGTCCCCTACAACGGGATGCAGTGGTCGCGGCCGCAGCTCGGCGAGATGGTGCTGCACTCCTGGAAGCAGGAGATGACGCCGACCGGGCTCGCCGGCGCCTACACGCAAAAAGACATCACGCTGGCGATCCTGAACGGCATCTACGACGCGACGAAGCCGGAGTACAAGGACTGGCTGCGGTTGATGAAGGACTCGGTGCCGTACTGGTCAGAGCAGTGGACGCTCGATCAGGAAACCGTGGAGCCCGACCGCCAGTTCACCCAGGGCCAGCTGGCGATCCTGGAAGACGGCAGTTGGCGTTTTGGACTCCTCAATGCGAACGACCAGCTCAACTTCGAGTGGGGATCGTTCTTCATGCCGACCTTGACGCAAGGTGACGGGCCGGGACTCTCGCAGTTCGCGAGCGGCGAGCCGGCGCCGGCGATCGGTGGGGCGACGGCGAACCAGTTCGCGATCACGAAGACGGCCGTAGAGAACAACAACATCGAGCTCTGCGTCGACTTCCTCCGCTATATCACCGCGCCGCCGCAGGCCTCGGCGATCATCGGCGAGCTGGGCCAGTTCCTGCCGAACATCAAGGAGGTCGACGTCAATCAGGATCTGGCGCCGGCGCTATCGGCGATCAGCTCCGGTGTCGGTGAGGCGGGGATGATTGCCTACGACGATAAGCTCGACGCCGAGGCCGCGCAGAACATCACTGTTCACGTCAACAACTACCTGCTGGGCGATGCCGAGCTGGACGAGACGGCCCAGAAGATCCAGGAGGAGTTGATGAAGCAGGCCCAGACCCTGGCTGAGCAGAACGGCTGGCAGTAGGGACGGAGCGACAGAGGGGGCGGAAACGGGGGAGAAGATCACGCTCTCTGCCCTCTCCGCCGTCTCCGCCCCCTCGGAGGAGAGCGGTATGCAGGAGCGAGTGATGGCCCCCGGCGATGCTGCGCTGGCCGCGCCGGCGCTGCCGCTGGCCAGACCGACGCATACGCGGTCATTGTGGCAACGCATTCTGCGGGCGCGCTACTACTACCTGCTGCTGACGCCCTGCTTCGCCCTGCTGATCATCTTCAGCTACTATCCGGCGATCCTCGCCCTCTACGGCTCGATCTTCACGATCGATTACGGCCGGGAGGGCGAGTTTGTGGGGCTGGATAATTTTCGGGAGATGTGGAGAGACCCGACCGTTCGGGAGTCGGTCGGGAACGTCGTGGCCTTGACGGTCTTCGGGGCCATTACCGCCATTACCGTACCGGTGATCGTGGCTGAGTGGATTTTTCGGCTGAAGTCGCAGCGGGCCCAGTACTTCTACCGGATCATCATGGTCTGGCCGGCGATCATCCCTGGGTTGGTGACGTTGCTACTCTGGCAGTTCATCTACGACCCGAACTTTGGTCCGCTCAACTACATTCTCGGACAGCTGGGCCTCGAATCCTGGCAGCGTGCCTGGCTCGCCGATCCCGACATCGCGCTGTATGCCCTGATGGGTTCCAGTTTCCCCTTCGTTGGTGGGATCGGGGTGCTCATCTACCTGGCGGGGTTGCAGGACATCCCGAGCGAGCTGTTCGACGCGGCTGAGCTGGACGGGGCGTCCGGGCTGCGACGCTTCTTCACGATCGATCTGCCGCTGATCAAGGGGCAGATCCGGCTGTTGCTGGTGCTGGCGGTCATCGACGGCCTGCAGTCGATCGTAGGTCCGCTGGTGCTGACGCGGGGCGGCCCGGTCGACCGGACGATGGTGCCGGGGCTGTACATGTACCAGGAGGCGTTCAATTACGGCCGGCTGGGGTACGCCTCGGCGATCGGAGTGGTGGTCTTCATCGCCATCTTCAGCCTGACCCTGCTCAACCTGACGCTGTTCAAAGACAAAGACTAGCGAGGCGTCAGGCATCAGGCATCAGGCGGCAGAATGATCCGAGAGACGCGAGGCTGGGGGTGCGGCATGGTGGTGGCGGAGCGGGCAGTGGAGCGGGCAATCGATGTGGAAGCGTGGGGGCCGGTGCGGCAGAAGTCGGCGCTGCGGAGGTTCATTGAGAGTGGGGATTGGTGGAAGCATATTCTGTTAATCATCGTCAGCTTTTTTCTTTTCTTCCCCTTCATCGTCATCCTGATCATCTCAGTGAAGGATCTGAATCAATTCAACGTGGCGCCGTTCCGGCCGACCTCGCCATTCCACTGGGATAACTACAAGACGGCGGGCGACGTGGTGCTGCCATACATCTTCAACAGCATTGTGCTGAGCGGCACGGCGTGCTTTGGGGTGGTGTTCATCGGGTCGCTCACGGCGTATGTGTTTGCTCGGTTCGAGTTCCCGGGGAAAGAGACTCTGTACTACGGGGTCTTGATCCTGCTGATGATTCCGGGGATCTTGACGTTGGTGCCGGGCTTCATCGTCGTGCGGGATCTGAACCTTCTCAATACCCGGTGGGCGGTGATATTGCCGTGGATCGCGAGCGGTCAGGTCTTTGCCATCTTCATCCTCCGGACCTTCTACGCCAACATGCCGCGGGAGCTCTTCGAGGCGGCCCGGATCGATGGGGCGGGAGAGCTGCACGTCTACGCCCGGATCGCGGTGCCGCTCTCGCAAACGATCCTGGGGGTGGTGGCGATCTTCAACATCCTGGGGACGTGGAACGATTTCCTGTGGCCGCTGATCACGATCAGCGACCATAACATGTACCCGCTCGTGCTGGGGCTCTACCGCTTCCGCGAGAGCTACTACACCGCCTGGGGACCGCTGATGGCGGGCTACGTGATCGGGACAATCCCGCTCATCATCCTCTTCGCCTTTACCAGCAAGCTCTTCGTCCAGGGCCTCGCCTCCGGGGGCATCAAGCTGTGACCGATACCGCAGGGGATTCCAGGCCTGCGGGTGCGACCTACCGCGCGGCCATCATCGCCTGCGGCCGGATCGCGCACGCGCACGCGCGCGCCTATCTCGCCGATCCCAGGTGCGAGTTGATCGCATGCGCCGACATCGCCGAAGACGTGACTGGTCGATTCGCGGATGAGTACGGAATCGCCGGGCGCTACGGCGACTACCGCGAGATGCTGGAGCGGGAGCGACCGGACGTGGTCAGCATCTGCTCCCACCACCAGCTGCACGCGCCGATGACGATCGAGACAGCACGGCTGGTCGAGCCGAAGGCCATCCTCTGCGAGAAGCCGATCGCGCTAGATCTGGAGTCGGCCGACGCGATGATTGCCACGTGCCAGGCGACGAACACGCTGCTCGTGATCGGGCATCAACGGCGGTACGACCGCCAGTATGTTGCGGCTCGTGAGGCGGTCGCGAACGGCAGCATTGGCGAAGTGATCACGGTCGAGGCGTTTGGGCATCCTCGCTCGAGCCTGCTGGTCGACTCGACGCACACGGTCGATCTGGTCCGCTTTTTCCTGGGTGATCCCAAGGCGGAATGGGTGATCGGCCAGATCGATGCGCGCGAGCATCGCTCGGCCTGGGGCCAGCAGATCGAGGACTGCGCGCTGGGGTGGATCGGGCTGGAGGGCGGGGTCAAGTTGCTGCTTGGAGCCGGGTCATTCGGCTCGGAGGGCGATGCGAACAGGACGCGGATTTCGCCTCGGCCGATCACCGGCCGCACCTATCACCGCATCATCGTCCACGGCACCACCGGCCGCCTGGAGGTCGATGGCGACGGGCCGAACGAGGGCGGATCGCTGGTCCGCATCCACCGAGGTCCAGAGATCGAAGTGCTCTTCTCCGCTGAAGATTACGAGCGGGAGCCAGGATTCTCGGCATGCGATCTCGCGGTCCAGGAGATGATCGATTGCTTGGAGCAACCGGAACTGCTGCATCCGCTGGAAGCACAGAGCGCGCGGGATACGCTGGAGATCCTGCTGGCAATCTATGAGTCGTCGCGGCGGCGGCAGTTCGTGCCGCTGCCGCTGGACGTGCCGGACAACCCTCTCATATCGATGCTGGCTGAAGGCGACCTTTGAAGCGTCAGCCGGTAAGATGTTGACCGAAGCAACCCGCTAGACTGTCATCCCGAGCTTGTCGAGGGATCTCGATGGTGATGGCGTTCCGCGGTTGGCGCCGTCTGCGCGAACACGGCATCGTCTTCTCGGAGGTGCCGGCTTCCTCGCTGGTCGGCATCCTTCGAGATCCCTCGACAAGCTCGGGATGACAGGGTAGTGATGGGCTTCGGCGTCACGCCTTGTTCCTGGCGCGTCAAGTTCGCCAGGCAACCTTGTCGCCCAAGAGATCACCTAAATAGGTGCGGCTCATCGCGGCAGCCTCGCGAGGTGAGCGGGGGGCACGGTCGGTGCCATCGAGTTCGACGTTGATCCAGATGTCGCGGTCGATGGAGGCGAGGATGTCGAAGATTTCGGGCATGGGGAGGACGCCGTTGCCGATCGGCTCGTAGTTGACGTAGCCGCTCTCGTCGATCTCGCGGCCGTTGGCGTCCTTCTCGTACTTGCCGTTCCAGTCCTTGAGATGGACGTGGTCGATGCGGTCCTTGTGGGCCTGGAGGATTTCCAGGATATCGCTGCCACCTTTTGCGATCTGGCCGGTGTCCGGCGCGAAGCCAACGAGGCCGGGCTCGGTCAGGCGCATGATGGTATCGATGTCGTGGCGGGTCTCGATGGCGGTGTTGGTGTGCGGGTGGAGGGCAGCAACAAGTCCGATCTCGCGGCAGTAGGTTCCGATCTTGTTGAGGGCGTCCGCCAGGCGACTGAACTCATCGTCGCCATAGCCCTGGGCGGGACGCTTGCCGCCCTGGAGGACGAGGGTAGTAGCGCCGGCGCCCTTAGCGGCATCGGCATCGGTACGAGCGGCGTCGAGGTCGTTGGCGGCGGTGGCGGGGTCGATCCACTCCTTGTAGCAGTAGGCGGCGCCGGTCGGGATACCGTAGCGATCGACGAGGGCGCGATAGCCGCCGGGTTTCTGGTTCCACTCGATGATGCTGAAAGCGAACGTTTCGAAGCCAAGATAGCCGAGTTCGGCGGTGTCACGATAGGCGGCCTCGACGTCGCCGGGGATGCCCCAGGTGATGCCTGTGTGCCCGATCTTCATCAGTTGACTCCGGTCGCCAGCGAGGAGCCGCTGTAGTCGAATGGAGCGAGGTACGGGGCCAGTTCGGTGCGGCACCAGGTGACCGACTCCTCCAGCCACTGGAAATAGTCCTCGTTCGGCGGCATCCAGCCGATCTCGATCGAGAGGATCAGGTTCTCGGGGTCCGGGGCTTTTTCGTGGAGGAGTTTGGCGACATCGGCGAGGCGGCAGTGGCCGCGGCCGAGGGGTGCCCCGACGATCTTGCCGCCGTCCGGGGTAACGGGACTGATGTACATCTCCTTGAAGTGGGTGGCGACGCAGGCGTGGGCGCAGACTTTGGCGGCCTCGTAGGCATCCTCGATCACGAGGGGGGCGTTGCCGGTGTCGAGCTTGATGCCGAGGGCGGGGGAATTGATCGGGTTGACGACGTTATCCATCAGGTCGGTGCAGCGGTAGTCGGCGTGGTTCTCGAAGCCGAGTTTCAGGCCCTCTTCCTCGGCGATGGCGACAAGGGGGGTGAGGCCGTCGCGGATCATCTCCATCTGGCGTTCGAATGAGGGGTCGTCGACGAATCGATTGATGGAGAAGGGCATGCCGCCGACGCCGATGGCGTTGACGCCGAGCTGCTTGGCGGCCTTGGCGAAGGGGCGGAAGTCGTTCGGGTCCTTGGTCGGTTTCGAAAAGTCGTCGCCGTAGTCGGTGGAAAGCGTGATTGAGTGCTTGGCGAGGAGATTGCCGATGCGGTCGAGCTCGCTGGGCTCCAGGTAGGGTTGCAGGTCGCCTTCAACGGCGTCGAAGCCCATATCGCGGAGCCGGGGGATGAACCAACCAAGCTTGTCGTTGGTGTCGACTCTGGGTTGGGGAAAGTGTTGGTAGAACTGCAGCGGCCGTCCAGAGGTATTGGCGTACGGGCGGCCACTGGCGTATTGACGGTCACGCGCGTGGTTGACGAACTCGAAACCGGCGAAACCGAGCTTCATGGGGGCTCCTTTTGAGTTTCAAGTTCCAAGACTCAAGTTCCAAGTACGGGTACGTTCACTTGGAACTTGTCACTTGGAACTTGGAACTCGCTCAGTTGATGGGGATCTCGCCGGCGGCGAGCATGGATTCGACTGGGTAGTCGCGGGTGGAGATAGGGAGATCGAGGCGGCGGCGCTCGCGGGCGGATTGGAGGATGGCGGTGACGATCTCGAGGTCGGCGCGGCCGGAGTCGCCGTCGAGGAGGTGAACGCCGCCGTTTTCGAGAACCTCGATGGCCCGGGCGAGGACGCGGGGCATCGCTTGGTCGTAGGTGCTTTCCCACGACTCGTTCTGGCCGGAGTGGCGGTAGAGCTTGAGGCGGCTGCCGTCGTCGAACGGCTGGTCGCCGCTGATTTCGAGGCGGCCGCCGGTGCCGTCGACGAAGAAGCGCTGGTAGCCAGGCCGGGCGAGAATGCCCATCTCAAGGTGGGCGCGGACGCCGTTCTCGAAGAAGAGGATGCCGACGGCGCCGGTCTCGACGTGGTGGCCGTAGCGCTTGCGCGTGTCGTTGAACTCGATGGTGCCCATGCCGTTGGGGTTGATATCGCCCTTCGGCGACATCTCGATGGCGCCGAAGACCGATTTGACGGGATTATCCTGGTTGAGGAAGCGGGTCATATCGATGAGGTGGGTGCCGTCGGTCAGGGTGTCGCCGCCGCAGATGGCGGTGATCTGGGTGACCTGGCCGATCTCGCCAGCGGCGAGGAGGTCGCGGGCCTGCATGTAGCCATCGACGAAGCGGCGCTGGTGGTTGACAACGATGATGCCGCCGGCCGCTTTGGCGGCGGCGAGCATCCGATCGGCATCCTCGAGGTGGACTGCCATCGGTTTCTCAGCCCACACCATCTTGACGCCAGCGGCGAACGCGGCCTCCGTCTGGCCGGCGTGGAGGGGTGGCCAGGTGACGATGCTGACAAAGTCGGGGCGCTCTCGTTCGAGCATCTCGACGGTGTCGGTGTAGCGGGCATTGACGCCGAATTCATCGCCGAAGGCCGCAAGCGCCGCCTCGCTCACGTCGGCCGCGGCGATGAGGTCAACATTTGGCGCATTCTGTGAAGGCGTGCGCGTGCCCTCGGCTCATCTTGCCGCACCCGATCACGGCGGCGCGGTACCTACCACTGGTCATCCGTTCCCTCCGTACGATGGATCATCGATTATCGATCGCATCATATCCGGGCGCTTCGGGCCGGTCAACAGTGCCGAAAAGAGCCCAACTGAGCTCGCCGTCTCCGGTCTTTGGGAGCTTTAGCCCCCACGCCACGAAGGTGATACTCTCCAGTTCCGCCCGAAGAGCGCTGCTGGCGACCGGAGCTATCAGCGCGCATCATCCACCAGGCTCTCAACCCCACCGGATACCGGACGGCGGGCTTTCGAGCGGTGGCCCCATGTTCCAAAGAATCGGTCCCGGCGGTCCTGTAAAACCACTTCTACCTGAGCGAATGCTCTTCGGGAACGGTGGATCGGTACCGGGCAAGCACGGCGTCCTAGTCGACCCTGATCAGTTCGACGAGGAGCTGACAGTCCGCCATACGAAAGTGGAGATCAAAAGGCCGGCGTTGCAATCGTTCTTCGCTCTTGGAGAGTTCTCCGGTCATAATGTTGACAACAACTTGAACGACATCGGACCAACACCTGAATCAGAGGATATAGGCAATATCGTGACGCAAGCGCGTGCGCAACCTCTTCGCCTTTCTGGATGAATATCTGGTGTCACCGGACCTTGCCCCAGTTTCATTCCCGGAACAGACTGCCGCGCCCGATCCACTGGTCCGGCTAGAATCGGAACTCCAGCAGGAGCTTACTTCGCCCGCGGCGGACTAGTGTTCCGTCTTATGTCATGCGCTATCCGGCCACCTTTGTAGGGGCGATGCACGCATCGCCCGGCACCCCGGAACGTACGGTTCTCGCGGCCGGCGACCAGGCGAGGCATGCCTCGCCCCAACGCAGATCACCCTTGACCGACCACATCTGCCCACCGCAGAGAACGTGGTGCCGGCCGCCCTACCGCCGCCCAGGCACCAGCCCCGGCCCCTCATCATCCGAACTCGACGCCCCAAGCGAGGTAACGGGATTGCGCGGATCGGCCCCTCGCGGCCAGCCACCACCCGCTGCCGCCCATTCGGCCACGATCTCCCGCAGCCGCCGGTCACGCATGATGAATCCGGACGCCGAGGTCTTTCGTGCGCTCCCCGAGTCGGTCAGATCGCTCAGGCCTTCGCGCAGGTCGTGGATGAACGCCCGCTGCCGCGCCGCGTCGAAGGCGGCCGCGAAGGGGAACAACTCCGGATCCCGCGTTTGCAAATAGGCGATGGTCCGTTCCGCCAGATCATGATCGTACGCCGGACCCGGGTTGTACTGCACCAAGCCGATTCCTCCCCAATGTGGTGATTCAACAGGTCCGCGTTTGGATTCCTATGAGCCGCATTGTACCTACCGGTCTGCGTAGGAACCAACACGGCGATTCCCGCCACGGCTAGGCAATGCCAGAGTGAATTTCGTACCTTTCGTGCAGCCAGGGTTTGCCCCCGGCTTTGCGTCAGAAAGGATCCACCCGCGTGTCCGATTCCACCGCCCCCTCCCGCCCCGTCTTCGCCCGCACACTCGCCAATGGCCTCACAGTCCTGCTCCGGGAATCGCATGATGCTCCGGTCGCGGGGTTCTGGGTGTGGTATCGGGTGGGTAGCAGAGACGAACTGCCCGGTCTAACCGGTGTATCGCACTGGGTCGAGCACATGCAGTTCAAAGGCACGCCGAGCCGGGCCAAAGGCTCCATCTTCCGCGATGTCTCGAAGTTCGGCGGGACCATGAACGCGATGACCTCGCACGACTGGACTGCCTACTACGAAACCCTGCCCATCGACCGGCTCGACCTCTCCCTCGAGATCGAATCGGACCGGATGACCAACTCCCTGTTCGACCCCGCCGAGATCGAATCCGAGCGGACCGTGATCATCTCCGAGCGCCAGGGTTCGGAGAACAATCCCGGCTACGTCCTCTACGAGGATCTGGTCGGCACCGCCTTCCGCGCCCATCCCTATCGCCACATGGTCATTGGCTACGAGAACGACCTCCGCTCCATCACCCGCGACGACCTCTTCAACCACTACCAGCGTTATTACCAGCCAAACAACGCCGTCATCGCGGCGGCTGGCGACTTCGACGCCGAAGCGCTCTTCGCCAAGATCGAAGCATCCTTCGGCTCGATTCCGGCCGGC
The DNA here is from genome assembly GCA_963849635.1 of uncultured Chloroflexia bacterium. Classification (GTDB taxonomy): domain Bacteria; phylum Chloroflexota; class Chloroflexia; order Thermomicrobiales; family UBA6265; genus CAVRUD01. Next base: position 219,683 of record CAWKIA010000045.1, on the reverse strand, counting down.
GACGAGCCGCCACGCCCGCGAGCGCTCGAACCAGAGCAGCTTGGCGAGCGCCGGATCACCCTGCGCCGTCCTGCCCCGACCAGCTACCTGCGCATGGCCTATCGCGCCCCTGATGCCCGCCACGCCGACACACCGGCCCTGCTCGTGCTCGACGCTGTCCTGTCAGGCTCAAGCGGCATGGGTCGCTCCGCCAGGCTCTACAAGGCACTTGTCAGTGGCGGACTCGCCCGCAGCGCCGGCTCGGATTTCAGCCTGACCCTCGACCCATATCTCTTCATGGTCGCCGCCTCCGCACTTCCCGGCGTCGAACTGGAGCGCATCGAAGAGGCAATCGAGCGTGAGCTCGCCCGCGTCCGCGATGAAGTTGTGCCGGACGGCGAACTCGCCCGCGCGATCAAGCAGGTCAAGGCCGGCCACGTCTACTCCGAAGAGGGCGTCACCAACCAGGCCTTCTGGCTGGGCCAGATGGAGATCATCGATACCCACACCCGGGCCGACACGTTCGTCGCGGAGCTAGAGGCGGTCACCCCCACCGACATCCAGCGCGTCGCCCAGTCCTACCTGATCGACAAGAACCGCACCGTCGGCTGGCTCATCCCAACTGGCGACGGCGGCGGCGAAGCCGAGGTCGAAGCGGATGCCGCCGCAACGCCAAAGCGGTGGTGGGCATTCAGTGACGGCCCCAAACAGGTCTCGACCGCGGGCGCCGGCGCGACGGTGCAGTCGCGCTGGGCACCCCTGGAACGGCTAACCCTCCCGGGTGGAATTGTCGTCCTGGGCCAGGCCCGGCCAACGTCCCCATCCGTCGTCGCCCGTCTCCGGATTGGCTCGGGAGCCGTCAACGATCCCGAGGGCAAGGACGGCCTCGCGGCCTTCACGGGCCGTATGCTCGCCCGGGGTACCGCCACCCGCACCTACGAAGCCTTCAACGAGGCGACCGACGGCCTGGGCGCTACTGTCGGCGTCGACGTCGGTCGCTTGCACACCGAAGTCTCGATCCGCTGTCTGCGCGAAGACTTCCCGACCGTGTTGGACATCGCCGCCGACATCCTCCGCAACCCATCGTTCCCTGAGGAGGAGATCGCCAAAGTCCGCCAGGAGCTCAGCGCTTCAATCCGCGAGGCGGACAACGACACTCGCTCAGTCGCGGATCGCGCGCTCCGCCAGCTGCTCTACCCCGCCGGCCACGCATTCTCCCGCCGGGTCAGCGGTGAACTTGATAGTGTTGCCGAGATCACGCGGGAGGATCTGGTTGCCTTCCACGCCGCTCGCTTTGGTGCCGGGGTCATGACAGTGGCTATCGTCGGCGGCGTCGAGGACATCGATTCAGCCGCGGCGTTGATCGGCGAGCGGTTCTCGGATTGGAGCGTCGCCGTGACGCCGAACCCGGTGATCGACGGCGGCGTCGCTCCCCCAAGCAGCCAGCGGGAAGTGCGAGTCGTCCCCGGCAAGACCCAATCGGACATCGCCATCGGCTTCCCGACGGTCTCCCGCTCCCACCCCGACTACTTCGCTCTCGATACCGCCAATCTGATTCTGGGCCGCCTCGGCCTGATGGGCCGCTTGGGCGCCAACGTCCGCGACCAGCAAGGCCTCGCCTACTATGCCTACTCCCAGATCGAGCCCGGGCGAGGCGGCAGTATCTGGTCCAGCCGAGCGGGCATCAATCCCGAAAACGTCGAGCGAGCGATCTCCAGCATCACCGCCGAGGTCGAACGCCTGCGCACCGATCCGGTCGATGCCGAAGAACTCGCCGACTCCCAGGCGTACATGACTGGAATACTCCCGCTCGCCTTCGAAACAAGCGACGGAGTCGCCGCCACGCTCCTCAACATCGAGTACTTCGACCTTGGCCTCGACTACCTGGAGCGCTACCCCGGCATCATCAATGCCTTGACCCTCGACGACCTCCAGCGGGCCGCCCAGACCCACCTCGATCCTTCCCGCCTGACCATCGGCATCGCCGGCCCACCACTGGCCACACCGGCATCTGAGGGGACACCGTCGTGAGCACACCCACGGCACAGGAGCCAACCCGATCTTGGGGCTCTATCGCCACCCTCACCTTGATCTCTCTGAACGTCGGCAAACCCCGGATCATCGGCGAGCGCCTCGGCGAACCGGTCCTGAGCGGCATCGCAAAATCTCCGGTCGGCGACTCCTCGCTCACCGTTTCCACCACCAATCTGGAGGGCGACGGCCAGGCAGACCTTCGCGCTCACGGCGGACCAGACAAGGCCATCTACGCCTATCCGTCCGAGCATCTCTCGGTCTGGAGCGACGAGTTGGGCGAAGAACTGGGACCCGGCGCGTTCGGCGAGAACCTGACCACCGCCGGACTGACCGAGCGCGATGTCTACATCGGCGACATCTGGGCCTGGGGCACTGCTGTGCTCCAGGTCTGCCAGCCTCGCTACCCCTGCTACAAGCTGGGGATCCACCGTGGTCGCCGGGACATCATTGCCCGCTTCCTCGACTCCGCCCGATCCGGTTGGTACCTCCGCGTCCTCCAGCCCGGTAGCGCCTCCCGCGCGGACGCGATCGCCGTCACAGATCGCCTCCCCAATCCGGTCAGCGTCCACTCCGCCAGTCGCGCCATCCTGGCGGGGCAGGCAACCGTTGCCGAACTGGAATCGCTCATCGGACTGGCTCCCCTGGCCGAAAGCTGGAAACGGGGACTCGAAGAGCGGCTCAAGCTGACTCGCAGTGATAGCGACTAGGTAACGTTTGTTTGCAAAGGCCAAACCTGCTGCCGGCATCGACCCGTGCTCAGCCCTGGAAGGGCTTCGTGTGAGATAGCCCGGGGTTTCAACCCCGGGTTCGGCCCGGACGACTCCGTGGCCAAACGCCGGCGATACTTGTGGCGGATTCTCACCAACGCGACCCCAGTCTACCGGTTGGATATCAAGTCGATTCCAAGATGTGCTTGAAAGCCAGCGCTTCCGCCCCAGAGGTTGCCCCTAGCCACGTCGCCGTCAGCCATCCCCGGCAACGGGCGTAGCTGACGGCGCTGCCACCGGCGCCGATGGCGGCCAGGGCGGCAAATACGCGATGAACTCCGGGTCATTGTTCGGACCGTTGACGACCAATTCGCCGCCCGGGTACATCCGCAGCAAATCCGTCGCCCGCTCCTCGTAGCTGCCAATCAGGACATAGACCGGTCTACCCTTGGCCGGATCGTACGGCAGACGATCCTCGCCGAATCGTTCGGAGCGATCCTCACCGGGGACACCCGGCGCAAAATATCGCCGGATCTCGTGCGAATACGGCCATCGATCCGTCAGAAAATAGACGTAGCTGCCAGGCGGCAGATCGCCGATGTATTCGCTCGCCGCCACCATTTCGACGGCATTGACCCACCGCACCTCGCTCGACGCCAGCGTGCCGTTGAAGTAGTCATCCAGGTTCTGCCGGACCGAGACGACCGCCAGAAGCCCGACGAGCGGGATCAACACGTAGCGGCCGTAGCTCCTCGTCCAGCCGATCCGAACCAGTTGCGCGATCCCAATCCCGGCGAACATCGCCAGAAAGACCGACTCGATCATCGTCCGCCGCAGCGCGAAATCGACGCTCATCGCCGAGGTGAACGGCAGCACCAGCAAGAAGACTGCACTCAACGTCGCCAGCGTCCTGTTACCACGCCACAGAGAAAGAACCACCCCAGCAGCAGCCAGCAGCAACGTCGTTAGCGGAACCACCGGAACGGTCCCCGTCGCGTCGACACCGTCGAAGACCGGATCGCAGCACATCCGGTCCCAATAGTCGACGTACCGGCCTGCGACCCACCGTGCCCGCTCCCCGGTACCCGACTTCAGTTCCCATTCCTCGGAGTTGACGACCGACAGGCGCTCGCTATAGCCAAAGTAATTGTTCGACTCGTCCGTGGCGTACCGGATCATCGGCAGCGCAACTGCGACAAGAACCACGACAAAGACAGCCAATCCGGCGATCCTGTTCCGGGCCAGCGCCGCACGACTCGTGAGGACCGCTGCGACCGCTGCGGCGATGGCGACAGTAGAAAACAGGCCCGGATTGATCGTCGCCAATCCAACAGCGGCGGCAAGGAGGAGCACCGGCGGGCCGAACGTGAGGAATGCCAAGTAGCCGCCCGTGAGCAGCAGGACGACCACGTGCGAGTTATACGTGTAGACACCCAAGCCGAAGAGCAGTCCCGCCAGTGCCCAGTAGCGCCGGTCATTGCCGCGGACGGCCTCGACCAGCGCTCCCAGTCCAGCGACCACGAAGAACGGCCAGACGATGTTGGGGAACCCCAGTCGCGAGTAGTGGATGTGCCAACCCATGGCAGCCAGAAATCCCGCCGCCCACACGCCCGCCGCCGAGCCGAACGACCGCCTGACGACGAAAAAGAGCGCCAGGATCGTCAATGACCCGAAGAAAGCGGAGACCAACCTGACCGTCAGGATGCTGTCCCCAAACCAGACTTGGCCCAGAGCGACCGCGTAGAGCGCTCCGGTCGGCGTTCCCGCCGCAATCGGGCTGTACGGCCCAATCCAACCATCCGCCCTGATCCGCTGCCCTTCGATCGCGATCGCCGCCTCATCGCCTTGCACGCCCGGCGGCGTATTCGCCAGATCGACGAACCGCAAAAGCACGCCAGCGACCAGAATAACAATCAGAGCGGCCAGTTCGATCCGCGATAGAGACCAGCGTGCGGCAGGGGCCTCTTCGCGGACCGGCAGCATCCGCGAATAGATGTCGGTGACGGTACGGAGCACCGCCGGCGCCCCATCCTGCTCCTCGCTCCGGCTCCGGTATCGCTCCCACGTCGCACGGAGCCGCTCGCCAATACTGGCGCCGCCGTCCAGTTCACGGACACGCTCGCTCTGAAGTTCAAGAACGAGTCTCAGATTGGCTCTGCGAAGCTCACTGATCTCCCGCTGCAGGTCTTCTCGCGACGGCAACGCGAGATCAACCGGCTCTGCGCCGAGGCGCGAACGCTCCGACTCCAGATCCGGATCGCGGACGATTGGCTTCGTCGGTGACTCAAAGCTCATTGCCGCCGGATGGTAGCACCCGGAAAGGTTCGAGGGCGTATCTAGCGCGCGGAGTCGATCTCCAAGCCCGAAGCGAGGTCGCTGAATGTAACGCCTGTCGTATTCTCTTCCGCGTAGCGCAGGTCCCAACTCGTGCTGAACAGGATCACCGGGCGGCCATCGCGGTCCTCCGCCCGCATCCGCCCGCGGCTCTCCCCGAGAGCGGCAATCGCGGCGAGGTCGCCCTCGACCCAGCGAACGGCGCGAATACCCCAGTGGCTCCAGGATCGTCTCGACGTTGTACTCGGCCTGCAGCCTGAATCGCACAACGTCGTACTGAAGGGCGCCGACCGCCGCCAGGATCGGCTCCCGCCGGGCGCTCGTCACCGGGTAAAAGAGCTGGATCGCGCCCTCTTCCTCGATCTGCGTTAACCCCTTCAGAAACTGCTTGTACCGGTCGGCGCGGACATGCCGCAGGAGGGCAAAGTGCTCTGGTTGGAACCGCGGCAACGGCGGGAACGTCCCGATCTCTTTCTCGCTAACGGTGTCCCCGATCGCGAACAAGCCGGGGTTGATTAGACCGACGACATCGCCGGCGTATGCCTCCTCGACAACTTCCCGCTCCTGACCAAACAGGCGCAGGGGCGGCGCCAGGCGCACCCTCCGCTTCGAGCGCGGGTGCCAAACCTCCATCTCGCGAGTAAACCGTCCCGAGCAGATCCGCATGAACGCCACCCTGTCCCGGTGGCGAGGATCCATGTTCGCCTGAATCTTGAACACAAACCCGGAGAACTGAGCGTCGTCTGGCTCAATCTCGGTGGTGTTCGTCTCCTGCGGGCCTGGCGCGGGAGCGAGGTCGACGAACCGGTCAAGAAAGAGCTGGACTCCAAAATTCGTCAGCGCGCTGCCAAAGCAGACCGGCGTCTGCACCCCGACCGCCACCTTCGCCGGGTCGAACGTTGAACCCGCCATATCGAGGAGGGCCAGATCATCGCGCAGTGTCGCCGCCCGCCCCTGCCCGATGGCCGCGTCCAGGGCCGGATCGTCGACACTCTCGATCCTCACGACCGGCGCTCGCGTCGCGCCATGGTGCGTGCGCTCGTAGAGGTGCACCGCTTGTCCCGTGCGGTCATACACGCCGCGAAAGTCCGGTCCATCGCCGATGGGCCAGTTGAGGGGATATGTCTCAAGTCCCAGGGTCTTCTCAATCTCGTCGAGGAGATCCAACGGGTGCTTACCCGGCCGGTCGAGCTTGTTGATGAACGTGAAGATCGGAATCCCGCGCCGTTTGCAGACCTCGAAGAGCTTGAGCGTCTGCGGCTCGATGCCTCGGGCCGCGTCGAGGACCATCACCGCACTGTCGACAGCCGTCAGCGTCCGGTACGTATCCTCCGGAAAAATCCTGGTGGCCGGGGGTATCGAGCAGGTTGACGTGCCGGCCCGCGTACGGGAATGCCAGCACCGTCGACGAGATCGAGATTCCGCGCTCCTGCTCCAGCGCCATCCAGTCGGACGCCGCATGCCGCTGGCTCCGCCGCGCGGTCACCGACCCCGCCAGGGTGACCGCCCCGCCATAGAGCAGCAGCTTCTCGGTGAGGGTCGTCTTGCCGGCGTCCGGGTGCGAGATGATGGCAAAGGTGCGTCGCCGCTCCACCTCAGATTGATACGGATGCGCGTTCGTCGATTCGATCTTGGTTTCATCCGACGTGAGCAGGGCGCTCATACAGGTTGCTCCTTGTGCGGTCGATGCCGCCTTTTAGTGTACTGGTGAAAGTAAGCGGCGCCGGCGTGGACACACACCTTAGCGCGGGAACGCCAACCGAACCGAACAGTGCCGGTATCGGCAGGAGACCGCACGAGCTTTGCTAATCCGGAGTGTTGGGAGAATCCGTACCTGTCGACGATGCGCCGACGCCGTCGGCGCTCTCCTCAGGAACAGGCTTGAGATAGATCAAAAACTCATTGACGCCCACTTTCAGGATCCGGCTAATGTTGTATCGCGTCTTATGGACTAGATCCTTGTAGACGCCGCCCGGCCGGTAGCGCTCCATGCGCATCTCCCGACCACTCTTCGAAATTATTTCGTACGTGAGCTTTCCGCACGACGCGCAGGCGAAATACTGGTCGACCTCATCGGTCGGACCAGTGTAGCCGCGCTGCACCCAGCGCGTCTGATAACTCCCACACCAAGGACACCGCCGCTCCCCGATGTCGGACGTTTGTTGTGGCATCCGCATGATCGGCACACCACCTCACAGTACTCACCTCCGTGCAGGAGGGCGTCAAACAATATTGTAGCAGTCTGCCGATAGCGCCCTTCTCCCCGCCAGACCATTTCGAGTACCACTCAGTCCACCCGGGTTCCGCATGTTGAACGGACAGGTCATAATAGGGCAGGGATCGCGCCCGGACCGGCCACCAAGTCTTTTCATCATCCACCCGACCGCAGCCGCTGTCGCCAGATCCCGCACACGCTACCCACGTTCCGCGGGGTCGCCCACGGTGCGGTAGGTACATGGGGTATCTGCCGACTCGTTGGAAACCAGGAAAACGGGAGGATCCATGTCGGCACCAACCAGCCTTGCTGGAAACGCGAAGATCAGGATGGTTCACCCGCATCAGGATCCCTTGGACGTGCTCGACGATGCCCTACCCGGGCGCCCACTGATCGTGGCGTCCAACCGCGGTCCAGTGACCTTCACGCTGGAGAGCGACGGTAGCTTCTCGAGCCGAAAAGGCAGCGGCGGCGTGGTGACCGCCGTCAGCTCAATTGCCCGCGACCGCCAGCCAATCTGGATCGCGGCGGCGATGACCGAAGGAGACCGGCAGCGGGCCAAGATTGCCCAGGGCCGTGGCGAAACGCTCATCAGCCCGCCTGGTCCCAACCCGGAGTTCCGCCTGCGGTTTGTCGCGCCCGAACCCGAGATGTACCACAAGTACTACAACGAGATCAGCAACCCCCTCCTCTGGTTCCTCCAGCACTACCTCTGGAACACCCCAAGTACTCCGGACATCACCGCGGAAACCTGGGATGCCTGGCGGACAGGCTATGTCCCCGTCAACCAACTTTTCGCCGACGCGATCCTGGAAGCATCCGCCGCGCTGGACGAAGAGCCAGTCATCATGCTCCAGGACTACCACCTCTACCTCGTCGCCGGCATGATTCGCGATCGCAAGCCGGACGCCATCCTCCAGCTCTTCGTCCACATCCCCTGGCCCGATCCCGACTACTGGCGCCTGCTGCCGAAGGAGATGCGCAACGGCATCTGTGAGGGCCTACTTGGCAACGACATCGTCGGATTCCAAACAGCGGCTCATGCTCGCAGCTTTATGTACTGCTGCGAGGCGTACGTCCCCGGAGCGATGATTGACTACAGCTCGTCAGGCGTGATCTGGAACGGCCGCCGGATCGAAGTCCGGGCCTACCCAATTTCGATCGATACTGAAGCTGTGCGCAAGGCCGCCTACAGCAAAGAGGCCCGCTCACACGACCGCTACCTGCCCAACCACCTCAACGAGTACACGGTCCTCAGGGTGGATAGGGCGGAGCCCAGCAAGAACCTCGTCCGTGGATTCCGCGCTTTTGAGACGGTTCCTCGAAGCCCACGAGGAGTATCTGGGCCGGGTCAACTTCGTCGCGATCACAGTCCCGTCCCGGATGGACGTACCCGAGTACCGCGACTACCTCGACCAGATCAGCGCCTCCGTCGGCCGAATCAACGCCCGCTACGCCAACGTCGAAACCGGCTGGCAGCCCATTCACCTCATCATGGGCGAGAACTATCCGCGCGCCCTGGCGGCGATGAAGTGGTACGACGTCCTCCTGGTCAATTCGATCATCGACGGCATGAACCTCGTGGCGAAGGAAGGCGTCCTCCTCAACGAGCGCAACGGCGTCCTGATCATCTCTGAGGGCGCCGGCGCCGTCGAACAGCTCGGCGAGGACTCCCTGATCGTGGCCCCGGCCGATGTCGAAGGCACCGCCGACGCGATCTACAAAGCCCTGACCATGCCCCTCGGAGAGCGCCGGGGCCGGTCCGACCGGCTGCGCCGCATTGTCGAGTCCGACGACGTCGCCGCCTGGTTCAAGACCCAACTCGCCGACCTGAACAGGTACGTCCTCAGCGCCGAGCGAGACCCCGGCGCCCTCCTGCCCGACGGCTCTATCGCCGACGGCCTCCGAGTGACGGCCACCGCGTCAACGCTCTAATACCTCGTACAGTTTTACCTGTCCGAATGGATCTGGGAGCGATGTCGGTCCGGCTTTCCCTGTCATCCCGAGCTTGTCGAGGGATCTCGAAGGATGAGCCGCCACGTGGAAACTACGGCCTCCGAGAACACGACCTTTTGTGGCGTGCCGATGGAACGCGGCCCCCCAAGGGTCCAATTGACACCCCGATACTCGCCATGTATACAACGGTCGCTCAGGGTCGTAAGCGAGGTCGCCTCGTCCCGGTAGAACTGGAAGCTCTTCCGCATCAGATCCATTCCGGCTGAGCCACGGTCGCACCGCGACACAACGTCCAGAGTCCCACCGTCGCGTGCTCGCTCGCTTACGACGTCCTGTGTTCATCGGCCACGGCAGAGGTGCCGCTGGCGACGTATCGAGCAGGAGGAACTGCACAGGTGGCCAGCAGAGACGATGGTGTCCTTTTCCGGCCGTTCTCCCGTCGCTCAGTCGTCAAAGCCGCTACCGGCGCTGCGGCTGCCTTTAGCGCCACTGGCCTCGCGGGGAAGAGCTATCGCCGCGCCCTCGCGCAGGACAGCGTCAAGGACCAGATTCTGGCAATCCCCGGCCCAGGGGCGGGCACTCCCACCGATTCGGATATGGAGCGAGTCGGTGAGTTGGTCCTCCGCTCTCAAAATCAAGGCAAGTTCGCCGGCCAGACGGTAAAGTTTCAGGGGCTTAGTAACGCCACATTCCACGTCAACGTCTTCCGCCCACTCTCCAAAGCCTGGGAAGAGTTCACTGGCGCGACCGTCGAGTGGATCGAGGTCACCCAGGCCGACTCCTACCCCAAGATGTCGCAGGCGCTCGCCAGTGACACGGTCGACTTCGACATCATCGAAGCGTCTGGAGGTTGGGAAGGCGAACTCCTTGGCGGCGGCTACGCCGTGCCGATGCCGGATTCGGTCAAGTCCGACCCCGGCTACGCCTTCGACGACATCGTCCCCTACCTTCAGGGTCCCACCCGCACCTGGGACGGCGTCACCTACGGGGCCAGTGTCGACGGCGATATGCACCACTTCAACTACCGCTCGGACGTCTTCTCCAACGCCGATCTGGCGACGGAATGGACCAGCTCCGGCGGCGAAGGCGAGTGGGGCGTCCCACAGACCTGGCAGCAGGTCCGCGCCTACTCCGAATTCCTCAGCGGTAAAGAACTCGACGGCGAGCCGCTCTACGGCGTCCTCGACGCCCTTGCCCGTGGCGGTGGTGTTAGCAACTACTTCTTTCACTCCCGCGCCAGTGCATATGCCAAGCACCCCGACGATCCGGCATTCTTCTTCGACCCGACCGACATGACCCCGAAGATCAACAGCCCGGCCTTTGTCCGCGCCCTGGAAGACATGATCGCGGTCCGCGACGCCGCCCCGCCCGATCAGATCAACGCCGACCTCCTCAAAAACCTCGACAACTTCCTGGCCGGGACCGGCACGATGTGCCACTGGTGGGCCGATGTCGGCTCGAACGTCTACACCAGCGACAGCTCGATCGTGCAGGACAAGGTGGGCTGCAGCATTCTCCCGGGCTCACCCGACGTCTACAACTGGGAAACCAAAGCCTGGGATACGCTCCCGGAGATCAACTTCGCGCCCTACCTCGCCTTCCTCGGCTGGGGTCTCTACGTCACGAAAGCCGGTGAAGAGCGGGGAGTGTCCGAAGCGGCCTGGGATCTCGTTTCCCACCTCACCGGCAAGGACATCTCCCTCTGGATGATGCTCTATCCGTCCGGCATGAACCCTTACCGCCAGAGCCACTTCAACGCGGCCGACTGGACCATCGCCGGTTACCCGGAAGCGTTTGCCCAGCAATACCTCAGCTCGATCCAGGACTCCTACAACCACGCGAACCGGATCGTCGACTTGCGCATCCCCGGACAGGGCGAATACTGGATCGCCGCCGAGGACGCCTGGACCCGGGCCGTCGCCGGCGAGATCGAGCCCCAGGCCGCCCTCGACGACGCCGCCGCCAAGTGGAACGAGATCACCGACCGCCTCGACCGCGCCAACCAGCAGACCCTGTATCAGGCATCGTTGGGGTAACGACGGTCGAGAGTGCGCCATCGGGCACCCCGTCCACCCGCAACTCTCCCGCATGTCGGGAGAGGGAGACGCGGCTTTCCGACGACCCTTCGTCCGCCCGAGGGGAGCGGAGGTGGCCCTTTCAATGGCCCGGGTATCCGACTCTCCCCGACCGCACAAGAGATCCCTCATGGCCCTTCCCGCCCTCTCACAATCCACCCCAACCGCGGATTCGGGCCGGGCGCGACCATCCCGCGACTTCGTCAACCCCACCTGGCAGCGGCGCCTTTTCATCCTGCCCGCGGTGCTGATCACCCTGGCAGTCGTGACCTTCCCGACGATCTTCGGGATCTACGTCAGCTTCACCGACTGGCAGCGCACCGACCAATCGGGCAGGGTCTTCAACGGGCTCGACAATTTCCGCCAGCTCTGGCACGACGACGCCTTCTGGAACGCCCTCCAGAACAACTTCGTCTTCGTACTCGTCGGTGTACCGGCTCAATACGTCATCGCGCTTGGGCTGGCCCTGCTCCTCAATCAGGACATCAGAGGCCGGAGATTCTTTCGAGTCATCTTTCTCCTGCCCCTGATGATGAGTCCCATCGCCGCCGGGTACATGGTCGGGCGCCTCCTGTTCGACGCCCGTATCGGCCCGGTCGTCGACCTCCTCGACCGCTTCGGCATCCAGTACAGCTTCTTCGAGACCGGCCCCCGGGCCGTCACCCTCCTGATGATGGTCAATGCCTGGGTCTGGATCCCCTTTGTCCTGGTCATGTTGCTCGCCGGCCTGCAGGCGATGCCGACCGAAGTCTTCGAAGCGGCCAAAATCGACGGCGCCTCCCGCTTGCAAACGTTTCGCGATATGACCTTCCCGCTGCTCCTGCCGGTCAGCCTGACTGCCGTGCTGCTCCGGGTGATCTTCGAGTTCAAGATCGTCGACATCATCCAGGTCGTCACAGGCGGCGGTCCCGGCAGCGCTACTGAGACCGTCACATATTATGTCTATAAAGAAGGCTACCTCGGCGGCAACATCGGCTACGCAACCGCGATGGCCCAGGTCTTCCTGGTGATCATCATCCTCTTCGTCACGCTGATCTTGGTCACGGTCGGCCGCAAGATCCGGGATGTCACCTGATGGCGGCTACGCAATTCCGCACCCGGCGAAAGCGGACCGGCTCGTTCTACATCGGGCGAACACTGACGTATCTGGCATTGCTCCTCTGGGCATTCATCTGCCTCTTCCCGATCTACTGGACGGCGGTCACCTCACTCAAGAACCTGCGCTTGATCACGACTGGTCCGTTCTTCTTCCCCTGGATCGATTTCGAACCGGTCACCCTTGGCTGGACCGTCCTCACCGAGGCCAATGACCGGGAGGAATTCCTGCGCATCTTCAACACCAGCCTGGTCATCGCGGTTTCGGCGGGGATCTGTGCGCTTGTGCTGGGCTCGTTGGCGGGATACGGGCTGGCCCGATTCGATTACCGGTTCGCCATCTGGCGCAACCGCGACATCTCGTTCTGGTTCGTCTCCCAGCTGATCCTGCCCCCGGCGGCAGTTATCATGCCCATCCTGATCCTCTACCGGGAACTCCATCTCCTCGACTCCCGGCTCGGCCTGATCATCCTCTACACCGTCTCCAACCTCCCGATCGTGATCTGGATCATGCGCGATCAGTTCAACTCGATTCCGGTCGAACTGGAGCAGGCGTCCCTAGTCGACGGCACGACATTCTTCGGTGCATTCTGGCGAATCGTGCTCCCCATCGCCGGGCCGGGGATGGTCGCGGCATTCATCCTGGTGGTGATCTTCTGCTGGAACGAATATTTCTTCGCCGCCAACCTCTCGACAGTCGACGCCGTCACGCTACCCTCGAAAATCGCCGCCGAAGTCAGCTCCCAGGGCGCCAAGTACTGGTCGATGGCCGCCATCGCCACCACCGCCATCGCTCCTCTGGTCGTCGTCGGCATCCTCCTCGAACGCTACATCGTCAAGGGCCTAACCGCTGGCGCCGTCAAGTAATTCGGACTCGCGGTCACATTCCAATGGCCCTCACCTAGCATGTTCTTGTGGCGTAACCATTCGCAACATCAGGTCTGACGTGGGGCCGATACGCCTTACTCTCCTTCCAACCAGACAGTCCCCATATCCCTCGTCTGCCACTCGATCGCCGGGGCAAAGCCGCGGATGTGTGGCTTGACCAGCACCAGATCCTGCGGAGAACCGAACCACAGTCCGAAGAGGTCATCGTTGACGAGCTTTTGCAGATCGCGCAGCAACCTCGGTTGCTCGTCGAGGTCGGTCGTCGCCAGTATCCGCTTGATCAGATCGTCGACATCGCCGTTGGCGTAGGCGCCTGGGTTCCAGCCTTGCAGATTCGTGCGGATATCCCAGGCCGAGCCATACAGGTCGAAGTCGGCGAATCCCGGATAGAGCCGGTACGCGAACGCGACTAGGTCGAAATCGCGTGTCACCTGCCAACGTTCGTTGAAGGCAGGCAGGTCGAGCACGTCCACCCGCAGCTCAACGCCGACTTCCTTGAAATCTTCGGCGACGCTGTTGAGCGTCGCCTCCAATCCCTCCGGCCCATCAGCTTGAACAATCACCGTGAGCTGGAGAGGGATACCGCCCGGACTCTCACGAATGCCATCGCCGTTGCGGTCGATGTAGTTGCCGCGATCGAGCAACGCTCTGGCCGCGCCCGCGTTATGCGGGGGATTTTTCAGGGATGGGTCTGCAAGCCACGGCTGAGCGATCGTCCCGGCCAGATCGTACTGAATGAACCCGTGGAAGACCTCCTCCGCGTACTTCGCCCGGTCGATCGCAACCGAGAGCGCGGTCCGCAAGCGGATATCCGAGAAGAGTCCCGGTGATCCCGGCGGATCGCTCACCGGATTCTGGAAGTTGAAGGCCGCAAACATCACCCGCGCCGAATCGCAGACGTAGAGCCTGCCCTCCTCATCTTCGAGCGACTCAACTAGATCCACCGGGACCGACCAAACAATATCCGCCTCGTTGCCACGCCAGCGCTCGACCCGGGCCGCCGGGTCCTCGAACGACGACAACACGAGCCTGTCGAGATGCGGTGGATCTCCCCAATAGTCTGTGTTGGCTTCGAGCTCCAACCGGCGATCTCGCCAGGCTGTCACCCTCCACGGCCCGGTTCCGATCGGTGGTGACTCCTCCCAATCAAACCCGTCGAGCGACCTCGATCCTGCTCGCTGGCTCGACCAATACTCCTGGTACTGCGCTCCCTGGAAGATGGGCAGGGTGGCGGCGTTTGCGAGCCAGCCGCCATCCGGCTCGGCGAACCGAAGGCGCAGCCGGCGCTCTCCAATGATCTCGATCTCACGGAGCAGATCGAAGAACCGGGCATAGCCGCTGCTGGTGTCCTCGCGGTAGACCAGGTAGCTGAACCGCACATCTTCCGGCGTCAAGGCGGATTCATCATGCCATTCGACACCGCCCCGCAGCGTCAGAATGACCTCGGTTCCATCGCCGTTCCACTCCCACTCCCGCGCCAGGGCTGGAAGTGGCTCCATCGTCACGGGGTCGGTCGTAAGCAAGCCGCTCAAGTAGCTCAGCGCCACCTGGGGATCGACTGCCGCGGAAACTGGATTGAGATTGTCAAGCGTGGTGCCAATCAGCAGATTCAACTCACCGCCCGCGACCACCGGCCCTGAATCGGTTGGGTACGGCTTGCGCAGTATCTGAAGAGTTGTGGCTTCAGGAGACGCAATCGGAGTCGCCGCGCCCGCCTCAGGAGTCCCGGCAGACACCTCGGGAGTTGCTGGATCGGGAACCTCGACGTCCGTGCCTTCTTGCCGGATCGCCCCCAGCGCATTCGGTTGTTCCCCACCAAACCCCTTCAGGACCAGCCCGCCGGAGACGACTCCTGCCCCACCCCAGAGCACTTGACGTCGGCTCAGCAAGGTGGACCGACGTGTGGCGAGTTTATTCCGCCTGCTGTGTGCCTCGCCCAAGTCGCCCTGATTCCCGGCGTCACGCGCCACAATGCTCCCTTTCCGGATCAGCTTCGTTCGTTCAACGACAGATTGTAGACCGGCCTCGCGGATTCACGTCGTCGGTCTCCGGTCCAGACTCCGGTACTTGTGCCACGTCCGTACGCACGTTTCACATTTGGAAGTGACGATCAGAGCGAGTGCTATACTCCAAAACCCACGCCCCGGTGGCGATGAACTCGGAACGCGGCCCGGCGGCCGGTGGTGGGGAAGGGAGTGGAATCTGGCTAGTTGGCGCACGTGGATGCGACCCGGCATGCTGATCAAGCGCTGGGTCATCCTCTTCCTCCTCAGCATGACTCTGTGCAGCCTTGCCCTGGCAATGGGCCTGGCCTGGGCTTATCGCACTATCGATTTCCCCTCTTCCCTGACCGGGTTCGTTCAGACCGTCACCCTCCAATTCATCGCCCACCCCTACCGCGAGTTCATCCTCCTTGGCGGCGGTGTCGCCGTCCTCTGGTTCTCGGTTTGGAAACTCGGCCGCGCGGTCCTGGGCCCCTTGATGGCCCTCTCCACCACGGACCGTGGCCTGGCCCAGATCGTCGCCGAACATCGATTTGGTCCGGCCCCGACTGAGATGAACATTGTCACCATCGGCGGCGGCACCGGCCTCTCCAACCTCCTCCGCGGCCTCAAGCTCGAAAACCTCAACCTCACAGCCATCGTCACCGTCGCCGACGACGGCGGCAGTACCGGCCGCATCCGCAGTGAGTTCGACATCCCAGCCCCGGGCGATATCCGCAACTGCATCACCGCCCTTGCCGATGACGAGTCGCTGGTCAATCAACTCTTCCAATATCGCTTCAAAGCCGACGGCTCTACCCTCAACGGCCACTCCTTCGGCAACCTCTTCATCACCGCGCTGGCCCAGGTGACCGGTAGCTTCGAGCGGGCAGTGATCGAGTCGGCCAAAGTGTTGGCAATCCGGGGCCGCGTCCTCCCCTCGACCCTCGAGAACGTCGATCTCTACGCCGAGCTAATCGACGGCACGGTCATCCAGGGCGAATCCTCCATTGCCCACAAGACTGCCCCGATCAAGCGGGTCTTCCTTGGCCCCGACAATCCGCCCGGCTACCAGCCGGCCCTGGGCGCCATCCTCAACGCCGATCTCATCATCCTCGGTCCCGGCAGCCTTTACACCAGTGTCCTCCCTAACCTGATGGTCGCCGGAATCACCGAGTCGATTCGCTGGTCCGGGGGCACGGTGGTCTATGTCTGCAATGTCGCCACGCAGGAAGGCGAAACCGACCACTTCGGCGCGGCCGACCACGTCCGAGCGGTCGTCGAGCATGTCGGTGAGCACGTCATCGACTACGTCTTGATCAATAGCAATCCGGCCTCGATCGCCGCCATCGGCCCCGACCTCGGCGTCGAACCGGTCATCCCCGAAGACCTCCACCGCATCGGCCGCGACATCAAAATCGTGACTCGCGACGTTGTCAGCGACCGCAATCCCCTCCGCCACGATCCCACGAAACTCACCGCCGCCCTGCTCGAGATCGCGCGGGGCGGGGTTGTAGACGAGTCGCAACAGTGGCGCGGCGATCTGCCGTCCGACCTTGACCTTCACCGGTCGCGGTCGGCGCCCGTGCCTACCAGCACGGGCGAGCGCGGCACCCTTGTCTCATTTGGTGCAAACAGGGAGTAGATCAGCAACATGGCGACCAGGATCGGCATCAACGGCTTTGGCCGCATCGGCCGTCAGGTCTACAAGGCGATCGACGAGGGCGGCTTCAGCGACCTGATGCAGGTTGTAGCAGTCAATGACCTCACCGACTCAAAGTCCCTCGCTCACCTCCTCAAATACGACTCCACCTACGGCCGTTACGACGCCGAGATCGGCTCGAACGAAGACGGCATCTCGGTCAACGGCAATGCGATCAAGGTCTTTGCTGAGCGCGATCCCGCCGCCATCCCGTGGGAATCGGTCGATGTCGATCTGGTGATCGAGTCGACCGGCCGCTTCACCGACGCCGACAAGGCACGCGGCCACATCACTTCCGGCGCCAAAAAGGTCATCATCTCCGCCCCCGCCAAGGGTGAGGACTTGACCATCGTCCTCGGTGTCAACGAAGAGCAGTACGACCCGGCCCAGCACACCATAATCTCCAACGCTTCCTGCACGACCAACTGCCTGGCCCCAGTGGCAAAGGTCGTCCTCGACCGCTTCGGCATCCGCCGCGGCCTGATGACCACCGTCCACTCCTACACCAACGACCAGGTGATCCTCGACGGGCCACACAGCGATCTGCGCCGCGCCCGCGCCGCCGCCACCAACATCATCCCGACCAGCACCGGCGCCGCCCGCGCCCTCGCTCTGGTCATCCCTGAGCTGAAGGGCAAGTTCGACGGGTTCTCCTTGCGCGTCCCCACCCCAACGGTCTCGATCATCGACTTCGTCGCCGAGACTGAGCAGGGCACAACTGTCGAGGAACTCAACCGCGCCTTCGCTGAGGCAGCCGAGAGCGATGCCATGCAGGGCATCCTCGGCTACTCCGACGAGCCACTCGTCTCCAGCGATTACCGTCAGGACTCCCGCTCATCGATCGTCGATGGCCAGTCGACCATGGTCCTCGGCGACAACCTCGTCAAAGTCATCGCCTGGTACGACAACGAGTGGGGCTACTCCTGCCGCGTGGCCGACCTTGCCGCTCTGGTCTGCGAAGCCGGCTTCCCCACCGAGTAGCGACACGAGACCCCGGGTCGAAATCCGGGGCTAGACCTACGAAACCCCTCTGTGGTTGATCCCGATCCCGGGCACGTCCACCCGCCTCGCCGCAAGTCCCGGAGGAACTTTGTAGGTTCAGCGCCAGGTTTCAACCTGGCGTCGTCCACCAGACCGCACTCGTCCCATCAGGCAAGGAGCCCCGCCATGGCCAAACGCTCGGTTCGCTCAGCCGAGGTGACCGACCGGCGCGTCTTCGTTCGCGTCGACTTCAATGTCCCTCTCGTTGACGGCCAGATCACCGACGACACCCGTATCCGAGCCGCCATCCCCACAATCCAACTCCTGCGTGGACGTGGCGCCCGCGTCATCCTGGCCAGCCATCTTGGCCGGCCAAAGGGCAAACCAGTCGACAATCTCCGCCTTGCTCCCATCGCCAGCCACCTCAGCACACTCATCGACATGCCGGTAACGGCCGTTCCCGACATCATCGGCCCGGCCGTCGATGAGGCTGTTTCCAATCTCGGGCCAAGCGACGTTCTCCTCCTCGAAAACCTGCGTTTCGATCCCCGCGAAGAGAAGAACGACCCCGAGTTCGCCCAGGCTCTCGCCGCATTGGCCGACCTCTTCGTCAACGACGCTTTCGGCGCGGCCCATCGCGCCCACGCTTCTACCGAAGGGATCGCTCATCACCTTCCTGTTTTCGCGGGCCTGCTGATGCTCGACGAGTTGGAAGCGCTCGGGCGGCTGCTGGAAGGCCCTGAACGGCCTTTTATCGCCATCCTCGGCGGGGCCAAGGTCTCCGACAAACTCGGTGTGATCGGAAACCTGCTCGACAAGGTCGACGGCCTCATCGTGGGCGGCGGAATGGCCAACACGTTCTTGCTTGCCCAGGACATAGGGATCGGCAAGTCACTTGCGGAGCCAGACCTATGCGACGAAGCCCGCAACCTCCTCAAAAAGGCAACTCAGCGCGACATCGCCGTCCACCTTCCGACTGATGTCATCGTCGCGGAGGACATCGACGCCGGCTCCGGTCGCGAGATCCCTGTCGATGCCGTCGCCGGAGACATGTCGATCTTCGACATCGGTTCAGAGTCGCAACGTGCCTACGCCGACGTGATCTCCGGGGCGAAAACCATCTTTTGGAACGGCCCGATGGGCGTCTTCGAGCGGCCACCGTTTGCCGCCGGCACGAAAGCCGTCGCCCAGGCGGTCGCGACCTCCGGCGCGACCAGCGTCGTCGGCGGCGGCGACTCGGTCGCGGCCCTGGAAGAACTGGGACTCGCAGACAAGATCACCCACGTCTCAACCGGCGGCGGCGCCTCCCTCGAATTCGTCGAAGGCAAAGAACTTCCCGGCGTAGCAATCATTCCGGAGGTGTGAGGATCAACGCCTGTCACAACGTAGGGGCGCGATTCATCGCGCCCAGCTGCCCAATGGCGGCGTTCGCGTTGGGGACGTAGGCGCGATGAATCGCGCCGCTACAGCGACCGTACGAGGCACCAACTGCACCGCACTCTCTGATTGTCGCCACTGGTCGTTGTATCCAGACACGTCCAGGTGGTAGCTTTCCATCACACGCAGACACGCGGGCCAAAAAATGGTCGGTCTCCGCTCGTCTAATGGGCGTGTTCGCTAATACCAGGGTTCGTAGGGAAGGACGTCCGTGAATACCGCGATCAACATCGCCATGATCTTGCTCTCGATCATGTTGATCTCTGTCATTCTGCTCCAAACGAAGGGTTCCTCCTTCAGCGGCGCATTCGGCGGCGGCAGCGACTCGATCAATCGCACCCGCCGCGGAGTCGAAAAATCGCTCTTCCAGTTCACCATCATCCTGGCGGTCGCCTTCGTCGTCATGGCCATCATCTCCAGCCTGGTCCACTAGACCGGCGGCATCGATCCGTCAATTAGGTGCCTTACTCTGGCACTCCGATGCGGCGGTCGTTATACTCGCGGCGTCAGGAGACGACTCCACAACCGTGCAGCTGCCTCCGACCATTTAAGGTACTGGCAGCTCAGGAGGAACACACGTTATGGCCGGTCTCGGGTGGCAAGAACTCACGATTATCCTCGTCATCGTTATCATCATCTTCGGCGCCGGCAAGTTGCCGGAAATCGGTGGTGCTCTCGGCAAGGGCATCAAGGAATTCAAGACCAACTCTGAGGGCGAAGGCGAGCTCGACACCACGACGACCGCCAGCAAAGCCACTCGCCGCGACGAGCCGGTCTCCAACCGGATCGAGACCCGCGAGATGCGCGCCGACGAGATCTAGGTCGACGCGACAATTCAGCTTCTTGCTCAACATGGCGATCGCCCGGGGCGATCGCCATGTGGCGTTTCCGGGCATGCCATCAGCGCTCTGGGCTTGTTCGGCCCTCACTCGCCCCGCTATCATCCCAGCCTGACACTCCCCGAGGCGCACCGCGCCCCGATCATCGAGAAAGCACGACCAGCGCATGGACAGCGAACAGGCTCGAGTCGCGGCCGAGCAGCCTAACCGGCCGGGACTCGATCAGGACCGGACCAGCGAGAACGGTTTCCGCGACAGCAACGGAATTGTCCCTGCCACCTCTACGGATGATGTCCCTCTGGACGCGGACGCGAGCACGAAGAAGCCCGCGAAGTCTGGCGGTCGCGCAATCCGCGAGATCGTCGAGACGCTGCTCCTCGCCCTGGTCATCTTCGTCGGCGTCCGCCTGATCGTCCTCAACTTCCGGGTCGACGGCGAAAGCATGATTCCAAACCTGGCCGATGGCGAAATGCTTCTGGTCAACCGAAACGTCTACTTCCACTTCGACAAGAACGGCTTGCTCGATGCGCTACCGTTCGTTGAACGGGACAGCGAAGACATCGTCTACCCGTTCCACCCGCCGGAGCGCGGCGACATCATCGTCTTCAACCCGCCGGTTGCCTCATCTGACAAGCCGTACATCAAGCGCGTTATCGGATTGCCGGGGGAGAGAGTCACCTTCGAAGGCGAGAACGTCTTCATCGATGGCATCCAGCTGAACGAGCCGTACATCATCGAGGGGACCGAATGCCGCGGCAACTACTGCGATGTCGTCGTCCCCGAAGGCCACATCTACGTCCTGGGGGACAACCGCAACAACAGCTCTGATTCCAGGGCCTTCGGTGTGGTCGATGTCGATAGCATCATCGGCAAAGCCTGGATCGGCTACTGGCCGATGGACGAGGTCGGCATCGTCGACCATTACGATTATCCGGAGATCAGCGATCGATAGATGACCAGTTACGTCCATTGTTTGGCCCTTGTCGGAACGGTAGAATGGATGAAGACGGGGTACACCTCGTTTGTGGACTCGCCAACCGGTGAGTCGGTCGTCCCCCCGCTCGCCAACTCCATCGACTGCGGGGTTCAGCGGGCGCTCGGCAGGAGCCGAAGGGGTCTCTGCATGATCGAAACCGTCGTCGAAAGCATCCGGGTGAGCCTGGTCACGCAGCACCGGGTCGTGATCCTCAAAGAGGTCAACGGCGACCGCCATCTTCCGATCTGGATCGGGCAGTACGAAGCCGACGCGATTGCGATGGAGCTTCAGGGCCAGGCTACTGCGCGGCCCCTGCCCTATGACCTCCTCAAGAACGCCATCGGCGACCTCGGCGGGATGGTCGAGCGCATCCTCGTGACCGACCTCAACGCCGATGTCTTCTATGCCCGCATCGTGGTCGCCCAAAACGGACGTTCGGTCGAACTCGACTCTCGCCCCAGCGATGCGATTGCCCTCGCCGTGCGCGCCCACGTCCCGATCCTGGTCGATGAATCGGTCATGGACCGGGCGGGCGTCACCCTCAACGGCGACGGCGACGACGCGGAAGAGGAGGCGGCTGCCACCCCGGCCCTTGAAACGGAAAATGTCAGCCCCGCCGACGAAGAGCGTCTTTCGGTGTTCAGGGACTTCATCAACACCCTGGACCTGGACGATTTCGACAAGCGGCAAAGGTCCTAATTCGCCCTACGCGGGGAATCGGGCCCGGCCCGGTCCCCAGCGGAGATCTCATGGATACCTCGGAAGTTCAGATCAAGCGGATCGTCCTCAATCGGATGCACCGCTGCTCCGTTTGCCACCACGACTACGACACCGACGACATCTCCGTCGTCTCCCGCAAGTCCGACATGTGGATGATGCTGGTCGAATGCACCGACTGCCATGCACGTAACTACGTGGCGGCCGTCCTCAAAGACGGTGACCCGGATGAGGCCCGTCTGGCCCTCCGGCGGCTGCACGAGGAGGCCACCGGCGTGGCCGAGCCCGTTGAGATCGCCGAGCTGGCCGAGGCCAGCGCCCAGCAGGGCGAACGGGTCGACGCCCACGACGTCCTCGACATGCACGAGTTCCTCCAGGACTTCGACGGCGACTTCCTCAAGCACTTCGCCAAGGGCTAAACCCCATTTCAACACTGACAGACGCGGAGCGGCCCGGGCCAATTAGCCCGGGCCGCCGCGTTTTCGGCGTTGTGGTCAGGGGGACATGACCACGTTATCTATGGACCAGGACACCTCCTCCCGCACGCATGAACTCAAGAACCCGTTCGGCATCGCGCAAGCGACCGCCTGAACCAGGAACTGATCGAACTGGCAGGTGGACGTTGCCACAGGCGGGCGGGGGATGTGGCGGCTCAAATCTGAGCACAGGCGTCGGAAGTGGCTACTCGTCAGGGTTGGACCGCTCGACAGTGATGCGAGCATGGAGATCTCCCTTCGCACACTCACGCGAGAGCCCCACGTGTCAGTTACCCGGTGGGATCAGACCAGGGCAGGCAAAATCAACATTCAGGACGCATAGCCCCGCCTGACTACAGCGCTGTCCTGGAACACAGCAGATGCCCTGGCAGCAGTAGCGGTCTGGTACCCCGCCGCACGACGTGTTGTCTTCCGCGAACGACCAAGCGTTGGCGTTCCGAGACGGATCGCAGACCTCGCACTCCATCAGCGGGTTGACGTCTCCGTCGGCCCACTCGTCCTCCCCGATGTGACACGTTGGCGCGCAGTCCGGTCCTGTGCAGCCCTCGCCCGGGTCTGGATTGCCCGGAATGCCTTCGTCGTCGTCCTCATCCTCCTCGTCCGGCGGACTGTCGTCCTCCTCTGGATCGTCCTCATCTCCACCGTCGAACGGACCACCATCCGGATCTTCTTGGAACGCGCGGCACCTGCCATCCACGCACGAGAGCCCTGGAGCGCAGCACTCGCCATCGCAACAGATGCCACCGTGATCGCAGAACATGCCGTCCGGAACGTTCTCCAGGATGCACTTGCCATTCTTGGAACACGTTCCAAAATCGACGATGCACGGGTTACCAGTCGTATCTGGGCAGGTCTCGCCCCTGCTCCGGTTCAACCAGTGGTCATAGGTGCTCGCGTTGCAGAACTGACAGTAGTTCTCCGGGTTCGAGTCACCGAGCTGATAGGTCACCTTATCGACGAAGCACTCCGTCGGCATGCAGACCAGGAAGGTCGGATCGCACGGCGCCTTCGACCCGCATTCCTCCCCGCGTCCACATGGCTTCAAAGCCCTGTAGAACGGGTCCTCGGGCTTCGCCGCCGCGACCGCCGGCGCGGCACCCGCAATGATGCCGGCGATACCACCGGCAATGGCTCGCACCGCGCTCCGCCGCGAGAGCGCGAACGAGCGTGCCAAACGATCGAACTGCGCGTCGTCCATGCTTTCTCCAGTCACGATTGCGTCACGACCTCATCGACAATCAGATGTTGAACCGAGTTTGCAGTCGCACCTCACCGGACACCACGAAGGAAACCCACAGTTTTGGGCGTACCTTCCTACCTTCAATTCCTCATGGATCTGGTAGGATCGAAGCCTGATTCGGTGACGGCGAAGCGATTCCGCGACCTCGCAGGAGGTACGCCGATGGCCACGATGGATCACCAGCTAATGATCCCGGAAGCGCCGGTACCTTTTCGCAACCTCCTCAAAAGGCTGCGCATCGAGGCGGATCACACGCCAGGAGTCGACTCGCGGAGGCCGCGTCCGTCAGCGCCAGGCTGATCAGCGACCTGGAGCGCGGCACGATCCAGAGACCGCGCCGCGAGACCGTCCGGTTGCTCTGCGATGCCCTGGGGCTGACAGGATCAGAGCGGGACGACTTTGTTGCGGTTGCGCGCGGCCAGAAACACCTACCTCCACCAACTCCACCAGCCTCGGCCCTTTGCCTGAGTGCGTTGCCCGTACCGCCGACACCGATCGTCGGCCGGATCAAGGACCGAGCAACCGCCGTCACTCTGCTGGTGCAGTCCGACGTGCGCTGCCTCACGCTCCTCGGCCCCGGCGGCGTCGGCAAGACTCGGCTTGCGATCGACGTAGGCAGAGAGGTCGCCGGCCGGTACCAGGACGGCGTGGCCTTCGTCGATTTAGCGCCCCTCCAGGATCCGCCCTGGTGGTTTCTGCCATCGCCAGCGCGGTGGGCGTGAGCGAGGCGGGTGAGACACCCTTGTTCGACCGCCTAACTTGGCGCGCTGGGCGACCGTCAGCTCCTGCTGCTGCTCGACAATATCGAGCACGTGACCGCCGCAGCCCCTCAGATCGCCTTACTCCTTGCCACCTGTCCCCGCCTAACCGTGTTGACCACGGGTCGAGCCCCGCTCAAGATCAGCGCCGAACGCGAACTCCGGATCGGTCCATTGAGCATGCCGGACGAAGGCCGACTCCCGGCTCTGGAGGAACTCCAGCGGGTTCCGGCCATCGAGCTGTTCGTCCAGCGGGCAGAAGCGGCCGACAGGTCCTTTGCATTGACGGCGGAGAATGCCGAAGACATCGCCGAGATCGCCCGGCGTCTGGAAGGGTTGCCCCTCGCCATCGAACTCGCGGCGGCCCGGGTGAAGGTGCTTACTCCGGCGGCGCTGCTCGCCCGCCTCTCCGCCCGGCTTCCCCTGCTGACTGACGGCCCTCGCGACCTACCCCCTCGCCATCATGCGATCCGGGCAGCAATCGCTTGGAGCTATGACCTCCTCCAGCCACGGAAAAAGTCCTGTTCGAACAACTCTCGATCTTTGCCGGAGGTTGCCCGCTCGACGGCATCGAAACCGTCGCAGCCGGCAATCAGACTCGGGACGTCCAATCTGGAACCAGTTGCGACATTCTCGAGACGATCACCGCGCTGGTCGATCAGAGCCTGATCCACCGGATACCGGACGACGGCATCTCACCCAGATTCGGCATGCTGGAGACGATCAGAGAGTTCGGCCGGGAGCGGCTCGCCGCCTCCGGCGCCGACCTCGTAATGGCTCGGGCACACGCCAGCTGGGTTCTCGATCTCGTCAGGCGGGCCGAACCCGAACTGACCGGTCCGGACCAGGAGATCTGGTTTGGACGGCTTTCGCGCGAGATCGCCAACATCCGCGCCGCCCTCACCTGGTCGCTCGGCGCTGAAGACGCCGAAATCGCGCTCAAACTCTGCGGCTCGCTCTATCGCTTTTGGGCAACCAGTGGCCGGTACGAGGAGGGGGACAGATGGATCGCCGCCGCGCTTGTCCTTCCCCATGCCACGGCTCCAGACCTGCGCGGCAATGCCTTGCTCGGGGCGGGCGTCATGGCCTACTTCCGGGGTGACTACATCGCGGCGGAGCGCGATTGGCTCGAGGCATTGGAGGCGTTCGAAGCGATCAGCGACCGGCGAGGCATCGGCTACTCGTACGGGAACCTCGGGCTGGTCGCCGACGCCGTGTTCGACTACGACCGAGCGATCGCCTCCTACGAGCGGGCCCTCACCGAGTTCCGCGCACTGAGCGACGAGACCTTTATCGGGTTCATGCTCAACAACCTGGGCCTCATCCACTATTTCCGGGGCAACCTCGACAAGGCGGCGGACCTGTACGCCGAGGCTCTGGGGATCGCTCGCCGCCGGAAATCCGCCGACAGCATTGCGTATGTACTCGGTAATGCTGGCCTCGTCGAGTTCGCTCGGGGTAACTACGCCGTCGCGACCGAACTGCAAGCGGAAGCCCTGACAATCCGCCGCGAATTGACGAACCCCTCCGCGCTGGCAAAATGCCTGGAGAACTTCGCCCTCCTGGCGGCGGCACAGCACCAACCCGAGCGAGCCGTCCGGCTCTTCGCCGCCGCATCTCACGAGCGAGAGCGCATCGGCTCAGCCCTGCCTCCAAACGATACGGAATTCAACGGCCGGTACATCGCCGAAGTACAGGCTCAGCTCGGCGACTCGGCATTCGAGCACCATTGGGTTGCCGGAGAAGATCTGGAAATCGCTGACGCGATTGACCTCGCCCTCAATCCAGAAGCTTCCCTCTTTGCGGCATCGCACCGCGTATGAGCACGCATCGGCGATTCAGACTGATTCAGCGAGGTGTCCCGCTTTCACGCCATAGGCCAATGCTCTCGTCGCGTTGACGCCTTTCCAGGGCCTTCCTATACTCCCTGATGAGCCGCTTGATCGTGAGAATCATCACGTGCGAGCGGCGATTGCCACGGGCGGAACCGGCGATCGGGCCGAACATTCCGCCGTTCGGTCGGAAGGGGATAGTCCGTGACGCACGCAACGGCGGGCGAGATCGATCTCGCGGTCGTGCGGGAACTTTTGTCCCACATTACCTACAACGACTTCCAAGAAGCCCAGGAGCTCATCCTCCACGCCTTGCAGGAGATCAATGAGCACTTTGGCTGGGTCTCCCCCGAAGCCGCCCAGCTTGTGGCCGACCACCTCGGGACGTCCATCAACCGCGTCTACGGGCTGCTCACGTTCTACGCCGACTTCCGCACCGAGCCCCGCGGCACCCACTTTATGCTCCTCTGCCACGGCATGTCCTGCTACGCTCTCGGCTCGCAACAGTTGGTCCAGAGCCTGAGCGACCGCTACGGCATCCAGGACGGCGAGACGACCGCCGACGGCGAGCTGACCGTCCAGGTCGTGAATGGCTGCCTGGGCGTCTGCGACCGCGCCCCTCTGGTCAAACTCGACGCCGATTACCACGGTGATCTCACGCCGGACAAGCTCTCCGACGTCATCCAGCGCGCCATCGCCCGGTATCGGGACGAGCACGGCGAAAAGCCCGCTCAGCCAGCCTGGGCCGGATCTCACGGCTAGGAGGCCGCTCGTGGCACATCCCGAAACTCTTCCCGTCACTGAGCTTTCTCGCCTGACGAGCCGCGCCGAGTTCGAAGCGTTCCAAGCCGGTTGCACCTCGAAATGGAACGCTACCTGGGCAGACACCAGCTACGTCGTCACGGTCGGGCTGGATAGCTCGTCCTTGGCGAAGGGCGCCGCCAACGTCTTCGCCGCCTGCGAGCTTGCCCTCAGCGGCACAGACGCCATCGTGCGCAAGTCGAGCGGCAATGGCGCTATCTGGATGGAGCCCTGGGTCGAAATCAAACGCCCGGGCGAACCACCGATCGTCTACGGCAACATCGAACCCAAGATGTCCCCGCGCTCCTCAACGGCGAATTGCGGGACCGGGCCGTCGGCGTGCGGGGCTCTGAGGGCTTCGGCGATATCCCCTCACTGATTCGCACCCGTTCTTCAAGTACCAGCAGCGCATCGTCCTGGCCGATGTTGGCATCATCGACCCGGACTCGATCGAAGAGGCCATCGCCCGCGGGGCCTACAGCGCCTACTTCAAGGTGCTGTTCGAGATGTCGGCGGAAGACGCTATCGCCGAGGTCACCGCCGCGACCCTTCGCGGCCGCGGTGGAGCGGGCTTCCCGGCCGGCATCAAGTGGGAGAGCGGCCGCAAGGCTCGCGCCGACCCCGAAGTACGTCGTCTGCAACTCGCACGAAGGCGAGCCGAACGTCTACAAGGATCGCCGCATCCACGAAGGCGATCCCCATCGCATCCTCGAAGGGCTGCTCATCGCCTGCGTCTGCGTCGGCGCCGAGCGGGGCTACAACTACATCGGCGGCGAGTACCCGCTCGCCATCAAGCGCTTCCGCCGGGCCGTCGCCGACGCCGAGCGCCTCGGCCTGATCGGCAAGAACGTCCTCGGCAGCGGCAAGGATGTCGCCTTCCGGGTCCGCACCGGCGGCGGCGCCTACATCTGCGGCGAAGGCTCGGCCCTGATGTACTCGGTCATGGGCGTCCGCGGCCAGCCCCGCACCAAGCCGCCGCGCTCGGTCGAAGAGGGCATCTGGAAGCGCCCGACGGTCGCCAACAACACCGAAACGGTCGCCAACATTCGCGACATCATCAACAAGGGCGGCGAGTGGTTCGCCAGCATCGGCACCGAGAAGAGCACCGGCACGAAGCTGATGACGGTCCAGGGACCAATGAAAACCCCTGGCCTGATCGAAGTGCCGATGGGCATCAACCTCGGCGTCCTCTTCAATGAGATCTGGGGCGGGATGCGCGACGGCCTCACCTTCAAGGGTATCCAGACCGGCGGAGTCTCCGCCGGGCCGTTGACGGAGGAGCACTTCCACCTCCCGGTCGATTTCGACTCCCTGACGTCGTCGGGCGGCATGCTCGGCTCCGGCGGTTTCGTCGTCTTCGACACGAACGTCTGCGCCGTCGACTTCGCCCGCTACCTGACGGCCTTCAACCGCTACGAGTCCTGCTCGAAGTGCGTCCCCTGCCGCCTCGGCAATCCAGCACTGGTCGAGATCCTCGACCGCATCCGCCTCGGCCGCGGCACCCTGGATGACCTGACGCTGATCCAGCGCACCAGCAAGCACATCATCGAACTTTCGCTCTGCGGCCTCGGCCAGGTCGCCCCGGAACCCGTCCTGGGCATGATCAAGCAGTACGAGGACGAGTTCCGCGCCCACATCATCGACGGCGTCTGCCCGGCTGGGACCTGTCCGATCGCGGCGGAGACGCCGGTGCTGGCGGCGGGGGACTAGAGAGGACCTCACCCCCTACCCCCTCTCCACTGCGGTGGAGAGGGGCATCAGGCGGCACGCTCTCCACCTACCCCAACTCAATCCTCATCCCGATACCCTGCCGCCAGCGCCCGATCGACAGCGAGCTTGCCAACCGACACATCCTGCACCGCATTGCCCACCGACTTGAACAGCGTCACTTCGTCGTCGCTGGTCCTCCCTGGGGCATTTCCAGCGACGACCATCCCAAGCTCACGCTCAAAGTGCTCGTGGCCGACGAGCCCGTCCCGAAGGGGCGCGATGAGATCACCAGCTTCCTCAAGGGCGGCCTCGGTAGCATCGACCACCAGGGTCGCCCTGGCCACCGTGGCCGCCGGCAGCTCCTGCATCTCGGGCGTGTAGGCGCCGACCGCATTGATGTGCGTTCCGGGCCGGATCAGCGCGTCGTCGAAGACAGGCGTGCGCGAGGTCGTGGCGGTACAGACGATGTCCGCCTCGGCCACGATCCCGGCGTCAGTCGTCGTCTCCAGCCGGTCGGCCAGATCGGGCCAGTCCCGTCCGATCGCCTCCTTGTACCGAGCCAGTGACGCCTCTTGCATATCCACGCCAATGATCCGCTCGATCGGGCGCACGGTGCAGACGGCGGCGGCCTGGGTGACACCCTGGACCCCGGTGCCGATCACGACGAGCGTCTTGCTATCGGGCCGGGACAACAGGTCTGTGGCCGCTCCCGAGACCGCACCCGTACGCAGCGCGGTCAGGTAGGAGCCATCGAGGATGGCCAGCGGCTGCCCCGTCTCGGGATCGGACAGCAGGACCACGGCATGGATCAGCGGCAGGCCCCTCTGCGGGTTCTGCCGGAAGACATTGACCACCTTGACCCCGAGGGCATTGGCGGCAGGCACATAGGCGGGCATGAACAGGGAATCGCCCTGGAACGCGGTGACCGGAATCACCGTCCGAATAGGCGATATGGCTTTTCCTGCCGAAAGCTCGGCAAAAGCGACCTTCATCAGCTCCACGGCGTCCGCCATCGGCACCAGCCGGCGCACATCCTCCCGAGACAATGCCAGCATTTCTCACCCCTCCCCGACTCCGCGCCGATCCTTCGACCTTCTTCGAGACGCCTGAGTCTATGGTCGAGCACGGCGGCGCGCAATGGCGTTCGTTTGGCGTTCGGCGTTCGGGGAGTATCGCGGTCGCCCCGCCGCCACCTGTCATCCCGAGCCTGTCGAGGATCGAAGACGGGTGGCCACGACGTAGCCCCGGCCCCCGAGAGAATGGCGTTGCGTTCGTGCACACGGCGGCACCATCGAAACACCATCTCCGTCGAGATCCCTCGACAACTCGGGATGACGGGGTGGGCCGGGGCAGCATCGATACACCCCGACGCCGGATGCCGAACGCCGAACGCCGAACGCGGCCGTTTCCGATTCACCAGAAACCCAATCCGGCCCTCTGGCGTTACCGGAAACGTCTGGTGCCGCCGTCCGAGAGGAGGAGATGAAGCCCGTGCTATACTCCGCCCCGCGGTCCAGCCCACCACGCCTGGCTTGGCGCGCCCCATGCGCCGCACGTTCGACCGCGGAATGTAGATGATGGCGACCCCCCGATCACTTTCCAATAGGCTCCGGCAGCACTCAAGACGTTCGGGCTTTACCGTCGGCGTCTCGATGGCTCTGGCTATTGCCATCTGCATCGCGGGCTTCGTCACGATCTATGTCCAACTCCAGCCCTACATCAGCGACTTCATCACCCAGGACCCTCCCGAAGAAGAAGCCCGCGTCGTCGCCGCCCCTGACCCGACCGAACCCCCGGCCGATGACGACGAGGAAGAACCAGCCCCGACCGAAGAACCGTCCGATGACGAGGAAGCTGCCTCGGATGACGATGAGGCGCCGCCAGACGACGAGGAAGAAGACGACCCGGAACCAACTGAAGAGTCAGAGGTTTCGATCCGGATCTTCAATCGAACAGCGATGCTCAGATCAATCTTCCGAGAACCGAACACGTCTTCAACAAGCCATGCTACGGTCCTCTTCGCTATCCCACCGGCTACACCTTGACTCAACCGGCGAAACGGACGCCGCGGACAATCCCAGCTCAAGATGGCGACATCTGGGTCCAAGTCGAGATCTGAAGATGGATACGAACCGGTTGGATCCGTGAGATCGATACTGAGCCATTACCAGGAATAGTCCCGCTCCGCTTCCTGGCGATCCGATTGAGCAGAAAGGCCCAACATATGCAGCGTGTCACAATCATCGGACTAGGGCTTATCGGCGGCTCGATCGGGCTCGGATTGCGGCGCTGGTCGGCGCAGAACGCCAAGGGCGGGAATGATGCCCTGGAGATCACCGGCTTCGACACCGATCTCGAGCAGCAGTCCTACGCCAAGAAGATCAACGCCGTCGACAAGACCGAGTGGAACCTGGTCAACGCGGTCAAGAATGCCGACATCATCATCATCTCCACCCCGGTGCTCGCCGCTCGCGAAATCTTCGTCGACATCGCCCCGCACCTGAAATCGGGCGCGGTCGTCACCGACGTCAGCTCGACCAAGGCCCAGATCCTGGCCTGGGCAGATGAGTTGCTCCCGCGCACGGTCAGCTTCATTGGCGGACATCCCATGGCCGGCAAGTCGCAGAGCATCGAGGCCGCCGAGGCCGATCTCTTCAAGGCCGCGACCTGGTGCGTCTGCCCCTCGGTCAACGCCGGCGAAGACGCCATCCGCAACGTCCTCGGCATCATCGCCGCCGTCGGCGCCGAGCCCTACTTCGTCGACCCCAATGAACACGACGCATTCGTCGCGGGTGTCAGCCACCTGCCGTTCGTCCTCTCCGCCACCCTGATGAAGGCAACCAGTTCGGACTCCTCCTGGCGCGACATGAAGACACTGTCCGCGACCGGCTTCCGCGACGTCACCCGCCTGGCCGCCGGCAGCCCCGCCATGCACCGCGACATCGTCGTCACCAACAAGGAGGCGGTCGGCCGCTGGCTTGATACCTACATCGCCGCCCTCCAGGACATCCGCGAGACGATCGGCTCGGACGCCGAGGACGCCCCCGAAAAACTGCTCGCCTTCTTCGATGGCGCGCGGGATGCCCGGGCCGAGTGGTCGACCCAGACCAACCGCGAGGGTGAGTTGCTGCAGAGCACCGAGAACGAGCTGACCGCCGCCGGCAATATCTCCGACCAACTGGGCCGGATGCTCTTTGGCGGACTCGGCAAGGGCCGCAAGAACCTCATGGATCGCAACCGCGGTATGACATCCCGCAATGGTGGTGGCGTCAGCCGGGATCCCCGACGAGACTAGCGCGTCGGTATCCGCCCACATCGCATGCACCCCGGCGGCTAAGCTCTCGTCCTGTCGATCCTGTACGATTATCAGCGAATTCTTCGTCCTGAGGCCCGAAAGCCTGGCGCATAAATGACTAGCCTTGCCGTGTTCGATCTTCGCCGGCCCGCTCCGCTTGCGCCGCTCTCTGCGCCGGCTTCGGTGCGTGCCTCGGAGCAGTTGCCCGTTCCGCTGACGTCGTTCGTTGGCCGGGAACGTGAAGTCTCGGCGATTCGAGCGGCCATCCTCAACCCCGTCGTCCGGTTGCTCACCCTGACCGGTCCTGGCGGAGTCGGGAAGACGCGGCTTGCCCTTCGTGTCCTCTCAGGCCTGCATGCCGCCTTTCCGGGTGGAGTCTGGTTCGTCGAGTTGGCGCCCATCAGGGACCCCAGCTTGGTCCTCCCGGCGGTCGCTTCGACCCTCGGCGTTTGGAACGCAGGCGAGAGTCGCGTCGTTGAATCGCTTGCGGTTGCGATTGGACGGACACCGACACTGATCGCTCTCGACAATCTGGAGCAGGTCGTCGACGCCGGGCCGGACATCTCGGAACTCCTCACGCTGTGCCCCATGCTCACCATTCTGGCGACGAGCCGGGTCTCCCTGCGCCTCGTCGGAGAGCAACTCTTCCCGGTCGCGCCGCTCGCGGTCTCTGGCCCCCTATGCACACTCGATAACGCTCCCTCGGAGGACGAGGGTGCGGTCGCCCTCTTTACGCACCGCGCCCAGTCCGTTCGACCCAGCTTCGTAGTCGACACGACCAACGCTCCAGTCGTCAGCGAGATCTGCCGCCGCCTGGACGGCCTGCCCCTGGCGATCGAACTGGCCGCCGCGCGGACAAAGGTGCTCTCACCGGCAGCCCTCTTGCTTCGGCTCGATCGCCAGTTGCAGGTCCTCACGGGCGGACCACGTGACCTTCCAGACCGGCAGCGGACCCTGCGCGACACGATCGCCTGGAGCTATGACCTCCTCCTCCCGGAGCAACAGGCGCTCTTCCGGCAACTCGCCGTCTTCGCGGGCGGATTCACGCTCGACGCGGCCGAGGCCGTCTCCGGATCCGCCGGCGATGTCCTCGACGGCCTGAGCGACTTGGTCGACGGTGGCCTGGTCCGACAGGACGAGCAGCCGGGCGGGGAGACCCGGTTCCGCACCCTGGAGACCGTGCGTGAATTTGCACAAGAACGGCTGGAAGCCAGCGGCGAACTCCTTACGGTCCGCCAACAACACGCGGGCTGGTATCTCAATCTGGTCGAACAGGCGAACCTGACCGAATACCGCGCCGGCGAGACAGAGTCGTTAGCCCGGCTCGGTCAGGATCTCGACAACATCCGGTCCGCACTCGGTTGGAGCCTGCGGCCCGATGCGACCCAGGACGATATCGATATCGCGCTCCGGATCGCGGCGGGGATGGAGCGATTCTTTGTGACCCGCAGCCTCGTGCCGGAGGGCCGATCCTGGGTCACGCGTGCGCTCCAACGCGGCGCCGGAGCCTCAGTCGAGGCGCGGGCCAGGGGTCTTTCCGCGGCCGCGATCTTGGCGATGGTCGAGTTGGACGACGAAGAGAGCCTGCGCTATTCGGCGGATGCGGTCGCCCTTTGGAACCAGTTGGACAATCCGGCCGGGGCGTCCGCCGCGCTCTTCTTCATGGGACTTGTTGCCTGGCGCAATCGTGACGACCTCCGGCTGGCGGACGTTGCGGCCCAGGCGGAGGAGCTATTTCCCCGAATTCAGAGCAGCACCTGGAAGAATGCGGCCATCGTGCTCCGCGGCATGATGGCCCATTCGCGAGGCGATCTCGACCTCGCCCAGCGAGAGTTGGAGGAGGCGGTTCGAGTCTACGGGCAGGTTGGTTTCACCTGGGGCGTCGGCTGGCTCCACAGCACACTAGGCTCAATCGCAATGCAGGCGGGCGACCCGCTGCGTTCGCTCCTAATGGCACAGCAGTCACTGCGAATCTTCTGGGAGCACGGCGATGTTGCCAGCGTAGGCGGTGAGTTGGTTCACATCGCGCTGGCGGCCAACCGACTGGGGCAATCGACCGAGGCGGCTCGCCTCCTTGGCCTGGCTGCGGCTGTCCGTGAAGCGAGCGGCATCGTTGTCGTCACCCGCGAGGCCCCAGCCGAAGGAGCAGCCATTGCGGAAACGACCGCGGCGCTCGGCAGTGTGGAATTCAACGCTGGCTTTGGGGAGGGCCGAGCCCTTGCCCCGAAAGTCGGCGTCGAGGAAGCGCTGGCAATCACTCCGGACCTAACTCCGAAGTCATTGGCGCCTCCGGCGCAGCCGAGCGTCGCATCCTTTGGGTTGACGCCACGAGAGCTGGAGGTCTTGCGCCAACTGGCGACTGGCCGCACCACAAACCGCGACCTCGCCGACGCGCTCTCGATCAGCCCAAAGACCGCCGGCAACCACGTCGATAACATCCTCGCCAAGCTGGGCGTCAACTCGCGCGTTGCGGCAATTTCTGTGGCCCTGAAGGAGCATCTCGCCTAGGAAGAGCTTGAAGCTCCATTCTCTAGGGCAGGATCGTCCAGTTATCTGGCAACTTGTAGTGGTAGAGCCGTTGTACCGGCCGGCCGTTCTCGCGGTGGCGGCCCCGGCCCTGGCGCTTGAGCTCCGCGTAGCTGTTTTGTACCTGGATAATCCGCCTTGCCGGCAAGTTGTACACCACCAGGCCGGCCCCAACCGGCTCCAGGCTGCGGGTACGCATGACATCGTTCAGGACCCGAAAGGGTGGGCTGCTCCTAGGTTCGATTCCGGCGACCTGCGCGTCGCCGACCGCATGGTCGTCGGCCGTATTGTGCTCGTCAAAAATGCTCAGGCCATCGAGGACCGTCTTCGCGAAGACCGCGTCATAGCGCCCGGCCGCATCGAGCAGTGAGCGGAAATCGGCTGGCTCTTTGGCGCAGGCGGCGGCCAGCATTTTCATCGCGTGACCGGGACCGACGAAGCTGATCGTCCCCGCGTCGTCGACGACCGTGTAGCGCAACACGGACACCAATCACCCCCGAAAAACTGATCCGTCGCCGCTAGAACGTCTCTCGCCAGAGAGCGCCGCAACCTGGGCGGCTACTCGTCTCGATGGCGAGCATCCGAGGGCTACGGTACCATAATCACCACGCGGCGCCGCCCCGGGTGCCCGATTCAGACCAGAGATTTTCCCATCATGACAGCCACACAGTCTCGCGAAATCACGGCGTCCTCCGACCCCTTCGCTCGCTATGCCCGCCAAACCCTCGTCGCGCCGATCGGTCGGACGGGCCAGGAACAAATCGCGGAAACCCATGTCCTGGTCATCGGTTGTGGCGCCCTTGGCGGCGCCAGCGCCAACCTACTCGCGCGGGCGGGTTTCGGCAAGATTACATTGGCCGACCGCGATTATGTCGAACTCCACAACCTGCAACGGCAGACCCTGTTCGACGAGGCCGATGTCGAGCATCATGCGCCCAAGGCGGCGGCCGCGGCGGACCGCCTCCGCCGGATCAACAGCCAGATCGAGGTCACGCCAGTCGTTACCGACGTAAATCCGGACACGATCGAGCGGCTGCTGGCCGGGGTGGACATCGTCGTCGACGGACTCGACAACTTCGAAGGGCGATACCTGGTCAACGATGCCGCTGTGAAACATGGTATCCCCTGGGTCTATGGGGGCGTGAT
The DNA here is from genome assembly GCA_963849635.1 of uncultured Chloroflexia bacterium. Taxonomy (GTDB): domain Bacteria; phylum Chloroflexota; class Chloroflexia; order Thermomicrobiales; family UBA6265; genus CAVRUD01. The sequence goes on along the minus strand of CAWKIA010000045.1, from coordinate 183,961 downwards.
CGGCACCTACGGGATGACGATGACGATTCGTCCCCATCGCTCACCCTGTTTGCGCTGCATCTTTCCCGAAGCGCCGGGTGCTGGAGCGGCGCCAACCTGCGACACGACAGGCGTGCTCGGTCCGGCGATCGATGTTGTTGCCGGCCTGCAGGTCGCGGAGGCGATGAAGCTTGCCGTCGGAGCCACTGAGTCGCTCAATCCCGGTCTCCTGTCGATCGATGTCTGGACGATGGCATTTGACCGGATCGACCTCTCGACCCCGACTCCCGGCTGTCCCACCTGCGGCGCCGGAAACTACGAGTATCTCGACGGCGCCCATGCCAACCAATCGACATCACTCTGCGGCCACGACGCCATCCAGATCCTGGCGCTCACGCCGGTCTCGCTCGACCTGGATGCCCTGGAAGCGCGCCTATCGCCGTCCGGCGAGACGCTACGCAACCGCTTCCTCCTGCGCTTCCGTCCCCTAACATCGGAGCACGAGTTGACGATATTCCCCGATGGCCGCGCCATCATCAAAGGCACGACAGACCCGATTGCAGCCCGGACCCTGTACGCGCGCTACATCGGCAACTGACGAGGCATGAGAGCTTCGTCATCCTGAGCCTGCGAAGGATCTTGGCCGTTTACGGCCTTTGTCGCTGACCGCGGCGTCGAGGATTGGAACGAGGACGAAGGCGCTTAAGCGCCAAGATCCGTCGCAAGCTCAGGATGACGGCTGTTCCCGGCTCCCGGGTCTCGTTTCACACACACGACTCATGACTCATGACTCACGTCTTACGACAGGACCAATTCATGATCTATCTCGACAATGCCGCGACCTCGTGGCCCAAGCCGCAAGCTGTTTACGAGACGCTTGGCTCGTTTCTCCAGGATGCCGGGGCGAATCCGGGCCGAGCGGGCCATCGAATGGCCGTGGCCGCCGCCGCGGCCATCGCCGAAACCCGCCTGGCCCTAGCCCGCCTGCTCAATGCTCCCTCGCCGAGCCGGGTGATCTTCACCAGCAGCGCCACCGATGGCCTGAATCTGGCCATCCTGGGCCTCCTGCGACCCGGCGATCATGCGATCTCGACCACGATGGAGCACAACTCGGTTAGCCGGCCCCTTTCTCTCGCCGCCGATGCCGGGGCAGAGGTTACGAAGGTCGCCTGTAGCGTCGAACGGCGTCGTCCAGCCGGAAGACATTGCCAACGCCATCCGGCCCAACACTCGCCTGATCGCCATGACGCATGCCTCGAACGTCACAGGCGCGATCCAGCCTGTCGCTGAGATCGCGCGGATCGCGCAAGAGCGCGGCGTGTTGCTCCTGGTGGATGGTGCGCAGACTGTCGGCGCACTGCCGGTTGATGTCGAGGCCCTGGGAGTCGATCTACTGGCATTTCCGGGGCACAAGGGCCTCCTGGGCCCTCCCGGCACCGGCGGGCTCTACATTGGCCCCAGGGTCGAGCCTAGTACCCTTTCTCCGCTCCGGGCCGGTGGCACGGGATTGCGGTCCGAAGATGATCATCAACCGGACGATCTGCCATGGCGCTACGAGAGCGGCACGCTCAACACGGTTGGCGTCGCTGCCCTTGGCGCGGGTATTCGCTGGGTGAGCGCGGAGGGGATCGATCAGATCAGAGACCGTGAGGGCCAGTTCACCGCTCGCCTGATCGCTGGTCTAGAGGGAGTTTCAGGGGTCAAGCTGTACCGGCCAGGCGGCGCTCCCGCGGAGACCCAGGCGGCAGTGGTCTCCTTCACCATCGATGGCTGGGACCCGGCCGAGATCGGCGCGATCCTCGACCAGTCGTTTGAGATCGCCTGCCGCACCGGCCTCCATTGCGCTCCGGACGCCTGTCGCACAATCGGCGCCTTTCCTCAGGGAACCGTGCGCTTCAGCCCCGGTCCGTTTACGACCGAGGAGGAGATCGATGCCGCGATCGCTGCAGTCTCCGAGATTGCGGCCGGCTGATTCCATCCGAGATGCCGGCCTTGTCAGCGACAGGCCGGTTGGTCCGCCGGAGTTCGCGACCCTCCCAGCGTGGTAAGGTCAACGCAGCGTGAGGAGCACCAGCGATGACCATCAGACAGTTTCCCGAGCAGCCCGAGGACAAAGACCGCCCTGAGGGCAAACCGCGCACCCGCCTCGAGGACGAGGTCCTCGAAATCTTGCAGAGGACTGATACTCCCGTTTCGATGAGCGATCACGTTCGCCGCAAGGTCGCGCAGGAGCGCCGCGAGCGCACCCGGCAGTGGCGCAACGAGGCGCTCTCGCTGCCATCGCGCCTAGGAGCATTCAGCGGGATCTTCGGCTTCGCGATCCTGGGCCTGCTCTCGTACCTCTTGCGCGATGCTTCACCGCTGCTTGCGACCATCCTCGCGGTCCTCAGCGTGATCGTGCTCTTCCTGCCGGTCGTGGATCGGTATCGAAACGGCCCGCAATCATCGACCCCGAAGCGATGGCGCGGCCACGACATCGATACTACTTTTCGTCCGCCTGGCTCGAGCGGTCAGCCCGCCTGGTTTGAGCACCTGCGCGACCGCTTCCGCAAGCCGCCGCGAATCTAGTATCCGAGTCTGATCCGCCTCTGACGCCAAAGGGGTTCCTTACCCGTTGGACCGCATTGCCCTGATCTCCGACATCCATGGCAATATGTCCGCCCTGGATGCGGTCCTGGACGATGTCGAGCATCGCAAGATCAGCCGGATCATCTGCCTCGGCGACCTGGTTGGGAAAGGACCCGACTCCGACCGGGCTGTCGATATCTGCGCCTCCAGGTGCGAAGCGGTCATTCAAGGCAACTGGGACGACAGCATGGTGACGGTGCCCGATCCTGGCCCGACCTTCCGCTGGCACCAGGAACGCCTTGGGCCGGATCGGTTGGCGTATCTCGCCTCCCTGCCCGTTTGCGTCGACTTGAGCCTGAGCGGCCATCAGGTGCGGCTCATGCACGCCTCACCTCGAGGTGTCTACCACAGGATCTATCAGACCGATCCGATCGAGAAATTAGAGTCGATGTTCGAAAACACCGACTTCACGGGCTATGAATCGACGCCGGACGTCGTCGGATACGGCGACATCCACACCGCCTTCATTCGCTCCTGGCGCCACCGCATGCTATTCAACGCCGGGAGCGTCGGTAACCCGCTGGACATGCCATTGGCGTGCTATGCGGTACTGGAAGGCGAATCGGGCGACATTGCTGGGCCGATATCCGTCACGATCGTGCGCGTACCCTATGACATCGAGCGGGCGATTGCCGATGCCGCGGCGGTGGACATGCCCGAGCTTGAGGCGTACGCCAGGGAACTGCGGACAGCGGTCTACCGTGGTAGGCAGGCATAGCGAGACGAAGGCTGGCGTACGGCCGCGGTACAGCTCGCGGTTTTCAATCCAGGTCCAACGACCTATTATTCGCGCCCGGCGATGCATCGGTTCCCCCGCCTCATCGCGCCACAGATGCCCCGTGTACTCGCGCTCGGTTTTGGCGTCGTCTGCCACGGACTCGACCCGCAGCGGTCCGGCTGGATGGCCCTCCCGGCTCCGGAGGAGTCTTTCCATGCCCCAGCTCGTCTCCAACATGGTCGATGCGTACATCTTCCGCCGGGTGAACGCCCGCCTTCAATTTCTCCTCTTGCTGCGCCGCCCAGACCTCCCGCTCGGCAACACCTGGCAGAGCATCCACGCCAAGATCCTCCCTGGCGAGACGGCGGTCGATGCCGCCAGGCGCGCCATGGAGAAAGAAACCGGAATGACTGCCCTGGAGGCCTACTCCGCCGACTACATCAATCAGTTCTACGATCACCACACCGACTCGATCATCCTGGCACCGGTCTTCGCCTTCGCCGTGCCGCAGCGGCCCAGCATCGTCCTCGGCGAAGAGCTATGTGACTCAGCCTGGTGCGAACGGGACGAGGCGACCGCCCGTCTTTTGTGGCCCGGTCAACGCTGGGCGGTACGGCACATCGACGCGATCCTTGGGCTTGCCAGCGAGGATGCCGAATTCTTCCGCATCGACGTCTAGCTATGCGCCGTCCCATTCATCTCGGCTGATGCCCGCCTGAGCGAGGATGCGGCCCAGCAAGTTGACGCCGATGTCTCCTCGGTGGGGATTGGGCAAACGCAACTGTCGATCGCCTTTGGCCATGAACTGAGGATGCTGGCCTCCCCCGACGAACGGCCCGTCCCATCCCAATCTCCGCAACCCGGCGATCAACTCGCGGTGACTAACCGGACCGAACGTGGGCATTAGGAAGCAAGCGCTGGCGCGATGCTTACGCCGTCGAGGTCTGGAATCGGCACATTGCGGGAAAGCGCCAGGGCAATCCAGCCCTCAAGCGCCACCCGGAGGTCCTCCCTGGTCTCCTCGACGGTCTCACCGTTGGCCCACACGCCGGACAAACCGGGGATCTCGGCGTAGATGCCCTCGCCGTCGGGAAGTAATTCGTAGTGGGCGCGACGCATTGCGGCGGTGATGTAGTCTGTGAGCACGGGCGCTACTCTTTCTCCTCGATCGATGACCCAACGCTGTTGAAACGAGATGCTACCAAATCACCTGTTCCGCGCGTGTCTCATCAACTCTCGCCGCATGTCAGCACGCCCCGAGGACAGGATGCACTTGCCTGCCCGTCCAACCAGCGTGGCTACTCCACTCACCGGGCGATCCGCAGAGCGCGCGACCGTTCGCCTCGCCTTGGAATCGGCTGTCCTCCGCCTATTTGTTCCGGTCGATATCGCGTCCATCGTGACGTTCCGGATCGCGTTCGGGGCGATCATGCTCGTCGAGATGTTTGGCTATCTCAACTCATATCTGATCGCGACCGATTTCATCGAGCCAACAGTCCACTTTCCATTCGTCGGATTCGAGTGGATCCGGCCGTGGCCCGGCATCGGGATGTATGTCCACTTCTGGGTTCTGGCCGCCGCCGCTCTCGGCATCTTGCTCGGTTGCTTCTACCGGCTCAGCGCGGCCGTGTTCTGCCTCGGCTTCACTTACGTCTTCCTCATGGAGAAGACGTATTACCTCAACCACTTCTATCTCATCTGCCTGCTCAGCTTCCTGCTGATCTTCATTCCCGCCGGCAACGCCTGCTCCGTTGATGCCAGTCGCCGGCCCTCGATTCGGGCGGAATCCGCTCCAGCCTGGGCAATCTGGCTCCTCCGGGGTCAACTGGCGATTGTCTACGTCTTCGGCGGGATCGCGAAACTCAACGGCGACTGGTTGCGTGGCGAGCCGATGCGGATGTGGCTCGCCGCTGAGCAGGATTTCCCGCTGATCGGCCGCTGGTTTGACACCGAATGGATGGTCAATCTTTTCACTTACGGTGGGCTGCTTCTCGATCTGTTTGTCGTGCCCCTCTTGCTCTGGCGTCCAACGCGTCTGGCTGCTGTTGTCCTCCTCGTCACCTTTCACCTGATCAACGCCGGTCTCTTCCAGATCGGCATTTTTCCGTGGTTCATGATTGCCGCGACTGTCCTCTTCTTTCCGCCCGACCTGCCGCGCTCCCTCCTGCCAAGCCGCCATGCCGGATCCGCTCAGGCGCCCCAGCCGATCGAGTTCGGCCCCTCCGTTGATTCAGGCCCATTGCGGCACGTTTCCCCTTGTCGTTTCCTCCTCGCCGGGGCCGTGGCGGTCTATTTCGCCGTTCAGATCGCCGTGCCGTTGCGCCATCTCGCTTACCCCGGCAACGTCAATTGGACGGAAGAGGGTCACCGGTTCTCCTGGCATATGAAACTTCGATCGAAAACTGGTGAGATTCGCTTCTTCGTCACCTATCCCACTACTGGTACGACTGAGGAGATCGATCCGCACCACTATCTGACTCCCCTCCAGGTGTCGAAAATGGCGTTCCATCCCGACATGATTCTCCAGTTCAGTCACTATCTCGCGACTGAGGTTGCGAGCAGCGACAACGGACACGTCGAGGTCCGGGTCTGCGCGCTGGCCGCCCTGAATGACCGTCCCACCCAAATGCTCATCGATCCGACCGTCGACCTCGCGGCGGTGAGCTATTCACTGGCGCCAGCAGATTGGATCATCCCATTGGGCAATGACGTCGGTCCGGACTGCGCTCTACCCTGATAGGCTCTCCAGGCTCGAACAGCCGCGACCAGATCGAAGAGGGAAATCGAATGAAGATCACCTCGGTCCGCTGTTTCAAGGTGTCCGGGACGGCAGAGATGCCGTCCACCGCGGAACGCCAGGTCGGGATGCTCGACAGCTACCCAGAGTTCGCCCGGCGCAGCCCGCAGTCGTCGCCCGCACGACGAGAGATCTCGGGGTGCTACGTCGAGATCGAATCCGATGACGGTCTAACGGGTGTTTTCGGTCCGATCTTCGACGAGACGGCGCCGCTCATCCAGATCAAACTTGCCCCTCATCTCATCGGCAGGGATCCGCTTGCCGGGGAACTTCTCTGGGACATCCTCTATCGCCAGGATCGCCACGCCCGCAAGGGCCACGAGATGATGGCGATCAGCGCGGTCGATTGCGCCCTCTGGGATCTGCGCGGCAAGGCGCTCGAATTGCCGGTCTACCGCCTGCTCGGCGGCCCGACTCGGGAACGGATCGCCTGCTACTCGTCCATGCTCGGGCATTCGCTTGATCCGGAGCTTGTACGGGAGCGTGCGCAATGGGCCGTTGCTCAAGGCTTTGGGGCCCAGAAGTGGTTCTTCCGGTACGGACCAACCGATGGCCTCGAGGGGATGGAACGCAACGTCGCCCTGGCGCGGACGGTGCGCGAGGCGGTCGGACCGAACATCGAGATCATGTTTGACGCCTGGATGGGATGGGACGCAACCTACACGATCCGGCTTCTGGAACGGATAGCAGAGTACCGTCCGCGCTGGATGGAAGAGCCAGTGCCGCCCGATCGAATTAGCGACTTCGCAGCCATCCGCCGGTCGACTGCTGTACCGATCGCCACCGGCGAACACGAGTACACCCGCTGGGGTTTTTCCAGCTTCTCCAAGCCGACGCGGTCGACGTGCTTCAGGCCGATCCCGACTGGTGTGGCGGGATAAGCGAGTTAGTCAAGATCTGCACACTCGCCTCAGCGTGGGGCCGCCAAGTCATCCCCCATGGCCATTCGATCCACGCCGCGATTCACACGATCGCCGCGCAACCGCCGTCGGTCTGCCCAATGGCCGAGTATCTGATCCTCCATCAGCCGCCTAAACAATGGTTCCATCGAGAGGTCATGGCGCCTGAGAACGGCTCGATTGCCCTCCCAATCGCGCCCGGCCTCGGCTTCACGCTCGACGAGGCGAAGATCGAGCATCGGAAGGAGCTTGATGTACTGATGGAAGTGGAACGCGCCGGGAACGCGTTGCTGTCCGAACCTCACACGCTTCCCGTACCTACGTTCCATAATCATCACGTTAGCGCCTGAACGGCCGCTGTTGCGTCTCAGGCCAGGGTCAAATTGCACGTCACGTCAACCCCAAAATCCGGCCTCGAATGCCCCCGCAAGGTATAATTCGTGGGTTGCCCCACGCCTTTCCCGCCACCTATTCCCGATACCACCCGACCTCGGAGAATCCATGCCCGACTTCAATATCATCTCCGATCTCCGCCCGACCGGTGATCAACCCAAGGCGATCGAAGGCCTTGTCAGCGGCCTCGAAGAGGGTCACAAGTTCCAGACCCTGCTGGGAGTCACTGGCTCCGGCAAGACCTTCTCGATGGCCAATGTGATCGAGCGAGTCAATCGTCCAACCTTGGTGCTTGCACACAACAAGACTCTCGCCGCGCAGCTCTACTCCGAGTTCCAGGAATTCTTCCCCCAAAACGCGGTCGAGTACTTCGTCTCCTACTACGACTACTACCAGCCGGAAGCCTATGTCGCTCGCACCGACACTTTCATCGAGAAGGACGCGCAGATTAACGAGGAGATCGACAAGCTCCGCCACGCTGCCACCCGCGCCCTTCTCACCCGCCGCGACGTCATCATCGTCGCCTCAGTCTCCTGCATCTACGGCCTCGGCTCTCCAGCTGAGTACGCCGAAACGATGGTCAGCATGCGCCGAGGTGGCTCATTCCGGCGCGACAAGATCCTCCGCCAGTTGATCGACATCCAGTACGACCGCAATGACATGACCCTGACCCGAGGTACCTTTCGGGTCCGAGGCGACACCCTTGAGGTCTTCCCGGCCTACGAGGAGATCGCCGTCCGGATCGAATTCTTCGGCGATGAGGTTGAGCGCATCGTCGATGTCGATCCGCTTACCGGTGAGATCCTGGCCGAGCGCGACGATGTGGCGATCTACCCGGCCAAGCACTTCGTGACCACCGCCGACAAGATGGCGGTCGCGATCAAGGACATCCAGCAAGAGCTGGACGAGCGCCTGAAGGAACTGGAGCACGCCGGCAAGATCCTCGAGGCGGCCCGGCTGCGCCAGCGCACCAACTACGATCTGGAGATGATGCAGGAGGCGGGTTACTGCGCCGGCATCGAGAACTACTCGATGCACCTCTCCCGCCGTCGCCCGGGCGAGCAGCCCAGCACCCTGATGGACTACTTCCCCGACGATTTCCTGATGATCGTCGATGAGTCCCACATCTCCTTGCCCCAGGTCCGGGGCATGTACTCCGGTGACCGGGCCCGCAAGGACGTCTTGGTCGAGCATGGCTTCCGCCTGCCGTCTGCCCGCGACAACCGGCCGCTGACCTTCGCCGAGTTCGAGCAGATGTTCTCCCAGGTCATCTTCGTCTCCGCGACCCCAGGACCGTACGAAGGTGAGCACGCGACCAACGTTGTCGAGCAGGTGATTCGCCCGACCGGCCTGATCGATCCCGCCATCAGCGTCCGCCCGACCAAGGGCCAGATCGACGACCTGTTGGGCGAGATCAACCAGCGTGTGGGCAGGGGCGAGCGCGTGCTTGTCACCACTTTGACGAAGCGAATGGCCGAAGACCTGGCCGACTACCTCAAGGAGAGCGGTGTCCGCACGCATTACCTCCACTCAGAGATCGACACGATGGAGCGGATCGAAATCCTCCGCGACCTACGTCTCGGCATCTACGATGTGGTCGTGGGCATCAATCTCCTCCGAGAAGGTCTCGACCTGCCCGAGGTGTCCCTCGTGGCTATCCTGGATGCCGATAAGGAAGGGTTCCTCCGCTCGGAGGGATCGCTGATCCAGACGATCGGGCGGGCCGCCCGCCACGTTGATGGTCAGGTCATCATGTACGGCGATGTGATGACCCGCTCGATGCGGGCCGCGATCGACGAGACCTATCGCCGCCGCGCAATCCAGGTCGCCCACAACGACCAGAACAACATCACGCCGCGCGGCATCATCAAGGAGATCCGCGATCTGACCGAGCGTGTCCGCCAGGTTGCCGAGGAAGAGGCGGCATACCGGACAGACGGCGGCGGAGCCAAAGCGGGCATCATCGCCGAGCTACCGAAGGACGAGTTGGCGCGGATGGTCAAGGATCTCGAGTTCCAGATGAAGACGGCCGCGAAGGATCTGGAGTTCGAAAAAGGCCGCCCTGATCCGCGACCAAATCGTCGAGCTGCGCCGCATCATTGAGTTCGACCCGGTCCTGAACTGACACCGTCGAGGCTGCCCAACCGGTTCCTCCTGTGGCACCATACCCTCCTCGGTGCGTCACGACGCTGCCCGCGCCGGGTCGGCTCTCCCGACCCGGCGCCAAGGCGCGAGTGCCGTCCGCAACAATCAGGAGGGAAATCACGGTTTGCTTACTTCGTCGCAGAACCACCAACCACGGACCCCTGCGCGTCGACTCGGCGCGGCGGGATCCGTTGTCACGATCGCTCTGGCGCTGCTGCTGATCGCGGTCTTGAGCGTCCGCTCGGCGCCGGCGTCCTCCCGGCAAGACGATGGCACCAACCCGACCTGTGACGTGATCACGCCGGCGGCGTCACCAGAGGCGACGGACTCGACACCGGCGGCCGATGGCTCCGGCTCCGACCGCATCGACCGTATCGTTGGCGACGACGCCGAGCCGAACGCCACCGCGGCGGCATCGCCAACGCCCGTACCATGCGTCGATGCTCCGACAGGAGACGAGCTTCTCGCCACTGCCGCGGCCCTGCTTGAACGGGCCACTGCCGAAGCCGCGGGGCAGGAAGGCACCCCGTCGCCGTCGGGAGAAGTCGTCGACGCTGAGTCGCCCGAGATCACGGCGGCACTGCCTGCCGCCGATATCCCGAGCACGAACGTCCAGGGGTTCTCGTTCAACTTGGAAGCGAGCCTGACGGCCGACCTCGCCTCGGTCGCGGCGGAGGCGCCCGTCTACCGGCTCGATGTCCCGGCCTTTACCGTCGAATCGGCCGGCGCGCTTGCCGCTGCTCTGGGCATTAGCGGTGCGGTCGAGGACCGCGGGAATGGCACCTTCTCGGCCTCCGGCAACGGCGAACTCTTCGTCACGCCAAGCCTAGTCCAGTACCTTTCGCCAAACCAGCCGGGTGAGGGCGATCTCCCGGAAGACGCCGCGGCGATCGAGATCGCCCGGGAATGGCTCCGCACCTCCACACTCATCCAGCCAGATCTGGGAGAAGGGAAGGTCGTCAGCCGCGACGACGGCGCTGGTCGGATCGTGATCGTGTTCACGCCAGTCGAACCATCGAAGTTGCTTTCGGCTTACCCGAGTATCACGGTGTCAGTCGGGCGTGGCGGGGCCGTCCTCGAGGTCGCCTCGCGATGGGCCTCGATCCAGCGATCGGATCAATATCTGTTGCGGCCGGCGGAAGATGCCTGGCGCCAGGTGGAGTCCGGCCAGGGTTATGTCGAGGTCGGACTCGAAGGTTCCGGCATCCAGCAAGGGAGCGTCGTATCCGGTCTGGTCACCTATACGACGATCGATTTGGCGTACACAACGGCCGGTCCTCCCGGTAGTGGCCAGTTCCTTGTGCCGATCTTCGTGTTCACCGGAACGGTGACTCCCGAAGGGACAAACCAGTCCTACCCGATCAGCACCTATGTCCCCGCCCTGGCAATAAGCGATACGCCGGTGGGGTTTGCGGGCAGCATGTCCTAGCGGCGAGATCTGAACTTCAGACCTCGGGAGCGACAAATGAGTGTATCTGAGCCATTCATCCTGGTCCTCAATGGACCAAATTTGAACATGCTTGGCACGCGGGAGCCGCATCTCTACGGGAGCACGACACTCCCTGACGTCGAATCCAGCCTGCGCGCCCTCGCCGCCGCGGCAACGCCGCCGATCACGATCGAAGCATTCCAGTCAAACCACGAAGGGGCGCTCATCGACACGATCCAGGAGCGGGGACGCGTCGCGGAAGGGATCATCATCAACCCCGGCGGCCTAACCCACACCAGCGTGGCCCTGCGCGACGCCCTGGCGGCAGTCACCTGCCCTGTGATCGAGGTCCACCTGACGAACATCCATGCCCGGGAAGAGTTCCGGCATCACTCCTTCGTTGCCCCCATCGCGACCGGCCAAATCGCGGGACTGGGCGCGGTCGGGTACCATCTCGCCCTGCAATATCTGATCGCCCGGCGGGCGACGACACCCCCGGCCGGGGAGGAGTAAGCAACGGCATGAATCAGCGCCTGGAGCGGGTTCGCACGATCATCGCGGAGCGTGGACTGGACGGATTGGTCGTCACCCATCCGGCCAACCGCCGGTACCTGACCGGGTACACCGCCCGGGAGGAGCTCCCCGACTCCGTGGTCGGTGCCTGCTTCATCGACGCGCGCGATGCTCGTCTGCTCACAGGCAGAACCAACCTCGACTGGGCGAAGGCCGAGGTCGAGTCGCGCGGCTTCGAAGCCGACACGTGGGATCGGCCGTGGCCGCGCGCCGTCGCCAAGGAGATCGCGGCCCGGGGCTGGAAGCGTGTCGGCTTCGAAGAAGGGGCGATGACCGTCGCCTTCCACCGCGATGTCCTCACGTCGCTCGACGGCGGCGCGGAACTGGTGGGCATTGGCGACACGATCGTCGTCATGCGCCGCCAAAAAGATGCGGCGGAACTCACGCTCTACGAGCGTATCGCCAAGATTGGCGACGACGCCTTCACCACGGCGACGGTCGGCCTGACCGCGGGTACGACCGAGCGTGAGCTCGCCAACCGCATCGACGCCGAACTCGAGGCACACGGCTCGGAAGGGCCATCCTTCCCGACGATCGTCGCTGCCGGTCCCCACGCCGCTCATCCGCATCACGATCCCGGCGATCGCCCAATTGAAGCGGGCGAACCGGTCATTATCGACATGGGCGCCATGCTCGACGGCTACCACGGCGACCTGACACGAACGATCTGGGCCGGCGAGCCGACCCCACGCCTGCGCGAGATCTACGCCGCGGTCGAGTCTGCTCAAACGGCGGGCATTGCCGCGATCCGCACCGGTGCAACCTGGGAGGCGCCGGATTCCGCCGCTCGGGCCGCGTTTGCCGATGCTGGCCTGGCGGAGTACCTTATCCACGGACTCGGGCACGCGGTGGGGTACAACGTGCACGAGCAACCCATGATGGCGCCCGGAGCATTGGACACCTTCGCCGGCGGCGAGGTGATGACCGTCGAGCCGGGTTTGTACATTCCAGGCTGGGGCGGGGTGCGCATCGAGGATGTCGGAATCGTTGAAGCCGATGGCCTCCGCGTCATCACCCACGCACCGAAGGCATCGTTTCTCTAATCCGGCAACCGGCACGGCAGCGCGCCGGGGAATTGCACCAACTCAGAGGTACCGGCTTGTCCGGCATGTCCGGCTCGCCCGGAACGAGGAGCAGTAGTTGCGATGATTGATACCGGTGATATTCGGAAAGGCTCGACAATCGACCTCGATGGTCGCTTGGTCAAAGTCATCGACTTTTCCCACAACAAGCAGGGCCGCGGCTCCGCGCAGTTGCGCATGACGCTGCGGGATCTCCGCACGGGTTCCACGACGACGCACACCGTGCAGGCCGGCGCCAAGTTCGTCTCGGTGCGGCTGGAGCGGCAACACGTGCAGTTCCTCTACGCCGAGGGCGATCAGTACCACTTCATGGACACCGAGACCTTCGAGCAATTCGAACTGGGCCAGTCGACTGTCAACGAGGTCATCTCCTACATCAAGGAGCAGGATGTCGTCGATCTTCTCACCTATGACGGCGAGCCGATCGACATTGAGCTCCCAACCGCCGTCAATCTCCGGGTTGCGCAGACCGATCCCGGCCTCAAGGGAGATACCGCCTCAGGCGCGACCAAGCCCGCCACCCTTGAGACAGGGCTGGTCGTCAATGTGCCCCTCTTCGTGAACGAGGGCGATGTGCTCAAGGTCGATACGCGGACCGGCGCCTACGTCGAGCGGGTGACCTAGCATGAGTGATGAAGCGAGCCTCCACGACGGAATGAAGCGCGGCGGCGAACCGGGCACGCCGGAGCGGCATGTGCCCGATGCAAGCACGATCGTTTCTTCCGTTCGCACGCTCGTGGATATCATGCGCGCGGGCAACATCAACGAGCTCGATGTCTCCTTTGGCAAAGTATCGATCCGGCTGCGCTCCGGATCAGTCGTTGCCGCGCCGGTTTCGGTCGCGACAGCGCCAGCAACCACGCTGACTGAGGTGGTCATCGATTCCGCCCCGCCCAGCCACGAGCAGCACATCACCGCCCCGATGGTGGGAACGTTCTACTCCTCGCCGACACCGGGCGCTCCGCCCTACGTGAAGGTGGGCGACCACGTGGAAGTCGGCCAGACGGTCGGAATCATCGAAGCGATGAAGATCATGAACGAGATCGCCGCCGACCGGGCCGGCCTCGTCACGGCCGTGCTCATCGAAAACGGTCAGGCGGTCGAGTACGGCTCCCCCATCGTGCGGTTAGATCCCACCCGGGGTGGAATGGTCACCGTCGTCGCGAGCGGAAGCTAGGCGGCGGTGACATCCCAGGTCGTCCCGGTCGCCATCCTGACCGCGTACGTGCGCGATCTCCTCGAACAAGACGCGGTGCTGTCGGACATCTGGGTTGAAGGCGAGGTCTCGAACGTCTTCCACGCGCAATCTGGACACATCTACTTCACGCTCAAGGATGTTGACGCCCAACTGAAGTGCGTCCTGTTCAAGGCGCAGGCCGTTCGCCAGCGATCGCTGCCTGAGCCCGGCCAGCAGGCGGCCGTGCACGGTGGTATCTCGCTCTACCCGCGCGATGGGACGATCCAGCTCTACGCCGATGTCGTCCAACCGGCCGGAATCGGCTTGCTGGCCCTTGAGTTCGAACACCTCCGCCAGCGGCTCGAAGCTGACGGCCTGTTCGATCCGGCGCGCAAGCGGCCACTGCCAGAACGCCCCAGGACAATCGGCGTCGTCACGTCGCCAGACGGCGCGGTCTGGCACGACATCCAGAACGTCCTTCGCCGCCGCTACCCCTTCGTGGAAGTGATCCTCGCTCCAGCGACCGTCCAGGGCGACGCCGCCCCGGAGGCGATCGCGAACGCGCTCTACGAGCTGCAGGACATCGATCGGGTCGAGGTCATCATCCTGGCCCGGGGCGGAGGATCGGCCGAAGACCTGGCGGCGTTCAACGATGAGTACGTCGCCCGGACCGTCTTCGCTTGCCGGGTGCCGGTCGTTACCGGTGTGGGCCACGAAACCGACTGGACGATCGTCGACTGGGTTGCCGATCTGCGTGCTCCGACACCGTCAGCCGCCGCCGAACTCTGCGTCCCGGATGTCGCCGAGATTCGCCTACGGCTAGAGGAGGCTCGGTCGCGCCTCGATCTCGAAATCGCTCGCGACGTGAATATGGCCGCGGAACGGACGGTCGCGCTCCGGCATCGGCTGGCCCAAACTGATCCCCGCTTGAGCATAGCAACAGAGCGGCGCGCGGTCACGGAGCTTCGTCGTCGCCTGGACAGACGACAACATGAATTGATTCGCGGCTATCGTGCCGGGCTGCTCTCTCAGGCTGCCCTGCTCCGCGCGCTCGAACCACAGAGCGTGCTCAAGCGGGGCTACGCCGTTGTCTACGACAATGCAACTAGGCTCCCATTGACCTCAACGGCTCAAGTCGCCGCGGGCCAGGCGGTCTCGGCACGACTGGCGAGCGGAAGTTTCACCGCCACGATCACGGACACGTCCGGATGACCAACCAACTTGCAGACGACCTTGCGTCATGGCGGACCGCGCTCGAGCGCGGCACCTTTGAAGAGGTGTCCGATGCCCTCGAAGCGGTGGTGGCATGCCTGGAGCGCGGCCAGCTCCGCCTCGAAGAGGCACTGACCTGCTATGAGCTGGGCGTCAAGCTGGCGGAGCGGTGCGAATCAGATCTTGCCAGCGCCGAACTACGCGTCAGCCGCCTGGCATCGACAAGCACTGGCGAAGATCCCTGGGACGATGTGGACGAGAATGCGCGATAGGCCTTGTCTCTCCATCTTCCACAATGCAATGCCCCTGTGCGAGCCTCACAATGCGTCCTGTGGTGCTATAAGGCTCCATGAGCGACCGCGAGTGTGAGGGTGTTTGGATTCCCGAGTCCGACCTATATGTCGAACCTCCCGGCCTGGGTGCGAGCGTGACTGAAAAAAGAGACGATTCGGCCACGGATTCACCTCAAGATCGGGTATTTCTTCCACCAGGCAAACTTCCGGGAGCGCTGCTGAACAGGTTGGTGGCAACCTATGCCAGCAGACCAGACTCCTCCGTTGTCGTCGGTCCCGGGAGGGGCCGTGATGCCGCCGTCATTCAGCCAGACGGCGCCCTGGTCGCGGCCAAGACCGATCCGATCACATTCGCCTCGACCGAGGCCGCGTCTTACCTCGTCGACGTGAATTCAAATGACCTCGCCTGCCTCGGCGCGACGCCACGCTGGCTGCTCGTCACCGCCCTGCTCCCACAAGGTGGTACCTCCGAAGCGGATGTCGAACTCCAGTTCCGCGAGCTCTCCGAGATCTGCGCTGCCCGTGATATCTCGCTCGTGGGCGGCCACACCGAGATCACCCCGGCGGTCAACTGGCCGGTCCTGATCGGCACCTTGCTGGGGACCGTCACGACAGGCAGCCTCCTCAAGCCGGGAGGCGCCCATGTCGGCGACCGGGTTCTGCTCACCAAAGGCATCGCGATCGAAGGTACGGCGCTTCTCGCTCGCGAGCTGCCCGGACAACTCGTCCCAACGCTTGGCCAGGATCTGGTCGACCGGGCCGCGAACTTGCTCCGGCACCCGGGCATCTCGATCGCGCAGGACGCGCAAATCCTGCTGAAGGCCGGTGGCATCACAGCATTGCATGATCCGACGGAGGGAGGATTGGCAACGGCGGCTCAGGAACTGGCGAGTGCGGCCGGATACGGGGTGCTGCTTGACGAAGCGGCGATCCCCATCCTGCCTGAGACGCGGGCCATAGCGGCGTGTCTGGGACTTGACCCGCTCGGCCTGCTCGCTTCCGGCAGCCTCCTGGCCACTGCGTCCCCTGACGCCGTACACAACATTGTGGACACGGCCATTTCACACGGAATTGCCGTCAGCAACATCGGCGTTGTAACCGCGGAACCTGGAGCGTTGCTCCGGCGGGCATCGGGCAACGTCGTGCTGTTGCCTGAGTTCTCCAGTGATGAAATCACTCGCGCGTTGTCGTAAGCAACAACCCAATGGAGGATCGTCGAGTGTCAGGGCAGATCGTCGCCAGCAGCAACGCAAATGTAGGCATCGTCGCGGGGATCGAGGTGCTGCGAGGTGGAGGAAGTGCGGCCGACGCCGTCATCGCCACGATTAAATTCGTCGAAGCGAATCCGAGCGATCACAGCGTCGGATACTCCGGCCTGCCGAATCTGGATGGCGATGTCGAACTCGACGCGAGCATCATGATCGGCCGCGGCCTGCGTTCCGGCGCTGTCGGCGCGCTCCAGGGATACCAGGACGCGATCGAACTCGCGCGCCGCGTCATGGACGACCTCCCCCACGCCATGATTGCCGGGCCGGGCACAGCCCGACTCGCCGCCGAAGTTGGACTCCCAGCAGTGGACCTCCTCACACCAGAAGCCGAAAACATCTGGCGGGGGCGGATCGACGAAGAGAGCGCGAAAGGCGCCTACATCAACCGTGTCCGCGAGATGGTCGGGGCCGTGACAAGCGATCCGCAGTTCCCCGAACCGCCACACGGAACGGTGAACGTCATCGCGCGCGACCGCGATGGCTTGATCGCATGCGGCGTAAGCACGTCGGGGTGGGCATGGAAGTATCCCGGCCGCCTGGGAGACTCCCCGGTGATCGGCGCCGGCAACTACGCCGACGATCGATGGGGCGCCGCCGCCTGTACCGGCCGTGGCGAGATGGCCATCAGGTGCTGCACCGCCCACTCGGTAGTGACGTTCCTCCGCTTTGGCATGTCACTGGAGGAGGCGCTGCGCCAGGCGCTGATCGACCTTCGCTCCCTCGACGATCCGTACGCAAGCGAGATGAACATCGTCGCGATCACCGCGGACGGAACGCACGGCGGTGCATCGACCGCGCACGACAAGACCTATATCCACATGGACGAGATCGATGGGAACGTTCCAGGAATTGCCGCGACTCACGTACCGCTTAAGGATTAGCAAGCGCCAAGGTCTACCGAAGGCTTGAGCGCTTTGGAACCGTCCGGGCACGCGTCTTCTTTCACAGCCCTGGAAGGGCTTCGTCGGGCTCAGCCCGGGGTTTCAACCCCGGGTTCCTATTGGCCCACGATCACCAGGTACGGCAACCGTCCGAGAGGACGCTTTTCGGTGCCGAGCATCGTGCGCGGCAAGCCGCGCACGATGCTCAAGCCCAGCGCGACTCAGGACCAGATAGCAATCAGCGCCATCAGTGAGAAGCCAGCGCCCAATGAGAAGAACTTGCCCCAGCGTAACGCCAGATCCTCAAACGTTTCGCTGATGAGGTCCAACGTCGCAACGTACAGGAAGGTGCCCGCCGCAAGCCCATCGAAGACCGCTTCGAATCGCGTCGCTGTACGACCATGTAAGGCACTTGCCGCAATCGTGCCAAGAATGACCCCTAGCGGAGTCGTGAGCGAGAAGAACAACAGAAGGCGCCGATACTGTGTCGGTGACAACTTTGCTTGAACAAAGCTCACCCCAAGCGAGAAGGCGGCGAAACCTTTGTGGGCCAGGATTGCTATCAGAATGACCACGAAGGTGCCAGCCGCTCCTTCTAGTCCCAGCGACGTGCCGGCGATCAGACTGTGCACGGAAAGCACGGCGAGAAGCAGATAGGGTCGCCGGTTGCTTGACGCCGTGGCTTCATCCGAAGCCGCGGCAACCTTCTCGATGAGGAGAACCATCAACAAGCCGATGCCGGCCAGCAACAGGGCCAGGGGATACTCGTCGTCAGAACCGAGCTCTGAGAACTTCTCCTGACTGTCGCCGATCATGTGAATGAGTCCAGCCCCAAGGAACACCCCGCCGGCGAACGCGCTGCCCAGAATCAGGAGGCGACGCCCATTATCTGATGTCCCCAGTTTCAGCGGCAGGAACCCACAGCCACCGCCGTTGCGAAGATCGCGAGCGCCGAAAGAACCTTGAAAAGTTCGCTGTTCATCTTCCGCGCCTAACCTTTCGAAGTCGGGGCTGTCGCCGAACGGATCAGGCCGCTCATCCCCCACCGAGGCCACGTCAGAATCCATCACCTCGACCACGTGCTTTCGCGGCCGCGCGCGGTCCGCGTCAAAACGGGCCCGCAGACCGACCGGCTGCCCAACCACATACGGCAGCAGCCCCGGTCGCCAGTACCTCGTACCTACCCAAGTAGCTCGGAATGAGATGTATTTCGCATTCTAACCGGAAATGACGACCGCGCCCGGCAAAGTGCAAGAACCATCGTGTATCACATGTGAGCGGTCGAATTCCGGTCCGTTGCCACGCAAAGACGGGCAATTGACCACAATGTAACGCGGCCGGCGGGAATTCCCGCCGGCCGCGTTCGAACGTCATGCTGATTGAGATTGCGACCTACCCGTCCGTTTTTACCCCTGACTCAACGTCTCCAGGAATTCCGCATTCTTCTGCGTCTTCGACAGGCGCGAGAGCAGCAATTCGGTGCCTTCTGAGCCGCCCAGCATCGACACCATCCGGCGCATGGTCCAGACCTGGCGCAGGGCGTAGTCGTCCAGGAGCAGCTCCTCGCGGCGGGTACCGGAGCGCTGCACGTCGATGGCCGGGTAGATTCGGCGCTCGGCGAGCTTGCGGTCCAGGTGAAGCTCCATGTTGCCGGTGCCCTTGAACTCCTCGTAGATCACGTCATCCATCCGGCTGCCGGTATCGATCAGGCAGGTGGAGACAATCGTCAGGGAGCCGCCGCCCTCGATGTTGCGGGCGGCGCCGAAGAACCGCTTCGGCGGGTAGAGCGCGACCGGGTCGATACCGCCGGAGAGCGTGCGGCCACTCGGGGGAACGGCCAGGTTGTAGGCCCGAGCCAAACGGGTGATCGAGTCGAGCAGGATAGTGACATCCTTGCCCCCTTCGACCAGGCGCTTCGCCCGCTCGAGCGCCATCTCGGCGACCTTGGTGTGGTCTTCCACCGGCTCATCGAACGTCGAGGAGATCACTTCGCCCTCGACCGAGCGGCGCATATCGGTGACCTCTTCCGGCCGCTCGCCGATGAGGCAGACCATCAGGTGCATGTCTGGGTTGTTGGCGGAGATGCCGTTGGCGATCGACTTGAGCAGGATCGTCTTACCGGCCTTCGGCGGCGAAACGATCAGTCCGCGCTGCCCGCGGCCGATCGGAGCTACCAGGTTCAGCAGCCGGGTCGAGAGGATGTTTGGCTGCGTCTCCAGGTCGATCAGCTCGAGCGGGAAGATCGGGGTCAGCGAGTCGAAGCTGGGCCGACGACGAGCAACCTCCGGGTCGACGCCGTTGACCGCCTCAACCCGGAGCAAGCTAAAGAACTTCTCATTGTCCTTCGGGGGACGAACCTGACCGGACACCCGGTCACCAGTCCGCAGGCCGAAGCGGCGGATCTGAGACTGAGAGACGTAGATGTCGTCCGGACCGGGCAGGAAGCGCGGTCCGCGCAGGAAGCCGTATCCCTCTTCGTTGATCTCCAGCACGCCGTCACCGAAGTGGCCACCTTCCCCTTCGGTCTGGGCTTGCAGCAGCTTGGCGATCAGATCCGGCTTCTTCATCCGGGAGTACCCCTGGATCTCGAAGCCTCGGGCCAACTCGAAGAGACCTTCGACTGGCATGGCGTCCAATTCGGAGACGTTCAGGTGCGGGGCGCCGCCGTTCTTGCTGGGTTGAGGAACCTGCACAGCCGGCGCCTGTGCGGCGCGCGGCGGGCGATTCGCCTGACCGTCGGGGCGCGGCGATCCGCCGCGCTCGCGGCCATTGCCAAATCCGTCGCCACGGTCGGGCCGATCCTGGCGATCCGAGCGCTCAAGGCGGTTACCCCGTTCCGGGCGATCACCACCACGGGGACCCCGGTCGGTCCGGTCACCCCGATTATCGAAGCGGCCCTGGCGGTCGCCACGCTCGCCCCGGTCGTGCCGATCATTGCGGTCCGGGCGCTGGTCGCGCTGCGGGTTTCGCGGCGGGCGCGGCCGATCGTAGCTCGTTGTGGACTCGGCAGTAATCGACGGCGAGCCATCGGCAGCTGCATCCGCCACGGGAGCCGCTTCACCAAACGCGCCAATGGCCTCCACCTGGGCCACCGCTGGCTCTAGCACGGCCGTGTTGAGCGACTCTGGCTCGGGGATGCGAATCTGCGGCTCTGTCTCGGGCAATGATGGCGGCACAGGAGCGGCCGCGGCGACATCAGAAACACTTTCGATGACGGGCGCGGCCACGGCCGAGATGTCGGGGGAGGCAGGGACAATCTCGATCACGTCAGCGGGCGCCACTGCCGGAGCGACTTCGGCCTTCGGTTTGGTCGTCCGCCGCGGTGGGGCTTTTTTCGGAGCGGGCTTGGGCTCCGCGGGCGCTTCAGTGGCAGTTTCAACGCCTATGGTGCCGTTCAGTGCGGGCGCGCCCGACGACTCAGGCATGGTCGTCGGGCTCGTCGCCTCGGTGGCGCTGCCGGACGTTGGCTCGACGTCCGCCACGACGGTCGCGGCAGTGTCCGAGACCTTTTTCGTGAACGGGAAGCCCGCGGCTTTGGCGCCGGCTTTTCGGCCACGGTTGATTCCACGGCCTCTACAGTCGAGGTTTCCTCAGCGAACAATCGACATCCTCCAGGGTACACAGAACTTTTCGGCGATGCCCACGAAACTCAGCGGGCCAACGCAATTGGGCTCAAAAGGAAAGGTGGGGTGCGATAGAGGATCGGGGCGTTCGTCCGTCCGATCCGGCAGGCCACAGGGGCTCAACGGTGCGCCTCGACAGCAACCAGCCACGCTCCGCACAACACGCGGAGGGCGCAAGCCGGGCACAACAGGTCATATGGCCGCTTCGCAAACTCCGCAAGTGTAGGGAAGTGAAGAATCGGCGATGGGCAGGGGGCGTATGCGTTCGCCGAGACGCACCTTGATGGTATCACCACCATCCCATGCGGTCAACAGCAATGGCGCAACTGCATTATTTGATAGGCGACATCGTGTCAAAATAGCAGGACTACAAGTGAGATCGCTCTTGGCTAGTCAAGAGATTCGCACCTACGCCATAACCTGTTGATCGGGTTCAACTATGTATACGTCTGATCCTAGCGGATGGATCTTCAATCAAGGTCTGCGAGATGCAAGTTCGGGGATGCGGCGACGGGGCGTGGGTTGGCTGTATGTGGTGAATTGCCGCGTTTGCCCGGGGCGTAGGGGCGCGATTCATCGCGCCCACATCCTCGAAGCGAACGCTCGTGGTAGGCAACCCGGCGCCATGAATCGCGCCCCTACCCGGAGATGTGTATGTCCACCGATGTGTGCCGCTCTAGTCGAACGGGAAGGCTTTGTAGCCACGCAGCTTCGCCAGGCCATGCGTCGCGTCGATCGTGCGGACGGTGCCAGTTCGGGAGCGCATCACCACCGACTGTGTCGTCGCGCCGGCGCCGGTGTAGTGCACCCCACGAAGCAACTCGCCGTCCGTGATACCCGTGGCCGCGAAAAAGACGTTGTCGCTCGCGACAAGATCATGCAACGTCAGGACCTTCTGGACGTCGATTCCCTGCTCACGGACAACCGCCCACTCGTGGTCGTTGCGCGGCCAGAGCTTGCACTGCATGTCGCCACCGATACACTTCAGAGCGGCCGCCGCCACGACTGCCTCTGGCGACCCGCCGATGCCGAGCATGACGTCGAGCCCGGTACCAGGCATCGCGGCCATCACAGCACCGGCGACATCGCCATCGGTAATCAGCTTGATCCGCGCCCCGGCGGCGCGGACATCGTTGATCAGAACCTCATGCCTGGGGCGATCGAGGATGACCACCGTCAGATCGCCCACCTCTCGCTTGAGGGCGGCGGCGATATTGGTCAGGTTGGTGGCAACTTCTGCATTGATATCGATGCTGCCCGCCGCTTCTGGCCCGACGGCGATCTTCTCCATATAGGCGACATCCTGCCAGGCAAGCATCGAG
This sequence comes from uncultured Chloroflexia bacterium, assembly GCA_963849635.1. Lineage (GTDB taxonomy): Bacteria > Chloroflexota > Chloroflexia > Thermomicrobiales > UBA6265 > CAVRUD01. Next base: position 161,542 of record CAWKIA010000045.1, on the reverse strand, counting down.
CCGCGCTCGGCCACCGCCATAACTACCAGCGCATTCGGCATGCCATTTGCCACGAGCCGAGTGCCATCGATCGGATCGACCGCAATATCGACCTTCGGATGTTCCGCGCAGCCCACCCGTTCGCCGATAAACAGCATCGGCGCCTCGTCCTTCGTCCCTTCACCGATGACGACCGTGCCTTCCATCTGGATGGTGTCGAGCACACTGCGCATCGCGTCCACCGCGGCCTGGTCGGCGGCAATCTTGTCGCCTCGCCCCATCCAGCGGCCGGCCATCAGGGCCGCAGCCTCCGTTACTCGTACCAACTCCAGAGCCAGGTTTCGATCGATGCTCTCCATCCCGACCGTCCTTTCTTGTAGTTCTTTAGACCGTTCGACCGTCAGGCCTCGGCCAACCAGTCGGCCGCGACCCGGGGCAAATCGTCGACGCTACCGACGTACTCACTGCAGTCGGGAAGCGACTGCACGAACGACGAGCCGTACCTCTTCGATAGCACCCTGCGGTCGAGCACCGCGCACACTCCCCGATCTTGCGAGGAACGAATCAGCCTGCCAAACCCCTGCTTGAAGCGGAGGACCGCCTGCGGCACCGCATAGTCGAGGAACGGTTGTTCCATCTGCTCGCTGCGGGCCGCGAAGACAGGATCGGACGGCACGGCGAACGGCAGCTTGGTGATCACCAGCAGGCTTAGTGCCGGGCCAACCACATCCACGCCTTCCCAGAACGTCGCGGTCCCGAGCACGACAACATTCGGCGTGGTCCGCAGCCGCTCGATCAGTTGGCGGGGACTGCCATCGGTCCGCTGCGCCAGGGTGATGATCCCACGATCCTCCAGCGGACCCTTGATCGCCCGGTAGGTCGATTGCAGCGCCGCGTGCGAGGTGAAGAGCACCAGTGCCCGACCGCGCGACTGGTCGCACAGCTCGATCAGTGTCTCCTGCATCCGGCGCTGGTATCCCGGTGCATTCGGCTCCGGGATATCGTCGGCCAGGTAGAGCAGCGTCGATTTCCGATAGTTGAACGGGGAGGCAACCGCGAGTTCATCGGCATCCGTCAGACCAAGCCGGTTGGCGACGAAATCGAATTGCCCGTCGGTCGTGATCGTGGCCGAGGTCAGGACCAGGGAACGCAATCGGCCAAAGAGTTGGTCCTGGAGGAGATCGCCGACGTGGATCGGCGCCGCGTTGAGGCTGATCCGATCTTGAATCTGGCTCCGCTCGATCCAATAGACCGCGCCAGATTCCGGCCGGCCGATCGTTGCCAGCAGAATCCCGCCCAGTTCCCCCAGATCCCGAAGCGATGCCGTCAGACCCAGCGTCAGCTCTTCATGCTGTGTCTGAGTCAACTCTTCCAGCGAACCCGGCTGGATTGTATCGGGCGAATCGCCGAGGTCGAATCCTTCGAGAGCGTCGCGGAACCAGCGGACCTGCTCCTCGACGCCGTTGAGATCTCGCTCCAGCGACTCCCAGATCAGCTCGATCTCGGTCCACTCTCCGGACCGGCGCAACCCGTCAGTGATCCGGACCGTGCGATCGTAGCCACCGTCTCCCCCCTGCGACACGGCGATCTCGCGCAGCCTGCTAAAAAGTTGATGGGCCGTTTGCCGAGCCTGGTTTGCCCGTTCCAGCACCAGCTTGACCCTGTCCCCGGTAGCAGCCGCCTGGCGCTTCTCCCGTGAAGACTTTGCGGTCCGGTTGATGAAAGACACCGCGGCGGGAATGGTGCCGCCGGTCAGAATGCCCTCCGTACGGATCAACTCGTCCAGCCGTTCCGAGATCGTACGCTCGTCGAGGCTGACGCCAAACTGCCCGGTCGCCTGATCCTCGAGGTGGTGAGCCTCGTCGACGACGAGATGCTCGTATTCGGGAAGAACCCGGCTGCCCGCAACGGTGTCTGAGAGCAGGAGCGCGTGGTTGACGACCACCAGATGGGCCGCGTCGGCGTTGCGCCGCGCCCGAAAGAGGAAGCATTGGTTGCGCTGCTGGTAGACACAACGAGCCGCGTTGCAGGCGTCCTCCTCGGCCGAGAGCAAACGCCAGTTGCCCTCCTCTTCAGGGGTGAGGTGTAGCTCGGCCCGATCTCCCGTTTCCGTCTCCCCAAGCCAGAGACTGACTTTGGCCTTCAGGCCCGCCTCGCCCGAGTCCAGGGCGGGCTGGCGCTGCGCGTTGAACCAGCGGCGCAGGCAGACGTAGTTCTGCCGACCTTTGAGGACGGTGGCAACCGGCTCCGGCTTACCCAGCCTGACAAGAGCCTGCTGGATATCGGGGATGTCCTTCTTGAACAGCTGATCCTGCAATGCCAAGGTGTTGGTCGAGACGACCACACGTTCGCCGCGCTCGATTGCGTACATTGCGGCCGGGAGCAAATACGCCATGCTCTTGCCGGTCCCAGTTCCCGCCTCGACCATCAGCTGGCCGTCGTTGTTGAGGGCGTCCGCCACCGCGACCGCCATCGCCTCTTGCTGGGGCCGATGCTCGTAGTGCGGCACGAGGTCTGGCAGAGGACCCTTGCGCAGCGTCTCCCTGATCGTCTCAGTCGAAACGAGCGCACTCGATCCGGTCGACTTGAGCGTCTCCGGTCGCTCCCGTGGGGTCAGGAATGCCATCTCGTGCGGGCCGCGCTTGGTGCTGCCCTCGTCCGGCTTGAACATCGGTCCAGTCGGCCGGCGGAGCGCCGCGCCGGCGAAGAGACCAGCAAGTCCCCAACCCGCGGCCCGGGCCTGCGCGGCCACCTCTTCCAACGTCGATGTGTCGTGGGCGTCCAGTTCCGCCAGGAGCGCCAGAAAGACGCCGACGGTCGTCTCCGCGTCAGCGAGCGCGCGATGCCCGCTTCCGCCAGGGATGCCAAGGCGCGCCGCCACGGCGGCGAGACCGTAGTTCGGCAGGTCCGGAAGAAGAAGGGTTGCCAATTGAAAGGTGTCATAGACCGGGGCGCGCAGCGTCAGTCCTGCTGCCTCGACCATTGCGATGTCCATGCCGACGGAGTGCCCGACGATCGGTCGGCCCGCGGCCAATCGCCGAGCCGCCGGGATGATCTCGGCAAAGGGCGGCGCGGTGTCGAGGGCGGACGGATGGATGCCAGTCAGAGCGGAAATATCGAGCGAGATCCTGGCGCGGGGACGAATGAGTGATGTCAGTCGGTCCCGTTCGCCGTTTCGATCGAAGAGGATCATCGCGATCTCGATGATCTCGTGGCGGGCGGGATCCATGCCCGTCGCCTCGACATCGAGCGCGAGAAAAGTTTCAGCATTGGACGAAATCGGGGTCGCCGCTCGGGATTGCACGAAGGCGTTCGACTTTCTAGGCCGTGAGGCGGCAGCGTCTGGTTGACATCGGTCGAGCCGGGTGGGGCGTCAGAGACGGTAGGTTGCGTCAGTTGGTCACGTCTGCGTTGCCAGGTATTCGGCAGTGTCCAGGGCAGTGAACAGGATCTGGGTCAGTCCGGCGGCCACCGGCGGGAGGTCAATGAACTCGTCTTCCCGGTGGGCATTGCCACCGCTGGTAATGCCGAGACAAACGGCCGGGATACCCAGGCTGATGGGGATGTTGGCATCGGTGCTCGATGCATCATAGATGGCATCGTAACCGAGCGCTTTCAACGTTCTCGACGCGGTTTGCACCAATCTGCTATCCCGGGGCACGGTCCCGGCGGGCCGCACGCCGAGGACAACGCACGCTGTTGCGATCCCGCCATGTGCGGCCCCACGGACAATGTGCTCCACCCTCCCAGCGAGGTTGGCGAGCGCACCCTCATCGGTGGAACGCATATCGACGACGCACGAGGCGGTCGGCGCGATCGTGTTGACGGAGACACCTCCCTCGATGAGTCCCACGTTGAGCGTCGTCTTCGGGGAATCGGCAAGCGATAGCGCGTCGAGCTCAGTGATGATCCGGGCCAGGGCATGGATCGCGCTCGGCTGACCAAACGCGCCCCACGAATGCCCACCTGGACCTGTGACTTCGATCCGCAGACGCCGGCTGCCGACTGCCATATGGGTGACGCGTCCGAGGTTGTGCCCTTCAAGGGCAATCGCGGCACCGAGCCCCGGGTGTTGTTCGACGACCGCGCGCATGCCGCGCAGGTTACCCAATCCCTCTTCGCCAACTGTGAGCGCCAGGATCAGATCGACCGCAGGCGTGAGGTCGAGCCGGGACAACATCGCTGGCAGCATCAGCAGAGCGGCGACGCCCAGGCTGTTGTCGCCGACACCGGGACCGTACGCTTGAGCCTGGACCCGCCTGACCGTCAGATTGGTTCCCACGGGGAAGACCGTGTCAAGATGGGCCGCGATCATGACCGGAGCGCCAGACGACTGTCCGGGAATTCTGACAGACAGATCGCCGAGGTCGTCCCGCCAGATCTCGGAGAACCCGTGTTCGCTGAGCCAACGAGCGACGAACTGGCTGCGCTCGTGCTCGGCTCCGGTCGGCGCCGGAATTTCAGCAATCTTTATTGTGAGGTCGATAAGTTCAGGCACGAGTGCCTGCCCGACCTTCAGCGCCGACGACACCCGTTCCATCGCCGCCGCTGCCAACCTTTGCTCCCTTTTGAACGACTATCCGGACGCGTGTCTTCCGGTCAACGCCGGGCAGTATACAACCGCCTCTTCGCCGCGCCGGACGGGGCAAATCAGGTATGGGGCACGGCCTGGATCAAATGACGTCTCCAACCGACCTTGACACCCCTTACCGCCCCAGATAGGGTTCCATTACGAGGCCGATACAGGCGCTCGCGCGGTGCGAATAGACCGGCTGATTCCCCAGCGTCGCGCCCAGTCGTTCGGTCGAGTGAGGACAACATCCATGGCCTACCATCGCTTCGACGCCGTCATCATCGGAGCAGGCGGCGCCGGACTTATGGCGGCGATCCAACTGGCCGGCAAAGCGAATGTCGCCGTTGTCTCGAAACTCTATCCCCCTCGCTCACACACGGGCGCCGCTCAGGGCGGTATTAGCGCCGCCCTGGGCAACACCGAAGAAGACCACTGGAAGTGGCACATGTTCGACACGGTCAAGGGCGGCGATTACCTGGTCGACCAGGACGCCGCCGAAGTCCTCGCCCGCGAGGCGATCGACGCCGTGCTCGAACTCGAACACATGGGCCTTCCGTTCAACCGGACGCCTGACGGGCGAATCGATCAGCGCCGGTTCGGCGGGCACACTCGTAATTTCGGCGAAGCTCCCGTGCGCCGCGCCTGCTACGCCGCCGACCGCACCGGCCACATGATCATCCAGACCCTCTACCAGCAGGGGATCAAGCACAAGGTCAACTTTTTCGACGAGCACCACCTGCTCGACATCCTCTTCGCCGACGACGGCCGCTGCTGCGGCGTCGTCACGATGGACGTCAAGACGGGCGAGATCAACACGCTTCATTCCAAGGCGGTCTTGATCGCCTCGGGCGGGTTCGGCCGGGTCTTCAAGATCACCTCAAACGCCCTGGCCGGCACCGGCGACGGCGTCGCGATCGCCTACCGCAAGGGCGTGCCGCTGATGGACATGGAGTTCTATCAGTTCCATCCGACCGGCCTCTACAAGCTCGGCATTCTGCTCTCCGAGGCTGCCAGAGGCGAAGGCGGCATCCTACGCAACAGCACCGGTGAAGCCTTCGCCGAGCGATACGCCCCGACACTCAAGGATCTCGCTCCGCGCGACATGGTCTCCCGCTTCATCCATCAAGAGGTGAAAGAGGGCCGTGGGATCGATGGCAAGGACTATGTCCACCTCGATCTCTCCCACCTCCCACCGGAAGTGATCGACGCCAAACTCCCGGACGTGACCGATTTCGCCCGGACCTACCTCGGCGTCGAGCCAAAGACCGAACCTGTCCCCATCCAGCCGACCGCTCACTACGCCATGGGCGGTCTACCGACCAACCTGCACGGCCAGATCATCCGCGATCCGGCTGGCAAGGTGATCGACGGCTTCTACTCCGCCGGCGAAGCGGCCTGCGTCTCGGTTCATGGGGCCAACCGCCTCGGCACGAACTCGCTTGTCGACCTCGTCGTCTTTGGCCGGAGGGCGGGACGCGACATGCTCGATTATGTCAAACGGTCGGACTGGGCCACCCTGCCGTCCGAGCCCGAGTTCTACGCCCGGGCCGAGGTCGCGAACCTGCTCAGCCGGACGAAGGGCGAACGCGTCGCCGTCATCCGCAAGACGATGCAAGAGGTGATGATGGACGACGTCTCCGTCGTCCGCACTGGCGAGGGCCTGCAGCGGGCGATGAAGGCCGTCGACCAGCTCCGCCAGCAATACGCCCACGTCGCCCTCGACGACAAGGGCACCACCTTCAACACCGACCTCTTCGAAGCACACGAACTCGGCTGCATGCTCGATTGCGCCGAGACGATCGTGGCAGGAGCTCTGGCCCGCGAGGAGAGCCGCGGCGCGCACTACCGCGACGACTTCCAGGCCCGCGACGACCGCGCCTGGCTCGCCCACACCATGGCCTACAAGACCTCAGGCGGCCTCGAAATCCGCAAGAAGCCCGTCACGATCACGGAGTTCGAACCGAAGGAGAGGAAGTATTAGGCGTCAGGCGTCCGGCGTCTGGCGTTCGGCGGGCGCCACTGGGCGCGGGATCCCCTCGTAGGGGCGGACCTCCGTGTCCGCCCGTCCACCGACGAACCGGTTCTGCATAGAGGAAACGCTGTTCCCAAACCGGCACAACGTGGTTGGCGACCGGGCGGACACGGAGATCCGCCCCTACAAAATGAAAACACCATCTACCTGTGACGCAGCTCACGCCAGGAGCTCAAATGGAACTCACTCTTCGGATCAAGCGCTACAACCCTGATGTCGACGTCAAAGCGCACTTTGAGGAGTACAAGGTCGAGGCGGAGCCGAATGACCGTGTGCTGGATGCCCTAAATCAACTGAAGTGGTATGAGGACGGAACGATCACCTATCGGCGGTCGTGCGCGCACGGGATCTGCGGCTCGGATGCAATGCGGATCAATGGGCGAAACCGGCTGGCCTGCAAAGCGATGATCGGCGAGTTTGGCAAGCGGATCACCCTGGAGCCTCTGATCGGGTTCAAGGTAATCAAGGATCTCGTCGTCGACATGGAACCGTTCTTCGACGCCTACAAGAGCGTCAAACCGTACCTGATCGCCGACGAGGCCCCAGCGGGGCGAGAGCGGCTGCAGAGCCCGGAGCAGCGGGCGGTATACGACGACACCACCAAGTGCATCCTCTGCGCCGCGTGCACGACCGCCTGCCCGATTACCTGGACCAACGACCAGTTCGTCGGCCCGGCAGCGATCGTCAATGCCCACCGCTTCATCTACGACAGCCGCGACCAGGGTGCGGCCGAGCGCCTCCGCATCCTGAACACCGGCTCCGGCGTGTGGCGCTGCCGCACGATCTTCAACTGCACCGACGCCTGTCCGCGCGACATCGAAGTCACCCGCGCAATCGAGCAAGTAAAGCGGACACTCCTGTACGACCGCGTCTGATTCCCGCGTACGAACGGATAGCAGTCACGTGTAACTTGCCACATTTGACTTGTCATTTGTTTCTTGTCTCTTCTTCACTTCGTCATGCCCTTCTCCGACGATCGGGCGTGCCGTACAGTACAATCGCGGCGATCTTCGACCACCTTTAATCACCGCGAGGCATGACGGATGGACAACCCTTTCTCTTGGGACTATCTCACGACGGTCCCGGAGACGACCGAGGTCTTTGGGCCGTTTGCGATCGTCTATTTGATCATCTTCGGATTCGGATTCCTGGCGTCGATCTACATCTATAACGACGGCGCCCGCCGGTACGGCACCAACGCCGTCCAGCGCCGCGCGATGCAGCGCGGCTCGGGCGTTGCCATGGCAGTATTCGGCGTCGGGTTGTTCTTTTTCGGGATCCGGATTCTCCAGATCAGCCCCTTCAACTTCGGGATGCGCATTTGGCTGTGGATCTGCCTGTTGGCGCTGATAGTGATGGCGGGCTACTTCGCCTACTACTTCCGCACGGCCTACCAGGCGCAGTTGAAGGACTGGCAGGACCGCCAGGTGAAGCGCCAATACATGCGGCCCGCTCACGCCGGAGGTACGACCGTCCGGCTCGAACCGCGCAAGGTGGTTCGCCGCAGGCGACGTTAGACGCGAGACGTGAGAACTCGGACTGAACTAGACTCATGTCTCACGTCTCACGTCTCACGTCTGAAACACGAAGCCCGCGCCGATTGGCGCGGGCTTCGTTGTGATTCAGGGAATGGCCGTGCACCTTCTGTCGACAACGACGTTCCAGCTTACCCTGCGCTCGCTTGCTCCGGAGCGGCGTCCTCGCGTCACCCGAGGAGGTCCACTTACGGCTGCTGCCTTCCGGCCCTGACCGGGTTCGCAGTTCCCCGCCGCGCGAGACCGCTACCATCAACACCGCGCCACGCCAGCAGTCCTACAACACCGAGCCTCGAGAAGGAATTCAACCCCTGTAGAGCGGGTTCAGAGTGCAGGGCACCGCTACCTCCCCATCTAGCACGACCGTCGAAAAGTGTAGCCCCGCGGTTCCTGCCTGTCAAAGCCGGAGCGATCACATCGGCCCGAACACCGGCCCGGTTCCCGACGATCCACCGATCACCGTGATACGCTCATTGCGACGCGGGCGAGCAAACCGTCGCCGGCCTGTCGGGATCAGGATGTGAGGCAAGCGTGACGGACTCCAGGACGTTCGGCCCAAGCGACAAGTCACCCGACGAGCCCACGCCGGAGCCGGAGTTCCCAGTTGACGCGACGGTGCCGCTCGACTCGATCCCCGGTACGGACCTTTCCCGAGACCCCTGGCGCGCGGCGCCTGGTGACGACCCATTTGCCAATCCCGAGGATTCACCCGAGCCAGCATTCGAGTGGGAACCGATCGCCCCGGCTGAAACAAAGTCCGAGTCGGCACCGACCACAGGCGTCCCGCCGACAACAGTCGCCCCGACCACGACGCCTCAACCGCGCCGTCCAGAAGCGTCCGTGCCAGAGAGCGATATTGACCCGACGGCGAACCCAAAGCGACGTCGATTCCGTCGCCCGTCGGTCCCCGGCTCATTGAGTCAGCCCGGGCGGCTCGGTCGTGGCCGGCGCCTGCCCGATCCGAGGATCCTGATCGCCGCCGGTGGGGCCGTACTGGTCCTGATTGCGTTGCTGGCCTCGGAAGCCGGTGTCGCCATCCTGCTGGCGGCGATCGTCCTGCCGATCGCTCTGATCGTAACCCTCGATCGTGTCGACGTCTTCGATCGTGAGCCAGCGCTCATCCTGCTTGGCATCGGCACAGCGGGGGCGGCGGCCGGCATCCTCATCGGCTTGCTCAACAGCTTCGTCCTGGACGAGTTCTGGGATCAGAATGCCGTCGATCACATCGGCGCGTTGGGGCTGGCCGGGGAGTTGGTCGGCCGGGTTGATAGCCCCCCGCTCGCGATCTACGCGCTGGCCGGTGTCATTGTTCCCGGCCTCTCGGTGGCGGCGATGCTCGCGGCCCCGGTGGCAGCCAGACGTTGGCCTGCCTTCCGCAACGAGGCCATGGACGGCGTGACCCTCGGGGCCGCGTCGGCCGGTGGCTTCGCGCTAGGTACGACCCTGGTCCATCTCTGGCCCCTCATCACGGGCGACCAGATCGAAGGCAGCGTGGCCGACTGGACGGTTGCGGTGCTGTCAATCGTCGTCTTCCGATCCGTCATCCTGATGACGATCGCAGCGCTCGTCGGCCTTGCGATCTGGCAGTTCGACCTTTCGCGCGACACCCGCGATATGGTCGTGCCGCTGGCGGCCGGCCTCGGCGGGGCGGTCGTCTTTGCCGTCGTTGGTTTGCTGGCGGAACAGTCCGGGAGCGCGGTGCAGTTCCTGTTCAATCTGGCCCTGGCCGGGCTGCTACTCGGCGCCGGCTGGTTCTGCCTGCAACGGGCGATCGCCTTCGATCGCAACCAACTCGTCGGCAACCGGGTTGTCTGTCCAAACTGCCGTCGCATCACCCCAGCCGGCAAATTCTGCGCCTTCTGCCAGAGCCCGCTCCCCTCCGACGCCTCCACCTAGCCACTCGATTGCCACATCCTCAACCCTATCTACCGATTCTTTCTGGCGACCGCATAGATCACGTTCGTCTCAATCTCCCGTACATCCGCCGTCTGCACGTATTCGTGGTTCGTTCGCTGCACCCGTTCGCGATCGCCGTCCTCTAGCGCCTCGACTGTCTCCCGGTACCGCGAGCCAAGCACCAGCGCCCACCAATCACGTGGCGACCCGAGCGGATGCATGCCAGGTTCGAGAACCGCGTCCGGGCGCTCCACGCCCGCGCCAGTAAGAAAATCGCGGACAGCGTCCGGATTGGAAATGCTGTCCCACGGATTGGGCTTCCGTTGGAGATCGGGCCGCACAGCCAGCACGGATTCCCAGAAAACCGATATGAGTGGTTCGTACTGGCGAGGTCCCCAGGTCGCAATCGCGAGTTTTCCGCCTGGAGCGACGAGTCTCCACAGCTCCCGGACCGCCGCGCTCATGTCCGCGACGAAGAAGATGCCAAAGGCACAAATGACCGCATCGTAGGCTGCGTCCGGCAGGTGGAGATCCCGCATGTCGCCGACCTGAAACTCGACGTTCGCGAGGCCGAGTTGCGCGGCCTTCCGTCGTGCCAGATCAAGCTGGTTTTCGGCAAGGTCCACGCCGAGGACGGAGCCCGTCGCGCCGGCCGCCTCTGCGGCGGGGAACGTCGCCGCCCCCGCCCCACAGGCGACATCCAGGACGCGCATTCCCTGTTCCAGGTCGAGTCGCTCGACCGTTCTCCGACCGAAACGCTCCCGAAATGAGTTCGCCGGATCGTCGTAGTGATCCGCGGCCGCATTGAACATCGCTGCCGCGCGACTTCCCGCATCATCCAGCCTGTTCAATTGAGCTGTCTCCTTTGGGCGACTGATCGAGTGGCGATGCTGGTCGATGAGTTCGCAGGGGGTCGAACCAACGCCGCCTCAGTCGCGGAAGCACGGGCGGTGCGCGCCGGAGACTGTCAAGAATAATCTGGGATACGCCTCTCCGTGTCGCCGACTTCGCCTCGGCGGGCGCATTCGTGCGCGCCCATGCAGCGGCAAGGCCTGTCCACTCCTCCTGAACCACGTAAAGGAACGGTTACTTGGAACTGGAACGATCGCCTACGGTGGACTACCGTTCGATCGGGGCACCGATCAGTGACCCCCATTCCGTCCAACTGCCGTCGTAGTTGCGAACGTTGCGGTGGCCGAGCAACTGCGCCAGGACGAACCAGGTGTGGGCGCTACGCTCCCCGATCCGGCAGTAGGCGATCGTCGGCTGGGATGCCGCTATGCCCTTGCCGGAGTAGATCGCATCCAGCTCCGCGGCCGGCTTAAATGTCCCGTCCTCGGCAACCGCGGTTGCCCAGGGGATGTTCTGGGCACCCGGCACGTGCCCGCCCCGCTGCGCGCCTTCCTGGGGCAGATTTGCCGGGGCAAGCAATTCACCTGAGTACTCTCCCGGCGATCGGACGTCGACCAGTCCGATGTCCGACCGGCCGATCGTGGCCGCGACCTCGTCGCGGAACGCCCGGATCTGACGGTTGGCCTCCGTGGCTCGATAGACGGTGGGCGCAACTTCCGGTACGTCCGTGGTCACCGCCCGGCCCTCGGCGATCCATGCCCCGCGGCCGCCGTTCATCAGGCGGACATCGACGTGTCCATAGAGCCGGAAGAGCCAGAACCCAAACGCGGCAAACCAGTTGTGGTTGTCGCCGTAGAGTACCACCGTCGTTTTGTTGCCGATGCCAGAGCGACCCAAGGAGCGTCTCCCACTCCTCCTGGGTCGGGATGTCGCGGGTCGGGCGACGCTGCAGATCGTTCTGCCAGTGCCACCCAATGGCGCCGGCGATATGCCCCGCCTCGTAGGCGCTGGTATCGACGTCGACCTCGACGAGCCGGACAGTCGCGTCCCGGCCATGCGCCTCGACCCACGCCGTATCGACGAGCGACTCCGGATGGGCGTACCCATTCAAACCTGTCATTGAGCCCTCCTGTCCTTACGTCAAATCCGCACCAGTGCGAGACCGGCAGGTCATTACGATGCCCGCCGTCTCGCCGGCGCGCATCCAATGCACTACCCAATTTCGCTAGCAAACCTGGTTGGGTACGACTACCCAGTGCCGCCACGTGCTACGGCGTGGCGAGGGTTCAGGCGATTCCCTGGCGGACCGCCAGGGTCGCGGCCGCGGTGCGGGAGGCAACCCCAAGCTTGCTCAGGATCCCGGTCATATGACGGGCAACGGTCCGATGACTGATGCTGAGCGCGGCGCCAATCTCGCGATCTGATCGGCCATCGACGAGCAAACGCAAGACCTCTCGCTCCCGCCGGGTCAATAGGCAGCCATTCGCCGGGCTCGATCCATCAGGCGATTCGTCCGGGGCGCAAACGATGCGCGCCAACTCAGCCGCGTCGCTGTGTGCACGCTCCTGTGGCAGTTTCCGTCCCGCCTCGCGCGCCGCGTCGAATGCCGCATCACCCATGATCGCCCGTACGGCCGCGACGTTCCGTTCGTACTCGATCCGGTCGATCGTCCACATCGACGCGCCAATTGCGGCAAACTCGGTCTCCGCTGCCCCAATCAGGCGTGCCGCCGCTTCGGGATGGCCAAGCTGCCCGGCCAACCCGGCTACACCGGCCAGCCCGTGGCACATCACGCGCATGTCGCCATTGATCCGCCCCAACTCGTTTGCCTCGGCGAAGTAGGCGACACCTCGCCGCAAGTCCCCCTCCCGCTGCGCCAGGTAGCCCAAATTCTGGAGCACCGTCGCGACCATTGTCTTGTAACCGAGGTCGGTGTAGTAGACGAGCGCTTCTTCATAGAATGCTCGCGCCTGCGCGTCGTTGCCCTCGGCGCGTGCGACCTCCCCGAGGTGATTGAGCACCCGAGCCAGCCCCCAGGTGTCACCGAGTTCCCGGAAGAGCCTTCTACTCTCTTCGAGGGATTCCCGCGCCTCGTCCAGCCGCATGGTAGCGACGCCGAGTACCCCGAGCCCACTGAGGGCCAGGGCAAGCCCCCAGCGATCGTCCGTTTCACGGAAGCAGGCAACGCTTTCGGGCAACAGCCGCTCACCGGTGGTCGCGTCCTCTTCGTAGAGCAGCGATGCCGCGCCCAAGAAATGGAGCGCGTAACCGGCTCCGGCACGGTCTCCAACGGCCTGCGCGATGGCCGCACCCTCCTCCGCCCGGGTCCGTGCCGCGGCAACGTCCCCCTCAAGCAGGGCAAGAAGTCCGGCGCCCGTCAGTGCCCGCGCCCGGATCGCGCCCGGCAAATCGTGGGACGAACGCGCCAGCGCTTGTTCGAGCCAGTCTCGCCCCTCAACAAAATACCCATGGAGGTGCCAGAACCAATTGAGCGCTCCAACCATCCGGTGCGCCATCGTCCGATCGTCCAGTGCCAGGCTCCATGCCAGCGCCGCCCTGATGTTATCGATCTCCGTCTCGAGCCGCTCCAGCCAGGCGATCTGTTCTCGTCCTCGCAGTCCCTGCTCCGACGCCTCCGCCAGATCGAGGAAGTACCTGGAGTGCCCCTCCCGCGCCTCGTCTTCGTCGCCAAACGCCGCGAGTTGCTCCAGACCAAACTCCCGCACCGTCTCGAGCATCGCGTAGCGCGGCTGGCCCGAGTCGAGGCCACCGTCCGATGGTTCAACCTGCTGGAGCAGGCTCTGATCCACGAGCGAACTCACCAAGTCTAGAGACGAGAGACGTGAGTCGTGAGTAGGCTCCTCGTTCTCACGACTCACGTCTCTCGTCTCACGTCTCACGGACTCTGCGGCGTCGAGCGTGAAGCCCCCGACGAAGACCGCGAGACGGCGAAACAGCGTCTGCTCCCGCGGATTGAGCAGGTCATAACTCCAGGCGATCGTGCTCCGCATCGTCTGCAGCCGGACTGGCTGATCGATCGCGCCACCGATCAGCAGCGGCAGCCGGTGCTCTAGCCTGGCGAGCAGCGCCGCCGGGGACAGGTGGTGGATCCGCGCCGCCGCCAGCTCGATCGCGAGCGGCAGGCCATCCACGCGACGGCAAACGCTGGCAACCGCGACGGCGTTCTCACCGGTCAACTCGAACCCGGCCTTGGCCGCGGAGGCGCGAGCGACGAAGAGCCGCACAGCCTCGAATTGGGTGAGCCACTCGACCTCGGGCAGACAGGCGAGATCGGGCAACCCCAGCGGCGGCACCACCACGCCGTGTTCCCCTGAGAGTCGAAGAACCGCGCGACTGGTGGCGAGCATCGTCAGCCCGGGGCAGGCCGTCAGCAGATCGGCCAGGAGGGGCGCCGCGGCGGCAACATGTTCGACGTTATCCACAACCAGGAGTTGGCGCTTCCCAGCAAATGTCTTGCGCACCAGTTCGAAGAGCGGCAACCGGCCCTCGTCTCGCAGCCCAGCAGCCTGCGCGATGGCAGTCAACACCAGACCCGGCGTCCGGATCGGCGCGAGAGGAACGAAGCAGAGCCCATCTGTGAAGTCCCCGCCAGCCCGCAAAGCCGTCGCAACCTGGAGCGCAAGGCGCGTCTTGCCGACTCCGCCCGGCCCGGTTAAGGTCACGAGCCGGATATCGGCACGGCGCACGAGCGCCGAGACCGCCGCGATCTCGCGCTCCCTCCCAATAAACTGGCTTAGCGGCTCTGGGACATCGCCCGCTAGGACCGGAGCCCGGCCCGGCTGCGGCGCCGGACCACCCGGCAGGTCTAGGATCGCGCCAGTACCGGATTCGCGTGCCGTCACGTCGCGGCCCCTCCATGGATCGAAGGATTCCCGCCCCACCGTGCGATCACACTACACCGATCCGATGCGGCGTCAAGCACCCTCGGCACTGCCGCGCAGCCCCAGCCGAGCTAGATACGCTTCCGGTCGAGGAATGCGTTCTACACTCCCGATCCCGCCGCTACGACCGACCTTCCGTTCCGTCCGTCTCCGGCGGAAGTTCGTCTGCGACAGCAGCAGCGCCAACCGCGGCGGGCTCGCTGCCGCGCGACAGCTCGGCCACGGCCCGATCGACCGCGCCCGTGTATCGACCGAACGATTCCATCACGTCGAGCAGTTCGGTCGCGTGCCGGCCGAGCTGCATCAGAGCCTCGATATCGCGCGGGCTGTCCCGGCTCGATTCGAGGACACCACGGAGGCGATCGAGGTCCTCTTGCGGGAAAACGTTTGCCTCGTTCCTGGCGTTGATGAGGTCGTTGGCCACGCGGCGCATGGTCGCTGGGTCGGACAGGACGATCGCGGGGAGAAGATCGCGCAATTGCTCGACCAATGACATGCCCTTGGCAACCACGTCGCCTTCCGCCGCCTGGGCTCGGGCCGATTCCCGAGCGGCGATGTAGGCGTCCCAACCGTCACTGGCTGCCGCCTCTGGCCCGGGTTGACTGGGTTCCTCAACGTCCGCCGAGGCAGTGGGTTCGTCTTGGACCGCTGTGGCCGGCTCTTCCTCTTCGGTGATGAACAGCATCTCCTCGTCGGAGCCGGGCATCGGCTCCAAGGGTTCGTCTTGCTCAGCAACCGGCGGGGTAGCCGCGTCAATGCCTACTTGCACCGGCTCGCGTTCGGTGCCAGAACCCGCTTCACCCGGCCAGGCGAACGGCGCGGTCTCGTCCTGATCGTCCGTCGGTGCAGCTTCTTCGGCGGGCGCCTCCGGCGTCTCCAGGAGGATCGTGTCTTCAACATCCACCTTGCTCGGTGTGTTCCAGCCGATCCAGGAGGACGGAGCGGCATCCCAGGCGGCGTACCCCTCGCGGGAAGGCTCACCACCAAGCCCGGCGGCGCTCCCTGGGGAACCCCAGGGATCGGCCGCGCGCTCCGGTGACGGCCACAGATCCGCCGATGCGCGGGGAGCCGGCTCGCGCCATATCTGGGTGTCTTCCGAGATAGGCTCGGCTGAAGCGGGCATCGCCCATGGAGCCTGAGTTGTCACGTCTGTTTCGGGCACGTCGACATTATTGCCGGTGCCCGGCGCACCAGTCTCGGACGAAGGGGAACCACTCTCCCCTAAGATGTCCGCGGTCGGTTTCTGAGGATCAGATTCAGGCGCCGGAGGGGCCACGACGGCACTGGGCGCCGCGCTTTCGCCGGAGGTGAGGCGATGGCCACAGGCCGTGCAGAAGTTTGCCCCTGCTCGAACCGGCGACCCACAAACTGGACAACGCTCCACCCGTGACCTCCTACGTTCTTGTTCGCCCCACTCCACCACCGAAATGTCTCTTCGCTGAATGGACGGGCAATGTATCTGAGACTGGATGGGCAGGGCATGCAGCCCGTGCGCCCGCAATGCGCGAGTATGGCATACCCACGGCGCTTCGCACCCAACTGATAGGCCCACTTCGAGAGCCTCAGTATGACGATGTCACGGGTTGGACCAGCGACGCGGCCCTGGGCGACAATGCGCACGTTACGGAAGATTGCCAGACACGACGTACCCGGGTGACCTGGTCGCCGGGTCGCACTCGAACCAGGGAGCCATCCTTCGCATGAGCACCGCGTTACAGGGCCGAATTGCGATTCGCGCCCGTCAGGTCAAGCCGGGCGAGGCGTACGCCGTCGAGGTGAAATCTGGTCAGTTGATCCAGATCACCGACGTTTCCGGCAAGCAAGTGGCCGATTTCGTCGCATTCAATTCCGGCAATCGGGCCGAACATCTCTCCGTCTCCGCAACCCGGACAGTCGGCAACTCGATCATGCTCCAGGAGGGCATGCAGCTCGTCTCCAACCGGCGCACGCCGATGTTCGAGCTTGTCGAGGATACGGTCGGCCGGCACGACATGTTGCTCGCCCTCTGCGACAGTCCGGAACCCGAACCGGCGGAGCCCGCGGCCGCGATGCCCGAGCCGGAGCCCGCACCGCCAGAGGAACCGCGGGCAGAGAACGCCGACGCGCCGGTTGCCGAAGCGGCCCCATCAGACGCCGCGTCAGAGGGCGAAAACGCACCTGAAACGTCACCAGAGGTCGATGTGTCCGCGGAAGAAGCTACGGAGGACGCAGAGGAGATCGTCGCCGCTCCTGAGCCGGAGACCTCTGAACTGGCAGGATGCCTAACGGCGATCAGCCGGGCACTGGACTCCTACGGCATCGCACCTGACCAGATCCCCGATCCGATCAACTGGTTCATGAATGTCGGCATCAAGGGCCGAGGAGAACTTGAGGTCCGCGTGCCACTGTCAGAGCGGAACGACTTCGTCGTCCTGTCCGTTCTGATGGACTCGGTGATCGCCGTCACAGCCTGTAGCCAGTCCGACGATGCCACCAACGGCGAAAAGCCGACCGACATCCTGGTCCGCGTCTACCGTTAATCACGAACGTATTCATCACCTAAGGTCAACTCGCGGAGTGGCCGCCCGGAATTCCGGGCGGCCACTCCGCGTTTGCTGGTCTGTTTCCTGATTTGAGTTTTTAACCAGGACATCGGCGAACTCGAAATGAAGACTTTGGCTCGTTTCACCGTTAGCCTCGGAGAGGCTGTCAGGTTGAGCCCGGACCGTCAGCCCGGGAGACCCGCACGCGCGGACCTCGATCCGTACCGGCGCTCTAGAAGATCAAGATCAGCAGCAGGATGATAACGATAAGAAGAATCGCTCCGCCTCCGATATACATCGATGACCTCCAGCTGTGTTGAGCATCCGGACCACCCGGTGAGGTCAAGTCCGACCTCATCGCTCAAATACTGATGAAGGTACTACGCAAGTGATATGCCAGCCCTGGCGGGGGTTTTCCGCTGGACCGGCCCAGCGTCCAAGTACAACTGTCCTATCGAACCAAGAAGCGATGCCGCCCCGGCAGACCCTGTCATCCCGAGCTTGTCGAGGGATCTCGAAGGACGCGTGGCAACGACGGAGTCTAAACATTAGAGAAAACGGCTCCGCGCTCACGTAAATGTCGGCATTGACGGAACACCGTCTCCTTCGAGATCCCTCGACAAGCTCGGGATGACACATTAAATCGGGGCGAAACCGCAACACCCCAAGAAGGCAATAGAGCCTAATCGTAGTACTCGTGCCAAGACGTACACCCGCAGTCGGCGATGTGGTGTTTGCCGCTAAACATGCTGAAAAGCAACAACGCCGACAACCGCTTGCGCAGCCGTCGGCGTCATGCCTTGAAGGACCTCGGGGCATCCCACCTTGCGGCGGTTTGCACTCTGGATCGCGACACCCCAACGCCGAAGCGCGGGTTCGTCGCGTTGGACCAGTTGCCTGAGCTTGCGCCCTGGCGCCCCTGCACGTGAGTGCCTGGGCCGCGAGATCGTGGAGCCGAAACTCCGTCGAGGACCGAAATCCTACGCTGATCTGCGCGATTGCATCGGCCGAAACCGACGCTCCAGTCCGTCCCTGAACCGGTTCGCTTTGCCGTTTCCAGCTGCGCTTCCGACCCTACCAACTCCGTCGGATTGCTCCGTCTTCGTCAGTTCCGTTCCCTTGCGGGTCCGTCAGGTGCTTCAGTACGTACACTCTATCAGCGCCGTGACTTGATGTCAATACCCTTTCCACAACAATGTTGGAGCAATATTCAGATTGCCCCAAACCCCGCGAACGAACGCGACATTATGTCGCTTCCGCAGTCCCAATGCGCCAGAACCGCTCGACCGGAACGCCGCCGCCCACCTCTTCCGCATAGCCGCGCAGCAGCGACTCGATTTCGGCCCGGCTCGACCCCGCTCCGACATAGTTGAAGATGGTCGCGAGCTGCGACGGGTAGGCCATGATCGCGTCGATTTTGGCGGGCCAGGTCTCCTCGACCGGCACCAGGGCCGCTACCTCGATTGGTGTTCCAACCCGCTCGATCCTGTCAGCTGTGATCCCCGGCTTGAGGGCGTACGGCAGGTCCTCGTAGAACCAGACCTCCCACCCGGCGCGGTCCAACTCCACCCCAGCCTGGAACGCCACCTGGTGATCGACGTGCCAGCCTATCGCAAGTGGGAGGTACACCCGGGTGGAGTCCCTCTTGGCATCGTCGAGGTGCATCGCCGCAACCAGCTCGGACGCGAGCGTCGCCTCATCGGCGCGGACTTCGCCAAACAGGTCGGGATCGCCCAGGTAGCGTTCCCCCCGGTAGATCGCATCGTGAAACGGCAAGAAGGACGGCACGGTCCCCAACACCGCGGCGGCGGCGGCTTCTTCCACTCGCCGGCTGGCGATCACCTCACCGGCAGCCATGCCCCAGCCCTCGTGCATATCCGCCGCAAACTGCGTAAAGACGTGGTCCGGGGGCGGTTCCGCGCCGAACACGATCGCCACCTCGGGCATGCCGCCCATCGCGCGGATCTGAGCCGCGGTGCCGCCCGCCGACAGGGCGATATCGTCGTAGTGGGGCGACACGAACAGGTGTCGTTCCGGACGGATCAACTCGGCAACCGTTACTACCGTCGTCTGTTCCCGCGTCATCGGCTACGAATTCTCCCTCCGTGCACCAACACCTGAATACTTGACCCGCTCGTCTCCAACCCGGCGAGTGACTTGCCGGGAATCGAGATACTCCAGTATCGCCTGCGCGTACTTGCGGCTGGTGCCGAAGTGATCCCGGAAGACTGCCAGCGACAGCGTTCCGCCCTCTTCGATCAAGCGCACCGTCTCGCGCGTGATCTCCGCCATCGTCTCCGGGGCAAAGACGACACCGTCCGCTACCCTGACGAGCTCCCCGAGATCGACCAATGCACCCAGGGTGTCGGCGTCGACACCGAATTCGACCGGTGACGGCGGGGCGTGCGGTGTTGCCCGAATCGCATTGATGAACGCGTCCCCGATCGCGCGCCGCCCACCGTCCAGGACGATCGCGAACGTCGCCAGACGCACGGACTGGCCATCGTCGACGATCCGGCCGTCTTCAGCGAGCGACGCGATCACGTCGTCGGCCAGACGTGGCGGTGAGAGCCTCAACCTGCGCTTGAGCTCCTCTTTGGGTATCCCCTTGCGCAAAGGTAAGGCGGCGTGGAACGATCCGACCGCGTCGCTCACCCGGTTCGCGATGGTCGCCCATCCGTCGGCGGCAACCAGGAAATCGCCCGGCCGCGGATCAGGGTCGTCGTGACGAGCGAGGTTGCGGACGTCACCGGTAGCGATTCGCCGGGTCAGCGCGCTCTGGACCTCTGCGTCGCTCAGCCCGCCGCACCGTCCGCCCAGGAGAGACCGCATCTCTCCTGGCTCGGACAGGTGCTGGAGGACGATCTCCGCCGGATCACCGGCGGATAGTGTCTCCAGCACAGCGAGAACATCGGGCTTAAACCTCCTGTGCCGGGCTGGGGCCGCATCGATGACCTCACCACCGCCGATGGTCACACTCGGCGAAGGGCGGCGGACGATGAACCTGTCCCCCTTCACCAGGGCCAGCGGCTCGCGGAGGCGCACCTGAACCCATCCCTCGTCACCCGGCTCAAGCCGATCGCGATCGAGCAGCGTCAGTCGGGCCGAGACCTCGGAGGCTCCCGAAAAAAGTCGACTTCGGCATTCTGTTCGAGGATCAAGGGCGCGTCCGGCAGGAGGTGCAGGCGCACATCGAGGCGAAGTGAAGGTTGGAGCGCTCCGGGCCGGGCGAGCACATCTCCTCGATGAACGTCCTCGATCCCGAGGGAAGCGAGGTTGACGGCGGTCCGATTGCCCGGAGGCACCTCGGTCAGCTTCTGCCCGTGCGACTGTAATCCGCGAATCTTTGTGACCTGCTCGCTGGGATAGACGCGCACATCCTGCCCAACCGCCAGCGACGCACCCAAAAGTGTCCCGGTGACCACAGTGCCGAAGCCGGGCATCGTAAACACCCGGTCAACCGGCAAACGCGCCACGCTGCGCCGCGCGAGCGCCGGCACGTCGTTGAGCACACGATCGATCGCAATCTTCAGTCGGACAATCCGGCTCCGGTGATTGCCGAAACCGCGACGATCGGCGCACCGGCCAGGCTGGTCCGCTCGATTCGCTCGCGAACCTCCTCCTGGACAAGTTCCAGCCACTCCTGATCGACCGTATCTGCCTTGGTCAGGACGACGAGGCCGTGCTCTACCTGGAGCAGATCGAGGATGGCGAGATGCTCGTCGGTCTGGGGCATCGGCCCCTCGTCGGCGGCGACGATCAGGAGAGCGGCGTCGATGCCACCCACGCCGGCCAGCATCGTCTTGATGAAGCGCTCGTGGCCCGGGACATCGACGACACCAACGGTGCGCCCGCTCGGCAAGCCGAGCCAGGCAAACCCCAACTCAATCGTCATCGCCCGCGCCTTTTCCTCGGCGAGGCGATCGGGGTCGATCCCGGTCAGCGCTTTGACAAGCGTCGATTTGCCATGGTCGACGTGACCGGCCGTGCCGACGACAAACGAACGCCCAGGCGGGTCAGATACGCGTTGCTCGTTCACGCCCGCCAGTATATGTCCGCCTAGGCCAGACCGCGTGGGCGGTCCCTCAGTCCGCGGCGGTCGCGATCACCGGTTCGAAAACATCAGCCAGGGCAGCGTGCAGGGCCATCCCCTTGCGTTTGATCCGGGCCAGAACGTCCGGAGTGATGGTCTGGTTGGCGTCGCACTTGGCCCGATCCGGAGTCTGATGCACTTCGACGATCAGGCCGTCCGCGCCGGCCGCGAGTCCTGCCATCGCCATCGGCTCGACGAGGGAGCGCCGACCAGTACCGTGGCTCGGATCGACCACAATCGGGAGATGGGTGAGTTCCTTGGCCAGTGGGACCGCATTGAGATCCAGGGTGAAGCGCAGCACTGGATCGAAGCCGCGCACACCGCGCTCGCAAAGGACCACATTGGGGTTCCCCGACGCCAGGATGTACTCGGCGCTCATCAGCCATTCCTCGACCGTCGCTGCGAAGCCACGCTTGAGCAGAACGGGACGGTGCGAGGCCCCGACCCGGCGGAGGAGAGAGAAGTTGGCCATGTTGCGCGAGCCGACCTGGAGCATGTCTGCGTATTCGGCAACGACATCGACCTGATCGGGCTCCATCACCTCGGTCACGACCGGCATGCCGGTCGCTTCGCGGGCCTCAGCCAGCAGCCTCAGCCCCTCGATTCCCAGTCCCTGGAATGCGTACGGCGATGTACGGGGCTTGAAGGCTCCCCCACGGAGCATGTCCGCACCTGCTGCCTTGACGGCCCGGGCCGCCTCCAGCAACTCGGCCCGGCCCTCAACGACGCAGGGGCCGGCCATCAGCACCGGCCGGTCTCCGCCGATCTCGACATCTCCAACGCGGATCACGCTCCGCTCTCGGTGCTCAAGGGAGGCCATCATGTACGGCTTGTGCCTGAGATGAACGCCCTCGATGCCTGGCAGGGCGAGGACTTCGTCGGACAACGCGCCATCGACGCCAACGAGGGTTCCGCCGCGTCCGTCGAGCATCGTCCGGCCTTCCAGACCTTCGGCGGAGGCGGCATTGAGTAGGGCGTCGAGGGTTGAGGTTGGTGCGGCGGCGTTCAAGATGATGATCACGGTCGCTCTCCTTCGTTTGTGTTCGGTGGTAGGGAGATTTCGGGCAACAAAAAACCGAGGCTATTTGCCTCGGTCCCCCGGCTCGAACTGAAGTGACGTCTTGCGACTCTGGGCGGCTAGCGCATAGGCGATACCCACCCCTCCAGCTCAGCCGGGGGAGTATAGGTAAAGCCATACCAGAACCAAGTAGCCACGCACGGCGAAACCCACGGCCCCGCCGTGGTCCCGTCACTCGTGAGGATGGCCGCTCCGGTACGCCGTTCGTCCATGCCCGCTACCCTACCGGTCGATTGGCAAGTCGTCAAGCCCCTTAAACGCACATTGTTGAACCCGGCACGGAATCCCAGCTTGGCACAGGCGTCACGCACGTTCCCGAAATCGAGCGGTTAGAATGCGGCGGCTCAATCGGCGGGAGGGTTTCCCGGCCGTTCTTTCGACTCACCATGGCCGGCAACAAAGTGCCGCCTAGGGAGGAACTTCGTGGATACGTTGCGTGTCGGAATCGTCGGAGCGGGTGGTATCGCAGCACAGCACGGCATCGCCTGGAAGGCCAACGCCGGCCGCGGTGAGATTGTCGCCATTGCCGATCTCTCGGCGACCAGGGCCAACTATCTTGCTGACAAATACTCAAATGGCGCCCGCATCTACGACAGCATCGATGCCCTTCTGGCGGACCCGAACGTCGATGTCGTCGACGTCTGCCTCCCGCACCACCTGCACACCAGCGCGATCATCGCTGCCGCGAAGGCCGGCAAGGCGATCCTGTGCGAGAAGCCTCTGTGCACCTCGCTCGAAGACGCCCGCCTGATCGAAGCCGCCATCAACGAGAATGGCGTCGTCTTCATGATGGCGCACAACCAGCTCTTCCAGCCCTCATTAATGGAAGCCCTCCGCCTCCTCAGGGCCGGCACCCTGGGCAGCTCGTACATCTACCGCTCGATCGAGGTCTTCCAGCACCAGTCGATGGGCGCCAGGCACGTGCCGGCCCACATGCGGGACGGCGAGAGCCCCTGGGAGTGGCGGGCCGACATCTCCAAGATGGGCGGCGGAGAAGTGCTCGATACCGGTTGGCACGGCAGCTACCGCCTCCTTGCCCTCGCCGGCGACGACCGGCCGGTCGAAGTCACGGCGATGATGAACACCTTCTTCGTTAAGGACATGACCGCTGAGGACACGGGATCGCTTCAAGTTCGGTTCGAGTCCGGCGCAATCGGCCAGATGCTGACCTCCTGGGCCTTCAACACAGTTGATGCCCTGCACTTCGAGGCGGCGGCGGAGCACGGCTCGGTTGCAGGCAACGACAACAAGATCGTCCATCAGCTCCACCGCTGGCCCGCTGCCTCCGAGCGTCCTGTCACCCCGGCCCACACCTTTAGCGCCGAGGTGACCCACTTCCTCGACGTGGTCCAGGACGGCATCGACAGCCGGGCGACCTTCCGCCACGGTGCCCGCGTCCTCCAGCTCACCAAGGCCGCCTACCGCGCCTCCGAGGAGAAGCGCACCATGATCCTGCCCGAGGACCCGACCGCCGACCCAGTTCCGGCGGAGTAGCCGGGTAGTTCGGACTGCCGGAGAATGCCAGGTTGAGACCTGGCGCTGAACGTACAAAGTCCCTCCGGGACTGGTTGGGGGCGGGCGAAACCACGTTCGAGTACGCGAACAACCCCGGGGGGGTTTCGTAGGTTGAGCGCCAGGTTTCAACCTGGCGTCCCCGTTATAGGACGGAGAGTTCATGTTCACCACGCTCGCCCCAGGTGCGATCGGCATCAAGGGACTTTCACTTGCTGAGACGATCGATCTGGCCGCCAGGAGCGGCTTCCAGGGGGTAACGTTCGATACCCGTGAAGTCGCGACGCTCGCCGACGCCCACGGCATCGACCACGTCAAGAAGCTGTTTTCCGATGCCGGGGTTCTGCCCGCCTACTGGAACCTGCCCGTCGCCTGGAACAACGACGAGAAGCGAGACGCAGACCTGGCAGGAGTTGCCTCGGCTCACGGCCCTGGCACTTGAACTGGGCAACGACCGGGCCACCTCCGGCATCATGCCGGGCACCAACGACCGGCCCTTCGACGAGCAGTACGCCTGGACCAAGGAGCGGCTGCTCCCAATCGTCCAGTCCCTGGCAGATTCGGGCGCGCGCCTGGGTATCGAGTTCATCGCCCCGAAGACGCTGCGCAACCGATTCAAATACGAGTTCATCTATTCCCTCAACGGGATGATGGATCTCGCCCGCGACCTGGGCACGGGCAACGTCGGCGTGCTCCTCGACCTGTGGCACAACTACACGTCGTACGGCACCAACGACGACATCCTCGCCCTGAACGAGCGCGATATTGTAGCAGTCCACGTCAACGATGCCCCTCCCGGCATCGACGTCGACGAGCAAGAGGACCTCGTCCGGGCGCTGCCGCTCGAGACCGGCGTCCTCGACATCAAGGGCTTCATGGACGCCCTGAAGACGCTCGGCTACGACGGACCGGTGATGCCCGAACCATTCAGCCAGCGCATCAATGACCTCGCCGAAACCGACCCGCTAGCGGCGGCAAAGGAGACGGCCGAGTCGATGAAGAAGCTCTGGGTGGTCGCGGGGCTGTAAGTAAGAAGGACCTCACCCCCTACCCCCTCTCCACTGCGGTGGAGAGGGGTGTCCGGTGGCGCCGTCTCCAGGATCGGCGCCGTCCTCCCCCTTCCCCTTGCCGCAGCTGCAAGGGGAAGGTGGCTTGGGGGGTTAGGGGGCGGTCCTCACCCTTCCAGCCCCGCCTCGTCCAACCGGCCGATGAAGCTCACCTTCTTCGCGTGCCGCTCACGTAGGACTCGGAGCCGTCCCCAGTATTCGTCGATCTCCCCATCGCGGTCGGCCAGATCGCGGAGGTCTGTGACGAGTCGCACTGCCCGGTCGTACTCGGTCGGTTTCTTCGACTCGACAAATCCCTCGACCTCTCGCCACGCCCCATCAACCCGTTTCGCCAATCCGTCCAGGTAGGCCGACCGTGCCTTCGCCACCTCAGCCGCCCGCTTTGCCGCGGCTTGTGCGCGCTTGGCCTCCTCGATCCGCTCGCGCTCCTCCGCCCGCTCGTCTGCCGCCGCAAAGAGCTCCCCTGCTGTCCGTCCTGTTTCGACCGCCTCGTCCCGCGCATGACCGTGATCGCGCATGAATCGGCGGCGCAGGCTCGACCCTAACCGTGGCATGTCTCCGCTGATCGCCGCGACGAGCAGATCGTCTTTCTCAGCCGCCGGTAGCGCCCGCACCCACGCCGCGAACGCCCCATCCGCCGGCTCACGCCCCTCTGCCGGACCGCTTCGTTCCCTGGCAAGGTCCAGCAGATCCTCCCGCACCCGCATGAACTGGACAAAGCTTTCAAGCGACGGCGTCAGTGCCCCCAATCCAGCTGGTACTGGCGGCTCAGGCGCGTCGTCTTCCAGCTCTCCGTAATCGACCCCGCACAACCAGGCCAGATACGCCGTTCTCAGATCTCCGCCCGCGATCTCCTCGCGCAGTCCGGTCAACTCGGGCATCCACTCCTCGCCCTCTTCCCAACCGGAGGACTCGCCCGACTCATCGTTAGCCTGGAACTCGATGATCGCAAACGCACCCCGCTCGTGCAGCTTCATCGTCGGCTCAACGACATACGGCCTGAGGAGGTCAAGATCGAGATCGGCCCGCGGTAACCGCACCATGAACCAGTGCGATCCCCAATTGGCCACGTAGGTGAATACATCGAAGTACCGCTCCATCAGATCGAGCGGCTCCGCCTTCAGGTCGCCGTAGTTGTAGGTATTGACGAAGCTGTGCGACGTGATCTCGGCACGAGACGAAATGCGCCGCAGGGCCGCTGTCTCATCTTTGGTCAGCGCGCGATCGATTGCCCGGAACTCGTAGTACTGGTACTCGCTCATGAGACATCACCACCGTCAGCCGGCGACGCCTACCTCGACATCCGCCAGCACTTGGAGGGCGCAATTGCGTCCGGGAGCACCGAAGACGGCGCCGCCGGGCCAGGCGCCCGAGCCGCAGAGATAGAGTCCATCGACCGGCGTCTGGTAGCCCGCGAAACCGGGAACGGGCCGGTAACCGAACATCTGGTCCGGCAGCATCTCACCGTGGAAGATGTTGCCACCGGTGATTCCGACGATCCGCTCGATGTCCGGCGGACCCAGCACCTGCATGTGCTCGATCGCGCCCGGCAGATTCGGCGCGTACTCGGCCAGCGTATCGACGATGTTGGCGCCGATCTCGTCGCGGCGCTCGTCCCAGGTTCCTTCGGCCAGGTCATAAGGTGCGTACTGCACGAAGAGGCTCATTGTGTGCTTGCCGGGAGGCGTCAGGCCGTCCTCGGTGGCGGTCTGGATGTAGCAGTCCATGAACGGCCGAGCCGATGGCCGGCCGCGCTTGCAGTCGTCCCAGGCAGTTTCAAGGTATTCAACCGACGGGTTGATGACAATGCCGCCGGTGTGCTGCGGGCCGATCTCGGTCCCTGGCAAGGCTGTGAAGTTCGGCAACTCACCCAGGCCCATCAGCACCTTGACGACGGAGCCTTTGACTTTCAGCCGCGAAACGCCATCGACCAGCTCCGTTGGCAGGTGCTGCGCGCCAACCATCCCAAGAAAAGTCCGGTGCGGATCGGCGTTGGAGAGAACAAGATCGGCTTCATACCGGCGACCATCAAGCAGGCGGACACCCTTCGCCCGGCCATCGGAGATCTCGATCTCGGCAACCTCGGCATCGGTGAGGATCTCGACACCGTGATCAAGGCCGAACTGCGCGATCGCGCCTGAGACGCTGCCCATCCCACCACGAACGAAGCCCCATGCACCCTGATGGCCGTCGACGCTGCCGATCAAGTGGTGAAACTTCACATAGCAGGTGCCCGGTGTCATCGGGCCGGCGTTTACGCCGATGACGCCACCGGTACACAGGGGA
Source organism: uncultured Chloroflexia bacterium (assembly GCA_963849635.1). GTDB lineage: Bacteria > Chloroflexota > Chloroflexia > Thermomicrobiales > UBA6265 > CAVRUD01. The sequence goes on along the minus strand of CAWKIA010000045.1, from coordinate 134,215 downwards.
GCTTTGATCTGGTCTGACTCGAAAAACTCGTCCAGCAACTCGGCGATGCTCTTCCGGGTCAGCGTCCGCCAGTCTTCCATCCCCTGCGGGCCATCAAAGGCCGCTTCGATCTCGCTCCAGGTCGGCGCTCCCCGGCGGAGCAGCGGCTGCATCCGAGCCAGAATGCGATCCCACATCTCCCAATAGGCGTCGTAGGCACTGACGTCTTTTTTGGAGAACTTGGCGATCTGCTTACGCGTCTCCCGCCCATCGAGCCGTGACATGTAGTACTGGCCATCCGGAAAGGGCACGAAATACTGCGGATCAAAGGGACGGACATCATATCCATATTTAAGCAATTCGAGATCTTCGATGACTTCCGGCATGAGCAGATTGCAGACATACGAGCAGGTCGAGAGCTTCCAGCCCGGCCACGGCTCTTCCGTGACCGTCGCCCCGCCGATGATGTCCCGCCGCTCAAGGACAAGCACCCGCTTGCCGGCCCGGGCGAGATAGCCTGCCGCAATCAGCCCGTTGTGCCCGGAACCGACGACGATGGCGTCATAACGCGCCTGGGTTCCGCCAGTGACGTCCCCCACGAGCCGCCCATCGACCACGCCCGTTACCATACTCGTCCCCCTCTTACGGTGCCGCGCGAAGATCCATACTTTATCGCTCTTTGCGAAGCAGTGAGTCTCAAGCTACGTCATACTTCAGGATCGCTGCTTCAGAGTCTGTCCCGCAACCGATTGTCAGTGATCCAAAAGGCACGATGGATAAACACGTTCGACACCGGACACCGGACAGCGGACACCACGTCGAGGTGACAAGCACGGTGTCGGCGCGTGAGGCAGCCGCTGACCTCGGGCTCAACGAACGCACCATCCGTCGCGCCATCGCCCGCGGCGACCTGCTCGCCACCAAGGAGCAGGCGTCTTTCGAATCAAACATTCTGATCTGACGAGGTATCGCGACCACCACCGAATCCCGACGGCAATCCCGGTGCGGACCGTGACTGGTCCACCACGATTGGTTCCTTTACCCAGGCGGATAAAGGACCCCGCCTCGGATCTGCCAAGCCCGCTTACCGAACTCATTGGCCGAGAACGTGAGCTGAGTGTGGCCGCCGACCTCCTTCGACGCGACGGTGTCCGCCTCATCACGTTGACCGGCCCCGGTGGTGTTGGGAAGACCAGGCTTGCGATCAAGATTGCGAGCACGGTTGCGGAGGCTTCCGCCGCCGGCGCCCGCTTTGTCCCGCTCGCTCCGGTCCCCAATGCCACCCTGGTCGCCACGAGTATCGCGGGCATCCTTGGCCTCCGGGAGCGGGGTGATCGCTCGATCCGAGACTCGCTGGTCGCCGCCTTGCGCGAGAGCGAAGCGCTCCTGGTTCTTGACAATTTCGAGCACGTGATGGAGGCGACCTCGCTCGTTACCGACCTGCTCATGCATTGTCCGAAACTGCGGATCCTGGTTACGAGTCGAACACTGTTACGCGTGGCTGGTGAGCACGCGCTTCCTGTTCCACCGCTTGAGTTGCCAAATCAGCATGCGGCGACGCCGCTGGAGGAATTGGCGGACGTGTCGGCGTTGCAGCTCTTCACAGAGCGCGCCCGGGACGTCGTACCGTCCTTTGCTTTATCGGACGCGAACGTAACGCTCATTGCGGACATCTGTCGCTTGCTCGATGGGCTGCCTCTCGCCATTGAGCTCGCCGCGGCCCGCCTGACGCATCTGCCTTTGACAACGCTCCGAGAGCGGCTGGCAACCCGGTTGCCATTGCTCTCCCGAGGCGGGGAGCGCACAGACCGCCACCACACCTTGCGTAATGCGATCGCCTGGAGCTACGACCTCCTCAGTCCCGAAGAGCAGACATTCTTTCGCCGCCTCGCGGTCTTCGCGGGTGGGTTCTCGCTGGACGCGGCCGAAGCCGTCAGTCGCGCGGTGGATGGATCGACGTTCATCACGGTCCTGGACTCGACTGGCACACTCATCGACGCCAGCTTGCTGCGACAAGAGGCCGATCGTGACGGCACGGCACGCTACCGAATGTTGGAAACGATTCGCGAGTTCGCGGGAGAGCGGTTTGCGGAAGACGAGGAGCAGGACGACGTGCGTCGGGCGCACGCTCAGTACTTTCTCTCGTTCGCCACTCAGTACGAACTAGCCGAACTGCTGCCAAACGGCGACGAGGCCGTCGCCCGACTGGAAGCGGAGAGGGCCAATCTGCGATCGGCCCTGACCTGGCTGGAGGAGGCGGGGGAGAGCGAGCAGTTCTTGCGGCTCGCCGGGGCGCTCGGTCGCTACTGGTACGGCCAGGGCCACTTCCAAGAGGGCCGCGGCTGGTTGGAACGCGCTCTGGGCCAGGGAGGAGATTCGCCACTGGCAGACCGGGCCCGGGCACGCACATTGCTCGGCATTATCGACCTGTATCTCAGCGCCACGCGAGACGCGGAGACCAATCTGAGCGCAGGATTGGCCCTTTGCAGAGATGTCGGCGATACGCTCCATGCGGCCTATGCGCTGATCTTCCTGGGTGGGTTGGTCCTCGTTGAGGGCGACAAGGACCGGGCGTCCGCCCTCTTCGAGGACGCACTGGCCACCGCCCAAATCGTGGCCGACCAACGACTATCGAGGATCGTGACAGGTATCTCGCTGGTCAACCTTGCGGTCATGGACCGATTGCAAGGAAACGAGGAGTTGGCGAGTGATCGCCTGCGGGAAGCGCTCCATCTCCAACGCGATATGGGTTACATCTCAGGCATCATCCTCATTCTGAGCGACCTGGGCGACATTGCCCGCGACGAAGGCGATTTCGAGCTGGCATTCAGGCACTACCAGGACGCATTGGGCCAGATCCGAGAAAGCACCGACACGCGCGTCATCATCGACACGATCGAAAGCGTAGGGACAGTCGCGATCGCCGTTGGCCTGGCGGAACAGAGCGCTCGAATGCTGGGCGCTGCCGACGCCCTACGCGATCAAACCGGGTACCGCTTTCGGGGAGAGAAGCACCTCGTAGCGTGCGAGCAGGCCCACGCCACCGCCCTCACCACCCTCGGCGAACCGGCGTTCGCCAGCGCCTGGGCTGCCGGCCGGGCTCTTCGTTTGGACCAGGCGGTTGCAGAAGCGCTCGTCCCACTAGCGACCGCTGCCGTGATGCCCGAAGTCCTTCTGACTCCGCGCGAGGCGGAAGTCTTGCCGCTTCTGGCCGCCGGGCACACCGACCGCGAGATCGGGTCTGTCCTCTATCTGAGTCATCGCACCGTTGGGAACCACGTCGCCCGCATCATGGCCAAGTTGGAGGCACGTACGCGGGCCGAAGCGGTCGGGGCGGCCCGCGAAAAAGGCATGTTGTCCGCTAACGCATTGTTCTCGAGACCGGACTCTCACGCGCAACCTGCCAAACGGGGCGGCGAAATAGAGTAGTCCCTCCGCCATGAATAGAGTAGTTTCCCTAATGGGCAGGTCCTCTTGATCTCGCTACGATCCGATTAAGTCAACACAACGAATGTACTGACGTACTGATGCGATATGGCGGCCGGTCAACGGCCGCTCGCTGCTGCTTGCGCGTGTTCAACGAGGAAACGCGCAGACGTCTCATGCAAATCGCGGGAGGACGCAGATGTCCGGATCGCAGCTTCATTCATTCGATCGTGCTCCGAAAACACGGACAGCGTTTCACGCGGGAGACCGATCGGGAGAGGTATTGGCAGTTCTGGCGCGTCATGAACGCATGATCGCTGCCGGGAGTCGAGCTCGCATCGGATCGTCCACATCGCAAGGTTCACGTGTGTTTCGCGGACCGACACTGAGCCGCGACGGTCTGCGCGACGTCCCCCTCATCGCTCTGCGATCGCTAAAAACTCAGGCGCTGCGGCTCTTCGTTCGGCGATCAGGAGCAACGCAAGCGACGAGGCCATTGCCAGCGAGTTCTGGCACACGGAAGGCGGACGTTTTTGGATGAGCGGCGGTTCGACGACCTGACACGAAACCTGGCGCGCGACCAGTCCCGCCGCGCGGTCCTGAAGGCAGCTACCGCCGGCGTGCTCGGCATGTTCGGACTCCGGGAGACCGGGAGCGCCCAGGTCTCGCAGGCTCAGTGCGGCAACGTCGTTTGCGCGAGCAATCCTGGCGTCTGCAAGCCCGGCTGTGTCTGCTGCGTGTACGGCAACGGCAACAGCCGCTGCCGCCCACCGGGCACGTGCAGCCCTGGCGTGGAGGTTGCGCCCGCGTCCACGACCACGGCACCGCCCGTGACGACGACGTCCGCCCCGACGACCACTGTCGCCCCGCCAACCACGACGACGACGGCACCGACCACCACGGTCGCCCCGACTACTACCACTGCGCCGACAACCACCGCCGCGCCACCAACGACCACTACCTCCGGTCCAGCCACGACTGGCGCACCGACGACGACGGCGCCTCCGACCACCTCCTCCACAACTACGGCCCCGCCAAGCGGCGTCTGCGTCAACGCCCCCCCTTGTCAGGACGACGGCCTAGTCTGTACCAACAGCCACTGCGACCCGGTACGCGGCTGCGTCCACGACCTGCGCTCCGGCTTCTGTCTCATCTCCGGCGTGTGCTACGCCGACGGCGAGATCCATCCCAATGGGTGCAGCGGCTGCAACACGAGCGTGAGCACGTCTGCCTTCACGAATCTGGCCAACGGCACCACTTGCCCCCACGCAAATCGCTGCGTCCAGGGTTCCACTTGCCAGAGTGGCGCCTGTACGGGCGGCGCTACCTCGGTCTGTCCGCAGCCCACGCAGATTTGCCACGACGCTGTCTGCGACCCGGCCAGCTGGCGCCTGCGTTGATACGCCGCTCTCGGCTTCGGTGCCTACGACCGCAAAGGCTGCGACCTCTGCACCACCTGCGTCGATGGCGTATGCGACTCCGGCCTGGATGAGGTCTTTTGCGGTCTCTGCGCAAACGTGCGACCACAGCACCGGGGCGTGCGCCCCTGAGCCAGTCGGCACCGACTGCGGTTCAACCTGCACCGAGCGGGCGACCTGTCCGGGCCAATGGTGTATGCCGTCAGCGTCCCCAGTGACGGCTGCATCAATGTGGACTTCTGCGAGGCGACCGTCTGCAACTCGGCCAACGGGCAGTGCGTGGAGTCGAACGCGAAAAACGGCCTGGCCTGTGGCGGCGACCTGTGTCACGTCTGCTCAGGAGGACGGTGCGTCCCCAAGACGTGCGGTGCGTGCGAGCGGTGCGAGCCAGGCGTCGGCTGCGTCGACTGCGATTCATGCTGCAACGGTATCTGCGGTCAGACGACCTGTAGCAATTTTTGTTGCGCACCGGGGTGGGCGTGCTGTACCGGGACTGCGAGCACAGGATGCCGACAGGACCTCACGATGGTCTGCGCGGGCGTGTGTCTCACCAGTCCCAAGGTTTGCTGCGGTAAGGACATCTTTGGGAACCTCAAGACATGCCCCATCGGTTCGACATGCTGCGCAGCCAACCTCCTTACGGGATGCTGCCCGGCCGGTCAGTCTTGCGGAACGTTCGGCTGCGAGCTGGGGTAGCCATGGTCGCCAGGTCACTCCGTATCGAAACGGTCGATACCAGGAAAGCTGGCGCTTTTCTGACACGGGAGTGGCGCAGCGAGGCTCGATTCGAGTCCGTATCGCAATCGGACGTGTTCGACGCCTTCGGGTCAAGGAGCAACGGAGATGGACGACCAGCGATTCGATGACCTGACCCGAACCTTGGCCCGCGTCCTCTCCCGGCGCTCCGCGTTGAAGGTGGCCGCCGCCGGCCTCCTTGCGGCGATCGGACAGCGCGCCGGCGCCGACGCCCAGGTCACGCAGGTCTACTGCGGCAATCAGTTCTGCGCGAGTAGCCCCGGGGGTTGCAAGCCCGGCTGCGTCTGTTGCATCTACACCAATTCGGTCGGCCAGGTCACCAACAGCCGCTGCCGCCCACCGGGATTGTGCGCCCCCGGGACCGAGGCTGGCGGCAGCGTTCCTACCACCACACCGGCGCCGACCACCACGACTGTCCGGCCAACGACGACTGCCACGCCGACGACCGCCGCTCCGACAACGACGACACCGGCACCCACAACCACCACCTCGACTGCTCAACCGACCACAACAGCGACACCGACGACGACCCCGGCGCCCACCACCACCTCAGCGCCGACCTCAACGACGACACTGCCACCGACGACGACAACGACCACCACGACCGCGCCGGTCGACCCATGCGCAGCGGGGGGTACCTGCACCGACGGGCTGGACTGCACCAACAGCCACTGCGATCCGCAGCGGGGTTGTGTCCATGACTTGCGCTCGGGATTCTGCCTCGTCGGTGGCGTCTGCTATGCCCACGGCCAGGCCCATGCCAGCGGGTGTGCTACCTGTGATGTCAACGTCTCCACAAGCAGCTTGACGCCAGTCGCCAACGGCACCACCTGCAACGACGGCAACCCCTGTACCCAAACTGATACCTGCCAGAACGGCGCCTGCGTCGGCGGCAACCCGATCATCTGCCTCGTCATCAACGACCCGTGCAACTCGTGGGCGTGCAACCCGGCAAATGGGCAATGCGCCTCAACACCGAAACCGTTGGGGACGAGTTGCTCCAACTTCTCGCCGTGCGACGGTGGTGAGATCTGCAACGGCCAGGGGAGTTGCGTCGCCGGCGCCCCGATCGACTGCGGCCCATGCAACGCCTGCGACCGGACAACCGGGATCTGCCGGCCCGCCAACAACGACGCCACCTGCCCCGGCGACGGCAACCGATGCTTTGAGGCATTCGCCTGCGCGAACGGCACGTGCGTCGGAACGCAGCCAGTCGTTTGCGGCGCCGACCAGTGCCACGACCCAGGGACGTGCATCCCGGCAACGGGGCAATGCTCCGACCCCACGTCCAAGGCGAACGGCATCGCCTGCACCTCGAACAACCTCTGTGTCCAGGGAGCCACCTGCCAGAACGGAGCATGCACGGGCGGTTCAAGTGTGGTGTGCCCAGAGCACTCCGAGATCTGCCACGACTTCGTCTGCGATTCGACTACCGGCATGTGTGTCGACACCGCGCTCAGCGGAGGCTCCTTCGACCGCAAGGGCTGCGACGTCTGCGTCGCCTGCATCGGCGGCGAGTGCGCCCCCGGCGTGGACCTGCTCGACTGCGGACCCTGCGCCACCTGCGACCGGACCCTCCAGACGTGCGTCCTCAAGTCAGTCGGCTCGGACTGCGGCTCGACCTGCACCGAACGGGCAGCATGCCAGGCCAACGGCTCCTGCCTCCTCACCCCGAACACCATCGGCTGCGTCAATGTCGACTTCTGCCAGGATTTTGTCTGCAATTCTGCGACCGGAAGCTGCATGGAGACCGGCGCGAAGAACGGTCAGGCGTGCAACGGCGATCTGTGCCACGTGTGCGCGGGGGGGCAGTGCGTCGAGAAGACGTGTGGACGGTGCCAACGGTGCGATCCGGCAACCGGTGGGTGTGTTGGGTGCGCGTCGTGCTGCGAAGGCGCCTGCTGCGGTCCGGATGAGGCGTGTTGTAGTTCCGGAGGAGATTCCGTTTGCCGGCCTAAAGACCAGGTTTGCGAAGGTAAGTGCTTCGGCACAGCGCGGACATGTTGTGGCCTGAAGCCCAACGGCACGACCTCGACGTGCGACATCGGCTCGTCCTGCTGCCGCGATATCGCGGGTGATTTCGACTGCTGCGCGCCAGATCAGCAATGCTGCTTCACAGGTTGCTGCCCGCCTAATTACGTCTGCGGGGCGGGCGGTTGCGCGCCGAGGTAGCTACGGAGATCAAAACGAAAGGCTTCGCGAGTAAATGGATGACCAGCGGTTCGACAACTTGACGCGCACCCTGGCCACGGGCATCTCTCGACGCGTGGCCGTCAAAGGCAGCTTGTCCGTCTTGCTCGGCGTGTTCGGGGCACGGCGGCACGCCGACGCCCAGGTCACGCAGGTCGCCTGTGGCAACCAGTTCTGCGCAAGCAATCCAGGGAACTGCAAGGCCGGGTGCGTCTGCTGCATCTACACCAACTCGGTCGGCCAGGTCACCAATAGTCGCTGCCGCCCGCCGGGAACGTGTGCCCCTGGTTCAGTGGCTGGCTCAACCACAACTCCTGCACCGACCACCAACAACCGCACGGCCAACCACGACGCCTGCTCCGACGACCACCACCACGACGGCCGCGCCGCCAACCACCACAACCACAACGACCGCCACACCCGGTTGCCCACCAGGATCGACGAACTGCAACGGCGTCTGTTGCGCAAGTCCCTGCCAATGCCTCCAGCGCCTTGACGGCGGCCTCTCCTGCGTCAACGACACCCAGGGAAGAAGCTGCAGCGGGTCTGACACAGGGGCGTGCGACGACGGCTTCGCGTGCATCTTCGGGACATGCCGAGGGCTCTGCAGCTCAATGGCCGCGACCACGACCACGTCCGTGCCGTGTCAACCGCTCGGTTCGGGCTGCTTCTTCGGCTCCGAGACATGCTGTCAACTACCTGAACCGATGTCCTGCGACCAGATTTTCGACGGCTCGGCCAACGATCTGCCGACGCTGTGCTGCCGGCCCCGCGGCGGCACCTGCTCAAGCTTTGTCGACTGCTGCGGCGGGGTAAGTCTCGGCTGCATCAACAATCGCTGCGGCGGCTGAGACGATCCGGCAATCGTGACTTTGGAGGAGCTGCATGGATGATCGGCGATTCGACGATTTGGCCCGCACCGTGGCGACCGGCGTCTCCCGGCGCTCTGTCCTCAAGGCCAGCGCCGCCTCCCTGGTCGGACTACTCGCCGCGTTCCGGCCAACCGCCGCCCAGGTGACGCAGTCTCAATGCGGCAACGTCATCTGCGCGAGTAACCCGAGCGTCTGCAAACCCGGCTGCGTCTGCTGCACGTACTCCAACGGCAATTCCCGCTGCATGCCGCCGGCGAACTGCACGGGTACAGTCGCCACCACGACCACCACTGCGGCGCCTACGACTACCACGACGACGACCGTGGCACCTACAACAACAACCACCACCACGACGACCGCTGCGCCGACGACCACGACGACCACCGCCCCGCCAAACACCTGTGCCGGCAACTGTTCAGTTGTGCTCGACGAGGACTGCACGGAAGGCTGCGTTTGCAGCGGCTGGAGCAGCGGTTCGTGCGTCACCCCCGATTCGGACGGCTGCGGCGGTGGCTGCCATATGGTCAGTCCTAACGGCAGTTGCCCCGCGAGTTGCCTTTGCAACTCCTATCCGAGCGGCATATGCGCCAAGCCGGACGCAAACGGCTGCGGTGGTGGCTGCGCACCAGGCAACGGCGTGTTCTGCCCGTCCACCTGCGTGTGCACCGGGATCGACAGTGGCACCTGCGTGCCCAAGGACGCAAACGGCTGCGGCGGTGTTTGCCAACCGTTCAACCGAATACATTGTCCGACTGGCTGCGTCTGCACCGGCATCTTCCGCGGCACCTGCATCGCCGCGCCGGCGACGGGAACGTGCGGTGGCGGTTGCAGCCCGGAAAACGGGTTCAACTGCCCCGCTGGTTGCGTGTGCAGTGACGACTTCGACGGCACCTGCGTTGATGCTGCTGGGTAAGTCGTACGACCGGCCCCTGAATCAGGTGCCCCTTGGACCCGTGGGATACCCAGCAGCGCGCCGGATTCGCTGGTAGTCCATGAGGAGAGTGAAGGGATGGAGAATCAACGGTTCGATGACCTGACCCGAGCCTTCGCGCGGAGGACCTCTCGGCGCACAGCCATCTCAGCGGGCGCCGCGGGCCTACTCGGACTGCTGGGCGTGCGCCGGGCAGCAGCTGCGCAAGTTACGCAAGCCCAGTGCGGCAACTCGGTCTGCGCGAGCAACCCTGGCGTGTGCAAGCCCGGCTGCGTCTGCTGCGTCTACAGCAACGGCAATTCCCGTTGCCGCCCACCGCAGGACTGCACCGCGCCTGGCACAGCCGCGACCACGACGACGACACCGGCTCCCACGACCACCTCAACAACCACTACAACGACCCAGGCGCCAACGACCACCACCGCGGCGCCGACCACGACCACGACTACCACAACCGCACCGATTACCTGTAGCGGTGACTGTGCACCGTTGCAGGACGACTATTGCGCCGAAGGCTGTGTCTGCAACGACCTCTTCGACGGCACATGTATCGACACCGACCCGGACGGCTGCGGTGGTCCCTGCCGCGGGAGAACGCTCTGCCCGGCGGGCTGCGTCTGCAACGGCTATCCATTCGGCACGTGCGTCAAGGCTGGTCCTAGTGGCTGCGGTGGCGGCTGCGCGCCTTCCGACGCCGTGTTCTGCCCGTCCTCGTGCGTGTGCAACCACGTTGACGATGGCTTCTGCGTTCTCAGAGCGCCCGACGGCTGTGGCGAGGCATGCCACCCGCTCCAAGGTGTCCCTTGTCGAGACAGTAATTGTGTTTGCAACAGCGTAATCACCGGCACGTGCATCCTCGCCGGCCCGGGAGGTTGCGGCGGTGCCTGCAGCGCGTTGATCGATTGCCCACCTTCTTGCGAATGCCAAGGTGGGACCTGTGTCCTCAGGGCCAGTTGACCTCCGACCGAGAAAAATGACGGCGTAAATCACTCGGCACTTGACGGCCCGGGTTTGATCCCCGGGCCGTCTTGAGATCGCCCAAAAGAAACCATCCCGTTCCAAGTTGAAATTGATCTCCCTGAATAATCGCACCTGGCACGCATTCGCTCACGCACCCCTGTCCTTGCTGATCCGCTCCCGGTACACTCTCCGCGGCGGGCCGACCGCCTACGTTCGTCTCTCCGATCAGCACGTCAGGCCACATCACTCCATGTCCGATTCTCGCCCGATCACCCCCATCTCCTTCACCCTCAGCCCTCGGCTCGACGCATCGCTAGCGGAGGGTTGGGAGGCCTGGGAAAGTGCCGCCCGGGCCGCCGGGGCTGCAGCGGTAGCAGGTTGGATCGCCCAACGCCTCGGTCAGCCCCAGCTCAAGGCTGAGTTGCAGCCAGATGTCGAGGCGTTCCTCGACGCCGGTGATCCCGAAGAGCGCGCGCTCGCCATCGCCGACCTGGCCGAGATCGTCGAAGGTCACGACGATGTCCTGGCCGATTCGCTCTGGGAGGCACTGCTCGCCCTCGGCTTCGAGCAGGAAGACCCGGACACGATCACTGAGGCAATCAGCCACCTCGCCGCCATCGCCGAAGAGCACGGCGACGCCCTCGCTGCCGCCGAATACCATATCGACTTTCTGAACTGGCGCCGCCAGGAAGGCCACTCCAGCGATCCCGAGGCCGTCGCCGACTCCTTCGATGAGATCGTCCGCCTCGCCGGGGCCGATGGCAATCCCCAGGCAGTGGCCATCTGGGAGTTTAGATTGGCAACGTTCATCCGGCTGGAAGAGGCCGGCGACGAGCGGGCCTCCGCCGGGGATTGGGAACAATCTCCGATCGCCTTCGAAAGTTGGGAATGAGATCGCTCGCGGAACTCGGCCGCTTCCACCCGTCCGTGACTCCTCCCGACCCCGGCACGGTCGACGAATCAGAGACCATCTGGTTTGTCTGCCGCCCGGGCGAGATTGTCGTCGCCGCCGACGATCCTGCGAACCTGCCGATTGGCCACAGCCTCGACGTGTTCGGGATCGGCTCGATTCGTCGCCAATTTCTGGGGTTCTATGACCGTCAACCGTGCTGGTCCGTCGAACCGGACCCGGATTCCGACCTGCCGGAGTCGCTGACATTTCTCAGCCTGCGGGGTCTCTACGGGCTGGTCCACGACGAACTTTTCGCTCTGGCCGGCCGTGCCATCCAGACAGTCGAGTGGGCCGCGACCCATCGATTCTGCGGCCGTTGCGCCGCTCCGACCGAGCCCGTCCCCGGCGAGCGCGCCCTGCGCTGCCCGCAACTGTGGACTGGTCAACTATCCCCGCCTCTCCCCCGCCGTCATCGTCCTCGTCGAGCGCGACGGCCGGGCGCTCCTGGCCCAGGGCGCAAACTTTACCAACGGGATGCACTCGACCCTCGCCGGCTTCGTCGAGCCGGGCGAAACGCTCGAACAGGCGGTCCGCCGCGAAATCTTCGAGGAGGTCGGCGTCCATGTCACCGACATCCGCTACTTCGGTTCGCAGCCGTGGCCCTTCCCCCATTCGCTGATGATCGGATTCACGGCCCGATACGCAGGCGGTGAGATCTCGCCCGATCCGGCGGAGATCGCCGCGGCTGGCTGGTTTGCGCCGGATGCGCTGCCACCAGTAACGCCGTCCAAGCTCAGCATCGCTCGTCAACTCATCGACGATTTTGTTCGCCGGCATGGCCTCCAGCCATAGCCCGCCGACCGTCGAACAAGTGCTTCCTGAGCAGGTGTGAGGAGACGTTTCCAAGATCCGCTCAGACTGGTTATTCGGACTGGTTCCATCTTTGGTACAGTATTTGCTGCTTAACCGTGATTGGCGCCGTCAGATGATGGCGGTCGTCAGTCCGACCGGAGCGGGTGCTCCGGTCGCATGGTTCGATGCCCCTTCACGATGGAGACCACCCTAATGGCGTTTGAGCTTCCTCCCCTGCCCTATCCGAACGACGCGCTTGAGCCGCACATCGATGCCCAGACGATGTCGATCCACCACGACAAGCACCACAACACCTACGTCACCAACCTCAACGGCGCGGTCGCCGGCACCGAGTTCGAGAACCTCTCCCCCGAGGACCTGATCAAGAGCCTCGATCGGGTGCCGGATGACAAGCGCACCGCGGTCCGCAACAACGGCGGCGGTCACGTCAACCACACCATGTTCTGGGAGATCATGGGTCCGGGCGGCGGCGGTGCCCCGACCGGCGCGATCGCGGCCGCCATCGACCGCGACTTTGGCTCGTTCGACGCCCTCAAGGACGCCGTCAGCAAGGCCGGCGCCGGCCGCTTCGGCTCCGGCTGGGCCTGGGTGGTCTTCAACAACGGCAAGCTCTCCGTCACCAGCACCCCGAACCAGGACAACCCGCTGATGGACGGCTCCGGCACGCCTATCCTCGGCGTCGATGTCTGGGAGCACGCCTACTACCTCAAGTACCAGAACCGGCGGCCGGACTACCTCTCGGCCTGGTGGAATACCGTCAACTGGGACGCCATCAACGCCCGCTACGCGGCGGCCGGCGGCCAGTAGATTCGAGATCAATGAGTCAGGAGACGGCGGCGGGAGTTACTCCCGCCGCCGTCTCGGTGCCACCCGCCGCAGAGGAACGAACGTCCGGCTATTTTCCGAACCACGAGACGGTGATCAGGCACCCGCGCCGCATCGGAAAATCGGCGTGGACCGGATCATGCTTGTACTATTGTGCCGCCGGCTAGGCCCTTGGGACCTAGTCCTTTTTGTTTGGCTGGTTTGGCTGCCTGACGAGACGCCTGCCGCTCCATGAGTGGCCCACGTGTGTGTGAGCAAATGACGAGCAAGACCGCCATCATCATCGGCGCCGGACCAGCGGGCCTGACCGCCGCATTCGAACTCCTCAAGCGCACCGACATCAAACCTGTCGTCTTCGAGGCCAGCAACGCGATCGGCGGCATCTCCCAGACCATCAACTACAAGGGCAACCGGATGGACATCGGCGGCCACCGGTTCTTCTCCAAGTCCGACCGGGTTATGGCATGGTGGCAGGACATCATGCCTCTCCAGGGCGCCGAGGGCGACGAGGACCAGACGATCGACGTCACCTACCGCAAGCAAACCCGCGGCATCACCCTTCCGGTCAACGGCCCCCATCCCGACGCCACCGACGAGGTCATGCTGGTCCGCCACCGCCTTTCGCGAATCTACTATCTGCGCAAGTTTTTCAACTACCCGATTACGCTCAATCCTGATACGGTCAAAAATCTTGGCCCGGTTCGCATGGCCCGGATCGGCACCAGTTACATGGCCATCCGCGCCCGCCCGATCAAGCCCGAAAAATCGCTGGAAGACTTCTACATCAACCGCTTTGGCCGTGAGCTGTATCGAACCTTCTTCAAGGACTACACCGAAAAAGTGTGGGGCGTGCCCTGCAACGAGATCGAGCCGGAGTGGGGCGCCCAGCGAGTGAAGGGCCTCTCCGTTCGCAAGGTCCTCGCCCACGCCATCAAACAACCCTTCCAGAAGAAATCGACCCTCGCCCAGAAAGAGGTCGAGACCAGCCTGATCGAACAGTTCATGTACCCGAAGTTCGGCCCCGGCCAGATGTGGGAGCAGGTCACCAAGCGAGTCGAGCGCGAAGGCGGCGAGGTCCACATGCGCCACAAGGTGGTCGGCATCGCCCATGAAGGCGAGACCATCACCGGCGTGGCCGTGCTCGATGAGGTGACAGGCGGTACGCGACACGTCGCCGGCGACTACTTTTTCTCGACGATGCCCGTCAAGGAGCTGGTCGAAGCCCTCGGCGACGCCCCGAAGGATGTTCGCGAGGTCTCGGACAACCTGCCCTACCGCGACTTCATCACGGTCGGACTGCTGCTCAAGCGCCTGGCTTTGCCAGGCGGCACCGGACCCACAAACCTTGTCCCGGACAACTGGATCTACATCCAGGAGCGCGACGTCAAGATCGGCCGCCTCCAGATCTTCAATAACTGGAGCCCCTACCTCGTCGCCGATCCCAACACCGTCTGGCTGGGGCTCGAATACTTCTGCAACGAGGGCGACGATCTCTGGTCGATGAAGGACGAGGATTTCCTCGCCTTCGCCACCGACGAACTGGCTCACATCGGCATCATCGACAAGAAAGACGTGCTCGATGGTACGGTCGTCCGGGTCAAGAAAACCTATCCGTCCTACTTCGGCGCCTACCTGCACTTCGACAAGATCCGCGAGTACGTCGATCGATTCCCAAACCTCTTCCTCCTCGGCCGCAACGGGATGCACCGCTACAACAACGCCGACCACTCAATGCTTACCGCGATGACCGCCGTCGATAACATCGTCAACGGCGAGCAAGGCAAGTCGAACATCTGGGAAGTCAACACCGAGTCCGACTACCACGAGGAGAAGTAAGGCAACCCTACCGACCCCCCATCAACCCAAGTCATCTGGAGCAATCTCGATCACCGCCCGTCCACACCAGCTTCGATAAAGCCCCGACCTACACCGTCATCCCGAGCATGTCGAGGGATCTAGAGAGGGGCGGCATTCCGATGTCGTCGCCGCCTTCGAGAGCATGTCACCGCATTCTCGGAAGCCGCCGCGAACTCGAGGCACCATTCCATTCGAGATTCCTCGACAAGCTCGGAATGACAGGGGGAGTCGGGGCCACAGCGGTACGTTTTGGATCTCAGTCCATGCGACCTAGCGCCGCCACTTCCGCCACGGCCCTTTTCGCTCACCCGGCTCAGCCGATCGCTCGGGCGGAACGCCGGCGCTGACTACGAGCGGCTGCAAGACCTCGATCAGCTGTGCCATCCTCGACGCCACTTCGGCCACGATCTCGTCCGTCAGCGGACGCAATTCCCGGTGCTCGTAGAGATGGCCCCACGAGACGGTCCAGCGTTCCAGCTCGATGTCGGTCCCCAGAATGTGTTTGATCTCGACGATGTGGCGGTCAAAGTACGCCAGGTAGGCATCCGTGCTGATCGGGCCATCCTCGAAGTGCAACCCGATGCCGAGAATGTCCTTCTCTGAGTCGCACCAGACCTCGTAGTGCACCCGAGGATTGCCAAAGTCGATCTTGAGCAGCAGCGTGTTCGAATGGTGCCGAAAGTCGCGAAACGCCTCAGGGAGACTCGCCCTAAGCCCAGTCACTACCTCGGCGAAGAAGTCGTGGCGGGTCATAGCCGGCCGCCGCGGCGTTGTCCCTACGGCCCGAACGCTGACTCCTACGGCGATCTGTTCCGTGGATTCCATCTTGCTTACACCCTCGTAGAACCATGCTCGGTTGCGCCGCCAACATGGGCCCACGGGCCATTTGCCGGACAATCGGTGGAATTAACGCAGAAATGGAACCACATCTGCTCCAAGCGCGTTATAGTTGTATAAGGGGAGGCGTGAAGCGCTCCGTCTCCCACTTCAGACGGAGAATCATCATGGTTAACCAGCGCCCCGGCGACCGCACTATCCTCGATCGAATCATCGATCGCATCGAGCGGTTGCTCGGGGTCAAGCGCCCCGTCCCGGTTCCAGTCCGGGTTCCGGCGCGCTCTGTTCAGCCGGGACGTTACCGGGTAGATCGCCGATTCTAGCCCAGCTTACGTCCTGACCATTCAGATAGCTCGTGTCCGCCCGGCATCGACCCTCGGTGCCGCCTGATCTGGCCGTCAAGGTCGCCAGACATCGTCCACGGCGGGATTCAAGACGCTCGACGCCGCTGACAAACAGCGGCGTTCGCGTATTAAATGACATGATCGTCCCCATGACTCCTATCCAATCGGGTTGCAGCGCCTCTCCGCTACCACCTGAGTCTTGCCAGCAAAGTGCAGGTGCGATACGTCTTGGCGCACCGCATCTGTGCGTGCGC
The DNA here is from genome assembly GCA_963849635.1 of uncultured Chloroflexia bacterium. Classification (GTDB taxonomy): domain Bacteria; phylum Chloroflexota; class Chloroflexia; order Thermomicrobiales; family UBA6265; genus CAVRUD01. The sequence goes on along the minus strand of CAWKIA010000045.1, from coordinate 117,801 downwards.
GGCGGATCAAGGAGATTGAGGGCGTGATCGACTATCGATTCGAGGCAGAGCGGACGGTCCGGGCGGGATTCATCGGCTGCGGCGGACATTCGTATCGAAACATCTATCCCACCTTTCGGTACGCGCCGGTCGATCTCGTCGCCGTTGCCGATCTCGCCGAGGAGCGGGCCGAAGGCGTACGCTCGCGAGTTCGGGGCGCACCGTACCTACCGCGACTACCGCGAAATGCTTGCCAAAGATGAATCTGGACTGCGTCTACGTCGTGACGAACCACGACGACCGCGGCCGGCCCCGCTTCCCCGCCATCGCGATCGACGCGATGCGGGCTGGCTGCCACGCCTGGATCGAGAAACCGCCGGCCGCCGACCTGGCGGAGATCGACGCGATGATGGCGGTCGAGCGGGAGACGGGGAAGTTCGTCCAGGTCGGATTCAAGAAGATGTTCACCCCCGCCAACGAGAAGGCCCGCGAAATCTCCCAGCGACCGGAGTTCGGTGGAGTCTCCCAACTGACCGTTCGCTATCCCCAGTCCTTTCCACCGGCTGCGACACCCGCTTCGACCTCGCGGGGAATCCAGCCGCCGTCGGCCTCCTCGATCACATCTTCCACCCGCTCTCGATCATCCAGCTCCTGGGCGGCGACGCCACGTCGCTCCTCTACCAGCGCGACGAACGCGGTGGCGGCGTCTTCGCGCTTCTCGGCCTGCGCGAGGGCGGCGTTGCATGCCTCCATTCCGTCGGCAGCCCAGGACGCCATGCCCCACTCGAACGTGTCGAGGTGGTCGGCCAGGGCGCGCACCTTGTGATCGAGAACGGCGTCGAGTTGACCTACTACCGCCCCGGCCAGCCGCTTCCCTACGGTCGCGCCCCTAGTTTCATCGCGCCGGACGACGAGGCGCCGCTGCGCTGGGAGCCGGAGTTCTCACTCGGCGTGCTCTCCAACGACAACGCCTTTCTCCTCGGCTACGTCCCTGAGGTCCGCGCCTTTAGCCAAAGCGTCCTCTCGAACACTGCGCCTGAACGCGCCGGTCTGCGCGACGCCCGCCAGATGATGCGAATCTACGAGGCGTTCCGGGAGCCACCAGGGCGGACGATCGAGCTTTCCACCTGACCTTTGGCCGTCTCCGCAACGGACGCTCTACCTCCGCCGACGAACCATCTTACCCTCGGAAATAGCTTCGCAGGTTGAGGAAACAATGGAACATTCTTCGGCGTCCCCCCGCCACGTGGCCGCGGGATCGCGAGCCGGCTTTAGCCGGCTTCCGTCCCAGAGGTAGCCCGGGGTCTTTCAGCCCGGGCGGGGCCGGAATGGGGCTCAGAATGACCCGTAAAGTCCCAAGACGGCGTTCCCCGTCCCACTCACGCCATCAACAACCGCCCCTCATTTCCGCGACCTCTCTCAACCTGCCTTTCGATCCTTACTCCTGGCCCGCCATCTCATCGTCGCTAAACACCACCTGGCGGTCCGGCGTCGGATACGAGACGACCATCCGGGCCGTCCTATCCGACGTATTGACCGCATCGTGTTCGACCCCGCGCGGGATGTGGATTGCCATCCCCGGCGTCAGATGATGCACCGTGTCGCCCAGACTGTGATCCAGTTCACCCTCGATGAGATAGAGCACCTCGTCGCTATTCGGATGGAGGTGCCTCGGGTTCTTCATCCCGGACCGGATCTCGACGTAGCCGAAGGTGGTCTCCGCATCCGCCAGCCGTTCTCCACTGCACAGCCACACGATGCTTCCCCACGGGAATCGAAGGGCATCCCCATCGGCGGCCCCGGCGACACGCTTTTCCTTGCTTTCGGCGGTTTCCTGGTCGCTCACCGGATTCCCTATCCTCCTCGCGTACGCCACGATAACTCGGTCGAGACCTCGCTCCGATCCTGACACGTCCGCATCAGCGGTTCCACTGGGTGTCGACCTTATCACGCCCACTCCAACCCCTCCAGAATCTCCACCAACCCTTGATATTCAGAACAAATGGTCTACATAGAATCCAAGCGGCACACCCGGCGCGGGTGCGGGCCTGGGCAGCTACGGCGCTCCACCCCGCCCCGCTCGGGTTCCCAGCCGTTATCCAGGCCCCAGGGCCAGCTGCTCCCTGAGATGTCCTCGGGTCCGAGCCCGCCCAGGACACTCCCGCTCCGCTCTCCACCTTGTCGAGGTGGTTGGCGTGGCAGCGAAAGGCGTTCGCACACGCACTACACTAGGCCATCGACTGCCCGGCTCAGTCATCTCTCCCAACGCGTATCCCCGCCCACAATCACATTCGTGTAAACTCGCGCGGATGTCGACCCAGCGCGAGTACTTCCCGATGCCCTGTTTCTTTGAGGTGCCTTCGGCGTATCTAGCAAGTTGGGCACGGGGAGACCCTTAGAGGTCCATGGACCGGCGGGAGCGGTCAAAAACTCCCCTGCGCTTGATGCCATCAACCGGTTGCACCGCGACCGGGGTGAATCGACGCAGGGCTCGCGAAGAATGTGCGGAATAGAGCAGTGTCAGCGTCGCACGCTCACAGTCAGGTGATACGGGGGGAGGCGGTCCATCTATGGTTGATCCCGCACCGGGAGGGTCCCGGCCAGCCGGAGTCACGATCGGAATTCCACGCGAAATCGTCGCGGACGAGCGCCGGGTGAGCCTTATTCCCGACGCCGTCGGTCGCCTCGTCAAACGCGGCAATCCGGTGCTGGTCCAGTCCGGCGCAGGCGACGCGGCCTACCTGCTCGACGACCAGTACGTAGCCGCGGGCGCCGAGATCGTGCCCGACGCCGCCACGCTTTACCAGCGTGCCGACTTGATCCTCAAGATCCATCGTCCCCAGGAGACGGGCGAGAACGGCAACGAGCTCGACCTGTTGCGGCCCGGCCAGGCCCTGGTCGCTTTTCTCCAGCCGCTGTTCAACCCCGATCTGGTCCAGGCGCTGGCCGAGCGCAAGGTGACGGCGTTCAGCATGGATGCCATCCCGCGCACGACCCGGGCACAGTACATGGACGCCCTGTCGGCGATGAGTACCGTCGCCGGGTACAAGGCCGTCCTCATAGCAGCTGAGCGCCTACCAAAGTTCTTCCCGCTCCTGATGACGGCAGCCGGCACGATCGCTCCGGCCAAAGTCCTCGTCATTGGCGCCGGGGTGGCCGGTCTCCAGGCGATCGGCACGGCACGCCGCCTGGGCGCTGTCGTCGAAGCCTACGACGCCCGCCCAGTCGTCAAGGAACAGGTCGAAAGTCTCGGAGCGAAGTTCGTCGAGATCGATATCGGCGAGTCGGACACGCAGACGAGCGGCGGTTACGCCAAGGAAATGACGCCAGAGCAGATCCGGCGCCAGCAAGAGGGACTGGCGGCCCGGTCCGCCGCCAACGACATCGTCATCACCACCGCCCTGGTGCCAGGTCGCCCGGCGCCGAGAGCTGATCACGGCGGACGCCGTGCAGCGGATGAAGCCCGGCTCGATCGTAGTCGACCTCGCCGGCGAAACCGGCGGCAACTGCGAGTTGACCGTCCCCGGCGAAACGGTTGAGCGCCACCACGTCGTGATCATGTCGCCCCTCAATCTGCCGGCGACCATGCCCGTCCACGCCAGCCAGATGTACGCCAAGAACCTCACCAATCTGATGGAGCTCTTCCTGGCTAAGGACGGCTCATTCGCCCTCAATCTCGACGACGACATCGTCGCCGCGACCTGCATTGCCCACAACGGCGAGATCCTCCACGGGCCGACCCGCGGCAAACTCGGCCTGGGTGATCGCAACGCGGCGCCCGCCGCTGCCGTCTCGGCACCCGCGGTGGTGGCGCCGAACGACGCACCGCAAACATCGGACTCGGACACTATCCCGGCTACCCCGGTCCCGGAGGAGAACGAGGAGACCATCTCCCTGGCGACGGCCACCGAAGCCGATCTCGACGATCCGGCGGACGAGGCATCGCTCCCGGATATCGCGGAGACGGACGATGAGCTGGATCTCGACTGGGCGCCGGACGTCGACGAACGAGCGGCCAGTGACGCCGCCGGGTTCGTCCCGCCCGTCAGCATCGGCGATACGCTCCCGGCGTCTCGAGAGATGCTCGATCAGGCGGTGCGGGACATCGAGGACGAGATTGCGTCTAACGACGAAGATCTCCCGACCGATGAGACGCCCTGGCGCCCCCGCACTGAGTAGACCCACGTCACCACCGAGTTCCGGCCGGCGCAGACGCCGCTTAGACGATCTACCGACGCGACGGTAGTCATAGGGAACGGGGAACAGGGGGCACGATGGATCAGGAGATACTCCTCGGAACGTACGTCTTTCTCCTCGCAATCTTCCTCGGGGTCGAGATCATCAACAGGGTGCCCGCCACCCTGCACACGCCGCTGATGTCCGGGACGAACGCCATCCACGGCATCGTCCTCCTCGGCGCGATGATCGTGCTCGGCACGGCCGACACCTGGTGGCTCCAGGCGATCGGCTTCGTGGCTGTGATCACCGGGGCGCTGAACGTGGTCGGCGGCTTCGTCGTCACCGACCGCATGCTCGAGATGTTCCGCAAGCGCCCGGTGCCGGGCGCCAACGCCGGTGGGACGGGGCAGAAGCGATGATTGACGACGGCCGCCAAGCATTTGTAGATATCTGCTACCTCGTCGCCGCCGTCGCCTTCATCCTCGGTCTGAAGCAACTAAGCTCCCCGGCAACCGCCCGCCGCGGCAATCAAATCGCCGCCCTGGGCATGGCGATCGCCACGCTGGCGACATTCGCTACTCCTGGTTTCAAGGACACGAACTACATCCTGATCATCGTCGGCATCCTGATCGGCTCCGGTGCGGGCTTCTACTCCGCCCGGGCGGTGAAGATGACCCAGATGCCGCAGATGGTGGCCATCTTCAATGGCATGGGCGGCGCGACCGCGGCCCTGGTCTCGATCGCGGAGTTCTCCCACAAGGACGACATCGCCCGCGGTGAGACTACCTCGATCGTGCTCGGCACCGTGATCGGCGCGATCTCTCTGACAGGCAGCATCGTCGCCTTCCTCAAGCTGCAAGAGCTGATCTCGGGCCGCCCGATTCAATTCCAGAATCAGCAGCTCTATAACGCCGGTCTGGCCGGTGCGATCCTGATCCTGGGACTGGTCACGATCATTGCCGACGTGAACACCGCCACCCGGCTGGTGCTGGTCCTCGTCTTCCTGGCCGCGCTGGCCCTCGGCACGACGCTGGTCCTCCCGATCGGTGGGGCAGACATGCCCGTCGTGATCGCGATGCTCAACTCGGCAACCGGCCTCGCGGCGGCCCTGACCGGATTCGTCCTCAACAATCAGGCGCTGGTCGTTGCCGGAGCCCTGGTCGGCGCTTCTGGCGCGTTCCTGACCTATGTGATGGCGCGAGCGATGAACCGCTCGATCACGAACGTGCTCTTTGGCGCCTTCGGAGCGGGGCCAGCAACTGGTGGAGCCGCCGCCGGCGCGGTCGAAGAGCGCCCGATCCGCGAGATCTCGGCCGAGGATGCCGCCGTACCGCTCGCCTATGCCCAACGGGTAGTGATCGTGCCTGGTTACGGCCTGGCGGTCGCTCAGGCCCAACATTCGGTCCGTGAGCTCGGCGAGCTGTTGGAGGAGCGTGGCGTCGATGTCCGCTACGCGATCCACCCGGTGGCGGGCCGGATGCCCGGGCACATGAACGTGCTCCTGGCTGAGGCAAACGTCCCCTACGACGCCCTGTACGAGATGGACGACATCAACGACGAGTTCTCCAAGACCGATGTCGCTCTCGTTATCGGCGCGAACGACGTGACCAACCCTGCCGCCCGCGCGGACAAGTCATCGCCGATCTACGGCATGCCGATCCTCAATGTGGACCAGGCCCAGAATATCATCGTGCTCAAGCGAAGCATGAAGTCCGGCTTCGCCGGTATTGAGAACGAGCTGTTCCACGACCCGAAGACGACAATGCTGTTTGGCGACGCGCGTGAGTCGATCACCAAGCTCATCAACGCGGTGAAGGCGGCCTAGCGCGCTACCGGGAACCTTACGAGATAGCCGCTTCACAGCTGACCCGCCTCCTGCGTTCTACCGCCGGGCGGGTCAGTTGCCGTTCCGCCGAAGCGTCGTGGCTGGCTGGCCGGATGGCCGCAAGCGTTGGGAGTTGAGTCGATGGCCGAAATTGTCCAGGCTCCGTCGATCGTGCGAGAGGTCGATGAACAGATCGCGCGAAGCTGGGCGTCGTTTCTCGACTCGTTCGCGGGCGTCCCAGCCGCGGCGATGGAGGCATCAGGAGTCACCGGCGTCTGGTCGCTGAAGCAACTCCTTGGGCACGTGGCCTTCTGGGACGCCTGGGAAGCAAATGACCTCCGCGACAAGGTCGCGGGCAAGGCGGTCGGCGAAGTGGACTGGCAGGCCGAGAACGACCGGCACGGTCCGGTGATCGCCAGCCAGGCGTTGGACGACGTCATCGAGGGGATCCATCGCGACCATCAGGCCATCGTGACTCAGCTCCGAGCGTTGGACCCAGTCGACTTCCGGACGCCCGACTTTGCCAACAACGTCCTCTCCTCGACGACCTCGCATTACGATGAACATGCCGCCGAGATCCGCGCCTGGCGTGAGCGGACCGGCACCTAAGAGGCCCGCGCCCAGATGAGTTCCATCCGCCCACGACGCTCGGCCGGTCCACGCGATGGCGACGACCACGACTCGATCTGGCTACCAGCGCTGGGCTGGATCTATCGACGCTTGGGGTGGAAGGGACGCCTGGTTCTGGTGGCGGTCGTGCTGCTCGCATTCGCCGCGAGCTTCTGGCTAGATCGTCGCTGGCCCTGGGAGGGCGAGCCGACTCAGGCTCCATTCGCCGAAACCGACGGAGTTGTCGGGCTCTTCGTTCTCCCTGACGATGGCCACGAACCAATATTGACCGAGATCGCCGCCGCGCAAGCCTCGATCACGCTGCAAATCTATTTACTCACCGACGAGAAGATCTTCACGGCGCTTGGCGCCGCCGCGGATCGTGGCATTCACGTGCGTGTCCTGCTGGAGGAAGATCCGTTCGGCGGCTCAGGCACTGAAGAGGAGACATTTGACCGCCTGGCCAGTAGCGGCGTCGATGTCCGCTGGAGCGATCCCGCGTTCCGATTCAGCCATGTCAAGACGTTTGTCATTGATGACCACGTCGCGATCATTATGAACCAGAACTTGACCACCTCGGCCTTTATTCAGAATCGTGAGTTCTTTGCGATCACAACCCTTGTATCCGAGGTTAATCAGGCGGCTGCCATCTTCGAGGCAGACTGGAATCGGACGGGTGCGGAGATTGATGGACCGCTTGTAATTAGCCCAACGAACAGCCGGGCGATCTTGCTCGATCAGATCGACAGTGCCACCCAGTCACTGGACCTCTACGCCGAGGTCGTCCGCGACGGCGAGATCGTCGCCGCCTTGATCGCCGCTGAGGATCGTGGCGTCGAAGTCCGTTTGATTGTCTCCGCCGGACAGCGAGGAGGACGATCAGGGAAGGTTCGAGCGCGAATTGCTGCGTCAAGCCGGAGCCGACGTGCGGCTGGCGCGGGGGCTCTACATCCACGCCAAGATGATCTTGGCGGACCAAAGGATGCTCTTCATCGGCTCGCAAAACCTGACTGCGACATCGCTGGACGACAACCGCGAGATTGGGATCCTAATCGCCGATTCTCGTGCCATCGCACGGGCAACGGACGTCTTTGAGTCCGACCTGGCCACCGCGATCCCCGAGGAGGATGCCGCCGCCTTCATCCCATGGGGCCGAGCTGTCATTGTGGGAGCTGGAACGGCCCAGGTCGCCGTGGAATCGCGGCTTGAAGGCAGCGGGTACTCTCTGTTACTTGTGCTTGCCGAACGAGAAGTCTATTCAGAAGTCGTCACATTGGCCTCAAGATCCGACCACAAGCACTTCCAGCGGACGAAATCCTGATCTATAATCGGGCGCACCACGAGATCAAGGACTCCACTCAGTTCATCTTTCGGCACTTCCCCGAAAACTTCCCTGGCAGACCCCTTGACAAATCGTCAGTGTACGTATATTCTGACCGTACACACAGGTCCCGAGGAGCCAAGGGCTCCGGGCTAGTGGCCACTGGGAACGGCGACGGTGAGGGTGCTGCGGGGTACCTCATCACGGTGCCGACCTCTCGGGCCAGACGAACGAAGCGCACGCGTTGCGGGGCGAGGTGCGTGGAAGGCGGCTGGCGCGGCTTACGGTTCGGATCTCAAAGTTCGTCGGGACTTGTGGTGTTTTTCTGGATTTCATTCTTCACCGGGGCACAGTTGGACAGCCGTGACTGAGTCCAGCCGGTCCATTAGTCCAGGCACCCGAGTCCATCTGCCCGTCTGGGCAAACCCGAATAGCGACCTCTGAAAAGACGAAATCCCGCATCGGAATGCGGGATAGATAATGAGTGGTAGCGCATAGGGGATTCGGCACCGCCTTCCAAGAACCTTGATGGTAGCGCGAATTCTTTGGCCCCAATCAGGTCATTGGTCACGAATTGGTCACGCGAGATACCCGCGCCCGGTCGCTAGGACAGGGGTGGGAAGTGTTCCTGGACGATTCGGATCGGTGCCGGGATCGTCCGAGTGGAGGTGACCAGTAACCCGCCGAGGCCGCCAAGTCCTGAGGCCCAGATGCCGGGATGGATTCTGAGACGGTGCCTCGCGTCCGCTGTGGGTGGCGGAGAAGCATCGGCGTGAACGTCGCCCGCTCGCCCGACTTTGCGACGCAGATGCCCTATGCACGCCAAGCGGACCGGGGTAGAATGGCCCGGTCGCGCAACCCATCGATCGCTCGCCCCACCGGGTGGAGGGTCCATCGTGCCGCATCGCCTGCTGTCTCGGCTCCTCGGCCTTGCCGTCCTCCTCGCCGCGCCGTCGCTCGTCGTTCCCCACGGCCTGACCCTCGCCTCTTCGCGACGACCGGCGTTATTTCCTACCTGGCGAAGATCGGCCAGATACCGCCGATCTTCGGGCGGCAGGCGGGCAAGAACGGCAACCTGGGGACCGCGCTGTCGACCATCGTCGTTTGCGTTCTGACGATGTTGTTCGACTTATCGGCGGTTGCCTCGATCGGCAGCGTGGTCGCGCTGATCATCTTCATCATGGTGGGCTTCGCGCACCGGAGGCTGATCTCGGAAACCGGAGCGAACCGACCCCTGGTCTACCTCTCCATCATCACCTGCGCCATCACACTTGCCGCGTTTTGCATCGACACGCTGCCCGACGAGCCGGGGACGGCCGTCGCCTTGGTCATCTTCTTGGTGCTGGCGGTGGTTGTCGATCGCTACTGGAGGCAGGTTCCGTATTTTCGCGGCGACGAACAGCCGGCCGTGGTGCCACCTGATGCGGCGCCCGCCGACCAGTAGCGGCCTGAGTTGGCCTGAAACGAAAGATGCGCTACTCCAAAGGTGCTCGCCGACGAGAAAATCCGCCTCAAGCGCCTAGCACGCAATGGCCGCGGCGCGGCCCCGATGCCTAACTGGCCGAACGACCGGTGGGGCTGAGTATCATGAGCGATGCCCACGCCGGCGGACGGCGCCATCGGCTGCTGCGCCCCTCGGGTCCAACGAACTCGCCGGCGAGATTTTCGCCGACGTCGCGACTGAGACCGGGCTCAGGTCCGGTACGCCCGTCACCGCCGGCACGACCGACGCCGCAGCCGAGGCGTTCGTCGCGGCGCTTTACTTCCAACGTGTGACCGACTGGCGCGAGGGCCGACCGCCTCGCTCCAGCCGTTCCAGGAGTAAGCGGCTCGGACACGGCCCAGGTTTGGCTATTGGACTGCACGATTGGAGCTAGGCGACTATGCAGGCGAATGAGTCCGCACAAGCGAATACGGGGACTCGAGGTGCTCAGTTCTTGCCCATCTTGAGGTGGGCGCCAAGGTACAACCGCGCCTTCCTGCGCCCTGACTTCATCGCCGGACTGACCGTCACCGCGCTCATCGTGCCGAAGAATCTTGGATACGCCGAAATCGCGGGGGTGCCTATCGAGAATGGGTTATACGCTGCGGCCGCCGGAGCGATTCTCTATGGGATCTTCGGCACGTCACGGCAGATTTCGACTGGACCGAGTTCGGCGCTCGCGGCGGTCGCGGGAAGCACCCTGCTCGCAACCGGCGTCACAGATGAATCGGACGCTGTGGCGATCGTGGCCGCGATCGCCATCGGCGCCGGGCTGATTTTTTTCCTGATGTCGCTGTTGAAGATGGGTTGGATAGCTCAGTTTATCTCACGCGCTGTCATCACCGGGTTCCTCTTCGGAGCGGCGATCGATGTCATCACTGGAGAACTCCCGAAGATCACCGGCAGCGAAGCGAGTGGCGACAACGCTTGGGAGAAGTTCTGGTCCTGGATCAAAGGACTCGACGGGTTCGACGGAACCACGCTGCTCGTCGGGTCACTTTCGCTGGCAGCCCTGTTTGGGCTGCGCGCCGTTGCTCCAGTAGTTCCCGGAGCGCTCGCGGTGGTGATTGCCGGGCTAATAGCGTCCGCGGTCTTTAATTTAGGCGACAACGGTGTGGCGCTTGTTGGAGAAGTGCCGAGGGGGCTTCCGTGCGGTTGAAGTTCCCGATGTCCAATTGGTGGCGGACCACGCAATCCTCGTGGGACTCGCCTCGGTAGCGATCGTGTTGATCGGCTTCTCTCAGAGCGCCGGTGATGCCCGGTATTTCGCCGCCAAGCACGGCTACCGAGTCGACATCAATCAAGAGTCTTTCGCCCAGGGAGCCGCGAACGTGGGCGCCGGACTCATCCAGGGCATCCCGGTGTCCACCAGCCTCTCCGCCAGTTCTCTGAACGACCGGGCGGGAGCAAAGTCCCAGCTCGCTACTCTGGCCACGGGCGGGGCGGTCATCCTGACGTTGATCGTCTTTGCGCCGTTGTTCTCCGACCTTCCCAAGGCCGTCCTCGGGGCTGTCATTATTGAAGCAGTATCGAGCGGCATGATGGATGTCCCTGAGTTGCGCCGCCTCTACGCAGTTAAGCGATCGGATTTCTGGATTGCTATCGCGGCGATTGCCGGGGTCGTCTTAGGAGGTGTCCTCGCTGGCGTTGTCATTGGGGTTGTGCTCTCGGTGGGATGGTTGCTGCGTGTAGTGACATCCCCGGCGATGCCTGTCCTTGGTCGAGTACACGGCACGCATGTCTTCCGTGAGCTAGAAGAATTTCCCGGCGATGAGCAGATTCCTGGGGTCGTCGCACTCAGACTCGACGGCTCGCTGTACTTCGTTACGGCGGACTCACTTGAAGAACGAATCCATGAACTTGTTCGCACAGCCGATACTCCACCGGAAGTGGTGATACTCAACTTCCAGAGCGTGAACTTTATCGATTCTCAAGGGGCCAGCAAACTGGGTGAGATTGCCGACTACCTGGAGGCGAAAGGCGTGTCGTTTCGACTGGCGAGGGTCAAGCCGCTGGTGAAGGACGTCCTCCAGCGCGATGGGCTGATCCAGCAAATTGGGCCGGCGAACTTCAATTTCGACGTTGCCGAGGCGGTAGAGGCCCACCAGGAGCAGTCGCGGTCAAAGGCCGTGTGACTGTTTGGCGCGAAACCCGGGTATATTCCTGTCTCTGTCTCAGGTCGTCGCTAGGAGGCGCAGTTGGCATTTTCCATGGTGTCCCGCGACCTGCCCGAGTTCGGGGCGGCCACGACGACGACTTCGGCTTCGACATCGACCCGACAGACTGACCTGCCCCACGGTTTGGTCCATCTGAAAGGTTAGTCGGCGGAAGCCTGACCTGCCCCCTGTTTGGGTCCACGTCGTGGGTTAGTCGGCGGCTCGTGGTACAAGTTGTGATCCCGACGTGAAGGAGGTGGTCTCGACAGTATGTTCGACCGATCCAGGAGATTTTTCCAGGGCCAGAATCAGGCCGCTTCCCTGGTTATTCGGCCTGGTATCGTTGGACTGGGAAAGGAACTTCGGATCGAATGGGCCGCAACCAATCGACCGAAAAACGAGTGACCTGAGCGCCTGCTGAACGGAGAGGCGCCGCCGACATTTCACGCGCGGAATTGCACGAGGCTCATTTTCGGAGGAGTTCGCGTTGACTGAGGCAGTGGCGGACACAACCCCCGAAGCCATTCCTGCTCCCACGTATCGTGAGGTCCTCCGCCACCGGCCTGTTCAGATTCTGGCGATTTCGCGGTTCGCGTCGAAGATGGCGGGGTCGACGCTGTCCTATGGCGTCATGGTCTTTTTGGCGACCGTTGGCGCGACGCAGTTCCAGGTATCTCTCGCAAGTTCAGCGGGATATCTCGCGGCCCTCCTGTTCGGTCTGCAGGGAGGAATGCTGGCCGATTCGGCGCCCAAACGCCAAGTCTTGTACCTCTCTTTGATCATTCAAGCGGGAGCGTGTTTTGTTATTCCCAGCCTATTCGGCACGGACATTGGCACGCTCCTTTTAGTCATCTTTCTGACGAGCGCATTTTCCCAGATTGTATCCCCCGGACTTAAATCGGTGGTCGCCATCGTAGCAACGCCAGCGGAAGTTGCGACCACCGGCGCGCTGGTCAATGTTCTGGGGTCCATCGGGTCTGCGATTGGATCGTCGCTCCTGGCGCCGATTCTGATCAAGACCTCCGGAATTGACGCCGTGCTCTATGTCACTGGCTTTTTGTTTGTGGTGGCAGGTCTCCGCATACGCAAGCTGCCGAAGGCCGAGGCCGCCGGCGGATTGACCCTCCGTGAAAATATTCGGTCCATGGATTGGAAACCGAAGGCCCTGTCCCTTCGGTACAACGCCGGATGGATTTCGGCTCACCCCGCGGTCTCCTCGATGATTCTGGCCGGAATCTTTTGCACCGCATTATTTGAAGGATTCAATTCACTGCTCCCAATCTACGTTCGAGAGGTGCTCGATGAAGATCCTGCAAACAGCGTGTATATCTTCGCTCCGGCCGCCATCGGTTACCTGATCGGCGCTGTCGGCGGACCCAAGTTGATTCACTGGCTCGGAGAGCGAAAACTGGTGATCGTGTCGATTGGTCTGATGACCGCAGGGTCGATTTTGCTTGGTGCAATCGATGCGGTAGACACGTTTTTCGCCATCTTCAGTCCACTGCGGCTGCTCGAGCCCATATTCGACGTCGAATTGAGCGATGCGGTTTTGGCGGCAGGCGTGATTGCCATTCCAACGAACCTTGGGTCGACCGCAGCCGGTCAGGCGGTTCAGGTCTATATCAACAAGCATGTGCCGATCATGAGGCAGGGCGGGATGTTCGGGCTGCAAAGCGTCCAGCAAAATGCCTTCAATCTCGCGTCCGTGTTTGTGCTTGGCCTGCTTGCCACAGCCGTCGGACCCCAGTACATCTTTGTCCTTGCGCCGATTGTCGTTGGAGCAATCGTCTTAGCGCTGGTCCGGTACAGCCTCAAGCTGCTCACGGGACAGCGGACAAAGGTCGGAGCCGCAGTTGACTTCCTGACGGAGGAGCCGGAACACGATGAGACTGACACGACCACGTAGCCGGCGTTGCCAAGGGTCATCCTTGGCGCTCGCGCCCCGATTCTGATCCCGAGAGGTTCAGCAACGGTGTCGGCGGTCAATCCGCAGCTGAAAATCAGATCACAGCGGACGCAACCCTATGCGCCTCGAAGCCATTGTGGTCAATGGCCTTCACTGGGTGGGTGCGATCACCTCTGTCAGATCAAAGAAGACCAGCCGTCAGTTGATCGATTGATGTGGCCGATGGCAGTGGCTGGTACTGGCTCACTCGCCTGCGCGTCCATTGATTTCCATCAATTGCGGAACGCAACATCTAACCTGGCAAGTGCGCATGTCGGGCCATCGTGGTTTGCTCATTAGGTGGCAGGACAGAAGGTCCTTCTGGGTTGCGACGAGGTGGAAACGGTGCAAACCCGAAGGACGAAGCGCCAGGCTGCGGTCACGAGTGCTGGTCGAAATGACCCCGGTTCCGATGGTTCCAAAATGGTGACGAGACTGCCCCAAACGAGCCGGATCGTGCCGGATTTACCGGACTCACAAAAAGAGGAGTCCGCGTACGTACGCGGACTCCTCGGACTCTCTGGATTGGTGAGACGATCGGTAGCGCATAGGGGATTCGAACCCCTGATCTCCGCCTTGAGAGGGCGGTGTCCTAGGCCGCTAGACGAATGCGCCACGTCTTTCAACGCGACGGCGAGACTACCACGCTTCGTGAAAGACAGTCAAGCAAGACACATTTGTCGTTGCCGGAGTTGAGGCACCCGCAACTTCTCTCAGGCCCCTGCTCCACCGTCGACCAACTCAAGAATATGGTCGATGTCGAATGGCTTGCGCAGGAACTTGACGTCTGGCAGCCCGGAGATATCACCCACGGCGCTCATCAGGACGATCATCGGGGACGAACCATTGTGCGCCGCCAGGATCCGGCGGGCGAGATCAACGCCGGTCATGCCCGGCATCATCACGTCGCTGATCACGAGATCGGGATGGAACCGCTCGGAGACCTCCCAGGCCTGGAGACCATTAAATGCCTCTCAAGACCTGACACCCTTCATCCTCAAGAAGGAGCGCCAGGAACTCCACGATGTGAACTTCGTCGTCCGCGACCAGGACCGTCAGCGGTTGAGGGTCCTCTGAACGCCGCGGTGGAGACGTTGCGTGCACTGCTCGATCGACCGGAGTCTTGGTCCCCGAGCGCTGGGAACGACCGGAGTTCTGGCCCGCAATTGTGGTCAGCCGCTCCGCACCGTTCGCCTGCCTATCCGACATGAAATTGACCTATCCCGAGAACGCCCGACGTGACTCGCCTCCTTGAGTGTTCGGACTGATCTCCTATGCCTCCCACTCTCGCACGGACGGGCCGTGCGCATGTCGCCAGAGTTAGCACGAAGTGTGCCACCGGTTCACATTCACAACCACGAATCCCGAATAGGGTATGACGGATCGACAATGCTCGCGAATATCCGCACTTCACCAACGTTTCCACCCAAACTGATCGGCTTACCGGCGTTCTATCGAGACGATTGTTCGATGAGAATTGGCTGGGTGATAAGATCACCGAACTGTCCGATCGGACCGCCGTTGTGTGCAGAGGAGCGGGCTTCGTGAGCGATCCGTTGATCATCTCCGTCGCGACGACTGGCTCCTGGCCGACCAAGGCGCAGAACCCGTCCCTACCCACGACCGAAGAAGAGATCGCGGCGGCGGCGCTGGCGTGTCACGCCGCGGGCGCCGCTATCGTCCACATCCATGTCCGCGACGATGCCGGCCGGGTCACCTGCGATCCCCAGCGATACTCCGGGGCGCGACACCTGGTCGAGTCGGCGGGCAGCGATGTCATCATCAACATGAGTACTGGCGGTGGCGCGGGTTTGGTCACCGACGCCCAGCGCATGGAACCCGTGACCCTCTCCCCAGAAATCGCATCGTTTGACTGTGGCTCCCTCAACTTCGGCGACGGGGTCTTCGTCAACTCGCCCGCCTTCCTGCGAGAGCTTGCCGCCATGATGCGGGCGCACAACGTCTTGCCGGAGATCGAGTGCTTCGAGCCGGGCCACGTTTGGAACGCCCTGCGTCTGATCGAAGATGGTGCCCTGAGCCCACCGTACTGGTTTCAGTTCGTCCTCGGGGTGCGTGGCGGCAGTCCAGCAACCGTCAAGCAACTCGTTCACCTGGTGGAGATGTTGCCCCCAGGGGCGCTGTGGTCCGTGTGCGCTATCGGGCGAGCCCAGCTTCCGCTCAACCTCGCCGCGCTTGCCATGGGCGGTCATGTCCGCACTGGTCTAGAGGACAACCTCTACTACCACAAGGGTGAACTCGCCACCAACGAACAGTTGGTGGCGCGGTTGGCCCGGATCGCGGCGGAGATTGGGCGCGATGTCGCCACGCCAGCGCAAACCAGGGAAATCCTAGGGTTGGCTCCAAGACCGGCTGGGTCAGCGGCCGGAGTTGGTGCGGCCACGTGAGTCGCCGGTTCCGGATCGCCGCCGCGCAGATCTCCCACGAGACCAACCGGTTCAGCACCGTCGCGACCGATCTGGCCGCGTTCCAGGCGGCGGGAATCGCGTACGGTCAGGACGCGATTGCACTGGGAACGGGCACGAACACCGCCTTCGGCGGCTTCGTCACGGGCGCGGCGCGCAACGGCTTCGATCTCTGCCCGGTGATATCGGTCTGGGCCACTCCGTCCGGGTTGATCCCGGCGGATACGATCGACTACCTCGGTGATTGCCTGGTGCGCGGACTGGAGGAAGTCCGGGCAACTGGCGGGCTCGACGGTGTTCTCCTCGCGTTGCACGGAGCGATGGTGACGGCGATCGACAACGACGGCGATGGCCACCTGCTAGATCTGGCGCGCCGCACGGTCGGGCCGGACGTTCCGATCGTGGCGACGCTCGATCTGCATGCCAACATCTCGGAACGAATGGTGGCGGCCGCCGATGTCCTTATCGGCTACGACACCTACCCGCACGTCGACATGGCCGCCCGAGCCGATGAGGCCTGCGACATCGTGAACCGCCTGCTCACCGAAGACCTGAACCCAACCTCTTACCTTGCCACGCCGCCGATGCTGCCCACCTCGCAACGAATGACGACGCCTCAGGACCCGATGCGCTCGCTGATCGCGCTAGCCCACGACGCGGAGCGCGATCCGCGCGTCTTGAACGTCACGGTCGCGGGCGGTTTCCCTCCCGCGGATGTCCCTGAGGCCGGGCTTCGGGTACTCGTCACCACCGCCGCGGATGCCGGGCTTGCCAAATCCATCGCCAGATCGATCGCGGCTGAAGCCTGGCGGCGGCGCGAGAGTTTCCTGGGCGGCGTTTCCAGCCAGGCAGAGGTGGCCGCGGCAGTTCAATCGGCCCAGACCGAGGATCGAATAGGCCAAAAGCCGCTCGTCGTCGTCGACATCGGCGACAACCCATGGACCGGCAGTCCAGGAGACAGCGTCGAGATCCTTCGTCTCCTCCTGAATTGCCACGTTGAACAGAGCGCAATTGCCCTTGTAACGGACCCCTCCGCGGTGCAAGCGGCTAGGAGAGCAGGGGTCGGTGGAGAGATCACAGTCGAGCTTGGCGGCAAGACAGACGATCTGCACGGTGAACCTCTCCTCGTCGAGGCCGAAGTCCGGCTCATCTCGGATGGCAGGTACGTCAATGAAGGGCCGATGATGGCCGGCTTGCCTGTCGATCTAGGACCAACCGCCGTGCTCCGCTGCCGCCTCAGCGGCGCTCCGGCGGCCTCTACGGATGTCGATGTCCTGGTCACAACCCGGGCCGAGACCCCGATCGACCTCAACGTCTTTCGGGCACACGGCATCGAGCCGACCGCCCTCCGCGTGATCGGCCTCAAGGGCAAGGGCCACTTTCGAGCGGCATTCGAGCCGATCGCCTCCCGGGTCCTCCTGTTCGAAGGGCCTGGGATCTCCGGCGCGGATCTGTCCAGATTGCCGTTCAAACACATTCGCCGCCCAATCTGGCCGCTCGATCCGATAGACGGTGAGTACGATGGGCAAACTTGACGGCAAGGTGGCGCTGGTCACCGGGGCAAGCAAAGGGATCGGTCAGGCGATTGCGATAGCGTTTGCCCGCGAAGGCGCCGCCATCGCGGGCACATACCTCCCTGGGGAGCCGGTCCCTGTTGCCACCCGCAAAGGCATACAGTCCTTTCGCCGGCCTGTGGTACTTATCCCGTGTGATGTCTCCGACGAGGAGCAAGTGAAGTCGGCGTTCGCGGCAGCCATCGCGGCATTGGGACCGATCGACATCCTTGTAGCCAATGCGGGATACGCCGAGGAGACGCCAGTCGCCGAGATGACCGCCGCCCAGTTCGACCGCATGATCGCGGTCCATCTCCGCGGGACGTTTCTCTGCACCCGGGCCGTCCTTCCCGCCATGATCGAGCGACAGTCGGGCGTGATCATCACGATGGCATCGCAACTCGCCTATATCGGAGCCGCGTCGCTGGCGCACTACGCCGCCGCCAAAGGCGGCATCGTCGCCTACACCAAGAGCCTGGCCCGTGAAGCGATCCGGCACGGTGTCCGGGTGAATGGGATTGCACCCGGGCCGATCTCGACCGGCATCCTGCCCGGCAACCCGGAGTTCGACGCCGCCCTGGCCGCGCGCCTGCCGATCGGCCGGTTTGGCGACGTTTCGGAAGTCGCTCCAACCGCCGTTTTCCTCGCCTCAGACGACAGCACGTACTACGTCGGGCAGATCCTGGGTCCGAACGGCGGGGAGGTGATGCTCTAGTGACGCAGCACCAGCCGCTCGTCTGGAACTCCCTGATCGATCACAGCCTGGAGATCTGCTGGATCACCAGCGATGGGCCGATTTGGACCTTCGACGGCTCGGCCACTCTGGTCGAGGGCGTGGTCCCGTTCTCGATTTCGTACGGCCTCCGCCTCGACCGGCAGACAGGGCAAACGCATTTCGACGGCCGCGTCCGGAGCGGATCCATCCCCGAACGAGCGATCACGATCGCTGGCGTACACGGAGGGGACTGGCGAATCGAAACAGGCGATGGCGTTGTCCTCGGAACGCTTGAAACGGCAACATGTATCGATCTCGGGTGGACCCCTCTGACCAACACCTTCTCCATCTGGCACCTGGATCTCGCCATCGGCGACAGCGCCGACATCGTCAATGCGTGGGTCCCATTCCCCGAGTTCGTCCTGAGACCCTCGGTGCAACGGTATACCCGCCTGGACGACCGTCGGTATCGTTACGAGCAGCCAGAGATTGACTTCTCGGCTGATCTGGAGGTCGATGAGCACGGATTTGTTCGCCGCTACGGCAACATCTGGGAGGCGCTATCGCTACCGTAGCGGCGAGTTACGAGATCCATTCCTCGCCGCCAGGTCACTTAGACATCGAGCCGGTGAACCATCAAAAGGGGGATCAATGAGCGAGCAGGTACGGGATATACGCCAGCCGGAGAGCGGCTTTCAGTACACATTTGGGCCGTATGCGTCTCCGATCACGCGGGTTGCCCAGGGCGAGACCGTCCGGATCCACACCGTCGACGCCTTTGGCAATCTGCTCACCAGCGAGCAACAGAAGCCGACCGATATCCTGGGTCCCTACCTCAATCCCCAGACAGGACCGATCTTCATCGAGGGCGCCGAGCCGGGTGACACACTCCTGGTCCACATCGATGCGATCGAGCCCACCCGTGACTGGGCTGTCTCCTGCCTGGTGCCCTACTTCGGTGGCTTGACCTCGACGAACCTCACCCGCACGTTGCAAGCGCCGCTGGAGGAGCGGGTCTGGATCTACCATCAGACCGAGTCGGGCGGCTTCCAGTACAAGGACCGCTGGGAGATCCCCTGGGCACCGTTCTTTGGCACGATCGGCACCGCACCCCACATCGAGGCGATCTCGTCGCTGGCTCCAGGCGCCCATGGCGGCAACATGGACGTCCCCGACGTGACCGTGGGCAACACAATCCACCTGCCGGTCCACCATCCTGGAGCACTCTTCTATACCGGTGATGCCCACGCCGCGCAGGGCCAGGGCGAGGTCTGCGGGGTTGCCCTGGAGATCGCGGCGGTGGGGACATTCCGGTTCGAGGTGATCTCCGGCAAGACCATCAGTTGGCCCCGGATCGAGTCGGCCACCGAGATCATGGTGGTCGGCAGCGCCCGCCCGATGGAGGATGCCGCCAGGATCGCCTACACCGAACTGGTCGGATGGCTGGCCGCCGACTTCGGCTTCGACCCGCTTGACGCCTATCAGTTGGTCACGCAGGCCGGTTCGCTCTACGTCGGCAACATGGTCGACACCACCTACTCGTTGGTCGCCAAACTCCCGAAGCGGTATCTGAGCTGAGGAACGACCCTCACCTCCAACCCCCTCTCCCGTGCGCGGGAGAGGGCGGCTTGGGGGAGAGGGGTGGCGCGCAGCGCCGGGGTGAGGGCCGTATGGCGCCAACCGGTCAATGGCCCAACCACCTTCGGGCCGGGGCAGGTAGCGCAGGCGGTCGTGCAGGCGGTTCTCGCGGCCCTGCCAGAACTCGAACGACACCGGAACGACCCGGTAGCCGCCCCAGAATTCGGGCAGCGGCACCTGGACGTGCTCATAGCGCGCCTCCAGGGCAGCGTACTCCGTCTCTAAGGTGGCCCTATCCGGGATCGGTTGGCTCTGGGCCGAGACTGCCGCGCTGAGCTGGCTGCCGACCGGCCGGCTGCGGAAGTACGCCTCGGATTCCTCCCGGGTCAGCCGAACGACCGAACCTGTCACCCGTACCTGCCGGTGCAGCTCCTTCCAGAAGAAAAGCAACGCCGCAAACGGATTGTCGAGGAGTTCCTGCCCCTTCTGGCTTTCGTAGTTCGTGTAGAACGCGAACCCGCGCTCGTCGCAGCCCTTGAGCAGAACCGTCCGGGCCGACGGCAGCCCCTCTGCCGTCGCGGTCGCCAGCGTCATTGCATTCGCCTCAGGTACCGCCGATGACGCCACGCTGAACCACTGGCCAAACTGAACGAATGGGTCTGGGTCGAAATCTCTCTCGTCGATACCAATACGGGAATATTCGGTGCGCAACGTGGCAAAGACGCTCGGATCCAGATTCGACACGAAATCACCCTTTGTTGAGCCGACGAACCTACGAGGGGACTGGACTGCGACCGTCACTCCCGTTGGCGTCCGGCTCATACCGGTGCACCCCGGAGAGTGATTCCAGTTGCCCGAGCAATTCTGCGACGGTCGCGCCGGTGCCCGGTACCGTCAAGTTGGGTGCCAGATCGGCTAGAGGGACGAGCACGAACGCCCGCTGATGCATCCGGGGATGCGGCAGCATCAGGTCGGGCGTCGCCATCACCCGATCATCGTAGAGCAGCAGATCAAGATCGAGCGTGCGCGGTCCATGCCGGATCGAGCGTTGCCGACCAGCATCTAACTCGATCGCCAGCATGGAAGCCAGCACCGAGCCCGGCCGCAAGCGGGTCGTGACCTTCGCGACCGCGTTCAGGAACGGCGGCTGGTCCAGATAGTCGAGCGGCTCGGTCTCATAGATCGGTGATACCGCCGCCACCGTCCCGATCGAGCCAAGGCGCTCCAGTGCCCACCGCAGCGTACCTGCCCGATCGCCGAGATTCGCCCCCAAACCGACGAATGCCGTGCTCATAGTTCCCCACCCACCTCGAGCCGGCACGGCGAATCACCCCGCGCAGCGAAACCGTCTTCGACTTGATCGTGAATGCATTATGCCGGTAAATCGCTCGTCTGTCCGCTCGCTACCAGGTCCGTTCACGCTCAGGCGCACCCCGGACGACCGCGTCTGCCATCCGCGCGACTCTGGCCATCTCCCGAACATCGTGGACGCGGACGATGTCGGCGCCGCCCGCGATGGCCAGCGCCACCGTTGCGGCGGTCCCCTCCACCCTGTCGTGTTCGGGCAGGCCCAACACGCGGCCGATCGTGCTCTTGCGCGAGGTGCCGGCCAGGATTGGCCGGCCGAGGACGTTCAGCTCCTGGAGACGGCGCAGCAATTCGAGATTCTGGCGCCAGTCCTTGCCGAACCCGAATCCCGGGATCGACGATCAAGCAGATCCCAGGGGATGCCGGCGGCGAGCGCGTTGTCCAACCTGCGGAAGAGTTCGCGCACAATGCTCGTGATCAGGTCGCGGTGCCCATCGGGGACGACATCGTGCATGATGACGACGGGGACACCCCGCTCGGCTGCCAGTTGGGCCATCTCAGGATCCGCCTGGAGCCCGCGGACATCGTTGATGATGCTCGCTCCGCCATCAAGAGCGGCGGCGGCGACGCTCGCCTTTGAGGTATCGACGGAGATCGGGACGGTAACCCGGTTAGCCACTGCCGCCAGCACCGGCAGGAGCCGCTCGATCTCAGTGGCCGCACCAACGCGCTCATGACCAGGTCTGGTCGATTCCGCGCCAATGTCGATCAAATCGGCGCCCGCGGCGACCGCGGCTTCCGCGAGATCGCCAGCGAGTTGAGCCACCCCGAGCAAGCCGTCACCGCTGAACGAATCCGGCGTGGCGTTCAGAACCGCCATTACGAAAGTCTTGGTACCCCAGGCAAGCTCCCGTCCGCCCCAGCGAGTCGGAGGTAGGACCTGTCCGCTCATCCGCGTGACCCAATGCCGCGCACGATTGCGAAGAACTCCGCTCTGGTCTCCGGCCGGCGGCGGAAGCCATCGCGCATCGCGGAGGTGACCATCGCCGCGCCGGGCTTCCGCACTCCGCGCAGCGTCATGCACGTGTGTATCGCCTCGATGACGACGCCGCAGCCATCCGGCTGGAGCGTCTCCATGATCGCGTCGGCGATCTCGCTCGTCAGGCGCTCCTGTACCTGCGGCCGGCGGGCATATCCCTCCACCAAGCGGGCCAACTTGCTCAGTCCGACCACTCTCCCGCTCGGAATGTAGCCGACGTGGGCGACCCCGGTGAACGGCAGAAGATGATGCTCGCACACGGAAGCGAACGGGATATCCCGCAGCACGACCATCTCGTGGTGATGCTCGTCGAAAGTCACGTCGAGATGCCGCCGCGGGTCCTCGCGCAGGCCAGAGAAGAGCTCGGCATAAGACTTTGCCACCCGCTCAGGCGTGCGCAGCATTCCCTCCCGGTCCGGGTCCTCCCCGACCGCGAGCAGGATCTCCCGCACGGCGGCTTCGATCCGGTCCAGATCGACGCCCGATGCAACGATTCCGGGCGAGAGCGGATCGTCATCAAGATGATCGCCGGATGGATGACTTCTGCTCATGCCCCGTGCTCCCGCGTCCGCCGGATGCGAACGCCTGCCGCCCCCAGGAACGCCCCCTTGATCGCGACCTCTGGCTTGCGGACGGTGACCGTCACTGCCTGCGCGGCCACATAGGTCCGAAGCAGATCAGAGGCAATCGACTCGGCGACCGCTTCGACGAGCGCCCTTGGTTCGCCCTCAACGATCGCCTTGACGCGCTTGTAGACGGCGCTATAGGAAATGGTGCGGGTCAGGTTATCGGTCTGGCCAGCAGCACGCAGATCCGCATCAAGGGTCACGTCGATCAGGAAACGTTGACCCTGGGTCCGCTCTTCCGGATTGACGCCGTGAAACGCATAGAACTGGAGGCCCTCCAGCAAAATCTCGTCGGTCATGTTCCGCCTTGGCTTTTCCGAACGTATTTCTTGATGTTTGGGCGAACACACTTACTGTCCTGTCGCCCTGCGCGAAAGTGTACGGGCAGAACACGAACGGGGGCGGCTGGCTGGCCGCCCCCGTATGTCAGTGTGGTCGGTTGTCGCGCCATCGGCCCGTTGGCGCGACTGCCTATGCCGGCGGAATCGTCGTTGGCAGGCCGATCTGTAGCAGGGTAAACACTCCCCCCTCAACCTTGATCAGGGCGACGGACTTGTTTGGAATCCGGATGCCCGGCTCATAGGAGATGATTCCGGTCACGCCCTGGAAACCGGAGGTGGCGGCGAGAGCGTCGCGGACGGCGGCCCCCTCCAGGCTTCCGGCGCGGTTGATCGCATCCGCCATCAGCCGGATACCGTCATACCCGAGTGCGGCAAACACGGCAGAAGGCGGCTCCCCGTACTCCGCCTCGAAGGCGCCATTGAAAGCGGCGCCGAGCTCAGAGTCACCGTAGATGCCTTCGTGGGTCGTAAAGACCGTGCCTTCGGCATCGTCGCCAGCGAGTTCGATTAGTAGTGGCGTGTCGTAGCCATCTCCACCGATGATCGGCAACTCGATGCCGTTGTCGCGCACCTGCTTGACGATCGTGCCGATCTCATTAGGACCGGAGGAGATGAAGAGGAAGTCCGGCTGCGGGTCGAGATTGGCGAACTCGGTGAGCTGCCCGGAAAAGTCGGAGTCGCCCGCTGCGTACGAGGACTCCGCGACGATCTCGCCGCCGAGATCCTCCATCGTGAAGCGATCCTGGAAATACTGCGCCAGGAAGAGCGTGTAGTCGGACTGGTCGTCCTTGAGGATGGCGCAGGTCTTGTACCCCTGGGCACCGGCGTATTCGGCGGCAACCGCCGCCTGGACGTTGTCGCCGAAGGGGAGCATGAAGATGAAGTCGCCGATCTCGGTGATGATCGGGGCGGTGCCACCGATGTCGATCATCGGCAGACCGGCCTCCTGAGCAAGCTGGCCCGCCGCCTGGAAGTAGGACGTGTCGGTCAGACCGACGAGGACAGGAACCTTGTCGTCGTCGATCAGCCGACGGGTGACGTTCGAGACCTCGGTCAGATCGCTCTTGCCGTCGTAGACCTGGAGGGTTACTGGGCGGCCAAGGATGCCACCGGCTGCACTCAGCTCTTTGGCGGCGAGGAGCGAGCCGTCCCGGGCCGGGTTGTCAATCGAGGCGTAATCGCCAGTGAGGTTGTAGACACACCCGATCACCACCGGATCACCCGTCGGCGCCGCGGCCGCGGTTCCCTCCTGGGCAGAGGCATCGGCGGCGAATCGCAGCATCGCCCCGATCATTGCGGTCGACATGCCCACGGCGGCGCTCCGCCGGAGAATCTCGCGCCGGTTGAGACTGCCAGCCATCGCATCCTGAATCAGGCTCGAGACCGCCTTGGACTTTTCGACGTACCGCTGATCCACCTGTTCCGCTCCTTCCACCGCGATCGGCTCACGATCGCCTGACGCCACACACCATGGCGACACCCGAGGAACGCCCTCCATCATTGGATGCCCGATGGCCCATTCTACCGCCCTTCCGCGCCAAACCCAACCATTAGTCCTACTCAGGTTGCGGTACCGCCCGTGTCGATATCGTCACGCCGCGCCAGCGGTGGAGGAGGCTCCTCCCGGGCCGCCCGCGGCCGGCCCGGCCAGCGCAACGGGCAGTTCGCGGTCGCCGAAGAGCCCGTTGGGCCGGAAGATCATCACCAGCACGAAGACGACCGCCAGGATGATCTGGGAGAGACCGAAGTGGTCGCTAACGGAGATCGGTCCCAGCGTGAAGCCATCTTCGACGCCGCGCAACTGATCCGGCGCCAGGGTCATGAAGACCGCCCCGACGACGGCCCCGGTCGCGCTACCCATGCCGCCCAGAACGACCATGATGATCACGTTGAAGGTCTGGGTGAAGTAGAAGGCCCGTGGGGTGATCGTCCCCAGCTGATGCGCGAGCAGAGCCCCGGCCACTCCCGTAAAGAACGCGCCAACCACGAACGCCAGGAGCCTCGTTTGCAACACCGGGATCCCCGCCGCGCGGGCGGCGATGATGTTCTCCCGTGAGGCGATCATCGAGCGACCGTAGGCGGAGAACCTGATCCGGAGAACGACGTAGAGCGCGACCAGCGCCCAAGCGAACCCGACCCAGATATTGGTCGTGGTCGGGATCTGATTCAGGCCGCGCGCGCCGCGAGTGACCTCGTTCCAGTTGATCAGCACCGAATTGACGATGATCATGAAGCCCATCGTCGCGACGGCGACGTAGTGCCCCGAGAGGCGCATGAGCGGCGCGCCGACGATCGCGGCAATCACGGCCGCCACCGCTCCCCCGGCGAGGCAGGCGATGAGCAGCGCTACCTGCGGGTGGAGCCCGGTCAGGTCGATGCTGGCCAGCCAACTGGGCAATCCGGGCAGGACCCGGTCGTCTTTCCACTGGGGTGGGATCGCCAGGATCGCACCGACGTACGCGCCAATTGCGTAGAACCCCATTTGCCCCAACGAGAAGACGCCGGTGAACCCGCTGGTGAGCGCCAGGCTCACGGCAATCACCGAGTTGAGCGCGATCAGGGTGAGCACTTGCAGGCGGTAACCGTTGAAGGTGTTGTCGGCGTAGAGCAGAAATAGCCCGAGCGCGGCCAGCCCGGCGACGAGCAACCCGTAGCGCACTAGTGGTCGCGCCGATTGGTCCTCGGTGAGGCTGGTGGCAGGTGCGATGGGTCGGTCGATCGTCGTGCCGGCCATCAGATCTTCTCCGGCTCGGTCGAACCGAGGATGCCCTGCGGGCGGATGAGCAGGATCAGGATCAGAGCGCCGAAGACAAACGCATCCCGATAGGACGTCAGGTCATCGGGCAGGAGCGCGACGAGGAAGATCTCGCCGAATCCGAGGACGAACGCGCCCAGGACCGCACCGGGAATCGAGCCGAACCCGCCGATGACCGTCGCCACGAACGCCTTCAATACGGGGATAAAGCCCATCAGCGGTTCGATCCGCCCGACGCGCGCTCCCCAGAGCACGGCGGCGACACCGGCCAGGGCCGACCCGACGACGAACGCGGTGACGATCACGGTCGTCGTGTTGATGCCCATCAACTGGGCGGCCTGAAGATTCTCGGCGGCGGCCCGCATTTGAGTTCCAAGCGAGGTGCGCGTGACGAAGTAAGTCAATCCCGCCATCACGACGAAGGCCACGCAGATCGTGACGAGGTTGGTCCCTGTTATGCGGACTCCACCGAATTCGCGGGCCTTGGAGATCACGTCCGGCGTCGGGAACGGCTCGGGTGTCGCACCGAAGGCGAGGATCGCGCCGTTCTGAACGGCGATCGAGACGCCCAGGGACGTAAGCAACAATGCGACGTCCGGAGCGCCGCGCAGCGGCCGGTAGGCGATCCGCTCCATCGAAGCGCCAATAGCAACCGTGACCAGCACCGCGCCAACGGCGGCGAAGACAAACGGCACACCGGCCTTGGCGAAGAAATAGGTCGCGAACGCACCCAGCATCAGCACTTCGCCGTGGGCGAAGTTGATGAGCCTGAGGATCGAGAAGACCATCGCCAGGCCGACGGCGACGAGGGCATAGATGCTGCCCAGGCTGAGCGCGTTGACCGTTTGCTGGACGAACTCGGTCGAACTCACGCCACTCCTCCCAGGTAGGCCCGCTCGACGTCGGGATTGGCCGCGAGGTCGGCGGCAGGCCCAGAGAGCACGATCCGGCCCGTCTCGAGGACGTAGGCGCGGTCGGCGACCTGGAGCGCCTTGCGCGCGTTCTGCTCGACCAGCAGGATCGTCGTGCCGGCGAACTTGAGCTGGGCAATCACGGCGAAGATCCGGTCCACCAGGACCGGCGCCAGCCCCAGCGACGGCTCGTCCATCAAGAGTAGTCGCGGGCCGCGCCATCAACGCCCGGCCAATCGACAGCATCTGCTGCTCACCGCCGGAGAGCGTCCCCCCGGTCTGGCCGATGCGCTCCTCCAGGATCGGAAAGTAGGCAAAGACGCGGTCCAGGTCGGCGGTGATCGCCCCCTGGTCGCGACGGTCGGCGCGACGGACCGCTCCCAGCAGGAGATTCTCGCGGACGCTGAGCGACGAGAAGATCTGGCGGCCTTCCGGCGCGTGGCAGATGCCGAGGCCGACGATATCGTGCGGCGCCAGGCGGGTCAGATCGATATCGCCGTACCTGATGGTGCCCGCTCTGGGCCGGATGAGACCAGACACGGTGCGCAGCGTCGTCGATTTTCCGGCCCCATTCGATCCGACCAGGGCGACAAGTTCTCCCGGTGCAACCTCAATCGAGATCCCCTTCACAGCGGCAATCGCGCCGTAGGCGACTTCCAACCGGTCCAAGGTCAGCGTGGCCGGTGGGGTGTCACGCATGGAGGCCGGGCTCCACGACTACGGCCTCCGCCGCTGCCTCAGTCCCGAGGTACGCCTCGATCACCCGAGGATCATGGCGGATTTGGACCGGGGTGCCTTCCGCGATGATGCGGCCGTAGTTGAGAACTTGAATACGATCGCAGAGGGGCATGATCAGCGACATGTCGTGCTCGACGACGACCGTCGTCAGGCCGTGCCGGCGGTGGATCTCCCGGATCATCTCGGTCAGCTCCGCCGTCTCCTGCGCATTCATCCCAGCGGCGGGCTCATCAAGCAGGAGCAGCGTGGGCTGGAGCGCCAGAGCCCGGGCGATCTCCACCCGACGCTGGACACCGTAGGGCAACGCGGCGGCGTAGCTGTTGGCGACGGGAAGAAGGTTCATCTCCTCGAGGTGGACCAGGGCGCGCTCCCGCAGGGCACGCTCCTTACGGGCTGCGATCGGGAGCCCCAGGATGGACGCCAGGACATGCGGCCGGCCATGGACCGCCGCCGCGGCAACAACGTTGTCCAGCACCGACATCCGCCCAAAGAGGCGGATGTTCTGGAAGGTTCTGGCGATGCCGAGGGCGACGATCCGATGCGGTGGCTTCCCTGCAATGTGCTTCCCGGCGAAGGTAATGCTCCCGGAGGTCCGTGGCACAAAGCCGGTAATGACATTGAAGAGGGTCGACTTGCCGGCGCCGTTGGGGCCGATCACCCCGAGGATCTCGCCCCGGCGCAGGTCGACCCCATAGCCGGCGAGTGCCTGGAGTCCGCGGAACGTGCGGCCCACGCCCTCCGCATGGAGCACGACATCGCTCGTCGATCCGATAGGCGGAGCGGCGGCATCCGTCATGGCCGCTCCCCGGGAGTGGCCAGCCCATAGAGATCGACGGCGTTGCGCCGCAGGATCAAGTCGGCAAAGTGGAGCGCATCCGCTTCCCCAATCGCCCCGGCGGCGATCAGCCTGTCGAGCTCCCGCCCAAGCGATGCCCGGCCCTGGACCGCCGCGAACCAGCAGTGCTCCGGAACCGCAAAGCCATCCGATGACCACAGCACCTTGGAGGCAGGAGCCAGTGCCAGCGACTGGCGCACGATCTCGTCGAAGTCGGTGGCGGCGAAGGGGATCGCCAGGCCGAGATCGAGATAGACGTTCGGATAGACGCTCGCAAGGTAGCTCAGTTCCCGCACGAACGGGTAGCCAGCGTGGAGGAAGACGATTGGCGCGTCGCGCAGCTCATCGCTCTGCAGCACCTGGCGCATTTGGATCGGATTTCCGGTCCGCAGGTCGACATCGGGATCGCCATAGCCGGAATGGAACTGGATCGGGAATTTTTCCGCGGCGCACCACCGCATGGCGATCATCAGGTGATAGTCGAGGTAGACCTTGTCTGCTATCCGGACTGTGCCGTTCGCCTGCGCCTCCGCCTTCAGGGCCGCAAACCGGGGGTAGGCGTCACCACGGGAGGGATCCTCGATCGCCAGCCCCGTCCGGTAGGCGGCAATGCTCTTCAGACTGACAGTCCCCTCGGCCGCGAACGCGTCCCGGTCCAACCGAAATCGAAACCTCGCTTCGACTTCCTCGGCGTCGTCACTTTCGGCGACGAGTTCGGCCAGGACCGTCTCCAATCGGACGGCGGCATAGGTACGGGCGCCTCCGAGTTGCGGCCCCATCTGCGCGACTGAAAAATTGTCGGCGCCGCGCCCGGTAAAGAGATGGTCCAGGATGGCTGACTCAACGTTGGCCTCGGCCATCAGGCGCGCCGCGAAGGCGTCGTGGCCCATCGCTGCCCGGGTCGCCAGGACATCGTCCTCGGTCGGTTCGCACTTTAGGAGCCGCGCCAGCTCTCGGATCGTCCAGCGGTAATAGACCGTCCGCGGCACTTCGGCGTGGACGCCTGGATGTACGCCCTCGGTGAAGAGCGGCCAGTAGGTTTCCGGCTCGTAGGCGTTGCCAGGGTGCAGCCAGGGGTGGCAGTGATTGTCGACGACGGGAATGTGGGTGAGATCGAGCGGCATCAGATCGTCCTTCGGCTACGTACTCGCGCGTTACTTCGCGTTCGGTCGCTCATCGCGACCGATCAATACCGCGCGAAATGATCGGCAAACTGGGCTTCTTCGGCCATCTGGCTGTAAGCGACCACTTCGGAGCGGCGAATCTTGATGAACGCTTCGGCCAACTCAGGGCCAAGTGCTCCGGTGATAACCGAGTCGCGCTCCAGCGCATCAAGCGCGACGTCGAGGGAGGATGGCAGACGGTGGTAGCCGCGTCGTTCTCGCTCTGCATCGTCGAGGTACCCCGGGTCGATATCGAGCGGGGGACCGGGATCGAGCTCTCGCTTGATGCCATCCAGGCCAGCGGCCATGAACGCGCCAAGCGCCAGATATGGGTTGGAGCTGTTGTCGACCGTCTTGAGCTCGATGTTGGCCGACGCTGCGGGATCGCCCCAAAAGGTCGATGGAATGCGCACGGCCGCCTCGCGATTGTCGTACCCATAGCAGACGAACGCCGACGCCCAGGCGTGCGGCTGCAGACGCTTGTACGAGTTCACGGTCGGGCACGTGATCGCGCTCAGGGCGGGCAGATGCTTCAGGACACCGGCGACGAAGTGTTCGCCCAGGCGGCTGAAGCCACGCGCCGCATCAGGATCGTGCAGGACGTTGCTGCCCGTGGTCGTATCCCAGAGCGAGAAATGGAGGTGACCGCCGGAGCCAACAAGATCGGGGAACGGCTTGGGAGCGAACGATGCCACCAGGTTGTGCCGGTGAGCGACGGCCTTGACCGTCTCCTTCGTCCACAGGTGCCGGTCGGCGGCCCTGAGGAGATCGGTGTGGCGGATCGAGATCTCTTGCTGGCCGGGTCCATACTCCGGCATCGCCTGCTCGATCGCGATGCCTTGCGCTTCGAGGGCAGCGATCAGATCGTCGGTGTACGCCGCCGTCGAGTTCATCCCGGCGCTACTGAAGCACAGTGAGCGATCGACCGGCACGAGCGTACCTTCCACCTCTTTGGCGAGGAAGAATTCCAACTCAAATGCGGCCTCGGCCCGCAGTCCCTGTGATGCGGCGTCGTCGATCACGCGGGATAGGAACGTCCGTGGACAGGTCGCGGACGGACTCTTGTCGAGATTGAGAAGCGACGAGAACATCGCGCCAGTGCGGGGTGCGTACGGCAGGATGACGAAGGAGTCGGGATCAGGAACGATCCGCACCTCGCCGACCGCCGTCATGCCCGGAAGGTCCTGAAGCTGGTCGAGCGCGTTCATCGCCATCTGGGCGCACGTTAGGGCGATGCCGTCGCGGATGCGCGACGGGAGATGGAGGGCATGGGTGGCCTTGCCCCGGACCATGCCGCCGAGATCGCAGTAGAGGAACCGAACCAGGCGCAGTTCTGCCTCGGCGGCGGCATCGAGTACGGCGTCGTGTCCAGCAGATCCCCGCATGTCGGTCATCCGTGTGGTTCCTCGCCGCCCAGTCGCGGCCTCGTCCAACTCCCGCGGCGCGGTGCGGATGACGTCCCGGAAGTTTTGGCGACCGCTTGCGTCGCCTGCCAAATCCGGGCCACACTGGCACCGTAGAAAGCTGCTTTACGATTGCTCCGAGTTTACTTCAGACGTCGGCAAAGCAAACGGGTCAGGAGGCACAACCGTGTCGTTGTCGTGGGCACAACTTTTTGGCCGGAAGGTACCAGTTTCATGGCGGATCGCGGCAACACTTGCGGGCGGATTACTGCTCGCGGCAACCGCTGTTTCATTCCCAGCGACCCTGGCCGCTCAAGAGGAGTTGCCTGTCACCGCCGACCCGGCCATGTGTTCCGTCGAACCACGCGCCCTACCGCTCTGGAACGGGACGCCGGCGGCTGTTATGGATGTGGACCAACCCGATTCCGCTCAGGGCGAGGCGGCGGACGATGCCACGATCCGGGGCATCACGAGCACGATCATCGAGTCCGCTGCCTGCGCTAACGCGGGCCAGCCCCTACGCGTCTATGCCCTCGTCACTGGTGACTTTCTTGCCCGCCAGTTCGTGGGCGAAGGTGCGGCAGACGTCACTGAAAGCGGCGCCCGCCTGGAACGGCCGGAACCGACTCCTGACCTGCCCGACTATCTCACGGTCGTCGCGATCGACGAGGTGGCGACGTATCCGGACGGGTCCGTGGGCGCGGTTGTGACCAGTAGCAACGACGATGGCACCTATCGCGATTACGTCGTATTCGTCGAGGGCGAGACCCGCTGGTTGATCGAGGCATCTTTCCCGATCGATGACGAGGCGGAAACGCCGGAAGCCTGAGTCCGCCCCTTTCGCCAACTCTGCTGGTTCGCTACCATTGCGGCCATCTCCGGCGATGCTTCACCACCCGACGAAGGAGCTCCACCACCATGGCGACGATCCAGGCGCCGGCCATTCCCGACGCCGGCATTTCTGGAACCGGCCTCGACCCCGCCGACCTCGACATCCTGGAGGAGATCGAACGCCGGGTCCTCTGGCTCTCGACGATGATGGTCCACCATGCCAACAACCTGCGGCCATCGTCGGAGAAGACAAAAGTGGGCGGCCACCAGGCCTCGTCGGCCTCGGTCGCGACCATTGTCACCGCTCTCTATTTCCACTTTTTGCGGGCCGGTGACCGGGTCTCGATCAAGCCGCACGCATCGCCCGTCTTCCACGCCAGCCAGTACCTCCTCGGGCGCCTCGATCAGAAGTACCTGCCAACCCTGCGTGAGTTCGGCGGCTTGCAGGCCTACCCCAGCCGGACAAAAGACCCCGATCCGGTCGACTTCTCGACCGGCTCCGTCGGCCTGGGCGCCGTCGCGCCGGTGTTCGCCGCCCTGGCCCATCGCTACGGCCAGATCCACTTCGGTCATGTCACATCCGATCGGTTCATTGCACTAATCGGCGATGCCGAGCTGGACGAAGGCAACGTCTGGGAGACGGTGGCGGAAGAGGCCATCAAGGGCGTTGGCAACTCGATCTGGATCATCGACCTGAACCGCCAAAGCCTGGACCGGGTCATCCCAGGCGTCCGCGCTAACCAGCTCAAGGCCCTGTTTGCCGGCGCCGGCTGGAAGGTACTGGAGGCGAAGTACGGTAAGCGGCTCGAAGCCGCGATGTCCACCGGCCCAGGCGGCGCTGCCCTACGCCGCCGTATCGACGACATGAGCAACGAGGAGTACCAGGCCCTCATCCGGATCTCGGATGGGGTCGCTCTGCGCCGCCGCCTGAGCGAGGTGGCCGACCCAGAGGAGCGCACCCTCATCCTCGATTCGGTTCGAGGCGTCAGCGACGACGAGATTCAGCACCTGATCGCCAACCTCGGCGGCCACGATCTTCCCCGGCTCATCGAAGTTCTGGCTGAGGCCGACGCAGTCGACCACACTCCGGTCGTCGTCTTCGCCTACACCGTCAAGGGATGGGGCCTACCGTTCGCTGGCGACCCGCTCAATCACTCACAGTTACTCACCCAGAGCCAGATGGATGCCCTCCGCGAGAAGTTCGGCATTGCCGAAGGGGAAGAGTGGAACGCCTTCCCGCCGGACTCACCGGCCGGGCAATACTGTGCGGCCGCGGCTGCCCGACTCGAACCCAGCCCCGACGACGAGCCTGGCCCACCACTGCTCGCAACGGCGATCCCGCCGGGAATTGACGCCCGCCACCCGAACGTCACTTCTACCCAGGAGGCGCTGGGCCGGGCGATGGTCCGCCTCGCCGATGTGCCTGGCGTGGGCGAGCGGCTGGTCACGCTCTCGCCGGATGTCGCCACATCGACCCACCTGGCGGGCTGGATCAATAAGGTGGGCGTTTTCCATCCCACTGACACGGAGGATTTTGAGCACGAGGGGCCACGCCTCGTTCGCTGGCAACCTGGTCCGGCCGGCCGCCACATCGAGCTGGGCATCTCGGAGATGAACCTGTTCATGGCCCTCGGCCAGTTTGGGCTCTCCTACGAGTTGACCGGGCAGCATCTCTTGCCGGTCGGCACTGTCTATGACCCGTTCGTCTGCCGGGGCCTGGATGCTCTGATCTACAGCCTGTATGTCGGCTCGAAAATGGTGTTCGCGGGCACTCCAGCGGGAGTCTCCCTGTCGCCGGAAGGCGGCGCCCATCAGAGCACCGTGACCCCATCGCTGGGCATCGAACTGCCCAGCCTGCGGTTCTACGAGCCCACCTTTGCCCGCGAGGTCGAGTGGGCGTTGCTCGAAGGCCTCCGCCTCTGCTGCGATCGTGAGCACGGACTATCGACGTACCTGCGCCTGAGCACCAAACCGATCGACCAGACGCTGATGACCGAGCCATTGGAGCGCCTCGGCGAGGACGAACTCCGCCGGCAGATGCTGGACGGCGGGTACCGGATCATCGATCGCCGGGTGCATGCAGCCGATCTGGCGCCATCGGACACCGTCCAGATCGCAGCCGCCGGGATCATGGTGCCGGACGCGATCGCCGCCGCGAAACAGCTACACGCCGAGGGCGTTGCCGCGAACGTGATCAATGTCACCAGCGCCAGCCGGCTCTTCGCGGAGCTACGGGAGGCGCGTCGGGCGCAACTGCGTGACGCGCGCACGAAGCTCAACCTCGGCCACATCGAGACGCTGCTGCCGGCGGACGAGCGCCGCGCCCCGATCGTGACGGTCCAGGACGGAGCCTCGCACTCGCTCTCCTTCCTTGGAAGCATCTACGGCGTGCCGGTTGTTCCACTGGGCGTCGACGAGTTCGGCCAGTCCGGCTCCCGCGCCGCCCTCTATCACAAGACCGGCATCGACGCCGACCAGATCGTCAACGCGGCCATGCTGGCGCTGGATCTGGCGGAAGGGTAGCGACGAAATGCAAAAACGCCTGGCACGGTAGAGACCGTGCGGGGCGTATCTGCTGTGGCGATTGGCAATGGGTCACAACGGTCAGGTTTGAACGCCTCGCAACGCCTGGCAGGGCCGGACCAATGTGTCCGCCCGGTTGCCAACCGACCGATTCCCGCATGGAAACGCCATTCCCGATCTGAGACGCTGCGGACTGGGGCCGGGCGGACACATCGGTCCGCCCCTACAAGGCTGACCTCCGCGGCTCAATCGGACGGCCACAATCCGCCACCCTGCAGTCGCCGTTCTCAACCGGCGCTAGGCAACCGAACCTTCCGGAGCGCCATCCGCTCTCAACGAGACATCTTCACGGGTCGCCCGAGAAGATTCGCCCTTGTAGGAGAGCCGGACGAGCCCGCGCAATTCAGCGAGCAGAGCGTCGCCGTCCGCGCCGCCCGGGGAGCGCACCAGCAGGCTGGAGCTGTCGGCGACCGGCTGCAAGAAGATCCAGCCGTTCCGGGCCGACAGGCCGGCGAACTGGGTCCACCGGCGCAACTTCGTCCGGCCGACGTAGATCCCTTCGGCGGTGATCGTGTAGCGCACGGGCAGCGCGGCGATGGCGATGGCGCCGATCCCCACGATCGCCAGGGGCAGCATGCCGATCTCGACCTGCGGGGCGGCGGCCAGCCCGACGAGGATTGCCGCGCCCATCAGCCAGAGGCTATGTAGACGAAGCCGCGCCGAGAGCGGCAGGCGGAACTGGCGAAGGACAAAGCCGGTCGGCTCCGATGTCCAGGGTCGATAGATTTGGGAGACGGCCAGGATCACCAGGGCGATGGCCGCCGTCGTTTTGGCAAGTGTCAGAAGTATCTCGATCATGCGCATCCGTCTCGGTTGGCACGCGGGCCGGTAGGCGCGAAAAGAGCGCCGCCCAACTCGGGAACCGGCGTCCTCGCCTATGGGTGCCAGCATTGGCGGATGGGGAATCATTCGTGGGGCGACTGTGCCCGGAGGGTCGGCAGACACTGCTGTCCTAACCCCCCATAAGCCCCAGTATAGTGAAAAACTTCACTAGAGATAGTGCCCTGATGTTAACGTTTCAGGCATCAACGCAAAAACGGGGCAGGCCGATCGGCCCATCCCCGTTTCTGGCGGAAGGTCTTGTGGAACTCGCCCAATCTGGATTTCGCCTTCTGGTTAGTCCGCCGCACCCTCGAGGAGGGGGAAGGATGACGCACGAGCGGGAACCTGCTCCTTGACCTTGTCGGTCGGCGCCATGACGGCGGCCACAATCACGGCGAGGAAGATGATGAATGCGACGAGAATCATGACTGGACCTCCCTGAGCGTTACAAGCAACGGAACTGTCGACCGCTGATTGACTGGTCTCGGTGCCGGCGGCTCAGTTGAACCGCCAGCACCGCTCGTTGGACCCTAAAGTTGGTAGCCGAATTCCCCGTGTGTGGTCGGATCGAGTCCAGCCACTTCTTCGTCCTCGGGGACGCGGAGGCCGATCGTGTACTCGATGGCTTTGAGGATGACGAAGGTCGCGACCGCCGAGAAGGCGGCGACGACGACCACGGCGACAAACTGCTCCCAGAGCTGGGCAGCATTGCCGAAGAAGAGCCCGTCGTCACCGGCCGGGTTGACCGAAGCGTCGGCGAATAGGCCGGTTGCCAGGGCGCCCCAGATCCCGCCGACACCGTGGACGGCGAAGACGTCGAGGGCATCGTCGACGTGGAGCCGCTCCTTGAGGAACCCGACGGCGGCGTAGCAGAGGATGCCCGCCCCAAAGCCGATGACGATCGATGACGATGCATCCACGAAGCCCGCGGCCGGGGTGATGGCGACCAAGCCAGCGACCGCACCGGCGGCGGCACCGAGCACGCTCGGGCGGCCATCGCGGATCCAGGTCGCCGTCAACCAGGTCATCGCCCCCATGGCGGCGGCGGTGTTGGTGACGACGAAGGCGTTAGCGGCCAGGCCATTGGCGCC
This sequence comes from uncultured Chloroflexia bacterium, assembly GCA_963849635.1. Taxonomy (GTDB): domain Bacteria; phylum Chloroflexota; class Chloroflexia; order Thermomicrobiales; family UBA6265; genus CAVRUD01. The sequence continues at coordinate 81,589 of CAWKIA010000045.1, read as the reverse complement.
AACCGCGCTGCCGGCATTGAATCCGAACCAGCCGAACCAGAGAAGCCCGGCGCCCAGGACCGTGTAGGTCAGGTTGTGCGGGTCCATCTTCTCGGTCTTGAAGCCGACCCGGCGACCGACGACGAGTGCCGCGACCAGAGCCGCCACGCCCGACGAGATGTGCACGACTGTGCCACCGGCGAAGTCGAGCGCGCCAAGGTCATACAGCCAGCCTTTGGTCGACCATACCCAGTGGGCGATCGGGGAGTAGACCAGCGTTGACCAGGCAATCGCGAAGACCACCAGTGCCTTGAGGCGGAAGCGCTCGGCAAACGCGCCGGTGATCAGCGCCACCGTGATGATGGCGAACATCCCCTGGTACATCATGAATAGGAGATGTGGGATCGTCGTCGCGTACAGATCACTCGGCGTCTGCTCGACGTCGGTAAGACCGATCCAATCGAGGTTACCGATGAAGCCACTGCCCGCATCGGGGCCGAAGGCCAACGTGTAGCCCCAGAGCACCCAGACGACGCTGATCATCGCCAGGATGCCGAAACTGTGCATCAGGGTTGCCAACACATTCTTCTGGCGGACCAGACCGCCGTAGAAGAACCCCAACGCCGGAGTCATGAGCATGACCAGCGCCGTGCTCATAAGTACCCATGCTGTATCGCCCGTGTCCATACTGTGCCCTCTCTCGACCCGACCCAAACGAAATTGCTGCCCTCTCCGTTGTGGGTAGCTCTGAGTCTAGAAAGTGCGGCCGTACACAGGTACGTGCCGGGTTAACGAATCAATTGGAGAGAATTGGGCGCATTGCACAATGACGCTGCCGCACTTGAGGCACGAGTCGTTTGGACCAGAATCGTTGGACTCTCAGCACAAACGCTCCCAGGAGATTGCAACCCGTTGCATGGGGCATTCGCTCTTTCGCGACGGGAGAAGCCACCGATAGATGCGGAAGCCGGCACCGGGCAGGCGCTTCCGCTCAATGCTGTCTGGTCAGGCAGGAGGTGCTGAGGCTCGATTGGCGATACCCAAATGTCGTCGCGCGTCACATTGCCTGGCTGGCGAGATCGGTCCTGATTGCGCCGGGTGACGTAGAGTACGGAGGAGGGTGGCTCAGCTGCCGATTCACGCGAAGCGCCACCTGGCCCACAGCTGACTTCCGCAGTCTTGGAGGCGCGAAGGATGACTCAGTCGCTCAAAGACAACCAGCTAACGTGTCAAGTGATTCGTCCAGATCACACCTACGACGGCAAGCAGGGCTTTTCTTACTTTGCCGGCATTGCCGCAGAGACCGTTGGTTCGACCGGTATCTGCATGCACCTGCTCACCATCCCGCCGGGAGGCCGGGCGAAAGCACACATGCATCATGCGCACGAAACGGCGATCTACATCATCTCCGGGATCTCCGAGATGTGGTACGGAGCCGATTTGAGCGAGTACATGACGATTAAGGCAGGCGAGTTGCTGTACATCCCGGCAGGCATGCCGCATCTTCCCGCCAACCCAAGCCAGACCGAGCCATGCACAGCCGTGCTCGCCCGGACCGACCCGAACGAACAAGAAAGCGTGGTCTTACTACCAGAGTTCGACAACGTCGGCCTGAGTTGAGCCGGTCAACGAGCAGTCAGGGGGGCGAAGGTGGTCGACCACGATCCGAATGCGCGCAAGGTCGTCCTGCGGCAATTCACCTATGGCCTCTACGCGGTCACGGCGGCGCATGATAATGACCGCGGCATTTTCACCGCAAACTGGCTCTCGCAGGTCTCGTTCGATCCCCCGCTGGTGGCGCTCTCAATCGAGATCGACAGCGCCACGCTTGGGTTGATCCGTGCCGACGGGCACTTCACGGTCTGCCCGCTTGCCGATGGTCAGCGGGAACTGGCGGGGAATCTCGGCCGGCCAAAAGCACGCGCGGGCGACAAGTTCGCAGCCTATGAGCTGGAAACAGTTCCGACCCAGCGCGGGACACCGGCCCTGGCCGCCGCGCTGGGCTTCGTAGAATGCGCGATCACCTCGGAGACGCCCACCGGTGACTCTGTTGTGCTCATCGGCGAGGTCATCGAGGCCCGAGTCCTCAATGAGGGAGACCCGCTGACGATGCGCGCGGCCGGGTTCCGCCACGCTGGGTAAAATGAGTCTGGCAAGTCCGGCTCAGCCTCCCCAGTCATCCCGAGCTTGTCGAGGGATTTCGATGGGCGGGGGGGAACAATGAAGCCCCGGCCTCCGGGAACACGCCATCGTGCTCACGAAGACGGCGACGACGACGGGATGCCATCTCCCTCTAGATCCCTCGACAAGCTCGGGATGACAGGCTACATGAATCCCCTCAGGCGCTACAAAATCTTTGATGCCCGACAGGCCTCAACCGGCATCGTCGAGGTCCAGCGGGATCTTGATGACGCCTTCTTCGTTCTGGAGGTAGAGCGCGCTTTCGTCCGCCGCCCAGCCCAGGATCGGCGTGGATCCTAAGCCGTTCATCAGGTATGTCTTATCTTTGGACCGGCCGGCGGGGTGAATGTACAGATCCCAATCTCCGAACACGCGCGGAGCGCCCGTGGCGCAGGCAACCCAGTTTCCGTCCGGCGAGACCGCATTGCAGCCGGCGGTCCCCGCGAAGATGTCGGCGGTCCATTCGCCCGGGATGCCCGGATTGGTTTCCCCGGGGGAAGCTCGCGCACCTCTCCGCTGGCGATCGTCACCAGCACCGCCTGGGCGGGGCGCGCTTGCTCGTCAACCAACAGGATCGCGGAGCGGTCCGCGGCGGCGCTGATGTAGTCGTAGCGCTGCAGCGGAACCGAAATGATGCGATCGATGCTGAGGTCGTGCAGGACTACGCCATCCGATGTGTGCTCGGCAACGTAGACCGCCGTGTACTCCTGGATCGGCAACGTAAACTCGACCGGAATCTCTTCGACCAGGACGACCAGTTCCAGCCCAGACGCTCCCGACAACAGCTCTTCGCGAGCGTGATTAGGAACTACACCCAGCGTTTCGGCGACATCCAGGCGAAGGCGAGGCATGGCAAAGAGCGGGATAGCGATCGCCAGCAGGACGACAGCAGCGATCAGAGCGATGATGCGCGCACGCCGTTGTTCCCGTTTGTAGTGGTGACTCACGCCTACCTCAACCCGCTGTCCGGCGACCACGCCGCCATGCCAGCGCAAAGGATACTGTCCGAGGACCATACCAATCTTGCGCTCGGCCCCGGCCTTCAGGTTCGTGGTGTAACCTCTCCGCCGGCCTGCGCGTCCAGTAGGTTGTATTGAGGTTGCTTGTGCTTGGAAGCAAACGGCGTGACAGGAGTCGAACGATCGTGTCGAGTGTCTGGGTTCGGGAGACGTGTGGGGAGGCGAAGCGCTCCGTTCGCATTACCGTCGAGCATGCCCTGTACGCGACCTTCATCGTCCTGGCCGCTCTGACCCGCTTCTGGGATCTGGGATCACGGGCACTCCACCACGACGAATCCCTGCACGCCTACTACTCCTGGCTGCTCGCCACCGGTGGCGGCTACCGGCATCACCCGCTGATGCATGGGCCATTCCTCTTCGAAGCGAATGCCCTGGTCTACCTGATCTTCGGCGATTCGGACGCGACGGCCAGGTATCTGCCCGCTCTGGCTGGGGTCCTGCTGGTCGCCACGCCCTGGCTGCTGCGCTCGCCACAATTGCTGGGGAAATTCGGGGCGCTGGCGGCTTCGTTCATGCTGCTGGTCTCCCCGTCCTTCCTCTACTACACCCGCTATATCCGCCACGATGCGTACACCGCTCTCGGCGCGCTGCTCCTGTTCACCTGCATAGTCCGGTACAAGGAGGCTCCCGCCCGCCGCTGGCTGCTGGGAGGAGCCGCAACGCTCGCGTTCCTCTTCACGAACCACGAGATCGTCTTCGCCCTGGCCGCGGTCTTCGCGGGATTCATCTGGGCGACGCTGCTCTGGGGCAGGCTTCGCCCACTGCTGGCAATCCAGTTGGCGGCGATTGCGCTGGCGGGAGCGGCCGTCATCCTGGTGCGCCGGTTCGTGTCCGAGCCCCTGCCCGCGATTCCATGGAGTAACCCCACCCGGGACGCGGAGGCGGAGTACTACCGCGACCTCCTGACCCACCCGATGATCCTGACGTTGGTGGGCCTCCTCGTGATCTTCGTGGCGGCATGTTGGTGGACGATCACTGACGAGCGCCGGCGTCGCGGCGAGGGCATGCTCGACGGAGCCGCGCCCGGCTCGACCGAGGCGATGATTCTGGCGATGGGACGCGACTCGACCGGGATCGCCATTGCCCTGCTCATCGGGGTCGCCATCTTCGCGACCCTGTTTACGACCTTCTATACCAACCTCGAGGGATTGGCGTCGGGGACTATTGCCACGGACGGCACGCTGCTCTACTGGCTCGGCCAGCAAGGTGTGCAGCGCGGCGACCAACCGTGGTTCTACTTCCTGCTCCTGATGCCGCAATACGAGGTGATCGCCGTCACGCTGAGTCTGATCGGCGCGGTGATGACGATCTGGCAGGCGGGACGCTCGCTCATCTCGCGAACCCCAGCATCACCAAATCTCTTCTGCCGGCTCTTCCTGACCGTGTGGCTGGGAACGATCTTCCTTGGTCTCTCCTACGCCGGCGAAAAGATGCCCTGGCTGGTGGTCCACATCACCCTGCCGGCGATCCTCCTGGGGGCGACCGTCGTCGATGACCTCGGTCATTGGTGGCGGGCGCGGCGGTCTCAGGAAACCGCCGAGGCAACGGTTCTTCCCGCCGGTTGGCTGAGCTGGGCGGTGCCGGCAATCGCCGTCGCGATGACCGTCGCGGCGGCGAGCTGGTTCATCCTGGCGGCCAACCTGACCTACGGCGAGTTCGGCACCGGCGCCGTCGGCCGGACAGTGACGGACGCGGCCCGCAGCGACTGGTGGTTGATGTCGCTGCCGGTGATCGCGGTGGTCCTCCTGGTGGCGGTGGGCTGGTTCGGCATAGGCGCGTCCCGGACCATTCGCGCGACGCTCATCGCGGCCACGCTCGTGCTCGTTGGCTATGAGACGCACGCGGGCTGGCGGCTGACCTATCTCCAGGGCGATGTCCCCTACGACTCCCTGATCTACAACACGACCTCGCCCGACGTGTCCCGCATGGTCTCCGAGCTGGGAACGCTCTCCAATGAGCTGACCGGCGGTGACGGCCTCAACATCTGGGTCGACACCGGCAGCAGCGGCGTGGAGTGGCCCTTACGCTGGTACTTCCGCGACTTCCCCAACCTGCACACATTCAACGGCTCCCTGTCCGCGCCCCCCGAGGATGCCGATGTCGTCATCGTCGCCAACGGCCATCTCGGCTCTACTCAGGGCCAACTCGCGGCCTTCACCGCCCAGGAATACGTCCTCCGCTGGCACGAGCCCGAGTACTACATCTACCGCAACTTCGCGATTGCGCCGGAACTTGATCCAGGCAAATCGGCCTGGAAAGACGCCGAAGACCCTCACGGTCCAATCGACATCGTCCGCTCGGTACAGGACAGCCTGGAGACGCAGACCGACCCCGACGGTCAGCAACGCCTCTATCGGATCGTGATGTACCGAGAGATTCCGGCCGAGACGATGCATTTCAACTACACCGTCTTCGTCCGAAATGATCACCTGCCGATGCTCAACGAAATCCGGTATTGATCCGGGCCGGCGCAGCCTGCCGTCGTATACTCGACGGGTTAGGCAGAACCATCGAAATCCGCGAACGAACGAGCGATCGGCGCACCGGTGCGCCGCGAGGGCAAAGCGTGGAGACCCACCGGCGATGACGCAACGTCCGCGACGTCGCGACCGCACCGCTCAGGCGCAACTATCTCCGTCGCTTGTCACGTCAGTCGCCAGCGGCGGGCCTGCGATCTTGAGCCGGCCGGTCGCTCCGCAATTGGCCGGGCATCGGCGTACGCCGAGTCTAGATCGAAACGGTTCGTTGGCGACGGCGGCTGTCCGGCCTGGAGCCAAGGCCGGACCACTCGGCTTTGCGCTCACCGTCGAGTCGGCGCTCTACGTCGTCTTGATCGCCGCCGCGGCATTGACGCGATTCTGGGACCTCGGGAAGCGGGCGATCCACCACGATGAGTCCCTGCATGCCTACTATTCTTGGGTCCTATCGCAGGGGAACGGATTCCGGCACGACCCGCTTATGCACGGGCCGTTCCTGTTCGAAACCAACGCTCTGGTCTACCTGCTCTTTGGCGACTCTGACGCGACTTCGCGCATGCTGCCCGCACTTGCCGGGGTGCTCATCGTCGCGTCACCGTGGCTCCTTCGGGCGCCGGATTTGCTGGGGCGGGTCGGAGCGCTTACCGCTTCACTGCTCTTTCTGATCTCGCCGACGTTCCTCTACTACACCCGCTACATCCGGCACGATCCGTACACCGCGCTGGGATCGATCCTGCTTTTCACATGCATCGTCCGTTACCGCCAGCGACCCGAGCGGCGATGGCTCATCACGGGCGCGATCACGCTGGCGGTGCTATTCGCCAACCATGAGATCGTCTTTGCCCTGGTAGCCATCTTCGGCGGCTTCATTTGGGGCGCGTTGCTCTGGGGCAAGCTGCGCCCGCTGCTCTCCGTCCAGATTGCCGCCGTTGCGCTCCTTGGAGCGGCCGTATTCGCCGTTCGCCGTATCGTCGACAATCCCCTGCCCGAGATTCCATGGGACCAACCAACTGCCGAGATGGAACGCCAGTATTATGTAGACCTATTCACCCATCCACTGACGATCGCCGTCATCGTCATCCTTGTTGCGTTCATCGGTTCGTGCGTCTGGATGATCCTGGACGAACGTCGCCAACATGGCGGCGTCGGCATGCTCGACGATAGCGAGCCTGGCTCCATCGAAGCGGCGGTTGTGGCGATTCGTCATGACGCCACCGGACTGTCGATCGCGGCGATGCTCTTCCTGGGCCTCACCGCCGCGATGTTCACGACCTTTTTCACGAACCTCTACGGCCTCGCCTCCGGCACGATCGCCACGGACGGAACCTTGCTCTACTGGCTTGGCCAGCAAGGCGAGCAACGTGGCGACCAACCCTGGTTCTTCTACCTGTTGCTCGCGCCGCAGTACGAGTTCCTGGCCATCTTGCTCGGTGTGCTGGGAGCGGCGGTCGCCGGGCTCCACGCGATCCGAGCTGTGCGCGGCAGCGGGCCGCCACCGGCCCGGCTCTTCGTCCGGCTGTTTCTGACGACCTGGCTGGTGCTGATCCTCGCGGGCCTGTCGTATGCCGGCGAAAAGATGCCCTGGCTGCTGATGCATATCACCTTACCCGCCATCCTCCTCGGCGGGATCGTGGTCGATGACGCCGCAAACCGGTGGCGGGTACTCAGGCGGCAGCCGAGCGTCCGATTTGGGTGGACCGTCCCGCCGTGGGCCGCCGCCCTGGTCGTCATTGGGCTGGTTGCATGCGCCGGGGCGTGGTTCTTCCTGGTCGGGCAATTAACCTATGGGGATTTTGAACGCATCAACGATGGACCTTTCCATCGTGTCATTACCGTCCACTCGCTCGACCGCTGGTGGCTGCTCGCCCTGCCGCCACTCGCTGGTTTTCTTGTCCTGGCGGCATCGGTTCTCTGGCGCGGTTTTCGGATGACGGGCCGGGATGCGCTGGTTGCGGTGGTGGCAGTTCTGGCGCTGCTCCAGGTTCATGCGTCTTGGCGACTGAGCTATCTCCAGGGTGACACACCGGTTGACATGTTGATGTACAACCAGACGTCGCCGGACGTCACCCGAGTGATGGCCGAACTCAATACGCTGTCGGACGAACTCTACGGCGGTGACGATCTCGTTGTTTGGTATGACAGTGGCACCGCCTGGCCGATGCAATGGTATCTGCGCGATTTTCAGCGTCGAGTCTTCTACAACCGCCCCCTCAATGAAATCCCCGCATGGGATGAGGCATCAGCGGATGTGCTTCTTGTCGCGAACGACAACATCGACAATGTCGAAGACCAAATGGCAGGCTACACGCCACAGGCATACGTGATGCGTTGGCACTTCCCCGAGAGTATCTATCGGAACTTCGCGATTGCGCCTGAGGTGAGCCCCGGTCGATCGGCCTGGGATGATGCGGAAGATCCCCACGGGCCTGGAGCAATCGTTGGATCAGTCGTAGACAGTGTGGGGACGCAGTTCGAGCCAGAAGGGCAACAGCGGGTCTACCGGTTGGTGATGTATCGGGATCTTCCGGTTCAGATCAGCGGCTTCGGATTCACCGTCTATGTCCGCAACGATCTCATCCCGCTGCTCAACACGATTCGCTACTGATCCTGGATTGATGAATTGATGTCGACGCTACGTCAGGGAGACGAGAGGGTGGAGCATCCGGCGCTCGAAGCGCGCGAACCGTCGCCAGACCGCGCGCGGTCAGATCCCGGTCCCGCCGGCAATCAGGGCACGTTTCTGGATCGTACGATCGATCTCGGGGCCGTTAGCTGGGTCACCATTCTCGCCCTGATCGCCGGGATCGGGGCAGTGGCACTCCGCCTGACTGATCTCGACGTCTGGGCCCTCTCGCCCAGTGAAGCCCAGCGCGCATATGACGCCTTCGCGCTCTACCAGGGCCGCTCGCTTGAGCCAGGCGCCAACCTGCCGGAGACCGCTCCCCTCCTGCTCATCTTGCAGGCATTCGGTTTCTTCCTGTTCGGGACAACGGACGCGATTGCGCGGGTCATGCCCGCGATCGTCGGGGTGGCGATGGTGCCACTCGCCTGGAGCCTGCGCCCGTTCGTCGGCCGCTATGCCGCTCTCGGGATGAGCATCCTGGTGGCGCTGTCGCCGACGCTGGTTTACGCATCCCGCACCGGCGAGCCCGAGATCATCGTGGCCGGCAGCGCCCTGGCCACCGTCGCCGCGATGCTGCGTATTGGGCGCCCCGGCCACAGTCCCGCCTCGGTCCGTCGCTGGTGCGTCCTGGCAGGCATTGCCCTCGGCTGCCTGATCGCCAGCGGTCCGGCGGCCATCACGGTGCTTCTTGGCCTCGTAGTGGGCGTCATCATTGAATCGGCGTCCGACAAGTCGAAGTCCGGCGCGGTCCGCCAGACAACCCGAGCGATCGCGTCCGTTCCAGGCACGCTGGCCTCAATCGTCTCGGGCCTAGTCGCGACCTTGCTCATCCTCTTCACACGCATGTTCAGCGACATCGGAGCCATTGCCGGCCTTGGCTACACCTTCGCTGATTGGGGCCGGTTGGTGACGACCGACCCGGGAACGGCGCCGACCCAGTTCTACCTGCTCGCCTCCCTGCTCTACGAGCCGCTGGCCATCCTGTTCGCGGTGACGGCCGTCTATCTCTCGCCGATCTCAACCGCCACGGCCGATGAAGGGGCAACCGGCGCGGCCGCCCACTGGCCGCTGTTCGGAGGTTGGTTCGCGACCACCTTTCTCCTGTTTGCCTTCAGTTCCGGCCGCACACCGGAGCACGCAACCCATGTCGTGTTGCCGCTGGTGCTGCTCGGCGGGATGGGTCTTGGCCGGGTGTTGGAACGGATCGACTGGCGGGATGCGCTGCGCGGCACAGGCGGCTTGCTGGCATTGACCTACCTCGGGCTGCTTGTCACCCTGGCGGCGGTCGGCATCCTCGGGTCGCGAATCGACTCCGCCGACTCGCGCGGGCAGGCCATCAGCCAGACCCTCTTCGTCGCCGTCCTCGTCCTGATTCCGCTGATCGTCGCCGCATTCAGCCTCATCCGAGCCGAGTTGCGCAATGGAGCCGGCGCACAGGCAGGCGTGCTCGCGATCCTCGTCGTCGGAGTGGTGCTGGGCGCGTACGGCCTACGCTCCACCATGCTTCTCAACTACTACAACGGCGACGACGGAACTGAATTGCTGGCGCAACGGACGGCGACTGGCGCGGTCCGCCCGCTGGTAGACCGCCTCTATCGTCTCTCTCGCGACGCGACCCTGACCCGAGAATCGGTCCGGGATACGACTGGGGGCCGGAGTCTCAACATCGCCCTCGACGAACAGCTCGAATGGCCATTCCGCTGGTACTTTCGCGACTTCCCCAACCTGGAGACGTACGCGAGCGGCACGGCAGCATCGGCCAATGCCGAGGTCGTGATTGCGCCGACCGAAGAGGGCATGGCCGAGGCGGGCTATACCCCGCGCACCTATCCGTACCTGAACCGAGTTCCGGCCGCCTATAACGCGCCCGACGCTGGGGACATCGTTGCCGACATCGTCTTGCCGACCCATTGGATCGATGGGGTCAAGTTCCTGCTCTATCGCGACCTCGCCAACCCACCGGCGGCCGAGACGATCACGGTCGCGTTCAACGACGAACTCGCCGGCAGGATTGCCCCCAACAGTGGCCCGTTCAACCTCTTCGACCGGGCCGGCCCCGGGAATCAACGCGGGAAGTTCAGCGAACCGCGTGGAATCGCGATCGACCCGAACTCGGGCGATGTCTACGTCGTCGACATGGGCAACCTTCGAGTAGAACGGTTCGACGCCGATGGCAATTTCATCGGCCTGTGGGGCTCTGGCGAAGAGGGCGGCGTGGTCGAATTCGGCTCGGTCAACGGGCTCGGGCCGACTGGAGTTGCGGTTGGTCCGGATGGGCTTGTCTATGTGGCCGACACCTGGAATCACCGGGTGGTCGCCATCGACAGCTCGGGCCGGGTCGTGCGCGAGATCGGCTCTGGCCAGCAGGTGGATCTGGAGAATGAGCCAGTTGCGATCGAACAGGAGCCGAACAGCTTCTTCGGTCCGCGGGCGGTCGCGATCTATAACGATGAGATTTACGTGGTCGATACCGGCAACGAGCGTGTCCTGGTCTTCGGTCTCGGTGGCGAGTTCGTCCGCGCATTTGGTGGTTGGGGCGAAGAACCCGGGAAGCTACGGGAACCAGTCGGGATCGCGATTTCCGCTGAGGGCGAGGTCTACATCGCCGACTCCGACAATGCCCGGATCAGCGTCTTCACGACCGCCGGACTTCCCGTCCGCCAGTTCCCGGTTCCGGCATGGGTCGGAGGGTCGTACGTCGAACCCTATCTGGCGATCGGCTCAGATGGGCTTATCTATGCCACGTCGCGGATCACGAGCAGCGTCGAGGTCTTCCAGCCTGATGGAACCGCCGTCGACTCGCTCCGCGAAGTGGGCGGCAATGCGTTCCAGCAGCCGATCGGTATCGCCGCCTCGGCGGATGGCTCGCTATTGATCACCGACGCCGAGCGGGCAGCGGTCTTCCGCTACGAGCCAGCCGATATCGTCATCGATGAGTCCGGCGTCGAAGATGTCCCCGGGCAGGCATCACCCGGACTGAACTCCGGGATCACTGACGGCTCGGACGGGACCAGCGGTCCCGCCACGCCAGATACAGCGGTCCAACAACCGCAGACTGGGGCGGACGACAGTGCAGCGGCGGAAGAATCAGTCCAATTGCCGGCTGGCACACCACAGACGGAGGTCGGTGCGGCCCCTGCTCCAACTTCAGCTGCACCGCCACCACCGCCGCCAGCGACCTAACGAATCAGTCACCGAACGGAATCAACTCCGTCTCAATCTCCCGCAGCTCGCCCGAGTCGATCCTGGATTCGATGAACGAGATGACGGTGGCGAGCATTTCGTCGGCGTGTGGGGCGCTGTTGCTGACGCAGACGATCGCAAGTGTCGCCACCCGGATGTCGTCGAGGTCCTCGACTTCGGCGATCCCAACGTTGAAGCGGTCCCTCACTCGATCGACGACCGGCCTGACGATCGCGCGCTTGTCTTTAAGGGACGTTGTCCCTTCCAGGTAGAAGCCGAGGCGAGCAACTCCGACCGTCATCGCCATACAGGGACCTCTACGTCGCTGCCGGCACGACCATGATCTTGGTTCTGGCTGTGGCGGCATCCTCCACCGACCAGGTCCAGCGCAGGCCACGGTCGGCGGCGATGGCGACGGCGGTGTCGTGGAACGCGGCGACGTCGACCACGGAGACGCCAAACCGCTCGCACAGTTCGGGATCTGGGAAGCCGCTGATGTCGGCTTCGGCCCGGTCCGGCCCGAACTCGGCCCGCTGGACTGCGGCGCCGAGGGAGCGGTAGTTGGTCAACATCGCATCGAGAAACTCATCCGGTCCCCACGGCTCAGGATCGCCCCACTCGTTCGCAAACGACCGGCCCAGGGCCGAGGTCCAATCCGACACGGGAATCCCGCGCTCGCGGAGGAACGCGACGGTCGCGACTAGCGCCGCCTGGGCGTTGCCCTGCGCCTGCTCTAACAACTCATCACCGCCATAGTCCGAATAGATCGGCGTAAAGCCCTCGTCACCGCTCGATTCGGCGGCATTGTCCACGTCAGTCATCTGTCATCCAGTACGAACGCAATGGCCCATCCGCCAGCGAACGGGCCCTAGATCACGTTGTGTTCCTGGGCGAGATCGCCCTCGGCGAATCGGGACGGCCGGAAGGGGGTGATATCGACCGTTGTCGCCGCGCCATCCAGGACCAGTTCCGCCAGGCAGGCGCCGATCGCAGGCCCCTGCATGAAGCCATGGCCGCTGAAGCCCGCGGCAACTCCCAGGCCCTCGACTCCGGGGATCCACCCAAGGAGAGGATTGTCATCCGGCGTCACTTCGTAGAAACCGGCCCAGCCCCGCATGATGTTGGCATCGGCGAAGGCCGGTGCGCGCTCCATCAGCGACTCGACGGTCGTCGCCATCCACTCGTCGTCGACGGTCTTGTCGAACGAACTGGGTTCGTCGGGGTTGGCCATACCGAAGAGGAACCCACCGCTCTCCGGATGAAAGTAGAGCCCAGAGGCGAACTCGATCGTCATCGGCAGCGTCGGCGGCAACGCAGAGAACGGCTCGGTGATGAAGCTCATTCGTCGGTACGGCGAAATCGGCAGATCGACTCCGGCTAAGGCGCCGACGCGGCGGGAATAGGGGCCGGCGCAAATGATTGCCAGGTTCGTCCAGATGCAGCCGTTCGCCGTTTCGACGGCGGCGACCTTGCCGCCCTGGATACGGAAGCCGATCGCGGAGGTCTCCTCCCGGATCTCGACACCCAGGCGCCTGGCCGCCTGGGCGTAGCCCATGGTCGAGGTGAAGGTGTCGACCCAGCCGTCTTCGGGACAGAACGTCGCACCGATGACGTCGTCGGTGACGACGTGCGGATTGATTTCCTTCACCTCATCCGGCGCCAGCCAGCGGGCGGGCACGCCAAGGCTTTGTTGCAGCGCCAGATTCTGGCGAAAGACCGGTTCCTGGGCGGGATCGGTCAGCAAGAAGAGGTAGCCCTGCTGGCGCAGACCGATGTCGAGATCGAATCTCTCCTGAAACGTCTCCCAGACCCTGACGCTATAGGTCGCGAGACGGATATTCGTCTCTGTCGAGAACTGCTGGCGGATACCGCCGGCGGCGTCAGCGGTCGCGCCGCGCCCGATGGCGTCACGCTCCAGGACGACGAGGTTGGTCATTCCCCTCGCGGCCAACTCGTGAGCGATGGCGCACCCCATGATGCCAGCGCCGATGATGACCGCGTCCGCCGTTTCGCGCACTGCTAGAGCTTCCTCTCCATGTCCCGCCAGACCACACGACCTGCGCCAAGTATCGTCCCGCGCCGGTCCGGTCAGCCAGCCGCGATCGGGCTGAGCGACTCGGCAGCCTGCCGCCGGATCTCGCCGATGTGATTCAGGTGCATGGTCGCGTGCATGTGCCCAGTCAAGTGCGAGCCGACCGCGTTCTGCGAGCCAAAGAAGTCCACCAGGCTCTGCATGTTGTCCAGATGCGGCTCGTCCGGCCACATGCTCAGGTAGCCAAACGAGATCCGGCGGCTCTCCGCCAGCCGGTGTTGGACTTGCGCCGCCGTGGTGACCGTCTCCCAGGGCGTCTCATAGCGGGAGCGCCCGGTGACCTCGACGCCGCGAGCGAGCGTGGCCCCGATCGCGGCCCACTCTTCCAGCCCCGCGGTGAGGTGGACGATGACGTGGGCGACGTTCCAGCCCTCCGCGTCGGGGTTGTCGTCAGTTGGATCAGTGGCAATGAAGGTCGCTTCATAATCGGTGAGGCCTATCGAGCCGGCTTTCAAACGCATCGTAGATCTCGGTGGTAAGCGCCGGCAGATCGGACGCGGGAACACCTTCGACGACATCGCTAAGGGACTTCTGCCGGGCAATGACTGATGCGAAATCGAGCATTGGGTGGGATTCTCCTGAAGATTGAATGGTCGTTGCTACTCAGGCTGGCGCTTCGACTCCAGCTAGAGCGCACGTCGCGAGCAGCAGCACGTTGGTGCCGGCTTCGATGTCGGCGGGGTCACTGAATTCCGCTTCACAATGGCTCAGTCCTCCTTGGGAGCGGACGAAGATCATGCCGGCGGCGGTGCCGCCCGCCACATATTTTGCATCGTGCCCGGCGCCGGACCAGAGCCGGTGAACCGGAAGATCGAGGCTAGCGCAGGCCTTTTCGACCACCGCCACGACCTCTGGGGTAAACGGCGTCGGTTCAGACGTCCAAAACCGGTTGACACTGCCCTCAACTCCGGTTCGGTTGGAGATGTCGCGAACGGCTCCTTCAAGCTCGGCGATCATGCCATCGAGCTTACCGCCGTCGAGGTTGCGGAAGTCGACACTCATCACGACTTTGCCGGGAATGGTGTTGATGACGTTCGGTTCAGCCAAGATCCGGCCAACGGTCGCGACCGCGGGATCTTCATCTTGAAGCGCAATCGCTTCGACGGCGGTCACGAGGCGGGCAGCCGCCCCGAGCGCATCCCGGCGCAGCCGCATCGGGCTTGGGCCGGCGTGATCCGCCTGTCCTACCCACGTGACCTCTGACCAGGTGATCCCGACGATGCCTTCGACCACCCCGACCGGCATTCCGGCCGCCTCGAGCACAGGTCCCTGCTCGATGTGCAGTTCGAGATACGCCGAAGCGCGGGATGGCCGGTGGGAGGCATCGCCGAGGTAGCCGATGCGGCGTAGCTCATCTTCGAAGCGCAGGCCGTCTCGATCCTGGCGGTTGTAGATATAGTCGCGCTCGAACCGGCCGAAGACCGCGCCGGAGCAGGTCATCGCCGGCTCGAATCGAACTCCTTCCTCGTTGGTCCAATTGACGATCTCAATTGGGCGCTGGGTAGCGACGCCGCCGTCGTTCAGCGTCTCAATGACCTCTAGTGCCCCGAGGACGCCCAAAGCGCCGTCGTAGCGGCCGCCCCGGCGGACAGTGTCGATATGGGAGCCAAGCAGCACCGGATCGCCTCCAGTTCCTTCCCGACGGCCGACGATGTTGCCGAAATCATCGATACGGACCGACAGTCCGGCCGCCCGCAGCCATGAGACAAGCAGATCCCGCCCCGCCCGGTCCTCATCGGTGAGGGCCAGGCGGGTGACTCCACCGCCATCGGTCGCGCCGACCTGGGCCAGGTCCCGGAGACGATCGTGCAAGCGCTGGGCGTTGACGCGCATGGTCACGTTACTTGACCACGACCAGCTCGCGCGTCGCTTCGTTCAGGCGCATGCCGCCGGACTCCGTGCAGACCACGGCATCCTCGATCCGCACCCCGAACCGGCCGGCGAGGTAGATGCCAGGCTCATCGCTGAAGACCATGCCCGCCGCGAGCGGCATCGTGTTGCCCTCGACCAGATACGGCTCTTCGTGCACGTCAAGTCCAAGACCGTGCCCGGTCCGGTGCAGGAAGGCGTCGCCATAGCCGGCGTCGGTGATGACCTTGCGCGCCGCCCGGTCGATGTCCTGGCAGGCCGCCCCGGGCTTGACCGCGTCCAACGTCGCCTGATTCGCATCGAGAACGATCTGGTAGACCTTGCGGAATTCCTCGCTCGGCTCGCCGACGTGGACCGTTCTGGTCACGTCGGAGGTGTAGCCTTCCAGCGTTCCGCCCCAGTCGAAGACGACGCTGTCGCCCTGCTGGATGACCCTGTCGCCGGTGTGGTGGTGCGGTGAGGCGGCATGGGGACCGCTGGCGCAGATGCCAAAACCAACCTTCAAACCCTGCGCTCTGGTCAATTCGGCCAAACGCTGCATCGCTTCGGTCTCGGTCTGCCCGGATATGGGAGACGTGATGAACTCCTCCCAGGCGACATCGGTGCGCCGGCCCGCCTCGTGGAGCAACTCGACCTCGCGGGCGTCCTTGATCATGCGCAGGGCCTTCAGAGTGTCATTTGCGGACACCCAGGCCGCGCCAGGCATCGCGGCCTGTAGTTTGAGCAGGAAGGTGCTGAGCATGTAGTCGTTGACCGCGACGGTCTTGCCAGACGCATCTCCGACAAAGGTGGCCGCTAGCTCCGTCGGAGCCTCGGTCTCTTCCCAGATGAGCAGGTCGGCCAGTTCTCGCCGTTCGGCCAGAAGGGGAGATTCGAGCTTCGGCACCACGACCGCCGCCTTGCCAGAGCGCGGCAGGATCAGCATCGTGAGGCGCTCACTGGTATGGCCCTGATAGCCGTACAGGTAGTAGAGATCGGACGAGATGCCGACCATCAAATAATCGACGCCCTGGCGATCGAGTTCGGCCTGGGCGCGGGCCAATCGATCCTGGTAGAGCGCAAGGCCAGTTGCTGAAGCCACGTATCCACTCCTCGAGGTGATTCACCGAACAATGATGAGAGCCCTGACAGGTCGCATCGGCGCCTCCCATCGGCAAGGCGCCGATTCTAGCACCGGTTACGGGGCTGCCCGGCTATCGCCCGACGGCTTGACCGCGCGCGGACGGCGTGCGACGTTCCATCCAGATATTGGGTCGCGGGCCGATCGACCAACCTGGGTCGGGCGGGGCCAGTCAGTTTCAAGGAGGCATGGGTGGGAACGGCGACTACAGAAGCGTCAAATTTCGTGGCGATGATCACGTCGCCGCTGGAGCAAGAGCATGTCGATCGGATCGTCGCCGCATTTCCCGACCAGTTCGACCTGATCTACCGGCCAGACTTGCTGACTCCACCGCGCTACATTGCCGATCACACCGGGTCCCCCGACTGGAGACGGACTCCGGAGCAAGCCGAGGAGTGGTACGCCTTGCTCCGCCAGGCGAACATCCTCTGGGACTTTGCCTACGGCGAGAAGTCTAGCCCGCTTGAACTGTCGCCAAACCTGCGCTGGGTGCAGACGACGTCCGCTGGCGTGGGCCAGTATGTGAAGCGGTTGGGTCTGCAGGACAGTGAAGTCATCGTCACGACCTCCAGCGGCGTCCACGCCCGCCCGCTCACTGAATGGGTCTTCGCCGCGCTGCTCTTCCACAACAAGAAGATCGCCCACCTCCAGGCCGAGCAACGGGCCCACCACTGGGCCAGGTACTGCGCGACCGAGCTTCACGGGCAGACGATTGGCATCGTCGGTCCGGGGCGGATTGGACGGGAGACGGCGCGGT
This sequence comes from uncultured Chloroflexia bacterium, assembly GCA_963849635.1. Taxonomy (GTDB): domain Bacteria; phylum Chloroflexota; class Chloroflexia; order Thermomicrobiales; family UBA6265; genus CAVRUD01. The sequence continues at coordinate 64,289 of CAWKIA010000045.1, read as the reverse complement.
TGGCCAAGGCGTTCGGGATGACTGTCTGGGCGATGGCGAACGACAACTCACCGGAGCGGGCCGCCGCACTTGGGGTGGACCGGCTGTTCGCCCGTGATGAGCTGCGCCAGATGCTCTCTGGAGCAGACTGTGTCGTCCTCTGCTGCCCACATACGCCCGAGACCGAGGGCATGATTGGCCCGGAGGAGGTCGCGGCCCTGAAGCCGGGAGTGGTCCTTGTCAATATCTCCCGCGGGGTGGTGATCGACGAGGACGCGATGATCGAGGCGTTGCGATCGGACAAGATCGGCCTCGCCGCCCTCGACGTTTTCCGGACAGAACCGCTCCCGGCCGACTCTCCCCTGTGGGACCTGCCCAACGTCCTGATCAACCCCCACTCGGCCTCGACGGCGAGTACGGAGAATGCCAAGATCACGGACATCTTCATCCAGAACCTGGGCCATTTCCTGGCCGGGAACTACGAGAAGATGTCGCCGGTGCTCGACAAGAAGCGCCTGTACTAGCACCCCGTGCAGAGACAGCTGTCCGCTAGAACCAAGGAACGATGCCGACCCGCCCTTCCCCGTCATCCCGAGCTTGTCGAGGGATCTCGAAGGGCGCGTGGCACCACGGAAGCTCCGGCCTCCGAGAACCTGGCTTCGTTCTCTCGAACCCTGTGGCACCATCGGTACGCCGTCTCCCTCTAGATCCCTCGACAAGCTCGGGATGACGGGAGGTCGTCGGGGCGCCGGCAAACCGACAGTTCTATGATGGCCTTTGAGCCTGCGTGGGGTACTAGCGACTCAGGAGAAAGGATCGTCCGCCGTGGGTGGTGATTCGAGCCAGGGACCACTCTCAATCAGTTACAAGGATTCGGCGGATGGGCTGACAGAGGAACACCTTCAAGGAACGTTCTTTGTCGGTTGGCCCAATCCGCCGTCACCTGCGACGCACCTTCGCATTTTGCAAGGGAGTGATCACATCGTTGTCGCGATCGACGACGCGACGGGGATGGTCGTCGGATACGTCACCGCGGTGTCAGACGGGGTCCTCGCGGCCTTTATCCCTAATCTAGAAGTCGACCCTGCATACCAGCAACGTGGGATCGGCACCGAACTGATGAGGAGAATCCTCGACCAACTCAAACATCTCTATTCGATCGACCTGCTCTGCGACGAGGAGTTGCAGCCGTACTACGAGCGTCTCGGGATGAGAAGGGCGACGGGCATGCTGCATCGCAACTACGACCGTCAGTCCGGATCGATCGACTGAAACCGGCCGCTATCCCCTCGCTTAACGCGCGCGGCATTGCCCGCGCCGCGATCAGGATGCTACGCTCACCATTCCGCACTGCACGTTGCTCACTGCTGCGCGACGCGCCCGGGCCTGCCCCACCGCGGGCACCGGAATCCTGCCTCGCAGCGTGCAGGTGGTAGGCAAGCAATTCGACGGGGCCGCTCACGCGCATCCCTACACGACGATGGAGAACAGGCGTTGGCAGCGCGAACCGATTCCACGACGCCACCGGAACAGCGGCTGGCGATCGACCTCGACGGCGTTCTGACCGAGCATCCTCGCCCGCTCGCCCATGCCGCGTCCGCGCGCTTCGGCATCGAACTCCCCGAGATTGCCTTCGTTGACTCCGCCGGGCTGAATGTGCCCGATGCGGTCCGCGACTGGGTCTATAGTGCCGGTGGTCCCGCGGCCGACCTTGCGCCCTCACCGGGCGCGCAGGAGTTCCTCACCCACCTGCTCGAGCTGTTTGGGCGCCGGAACATCGTCATCATCACTGCCCGCCCGCTGGAATCGGCCGAGATGACCCGCTCCTGGCTGGCCCGCAACGGTTTTCCTGAGTGCGACATCTTCTTCGCCGATGACAAAGTGACCGTCGCCGCGAACCAGGGCTGCGTCTTCGCAATCGAGGACAGCGTTCGCCACGCCCGCAGGTACGCCGCCGCCGGCGTCACCTGTTCCTCCTCACCGGCGGTGAGACGGCGCCGGTCGCTTTGGAAGAACGCATCCACCGGGTCGATGATCTGGCCGCGATCGCCCGCCACTTCGCCAACGGCGCCCAGCAGAGTCCGGTGTCGGCGCTCGATGACCTGGCGCCTGCCCTGGCCGAACTGCTCGGGCGGCCACGGATCGTCGTCAGCGATGCCATCCACCCGGCGGCCCGGGCCCGGCTGGAGGCCGCCGCCGAGATCGTCGATGTCGATGGCACCGATGTGCCGGCCCTGCTGGACGCGGTTGCCGACGCCGATGCCCTCGTCGTGCGGTCTGAGACTCAGGTCACCCGCGAGGTCTTCTCCGCGGCGCCCAAGCTGCGAGTCGTCGCCCGGGCCGGAGTGGGCGTCGACAATATTGACTTGCAGGCGGCGACCCGGGCGGGCGTCGTGGTGCTGAACGCCCCGGGCGCGAACGCCGTCTCCGCCGGTGAGCACACTATCGCCCTGCTGCTCGCCATCACCCGCCAGTTGCCGGCGGCGAATGCCTCAACCCACGCTGGCCGGTGGGAGCGGAAGAAGATCAAGCCGATCGATTTGCGCGGCCGCACAGTCGGTATCGTGGGGCTCGGCCGGGTCGGCTCGGTCGTCGCTCAGCGGTTGCGGGCGTTCGAGATGGAGGTGGTCGCCTATGACCCCTACATCACGCCGGAACGGTTCCGCGAGCTCGGAGTCCGCGCGGTTGACTACGATACGCTCCTTACGATCTCGGACGTCATCTCGTTCCACATTCCCGCGACATCCGAAACGAACCACATGCTCGACGAGAAGGCCCTGACCAAGCTGAAGCCGACCGCGATCGTGCTCAACTGCGCCCGGGGCGAGATCGTCGATCCGGTCGCGCTGGCGGACGCTGTCCGCGAAGGTCGGATTGCTGGCGCCGGGGTCGATGTCTTCCCCCACGAACCGTGCACGGACTCTCCGCTGTTCGGGCTGGCCAACATCGTCCTGACCCCGCACACGGGCGGATCGAGCGCGGAGGCGCTCGCCGCGGTCGGCGAGGTGATCAGCACGACGACACTGGCGGCGCTCCGGGGGGAAGCCGTTCCCAATGCCGTCAATCTCCCGATGGTCTCGGTCGATGGACCGGAGTTGCAACGGTTGACGACGGTGGCCGGAGCCGCGGGACACCTGCTCGCCGTCCTCGAACCGCGGCTGCCTCGACAGATCAACGTCACGGTGCGCGGCCTGGTCCCGAACGACGTCATCTCGCACGTCGTCGGCGCCGCCCTCTCCGACGCCCTCCAGCGCTGGACCGACCGGCGCGTCACCCCCGTCAACGCCCGCCTGATCGCCCAGGAGTTGGGCATCGGCGTGAAGTCGACGGTGGCCAACACCGACCCCTCGATGAACGTCTCGTTCTCGTTCGAGGTCGGCGAGGAAGATACGCACCGGGTGGCAATTTCCTGGGACCGCGTTACGGCTGGGATCGTCGAGGTCGACCGGTTCTCGCTGGAGCGAGCACTAGCGGGTGATGTTCTCATCACCCACCACCGCGACCAGCCGGGCGTGGTCGGGCGGTTGGGCACGATCCTGGGCCGCTACAACGTCAACATCGCCGGCATGCAGGTCGGTCGCCACAACAGGGGTGGCGAGGCGCTGATGGTCCTCAATGTCGACGACGCGATCCCAGAAGACGCGCTCGCCGAGATCACCGCCACCGCGGGAGTCCAGACCGCGTTTGTCGTCTCACTTCCCCCTGCCGATCAGCGATCTCCGGCACGTCCGGCTGTCCTGGCCTCGGCGGTCGGCCAGTAAGGCATTGCTCAGGATCCGAACCGAACACATGCATCGAAAGCCCGCTGTCACGCAAGCGCGTGGCAGCGGGTTCTACGTTGGGGGTGGATGGCGTGTGGCCCGCGGGGACGCGGGGTGAGTCAGGGAAGGCTTAGCGGCATGTCCACTCGGAAGCAGATAGTTGAGCGGTACTTCGAGGGGTTCCGGCGCAGCGACCACGCTCAGGTTCTGGCGTGTCTCACCGATGACGTCGTGTGGGATGTCATCGGGCATACCCACCTCGAGGGCAAAGAGGCCTTTGACGGCGAGATCGAGAATGAGAATTTCGCAGGCAGTCCGACCCTGGTCATCGACCGGCTGATTGAGGAGGACAACACGGTTGTCGCAATCGGGAAGGGCGAGGGGACCTTCAAGAGTGGCGGCGTGTTCAGGTTCGCGTATTGCACCGTGTTCACCTTTACCGACGACCTGGTGAACAGGGTGGAGTCTTACGTCGTGCCCGAGAACGCCCCGGCCGAGGCATAGTTTCCGCCTCCCGCGACGCGGAGTTCCGCTTCTCAAAAGCTCAGGAGAACGCCGAGGGGGCCGCGCATGCGCGGCCCCCTCGTTCGATTCCCGACCATCGAAGCCTGGATTGATCGCCTAAGAACCGCCAGTCACCTTCTTTACCACATCGTCGATCTTGTCTTTGACGTTGGCTACGCCCTGCTTGATCTGGCCTGAGGCCTGCTGGTCATTGCCTTCGTCTTTGAGTCGCTGGTCGTCGGTCGCCTCGCCGACGCCGGCTTTCACGCGCCCAACAACCTCGTCGACTTTACCTTCGGCACGATCCTTGCTTACGTCGCTCATGGAATAACCTCCAACGTTCACTTCAGAAATCGGGTCAAAATCAGAACCCGTCTCCATCGGTTAGGCGCACCGATCGTGCCAAGAGTCATCCGAACGCGCATCGGTTCCGTACGAACTCCGGGCGCCAACGTTTAGCGACCACGCGACAAGCCGTTGCACAGGATTCCTGTGCAAACAGTTGACAAGTCCGTTTGTAGCCCGTTATACTCCGCTCGTATCCGACTGCTCGGCACCGGTTGCGTGTGCCGGCGGGAGAACGGCGGAACTCCCTAATTGGCTCTTCTAAGGTGGTTTGGTTTCAGGGAGGTGCGCGATGAAATTCTCTGCTCGTGATGGCTCCGCAGCCCGATCTCTCGCCATCGCCTCCAATCCAGCTCCTCGCATCGTCGCGCGACCGTCCGGCACGGCTTCCCCGATCCGGGCTAGCGGTCCGACAGACGGCATGAACTCGTACGGCGTGCCGCCGAGTCAGCTCCGGGCCGGCTCCGGCGCTCCGTCACCAGTGCCGCCGCCGAGTGCGCGCAAGCGTCAGCAGCGGCCGACGACGGTCACCTTCAATCGCGGCAATCTCATCTTTTCTCCGGGCAACGGGGAAGGGCTCATCTACATCGTGCGCGGTGGCTGCGTCCGGCTCTACAAGACGCTGCCGGACGGCCGCACCATCAACCTCGCCCTACTCGGCCCCAATACGATCTTCACCCAGGAGGATGGCAGCGACGGTCTCGCCTCTGGCGCCACCGCTGAAGCCCTGGTCGACTCCACCCTCTCGATCGTGGAAGCCGATGATCTGGCAGAACTGATTGCCGATTCGCCCGAGCTGGCATCCGCCGTCATCGCCGGCATGACCCGGCGCCTGACCGACCTTCAGACCCTTGTCGAACACCTGCTCGTCCGCGATACCGCGATTCGCCTTGCGACGACCTTGCTGGCGCTCTCAGCACGATTCGGTAACCCGACGCCGGACGGCATGACATCCATCTCCCTGCCGCTGACCCACCAGTCGCTCGCGAACATGATCGGCTCCAACCGGGTGACGGTAACCAGAAAGCTGCTTGAACTTCAGGAAAAGGGGCTGGTGCGCTCGCTCGGGCGCAATGCCCTCGCGGTTGCTCCGGAAGCACTCCGCACGTTTGCCCAGACCACCCGTCTCGACCTCGACTAGCCTCCAAGGAATTGCATGACAGAAGCTGTGCACGGCGACGATCAGTCCGGACGGATTCTCCTCACGGGCGGCACCGGCTTCGTCGGAAGCAACCTCCGCCGCGCCTTGGCTGGCCACCGGATCAGGCTCCTGGTGCGTGATCGGGCAACCTACCAGTCACTGGCCAGCGACACCGTTGAGCTGGTGGAGGGTGACATCACGGACGCGGAATCGATTCGGGGCGCATTAGACGGCTGCTCGACCGTAATCAACCTGGTTGCCATCATCGAAGAGTCCGGAAAGCGCACTTTCGACCTCGTCAATCGCCAGGGCACGGAAAATCTCGTCAATGAGGCGAAGCGGGTCGGCGGCGTCGAGCGATTCATCCAGATGAGCGCGCTCGGCGCAGACAACAACCCGCGCTACGGCTACATGATTGCCAAATGGCAGGCCGAACAGGCCGTCAAGAATAGCGGTATCCCCTGGACCATCTTCCGCCCCTCGATCATTTTTGGACCTGGCGATGGGTTCATCAACGTCCTGGCCGGCCTGGTCCGGTCCTTCCCCATCATTCCCGTCGTGGGGTCGGGCAAGAGCAAGTTCCAGCCGGTGGCGGTCGAGGAAGTCGCCGAGTCGTTCGCCCGGGCCGTCGCCGACCCCGCCACGATCGGCCAGACCTATGAGCTGGGCGGCGGCAAGATCTACACCTACGAACAACTGCTCGACGCCATCGCCGCCAAACTGGGGAAACGCAAGCGCAAGGCGCATGTCCCGGTCGGGCTGATGATGCCGGCCGTGATCCTCTCCAAACCCCTTCCGAAAGCCCTTCGCCCGCCCGTCACTGAGGAGCAGTTGAAGATGTTGGCGCTCGACAACTGCACCGACAATAGCGCGACGGCCGCTCTGATCGGGCGGCCACCGCTGAGCCTGGAAGACGCGATGGACTACATCCTGCCGGGCGCGCGGAATTCGCGACCTGCCTAATCGCCCGGCAAACTGGCTCGCGAAGGCTTTCGGTAGAGAGATTTCGGAGAGATCGTTGCACTTTGGGCGGATTGGCCGTAATCTGCCAACATCGGCGGGAAGTACAGTTGGGATCGCAAGTCGGTTGCGGTCCGGGACACCGCCGTGACCAGGAGGAGAACCCGATGCTTGCGAAAGTGCAAGAGCAACTCAAGCGCTGGGTCGACAAGGCGAAATCGCTCTTCTCAGGGTCCAAATCAGAGTCCAAATAGACCGAAGCCGATCCCTTGTTGCCCAACCAAGAGCCGTCCCCGCCATGCGACGAATGGTCGCATGGCGGGGCTGTTTGTTTGAACTGGCTGGCCGGGGTCGGCGATCTGCCCTGGTTAACGGTAGCTCGCGGCCTGCAACTCGAACAATCCGGCGTATTGACCGTTGATGTTCATCAGTTCGACGTGGGTGCCATACTCGACCAGGCGACCGTTCTCAAGCACGAGGATACGATCGGCCATCCGCGCCGTCGAAAACCGGTGTGAGATGAAGAGGGCCATCCGGCCAGCCGTCAACTCCTTGATGCGGCTGAACAGTTCGAACTCGGCCTGAGCGTCAAGGGCGGCGGTTGGCTCGTCCAGGATCAAGATCTGGGCATCGCGCATGAACGCCCGGGCCAGGGCCACCTTCTGCCACTCACCACCCGAGAGCTGGTGCCCCCCTTCAAACCACTTGCCCAGCGTCGTCTGGAACCCCTGCGGCAGTTTGGCGATCACCGCGTCGGCGCCGGCCCGGTCAGCGGCGTTGCGAATCGCATCGAGGTCGTCGATCTGCTCGACATTTCCCACTCCAATGTTCTCGGAAGCGGAAAACTGGTAGGTGGCGTAGTCCTGGAACATGACGCCGATCTGGCGGCGAAGCTCGGCCGGGTCGTAGTCACGGATGTCGCGCCCGTCGATCAGGATCTGACCAGAAGTCGGATCGTAGAGGCGGCCGAGCAGCTTCACGACGGTCGACTTGCCGGCGCCGTTCCGCCCGACGAGGGCAACCGTCTCCCCAGGCTCGATCGTGAAAGAGACATCGTCGAGCGCCAGCGCCTCCCGCCCCGGGTATCCGTATGAGACATGGCGGAACTCGATGCCCTGCTGGAAGGGGCGCCGGACCGGGGCGGGATGCTCCGGCGCGGCGATCCGCGGCTCCCGCTCGAGCAACTCATTGAGCGTCGAGAGGTAGAGGCCGTTCTCGTAGATCCCCTGTACGCCGCCCAGGATGCCCTGGAAGGCGCCCTGGACCTGGTTGGCCGCCTGGGTATAGACCGTCAGCGCGCCCAGGGTAACTTGACCCCGAATCGCCAGGATGGCGACGTAGAGAAAGGTCCCTGACGAGGCGAGGGTCGTCAGCGTTCCCCAACCGAACCCGGCGAAGTAGCGCTTGACCAGGAGCGCCTTGGTCTCACGGTAGTAGGCTGTCGAGATGCGCCGGTAGCGCTGGATGAAATGGTCTCCGGCAGTGAGGAGCTTCACCTCTTTGGCGTACTCATCGGTGGTCATCAAGGTCGTCAGATAGGTCATTTCCCGCCGGACCGGGGACTGGCGGCGCATCATCTGGAACCCCCACCAGCCGTAGCGGGAGCCGGATACAAACGCGGGGATTGGGGAGAGCAGGGCCGCGGCGGCGATCCAGGGCGAGAGACTGAGCAGGAGGGCGATCATCGTCGCGAAGGTGATCGTCGAGCGAACAAGGCCAAAGACCTGGGAGACCATATCCACCGGCCGCCGGGCCGACTCGCGCTGGGCCTGTTGGAGTTGGTCGTAGTACGTCGCGTTCTCGAAGTCGGCCAGATCGAGGGTATTCGCGTGCCCCATGATCTGCAGCTGCACATGGATCGCGAGTTGCTCCTGGAGGAGTTGCTGGCTGATGTTGGCCAGTGTTTGCACCAGGCTGGAGCCGACGAGGATGCCCAGCTGGATCGCCGCCAGGACGACGACGTCGCGGATATGCTCGTCACCACCGCCGGCGTTGAACCCTTCGACGACCTCATCGATCAGGCGGCCGGCCAGCCACACCTGCAGTACAGGCACGATGCTTTGCAGGAGATTGGTCACCGCCAGGGTGGACGTGAGGACACGGCTCGTCGACCAGACCAGCCGCATGACGCGGACGATCCCGCGCCAGGTCTCGCGGCTGCCGCGCCCAATAGCGCGGGCGTCCAGGCGAATGCGGAACCGGGTTGCGGGGCCAGGGCTACCGCCGGGTCCGCCTGGACTGCCTCCCGCACCAGGACCGGCGGCGGCGGAGATCGGGGTTGCGCCGTTCAGATCGGCGGCGCGGCCGGAGCGGCCGGGGTGGTAGCCGTTGGATCCACGGCCTCGTGAAGGGTCAGACATCGACGATTGCTTCAACTCCTTGTGCGGAACGAGTGCGACGGTACACTGGTGTACTCAACCGTTTATTGATACGCGAGATGGCCGACCCAAACAACTCTACGAATGGGCAGGCCAGGATCAGGCCGTGCCGTACAACTCCCGGCGCCGGGCGGTAATGACTTCGTCAGATCCGTCGAAGGCTGGTCATCGCCGGGACGTATGCTCGATGGGCAAACATCGATTCGCCGTCGCATCTCAAGGATGAGCCGATGGACTTCCCCGGTTTCGGTCGCCTGCTTAGAAACCTCGTCGTGGCTCTCGCCCTGATTGGAGCTGTACCCGCGCTCTTGACGAACTTGAGTCCGTTTGCCGGGACCGCTGTCGCACAGACAGCCGGGCTTGGTGGATGGGAGCTCGTCGGCGACGGTGATGGGCCACCGGCACGCTCTGAACACACGATCGCCGCCGACGTCGAGGGCAACGGGCTTGTGCTGTTTGGGGGCCGGGATGGAAGTCGGGACCGCGCTCGGCGACACCTGGCGATTCGACGCGGAATCAGGAAGCTGGCGAGCCATTCCTGGCAGCGGCCCCGCGCCACGCTTCGGGCAGGCGGTGGCGGTCGACGAGGACGCCGGGGTCTTCTACCTCTTTGGCGGTCAGGCCGGTACGACGTTCTTCGACGACACATGGCGGTACGAGTTTGCAAGCGACACCTGGTCCCAGGTCGAAACGACCACTGCGCCAGCGGCGCGGTACGGCCACTCAGCCGTCCTGACCGGCGAAGGTCAGGTGATCATCTCCCATGGCTTTACGTTCAACGGGCGGTTCGACGATACCTGGTCGCTTGATCCAGAAACCGGTGCCTGGACCGACATCTCACCAGAACCGGGCGCAATCCGACCCCTGCCGCGATGCCTCCATGAAGCAGTCTGGGATGCCGAAGGTGACCGCATGCTGCTCTTTGGCGGCTGCGCCTCCGGCTATGGTCCCTGCCCGCTCGGCGATCTGTGGTCGTTCGATCCAGCAACGCGTTCGTGGATCGAGATGACACCGGCAACCGGCCCCGCGCCACGATCCAATCCCGCGCTCGTGATTGACGGCGAGCGCCAACGCGTCATCTTACTGGCCGGGAGCACCGACGCCGGATTCCGATTCGACACCTGGATACTTGACATTGACGAGGATGCCGTCACGTGGACCGAGCAGGCGCCAAGCGAACCGGCTCCCGCCGCCCGGGGCAGCCTGGACGCAGCCGTTCTCGGCGACACGCTCTACGTCTTCGGCGGTATCGGCGATGCGGGCCGGTTTGCCGATCTTTGGTCAGCCTCGATCGAGGCTGACTAGCCGGCCGGGACGACAGTCCTCCCGGGCGGCGGGGATTCGCTCTCAACGGCGGGCACCGCATAATGACCCCATACGTTCCGGCCGAATAGACGTGATCGACTCCACCGTGAAGCAGCGTCAACTCCTTTGGTTGGCCATGGCAACCAGCCGCGGTAGGAACGACGATGCGGGCCGTGGTTCATGCATCTCGCAGCCGGAAACGCCCTCACCGACCGGTAGCAGGAGAGGTACGTGACCACAACACCCGAAGCACTGACCACGGCCTTCGAGCTCGCACGCGAGTATCTCGAAGGACTGAACGCACGTCCCGTCAGCCGGGCAGCCGACGCCGCGACGATGGCCACGATCCTGGACGAACCGCTGCCGGAGGTCGGATGTCCGCCAGAAGAGGCGGTCAGCGAGTGGTTCCGGCGGGCGGAACCGGGCATCGTGGCGGGGTCAGGGCCACGGTATTTCGGCTTTGTCCAGGGTGGAACCACTCCGGCGGCGCTCGCCGGGGACTGGCTCGCGTCCGCCATCGATCAGAACCCCGCCATGTGGGTCATGAGTCCGGCCGCCGCCCAGACCGAACTCGTCGTCCTCCGCTGGCTCAAGGAGCTGTTTGGCCTTCCAAGTGCCTGGGCCGGGGCAATCACAAGCGGCGCCACGATGTCCAATCTTGTCGGGCTGGCGGCCGCCCGGCAGTGGGCTGGCAATCGCCTGGGATTTGACCCAGCCCAGGATGGCCTCGGCGGCCACCCGCCAATCCCTGTCGTCAGCAGCACGGAGATCCATGCGAGCGCCATCAAGGCGCTGGGAACGCTCGGGCTCGGCCGCGGCCAGGTTCGCCGAGTGGCGGCAACGAACGGCGTCATCGATCTGGACGAGTTTGAGCGGGCGCTGGCGGGAATCTCAGGGCCGGTCATCGTGGTCGGCAACGCCGGGGAGGTCAACACCGGGGCGTTCGATGATCTGGCCGGGATGGCCGAGCGATGCGCCGCGCATCGCGGAGGCGCCTGGCTCCACGTCGACGCTGCCTTCGGACTTTTCGCCGCGGCCTCGCCGCGCTTCGCCCATCTGACGCGGGGGATCGAGCTTGCGGACTCCGTCGGTGCCGACGCCCACAAGTGGCTCAACGTGCCCTACGACGGCGGCTTCGCCTTCGTGCGTGACGCGGATGCCCTTCGCGCCGCCTTCGACGCAACCGGTGCATACCTGACCCCGCCGCCGAACGCCGGCTGGAACCCCTCGAGCCACGTGCCGGAGATGTCGCGTCGCTTCCGAGCGCTATCGTTCTGGTGCGCCCTGAGGGCCGACGGCCGGGCCGGCTATCGCGCCATGGTTGAACGCTGCGTCGACAACGCCCGAATGTTTGGTGACTGGGTCGAGCGGACGCCTGGACTTGAGCTCCTCGCCCCGGTGCACCTCAATGTGGTGTGCTACCGGATCATGCCCGCTGGCGCCGATCCTGCCTCGGTGGACGCGATCAACCAGGAGGCGAACCTCGCCCTACAGGCAGGCGGCCAGGCGTATGTCTCTCCAACGGTCTGGAGAGGCAAGTCCGCCATCCGGTCCGCGTTTGACAACTGGGCGACCCAGGCGCGCGACGTCGACCTGCTTTGCGATGCCGTGGCCGATCAGGTCGCCCAGTACACGCGTTAGCGCGGTTCCTGAAGACGGAGTTCCATTTCCGACTGCGTCAACGAAACGGGCACGCCAGCGGAGCGCAGGACAGGGTTGAACGGATCATCCTCTGGCACATTTGCGGCGAAGAGCCGGTCTCCAGGGTACATCGCGATCAATCGGGCGAGGAGACTCGTCAGCGCGGCCACCTCGTCTCGGCCCGAGGAAAGACTGCCAGAGTCGACGATAGATAGCCGTGCGCCCGCCTGAGCGGGCACTCGGTAGACCAGATACGCCTCTGGCCGGTCGCGATCACCGCAGGCGAGTCCTTCGACCGATGCGGCGGGAGTCGTCAGACGCAAGGATGGCAGGTCTTGCTGCCAGGGTCGCTGTAGTCGATGGTACGCGCCAAAGTCGGTCCAAACTGCCGTCGGCTGATCCAACACCCAAATGTGACCACTCCGATCTTCTCGTTCGGGCACCACGGCCGGGATGCCATCGAACATATCGAGCCGTCTGGTCACCTGAAAGCCAAGATCGAGATAGAGGCGGCGAGCACCCTCGTTGCCGTCAATGCACTCGAGCCGGAACCTTTCGAGCGACCGAGCCCGGGCCTCCTCGATTGTGCGGTGCATGAGCGCACGCCCCAGCCCCTTGCGCCGCATCGAGGGAGCGACGCCGAGACCGCCGCACCAGCCGACGGAGTCCCGAATCGCGAGCAGGCATACCCCAAGGGGTTCGCCCTCGTTGTTGAGGGCAACAACCGATGCAGCCAGATCGACCTGTTCCCCCGCGAGCATCTTCTCGAACGGTTCTTCCGCGATCTGGACCGGGATGACGTAGTCCCGGAATCCCTCCAGAAATGCCTTCCAGACCAACGTCGATGACACCGACGAGGCAGGTACGAATCGGATGTCCTCGTGCGCCATAGTCAGGATTCCTCAGTGTCGCGAAGCGCAGCGAGCTTTCGCCGCGCATAGTCGGGTTCAATCAGCCAGCCGTTGGCGGCTTCCCAGGCCGTTGCGGCGGTCTGGACCGCGGTCAGGCGAGCCCGAGGTAGGACAAGCTCGGCCGCGAGGGGATTCTCGGCGAGATCGAGGACCGATGCGTCCACGCGCGCCTCATCCCAGTCGAGAATGCCAACCCCGGACTGGGTCAAGCGGAGATTCTGGGCGCCTGGGTCACCGTGGACAACGCTGCGCGGTTCGCTTGCGATCGCGCGCCACGCGGCCCGGCACCGGGCCACGCCATCTTCAGGCATTGCCGTCAGATCAACATCGCCGCCCCTCACGCCATCGACCAATTCCCTGGTGCCAGCAAAACCGGGTCGCTGCGGCCAGGCCACCGTTGCCGTATGGAGGCGTTGTAGCGTTGAGGCCACCAGTCGCCAGTCGGAATCGGATGCGGGCTGGTTGCCATCGAGCCAACTCAACACGCATACACCGTCGTGAAAAAACCGCCCATCGATAGCGGGAATCGGGCGGGGCACGAGAAATCCTTCATCGGCCAGAAACGCCAGCAGGTCAAGCTCCCAGGCGAGGGCGGCGTTTGCGCGGGGGGTGCGGCGCGCGACGACACGGTCGCCACCAACGGTGGCGCTGATGACGACGTTTCGGTTCCCCCCACCCAGCGGCTCGCCTTGGCGGACATCCGGCCAGTGCCTATGGAGGACGCGCAGAAGTACTTCCACGATGCTCCCTGAACAGAGGCGGCGACGTTGCGACCACGTGACGGCCGCGCTAGCATGCGATGTACGGTCGGCAAGGGCCACAGGCATGCTCTTCGCCGATGCCAATTCTGACAGGTGCGGCCGTCTTGCCGCGCCGCCAGTGGCCGGCCCGATCACCGAGACCGTACGTCTCACGTCTTTCCCTTGATCCGCCCATACAGGCGACGGGAGCATGTTTACTGTGCGCCGATTGCACCAACTTTCACTCGGTATCTTTATCGGCGGTGTCCTGCTCACCATCGCCGCGATCGTCTTCTCACTTCCGCCACTCTGGACATTAAGTGGGCTCCTGCTGGCAATCGCCGGAGGGGTCAAACTGATCGTGGTTTACCTGTGGCGCAATGTGGTTCAGATCGAGCACGTTGAGGGCACGGTGCATAAGGGCTAGGGGTGCGTCGTCAAACAGTCAGCCGCCGGCCCATGACCAATACCTTAGATCGACCGCTCTCACGTCCGGACGTGATCCCGTATCATGTTGGTCACGCCCGCCCGGAGCAGCCGGACGGAGACCCGCACAGCTACGCCGGAGGACTTAGCCGAGGATCGCCGTCGCAGGGGGTGTGACGGCTACTGGCATCAATCTGGCACGTCCCATTGGGAAGCCAGAACGGGCACTGGTTCGAATCGGCCTAGGATTCTGGCGACCAGCGGAGGCACGCCGTGAACACCCACCCAGAGAACGACCGCGCCGCGCGATCGCAAGGTGGCCAGCCACTTCAAAGTGGGCAACCGCGAACTGGAACGGGAGCCAGGCCGCCCATCTCACAGCAGTCGCTGCGGACCCAGCAGGCGCAACAGGCCGCCCAGGCGCAGCGAGCCCGGCAGGTTTTCGCAGGCAACGATCTGCGCGCCCCCGAGAATCCGCTCGACTTCGGCGCCCCGGAGGGGTTAGTCGACTCTACCCAGCGGACTTACCTTATCGTGCTGTTCGGCTTGCTGGTCGTCGCCGTCCTGCTTTTCTTCATTTGGGGGTTGGGACCGGCAAGTCCGATCCTATTCATCCTCGCCCTTTCCCTCATCGCTGGCTGGCTGGTCTTTTGACCTCCTCGCGGTGATCCACAATGATGTCTGCACCCCGGCCGGATCGTTGGTCTGGTCCAGGACGTTCTTGTCCAGGAGGCTGTCTGTGTCCGACACCGTCGCGGTCGTCTCCTGGAACGATGTCATGACCGAGCTCGCCGGCGAAGGTATCGAGCGCCAGACGATCCACGGCCACCGGCAAACGCTGATTCGGTACTGGTACGCTCCCGGAGCCGTATTTCCAAGCCACTCCCACCCGGAAGAGCAGATGACCGTGGTGCTCTCAGGCAGGATCACTTTTACGGTTGGGGATCAGACCGTCACGTTGGGACCGGGCGAGATCGCCACGATCCCCGGCGGAGTCCCCCATGGTGCAGCCGTCACCGGGAACGAACCGGTCGAGACGCTCAATGCCCTGAGCCCTCGGCGTACGCGCGCCCCAGGGGCGGACACTGAGGCAGCCCCATGAGCGACGGCGAAGATCCCGGCGAGGGCAGGCCACATCTCCGTATCGTGCGGGATGGCCAGGGCGCCCCACCCGGGCAGGAGAGCGGGGCTTCTGAGACCCCGGAGAACCCTCCTCAACCCGCGACCGCGCTCTATCCAGCGGGCGCGTTCGGGCGTCTCTTCGACCTGGCCGATCAGGTGGCGGTTGTCGTCGGCGCTGGCGGACTGGGCAGCGCCATCGCCTGCGCACTGGCCGATCACGGCGCTCGCCTCGCGATCGCCGACCGTGATATCGAGGCAGCGAAGCGGCTGGCACAGTCGTGCCTGCGGCCCGGACGTCCGGGTCCGATTGCCCTGGTGCTGGACATCACCAACCCCGCTCAGGCGCGGGCCGCCGTTCAGGCGGTTGAGCAAACCACAGGCAAGATCGACATTCTCGTCAATGCGGCCGGCATCCAAATCGGCAAGCCCGCCCTGGAATACACCCCGCCCGAGTGGCGTCAGATCCTCGACATCAACCTCTCGGGTGTCTTCTACATCACCCAGGCCGTCGGCGCGGGCATGGTCACCCGCGGATACGGGCGCGTGCTGACGATCGCCTCGGTGTCGAGCCTGTTGGGTCATCCCAATCACGCCCCATATGCCGCCTCAAAGGGCGGTGTAGCCCTGCTCACAAAAGTCCTGGCGACGGAGTGGGCGCCCCACGGTGTAACAGTCAACGCGATCGGCCCGACCTACATAGAAACCGCGCTGAACGCGCCCGAGCTCGCCCAACCCGGAGTGAGAGACGGGATAGTTTCCCGCATCCCGATGGGACGGCTGGGACGGCCAGAGGATCTGGTTGCCGCGGCGGTTTTCCTGTGCTCGGAGTCGGCCAGATTCGTGACAGGCCAAACACTCTACGTCGACGGCGGCCGTACGGCGGATTGATGTCGGCGCGTGAACCGGCCTTTAAGCGGGGTTGCCGAAACCAGCCGAGAAAGCCAGTCGTTAAATCACCAACCTTGGCAGACGGGTACAATCCGCTGAACCTGTCCGCGGCGCAGCCGCGTCCCGTCGTTCTGACCGAGAAATTCCATGGCAAAACGACGCCCCCCACGGGGCATGGGAGGGATAAGCCGTGAACAAGCGTGTTGCGCAACGCGGCGCGATCGGGCTCAGGATACTGACCATCGCGCTCATGATCTCGGCGGGATTGGTCGCGGCCGGTCCCCGGGTCGTCTCCGCCCAGGACGACGAGTCCGGGCTTGACGACAACACCTTCACCGGTCCCAATTTTGGCTGGTCGGTCGAGTGGGACGAAGACGACTGGGCATTCGATGAAGAGGACAATTCCGGCGGCTCTGATTACTTCTCGCTGACGACCGTCGAAGATCCTTTCTCCCTGGCGCAGTTCTTTGGTGTCGAGCAATTCGACGGCGACCCGGACGACTGCGTCACCGGCTGGGGAGATTTCATCGCCGACCGGGATACCGCCAGCAACGTCGAGGAAGACGACAGTGTTGAGCTTCCTGGAACCCCCGACGACGGCGCCAACACCGCTTACACCTATGTCTCGGAGTCGGACGACGGGACCGAACTCGACCTGATCGAATACGTGGCCTGTCAGACGCTTGTCGAGGATGAGGCGGTCCTGATTCTCGTCGTGCTCACTACTCCAGATGACTTCGAGGACATCATTCCCCTGATCGACGACCTCGCAACCGAGATCACCCTCCCGGACGACGGCGGTAGCCGTGACGATGAAGAAGACGTCACCCCTGAGACGGACGACGAAGACGTTACGCCCAATGCGGATGACGATGACGAAGACGTCACGCCGGATGTCGATGAGGACGAGGACGAGGACGTCACCCCTGATGCGGATGATGAAGATGAGGATGTCACCCCCGACGCCGATGATGAAGACGAAGAGACTCCGGAAGCCGATGCCGAGTCTGGCGTCGATGGCAACGACTATGTCGGGCCCAATTTCGGCTGGGAACTGACCTGGGACGAGGATATCTGGACGGTCGACGCCGAAGACAACGGCGGCGGCTCCGACTTCATCAGCCTGTCCGCCGAGGATCCGACCGCCTTCGTCTTGATCCAGGGCATCGAAGCCTTCGAGGGTGATCCGGATGCGTGCGCGGAGGGATGGGGCGACCTGATTGAAGACCGCGGCGACGCCGAGGATGTCGAAGAAGCGCCTGACCTCGACGTGCCGGACGAGCCTGGTGGAGCGACCGCCGCCGCTTACACCTACAGCATTGAACTCGAAGATGGGGATACGCTCGACATCGTCGAGTACGTCCAGTGCTACGAGTTGGTCGAAGGCGAAGCCGTGCTGGAGGTCGTTCTCCAGGCAAGCGAAGACGACTTCGAAGGCGCGATTCCGTTGTTCGAGGATCTCGTCGCCGAGCTGGACATCGCCTGAGCGGCGACCGGCGTCGACGATCCAGAAAATGCTCCGGACGGAGTAGGGAAAGGATCTTCCGTTGAAGAAGCTGCTTCTCTTACGTGGGATGTACGGCGTCCGTGCCCTGACCGCACTCTTGATGGTTGCAGGCTTTCTGACCACCAACGCCAGGACTACCGTCGCCCAGGATGACGAGTCTGGCCTGGACGGAAACACATTCACCGGCCCGAACTTCGGTTGGTCGGTCGAGTGGGACGAAGACGACTGGGCGTTCGAGGAAGATACCGAGGACAACTCCGGCGGCAGCGACTATTTCCAGATGACGACAGTCGGGGAACCGTTTGCCATCGCGACGTTCTTCGCTGGCGAGGGTTATGACGGCGACCCAGACGACTGCGTCGCGGGGTACGAGGACTCTCTATCCGGGGTGGATGGCAACAGCGATGTGGCCGAGTCCGACGAGTTCGAGCTGCCCGAGACACCGGAGGATGGCGCCGCGACGCTCTACACCTACGTCGCCGAACTCGAGAGCGGCGATCTTGATCTGATCGACTACGCCTCTTGCCAAACGATCGTTGAAGACGAGGCCGTCCTGATCTTCAGCGTCACCACCACCCCCAACGTCTTCGAAGACCTGATTCCGATCATCGATGACGTCACGGCAGCGATTACCGTGCCCGACGACGCGGGCAACTCCAGCCAGGACGACGAGGATGTCACTCCAGACGCCGACGAGGACGAGGATGTAACCCCGGAAGCCGACGAGGAAGAGACGCCGGACGCCGACGAAGAGGAAGAAACGCCGGAAGCTGAGGAAGAAGAAACGCCCGAGAGCGACGAGGAAGACGCCGAGCCTACCCGCGATGTCCTGCTCGGAGACGATGAGGCCGAGACCCCGGAAGCGGATGAGGATGAGCCGCAGACCGACTCCGGTATCGACGATACCACCTACACCAGCCCGACCTACGGCTACGCCGTGGAGTGGGACGAGGACATCTGGGCGGCTGATCCGGCAGACGAACTCATTGATGACGGCTCCGTCGGCCTCGATCGCCTGCTGCTGATCCATGAGGATGATGACGGCTTCTACTCATCGTTCTACATCGAAGGCAAGGTCGACTACGAGGGAGATCTGGAGGACTGCGTCGCCGGCGAAGCCGACCTCTTGTCCTCCGAACAGGCCGTGGTCGATTTCGATCCATTCGAGGATGAGAACGGCGATCCGGTCGAGGGCGAAGCTGACAGCGGCGGTGAATTTGCCGCATTCGTTGCCACGATCGAGACAGACGATGGCACCGAGGTCGATCTGATCGAGCATGTCGAGTGCCAGACGCTCGAGGACGGCGAGTCCGTCGTCGTCTTCACCCTCATCACCGGTGAGGACCTCTACGAGGACGAAATCGATGCCGCTCTCGAGGTAGTTGACACCCTAGAGCTGGATGGTGGCAGTGCGTCCGACAATGATGACGCCGAGGACGAGGACACGAGCACCCCATCCGCCGACGATGAGGAGGCAGCCGACGACGACGACGAACCGACCTTCGATGGTCCAGCCGACGACGCCGAACCAACCGAAGAGCCGACCGATGAAGAGGATTCAGCCCGGGCGCCGCTACTGATCGGGTTCGCCGCTTAGCGGCCAGCACACAATTGCGGTCAAATGCGAAGGGGGCGGGCGCTGAGCGCCCGCCCCCTTCGCATTGCCGTCTATTGAGCTGAACTCCGCGGATCAGTCACCGGCCGCCGCATCCAGTGCCTGGCGCAGATCCGCTTCGAGATCTTCGGGGTCTTCGATTCCGACCGAGAGACGGATCAGGTCCGACGATGCGTATGGCCAGATGAGCGAACCGCAGTCGCCCAGGCTCACGGCGAGCGCGGGGATGCGCAGGGCGGTAAAAAACGCGCGGTGCCGCGCGACATCATCACGGAGCCGAAACGAGAGCATCCCACCGAACTGTTCCCCGACCAACGCGCGGATCGTGTGGTGACCGGGTGCGTCGGGCAAGCCCGGGTAGTTCACCTCGGCGACGGCGGGATGGTCGTGCAGCAGTCGGGCCAGCCGCATGGCATTTTCTGAATGCCGGGCGACCCGCAGCGATAGGGTTTTGACCCCCGCGAGCAATGTCCAGGCCGCAAACGGGGTCATGGTGCCACCAGTGCGCACCAACCGGTCGCGCACCGGCTCGACCAGCTCCGCCGGCCCGCTAATGATGCCGCCCAGCACCTGACCGTGGCCGGAGAGGTACTTCGTGGCGCTATGGATCACCACGTCGGCACCGTGCTCCAGCGGCCGCAGGAGGGCGGGCGAAAGAAAGGTGTTGTCCACCACCAGTGTCACACCCCGGGACCGCGTCAGCGCCGCGATGGCGTCAAGGTCGGCTACGCGCAGGGAGGGATTCGAGACGACCTCGATCAGGATCGCGCGAGTGTCGGGCTCGATTGCGGTGGCGAGCGCATCGAGATCGCGCACGTTGACGCTCGTGACCCGCGCCCCTGCCCCCGGAAGGTCATGGGCAAGTAGATCCTGCGTGCCGTTGTACAGCTCGTCAGAGACGATCAGGTGACCGCCACCGCAGGTCAGGTGAAGGAGCGTCGCGGCGATGGCGGCCATGCCGTTGGCGGCCGCGGCCGCGGTCCGCGCACCCTCCAGGTTGGCGAGCTTTACCTCCAGCACACGCACGGTTGGGTTGCTGTCCCGCGAATAGACGAAGTGCGGCTCCCGCCCTTCACGCCAGCGCGTGAGCTGGTCAAACGTGTGGAAGGCGTAGGTCGCGTTTTGGTAGAGCGGCGTCCCGTGAGCTCCGGTCGTTGGATCCGGCGCCTCACCGGCGTGCACGGCCCGTGTGGCAAACCCATCTTGGTCAGACCGATGCTCGTTTCCGCCCATGTTCATCCCCAGTCCAGTGGTGAGTACCCATTCGCCGCGTGAAGCCAGCAGGATACCCGGTGGGAAGAAACCGGGAAGAGCCCACGACCATGATCTGCCCGTAGCGATGAGACATCGCACAGCCCAGACGACTGGTTCCGCCATTCGGAGCTGCGAGTCCGGGCCAAAGACATGACTATGATCGAGGAGTTCCCATGGGCGCCCAAAGACGAATGCCCCTCAATCCAAAGGGTTCGAAGCTGCGCACACTCGGAGCGCTCGCCATCCTGATCACCCTGCTCGGGACAATCCTCACGACCGCTCAGGTCGGTGCCCAGGTCGAAGGCAAGGCCTATACCGGCGAGGACATCGTCCAGAGATTTGAACCCACGTCCTCGGGCAACGACGCCTCCAACTCTGCCGCCGTCCGCGACGACGAACGCACTCCGGACATCTTCGCCACCTCGTCCACCTCCGACGCCGATGACCGACAGCGTCGCGAGTCCGCCAAGTCCGGCATCGACGGCAACGAGTACGTCAGCCCGACCTACGGCTTCGCCGTCGAGTGGGACGAAGAGGTCTGGACCGTTGCCGCCGACGAGGAGCTGATTCGCGAAATTCCGAACGACCTCGCGCTCGATCGCCTCGTCCTAGATACCGACATCGCCAGCCTCTATATCGAAGGGCGGATCGATGACACCGGCGGCGACATGGTGGCCTGCCTCGATGTCGAGCTCGATCTGCTTCGGGAGAACGACGAGATCAGCAACCTTGAGGTCTTGCAGAACGCTCACCGCCACCCGATCGCCGGTAAGACGGTCAATGGCTCCTTCACGGCGGTGTCGTTCACGATGGATGACACCAATCTCACCGGATACTTCGAGTGCCGGCCCATCGACAAAGGCGAGTCCGTCCTGGTGATCACCCTCATCACCAAGGCATCCGACTTTGAAGACGCCGTTCCGGACATGGAGGCGGTGATCAGTACGATCGCGATCCCCCTACGGGCTACTGCCAGCTGACGATCAGTTCTTCAAGCGGTCTTCGCGGCCGCCGGACAGGGTCCTTCGCCGCAAAACCAACGGGCAGGAGCGCGTGCGGGGTCAGGTCCTCCGCCAGACCCAACGCCTCGCGGACGATGTCCGGGCAGAAGAGCGGGGCACACATCCAACCGCTATCGAGCCCAGCGGCATAGATGGTCAGCAGGAAGGTCTGGACCGCCGCGCCAAAACTCTGGATCGCCATTGTCGTCTCAGCGGCCTGGCGGGCGGCGTCAGGATAGACATCGAGCTCGGCCAGGTACAGGCAGGGAATCACCAGCACCGGGGCGGTAATTAGCCGCTCCCGGGAACGCTCCAGACGGTGTTGGACGATTTCCGCCGGCTGCGCATCCAGGTTCAACTGTTCACGCCAGGTCGCCGCCATCGCATCCGCAAGGGCAAGGCGTCGATCGGGCGACTCGACAACCGCAAACCGCCACGGCTGCCGCCCGTGCGGCGACGGCGCCCAGCCCGCCGCCGCGATCGCCTCCTCGATCACCTCCCGCGGCACGGGCGCCGGGCTGAAGGAGCGCACTGAGCGCCTGCCCCGCACCACTGTTGCCAGATCGCCGGGTCTGGGCAGCGGCCCTTCAGGCCCCAGCCCAGACCAAGACGAACCAGAATGGACCGAAATCCGAATGACGAGCCGGTCTTCCAGCCTCATCCGCTCGTACTGATGATATTTGGCCCGCAGAGCCGCCACCGCGGCCGAATGGCCCTGGTCGCTCGGCTCCAGCAGTGATGCAGAGCCGCGCAGATGAACCCATCCGAGACGAGTCCAATCCTCCTGATACTCATCCGCCACGATCGCGACCTCTGGCCGCTCCAGGATGTCGCGAACCCGGCCGAGCTGCCGGTCTCCGACCGATTTCGGCTTCTCGTCGAGGACGGTCACGATCTCCGGGCCGTCATGCCCGGGCAACAGCGCAAAGCAGAACGGATGGAGCGTGACATCCCCTGTCCCGCTGGTGGTGGCGAGGTGAGAGACACGGCGCCCTTCGAGGAAGGCGAGTTCGGCATCCGTGGGGCGGCGAGTCAATGGCGGTTCCTTCAGGGTCCAGGCGGTTGTCAGGTAATCCGGGATCTAGCGGACAGCGGCGATGACATATTGATCGGCCCTCGGCGTCCAGGCGGGGAGATTCGCGGCCTGCCCGTAGATCGCGGTGAGATCGTAGAGATAGATCGCCGCTGGCTCGTCGTGCAGGACCTGACCGAGTTGGAGGTAGAGATCCGCTCGGGTTGCGGGATCTGGCTCGACGGCGGCGGCATCGATCAGGGTCTGGACATTGGGATTGTCGTGGCGGGAGAGGAAGCCCTGGTTGGAGATGACCAGGTTGAGCAGATTGAACGGATCGAACATCGGCCCCCAGGTGACGAGTCGGAGGGCGCCCTGCTCGGGGTCACTCCAGCCGCCATTGAAGACGGCGAGGTCCACGGCCTGCAACTTGACCTTGATCCCGACTTCGTCCAGCATCCCGGCGACAGCCTCGGCGATGACCTGCTGATCGACCGTAGCATAGTCCATCGTCGTATCGAACCCACCCTCAAATCCGGCCTCGGCCAGTAGAGCCTTCGCCTGGTCCAGATCGTGGGAATATGGGGCTAGATTGGGATCGTATCCCAGCCCGCCCTCGACAAAGAAGTTGGCCAGCGGGCGGCCATATCCACCCCGCAGTGCATCGATGATCGCCTGAACATCGACCGCGAGGTTGAGCGCCTGCCGGACCTTGGGATCCCCGAACGGCTCGACATCGGTCGGGATCCGAATCCAGGCCGACGCCGAGATCGGTGTCGCGTTGATGACCGCATCCCCGTCCTCGACCGCCTCGACCTGATCGACCGGCACCGCCCGGACGAGATCGGCCGTCCCCGAGAGCAGATCGGCTACCCGGGTTGCCCCTTCCGGCACGAAGCGGTAGTCGACGGCGGACGCGATGGCCTGGCCCTTCGGGCTTCCGGCAAAGTAGTCCAGATTCGCTTCAAGAGTGATCTGCTGGCCCCGCTCCCAGCCGATAAAGCGATACGGACCGGTGCCGATCGGATTGGCCGTCAGTTGATCGGCGGTGGCGGCTGGCGGGATCATCACGAGCCAGGCCGCGATTTGCGCCGGCAACCAGAGAGCAGGCTGCGACAGGATCAGGCGAACGGTAAAGTCATCGACCGTCTGGACTTCTTGAATCACCGAGAAGTTACCCGCCGCCTGCGAGGCAACCTCCTCATCCTGGATGTGGGCGACCGAGGCGACGACCGACGCTGCATCGAATGGAGTGCCGTCATGGAAAGTTACACCCTGGCGCAGCTTGATCTCGACGGTCAGGGGATCGACTAAGTCGTACGACTCGGCAAGGATGAACTCCATCTCACCTGCGGGGTTGTATTGCACCAGTGAGTCGTAGACCGAGTGAACGACCGACCAGGCATTCTCGTCGTACGAGAGGGCAGGGTCGAGCGTGTCGGGCTCTTCGACCAGGTCAATCGTCAGCCGCTCCGCGAGCGCAACCGATGGTGTCCCCTGGCGACTGAGAAGTCGGTCGAGCGCGGGCCGAGCCGCAGTCGTGCCACGAGCAGACAGACCCGCAATTGCACCTGCCGTCGCGCCCAGACCGAGCAGTGAGCGGCGTCTGGTCGTCCGTCGGGAAAGTAATGTTGGGCCGAAGTCGTTCGAGGTCATTGACACGCTCCTTCATTGACGCGGACCCATGCCCGCCGCAAACAGACGCCCCTAACGGGCGGGATCGAAAACGTCGCGCAACCAATCGCCAAGCAGGTTGAACCCGAGAACTGAGAAGGCAATCGCGGCGCCCGGAACCGTGGCGACCCACGGATCTGTGAGCAGTTGATCGCGACCGGAGGCGACCATGCCGCCCCAGGTGATCGTGTCGGACGGTACGCCGAGACCGAGGTAGGAGAGAGCCGCCTCGTACAGAATGAGGGCAGCTACCTGCTGGCTGGCGACGACGATCACCGGCCCGGTCAGGTTCGGGAGGAGATGGCGCAGGAGAATCCGGATCGGCCCGGCGCCACTCACCCTGGCCGCGTCCACGAAGGCGGACTCGCGCAAGGAGAGCGTCTGGAGGCGGACGATACGGGCGTACCCGACCCACCCGGTCAGCACCAGCACGACGATCACGTTGCGCAGGCTCTGGCCAAGGGCGGCGGTTACGGCCACCGCAACCACCACGAACGGCACCGCGAGCTGGACATCGGTGAGATAGGTGACGATCCGGTCGAGCCAACCGCCGATTGACCCGGCAAATGCGCCCAAGATTGTGCCGATCGTTCCAGCCAGCATGGTCGCGGAGACGCCGATCAGGAGTGACACCCGCGCACCGGCGATGATGCGAGCGAGGAGGTCTTCGCCGAGGGCATTGGTGCCCAACAGATGATCCCACGACCCGTCCGCCCAGACTGGAGACGCCAGCCTCCCGGTGAGGTTCTGCTTGTCGGGATCAAGCCCAGTCAGATCGAGGATCCAGGGGCCCAAAATGGCGAACACAGTGATGACGACGACGGTCGCAAGACCGAGCGCGCCGCCCGGCGTCACACGCCACCGCCGCGATCTGACCGATGGCGCCAGCGTTGACCGGTTGATGCGCTGCTCTGCGGCTGCGGCCGGCACAGCGGCACCAGCCAGGAGCGATTGCTCGGTCGCCATGGCGCTCACCTATCCCCGCCCCGAGGCGCCGGCAGAGCGGGTCTCGAAGCGGATCCGAGGATCGAACCAGCGGGCAAGCAGGTCGACCACCAGGTTCACGCCGACGATCAGCCCCGCCAGAACCACGACGAATGCCTGCACCAGGGGAATATCGCGATCGTTCGCCGCTTCGATGGCAAGGCGACCCACGCCCGGGTAAGCGAAGACGGCTTCGACCACGACCGCGCCACCAAGCAGGAATCCGGCCTGGAGCCCCACGAAGGCCAGGGTCGGGAGAGCGGCGTTCTTCAATGCATGGCGGCGCACCACCGTGCCGCGGGAGAGCCCCTTGCCCTCCGCCGTGCGGATGAAGTCCCGGCGCAGGGTCTCGATCAACGAGGCACGGAGCAGTCTGGCGATCGTCGAGGCGGGGTAGGCGGCCAGGGTGACGGCGGGGAGGATGAGAGACTTGACGCCATCCCCGCCTGAGGACGGCAGCCAGCGAAGATGGACGGCAAAGGCGACGATCAGGAGTGTCCCGAGCCAGAACCCCGGAATCGCCTGCCCGAGCAGGGCAAATCCAGTAGCGAGGAGATCAATCAATCCTCCGGGGCGGGCGCCAGCCGCCATGCCAAGCGGGATGCCGACCACAAGCGCCAGGGCCAGCGCCATCCCCGCCAGCGACAAGGTCGCGGGTAGCCGGTCGATGACAGCGCTCAACGCGGGGCGGCGCTCCGCCCAGGATTCGCCGAAGTCACCCGTCGCGGCCCGGCCGAGGAAGCGCAGGTATTGCTCGGCGACCGAGGCGTCGAGGCCGTAGCGCTGCCGGAGCACCTCCTGCTGTTCGGGCGAACTTCCCGGCGGCACGAGCCCGGAGAGGGGATTGCCGGAGAGGTGCATGAGCCCGAACACGAGGCTGGCGACGCCAAGCATGACCGCTAGGGCATGGACGAGTCGAAAGGCCAAAAACCGGAGCATTGGTCGGAAAGCGCTCCTTTCGAACAGGTGGGTTCCGCGTGATCCGCTCAAGGCAAGGCTCACGCTGGGCGGCACCGCATCGGCGCCACGCCTGGTCTCACGTGCTGCTGACTTGTGCGTCGGACAGTGACGCTAGACGAGGGCGGGTGCGTCCCCACTCATCCGGTGAGTCCCGCCGTGCCGGCTGGCTCGGAAGGACAACAAAAAACCCGCGAGCGATGCGCTCCGGGCTCGAGGGTTGTGTTGGGGCAAAGGCAATGCACGGCAGCCGCCGGAGCCTGGATAGGCCCCTGGCAATCCGCGCGCCTTCTCCCATCCGGACTTTACCGTCGGCACCGGAATTTCACCGGTTCGTGCCCACCTGAACTCAGGTGCGCTCGCGGGCTGTAACCGCCGGTCGGGAATTGGCGGGCCTCATTCGCCCACCTCACCCAACCCCGAAGGCTTCGCTATCAATATGATAGTGACAAATCACACGGGCGTCAAATCGGGACAGGAGAACGCAGAGACAGATCGGAAGTTCGATGTGCTTGAAAGTCACGGAGTCTTCAACCGGACCTCGCGGAACTTCGCTGACTAGGCGCCCGGTTGCTATGGCGATGGAATGGTGCCGAGTTGCTGCAGCATGCCGAGGGCATCCGAGTTGACCCAGTGCACGACGATCTTGCCGTGATCGACGCGGGTGATGTTGATGGCGCCGAAAGCGATCGTCTTGCCAGTGGCGGGGATGCCCATGAACTCCGCCTGGTGGGTGCCACTGACGACGATCCTCGTGGCGACGCGATCTCCCTCCGCAAACTGATCCTTGATTTCGTGGCGGAAGTCGGGGAAGGCGGCGAAGAACGCCGTGAAGACGCCGATTGCACCCTCGCGACTCATCTCCGGATTAGCGTCGAAGCGGAGCCGGTAATCCGGAGCGAGCAGGTCAGCGACGCCTCGAGGCGCTGCTCATCGAGGGCGGCGAAGTAGCGGAGGACGACGGCCTTGTTTTCCTCGGTTGACTTGAGACGACCACCTGGCACGAAGCAACACAGCGCCTGGAGACCTTCGCAGCGCAGTCTACTCCGGGTTCTTGGTTTGCGATTCTACGACGATGGCCAGCGCAGCTTGGGGACGACGCCCGACTCGTAAGCCTTGATGAAGGCTTCCTGGTTGCGGCCGACGTTGTGGACGTAGACCTCGCCGAAGCCAAGGTCGATGAAGTGCTGGATGTATGCGGTGTGCTCGTCGAGGTCCGGCGTGATCAGTACTCGGTTCTTGTAGTTCTCTGGGCGGACCAACTTCGCCATCGCCTCGAAGTCCTCGGGGTTGCGAATGTCGCCCTTGGGGAAATTCATGCCGCCATTCGGCCATTCCTTGACGGCGGCGTCGGTGGCGGCTTCGACGGTCTCGTCGTAGGAGACCTTCACCTGCAGCATTCGGGGCATCGTGGACGGATCTTTGCCGGCGGCTTTCGCGCCCTGTTCGAACCGCTCGACCAGCATCTTGAGCTTCTCGTCGGCGGCGCCAACGGTGATGATGCCGTCGGTGTATCGGCCAGTGTTCTGGGCGCCGATCGGCCCTGAGGTGGCGATGTAGATCGGTGGCGGTGAGGGCGGCAGCGTGTAGATCCGGGCGCTCTCCACACGGAAGTGCTTGCCCTGGTGCTTCATCACTTTGCCGTTGAAGAGCTTGTTGATGATCTCGACCGACTCCCACAGCCGCTCCAACCGCGTGGGTGCCTCCGGCCAGTAATCGCCGGTGATGTGCTCGTTGAGCGCCTCGCCAGCGCCCAGACCCAGATAGAACCGCCCTGGAAACATCGCCTCAAGTGTTGCGGCCGCCTGGGCAATCACCGCGGGGTGGTAACGGTAGCCAGGCGGAGTAACTCCAGTGCCGAAGCGGAGTTTGGTGGCGTAGCCGAGGGCGCCCATCCAGGACCAGACGAAGGCCGAGTGTCCCTGGCTGGGGACCCACGGGTGGAAGTGATCGGATGCCATCACGGCCACAAAACCGGCCGCCTCCGCCTGCTGGGAATAGGCCAGGAGGTCCGTCGGGTGGAATTGCTCAAATGACGCCGCGTAGCCCAGTCCCATGGTGCATCCTTTCTTTACGAGTCGTGAGACGTGAGACGTGAGACGTAGAGTAGATAACTCTCTTTTCTCACGTCTCACGTCTCAAGTCTCACGTCTATCGGAAGAGATCCCGCGTCGGGTCGAGAATCAAATCGCGCCCTCTCCCCGGTTCAGCCCCGACTGGACTGACGTACCCGCGAATCAGCACGACCGGCCTCGCGTCGAGCTTGTTCATCACCAGTTCGGCCGCGGCCGCGAGCTCATCCGCGACCGCCAGGACAGAGACATGCAATTCGTAGCCCGCCGCGTCGGTGTAGCCCCGGTAGTCGGCCAGGGGAGCCAGCCCGGCGACCCCGACGGCGACATTGACGATCCCGACGCGCCATGGACGGCCGAACGAATCGGAGATGATGATCCCGGGCGCGACTCCGAAGCGTTCTTTCAGGCGCTCACGCAACGCCGCCGCTGATCCGTCAGGATCGATGGGTAGCAGGCAGACCGTCTCAGCCGAGACGTTCGAGGCATCGACGCCGGCATTGGCACAGATGAGCCCATGAGCTGTTTCGGCGATGATCACGCCCCGGTCCATTCGCACGATCCGGCTGCTCTCGCGGAGCACGACCTCGACCTGACGCGCATCCTTGCCAAACCGTTCGCCTATTGACGTCGCCAGGGCGGATGGCGTTACCGTGCGCAGATCGACGAGCCGGCCTTCCGCCTTCGAGACGATCTTGTGGGTGACGACAAGGACATCGTCGGAGGTGAGGCCATGCCCCGAGCGCTCGAGGGCATCACCGATCGTTCTGGCAAGGTCATCACCCGGGGACACCTCGGGGATACCGTCAAGCCCGAGCAACCGGATCTCTGCCGCCGCTGGAGTGGCGCTCATGAGCCAATCTCCAGAGACGGCCGGTCGGTGGATTCACCACTGTACACGCGCGCAAAGTGACGGGTGGCGATCATGTCCTCCTCGTTCTGTGCAAAGTCTTCGCCGAAGATCGCCGCAAGGTCGTCGGGCGTGTCGAGATCGAGGGCGGTTCCCGGCGTCAGCGAGACCGCAACGTCCAGGCCAAGGCGGTGGGCCTCATCGACGTGATGCGCGTAGGATCCGATCCCAAACCCGAACTGGAAAGGCTCCTGATCTCGTTCAAAGGTCCCGAAGCGGAGGAGCAGCGCGTTTGTGCCGGCGCCATGCCGGTCCGGCGCAATCACGACCGGGGCATCGCGCCGCACCATATTCTTCACATCGTCGGCCTCGATGAGGGGCAGATCGCCGAACAGGACCAGAAATGCCCCGGCCCGTCGGGCTGTTGCCCAGGATCGCCCCTGTTCAATTGCCCCATTCAGGCCCAGTGCACGGGGATCCTGCTCAACCACTACCACTCGATCGCTCAGGCCAGCGGCAAGGTGGAGTACGGCGGGATCGGGACTGATCACCAGCACGGTCTCGACCACGCCGGACGCGACCGCTGCCTCCACGACGCGCGTGAGCATGCTCCGGGTCAAGGCAGCCCGAGACTCGGGTGTCAGGGCGCCAGCAAGGCGAGTCTTTCCACCGGTGAGCGACCGGATCGGCACGAGCACAACCGTGCCGCCGCTCATTGGCCCGCCTCCACGGCAGCCAGGCGGCGAGGCGAAAGCACCCGGGCAAACTGGAGCGTTTCAGCCGCGAGGCGCTCCCGATCCTCCGGGCCGCCCATGATCGTTCCGGTAACCAGGACTTCAATACCCAGGTCTCGAATGCGTGGTGCGAGATCGAGATCAACCTTGTCGATCACCAAGCCATCGATCAATCCGGCATAGATGCGAGCTACTCCGACGGATGAGACCTCGTGCCCCAGCGTGGCGAGCATCCGGTCCGCCGGACCTTTCAGCGCCTTGCCGCCAATGAGCGGGCTGACGGCAACTCTCGGTGCGGAAGCGCGTTCGAGCGCATCTCTGAGCCCGGCAACTGCCAGGAGAGGGCCAATGCTGACGATCGGGTTTGATGGGCAGAAGAAGATCACCTCCGCCGACTCAATGGCGTCGACCACGCCCCGCGGCAGCCGGGCACTCTCTATCCCGGAGAAAACGACCCCGGTGACGTCATCCGTTTGCCGCCGTCCAACAAAATAGTCCTGGAATTCAAGTAGCCCGGCCGGCGTGTCAACCAGAGTCGCAACAGGATCATCAGTCATCGGCAGGATGCGGCTAGGGATCTGGAGGGCTGCCGCGAGTTCGGTCATGACCTCTGTCAGCGTTGCCCCGGCTCGTAGCCGCTCCGTGCGCAGGATATGGGTGGCGAAATCCCGATCACCGAGTTTGAACCAGGGATCGCGTCCATACGCCGCGATCGCGTCCAGCGTGTGGTAGGTGTCACCGGCGATGCCCCAACCAGTAGCGGGATTCGCCAGCCCCGCGAGTGTGTAGAGCACCGTATCGAGGTCTGGACTGATCCGGAGACCGTAGTGGTCGAAGTCGTCGGCGGTGTTGACGACGACCGTGAGATCGCCGGGCGACACCGCCCGCTGCAACCCCTGGGCAAGCTTTGCCCCGCCAACGCCGCCGGCCAGGGCAGTGACGCGAGTTGAGCCAGAGGGGGTCGCGCTAGTCGTCAAAGCCATGCTCGATGACGTTGGCAATGGGCAGATTGAAGGAGATCCGCTCCTGCTTGCTGAACACATCGCGGCCCATCTCTTCGCCGTGCTCAGTACCGTGATAGCGGATGGCCATCTCCAGAATATCGGCCTGTGCCGGACCCTGGTCCTCAATGAGCGTGACTGCGCCGCGCATCGACACAAACCGGTACCCATCCTCGACGCAGATGGAAATCCGCGTGTCTCGAAGGAGGTTACGGTCCTTCTTCCGGCCCCGGGCTGTATTCATCAGGATATGATCGTCGCGAATCAGGTACCACATCACGGTTTGCTGCACCGAACCATCGGGGTTAATCGTCGCCAGGCTGGCGAATCGCGGTTCTTCCAAGAATGCCCGCGCCTTCTCGCTGAGCGCCACGTTTTCTCCTTCTCTCACGGTAGGTCTGATCCAGGCCGCCACCGATGACGGCGGACGAAAACGCATCATCGCCGACGAGTTGGTATTGCACCACTAGACGAACGGCCAGCCTACGATCGACCGGCCACCTGGACCGCGCTGGCAAGGTCAACGAGCTCGGCAAGTACCTCGCCGACCGATGGGTGGGTGGGATCGACGAAGCTAGTCAGGTGCTGATCGACGCCTAACTCTCCGAGCCGGCCAAAGAAATCTGTCGCCTCCGTCCGATCGTATGACACCGCGCCTTCTGTCTGCGTCAGACCAGGGATCCTGCCCAGGGTCGTCTTCTCGATTGCGTCGTAGGGGCGGCCTTCGACTTCGCAGTGACCACGGAGAACGTCGAGCTTGTGGCTCACCGCCTCCAGATCGGCGGAGAAGAGGTTGCAGGCGTCTCCGTACCGGGCCACGAAGCGAAGGGTCTTCTGCTCGCCGCCACCGCCGACCAGGATCGTTGGGTGTGGCCGGGAGAGCGGCATGGGCTGACAAAGGGTTTCAGCCAACTGGAAATGCTTGCCGTCGTACGGCTTTACTTCGCCGGACCACATCTGGTCGGCGATCTGGAGCGTCTCTTCGAGTCGCTCGAACCGCTCCTTCACAGGGGGAAACGCCACACCCAGCCCGACATGCTCTCGCTCAAACCAACCGGCCCCGATGCCGAAATAGGCACGTCCGCCCGAGAGCACATCAAGTGTCGTGACGGTCTTCACCAGGACGCCAGGGTGGCGATACGTCACGCCCGTGACCATCGTGCCGAGCTTGATTCGCTCGGTCAATCCGGCGATGTAGGTGAGGGTTGAGTATCCCTCCAGAATCGGATCTTCCGCCGGCCCGTTCGGGGGGATCTGGAAGAAGTGGTCCATGACCCAGAGCGACGTAACACCGGCGGCCTCTGCCCGCCGGGCCACTGTTGCGACACCGGGTGCTATTGCCTCATCCCCACCGGCATACTTGAACCGATTGAGCTGCAATCCGATCTTGAGTCCAGCCAAATGTCATCCCCTCGCCCAGTCGCTGGGCCCTCGTGGCTCGCCTGGACGATGGAAGTGACCGGTCCAGCCCAAAGCTATACAAATGATACCAGTCGAAGCAGCCAATCGTCCGGGGTGCTCGATCGAGATAGGAGTTGGAACGGCCTGACAGATCGCAGCCGAGGCCACATTCGGCGCGTCTAGTGATGGGGTCACATCTCAGGGCACGAACGATCACTCCTCTACGTGGAGTAGGTAATTCCTGCCCTGAAAAATCCATGAAGTTACGGATGTGGTCTCGCGGCCGTGGCGGCAGCATAGGTACATGACCGGGAGGCCCATGCGGGGGCGTCCCGAACCGGTAGCCGACCACGATACGCAACCTGGAGACCACAATCATGGACGCAGTCATCCTTCTCTCCGTGCTGAGTACCATCAACCCCGCCGATGCGTTCGAGCAGATCGCCCGCGGCGACCTGCCCGGAAGTCTGGTCGTGACCGCGTTCCTGCTCATTGTGATCGCGGGGTGGTCGGTTCAAGGCGGACTAGCTCATCGCCGGAATGGATAGCAGTGGAGCTGCTGTGTTCCAGTCCTGACGCACTCAGAGTCCGGCATGATTTCTGAAACGTAGCGCCATCGATTTGACGGTCTCGTCACCTGTCGCCATCATGGCAGTGGGACAGTTCGGTTCCCCGACAGCGAACCAGGACGAAGGACCCGGACGATGGCGAGCTTGCCAACTGCATTCGATAGCCAACCCGTAGGCATCGCCACGCTGCCGGCGCCCCCAACTCCTCTCCTGGGCCGGGACGCGGAGCTCCTCCGGCTGCGCACGCTCCTCGACAAGGGCGAAACCCGGCTGATCACGCTCACCGGCCCAGGAGGAGTGGGCAAAACGCGACTTGCGGTGGCAGCCGCCACGTATGTTGACGACCGCGCGACCGAGTCCGGTCCACTCAGGACCATGTTCATCCCCCTGGCGGCGATCACCGACCCGGATCAGGTTCTCCCCGCGATCGCCCGGGCGATGGATGTCCGCGACATTCCCGGGTTGCCCGGGAACGCGGCCCAACGGCTCGCCTCCCAGGCTTGGTGGCACACCTACCCTGATCGTGCTCGACAACATGGAACAGGTCGTTGCCGCGGCGCCCGACCTCGCTAGCCTGCTAAGCGCGTGTCCCGGGCTGACCCTGATCGTCACCAGCCGGTTGCCACTCCACATCCGCGGCGAGCGGGAGTTCCCGGTCGAACCGCTGCAACTCCCTAAGGCGGCAACGCAGTCGCTCGACAGCATTGCCCAGAGCTACGCGGTGCGGCTGTTCGTCGAGACGGCGCAACGGGTTCGGCCTGGGTTTGCCCTGACGGAAGCGAACGCCGCCACGGTCGCCGAGATTTGCCAGCGTCTGGACGGATTGCCGCTCGCGATAGAACTGGCCGCGGCCAGAATGAAGGTCCTCTCCGTCTCCGCCCTGCTGGCCCGGCTCGCTAACCGCCTCAGTGTCCTCACCGGCGGCCCGCGCGATCTGCCGGATCGCCAGCAGACACTCCGCGACACGATTGCCTGGAGCTACCATCTGCTGACACCAGAGGAACAAACGCACTTCGCGCGGATGTCTGTCTTCGCGGGCGGGGCGTCGCTTGGCGCGGCCGAGGCAGTCGCCGCCGGTGGGTCCGGCGACGTGCTCACCATCCTCACGTCGCTGATCGACCACAGCCTGTTGCGTCAGGATGCTCAGGACGACGAGCCGCGCCTCGTCATGCTGGAGACCATCCGGGAATATGCCCGCGAGCGGCTGGCCGACTCTGGCGAAGACCAGGCGACGCGCGACCGCCACGCTGCCTGGTGCCTCGCGCTCGCCAGCGCGGCCGGACTGCGCTTGTACGGCCCGGAGCAATATGCCTGGCTCGAGCGGTTGGATCTCGAAGGGGATAACCTGCGGGCGGCACTTGATTGGTTGAGCGCCCGCGGCGATCCCGGCGACGCCCTGCACCTGACGACGGTGCTATGGCGCTACTGGGAGATCCGAGGGCAGCTACGTGAAGCGCAGACTCGCCTGGAAGCCGCCCTGGCCAGGGCGAGCGCCGAGCAGTCGCCTGCCCGGGCAAAAGCACTCAACAACCTCGGGAACGTCTATCTCGATATGGGCGAACCCGGCGAGGCGGTTATCCGGTACGAAGCAAGCCTGAAGATGCGCCGTTCGCTGGATGACCCGGAAGGCACGGCGGACACGCTCAACAACCTGGGACTGGTGGCCCTCGGCCAGGCCGATACCGCGACCGCCCGGACCCGGCACGAGGAGAGCCTGGCTATCCGGCGAGAGCTCGGCGATCCCTGGGGCATCGCCCTCTCGCTGAGCAACCTTGGCGATGTCGCCAACGTCGACCGGGATTTCGATACCGCCGAGCGTCTTCACCAGGAGGCGCTCGACATCAGGCGTCAACTAGGCGAGCCCCGGGCGATCGGCTATTCCCTCAATAACCTCGGCGAATCCGCCCTGGGGAAAGGAGACCTCCCGAAAGCGGGAGAGCTCTTCCGCGTCGGCCCAGGAGCATCTACATCGCGTGGGTGATCGCAGCGGCGAAGCCCTTGTCCTGCACAACCTGGGTCTTACCGCCCTCCGCCAGCGGAACTACGACAACGGCGTGGTCGCGCTGGCGTCAGCCTTCAAGTTGCGGGTCGAGATCCAAGAACGCCAGGGCATCATTGACACGATGACACTCCTGTCTGAACTAGCCGCGAGTGCCGGTGAGGCCGGCATCGCGGCCTCATTCCGGACAGCCGTTCGATCCAGCGAAGGGTCGCCCGAGCCGGGGCTGGCCGCCCCGGGCGAACTGATCGACCAACTGACCAAGGCGCTCGCCTCGGACCGCCCGCAGGCGTCACCGCCGGCACTGGCCGTCGTGCCCGATCCGATGAAGGACTTGACCCCGCGGGAGCGCGAGGTTATCCGCCTGGTTGCCGAGGGCCGGTCCGATCGCGAGATCGGCGAAGAGCTCTTCATCACGACGCGGACCGCATCGACCCACGTCACCAACATCCTGGGCAAGCTGGCCCTGCCCTCCCGCACTGCCGCCGCGGCCTGGGTGCTGCGCCACGACGCTCGGTAGACGCGAAACGGTTTTGTTCTGGCCCGATCCGGTAGGCATGCCACCGGATGCGTGGTACCTTCATCCGTCGGTCACGGCGTGGCATTCACGAACAGCATCACCTTGCCGTATCTGCCGCTCCCCCGTGCATCAGGCACGAACCGAGTCAACAGTCAGAGGAGTGCCAAGTGTCGCTTGGTCGTCAGATGCTGGGTTCAGGAAGCCGAACCGCGCCGCGCCTTGTCGCCGCCATCGCCATCGTCGGGCTGCTCGCATTGCTGGCCGCGCCCGTCCGAGGGGCGATCCTTCAGGCGATTCAAGGCGCCCCCGATGGCCCCTCGCCCGCGACCGGGCACGCCGAAGTCATCGCCCACGGTGTCGCCCAGATGCCGTCTGACGAGATCGCCTGGCGGGTCGTCCGCGACAACGCCGAACTGCAAAATGACGCCGAGCCGCACGAGCGTGCCGTCGGCTTCACCCTGGCCGATGAGGGCGCGATCCTCGTCAACGACATCAGCGCTGGGACACAGGCGCGCCTGGCCGCCGGGGAGGCAGTTTTCGTCCCAGAAGGAGCCCAGCAACAGCGGTCCAGCCTGAGCGCCGATACCGTTCCCTACATCCGGATCGCGATCGTGCCGGAAGCGCAAGCGGAAGAGACGGACGACGACACCTTGATCTTCGGTAGCGACTCTTTCCCGGCGGCAGACACGGAGCTTGGCCACGACATCGACCTGATCCGCGACGTCCTGGAACCGGGCGAATCGACCTCAGTTGCCGCGGGCGAAACTCCCGCACTCGTTCTCGCGACCGAGGGCTCAATCACGCTGTCATCCGCCGCAGACGACGGAGCCCAACTCGACGCGGGCGCCGCTACGACCGCTACCGGAACGCTCACAATCGAGAACGCTAGCTCGGACGCGGCAACGTTCGTGGCCGCCGTCATTGGTCCCGCGGTCCCGCCACTCCAGGGTGGGCCAGGAGACTTGACCCTTGCGGTCTGGGCCTGCCCCGAAGACGTCTCCGGAGACGACCTTGGCACCGCCGTTTCGGCGGGAGATTCGGGAGTCCTGAGTGCCTGTGAGGCCGTCTCCGGTGGGTTTGCGTCAACAGTCACCACTCCTGATGACGACGAGTTGCTGCTCGAAGATGCCGATTCGCCAGAAGCCGGCGCCTACCAGTGGAAGAACCTCGAACTTGGCAACTACCAGTTGAACGAACCAACCGAATTGCCCGCGTTCTACAGCGAAGGCGTCGCCTTCGTGGACGGTGAAGAGGTGGTTGGCGGAGCGATCACGCTCACCGCCGAAGAGCCGGCCGCTCGCGTCGACCTCTATCTCCTGCGTACCGGCGCGGGCGTCGTGACCATCCAGGGGCGCGTCTGCCCGGAGGGCATGACGGCAGATACGCTCGAACCCGACCTGTGCAGCCCTTCTGACGGCGGATTCACGGTTCGCTTGCTTGGCGGCGACAATGGCACCGACGTCAAGTCGACCGCCGACGCGGAGTTCGATGGCCGGGCGTACCTCTGGGCTGATGTCGCGGTCGCTCAAGGTGGGACGTATTCCCCGGATGACTTCTACACCTACGTCGTGATCGTTGATGAGTTGCCGGAAGGCTTCGACGATTCCACCCTCGATGGCCCCGACCCAGACGGCGACCCGGGCGACTCGACCTTTCACCTCCGCCTCACCACCGACGCTCCCAGGGCAGATCTAACGCTCTTCCTGTTCCAATCAACCGGCGACGACGGCACCGGTGGGGATGACACCGTCGAGTCCGGCTCGGTCTCGATTGTTGGACGGCCGTGTCCGGCGGCGGACAGTCCGGCCGAACTCTGCATCGCGTCGTCAGTCGCCATGGAGGGGGCTACCCTTCAGGCTGATGACACCGGTAACTCGAAGTCCCTGACCGAAGCGGCCCAGAGCGGCGACACCTACGTCTGGTCGGGCTTGCCCGATGACACCTACTACATCGTCGAAGGCTCCCTGGTGCCGCCGGCTGGATATGAGATCCTCCGGATCGAGGGCGGTGCAGGCTCGGTGGCGGCCGGATATGCCGTTAGCGTCAACCCGACCCGGCCAGACGTGCTCGTCGAGGTCTACCTCGTTCCGGCGGGCGGGGGATCGAGTCCGCCCGACCCCGATCCGAACGCCGATGGCGACGGTGACGGCCTGTCCGACACGGAGGAAGGGACCCACGGGACCGACCCAGCCAATCCCGACTCCGATGGCGACGGCATCAACGACGGCGCTGAAGTCCAGCTCGGCTCCGATCCCCTCACGGCGGAGAAACCCGACGACGGCACGCCAGGAGCGACAACCTAGTACCCCGTGCAGGACCATCTGTACGATTGCATCAGGGTGAGACGCCGCTCCGACCCACGCTGTCATCCCGAGCTTGTCGAGGGATCTCGAACAGCACGGCGCGCCGCGATTGCCCCGGCCTCCGAGAAAACGGCATCGCGCTCCCGGAGATGGCGGCAACATCGGAACGCCATCCCCCTCTAGATCCCTCGACAAGCTCGGGATGACTGGGTGGGCGCCGGGGCTGCGAGCATATTGGGGGGATAGTCCGTAGCAAAAGTGCGCAGGCGACGGCCATGGGCCTTCAATGGACGAGGCGCCGAAGTCGGCTACCGAGGCGCACGGGAGGGAGGATATGACCAGTCGGTATGATGCGCTCGCTAAGCACCTGCAGCAGCAATCGGGGACGCGGTATTCGATGAGCTTCGCTGATGTCGAGCGAGTTGTCGGCTACTCTCTGCCGCCTTCGTCCAAACCAGGGCACCGGGGGTTTCGCACGTGGTGGTACAACGATCACTCCCCCACCAGCTCGCACACACAGGCCCGATACGGCTGGATCGCCGCCGGGTGGGAAGTGGATTCTCTCGACCCCATCCTCGGAACCGTCACTTTCCGGCGCTGAGGATCAGCGCCGCTCCCGACCCCAGCGAAACGACATTTACCGGATCGCTAGGGCCGCTTCTTCGTGGAGGCGGCGGGCGGATTTTTGGTTGGCGGGATCGAGGCGACGGGTGACAAAGAAGGTCAGCCCCGCGAATCCAGCGGCTACCATGAATGGAATCTGGTAACCGACGAAATTGAGGACAAACCCGGTCGCGATCGGCACCGCGACCGCGGCGGCGTGCTGCATCGTCAACCCCATCGCCAGCGAGGGCGCAAGGTCGGCCGCCGGGGCGATCTTGCGCAGATAGGTCGTGGCGCCCATCGCCGAGAACGGGAAAATGAAGGAGTAGATCACGTAACAGCCCAGGGCGACGGCCACGTTGTCGATCAAGGCATATCCGAGAAGCGCCACGATGTAGGCGACATTGACGATCGCCAGCATCTGGCGCTCGCCGTGGCGGTCGAGTTGGCGCCCGATCCAGGAACCGGCAAACACGCTAAGTGCCGACACCGCGATCAGGACCGTTGAAATCGCCGGCACATCCAGATCGAAGTGGTCAACCAGCACCCACAGACCGAATGAGAAGAAGATCTGCTGACGGCCGCCGTCGAGCACGCTGAGCAGGTAATACAGCTTGTAGTCACGGCGCAGAACGATCGGATCGCGCTTTGCTGCAGCGGCCTGCACCTTGCCGTCATGAAAGTGAGGAAACCGGTAAATGGCGATGCCGGCGACCAGAGCGAGCGCCCCGCAGATCACGAACATCTGGCGATAGCCGAGCCAGTCGTAATGGAACGTGATCAGGACGACGGCCATTGCGGCGAGCGCTCCGCCCTGGCCGATAGCGGCAACTCGGCCAAGGAGATGGCCGGAACGCCCCTCGGTTGTCAGGCTCATCGTCAGGGCAGGCTGGGTCTGGAGCCAGGTGTGGTAACCCATCGAGCTGATCACGACCCAGGGCGCGACCGTCCAGAAACTAGTTGAGACGCCGAAAAAGGCGTAACCGATGGCAAGGAGGACCAGCGCACCGGCGGTCAGCTTCGGGAGCGACAGCCGGTAGAACAATGCGGTCAGGAAGATCAGGAGGAAGCCGGGGATCTCGCGGATGGCGGTGATATAGCCGAACTGTGGACCCTTGAGGCCCAGTTCGTGCTCGAAGTAGTTGGAGACGATGTTCTGCTGGGCCGCCATGGCGAACCCCGTAGCCGCTGCCGCGATCGTCACCAACGCGAACCCGCGTCCCAGTGGCGTCCCTAGCGCACCTTGAGCAGAGCCTACCGCCAGCCGCGCACGCTGCGCCTGGGCGTTACCGACCACTTCCCCTCCTTGCCCCTACCGACTGGCGACGACCCACGTATTGCCCTGCACGAGACCGTCTTTCGAGCCGCGCCGCAGTATATCCGGCGTCCGGAGTGCAGGCATCGGGTAGATCCGCGCTCGATCGATCCACACCGAGAATCGGTCCTCACCTATCATCTGCCGGATGACGCCACCAGCGATCGAGTTTCAATCGGTATCAAAGCGATTCCGGGGCGTCCGCGGGGCGGAGACGCTCGCCGTCTCCGGCATCGATCTGCGGGTTGAAAGCGGCCAGGTCGCCGTCCTAATCGGCCCCAGCGGCTGTGGCAAGAGCACGTTGCTCCGTCTGGCGGCCGGTCTGGAGCAACCGACATCCGGGCAGATCTTTATCGACGGCACGTGCGTAACTGGACCTCGTCCTGATATCGGTCTGGTCTTTCAACGCCCTGTACTGCTACCGTGGCGGACTGCGCGGGCGAACGTCGCCCTCCCGGCGGCAGTCCGGCGTTCGCCATCGGCTGCGGCAGTGCGGCAGGCGGATGCCCTGCTGAACCGAGTTGGCCTCGCCGGATTTGGCGATGCCTACCCAGCCGAGCTCTCCGGCGGCATGCAGGCCCGTGTCGCACTTGCCCGCGCCCTTAGCCAGGATCCCAGCATCCTGCTCATGGACGAGCCCTTTGCGTCACTGGACGCGCTCACCCGGGCTGATGTCGCCGCCCTCTTTCTCGATCTGTGGGAAGAGCGCCGCCGGACCATGATCTTCGTTACCCATGCGATCGAGGAAGCGATCACCCTTGGCGACATGTTCACATTATGTCGTCTCGACCGGGCCGGATCGTGCGCTCGATCGCGATCGATATCCCCCGGCCCCGCCGGCAGGAGATCCCGATGTTACCTGCCGGCGCCGCGCTCGCCGCCGAGATCCGGGCCGCCCTTACCGCTTCGGACAACTAATCGCTCGTTAACCACCTGATCGAAGGGATTCGGCAGCCTTTCTCGGTACGCCGCCACAACCAGGATTGCCGGACATCGGCGTGGGCGGCTTCTCGACGAAAGGATGCCGATCGTGCTCATACAGAGGCGTGCACTTCGGACGATTGGGCTGTTCACTATTGCACTGGTGTTGGGGCTTGGCACCAGTTCCCGTGGTCTGGCGGTTCAGGAGGCGGGTGCCGTTCTGGACACCTTCACGCTTCCTGAATTTCCCTTGGC
Source organism: uncultured Chloroflexia bacterium (assembly GCA_963849635.1). Taxonomy (GTDB): domain Bacteria; phylum Chloroflexota; class Chloroflexia; order Thermomicrobiales; family UBA6265; genus CAVRUD01. The sequence continues at coordinate 23,641 of CAWKIA010000045.1, read as the reverse complement.
CCAACTTCAGAGTGACGCGCTTCCCGAACATCCCATTGCCGATGACCGCGGCATGCTCCTAGGGGGAATCGGCAGCGATCTGTGGCGCGCGCCCGAAGATCCGGCGGGCGAGTATTGGATGGTGACCGATCGAGGTCCGAATGGCCAGATCGAAGTCGATGGCGCCAACCGGCGCACCTTCCCGGTTCCTGACTTTTCGCCGCTGATCCTCCATGTCAGCACCGCCGCTGGTGAGATCGAGATCCTGGAAGCACTACCCATCCTCGGCCAGTCCGGTGCTCCTGTAACCGGACTTTCCAATCTGGACGGTCCGGATGAGAAGCCGTACGACTACTCCGCCACGGAGGAACTGCCGTACAACCCGAGCGGTCTGGACACTGAAGGTCTGGTCCGAGCGGCCGACGGAACCTTCTGGCTCGTCGACGAGTACTCACCTTCCTTGCTCCACGTCGACGGAAACGGAGTGGTCATCCAACGGTATTTACCGGAGGGCGTTGACCTCGCTGGCGCCGACTACCCGGTCTCCGATACTCTCCCCGGCATTTTCGCCAATCGCAAGGGACATCGAGGCTTTGAAGGTCTGGCGCTCTCGCCGGACGGGACGACCCTCGTCCTGGCATTGCAAAGCCCACTATCCGTTCCGGATAAAGATACCGGAGAAAACTCGCTCAACACTCGGATCCTGGCGGTGTCCGCGTCCAGCGGTGAGCCCACCGCCGAGTATGTCTACCAGTTCGAAGAGGCGACGGACTTCGATCCCGATCCAGAGGTGGTCCGCGACGCGATGAAGCTCTCTGGGCTCGTCGCCATCGACGCCGATACCCTCCTCGTTCTTGAGCGCACCGACGCGGTAGCGAAGCTCTTTACCGTCGATCTCTCCACGGCGACAAACATCCTCGGCGGGCTCTCGGACGATCCGGCGAGCGCCCCATCCCTGGAGGCGACCGACAATTTGCTGACCTCGCGGATCGTGCCGCTGCCGAAGTCCCTGCTCATCGATCTCTCCACCGTCGAGGGCATGCCCGGCAAGATCGAGGGAGTGGCCGTCATCGACGACACGACCGTCGCGGTCGCAAACGACAACGATTTCGACATCGGCGACTTCGATGCGGACGGGCGTCATCTTGGTGAAGGCAAAACCAGCCAGATCCTGGTCGTTCAGACCCCCTCCATCTCGGGGAACACGAACCAGGCGGGAACGCCCGCGGCGACCCCGGAAGCCAGCCCCGCCGCGACCCCTGTGGCGGCCGCTCCCGACCGTGTGGCGGTTGAGATCATCAACGATCGCTACGCGCCGCGAGCCGTCGAAATTGCCGCCGGGACAGGGGTGCGCTGGGTCAACCGCGACGGCGTGACCCATACCGTTTCGGCGGTCGACGACCAATTCGACTCCGGCATCATGCGCCGGGGCGCGGTCTTCACGGAAACTTTTGACACCCCTGGCGTCTACCGGTACGGCTGCGACCTTCACCTGGAAATGTACGGAACTGTGCTAGTCCGGTAGCAACGCTGAGTCTGCAAAGAAGCGAGGCCGGGACACGCGTGTCCCGGCCTCGCTTCTTTGCAGACGCCTGTTGGCTTGTTAGGCCCGGTCGAGGTAGGCCAACAGCGTGCGCACGCCAGTCCCGGAGGCGCCCTTTGGCGTATATGCCGTCGATCGCTCGGCGCGGGCCGAGCCGGCGATATCCATGTGGGCCCATGGCAGGCCCTCACGGAATCGCTCCAGGAAGAGCGCCGCGGTGATCGCCCCTCCGGCGCGGCCACCGGTATTCTTGATGTCGCCGACATCGCCCCGGATCTTCTCGTTCAGGGCGGGAGTTAGCGGCAAGCGCCAGGTGTGCTCGCCCGCCACCTCTGAAGCGTCCAGGATCCGGTCGGCGAGGTCGTCGTCGCTGGCGAAGATCGCCGTGGTTGAGTCGCCCAGGGCGACGACGGCAGCTCCCGTCAGGGTGGCGAGGTCGATGAGCTCGGTCGCCCCCTGGCGGGCGGTGTAGACCAGGCCGTCGGCGAGAACGAGGCGGCCCTCCGCGTCGGTCGAGAGGACCTCGATCGTCACGCCATTCAGGGCAGTCAGGATGTCGCCCGGCCGGAATGCCTCCCCAGAGATCATGTTCTCCGCCGCACAGATCACGCCGTGGACCGTCTCGCGCACACCGAGCGCCCGCAGAGCGGACATGGTCCCCAGCACCGCGGCGCCGCCGGCCATGTCGGTCTTCATCTGGAGCATGCCTTCGTAGGTCTTGATTGAGTACCCTCCTGTGTCGAAGGTGATGCACTTGCCGACGAGGCCGACCTGGCGGTCGCTCGCGGCTCCTCCCTCCGGCCTGTATACGAGGTGGATCAGGCGCGGGCCGCTGGAACTACCCTTGCCGACAGCCGTGATCGCCCCGGCACCCATCTCGGCCAACTCCTCCGGCCCCAGGACAGTGATCTCCAGGCCATGCTCGGCGGCAACCGCCTGCGCCCGACTTGCCATCTCTTCTGGGTTCAGCACGCTGGCAGGCTCAGAGACGAGATCCCGAGCGAGCGAGACTGCTCCGGCAATCGCCACGCCGCGAGCCACGGCGGTGGCATCGGCGCCTTCGCCGACGAAGGTGAGCGATTCGATCGCGGTTGAATCGGACGACTCGCGGCCAGCACCGAAGTACTTGGTGAACCGGTACGTCGCCAGTTTGGCCCCCTCAACGGCCGCCGAGAGAGCTTCGATGGAGTCGACACCGTCGCCGGAGGGTGGCAGGGTAGAAATGACCTTCGTCGCCCCCGCGTCGCGCGCGGCGGTCGCGGCGGCGCCCCACGCCTGCCGGATTGCTTCAGGCGAGAGCCCGTCGCGGGCGCCGAGCCCGGCGAGAATGATCCGTCGGGCCGGCACAGCACCGAGGGTGGCGAGAGCGAAGACGCGCCCCTGTCCGCCGGTAAACCGAGCCTCTTTGGCCAGCCGAGCCAATTCGCCGCCCAGGGCGGCGTCGACCGACGAGGCGGAGCCGAGATCAGGACCCGCGTCGCCGCTTGAACTGAAGACCGGAAGAATCAAGGCATCGGCGGCAACGGCGGTAGGGTCACCGGACTGAACGTCGATCTGCACGAGACGGATACTCCTTCGTGAACGCGAAGAATCGCGCGGTCGAGTTTGACCGCGCGATTCTCGCACGCCTTCCCGGGTTGTCGATCCTAACTACTCGGTGACGATGAGAACGGCCATCATCGAGGGGTGCAACCCGCAGATGTACTCGTACCGCCCGGCCTGAGTCGGCTCCAGGCTGAAGACATCGCCCTCGTGCATGATGTTGGAGTCGAACACCTTCTTACCGTCGACGCCAAACGCCACGGTGGTGTGATCGGTTGGGCCAACATTGACCCACGTCACCGTGGCTCCGAGGGGCACCTCGACCATCGCGGGCTCAAAGGCGAAGTCGACGATGTCGATGCGGACATTCCCGAACTCATCGGGTACACCGGCGACCTGCTCCGGGAGGGGATCGACGAATCCGTCGTTCTCGATCCGCTCTTCAGCCTGCTCTGTGCCATCTTCCACGGCTTCTTCAGTCGGATCCTCCGCCTCCTCGGTCGGCTCATCTACTTCCTCGGTCGCATCGGAACCGAGCTGGACGTCGCCACAGATCGCGAGCAGGACCCCGGTCGTACCCAGGTCGATCACATCGCCATCGGGCTGGATCCGGATGATCCCACCGGTGGTCTCCCCGGCCAACCCGGGGAAGGAGACGTAGAGAGCGTCGTCCGGGCCAAAGTCGATCGAAACGGGATAGGGAAGGCCAACCGCGATCTCTTCGCTTGAGTCTGGGCCGCTCTGGCGGACGACGCGGCCCGAGTTCGGGCGGACGTAGGGCGGATCGGCTGTATTCTCTGTGGACATTTCCGCCGCATACAAGGCGCCATCTTCACCAACGGCAACTGACGTCACCATTGTCAAGTCGGTCCAGACATCGGAGACATCGCCGTCCGGTGAAACCTGGACGACTTTGGCGGTTCCATCGGTATACGGAACGCTGGAGAGATACGCGACGTAGACGCCGCCGTCCGGGGCGGGTGCGAGCCCGGTCGGGACCACGTTCTCGGCCGAGAGATCGGCAACGCGCTCGATCTCGCCAGACGGCGATATGGCCAATACCTGAGCGCTATTGCTCTCCGAAACCCAGAGGCGATCATCCTCGCCGACGACGAGGTTGTAGAAGCTGCCTTCGGGATCGAAGTTGGTCTCCCGCACATTCTCAACTGAATAAGCCGCGAACCAGGCACTGAGATCGACGAAGAGTTCGGAGCCGCCATCGGCCGTCACGGCGTAGATGCCATTGGCCACGCCCTGATTACCGTGTCCTTCGCCTCCGCCGGTGACGAGAACGTAGGTAGTGCCGCCAAAGCTGGCGACGTCGGCCGCGCCGATCACGGAGCCAGTAGCGTCAACGGCGGAGGGCAATCCCTCGATCACTGAGGTCGCCGAGCAGTCATTGTCGACCTGGACAAGCCCCGCGGTCAGTCCACCGGTCCACGGGCCACTCGGAGGAGGTTGGACCTGACCCTGGGCCGGATCATCGCCGCCGGTTCCGGCCAAGGCGACCAGCAGCTCGTCGTCGTCATCCCACGTAAAGCCACGCGGGTTCGCCAGATCAGTCGCGACAACGGCGACCGCGGCGTCATCCTCCTGGGCTGCGCCCACGAAACCCAACGCCGGGAGGCTTCCTCCAAGAATGACAAGCGCCGCTATGGCGATCCGAATGCGCACTCCGGGCGCGCGCTGTCGCATGTTCTTGGCTCCCTTCGCGTTCGCTGATTGTGCCCCGCGCCGCAGTCCGCTCGCCGGGCCGCAGTTTGGCCAGCGGCATTATCGGCACGACTATAGGCGCGGATGCAACCATATTGGGTATGGTCTCAGCCCTGCCAATAGTCCTAGAGTGCGTAAATAGGGTCGGTGTTCCGGAGGCAATACGGCATAGAATGGCCCGCGGATGACCGGACGACACCAAAATCGCCCGCCCGGCGTATAAGAGATATCGACGCGGTCCGGAGGGGGAAGCCGGACCAGTCCGACCCTGGTGCGCGTGTAGAATGCGCCCCTGGTCGTGAGATCCCGGCTCACCGGCCGGGATGCCGTCGCGCATCCGCCTCGTCAATCATCGATCGGTGACGGCGAACCGATCCGGCCAATACCTGCGCAGTACGCTGCTGGCCTTTTCGGCGAAGGTCCTCTTGTCTGTCGGGTATCACATCCGGTTGGCATGCTGGACTTGGTTCACGCCAGGGCGACTCCTCGCCCGCTCGCCGCGTTCTGGCTCCGTCAGGCACGGCGCCCAGAGCCGTTCGCACCGATCAAACCGACCATGCCGCAGGCCCATGCGGGCCGTGGCCGGAGGACATCTTTCATGACCCAATCGAACCATTCCCCAGTTGAGGCGGCGCGGCCGCGTATCGCGTCCAGGAAGCGAATCACGCGCCACGTCGCCGCGGCAGTGCTGGCCGGTCTGGTCCTGATCGGCTCGGGCGCCGCCGGCGTCGCCGTGCGCCTCATTTCGATGACGGATCCCTCGCCGGCGACGGGAAGTGCCCGCGTCATCGCTCAGGGAATCGCCCCGCTCGTCGGCGAGGATGTTGTCTGGCGCGCGGTTCGATATGAAGCCCAGCCGAGATCGTCTGCCCTGGCCGCCGACTCGCCGCTGAGCTTCTTGATCGCCAGCGATGAGCCCATCCTCCTCTCCAACGACGACCCGGCGACCGTCGAAGAAGACCTCGTCCCGGAGGCGCGTCTCGCGCCAGGCGAGGCGCTCATGGTCCGCGCCGGCACGAAGCAACAGCGCGCCAGCGTCACGAACGACAGCACCGAATACATCGCAATGGAGCTGGTTCGCGAGAGCGACGCGGGCAATGTCGTGGACGGTGAGGTGCTGTTCACCAGCAACCCCTTTGTCTCCGGCGGTACGACCGCAGATCTGGACTTCGACCTTGACCTTGTCAGCGCTGTCCTGGCTGACTCGGACTCCACCATCATTCCTGATACGGGCCAGTCGGTGGCAATTCTGGCGACCGACGGGGCGATCGATGTCATCCCATCGGGCGGTCGCCGCCGGACCCTGCAGGTCGGTGAAGGTGATGTCTTCACCGGCGAGCTCGAAATCCGGCCGGCGGACAGCGGCTCCCCCGGGAACGCCAAGCGTCTCATTTCATCGCAGTCCGCCCCCAATGGCGGCGCCACCTTCGTGGCCGCCGTTGTCGGTCCAGAGATTCCACCCGCCGAACCGCAGCAGCCCGTGATCGAGGTGATCCCCCCGACCGAGGTGCCGGTCTTCATCCCGCCGACCGAGACGCCGATCGTGGAAACCCCGACGCCCGAGCCGACCGTCGAGCCCACTGTCGAACCGACCCCGACGTCGACGCCTGAACCGACGATCGAGCCGACCTGGACACCCGAACCGGTGATCGACACTGATCAGGATGGACTGGCCGATCTCGACGAGGCGGCGTATCAAACGAGCCCAAGAATTCCCGATACCGACGGTGATCTGCTCACCGATGGGGACGAGGTCTACGTCTACGGCACGCTGCCCTACAACCCGAACACCGACGGTGACGGCTGCTGGGACGGGTATGAAGCCACCGAAGGATTTGATCCCTTCGTCCAGGACTGCTACATCATCAAGTAGCTTCGGCGGTTGCCACCGTATCCAACGTGTCGTTATGTCTCCGCGTCTCCGGAGCGAATCGTTTCGATCCCGGCGAGGATCTGGGGGTCATCGTCGAAGGTGTATTCGGTCCAGTCGAGCAGGACAGGGACATCGGGAATGTTGCCGACACCCTCGACTAACTCGCCGGGGAGGACAAAGACGCCCCGGACGAGGAAGAGGCTCGACCCGTCGTCGTAGTACGACTGCAGCAGCACTTCGACATCGCCCGGGGATGTCACGCCGACGACAGTGGCGCGGCCCTGGCTCTGCAGGATCGCCGTTCCGACCTCGGAGGCGCTGTACATCCGATCGTCGGTCAACACGACCAGCGGCACATCATCCAACTCCTCAGCGAACTCCTGGCGATCCACCCTGATCGGTTCGGGCAAGCTGCCATCGCGGTGGTAGAAGGTGCCCACATCGCCTTCGACGAAGAGACCGAGGAAGGTTTGCAGCAGAGCAACTGACCCGCCCGGGTTCGAACGAAGATCGAGAATCAACCCATCAAGATCGCCGTCGTCGAGCATGTCTTCCAGGATCTCAATGACGCGCTCCTGCAGGTCGGGCGTGACGAAGTCCGGGATAACCAGATAGCCAATCCCATCGTCCTGCGGCAGACGCATGCCGGAAGGCACTATCGGTGCTTCGCCGGTGTCCCGCTCGACTTCGACCTCGCGGGGTTCCTCGCCAGGTGAGCGCACCGTCAGCGTTATCGGACCACCCGGGTCGTCTGGCAGCTGATCGCGAGCGAGCAACTGGTTCACGCCCTCCACGACTTCCCGCAAGGCAACGAGATCATCGACGGGCAACGGTTCGCCGTTGACCGCCTCGATCCGGTCCCGGCGTTGCAACCCCGCCTCTTCGGCGGGGCTGTTCGGAAAGACCTGGAGGATGAGATCGGCGCCGGCGATATCGGCTCCGATCCCAGCGTAGTACAGCTCCCCCGCGAACAAGGCAGAGTTGATCTCGGTGTCCTCCGGCGAGAGAAACCCGGTGTGTTGATCGCCCAGTTCGTCCACCATCGCGGCGATCGTCTGATAGAACTCCTCGTCGGTCTCAGCTTCGAGCGCGATCCGTTCGTACTCTTCACGTACTGCTCCCCAGTCCAGCTCGTGGAAGTTGGGGAAGAGCGCGTTCTGCCGGCCGGTGCGATAGAGGTAGTCGTTGTTGATCTCGTTCCAGACAGCGTCAAAGGTCGCCTGCCGATCCGGGTCGGCATCCTCGATCCCGGCAATTGGCTCGGCGTCGATGAGGGCGAGGTCCTGGATCTCATCCACCGGCAACGATTCGGCGCAGCGTTCCCCGGCAAGAAGGCAGTCGCGCTGCAATTCCGCGATCAGAACCGCCGCCTCGTGGGCCGCGTTCAGGTTGGCTCCCCCCGCGACCTCTACGATGACGAGGCGACTCTCGAGAACAAAACCGAGCCGGGCGCTGTCGATCGGACCGCCGGGTAGAAAAGCGCGCCAGGTCTCAGCGAAGGCATCGACATCGGAGATTGCCGCCGTCGTGGCTTGTTGCCGTAACGAGTCTCTCGGCGGTGGCAGGAGCGACGGCAGCGTCAGATCATCCAGGGCATAGAGCGCTTGCTCGGCCGATGCTGGGTCGTCAAACGCCGCCTGAAACAGATTGACGAACAGGACAGGCGGCGCGGTGGTCCCGCCCTTGAACCGCACTCCGACCGTGCGCGCGAAGGCACCTTCAATACTGTCGCGGGCCTCCTCGAGCGCTTCCGGCAGGACCTCCGACGGGGCGAGATGCCCCTCGATGACGACCGGCTCTCCGGTGGTAGGCTGGAGCAGCGCTGACGGAAGAGACAGATCTCGACCGGCGACGCTGTCGCCAGCATTCACCGCTTCGATTCGTTCGGCAACGATCTCGATGAGGTCGTTCGCTAGGTCCAGGTCCGGCTCATCGGCCCCGCCTTCGTTCTCAACCGCCGCTCCGGCCACGATCCGGCCCAACCGAACGGTCGCGTCGATGCTCTGCAGTCGGATCCCACCACCCGCGTCGAAATCGACCGTGGTGATCTCCTCGTCATCCCCATCGACGCCCGGAACGTCGCTGTCCTCATCTGCCCCTTCAGGGTAGATCCCGGTTTCATCCTCCAGGATCGCGAATCCCGACGCGGCGCCCTGCTCGTCTTCGTACTCTTCGGCATAGCTGCGGACTGTGAGCTGGCTGCCGGGCAGGCTGTATTTGGACTCGTAGAAGCCGACGAGTCCGGACTCTTCAAGTTCGCGGGTCAGGCCCGGATCGCCGCCAGAGGCCGCCTCGATAAGCTCGTCGACCGGGACATACTGCTCGGACATGAGCCTGGCCCCGTCCGGCAGATCAGCGGCATCAACGACAATCGCGGCCAGGTCGACGCGATCGGCATCGGTCGCGGCTGGCGTGGCCTCGTCGTCCTGCACGACCGCTGGAGGGGCGGCCCGCCCGGAGAGTTGGATCGAACCGAAGGCAGAGATCAGGAGCAGGACGGCCATCAAGGAGGACAGCGGCCGAACCTGGATGCGGGACGAGCGGGTCATGAAGGCTCCTCGGAGATAGGGCACGTTACGCAAGTGGCGGGCGGAGATGGGCCCAGGGGGCAACCGCTTCGAAGGCAGCGGCCGCTCGGAGGACGGTGGCATCGTCGCGCGGCTTGCCCACGATCTGGAGACCGACCGGCAGGCCGTCGACGAACCCACACGGCACCGTCGCGGCCGGTTGACCGGTCAGGTTGAAGGGGTAGGTGAATGGAGTCCAGCTGAGGTAGCTGGTCGATCGTCCCGCGACGGCCCCGGGATGGTCGTCGCCCGCTGAGAATGCCACGCAGGGCAGGGTTGGCGTCAGGAAGAGGTCATAGTCCGTCATGAACTCGCGCCAGGCGCCGTAATACAGGTTACGAGCACGATGCGCCGCCGCGATATCGACTCCACGAAATCGCCCGGCCCGCTCGACCTCTGCAAGCAGACCGGGATCAAGCCGGTCACGCACCTCGTCCAGGTTGTCAACGAAGACCGCCGCGAGCGCACCGGCCCACATCGGATCGACGACCGGCCATGGATCGGCCAGATCCGGATGACGCTCCTCAAGTGTGCAGCCAAGTTCCGTGGCGAAGAGCCGCGCGGCCTCTTCTACGACCGCCAGCACGCCGGGTTCGATCGCGACATAGCCGAGGTCTGGTGACCACGCGACACGCAACCCGGCGATGCCGCCGTCACAGGCGGCGAGGTATCCACCGGATCCCGATCGGGATAGACGGTCCCGGGTGTCCTCGCCGGCGATCACGTCGAGCATGAGGGCCGCGTCGCGCACCGTGCGCGTGATCGGGCCGAGATGTGAGAGGTCGCCGACGGCACTGGGCGGGTATTGCGGGACCAGTCCAAACGACGGCTTGAGCCCAAACACGCCACAGAACGCCGCGGGGATTCGGATCGACCCGGCTCCGTCGCTACCTTGGGCAAGCGGACCGAGTCCGGCCGCCACGGCTGCTCCCGCCCCGCCGCTCGACCCCCCGGCGGTCAATCCATGGCGCCACGGATTGTGGGTGGGACCGAAGACCCGGTTGCCGGAGTCGCCTTTCCAGCCGAGCTCCGGCGTGTTGGTCTTGCCGAGCAGGACGCCTCCGGCCCCCGCCAACCTGGAAACGACCGGCGCGTCGTAGTCCGGAATCCAATCGGGATCGAGCAACGAACCACGAGCGGTGCGCACACCCTTCGTGGGCGTCAGGTCCTTGATCGAATACGGGACGCCAGCCAGCATTCCGGGAGTGTCGTTCGCGGCGTAGGCCCGCTCCGCCGCGGTTGCCTGCTCCATCGCGAGATCGGCGGAAACAGTGACGAAGGCATTGAGGGGCGGGTTGACCGTTTCGATCCGGTCTAGCAGTGCCTGAGTGACTTCGCGCGGCGAGACCGATCGCTCGCGATACCCCTTGAGCAACGTCGTGGCGGACATGTACGCGATGTCGTTGTCCACTCAACCTCCGACGTTTGAGCGTCGCTATCACCCACGGCCAGCCCGAGAGCGACAACACGACGACACGCCGCATCAGTATGCGTGCACCGAGATCTCCCGTGTTGTCGCACTCGTAATTCGGGTTGACCTGGCAGTCTCAATCGAGTGTTAAGCGCGCTTGCCCTCTGCCAGTGGCAGCCAGATCGAGAACACCGTCCGGCCCGGCCGGGACTCGACCGTGATTTTGCCGCCGTGCTCTTCGGTCACGATCCGCCAGACCGTGTCGAGTCCGAGCCCAGTGCCCAAACCTTGATCTTTGGTGGTGAAGAAGGGCTCGAAGATTCGCTCGCGGTCCTCCTCGGAGATGCCGCAGCCGTTGTCCTCGAAGGCCACTATCACGCCGTCGCCCTCGCGCCGGGTGGTGATCCCTACGGTGCCTCGCCCATCGGACGCGTCAATGGCGTTGTCGATGATGTTGGTCCAGACTTGATTGAGGCTGTTGCCAAAGGCACGAATGGGCGGCAGGGTACGGTCATAGTTCCGCTGGACGGTCACATCTTTGAATCGGTGGCCCATGATGATCATGGTGTCTTCGATCCCCTCGTGCACATCGACATAGAGCTCAGTGGCACGATCCATGTGCGAGTAGGACTTCACTGCCCCGACGAGTTCCGAGATTCGGTGGACACTTCGCCCGACCACATCGGTTAGCTCTCGCGCCGCGATCGACTCACCCAGCCAACCGATGGCCGGCGCCAGCGCGGGACCCGGCAGTTCGGTCGCAAGCTCCGACAGAAGCTCCGAATCGACACCCGCTCGAACCATCCGTCCCGACATCTCCCAGGCGCGATCGATGCCGTGGTCCTCGAGCCACTCCTCCAGTTCGGTCTCCAAGTCGCTGATCGCAAGGGCGTCGAGTTCACCGGCCGCCGCGGCATGTGCCTTTTGCAGGGTACCGGCAAGCACATCCCACCCGCTGTCCGAGATCAGTCCAACCAGGGCGCGAGCGGACGCATCACGTTTCGTCAGGCAGTCAGATAGCTGGTCGCTTGCTCGTTGGGCAGCTGCGGCCGGATTGTTCAACTCGTGGGAGAGACCGGCGGACAGTTTGCCAAGCGCTGCCATCTTTTCCAGGCTACGCGCCAAAGCCTCCCGTTCAAGCTTGGCATTTTGCTCTTCGAGTTCCTTCGCCCGGAGACGTTCGCGGATATCACGAAAAAACGAGTGAGTGGCAACGACCTTCCCATCGACAATCCGCGGTGTGGCGTCCCCTTCAACGGGGACGGCCTCGCCGTCCTTCGTCTTGAAGACCGCCGAGACTTCATCCAGCTTCTTCCCGCCCATGACGATCATAAAGAAGGCCTGGCAATGCTCCACGGACGAATCGTGGATGATGTCCCAGATTGTGAGATTGGGCACCTCTTCTTCGGTGTACCCGAGTTTGCGCATCCAGGCCGGATTGACGAACTCAAACCGGCCATTTGCGCTCACGCTCTGGATCATGTCCGAGGCGTTCTCAATGTAATCCTTATAGCGGCGCTCACTCTCTTCAAACCGCGCTTTAATTTCATGCTCAGTTTGGGAGACGTCTTGGGACTGCGTCATCGTCTTCTCCAGCCCACAGTAGTGGCACGGTACCCGGTGCCCGATGCTATCATCGGAATCGGCGAATTCACGAATATCGACGCGGGCACGTTTCGTGGTTGGAGTGTAACAAACACCAGCGACTACCATTGAACCGGCCCCGAAGGAACGATCATGCGGAAACCCGTGATCCTGACGGTCGACGACGATCCCGAAGTACTTCAGGCGATATCGCAAGACCTACGCAAGGCGTACGGCGATAAGTTCCGGATCGTGCGTGTCGATTCCGGTGACCGTGCCCTCGATGTCCTCAAGAAGGTAAAACTGACCGATGACCCAGTCGCGCTTTTTTTGGTAGATCAGCGCATGCCCGGCCTCAGTGGTGTCGACTTTCTTTGCCAGGCACGAGTGCTTTATCCAAATGCGAAGGGCGCCCTGCTCACCGCCTACGCGGACACTGATGCGGCGGTCAAGGCAATCAATGAGGTTCACCTCGACTACTACCTGATGAAGCCCTGGGATCCGCCGGAGGACAAGCTATATCCCATCCTCGATGACCTCCTCGGCGACTGGCTCGCGGACTACCGGCCCGCCTTTGAAGGCATCCGCGTCGTCGGTCACCGCTGGTCGTCGAAGTCCCATGAAACCCGGGACTTCCTGGCGCGAAACCAGGTTCCATTCGGCTGGTTCGATGCCGCCTCCGACCCGAAGGCCCAGGAACTCCTCACGCTCGCTGCCCCAGTGGACGCCGTCCTCCCGATCGTTATCTTCCCTGACGGTACTGTTCTTCAGGATCCGACACCGCAAGCCCTGGCCGAGAAGATCGGGATCCGGCACAACGCCGAGGTCGCCGTCTACGACCTGCTCGTTGTCGGCGCCGGACCAGCCGGACTTGGCGCCGCCGTCTACGGCGCGTCCGAAGGATTGCGGACTGCTGTCCTGGAGCGGCATGCTCCGGGCGGTCAGGCGGGCACGAGTTCCCTTATTGAGAACTATCTTGGATTCCCATCGGGACTCTCCGGCGGTGACCTCGCTCGCAGGGCACTCACCCAGGCCCAGCGCTTTGGCGCGGAGTTGCTCTTGACCCAGGATGTCGTTGGCCTCAAAGTGCAGCCGGGTTCACTGGCTGTTGTAACAGGTGACGGGACGGAAATCGGTGCAACCTCGTTGATCATTGCCACCGGCGTTTCCTACCGTCGGCTCGACGTCCCCGGGGTCGAAGAACTTACCGGCCGAGGCGTTTACTACGGCGCGGCCGCGGTCGACGTAGCCGCGCTCGCCGGTGATGAGGTTTATCTGGTAGGTGGGGCGAATTCCGCCGGGCAGGCCGCCATCTTTTTTGCCGACCGGGCGAAGAGTGTCACGATGCTCATCCGGGGGACATCGCTTTCGGCGACGATGTCCCACTACCTCATCGACCGGATCGAGCAAACGCCGAACATTCGCTTGCGCTTCAATACCAGGGGTTGAGGAGGCGATCGGTACCGATCGCCTAGAGTCGATCAAACTTCGGGACACAACCAGCGGCGAAATCAGTGAGGTTTCGGCCGATGGACTCTTTGTCTTCATTGGTGCTCAACCACGAACGGACTGGCTCGAAGGAACCATCGAGCGCGATGCACACGGCTTCGTCCTGACGGGCCCTGACGTACCGGCCGAGGTGCGGCGCGCGACCTGGACGCTCGATCGCGCTCCATTCATGCTCGAAACGAACATTCCCGGCGTGTTTGCCGCTGGCGATGTGCGCCACGGTTCAGGCAAGCGGGTCTCCGCCGCGGTTGGCGAAGGATCGATGGCGGTGATGTCCGTCTGGCAGCAACGAACACATGCCGGGATTTAGGGCCAACACGGGGGTGAAACGCGGCATCCGGCGTCCGGGACCGTGACGCCTAGATCACGGCCCGCCCCGATGTCATCCCGAGCTTGTCGAGGGATCTCGATTGGAGCGGAGCGACGATGATGCCGCCGTCTTTGAGAACGCCGCATCGTGTTCTCTAAGGTCGGGGCTTCCTCGGTACTACGCACCCTTCGAGATCCCTCGACAAGCTCGGGATGACGGGAAACGCCGCCGAACTGACCAACGCCCCGGCCGACCTCCCAATCAGGATCATCAGCCAGAACTCGGCATAAATCTGCGATTGACATGGACAGTGGATGAATAGAGGTCGTCGCTATCGAGGCTACTCTCACAGTCGCGGCCCTGGTCTTGCTGTTCAATACTCTTGGTTTCTGGAAACGTTTCCATTCGTCCTACCTTCGCGGCAGGGCGCGGATGGGCTCGTCATTCACGAGGAGTGGAACTTAGTGGCAAGCTTGAAGTTTGGCGTTTTCGTACCCCAGGGCTGGCGGATGGATCTGGTCGAAATTGCCGATCCGGTCGAGCAGTACGAGGCGATGACCGCCGCGGCCCGCGCGGCGGACGGCGGGCCATGGGAGAGCATTTGGGTCTACGACCACTTCCACACCGTCCCCCAGCCAACAATGGAGACGACCTTCGAGTGCTGGACGATCACCGCAACCCTGGCCCGGGACACCAAGCGGGTCCGGATCGGCCAGATGGTCGGGTGCAACGGCTATCGCAATCCCGCCCTCTACGCCAAGATCGCCAGCACAGTCGACGTCGCCAGCAACGGTAGGCTCGACGCGGGGATCGGGGCGGGATGGTATGAACATGAGTGGCGGGCCTACGGCTATGGTTTCCCGGAGACCCGGGACCGGATGCGGGCTTTCCGGGAGGCGTGCCAGATCATCCACAAGATGTGGACCGAGGACAAACCGACGTTTTCCGGTGAGTACCACTCGATCGACGGCCCGATCAATGAACCGAAGGGCGTGCAGAACCCGCACATCCCACTCTGGATCGGGGGAGGCGGCGAGAAGGTCACACTCCGAGCTGGTCGCCAGATACGGCGACGCCTGCAATGTCGGCGGCGGCAACCCGGAGACCGTCCGGCAAAAACTAGACATCCTCAAGGAACACTGCGCCGTCGTTGGCCGAAGCTACGACGAGATCATCCGCTCGACCAATTTGGTCTGCTTTGTTCTGGCTCCAGGTGAAGACCCTGAGAAGGCGACGGCGGCCGCGCGTGGCAGCATCCCGTACGCCGAGTACGCCAAAGGGTGCCTCGTTGGTGAACCGGCCGTGATCCAGGAGCGTATCGGCCAGCTTCAGGATGCCGGAATCACCTACCTCATCACGTATTTGTCACGCCTGGCCTACGACCACGAGCAGATGCACCGCTTCGCCGAGGGCGTAATCCCGGCGTTCGCCTAGCTCCGAACCTGCCAAAGAGCGCCAGTGCAACCGTCGTCGAACCGCCCCTCGCGAGATCGCGAGGGGCGGTTCCCGTGTGCCCCGGAATCAAGGGGAATGTGACCCCGAACTCGCCGAATTGCAAATAGGGAATCCTCCCCATGTGCATCCTCTGGCTGGGCCGCATAGTAGTGTCATCGCTAGCGGCGAACGTGAAATGAACCCAACGACTGAAGGCAATCCACCCATCCACCAAGGGATTCGGAGGCACCACCATGAAGTGCTCGATGATTCTCTTCTTCGCGACGGTTCTCGCGCTCATCTCGCTCGTCGGTCGGTCAAGTTCGGGCCTCGCCCACACTGGTGAGGACTACTGTCTCGGGGAAGACGAAGCCGCGTTCCTCGTGCTCATCAACGACTACCGACAGCAGAACAACCTGGGACCGCTCATTGCGTCGCATGACCTTGGCGCCGCCGCCGAGCACCATAGCCAGGATATGGCGGACGAGGACTACTTCAGCCACACCGGGCTGAACGGTTCATCGCCGAAAGATCGCATCGTCGACCACGGATACACCTTCGACACCTATTGGGGCGAGAACATCAGCGCTGGCCGAGAAACCGCACAGAACGCCTTCGACGCATGGAAGGCAAGCCCGGGCCACAACGCGAACATGCTCAGCCCAAACTTCGTTGCCATCGGTATCGACCGTGCCGACAACCCCGACTCCGAGTTCGAGTTCTACTGGACCAACGTGTTCGGCGGAGTCGCCGATGAAGCGGCCGAAGAGTGCGCAGAAGAGCCCGATGGCGGCGACAACAAGCACGGTAACGGTAACGGCCAGGGCAACGGTCAAGGCAATGGCCAGGGCAACGGTGATGGCGACGGCGACGGCGGTGACGAAGACCGCCTCGACACTGACGAGGACGGCCTCTACGACGACGACGAAACCGATGAATACGGCACCGATCCGGACGAGTTTGACACCGACGACGACGGCTACAGCGACGGCGAAGAGGTCTTCTTGGGCACCGACCCGACCGACTCTGACGACTACCCGGACGATTCGAGCCGCCCTGACAGCGACGGCGATGGCCTGTTCGACGACGACGAGACGGATGTCTACAACACCGACCCGGACAACGAAGACACCGACGACGACGCTACACCGACGGTGAAGAAGTCTTCTACAACACCGACCCGACCAATTCCGACGACTACCCGACCGACGCCTAGTCAATCCTCCCCTAAACACACGCGCTCAACGAGGGAGCCCTGGCCGGAATTCCGGCCAGGGCTCCCTGTTTGTTGCGACTTACGGCGCCAGCACGTCCGGCTCCGCGCTTGACACCCCGCAACCGCTCCGGGACGATGAGTACCGCAACATGTGACCACGTTCGATGACGAGCGATTGAGGAGAAGATCGATGGCAACGAAGTCGAGTCCAGCCCCGGACGCCATCACAGCCAAGGGCGTGATCGCGTGGGAAGCGGGGAAACCGGGTCAGGTTGAAGAGTTCACGATCGATCCGCCGGGTCCCGGCGAAGCGCTGGTTCGGATCGTCGCCTCCGGCGTCTGCCACACCGATCTCTCCGCCAAGAACGGAGTCTTCGGCACCGACTATTTCCCCTTCCTGCTCGGCCATGAAGGAGCCGGCGTCGTCGAGCGAGTTGGCGAGGGCGTGACCAACGTCAAGCCTGGTGACAGTGTCATCCTGGCCTGGCGAGCGCCCTGTGGGGCGTGCCGCTTCTGCCTTCGTGGGAAGCCGAATCTCTGCTCCGCCTCTCTCAACGCGCAGCAGCGGATGCGCGCCATGGACGGCACTTTGCTGCTACCGGTCCTCGGCATCGGTAGCTTCTGCACCCACACCCTCGTCCACTCGCACCAGTGCATTCCCTACCCGGCCGAGCTGCCGGCGGCTCAGATGAGTTTGCTGGGATGCGGCGTCACCACGGGAGTTGGAGCAGCGCTCTACACCGCCCACGTTCAGCCGGGCGATTCGGTCGCGGTCATTGGCTGCGGCGGCGTCGGCGACTCAGTCATCATGGGAGCGAAGATCGCCGGGGCGGCGCAGATCATCGCGGTCGATATCGACCCGCGCAAACTCGAGTGGGCCAAGGATTTCGGCGCAACCCACACCGTCAACCCGAAGGACGGCGACGCGATCGAGCAGATCAAGGCGCTCACCGGCGGCAACGGCGTCAACTGCTCGTTCGAGGCGGTGGGCAAGACCGAAACGCTCGAGACCGCCCTCTTCTGCCGCGATCTGGCGGGGACCTGCGTCATCATCGGCGTGAGCGGTCCCTCGTCGAAGATTGAGTTGCCGGTCGGGCGCTTCTTCGACCTCGGCGGTGCCTTCAAGGTCTCCTGGTACGGCGACTGCCTCCCGACCAGGGATTTTCCGCTGCTGGCCGAGTACTACCGCCAGGGCCGCCTCGACCTCGACCGGGTGGTCACGCGCACGATCTCTCTGGACGAAACCGAGGAAGCATTCCACGCGATGGAGCGCGGCGAGACCCTGCGCAGCGTGATCATGCTGTAGGCGCGGCGTTCGGCGTTCGGCGTTCGGGTGCGTATCGATGGCACCGGGCTTGCCCATCGTAGGGGCGGACCTCCGTGTCCGCCCGGTCGCCGACCGCCAGATTCCGCTTTGGGAGGCACCTTTCCCAGCCCAGCGAGGCGGACTGGCAGTCGGGCGGACACGAGGTCCGCCCCTACACAGGCCAGGATGGGGCGGCGACGCTATTCGATCGATCCCGGGCCTCAACATGCACCAGTTCCGCCTCGTCTTCGAGGACAGGGCCAATCACGACGAACTGATTGCCGCCGTATTTCGCGACATCGTGGCAGGAGAGATTCAGCCAGGGGGAATCCTCGGGCAGCGCGAGAAACGTGCGCAGTCTGGCCGAACTCATCCCGAATACCACCCGGCCGATACCCGCCCAGTAGATCGAGGCGGCGCACATCGCGCAGGGCTCGCTGCTGGCGTAAAGCGTTGACCCGGCCAGGACGGCCCGGTCGATTTTAGGCGTTGCCTCGCGCACGGCGTTGATCTCGGCGTGACCGGTGACGTCGCCGGTGACGACGGCTGTGTTTCCGGCACGGAGCAGTTCGTTGCCGTTGGCATCAACCAGAACGGCCCCGAACGGCGCATTCCCGGCATCCAACGCCGCTCTCGCCACCGCGAACGATTCGCGCAACCAGTAGTCGTCCCGATCTCCGATCGCGGCAGGGTCACTGGACATGACGTTTCCTCCATCCGGGGTACGGGCCGTTCGGGCACAATCCGGTACAGCTTTCCCCCATTGTGGCGCGAGTTTGACAGACCAGACTGGAAATATGGTGTAAACCCAGTCACTTCACCGGAGAAGATTGCCGAGGGAATTCGGCAGCCCTCGGCATCCCTCCCTGGCGACAACGTCCTGTCACCGGAGAATAAAGGGGGAACCCGATGCAACGCGATCGTTTTGCTCGCTTTGGCTCCCATGGACTTTCCCGGCGTGGCGTACTCAGGGGAGCAGGCGCAACCGCCGCTGGGCTCGCGCTTGGCAATCGGTTCAAGGACGGCTACGCCAAAGTTCAGACTCCGACAACTCGGAACATCCAGGGCACGTCCCTCAAGATCCTCCAGTGGGAGCACTTTGTTCCCGCCCATGACGAGTGGTTCGAGGGCTTCGTCCAGGAGTGGGGCGAGGCCAACGGCGTCGACGTGACGCTCGACCGCATCAACACCGCCGAAGTTACCACCACGTTTGCCGCCGAGATCTCGGCGGGTGAAGGCCACGACATCGTTGAGCACATCGCCTCGCTCGGACAGTTCGAAGGTTCTCTCCTCGATATGACCGATGTGGTTCAGGAAGCGATGAACCGGCACGGCGAGATGTCCGGGGTCACCCAGCGCTCCGGATTCAACCCGACGACCAACAAGTACTTCTCATTCGTCCATGGCTACGCCCCGGACCCAGGCGACTATCGCAAGAGCCTGTGGGAGGCGGTCGATCTTCCAAATGGACCGACAACCTATCAGGAACTCCTCGACGGTGGCACACGAATTCGGAATGAGCAGGGCATCCAGCTCGGCATCGGCATGTCGAACGAGATCGACAGCAACATGGCTGCCCAAGCGCTGCTCTGGTGCCATGGGGCGTCGGTTCAGGACGAGAACGAGAACGTCACCATCAACTCTCCTGAGACGATCGCCGCGGTCGAGTACATGAAGCAGCTTTATGAAGGTGCGATGACCCCGGAGGTCTTCGGTTGGAACGCCGCCAGTAACAACCAGCTCCTCATCGCCGGACAGGCGTCGTACATCCTCAACTCGATCTCAGCCTACCGCGCGGCGCAGGAACAGAATCCTGACGTCGCGAAAGACATCTACTTTACGGGACCCCTCGCCGGCCCGAACGGGGATCGCGCTGGCAAATGGTCACGCTGTCTACAACGCGATGATCCCCAACTACTCCCAGAACCAGGACACCGCCAAAGAATTCCTTCTGCATCTGACCGCAAACTACAAGGCAAAGACCGAGGCAAGCAAGCTGTACGACTTCCCCGCATTTGCCAGCCTCGCGCCGGAACTCTTCGCCGAGGGGCGGCTGGCTCGACGCCGATCCGTACGGATCAGATCCCGCCGACAAGCTCAACGTGCTCAAGGAAGCGAACGACTGGACCACCAATATCGGCCACCCCGGCCCGTCCAACGCCGTCATGGGCTCGGTCTTCGGTGAATTCGTGCTGCCGAACATGCTCGCCCGGGTGGCCCGCGGCGAGCAGATCCGCGGCCGACTCCGTCGCGGAGGCGGAAGAGGCGATCAACGGCTTCTACGAGACCTGGGCGGCCGAGGGGCTGGTCGGCGGCGGACGATAGACGACCGGCGTTCGGCGTTCGGCGTGCGGCGATCGGCGAAAGGTCTCGTTCCGAACGCCGGATACCGAACGCCGAGCGCCGTCGGTCTGGGACACTATGGCGACGGTTGAGACGCGACAACTGACCAAGAGTTCACCGGGCAGGGGGTGAAGGCGTCCACGCTGTCGACGGGATCGATCTCGCCGTGCGCCGACGGCGAGTTCATGGTGCTGCTCGGTCCGTCGGGCTGCGGCAAGACCACGCTCCTGCGCATGATCGGCGGGCTGGAGCACCCGACCGCCGGCGACATCCTGATCGGCGGCCATATCGTCAACGGCTTGCCGCCGCGGGCCCGCAAGATCGCGATGGTCTTCCAGTAGCTACGCGCTCTACCCCCACTTGAACGTCTACAACAACATCGCCTTTCCGCTGAAGGCCCAAGGCGTCTCCAAGGAAGAACAGAAGCGCCAGGTCGATTGGGCCGCCGGGCTCCTCGGCATCGACGGTCTGCTCAAGCGCAAACCACGGCAGCTCTCCGGCGGGCAGCGGCAACGGGTGGCGCTGGCCCGGGCGATCGTCCGCGACCCGAATGTCTTCCTGCTCGATGAACCGCTCTCCAATCTCGATGCCCAGCGCCGTGCCTCCGCTCGCGACGAGTTTCAGCGCTTCCAGCGCCGGATCGGCACGACCACGATCTATGTCACCCACGATCAGGTCGAAGCGATGGGCATGGGCGATCGGATCGCCGTCATCGATCAGGGCCGGATCCGCCAGATCGGCACGCCAGAACGAATCTACGACGACCCAGCCGATACCTTCGTCGCGACCTTTCTCGGGTCGCCGCCGATGAATCTCGTCGGCCGCAACGGTCGGTTGCACGGGTTCCGGCCGGAACACTTCTTTCCGCGGGAGACGGTGAGCCGACCGATTCGTCGTCTCGTTCACCTTCACGCCACTCGGGAGGAATACCTCGGGGCGGAGCGACTGATCTACGGGGAGGTCGAAGGTGTGCAAGACGGTCGCCCGCTTCCCCTCCACCGCCGATGTATCGGCCCGGCCCGGGCGGGCCCACGAGTTCGTGGTTCCGCGCCGGCACCTTAAGAGCTTCGACCGGGAATCGGGTCTGCGCGTGCGGGAAGAATGAGACTGGTGGCTGAGTTGGGTGGGGACTTCGTCGGCGCGCGGTTGGCTTCGCCCGGGGCTAAAGACCCCGGGCTATACCAGATAACCCGGCTAAAGCCGGCTGCCACACCGCGACCACAGGCGGAGAAATCCGAACATAGCCCCGACGTCGCAGCCCCTTCAGGGGGTTATCCGGTTCCGCCCGGGGTCTTTAGCCCCGGGCGAGCCAAGACGGGGTTCCAATGGCCGCGCCGGTCGCCCCTTCACGAGCGGCCGCCACTGCCGGCCACAAAGGAGGGACGGTATCTCCTCGACAGCGAGCGTTTTCTCGGCCCGGTCATGCTTCTGCCGGCCATCGTCTACATCGTCCCCCTTGTCGGGTTCCCGCTTGTCATCGCCATTGCGTATGCGTTCAGCGATGTGACGGTCGGCGATCAGAGCATCGATTGGGTCGGCTGCGCAATTTCCGCGAAACCTGGAACGACCCGGCTTTCCGGAAAGCCCTGTGGAACACGCTGATCTTCACCTTCGTCGCGCAGGTGTTTGTCCTCGTGATGGCCAATATTCTGGCGCTGGTTCTCTCGATGGACTTCCACGGCAAACGATTCGTCCGCTTTCTCATCCTGCTGCCCTGGGCGACACCGGTGGCGCTGGTGGCCGTCGGCTGGTGGTGGATTCTCGCCGGCCTCTACAGCCCGCTCGATTACATCCTTCGGGAGCTTGGCGCGCTCGGTCCGGGGGCTCCGTGGGGACCGATGCGGAACATGTACTGGCTGGCGGTGCCTGACAAGCGCCCGCTTCTCGGTGGTGCTGGTCCACGTTTGGCGCATCTTGCCGCTCTCGACGGTGATCCTGCTCGCCGGTCTGACGAGCATCCCGCAGGATGTGCGCGAGGCAGCGAATGTCGACGGCGCCGGCTTCTTGCGCCAGCTCTTCTGGATTCGCTTGCCGCTGCTCGCGCCGATCATGCTGGTCGCTTTTCTCTTTGGCACGGTTTTCATCTTCACCGACATGATCATCGTCTACATCATGACGCGCGGGCCCCAACGATGCCACCCAGGTCCTCCCGCACTTCGCGTTTATCCGAGGCGTGCAAGCGGGCGATCTCGCCAGGGCGCTTCGGTGGCCGTCTTCCTCTTCCCGGTGCTGGCCGGGGTAGCGGCGTTGATGCTCCGCGTCGTCGAGCCGAAACGAGTAGGTCACTGGATGACGATCCAGAGCGGACGCGCAGCATACCGGTGCCGGCGGCACCCATCGCGCCGTCACGTCACCGGCCATCGGCGCGAGCGGCGCGAAAGAATCGGTGGTCGCGCGGTCCTCTATTCCGTGGCCATGTTCTTCGTTCGTTTGCCTCGTGCCCTTCGCCTGGATGATTATCACCATCTTCAAACAGAACAGCGATCTCTATCAAGCTCCAAGAAGAACCCGTTGTTTCTGGGGACAATCAGCCGCCGACGCTGGACATCTCTCGTTCCGCTCCGCGACACCAATTATCTGACATTCGTCAAGAACAGTCTCTTCGTTGGTTCTTTCACCGTCATCATCACCTGCTGCTGGCGCTGCCCGCCGCCTACGCCCTGACCCGGCTCTCCGGCGGTGGGGAGAAAGCCTCGGCATTGCGATCTTCCTCGTCTATCTGATTCCGCCGACGCTGCTGTTTCTGCCGATGACACGGCTCATCTCGGAACTGAATCTCAAAAATTCAATCTGGTCGCTGATTCTTATTTACCCGACATTCACGATTCCGTTCTGCACCTGGCTGCTGATGGGGTTCTTCAAGTCGATCCCATGGGATGTCGAAGAGCAGGCGATGATCGACGGCTACAGTCGCCTTGGGGCGATCGTTCGGGCGGTGTTGCCGCTCTCGATGCCAGGATTCTGACCGTCATCGTCTTTTCGTTCATGTTGTCGCTGCACGAGTTCGTCTATTCGCTCGCATTCGTGACCTCGACCGAGAACAAGACCATCTCGACCGGCGTCACCACGGAATTGATCCGCGGCGATATCTACTTCTGGCAAGCGCTGATGGCGGCATCGGTGCTGGTCGCCATCCCCGTGGCCATCCTCTACAACCTCTTCCTCGATCGCTTCATCTCCGGCTTTACCCTTGGAGCCGTCAAAGGCTGATCGTTGCATCTATACGTCGCGGAATATGGTGCTCCTAGACGGATGCAAAAGGGCGTGCGCGATGAGGAACCCACTTCAACTTCCCACCAACGTCGATGAAG
>CAWKIA010000044.1:0-23312 GCA_963849635.1 uncultured Chloroflexia bacterium | reverse complement strand
C
Organism: uncultured Chloroflexia bacterium; assembly: GCA_963849635.1. Lineage (GTDB taxonomy): Bacteria > Chloroflexota > Chloroflexia > Thermomicrobiales > UBA6265 > CAVRUD01. Next base: position 23,311 of record CAWKIA010000044.1, on the reverse strand, counting down.
GCTGGTGTGGGGACTCGCCCGCCGCGTTGTCCTCCGCGAAGCGGCGGCCGGGCCGGCGATTCATCGACAGTCTGGGCTTCACCGGACAACCCGCCGTACGCCGCCGTGTTGGCACGCCATGCGGCATTTCCTGACCCGACCAGCGATCAACCCACGAGGAAATCCGCGACCCAGTATCCGACCATGCCCAGGATGAGCGCGACCCAGAGGCGCTTGAATCGGAGCCCTACGGCCGTGGCGACGCCGATCGCGGCCACCCTGGAGGTCAGGGCACCGGGGCCGTCGGCGACCCCGGGGGCGACCAGGGCGGCAAAGGCGGCGATCGGGACGTAGTTGAGGAACCGTTCGAGGGTGGGCGGCATCGATTGGCCGCCGAGCCGGCCCAGGATGAAGCCTGTGTAGCGGGTCGCGTAGGTCAGGGCGGCGATGGCGGCCACCAGAAGGAGGCGTTCCGTCATGTCCGCGCCACCCGGCCATCGAGCATCGCACCGAGGCCGGCGCCACCGATGGTGGCGATCAGTAAGGCGACGCCACCGTCGAACACCTGACCGGCGGCCAGGACCAGGGCAGCCGCCACCGAGGCTACGGCGATCGTGCGCCAGGTACGGAGCAGGGGTAGGAGGAGGACGGCGAACGAGAGAGGAAAGACCAATTCCAGCCCGAGTTTTTCGCGTCGGGCAAGACGCCGCCCAGGGCGATCCCAGTAGGGTCGAGAGCGTGAATGGGGTGTAGAGGCTGATGCTGGCGCCGAAGAGGAAGGCGTCGGCCCGGCGGCCTGGGTCGCCTTTCTGTCCGTCAGCGACGGCGATGCCGTAGGACTCGTCGGTGAGGACCGTGGCCAGGACCGGCCGGCGCGGCCCACCGTACCGCTGCCCAGCTCGCGGGAGAGCGAGAGGCCATAGAGGATGTGGCGCAGGTTGAGGACGAAGGTCGTCAGAATGATCGCGATGAAGGCGGAGCCGTCGTCGAAGAGGGAGATCATCGCCATTTGGGCAGCGCCGGCGTAGATGAGCATCGAGCTGAGTTGGGTCTCGATCGCACCGAAGCCGGCCTGCTGGGCCAGGACCCCGTAGGTCACGCCGAACGGGGCCACGCCGAGCCAGAGCGGGAGCATCGTTTTGTAGCCCCGACGCAGTTCGGCTCGCCACGGCCGCCGTTGCTCGGTGTAGCCCCCTGTAACCTGGGCGATTCGCGGTGCTAGCACAGCGCCCTCAGCAACCACCCGCGCTCCCTTCACCTCATCGGCCAATCGCGACTACCGGCAGCCATATTCGGGCCATTGGTCTGGCGTGATAAGCGCCAATCCTCAATTGGACCTTCCAAAATGCCGATCCTCGATCCAAAATGGACCGTATGGACTTCTTGGATCTTCCGCTCGACCGATCGGCCGGTGGGGCGCTCTACCTGCAACTGACATCCTCCCTGGCAGGGGCGATCTCCGCCGGGTCGCTCCCGGCCGGGGCGAGGCTGCCATCGGAGCGTGATCTGGCACACAGCTAGGGGTCAGCCGGACGACGACGGTCAACGCATACCGGGAGCTAGAGGCGCGAGGATTGGTGCGCGGCTTCGTCGGGCGGGGCACCTTTGTCTGCGCGGAGCCTGGGCCGGCGGCGGAGGTGGCGCGGGGGGCGCCGTTCGCCTGGCGGGGCAAGCTGGCCCTGCGCTCCAGCACGCCAGGCGACCTTACGATGCGAGGTCTCATCCGGTCAGCCACCGATCCATCGATGATCTCCTTCGCCGCGGGCGTTCGGCATTGGACTGCTTTCCAATCGATGCCTTTCGAGCTATGACGGACCGGGTGCTGGAGCGTGAGGCGCAGACGGCCCTGGGCCTCGTTCCGGTCGAGGGGCTGCTCCGGCTGCGTCGGGCGATTGCGTCCCGGAGCGGGATCGATCCCGAGCGGGTGATGATCCTCTCTGGCGCGCAGCAGGGGCTGGACTTGATCGCCCGCTGCCTGGTCGACCCGGGGGACGTGGTCGTGCTCGACCGGCCAGGTTACCTTGGGGCGATCCAAGCATTTCGGGCCGCTGGGGCAAGGTTGGTCGGGTGGGACGTGCGTCGCGGCGATCTGTCTGAGCTGGACGATCTGCTCCTGCGCTACCGGCCCAAGCTGCTCTATACCTGCCCGACGTTTCACAACCCGACTGGCATCACGCTGAATCAGCGCACCCGGCGCGATCTGTTGGAACTGGCCGCCCGCCACCGCCTGCCGGTGGTGGAGGATGATCCTTACAGGGAACTCAGCTTCAATGGTCCACCTCCTCCGACGCTGGCTGCCCTCGATGAGGGCGATCTGGTGATCCACATCGGCACCTTTGGCAAGACGCTGGCCAGCGGTCTGCGTTTGGGGTGGCTGGCGGCCGCCCCGGCAATCATCGACCACTTGACCCAGATCAAAGGGGTGACGGACGTCGCCACCAACGGGCTGATGCAGCTGGCGGTAGCGGACTTGCTGGTCTCGGGTGTCTACGACGAGCATCTGGCCGGGTTGCGAGCTGAACACGCCCTGCGCCAGCAGGCGATGCTGCACGCGATCACCCGCGAGATTCCCCAGGGGGCGATCTCGACGCGGCGAGTCGATGGCGGTCTCTTCCTCTGGTGCCAGCTTGGCCCGGGGCTCTCGGGACGGTCGCTGCTGCGCGAAGCGGCCGCGGCGGGCGTGACCTTTGCCGCCGGCGAGCACTTCTATGCCGATGATGCCGGGGGCGATGAGATCCGGCTCTGCTTTAGCTCCGTCTCGCCGATCCGGATCGGGGAGGGGATGCGGCGGTTGGGTGGGATTATCCGGCGAGGGGCGGGAGGAGTGGAACGGCGGGCGCCGATCGATCCGGTGCCGCTACCGTAGGTCTAGGTCGCCCTGGCAAGATCGAGATTGCCACGTGACGCCAGCCAAGCGCACCGCCGGTGTAGGGGCGGACCTCCGTGTCCGCCCGGTTGCCGTCCACAAGATTCCGCATTGGGAACGACGTTTCTCATTGAGTGACGTCGGGGTTAGTGATCGGGCGGACCTCCGTGCCCGCCCCTACGTCGTCGTTGCCGGCGTGGCATGATTCGCCCGTTCACGTTCATGATCGCGTGTTGAACGACTGTTTCCGACCTGGACCGATGAGTTTGCGATGGACCGCGAGTTATATGGGTAGACGCCATTGTGGCGTCGGTGATACGGGCTCATGCGGAGGTCCACCGTGGACAAGGTGATGGTTCGGTACAAGGTCAAGTCCGGGGAGGCCGCCGCCAATGAGGCGCTCGTCCGGAATGTGTATGAGGAGTTGTGGCGGACGGCTCCGGCCGGGTTTCACTACGCGACGTTCGTGCTCGATGACGGCGTGAGTTTCGTCCATGTCGCCTCATCGGAGACGGCAGATGGGAGCAATCCGCTCCTCGAGATGGCGGCGTTCCGGGCCTTCCAGGAAGGCATCGCCGATCGGTGCGACGAGCCACCCGCCCCGGCCCATCTTCGTGAAGTCGGTTCGTACGGGTTCTGGGACGGATCGAGGGTGAGTGTGACGCAGAGCGAGCCAGTGACAGACCACGTGCAACAGGTTTCGGCAGAGGGCGAACTCGATCTGCTGCGGGCGGCACAGGCCGGCGATGAACTGGCGTTCGATGCGCTGACATCGGGGCTGCGCGGCGAGATCCATGTCCATTGCTACCGGATGTTGGGTTCGCTGGACGATGCCGACGACGCCGTGCAGGAGAGTTTCCTGCGGGCCTGGAAGAACATCGCCCGCTTCGAGCCGAGAGCGCCGTTCCGGGCCTGGCTCTACCGGATCGCGACGAATGTCTGCCTGTCGGCCCTGGCTCAGCCCGCGCGCCGGTCCGAGATCAGCACGACCAGCCTGGACTGGCGCAATGATGACTCCACCCCGCAGGAGGGCGACGAGGTGCTCCTTCATCCCTATCCGGATCACTTGCTCGAGGAGCGCATCGGCGCGACATCCGATCCCGCCGCGACTGTGGTCATGCAGGAGGGAATCGAACTGGCGTTTGTGGCGGCGGTGCAGACGCTGCCGCCGCGCCAGCGGGCCGCTTTGTTACTCCGCGACGTGATCGGCTACACCGCGATCGAGGTCGCGGGCATGCTGGAGACGAGCGTCGCGGCCACGAATAGCGCCCTACAACGAGCGCGGGCGACTCTGGACGAGGCACGCGCGGCGGGCCGCCTGACGCGTGCCCACGCAAGCCCGCAGCGGGAGACGCAGGACGCGGTGGTTCGCAGGCTGATCGAAGCCTGGCATGCGGTCGATGTCCCCGGCATCGTGGCGGTCCTGACCGAGGATGCCCTGCTGACGATGCCGCCAGAACCGCTCCGAGTCGTCGGCAGGGAAGCCATCGAGGACTTCCTCAAGACCATCCCGATGAAGGGGAGACTCGACCGCTTCCGCCTCATTCCCGTCCAAGCGAACCGCCAGCCCGCGGTGGCGGTCTACCGCCGATGGCGCGACGACGAACCGTTTATGGCCTATGGCGTGATGGTCCTCTCGTTCGCGGACGACCAGATCACGTCGATGGTCCGGTTTGTGGGCGATCGTCTGGTGGCGGACTGCGGGTTGCCGCTGTCGGTGCAGAACTAGCGTCGAGTTGCGGCCGGATCGAACCGCCCCGGCGAAGGAATTGGGCGATGCATGCATCGCCCCTACGACGTCCCAGTCGGACTTTGACCCGCCAATAGATTTCGCCTGATTCGTGCGTTCCGGGCCCGAACTCGTCGGGCCGTGCGTCGCTGTCTCCGGCGAAGCTCGTTCCCACGTTGTCAGGCTCGCCCTCCCCGCATCACTTCCCAATCAGTCATCTTGGGGGAATCCATGACTTCTCGACTACCTAACCGGGGCCTTGTCCTGGCTCTGACCTGTCTCGCTCAATTCATGGTGGTGCTCGACGTCGCGATCGTGAACGTCGCGCTCCCCGCTATCCAGCGCGATCTCGATATGAAGCAGAGCGCGTTGCAGTGGGTAGTAATCGCGTATTCGCTCCTGCTCGGCGGCTTCCTGCTCCTCGGTGGACGCCTCGGCGATCTGCTTGGGCGGCGACGAATCTTCCTGGCCGGAGCGACGGTCTTTTCGGCCGCCTCGTTGCTGGCGGGGTTGGCCCAGTCCGCCGAACTACTCATCGGGGCGAGGGGGCTGCAGGGGTTTGGCGCGGCGCTGCTGGCGCCGACGGCGTTGTCGATCCTGGCGGTCACGTTCCGAGAAGGGGCGGACCGCAACAAAGCCCTGGGCATCTTCGGCGCGGTGGCGGGATCGTCGGCGTCGGTCGGGGTGATCGCCAGCGGCCTGCTGACGGATGGCCCAGGCTGGCGCTGGATCTTCTTCATCAACGTCCCGATCGGGGCGGTGCTGGTTGCACTCGCGGCAACGTTGCTGCCGCGGGATGAGACCCGGACCTCGGCCCGCCGCTACGACACCCTGGGGGCGGCAACGGTGACGGGCAGTCTGCTGCTGCTTGTCTATGCCCTCGATTGGGCGGTGGACCACGGCTGGGGCGCGGCGTCGACGCTGGCGATGTTCACCGGATCGGCGGTGCTGATGGCGGCCTTTGTGGCGATCGAGTCGCGCACGGCACACCCGCTCGTGCCCCTGCCGTCCCTCAAGAACCGGGCGATGGTCACGGCCGATATAGCATCTCTTCTGCTCAGCGGCGCTTTCTTTGCCTTCGTCTTTCTCGGCTCCTTGATGATGCAGCAGTTGCTCCACTACTCCCCGACGAAGACGGGAGTGGCCTGGCTGGCGACCTCGGTCACGGCATTCATCGGCGCCGGCATCGTTGGGGCGAAGCTGGCGACGACGGTCGGGATCAAGCGACTCCTTGTCGTGGGAATGCTCCTGCTCGGCTTGGCGGGAGCCTGGTTGACCCGGCTGCCAGTGGGCGCAGACTACCCGGTTGATCTGCTTCCGGCCCTGCTCCTCGGCGGCCTGGCGATCGGGCTCTCGGCGCCGTCGGTCCAAATCGGCGCACTGGCGGGGGTCAGTAGTCCATCGGTTGGGCTGGCATCCGGCCTGGTGGAAATGATGCGCGAGCTCGGCGGCGCGATTGGGGTGGCGGTGGTGTCGACCGTGCTGCTCACCCGGGCGGGCGAGGGCGCAAGCATTGAGGCCACCTTCGAGGCATTCCGCGCCGCCTTCGGCGTGATCGTCATCATCGCGGGGTTGGGCGTCCTGCTCGTCATGTTTGCGTTCCCGAAGACGGGCAAGATCGCTGGTGCGGATGTGCATGGGGTATCGGTCGGCGCGGAGGCGGTGGGGGTGTCGGACTAGGAGAGAGGGGGACACGGCTGACGCCGTGAGGGGGACAGCCCTGCGGGCTGTGGGGGAGAGGGGGAATGTGCGTCGTTCTCCTCTCACCCTCACGGCGATAGCCGTGTCCCTCACAAAGCGACAGCTTTGTCCCCCTCAGGGCGCCAGCCCTGTCCCCCTCGTTAATGGGGAGAAGCGCGGGTGCCTGGCTAGGGCGCCCGCGCTTCTGAACAGAGGGGAGGGGGAGGGATGGGCATCGGAGGCGATGCGGTACTGGCTGGGTTCCCGCGTCGGCGTCTCCGAGCCTCACTTAGTAGTACGCCAGAAGTGCAAAAATCGTTTCATCTTCTCGCCACCAATTTTCCGGGCCGTCCGTGAGGGCTTTGGCTGGGAGAGCGCGTGGTATCCTGCCAGTCTTGCCCGCCAAATCCGCTGATCCTGTTGAGGGCGGCGGCATAAGGCGATTGGACGACAACCCGGCCCAGATTTTGGCCGGGTTCGATTGTTGGGGAGAAGGTGACCGATGCCGGCCGGGGCGGTCGTTGATCAGCAGCGCAGTCGATACCCAGGCGGAACGCCGAGCACCGGAGCGGACGCCACCACCCTGGCGGCGGTCCAGATCCGTTGCATGGACTGCGGCACTCCCCATCCCGCTGATATTGCCGTCACCGTCTGTCCCCGGTGCGGCGGGTTGCTCGATGTCGAAATCCCGCTCGATTCCCGGATCAGCCCAGAGGCGATCGGCCGGGGTCTCTCCCCGAAGCTCCGAACCTCGGGTGTCTGGCGATACCAGGCGCTCCTCCCGGCTATCCCCGAATCGGCGATCGTCACCCGGGCGGAGGGCAATACGCCTCTGTACTGGGATGATCGCCTGGCGGGATTTGCTGGTCTGACAGGCGGGTTCGGCGTCAAGCACGAGGGGCACAATCCGACCGCGTCGTTCAAGGATCGGGGGATGACCGTCGGCGTCAGCCATGCCAAGGCGGTTGGCGCGCGGATCGTCGCCTGCGCCAGTACCGGCAACACGTCGGCCTCGCTGGCGTCGTACGCGGCGGCGGCGGGGATGGCCAGCCTGGTCCTCATTCCGGAGGGCAAGATCAGTGGGGGCAAACTGGGCCAGACCATCGCCTACGGCGCCAGGGTCGTCCAGGTCCAGGGCGACTTCGACGCGGCGCTCGCGGTCCTGCGGGAGCTGACCGCCACTCACGATGTTTACCTCTGCAACTCCGTCAATCCGTTCCGGATGGAAGGCCAGAAGACGATCGTCTTCGAGGCGTTGGAGCAAATGGGCTGGCGGGCGCCGGACTGGATCGCCCTGCCGGGTGGCAACCTGGGCAATACCGCGGCGGTCGGCAAGGCGTTGCACGAGGCGTACACCGTCGGCTTGATCGACCGGATGCCTCGGGTCGCCACAATTCAAGCGGCGGGGGCGGCGCCGTTCGCGGCCTACTTCGAGAGCGGCTGGGATGTCTACGAGCCCGTCGCCGCCGACACGATTGCAACCGCGATCAAGATCGGCAACCCGGCGAGCACACCCCGGGCCCGGCGGACGATCGAGCGGACCGGCGGAGTGGTGACGACCGTCACTGACGCCGAGATCATGGATGCCAAGGCGGCGATCGACCGGGTCGGCATCGGCTGCGAGCCTGCCTCGGCGGCATCGCTGGCCGGGACGCGGCGGCTGGTGGCGGAAGGGGTGATCGGGCCGGATGAGACGGTCGTGGGGATCGTTACCGGCCATCTGCTCAAGGACACCGAGGCGGTGGTCAATTACCACCTCGGTGAGGCCGATCACCCTGGTGCAAACAAGCCGGTGACGATTCCCGCGACACTCTCCGCCCTGGAGCAGGTGCTGGCCGATGCGCTTCACGGTTAGAGCGCCGGGATCGTCGGCGAACCTGGGGCCGGGCTTCGACGCCCTCGGCATTGCGGTCGATCTCTGGAATGAGATCGTCATCGACATCGATGGCGAGGCTGGCGCTGTCGTCTATGAAGGGCGCGACGCCGATCTCCTGGCCGAGAGCGACCGCGAGAACCTCTCCTTGCGGGCGATGCGCCAGCTTGCCGAGGCGCACGGTCGGATGCTGCCCGGGTTTTCGCTGACGGTGCGGACGGCGGTTCCGGTCGCGCGCGGTCTCGGCAGCTCTGCCGCGGCGCTGGTCGCCGGGCTGCTCGCCGCCGGATCACCTGCTCGGGCTGGGCCTGTCCAGGGATGAGATCTATGCTCACTCCTGGCGGATGGAAGGGCACGGCGACAATGTCGGCGCGTCCCTGTATGGAGGGGCGATTCTGGCGGTCCCCCGCATTCCATACGCCGTCCAACTATGCGATGCCTCCGGGTTCGCGCAACTTGGCCTGACGACCGTCATCTACATTCCGGAGATCACCGGCGCGACCTGGGCGGCAAGGGCGGCCCTGCCGTCCCATGTGCCCCTGCCCGATGCTGCCCAGAATATCGCCACGGCGGCGGGGCTGGTGGCGGGGTTCCTGACGAGGAATCGCGACCTGCTTGCCGCCGGCATGCACGACCTGCTTCACCAGCCTTACCGGGCGAGGCTGTTCCCGCATCTCACGCCGCTGACCGAGGCGGCGGTCGAGGCCGGGGCGGTTGGCGCCTGTCTCAGCGGAGCAGGGCCGTCGATCCTGGCGCTGGTTGACAGGGACAATGCCGGGCCGGTCGCGCGCGCCCTGACGGTCGCGGCGGCTCGGGCCGGTGTGAACGGGGAAGCGGTGGTTCTGGAGCCGTCGGTTGCCGGGGCTCATGTCGTGTCGGCGTCGCCCGGGGCTGACGGCCCTGGCTGAACTCGACAGCCTCTCCGAGGCTAGAGCGGACGGGGACAGCGCGTTCACAGAGGAACGCATATCGCGGTTTGGGCAATCGCATGCCCCATAGAGGAGCGAGCAACGATGCGGCGCTGGTTGATGATCGGATGTTTCGGGCTCCTGGGCCTGTGCGTCGTCTGCGGCGTGCTCGGGTTCTTTGTCGGGCTTCCGCGTGTGCGCGACGAGCTCAAGGACGGGGTCGCCGAGTTCAGCGCGACCGAGATCGCCGAGATCTTCGCTATTCAAGGACCTGGCGGCCCGGGCACCTACACGCTGACCGAAGCGGAAATTAACGCCCGCATCCAAGCGGAGAACCCGGATGCGCAAAACATCGACGACTGGCTGATCAACCTCACGCCGGAGGGATACAGCGTCGGCTTCTCCGCGTCCGGCGACGAGGTGAGCTACTCCGGCAACCTTGTTGCCGAGGACGGCCTGCTGCGGGTGACTGATGCCGAGGCAGACGCCAAGTTCTTCGAGTGGTTTTCTCGGCCGGGGCGATGGGCGATGCTATCGAAAAATCAGTGAATACCTGGCTCACCGCCAACAACTTGATCCTTACCGAGGTGCAGCCGGGGGATGGTGAGGTGACGATGGTTACGGAACCAGCACCGTAAACACTTGGATGACACAAGACGCGTGCTACCCGTGGCCTGGAATCATAGGGCGCTCTCGTGGCGAGTTGTCACGGTCTTCGTCGATCGACGCATGAGGCATCGGTTATGAGAGCCAGATTCGACGCCGAAGCAGACGCACTCTATCTGCGGCTCGATGAATCACCCATCGTGGAATCGGAGGAGGTCCGGCCAGGCATCATTCTCGATTTCAATGATGCCGACGAAGTCATCGGAGTAGAGATTCTCCGAGTTCAGCGCCGTCTTCCTGATGCGGACCTTAAACAGATGAGTTTCGAGGTCGCCTAGCGTTCTGCAATAGCCGCAACGCAGATTGCTTTGCTTGCTCCCTAAATCGACGGTCCCAGCCCAGAGGCCGTGAAGCGGCTGAGGAAGGTGCGGAGCCGGTCGGTCTGAGGGTTGAGGAGGACGTCGGTAGGACGACCCTCTTCGACGACGACGCCTTCGTCCATGAAGACGACCCGGTCGGCGACCTCGCGGGCGAAGTGCATCTCGTGGGTGACGACGATCATGGTGACGCCGCCGGAGGTGGCGAGGTCGCGCATGACGCCCAGGACCTCGCCGACGAGCTCGGGATCGAGGGCGGAGGTCACCTCGTCGAAGAGCATCACCTTCGGTTCCATCGCCAGGGCGCGGGCGATGGCGACGCGCTGTTGCTGGCCGCCGGAGAGCTGGTTCGGGTAGGAGCGGGCCTTGTCGGCAAGTCCCACCCGTTCGAGCAGCTCCAGGCCACGCTGTTCCGCCAGGCTCTTGGAGAGTTTGCGCACCTTCATCGGTCCGAAGGTGACGTTGCGTAGGGCGGTCATGTGCGGGAACAGGTTGAACTGCTGGAAGACCATCGCGGTTTCGGCCCGGATGCGGGCGATCTCGCGCTCGGGGGCGGGAGAGAGTTTACCGTTGCGGTCGCGGTAGCCGACCAGGGAGCCATCGACCAGGATCCTGCCGTCCTGGTAGGTCTCCAGGAAGTTGATGCAGCGCAGGAGCGTCGTCTTGCCGGAACCACTCGGCCCGATGACGCAGACGACCTCTCCGCTCCGGACGTCCAGATCGACGCCGCGGAGGACATGGAGGGTGCCGAAGTATTTCTGCACCTGTTGGATCTGGACCATCGCCCGGGGCGAGGCATTGTCCAAACCGGTTGCCGTCACGGCGTGAGCGTCCTTTCCAGCATCATCCCGAGGCCAGGCCGACGCGCATCCGCCGAGTCGCCCACCGACCAGCCTGGGAGATCGCCATGCAGCAGACGAAATAGACCACCATCGCGGCGAAGTAGAAGTCGAGGTAGGCGCGTTCCGCAATCGCGCGCTTCTGGATCGAGAAGAGGAAGTCCGCCTGGCTGACGAGGATGGCGAGCGAGGTGGACTTGAAGACATCCACCGCGAGATTGGTCCACGGCCCCATCATGAGGGGAGCGGCCTGGGGCAAGATGACCCAGCGCATACGGGGCCAGAAGGTGAGTCCGATGGACTTGGCGGCGTCTGTCTGGCCGGCCGGGATCGAGCCGACGGAGCCGCGGACGATCTCCGCCATGTGCGCGGCCGTGAAGATCGACAGGGCCAGCGCGATGGATTGGAACGGGCTGAAGTTGATCTCGTAGGCGGACAACCCGTAGAAGATCAAGAAGATGGTCACGATGAGCGGCATTCCGCGCAGGATATCGACGTAGGCGCGGATCACGCCCCTGATCACCACATGGCCGTAGAGCAATCCGAGTCCGAAGACGATCCCCAGCGCGGTTCCGATGACGAGCACCACGGCGAAGAGCTTGAAGGTGTACTTCAGTCCCTGCCAGAGCAGCTCGCGGTTGTCCCAGACTACGTCCATCTCGCAGCGCCTCCCGTAGGACGCAGCGCATGGGTACACACGTCGTGCGTCAGACGCTCCATTTGATCCTGCTTTCGGCGAAGCGCAACACGATCGCAATCGTCCAGGCGGTGAGCAGGTAGAGCACGCCGGCGGCGGCCCAGCCCTCGATCGGGCGAAAGAAGTCGGTGTTGACCTTATTTGCGGCGAAGCTAAGGTCGCGCGAGCCGATGAAGAAGGCGACGCCGGTGTCCTTGAACAACGAGATGAAGGTGTTGCTCAAGGAAGGCAGGACGGTGCGCAACATGATCGGGCCAACGACGTAGCGAGCCAGCGCAAACCGGCTCAGCCCGAGCGAGCGGCCCGCGTCCATGTAGCGGCGGCTGACCGAGAGGATGCCGGAGCTGAAGATCTCGGTCAGATAGGCGCCCGCGTAGATCGAAAGCGCGACCGTGAACGTACGCTCCGGAGTCGGCAGCAGTTTCAGGATGAACTCTTGCTCGCCCGAGCCACGCGGGAAGGCCTGGGGCAGGCCGAAGTAGAAAATGAAGACCAGGAGAAGGAGGGGCACATTCCGGATGAGTTCGACGTAGCAGGTCACGAGCGCCGAGAGAATGCGGTTACCCGACGACCTCGCAAACGCGCAAATGAGACCGATCACGCATCCGAAAAAAAGCGCAAAGAACGACATCCAAATAGCGAGAATCAACCCGTCGATAAACCATTCTTTGTGGTCGGTGACGTATTCCCAACGCAGTTGATACGGCAAACGGAGATCAATGAATAATGGAGATGACAGAATCTCTGTCAGCATGGGCAGTCCCGTGGTACCGGCGTGAGGGTGCGCTCAACAGAGAGAAGGCACCGCCGGACCGAGCGCTCGGTCCGGCGGTGTGGAGAGCGTTCTAACGGAATTCGAGCGGGAATCCGACCGTTGGCAACGGAAGATCCTCGCCGAACCACTGCTTGAACGATGCCCGATATCGCGCGTTGTTGATTCCGACCATTGCTTCGTGGAAAGAGGAGTTGACGAAGTTCAGCCAGATCTGGTCGCCAGGCTTGACCGAGGCCGCGTAGTTTGCGAGTTGTAGCCGTCAGTGAACTTGTACTTGCCAGGTGTCGCCGCCGCGAACCACTTACCACTGGAAGGTCGACCCCGGCCGCGTCGGCTCGACCCGCGTCCATTGCGGCGATCGCGTCAGCGATCGATGGGTACTGGTCGACCGTCGCGTCGGGGACTTGCCCGAGCGTCGACTGCTCGACGGCGACGTTCTGGAGAACGGCGATGGTCAGGCCCTGGCCCTGCATCTCGGCGATGGTGCTGTAGGGAGCATCCGGTGGGAGCAGGAATGTCGTCGCCTCGCGGTAATACGGAATAGTGAACTCAACCTGCGTCGCCCGGTTGACATTCACCGTCATGAACTGAATGACGACGTCAACCTTGTCGGTGAGCAAGTTGGGGATACGGGCGTTCGGCTCCTGAACCACGAACTCGACCAGGCCGCGGACATGCTCGTCGTCATTGGCAAGTGGATCTTCTTCGATGCCGAAGAGGCCGATCGCGAGCTCCTTGGCCATGTCGACGTCCATGCCGATGAGCTTGCCGGACTCATCCTCGAAGTGCCAAGGCGGGTTGGTGGCGCCCGTGCCGACGATCACCTTGCCTCGGTCGAGGACACGTTTGAGCAGGCTATCGTCGATGCTGTCCGCCGCGCGGACACCGCGCATCGCAAGTCCGGCGCCGACGGCGCCCGAAAGCGCCGCCCCTGTGCGCATGAGTCCGCGTCGACTGGTCAGTCCCGCTTTGCGACCCTCTGTCATGTTGCGCCTCCGTCATGTGGCGAACCAGCGTCCAGCCGGTTAGCAGACACCCGGCCAATCCGGGAAACGCACTGTGCGCAATGAAGGCACGGTCGCTTCGATGACCGCCACAACGAGTGCCGGTCAAAAGCTCGTCGAAGTGCCCCGGAGGCCAACGCATGCGCCTGCGTTTAGGATTGGGCCATCCTACAACAGCGTTTGGTGATGTCAAGCACGGGGAAACAGCCCTCACCCCCAGCCCCCTCTCCCGTGCGCGGGAGAGGGGGAGCCTTTCCCCGGGCATACGCGCGGGTTTTCACGTCCCCCCTCCCTCGTCAAGGGAGAGGGGTGGCCCGCAGGGCCGGGGTGAGGGCCGTCGTCTCTACGCCTTCGCCAAGGCCTGCTCCAGGTCGGCGATGAGGTCGCCGACGGTTTCGAGGCCGACGGAGAGGCGGACGTAGTCCGGGGTGACGCCCGTGGATTGCTGGGCGTTCTCGTCGAGCTGGGAGTGGGTTGTGGAAGCCGGGTGGATGATCAGGGACTTGGCGTCTCCCAGGTTAGCCAGATGGGAGAAGATCTTCACGTTATCGATCAGGGTCCGGCCTGCAGTCCAGGCCACCCTTGATGCCGAAGCCGAGGATCGCGCCGAAGAGGCCGTCGCGCCAGTACTTCGTCGCCGTCGCGTAGGCCGGGTGGGCTGGGAGCCCGGGGTAGTTGACCCAGGTCACCTTTGGGTGCTCGGTGAGGAAGCGGGCGACCTGGTGGGCGTTTTGCGAATGGCGTTCCATGCGGAGCGGCAGCGTCTCCACGCCTAGCAGGACCAGGAAGGAGTTGAATGGCGAGATCGCGGCACCGATGTCGCGCAGGCCTTGAACCCGGAGCTTGAGGATGAACGCCATCGAGCGCAGCGGCTCCGGCAGGTTGGCGAAGACGAGGCCGTGGTAGCTCTCGTCCGGCTCGGTGAAGCCGGGGAAGCGGCCGGAGGCGGCCCAGTCGAACTTGCCGGCGTCGACGACGACGCCGCCGATCGAGTTGCCGTGGCCACCGATGAACTTCGTCAGGGAGTGGATCACGATGTCGGCGCCGTGGTCGATCGGGCGGACCAGGTACGGCGTCGGGATGGTGTTGTCGAGGATCAGGGGGACGCCGGCGGCGTGGGCAGCGTTGGCGACCGCTTCGATGTCGAGGGTGAGCAGGTCGGGGTTGCCGACCGTCTCGGAGTAGACGGCCTTCGTCTTGTCGGTGATCGCCTCGGCGACCGCGGCCGCGTTCGGCTCGACGAACTTGACCGAGATGCCCAGCTTGGGCAGGGTATGGGCGAAGAGGTTGTAGGTACCGCCGTAGAGGCTCGTCGTGGAGACGATCTCGTCGCCCGCGCCGGCGATGTTGAGGATCGACAGGGTCTCGGCCGCCTGGCCGGAGGCGAAGGCGAGGGCGCCGATACCACCTTCGAGGGCGGCGATCCGCTGCTCCAGGACATCGGTGGTCGGGTTCATGATCCGGGTGTAGATGTTGCCGAACTGCTCCAGCGCGAACAGGCTGCGGGCGTGCTCGGAGTCGTTGAAGACGTATGACGTCGTTTGATAGATCGGGACAGCGCGTGCACCAGTTGTGGGATCTGGCGTCTGGCCGGCATGGAGCGCCTGGGTCTCGAATCCAAGAGGGGCTGACTGGTCGGTATCGCTCACGAGTGTCCTCCTAACGGTTCGGACTAGAGGTATCGACCGGGGACGACATGGCCCCGGCAGGACGGTCGCGCTTCGTATGAAGAGCCTATGTGGGATGGGATGGAGTTGGACTTACGCGATCACCCGGTCGAGGAAGCGACCGATGATCGGCGTCATCATGTCCCACTCCTTGAGGAAGGCGTCGTGGCCGTGTGGAGAATCGAGTTCCGCGTATGTCACGTCCTTCCTGAGGGAGGCCAGCCGGTCCGCGAAATCGCGGATCGCGTCCGGTGGGAAAAGCCAGTCGGAGCGGACGCCCATGAGCAGGACCGGGGCGGTGATCTGGCTGAGCCAGTGGGTTTCGCCACCGTCGCGACCGACGTCGTAGAGGTCCATGGCTTTGGTCAGGTAGAGGTACGAGTTGGCGTCGAAGCGGCGGACCAGCGCCTGACCGTGGTAGTGCAGGTACCCCTCGACATCAAAGGTGGTGCCGAAGGCCGGGTAGATGCTGGGCCGGGTGGCGGGGTTGCGCCCGAAGCGCATGTCCATGCTCTCGCGGCTGTGGTAGGCGACCATCGCCGCCATCCTGGCTATCGCGAGTCCCTGGGTCGGGGAGGTGCCTTCGCTCTGGTATTCGCCACCGCGCCATTCGGGATCGGCCATGATCGCCCGGCGGCCGACCTCGCTGTGGATCGCGATGCCCTGCGCCCCCAGGGCGCCGGTGGAGGCCAGGGGGGCGACGGCGGAGACGAGATCCGGATGGCGAGTGGCCCATTCGATCGCCTGGAAACCGCCGATCGAGCCACCGATGGCGAGCAGCTTGGTGATGCCGAGGCGTTCGACCAGGCGCCGCTGGGACGCAACGATGTCGCCGATCGTGATCAGGGGAAAGCGCATCGCGTAGGGGCGGCCGGTGAGCGGATCGAGGGAGGATGGTCCGGTGCTGCCCTGGCAGCCGCCGAGGACATTGGCGCAGACGACGAAGGCCCGGTCGGTGTCCAGGGCGAGACCGGAACCGATGAGGGGCTCCCACCAGCCGCCTTCGCCACCGGCCCGGCTATCGCCGGTCAGGGCGTGGAGGACGAGGACCGCGTTGTCCCCGGCGGCATTGAGCTCGCCCCAGGTGCGGTAGGCGAGGGTGATGTTCTGCAGGTGGCCGCCCCACTCCAGGTCGATCGGACCCAGTTCGGCGTAGCGCAGCTCGCCGTCCGCTTCAGGATGGCGCGGCTGGGCGGGGGCGTTCGGCGCGGTCGGACTGACCGGCGCCACGATGTGCAAACGCCCGCGCCGCTCGGTGTCATAGCCGGCGTCGGACGGGTTCACCCGCGGGTCGGCGGGTGTCGGATGCTCCACGTTCAATCCTCCGCTCGCCGTCCGCACCGGAGCGTAGCCGAAGCCAGGGACGCGGCCGTGAGGCTCGTCCCGAAGCAACCGGCTGGGTGCTCCGTATGCTGCGGACGGCGAGAGCGCGGCGGTTAACCAAAAACATCCCCTGCGGACGAGCAGGGGATGCGGCAGTTAACGCCGTTCCCTTATCTCGCAGATCACTCTGCCGGAATTGGCACCTTGCGCGTGGCGCGCAGGCTGCCGGGCTTCACAGGGCCGTCTCCCTCCACCTCTCGTGATAAGGCAGCACTCTTCAATTGTTGACCTCAATCTACAGACAGCCCGAATGGGTGTCAAGCGGTCCCGATTGCCAATTTCGGCCGACTCGCTCCGCTGGAAAGGTTGGTATTACGGCAATTAAGCAGGTGGAACCGGACTCGCGACGTGCCACCGAGCGTGGCCCCGCGCGATCCGACCGAGGTACCGGACGCGACGTGGCCCCGACGGATATCCGCCAAGAGAGGACTACACCAGGCCGTGGCGGAACGCGTAGGCCGTCACGGCGGAGCGGGAATCGAGCCCCAACTTGGTCATGATCCCGGTGACGTGGCCCTTCACCGTCGGGATACTGACGAACATCGCCTCGCTGATGGCCCGGTTGGAGTGGCCGGCCGCGACGAGCCGCAGCACCTCTAACTCACGCGGTGTCAGCCCCTTCGCCGCACTCTCGGCCGTCTGCGGAGCGGGCGCGGGGTTCGGGCTGGAACTCCGATCCTGAAACGCCTGGACGAACGCCAGTGCATCCGTCACGGCGTCTTGCAGCGCCATCGCGCGACCGACGGCCCAGGCGTTCGCGAAGGTGCTGGGCGAGAGCGCCTGCCTCGTGACGTCGACCTCGCGGTCGTGTGCCTCCCGATAGGCCGGCCAGATCGGCACACCGTGCGATTCCCGGAGCGCTGCCGCCGTGCCATAGAGCTGGGCAGCCAGCTCGGAATGGTCCGTCATCCCGGCGATGTCGGCGATGTCCTCGAAGGAGGTTGCGGCGTCGGTAAGGTTGCGATGCTCCCAGCGCAGGCTAAGCGCCTCGCCCGCAAGCCGGACGGCACGAGGATAGTCCCGCTGCCTGTAGGCCAGATGGCCGAGTTGGTGCACCGCTCGGGCGAGGCCGCCGGTGTCCTCCAACTCCCGATAGATCTGGAGCGCCTCTTCGCACCGCGCAACCGCGCAGGCCTGATGAGCAGGATCTCCGGGCCGATCAAACGTGCCGAGATCACCCAGCTTCCCGAGTTGAACCAGTGTGTAGGCGACATTAGGGAGGTCGTCGAGCGCCCGGTAGCGCCTCAGCGCGTCCTCGTACCGATTGCGGGCCGAGGCCTCGTCGCCAACGCCGCGGGCAATGTTGCCCAATAGACAGACGGCGTCCGCGAGGCTCTGGACACCGCCCGTCATTTCGGCGTGGGCGACGCTCTCCCCGGCCAAGGCGGTCGCGGATGGGTAATCACACAGGGAGGTTGCCAGACGCGCTGCCAGAACGGTGGCGCGGGTACGGGCCGGCGTCGGATCGCCACCGCTCAGCTCGATCGCGCGGGTCACCCACCGGAATCCCTCGCGCTCGTTGCTCAAGGCCGACCAGAATGGCTCCAGGGCGGTGCTCAGATGCAGCATCGCTTCGGCGTCCCCGTTGGCATCGAGCGTTGCGAAGGCAGCGCGGAGGTTGTCCAGATCCCACCCGAGCCGGATCCCCCATGGGCCAGGAGCAACCGCGGAGAAGGACGCGGCGGCTTGCTCCGCCAGTGCGATGCACCACTCGGCATGCCTCCGCCGGATCGCATCGGCCTCGCCACTTGCCTCCAGGCGTTCAAGGGCGAAATCACGGACCGTCTCCAGCATGGAGCAGCGACGCTCGCCGTCGACCTCGTCGTCCGGGCGCAGGAGGCTCTTGTCCACGAGCGCGCCAACGAGATGGAGGACGGGGGGAGACGACGCGTCTTCCTCGGCGCCCACCGCCTCGGCGCCCGCGAGCGGGAAGCCGCCCGAAAACACCGCCAAACGGCGGAACAACACCTGCTCCTCGGGCGTGAGCAGGTCATGGCTCCAGGCGATGGCGGCCCGCATTGTCTGCTGACGGGCGGGACGGCCCGGTCCGCCGCCGCCTAGGAGACCCAGCCGGCCGGACATCCGGCTGAGCATCGCCCGGGGGGAGAGGACCTTGCTTTGAGCCGCCGCTAGCTCTATCGCCAGGGGAAGGCCATCTAGCTTGGCGCAAAGCGCAGCGACGGGGGCGGCATTATCGTCGGTGAGGACAATCCTGGGATCCACCGCTCGGGCGCGGTACATGAAAAGTGCAACCGCGGGGTTCCGCGCCAGCTCTTCCAGCGGCGGCAGCCGGTGCGGGTCGGGAAGGGGGAGCGGTGGAACCGAATACTCCTGCTCTCCTTCGACCCGTAACGCGATCCGGCTAGTAACTAGGATATTGAGCGACGGGCAGGCGGCGAGGAGGTCCTGCAAGAGCGACCCGGCCGCCACGACCTGCTCGAAATTGTCCAGCACGAGCAGGAGTCGCGGACCGCGGAGATACGTTGCAAGCCGAGCCAGAGGAGCACGCTCGTCGGCTTCGCTGAGACCGAGCGCCAGGGTGATCGCCGATGCCACCTGCTCGGGGTCAACGACCTGCGCCAGCGGGACAAACCAGACGCCGTCGGGATACTCCGGTTCGAGCACTGTCGCAAGTCGGAGCGCCAACCGTGTTTTACCGACCCCACCAGCTCCGGTCAGCGTGAGGAGCCGGATCTCCGGGAGCCGGAGCAGGGATGCAGCGTCGGCCGTCTCGACCGACCGGCCGATTAGCGGGGTCAGTGGGATGGGCAAGGGCGGCGGCTGCCGATCGAGATCGACGAGCGATGGCCGCGAAACTGGCAGAGGGTAAGGTTCGTTTCGCGGCCACAAGGTCCCCATCGTCCCACCTAAGACGAGCCGTTCTGAGTATCTGCAGAGGACTCGATTCTATTGGAATTCTTCGTCCGCGCCTAGAAGTATTACCCCAAATGTATAGCCGGACGGATGCCCCATTGGTCCTAGACAAGCGGCGATAGACAGGAAGATCGTACGCCTCCAGGTCCCATAGGTGGCGATGCCCCTGATGATGTAGCGCCGGTCGGAGCAGAGAACGCCTGTTGGGCCACCGTGCCGGCGGCTTCTGCCATCGAGACGACACACTTTCGCGATCCACCGGAAACACCGGAGCCACAGCCGATCCCTACCATCGTTCAAGAGCAACACCGATGGTTGCCGGAACGCTTTACCGCATTCAAAGACCAGATCGAAAGGACACACATGACTTTGCACAACGCCACGATGGGACATGGTCGGAAAGCCGGGCTGATCGGCCTGGGACTTCTGGCGCTCTCCATTCCCGCCTTCACCGGCCTGTCCGACTCGGCCCGGGCCGCGACATCGGAGCAGCAGACCGTCCCGCGGGATGCGGCGACCTCGGTGAATGCCGAACTCGATATGGATTTCGGCGTCCTCAAGATCGACCCGGCCGCGGCCGGCAGTACCAATCTCTTTCGCGGCGATTTCACCTTCGACGACGATGAATGGCGCCCGGAGGTGAACTACCAGCTCGACGGGCAGAACGGGGTTCTGGACGTGCAGCAGCCGGGCGACTTCGGCGATCTGGACTTCAACGACTTCGACGATATCGGGGAGAATGACGGCAATCGCTGGGATGTCCAGCTCGCTCCAGACGTTCCGCTCGATCTAGAGGTCGATCTCGACACCGGTTCGAGCGAACTCAACCTGGGCGGGCTCGACGTGCGCACGCTCGATGTCGAGACGAACGCGGGCGAGATCAAGATCGATCTTACCGGGGCGGATTGGGAGCAGAATCTCGACGCGGCGATCGATTCGGAGGCCGGCACTGTGACCTTGATCGTTCCGGCGGACGCCAGCGTCCGGATCGATGCCGATACGATGCTGGGCGACGTCGACGCGGACGGCTTCGAACGTGACGGCGATGCCTATGTCACCGCCGCCTATGACGAGGCGGCCCCGACGCTCCGGTTCGACATCAACACCATGGTCGGGGAGATCAATCTGGAGGTGGCGTCGTAGCGCATTTTGGGAAGACGAGGCGCCGAGTCGATGGCGCGAGCCAGCGCAGGGCCGCGCCATCCAGGCTTCGCCCGGGGCTAAAGATCCCGTGATATCCAAGATAGCCTCCCTGAAGGGGGCTGGGACGTCGGGGCCGCGTTCGGATCTCTCTGCCTCTGGCTATCATCTTCAACGGTTACTGTTGTAGATCTTCAGAGAAATCTGTCGCATCCCCTGGTAGATCGGCCCGGCGTTGGGCTCAGGTCGTGGACGTGCCGACCTGAGCCCATGCCGACCGGTTCCCGGGGCCGTTGTCGGATCGCTACGGGTGGTCGGGCGGATAGCCGCTCGGCTTGTCGCTCGCGTCGAGCGGATCGGTGCCGTAGTCGAACACCTCGGTATAGTCCGACCACCCGTCCCCGTCGGTATCCCACTCGTTCGGGTCGGTCCCGGTCGAGACGACCTCGATCCCGTCGAGGAGGCCGTCGTCGTCGCGGTCGGGATCGAGGGCGAAGGCGGGTCCCTGGTTCGGCCCCGCCTTACGGGGGCAGATGTTCCATTCGTCGCCGTCGCGCAGCACGTCCTGGTCGGTGTCATTGCTGTACGGGTCTGTGCCGCCCCAGGATTCGATGGCGTTCGGGATCGAATCGCCGTCGCTGTCGGCGTTGGGGACGACCGGGTCGAGCGGCAGGCCGTAGGCGTTCTTCCACCTGACCTCGCAGCCGTCCGGACGGCGTCACCGTCGGTGTTGGGGTTGGTCGGGTTGGAGCCGAAGGTCAGTTCGTCGGGGTCGGAGAGGTTGTCGTTGTCGGTGTCGTCCAACACGGGACTGGTGCCGAGCTGGCACTCCCGGTAGTTGGAGAGACCGTCGCCGTCGTAATCGCCGGCGAGGACCGTCGAGCACGGATCGGGGCGGGTCGGCGCCGGCGGGTCCCCCGGCGCGGCGCGGACTGTGCCCATACCAACGGCGCCGAACAGCAGGAGCGCGACAACGACCGCTGCGGTAGATGGTCCGGTCGACATCTTTCCTCCTGTCTCCAGGTGGCCAAGCAGAGGCCGCTTGCGGTCCGTGGACTGCGGACTCGCTAGCCGCTTTGCGCATTCCCAGGCGCTCACCGAGTTCACGCTTACGAGGAGAGGGTGCAGCGGCCCGTGTCCCCAAAACAGGACATCCCCGGGCAACACCCCAGCCCTACGAAGTCCAGGTTGCACGGCTCGTCCAGCGCCAAGCACGCGCAGACGCCGGCGGCGTCGCACGCTCCGCAGCAAGGCACTTCACGGTCGCACGCCTCGCCGGGAGCGAGACAGCATGGAGCCGTCGCGTGCGCACTGCCGCCTGGAAAATCACCGGGCGCGCAGCAATCGCCGCTTTCCTCCGTGTCACAGTGGGTGAAGGTTCCGCCCTTGGCCGAGGAACTCCCGTCCGGGCAGGGGGGACAATTGTCGCGGTGGCAGCAAAGGGCGAACCCGTCGCCCGCACCCGGCGACGAGTCGGTGCAGCAGTAACCGACGAGCGGGAACGGGCAGCAGGTCCCCTCGGTGGTATAGGTGCGGCTGCCGCACCGACTGCAGGTGGCTGATCCGTCGCACGCCAAACCCGGCGGGCAGAAGCACTCTTCCAAGATCGTGCAGACGCCGGCGCAGCAGACCTCGTCGCCGGGGCAGTCGCCGTTATCGTCGCACTGGATGGCGCAGCGCCCGTCCGCCGTGCAGGTCTGCCCCAGAGCGCAGCAGCCGCCGCCGCAGCAAGTGTCCGAGCAACAGTCGTCGTTCGTCGCACAGGCACCCTCCCCGCCGGCGCACGGCCGGCAGACGTTCTCCGATGCATCGTAGAGCGTCCCATCCGGGCAGAGGCAGCCACCGATCGCGGTGCACGCGTTGAGGGCGCCCTCCGGGCAGCAGACGTCGCCGCAGACGATGCCACTGGCGCAGGCAGCGCAGCGATTGCGGCCGCGGTGCGGCTGGCAGTAGTGCGAGCAGCAGGAGGCGTGGTCGGGGCAGGGCCGGTTGTTCCGCAGGCAGGCGGCCGCGGCACGCCCAGGAGCGGCCAGGGCGGCCAGGGCGGCGCCGGCGACCCCCGCGAGGACATCGCGGCGAGAGACACCGGCCGCGCACCGGCGAACCAGATCGTCGAAGCGGTGACCGTCCACGGATGCTCCTTTCGGTGGGCAGCGGACACGGCAGTCGAGCCGCGGGCCATCCGGCGCGCGCCCCGCGGATGGTCGATGGGCGACCGTCGCATCACCGCGTCGTCGTCGGCACCCCAGCCCGAGCGTAAGGCGAGCGCGATGCGCGCGGGTCCGGGGAAATACGACATCGCGGGTACGGATCGAGATGTCGGGCGTTGCGGCCAGCGCGGGCCGGGTCCCGACGGGTGACCGTGATGGGGAGCGGTCAGACGAGCCCGAGGCGGAAGGCGGAGGCGACGGCGGCAGTCCGGCCCTCGACACCGAGCTTGGCACACAGGCGGAAAACATAGGTCTCGGCCGTCCGCCGGCTGATCCCGAGGGCTTCGGCGATCTCGCGGTCCGTCCGCCCCGCGACCAGCATCGCCAGAGTTTCCCGCTCGCGCGGCGAGAGCTCGAGGGGACCAACCGGCTGCCGGCGGTTCGGCAGGCGGCTCGCCGCCTCGGCCACCGCCAGTCCCTCGGCGATCGCTTCGTCGATCGGGAGGGCGGCACCGGACGCCCAGGCGCGCTCGAACGCCACGCCGCCGAGCCGCCGGCGAACGGTCGCGACCCAACCGTCGTGGAGGACCTGGGTCGCGGGCGTCAGCGGGAGCTCGAACGCAGCGCGGAGCTCCGCCGACGCGCCGAAGATGCGGGCGGCGCGAGTCGCTTCCCCCTGGCTGCTCGCCAGCTCTGCGCAGCCGACCAGGCATGAAATGACACGCCAGGGGTCGTCGATCGATCGCCCGAGGACCAGCCCCTCG
>CAWKIA010000043.1:0-25738 GCA_963849635.1 uncultured Chloroflexia bacterium | reverse complement strand
CGCTGGGAGCGCTTAGCCTGCGCCAGCCCGCACTATGCCCCGATGTGCCACGACGACTTCGCGGAGATGTTTACGACCAGTGGCTGGCCTCCTCAGGCGCCGCACCGGGCCACATGGAGCACACAATTTTGACCCATCGCGCCCAGGCAATTACATCTTTCCGCCCCTGAGAGCTGCCGGTCTTCGACCTAAGCTGGGTCCCGGTTCATCGGCCGTCGGCGCCGCGCGTCCGCCTGACGGCAAGAGAAAGGATCGCCGCATGGTTCACGCGTGGTTCGAGCGCCTCGGCTTCTATGTGCGCAGCGGGGTGAGCGCCGGCACGATGAGCGATCACCGTGCGGTCTTTGCTGACGACGCCACTCCGGCAGCGGGTACGGCAGACGGCGATGCTCAATTTCTCTTCGTGCAGGTTTCTCGGCAGGCTTGCTGTCGCCAAAGGAATCGGAGACGGGCGTCTTGGTCCTGGAACTGTCGACGTCGGCCAAACGATCTCCTTTCGGACGGCCGCGGCGCCTGGTCGGGACCGTGCCAACCGCGGAGCACCTCCGATGGTCTAGGTTTCACACCGGCAAATCCGCCGAACGCCGCGTTGGTCGCGGCGACCCCCGGCGGCGGCGAAGAGATTCTGGTCGTCGAGCTCCCGATCTCCGCGGTACGAGGAGAACACCGGCGTCTTCAACCTACGATGTCCGGATCCTCGCCGATAACGATGGCATCGACATGACCTTCGGGGAGGATGTGCACGGGGCCGAACACCCCGGCAGCCTCCTACGGCGCCAGTCATCTGTTCATCGATGACTGCCCGACGTACCACGGCGTGTGTCACCGACCGAATCAAGTTTAACTTGGCTGCCTGAGCGTCTGTTCGGGACCCGGGGTTTGGCGCCTGCCAACCACGCCGCGGCGTGTCCAACTCCTGCTGCGCCGACCAACCGAGCGGTCAATGCGACGTGACCGACCCCAACGACGACGCCTGCCCGTAACCGAGGCCGGGCTGGCGATTCATCGACAGTCTGGGCTTCACCCCGGACAACCCGCCGTACGCCGCCGTGTTGGCGCGGCATGCGGCATTTCCTGACCCGACCAGCGATCAACCCACGAGGAAATCCGCGACCCAGAATCCGGCCATGCCCAGGATCAGCGCGCCCACAGGCGCTTGAATCGCAGCGCGACGGCCGCGGCGATGCCGATCGCGGTCACCCGGGAGGTCAGGGTGCCGGGGCCGTCGGAGACCCCAGGGGCGACGAGGGCGGCGAAGGCGGCGATCGGGACGTAGTTGAGGAACCGTTCGAGCGTGGGCGGCATCGATTGGCCGCCGAGCCGGCCAAGGGTGAAGCCTGCGTAACGGGTCGCGTAGGTCAGGGCAGCGATGACGGCAACCAGAAGGAGGCGTTCCGTCATGTCCGGGCCGCCCGGCCATCGAGCATCGCCCCGAGGCCCGCGCCGCCGATGGTGGCGACGAGCAAGGCCACGCCTCCGTCGAGATCTGGCCGGCGGCCAGCACCAGGACAGCCGCTACTAGGGCCACGGCGACCTTGCGCCGGGTATGGAGCAGAGGCAGGAGCAGGACGGCGAACGAGAGCGGAAAGACCAGTTCCAGCCCAAGCCTTTCGGCGTCGGGCAAGACGCCGCCCAGGGCGATGCCGGTCAGGGTCGACAGCGTGAATGGGGTGTAGAGGCTGATGCTGGCGCCGAAGAGGAAGGCGTCGGCCCGGCGGCCGGGGTCGCCTTTCTGTCCGTCCGCGACGGCGATCCCATAGGACTCATCAGTCAGGACCGTGGCCAGGACTGGCCGGCGTGGCCGCACCGTACCGCTGCCCAGCTCGCGGGAGAGCGAGAGGCCATAGAGGATGTGGCGCAGGTTGAGGACGAAGGTCGTCAGGATGATCGCGATGAAGGCGGAGCCGTCGTCGAAGAGGGAGATCATCGCCATCTGGGCCGCTCCGGCGTAGATGAGCATCGAGCTGAGTTGGGTCTCGATCGCGCCGAAGCCGGCCTGCTGGGCCAGGACCCCGTAAGTCAGCCGAACGGGGCCACGCCGAGCCAGAGCGGGAGCATCGTTTTGTAGCCCCGACGCAGTTCGGCTCGCCACGGCCGCCGTTGCTCGGTGTAGCCCCCTGTAACCTGGGCGATTCGCGGTGCTAGCACAGCGCCCTCAGCAACCACCCGCGCTCCCTTCACCTCATCGGCCAATCGCGACCACCGGCAGCCATATTCGGGCCATTGGTCTGGCGTGATAAGCGCCAATCCTCAATTGGACCTTCCAAAATGCCGATCCTCGATCCAAAATGGACCGTATGGACTTCTTGGATTTTCCGCTCGACCGGTCGTCCGGTGGGGCGCTCTACCTGCAACTGACATCCTCCCTGGCAGGGGCGATCTCCGCCGGGGCGCTCCCGGCCGGGGCGCGGCTGCCATCGGAGCGCGATCTGGCGCTCCAGCTCGGGGTCAGCCGGACGACGACGGTCAACGCGTACCGGGAGTTGGAGGCGCGAGGATTGGTGCGCGGCTTCGTCGGGCGGGGCACCTTTGTCTGCGCGGAGCCGGGGCCGGCGGCGGAGGTGGCGCGGGGGGCGCCGTTCGCCTGGCGGGGCAAGCTGGCCCGCGCTCCAGCACGCCGGGCGACCTTACGATGCGAGGTCTCATCCGGTCAGCCACCGATCCATCGATGATCTCCTTCGCCGCGGGCGCGTCGGCATTGGACTGCTTCCCAATCGATGCCTTTCGAGCTATGACGGATCGGGTGCTGGAGCGTGAGGCGCAGTCGGCTCTGGGGCTTGTTCCGGTCGAGGGGCTGCCCCGGCTGCGCCGGGCGATTGCGTCCCGGAGCGGGATTGATCCCGAGCGGGTGATGATCCTCTCTGGCGCGCAGCAGGGGCTCGATTTGATCGCCCGCTGCCTGGTCGACCCGGGGGACGTGGTCGTGCTCGACCGGCCAGGTTACCTTGGGGCGATCCAGGCGTTTCGGGCCGCCGGGGTACGGTTGGTCGGGTGGGACGTGCGTCGCGGCGATCTGTCCGAGCTGGACGATCTGCTCCTGCGCTACCGGCCCAAGCTGCTCTATACCTGCCCGACGTTTCACAACCCGACCGGGGTCACGCTGAACCAGCGGACCCGGCGCGAGCTGCTGGATCTGGCGCCCGCCACCGCCTGCCGGTGGTGGAGGACGATCCTTACCGGGAACTGGGCTTCAACGGTCCACCTCCTCCGACGCTGGCTGCCCTCGATAAGGGCGATCTGGTGATCCACATCGGCACCTTTGGCAAGACGCTGGCCAGCGGGCTTCGGTTGGGGTGGCTGGCGGCCGCCCCGGCGATCATCGACCACCTGACCCAGATCAAAGGGGTTACGGACGTCTCCACGAACGGGCTGATCCAGCTTGCCGTGGCGGACTTGCTGGTCTCGGGTGTCTACGACGAGCACCTGGCCGGGCTGCGGGCCGAGCACGCCCTGCGCCAGCAGGCGATGCTGCACGCGATCACCCGCGAGATTCCCCAGGGCGCGATCTCGACCCGGCGGGTCGACGGGGGGCTCTTCCTCTGGTGCCGGCTTGGCCCGGGGCTCTCGGGCCGGGCGCTGCTGCGCGAGGCCGCGGCGGCAGGCGTGACCTTTGCCGCCGGGGAGCACTTCTACGCCGATGACGCCGGCGGCGATGAGATCCGCCTCTGCTTCAGCTCGGTCTCGCCGATCCGGATCGGCGGAGGGGATGCGGCGATTGGGTGGAATCATCCGGCGCGAATCGGCGGCTCACCGCGCCGGGCCGAACTGGAGCTGGTGCCGCTGCCGTAGGAGCACGACCAGATTGATTGCAAGGCTTTTGGATCACCGAGTCCATAGTCTGGGCAGAACGCGACAGCGTCCCCAGGCAGACACCCGACATTGGCCATCCTCCACGGTCCGATGGGGTTCTCCGCGTGCGCTCCCCGCGGATTTCCCCATGAACACCGACGTGGCGATCTCTGGTCTGCAGCCACGAGACATGACCGGTCATCAGTTTGTGGTCTATGGCGATAGCTGCTCGGGAGTGCCAGGTGGTGTCCATGAGGCCACGACTGCCGCGGTGAACGCGGTGGTTGCCCGCCTGGATCCGCCACCCGAATTCATCTGCTTCCTTGGTGATGAGGTCATCGGACTGACGACCAGCGAGGCACACCTGCGCAGCCAGTGGCGCCACTGGCTGGGGGTAGAGATGGCTTGGCTGGATCGCACTGCCATACCTCTCTACCACACCACCGGCAATCACACGACGTACGACGCCATGAGCGAGCGTGTCTTCCAGGACGTGATGGGCCATCTGCCGGCCAACGGTCCTGAAGACCAGGCGCACCTCACCTATGCGGTGCGGCGCGACAACCTGCTCCTCGTATTCGTGAACACGATGTTTACCGGGCTCGGCGAGGGGGCGTGGAGACGGTTTGGCTCGACGCCATCCTGGCACAGCACGCGGACGCCCTGTACCGCCTGGTGTTCGGACATCATCCGGTGTTCCCGATCAATGGGTTCGGAGGCGAGTACCAGCGAGAGGTGGAGCATGCCAATGGCCGCGCACTCTGGGACCTGCTTGTGCGTCATCGGGTCGATGCCTACTTCGGAAGTCACATGCTGGCGTTCGACGCACGGGTGGTCGATGGCGTCCTCCATCTGGTGACCGCTGGCGCCGGGACCAAGCATCGCATGCCGGAAACCGAGTACCTGCACGCGATGCAGGTGGCGCTCGATGCCGGAGGCCTTCGTTATCAGGTGCTCGACGATGAGGGTCGCATCCGCGAATCACTTGATTGGCCGCCGCGTCTTCCGGCATCTTCGACCTGGCCTGCCCTGGCGGAGCGTGATGAGGCTACCGATCCGCTGCTCCGGGTATGGCAGATCGGCGGTATCTGCCCGGAATCAGGCGGCTCGGCGCAAACCTTTGTCAGTGCCGGGGTCGATGACGGACTACCGCCAATCTGGATCGGGCTCCAGGGTCCAGAGCAGCGCCTCAGCGTTCTGCTCAGCCCACAGGCAGGGCGGAGCCCACATCTCTGGTATGGCCCGACGTTGTCGCCAGGTCAGGCATTCTCCATCCAGGTCGCGCTCCACTCCGGGCTTGGTCCGGGCGGCATGCTCTGGCGTTACGACGACGAGGCGCCGTGGAACTCGCTCAGCGGCGCGTCGGCCTGGGGCGCGGAGCGCTTACCTCCGATTACCCGTTGGCAGGCCGGCATCTCGGGGAGCGAGGGCGGCCGTCCTTTCCGAGGTCGGAACCTTCGTATCACAACGATGTCCATGTCTGGCGCATAGACCGACACCGTCTACGCCCTCGTGTCGCATATACGTCCGTCATCTTTACGAGCCAGTAGTGCGGCGAGGGCGTCTATTCGGTTTCTTGGACCGATGAGTTTACGGTGGATCGCGAGTTACATGGGTAGACGCCGTTGTGGCGTCGTTGATCCTGGCACTCGCGGAGGTCCACCGTGCGAAACGTGATGGTTCGGTACAAGGTCAAGGCCGGGGAAGCCGCCGCAAATGAGGCGCTCGTCCGGAATGTCTACGATGAACTCCGGCTGGCGGCACCGGCCGGGTTCCACTACGCGACGTTTGTCCTGGACGACGGCGTAGCTTCGTCCACGTCGCCTCGTCGGATAACGCCGAGGATAGCAGTCCGCTCCTCGGAACTGGCGGCGTTCCGCGCCTTTCTGGAGGGCATCGGGGAGCGGTGCGACGAACCTCCCGCCCAGGCTCCTCTTGCGCGAGGTCGGATCGTACGGCTTTGGGACGTATCGAGGGTGAGCGTGACGCAGGCCGAGCCGGGGACGGACAGCGCAAGACGCAGGATCCGGCGGAGCGCGAACCGGCGTTGCTGCGGGCGGCGCAGGCCGGCGATGAATCGGCCTTCGATGCCCTGACGTCGGGGCTGCACGGCGAGATCCACGTCCATTGTTACCGCATGCTGGGTTCGCTGGACGATGCCGACGACGCCGTGCAGGAGAGTTTTCTCCGGGCGTGGAGAGCATCGACCGCTTCGAGCCGAGGGCACCGTTCCGGGCCTGGCTCTACCGGATCGCGACGAATGTCTGCCTGTCGGCCCTGGCTCAGCCCGCGCGCCGGGCCGAGATCAGCACGACCAGCCTGGACTGGCGCAATGACGACTCCACCCCGCAGGAGGGCGACGAGGTGCTCCTTCATCCCTATCCCGATCACTTGCTCGACGAGCACATCGGCGCGACCCCCGATCCCGCCGCGACCGTGGTCATGCAGGAGGGGATCGAACTGGCGTTTGTCGCGGCGGTGCAGACGCTGCCACCGCGCCAGCGGGCGGCTTTGTTGCTCCGCGATGTGATCGGCTACACCGCGATCGAGGTCGCGGGCATGCTGGAGACGAGCGTCGCGGCCACGAACAGCGCTCTGCAACGGGCGCGGGCGACTATGGACGATGCACGCGCGGCGGGCCGCCTGACGCGTGCCCACGCAAGCCCGCAGCGGGAGACGCAGGACGCGGTGGTTCGCAGGCTGATCGATGCCTGGCATGCGGTCGATGTCCCGGCATCGTGGCGGTCCTGACCGAGGATGCCCTGCTGACGATGCCGCCAGAACCGCTCCGAGTTGTCGGCAGGGAAGCCATCGAGGACTTCCTCAAGACCGTCCCATGAAGGGGCGACTCGACCGCTTCCGCCTCATTCCCGTCCAGGCGAACCGCCAGCCCGCGGTGGCGGTCTTCCGCCGATGGCGCGACGACGAACCGTTCATGGCCTATGGCGTGATGGTCCTCTCGTTCGCGGACGACCAGATCACGTCGATGGTCCGGTTTGTAGGCGATCGTCTGGTGGCGGACTGCGGTTGCCGCTGTCGGTGCAGAACTAGCGCCGAGTTGCGGCCGGATCGATCCGTCCGGCGAAGGAACCGGGCGATGCATGCATCGCCCCTACGACGTCCCAGTCGGACTTTGACCCGCCACTAGATTTTACCTGATTCGTGCGTTCCGAGTCCGATCTCGTCGGGCTGTGCGTCGCTGACTCCGGCGAAGCCGTCCCCACGTGGTCAGGCCCTGCCTTCCCCGCATCGCTTCCCAATCAGTCATCTTGGGGGAATCCATGACTTCTCGACTACCTAACCGGGGCCTTGTCCTGGCTCTGACCTGTCTCGCTCAATTCATGGTGGTGCTCGACGTCGCGATCGTGAACGTTGCGCTCCCCGCTATCCAGCGCGATCTCGATATGAAGCAGAGCGCGTTGCAGTGGGTAGTAATCGCGTATTCGCTCCTGCTCGGCGGGTTCCTGCTCCTCGGTGGACGCCTCGGCGATCTGCTTGGGCGGCGACGAATCTTCCTGGCCGGGGCGACGGTCTTTTCGGCCGCATCGTTGCTGGCGGGGTTAGCCCAGTCCGCCGAACTTCTCATCGGGGCGAGGGGGCTGCAGGGGTTTGGCGCGGCGCTGCTGGCGCCGACGGCGTTGTCGATCCTGGCGGTCACGTTCCGAGAAGGGGCGGACCGCAACAAAGCCCTGGGCATCTTCGGCGCGGTGGCGGGATCGTCGGCGTCGGTCGGCGTGATCGCCAGCGGCCTGCTGACGGATGGCCCAGGCTGGCGCTGGATCTTCTTCATCAACGTCCCGATCGGGGCGGCGCTGGTTGCGCTGGCGGCGACGTTGCTGCCGCGGGATGAGACCCGGACCTCGGCCCGCCGCTACGACACCCTGGGGGCGGCAACGGTGACGGGCAGTCTGCTGCTGCTCGTCTATACCCTTGATTGGGCGGTGGACCACGGCTGGGGCGCGGCGTCGACGCTGGCGATGTTCATCGGATCGGCGGTGCTGATGGCGGCCTTTGTGGCGATCGAGTCGCGCACGGCACACCCGCTCGTGCCCCTGCCGTCCCTCAAGAACCGGGCGATGGTCGCGGCCGATATAGCATCTCTTCTGCTCAGCGGCGCTTTCTTTGCCTTCGTCTTTCTCGGCTCCTTGATGATGCAGCAGTTGCTCCACTACTCCCCGACGAAGACAGGAGTGGCCTGGCTGGCGACCTCGGTCACGGCGTTCATTGGCGCCAGCATCGTTGGAGCGAAGCTAGCGACGACGGTCGGGATCAAGCGGCTCCTTGTCGTGGGAATGCTCCTGCTCGGCTTGGCGGGAGCCTGGTCGACCCGGCTGCCAGTGGGCGAAGACTACCCGGTTGATCTGCTTCCGGCCCTGCTCCTCGGCGGCCTGGCGATCGGGCTCTCGGCGCCGTCGGTCCAAATCGGCGCACTGGCGGGGGTCAGTAGTCCATCGGTTGGGCTGGCATCCGGCCTGGTGGAAATGATGCGCGAGCTTGGCGGCGCGATTGGGGTGGCGGTGGTGTCGACCGTGCTGCTCACCCGGGCGGGCGAGGGCGCAAGCATTGAGGCCACCTTCGAGGCATTCCGCGCCGCCTTCGGCGTGATCGTCATCATCGCGGGGTTGGGCGTCCTGCTCGTCATGTTTGCGTTCCCGAAGACGGGCAAGATCGCTGGTGCAGATGTGCATGGGGTATCGGTCGGCGCGGAGGCGGTGGGGGTGTCGGACTAGAGAGAGGGGGACACGGCTATCGCCGTGAGGGGGACAGCCCTGCGGGCTGTGGGGGAGAGGGGAATGTCCGTCGTTCTCCTCTCCCCCTCATGGCGATAGCCGTGTCCCCCACAAAGCGACAGCTTTGTCCCCCTCAGGACGCCAGCCCTGTCACCCTCGTTAATGGGGAGAAGCGCGGGTGCCTGGCTAGGGCGCCCGCGCTTCTGAAAGAGGGGAGGGGGGAGGGATGGGCATCGGAGGCGATGCGGAACTGGCTGGGTTCCCGCGTCGGCGTCTCCGAGCCTCACTTAGTAGTACGCCAGAAGTGCAAAAATCGTTTCATTTCTCGCCACCATTTTCCGGGCCGTCCGTGAGGGCTTTGGCTGGGAGAGCGCGTGGTATCCTGCCAGTCTTGCCCGCCAAATCCGCTGATCCTGTTGAGGGCGGCGGCATAAGGCGATTGGACGACAACCCGGCCCAGATTTTGGCCGGGTTCGATTGCTGGGGAGAAGGTGACCGATGCCGGCCGGGGCGGTCGTTGATCAGCAGCGCAGTCGATACCCAAGCGGAACGCCGAGCACCGGAGCGGACGCCGCCACCCTGGCGGCGGTCGAGATCGTTGCATGGACTGGGGCACTCCCCATCCCGCTGATATTGCCGTCACCGTCTCTCCCCGGTGCGGCGGGTTGCTCGATGTCGAAATCCCGCTCGATCCCGGATAGCCCAGAGGCGATCGGCCGGGGTCTCTCCCGAAGCTCCGAACCTCGGGTGTCTGGCGATACCAGGCGCTCCTCCGGCTATCCCCGAATCGGCGATCGTCACCGGGCAGAGGGCAATACGCCCTGCACTGGGATGATTGCTGGCGGGATATGCTGCTCGACAGGCGGGTTCGGCGTCAAGCACGAGGGGCACAATCCGACCGCATCGTTCAAGGATCGGGGGATGACCGTCGGCGTCAGCCATGCCAAGGCGGTTGGCGCGCGGATCGTCGCCTGCGCGAGTACCGGCAACACGTCGGCCTCGCTGGCGTCGTACGCGGCGGCGGCGGGGATGTCAGCCTGGTCCTCATTCCGGAGGGCAAGTTCAGTGGGGGTAGTCTGGGCCAGACCATCGCCTACGGCGCCAGGGTGTCCAGGTCCAGGGCGACTTCGACGCGGCGCTCGCGGTCCTGCGGGAGCTGCCGCCACTCACGATGTTTACCTCTGCAACTCCGTCAATCCGTTCCGGATGGAAGGCCAGAAGACGATCGTCTTCGAGGCGTTGGAGAAATGGGCTGGCGGGCGCCGGACTGGATCGCCCTGCCGGGTGGCAACCTGGGCAATACCGCGGCGGTCGGCAAGGCGTTGCACGAGGCGTACACCGTCGGCTTGATCGACCGGATGCCCCGGGTTGCCACGATTCAGGCGGCGGGGGCGGCGCCGTTCGCGGCCTACTTCGAGAGCGGCTGGGATGTCTACGAGCCCGTCGCCGCCGACACGATTGCAACCGCGATCAAGATCGGCAACCCGGCGAGCACACCCCGGGCCCGGCGGACGATCGAGCGGACCGGCGGAGTGGTGACGACCGTCACTGACGCCGAGATCATGGACGCCAAGGCGGCGATCGACCGGGTCGGCATCGGCTGCGAGCCGGCCTCGGCGGCATCGCTGGCCGGGACGCGGCGGCTGGTGGCGGAGGGGTGATCGGGCCGGATGAGACGGTCGTGGGGATCGTTACCGGCCATCTGCTCAAGGACACCGAGGCGGTGGTCAGTTATCACCTCGGCGAGGCCGATCCCCAGGTGCAACAAGCCGGTGACGATTCCCGCGACACTCTCCGCCCTGGAGCAGGTGCTGGCCGATGCGCTTCACGGCTAGAGCGCCGGGATCGTCGGCGAACCTGGGACCGGGCTTCGACGCCCTCGGCATTGCGGTCGATCTCTGGAATGAGATCGTCATCGACATCGATGGCGAGGCTGGCACCGTCGTCTATGAAGGGCGCGACGCCGATCTCCTGGCCGAGAGCGACCGCGAGAACCTCTCCTTGCGGGCGATGCGCCAGCTTGCCGAGGCGCCGGTCGGATGCTGCCCGGGTTTTCGCTGACGGTGCGGACGGCGGTGCCGGTCGCGCGTGGTCTCGGCAGCTCCGCCGCCGCGCTGGTCGCCGGGCTGCTCGCGGCGGATCACCTGCTCGGGCTGGGCCTGTCAAGCGACGAGTTCTACGCTCACTCCTGGCGGATGGAAGGGCACGGCGACAATGTCGGCGCCTCCCTGTATGGAGGGGCGATTCTGGCGGTCCCCCGCATTCCCTACGCCATCCACTCTGCGATGCCTCCGGGTTCGCGCAACTTCGCTGACGACGGTGATCTACATTCCGGAAATCACCGGCGCGACCTGGGCGGCAAGGGCGGCACTGCCGTCCCATGTGCCCCTGCCCGATGCTGCCCAGAATATCGCCACGGCGGCAGGGCTGGTGGCGGGGTTCCTGACGAGGAATCGCGACCTGCTTGCCGCCGGCATGCACGACCTGCTTCACCAGCCTTACCGGGCAGGCTGTTTCCGCATCTCACGCCGCTCACCGAGGCGGCGGTCGAGGCCGGGGCAATTGGGGCCGTGTCTGAGCGGAGCAGGGCCGTCGATCCTGGCGCTGGTCGACAGGGAGCATGCCGGGCCGGTCGCGCGCGCCCTGACGGTCGCGGCGGCTCGGGCCGGTGTGAACGGGGAGGCGGTGGTTCTGGAGCCGTCGGTTGCCGGGGCTCATGTCGTGTCGGCGTCGCCCGGGGCTGACGGCCCGGGCTGAACTCGACAGCCTCTCCGAGGCTAAAGCGGACGGGGACAGCGCGTTCACAGAGGAACGTATATCGCGGTTTGGGCAATCGCATGCCCCATAGAGGAGCGAGCAACGATGCGGCGCTGGTTGATGATCGGATGTTTCGGGCTCCTGGGCCTGTGCGTCGTCTGCGGCGTGCTCGGGTTCTTTGTCGGGCTTCCGCGTGTGCGCGACGAGCTGAAGGACGGGGTCGCCGAGTTCGGCGCGACCGAGATCGCCGAGATCTTCGCTATTCAAGGAACTGGCGGCCCGGGCACCTACACGCTGACCGAAGCGGAAATTAACGCCCGCATCCAAGCGGAGAACCCGGATGCGCAAAACATCGACGACTGGCTGATCAACCTCACGCCGGAGGGATACAGCGTCGGCTTCTCCGCGTCCGGCGACGAGGTGAGCTACTCCGGCAACCTTGTTGCCGAGGACGGCCTGCTGCGGGTGACTGATGCCGAGGCAGACGCCAAGTTCTTCGAGTGGTTTTCTCGGCCGGGGCGATGGGCGATGCTATCGAAAAATCAGTGAATACCTGGCTCACCGCCAACAACTTGATCCTTACCGAGGTGCAGCCGGGGGATGGTGAGGTGACGATGGTTACGGAACCAGCACCGTAAACACTTGGATGACACAAGACGCGTGCTACCCGTGGCCTGGAATCATAGGGCGCTCTCGTGGCGAGTTGTCACGGTCTTCGTCGATCGACGCATGAGGCATCGGTTATGAGAGCCAGATTCGACGCCGAAGCAGACGCACTCTATCTGCGGCTCGATGAATCACCCATCGTGGAATCGGAGGAGGTCCGGCCAGGCATCATTCTCGATTTCAATGATGCCGACGAAGTCATCGGAGTAGAGATTCTCCGAGTTCAGCGCCGGTTTCCTGATGCGGACCTTAAACAGATGAGTTTCGAGGTCGCCTAGCGTTCTGCAATAACCGCAACGCAGATTGCTTTGCTTGCTCCCTAAATCGACGGTCCCAGCCCAGAGGCCGTGAACCGGCTGAGGAAGGTGCGGAGCCGGTCGGTCTGAGGGTTGAGGAGGAGGTCGGTAGGACGGCCTTCTTCGACGACGACACCTTCGTCCATGAAGACAACCCGGTCGGCGACCTCGCGAGCGAAGTGCATCTCGTGGGTGACGACGATCATGGTGACGCCGCCGGAGGTGGCGAGGTCGCGCATGACGCCCAGGACCTCGCCGACGAGCTCGGGATCGAGGGCGGAAGTTACCTCGTCGAAGAGCATCACCTTCGGTTCCATCGCCAGGGCGCGGGCGATGGCGACGCGCTGTTGCTGGCCGCCGGAGAGCTGGTTCGGGTAGGAGCGGGCCTTGTCGGCAAGCCCCACCCGTTCGAGCAGCTCCAGGCCACGCTGTTCCGCCAGGCTCTTGGAGAGTTTGCGCACCTTCATCGGTCCGAAGGTGACGTTGCGTAGGGCGGTCATGTGCGGGAACAGGTTGAACTGCTGGAAGACCATCGCGGTTTCGGCCCGGATGCGGGCGATCTCGCGCTCGGGGGCGGGAGAGAGTTTACCGTTGCGGTCGCGGTAGCCGACCAGGGAGCCATCGACCAGGATCCTGCCGTCCTGGTAGGTCTCCAGGAAGTTGATGCAGCGCAGGAGCGTCGTCTTGCCGGAGCCGCTCGGCCCGATGACGCAGACGACTTCTCCGCTCCGGACGTCCAGATCGACGCCGCGGAGGACATGGAGGGTGCCGAAGTACTTCTGCACCTGCTGGATCTGGACCATCGCCCGGGGCGAGGCATTGTCCAAACCGGTTGCCGTCACGGCGTGAGCGTCCTTTCCAGCATCATCCCGAGGCCAGGCCGACGCGCATCCGCCGAGTCGCCCACCGACCAGCCTGGGAGATCGCCATGCAGCAGACGAAATAGACCACCATCGCGGCGAAATAGAAGTCGAGGTAGGCGCGTTCCGCAATCGCGCGCTTCTGGATCGAGAAGAGGAAGTCCGCCTGGCTGACGAGGATGGCGAGCGAGGTGGACTTGAAGACATCCACCGCGAGATTGGTCCACGGCCCCATCATGAGGGGAGCGGCCTGGGGCAAGATGACCCAGCGGATACGGGGCCAGAAGGTGAGTCCGATGGACTTGGCGGCGTCTGTCTGGCCGGCCGGGATCGAGCCGACGGAGCCACGGACGATCTCCGCCATGTGCGCGGCCGCGAAGACCGACAGCGCCAGCGCAATAGATTGAAATGGGCTGAAGTTGATCTCGTACGCAGACAACCCGTAGAAGATCAAGAAGATGGTCACGATGAGCGGCATTCCGCGCAGGATATCGACGTAGGCGCGGATCACGCCCCTGATCACCAAATTGCCGTAGAGCAATCCGAGCCCGAAGACGATCCCCAGCGCGGTTCCGATGACGAGCACCACGGCGAAGAGCTTGAAGGTGTACTTCAGTCCCTGCCAAAGCAACTCGCGGTTGTCCCAGACTACGTCCATCTCGCAGCGCCTCCCGCGGGACGCAGCGCATGGCTACACACGTCGTGCGTCAGACGCTCCATTTGATCCTGCTTTCGGCAAAGCGCAACACGATCGCAATCGTCCAGGCGGTGAGCAGGTAGAGCACTCCGGCGGCGGCCCAGCCCTCGATCGGGCGGAAGAAGTCGGTGTTGACCTTGTTTGCGGCGAAGCTGAGATCGCGCGAGCCGATGAAGAAGGCGACGCCGGTGTCCTTGAACAACGAGATGAAGGTGTTGCTCAAGGAAGGCAGGACGGTGCGCAACATGATCGGGCCAACAACGTAGCGAGCCAGCGCAAACCGGCTCAGCCCGAGCGAGCGGCCCGCGTCCATGTAGCGGCGGCTGACCGAGAGGATGCCGGAGCTGAAGATCTCGGTCAGATAGGCGCCCGCGTAGATCGAAAGCGCGACCGTGAACGTACGCTCCGGCGTCGGCAGCAGATTCAGGATGAACTCTTGCTCGCCCGAGCCACGCGGGAAGGCCTGGGGCAGGCCGAAGTAGAAAATGAAGACCAGGAGAAGGAGGGGCACATTCCGGATGAGTTCGACGTAGCAGGTCACGAGCGCCGAGAGAATGCGGTTACCCGACGACCTCGCAAACGCGCAAATGAGACCGATCACGCATCCGAAAAGAAGCGCAAAGAACGACATCCATATAGCGAGAATCAACCCGTCGATAAACCATTCTTTGTGGTCGGTGACGTATTCCCAACGCAGTTGATACGGCAAACGGAGATCAATGAATAATGGAGATGACAGAATCTCTGTCAGCATGGGCAGTCCCGTGGTACCGGCGTGAGGGTGCGCTCAACAGAGAGAAGGCACCGCCGGACCGAGCGCTCGGTCCGGCGGTGGGGAAAGCGATCTAACGGAATTCGAGCGGGAATCCGACCGTTGGCAACGGAAGATCCTCACCGAACCACTGCTTGAACGATGCTCGGTATCGCGCGTTGTTGATTCCGACCATTGCTTCGTGGAAAGAGGAGTTGACGAAGTTCAGCCAGATCTGGTCGCCAGGCTTGACCGAGGCCGCGTAGGTCTGCGAGTTGTAGCCGTCAGTGAACTTGTACTTACCTGGTGTCGCCGCCGCGAACCACTTACCACTGGAAAGATCGACCCCGGCCGCGTCAGCACGACCCGCGTCCATTGCGGCGATCGCGTCAGCGATCGATGGGTACTGGTCGACCGTCGCGTCGGGGACTTGCCCTAACGTCGACTGCTCGACGGCAACGTTTTGCAGTACAGCGATTGTGAGTCCCTGGCCCTGCATTTCGGCGATGGTGCTGTAGGGAGCATCGGGCGGGAGCAGGAATGTTGTCGCCTCGCGGTAGTACGGGATCGTGAACTCGACCTGAGTGGCGCGATTGACAGTCACCGTCATGAATTGAATCACGACGTCGACCTTGTCGGTGAGCAGGTTGGGGATGCGGGCGTTCGGCTCCTGGACGACAAATTCAACCAAGCCGCGCACGTGCTCATCGTCGTTGGCCAGAGGATCCTCTTCGATGCCGAAGAGACCGATGGCAAGCTCCTTGGCCATGTCGATGTCCATGCCGATGAGCTTGCCGGACTCATCTTCGAAGTGCCAAGGCGGGTTGGTGGCGCCCGTGCCGACGATCACCTTGCCTCGGTCGAGGACACGTTTGAGCAGGCTATCGTCGATGCTGTCCGCCGCGCGGACACCGCGCATCGCAAGTCCGGCGCCGACGGCGCCCGAAAGCGCCGCCCCTGTGCGCATGAGTCCGCGTCGACTGGTCAGTCCCGCTTTGCGACCCTCTGTCATGTTGCGCCTCCGTCATGTGGCGAACCAGCGTCCAGCCGGTTAGCAGACACCCGGCCAATCCGGGAAACGCACTGTGCGCAATGAAGGCACGGTCGCTTCGATGACCGCCACAACGAGTGCCGGTCAAAAGCTGTCGAAGTGCCCCGGAGGCCAACGCATGCGCCTGCGTTTAGGATTGGGCCATCCTACAACAGCGTTCGATGATGTCAAGCACGGGGAAACCGCCCTCACCCCCAGCCCCCTCTCCCGTGCGCGGGAGAGGGGGCGCTTCCCCCTGGATAGGGGGTTTGGAGTCCCCCCTCCCCCGTAAAGGGAGAGGGTGGGGGGGGGGGGGGGTGGCCCGCAGGCCGGGGGGGGGTGAGGGCCAAGGTCATCTCTTACGCCTTTGCCAGGGCCTGCTCCAGGTCGGCGATGAGGTCGCCGACGGTTTCGAGGCCGACGGAGAGGCGGACATCATCCGGGGTGACGCCCGTGGATTGCTGGGCGTTCTCGTCGAGCTGGGAGTGGGTTGTGGAAGCCGGGTGGATGATGAGGGACTTGGCGTCTCCCAGGTTAGCCAGATGGGAGAAGTATTCACGTTATCGATCAGGGTCCGGCCTGAATCTAGGCCACCCTTTATACCGAAACCGAGGATCGCGCCGAAGAGGCCGTCCCGCCGTACTTCGTCGCGGTCGCGTAGGCTGGGTGGGCGGGGAGGCCGGGGTATTGACCCAGGTCACCTTTGGGTGCTCCGTGAGGAAACGGGCGACCTGGTGGGCGTTTTGGGAATGGCGTTCCATGCGGAGCGGCAGCGTCTCCACGCCTAGCAGGACAAGGAAGGAGTTGAATGGCGAGATCGCGGCGCCGATGTCCGCAGGCCTTGAACCCGGAGCTTGAGGATGAACGCCATCGAGCGCCGCGGCTCCGGCAGATTGGCGAAGACGAGGCCGTGGTAACTTCCTCCGGCTCGGTGAAGCCGGGGAAGCGGCCGGAGGCGGCCCAGTCGAACTTGCCGGCGTCGACGACGACGCCGCCGATCGAGTTGCCATCGCCTCGATGAACTTGGTAGGGAGTGGATCACGATGTCGGCGCCGTGGTCGATCGGGCGGACCGGTACGGCGTCGGGATGGTGTTGTCGAGGGTCAGGGGGACGCCGGCGGCGTGGGCAGCGTTGGCGACCGCTTCGATGTCGAGTGTGAGCAGGTCGGGGTTGCCGACCGTCTCGGAGTAGACGGCCTTCGTCTTGTCGGTGATCGCTTCCGCGACCGCGGCCGCGTTCGGCTCGACGAACTTGACCGAGATGCCCAGCTTAGGCAGGGTATGGGCGAAAAGGTTATAGGTGCCGCCGTAGAGGCTGGTCGTGGAGACGATCTCGTCGCCCGCGCCGGCGATGTTGAGGATCAACGGGTCTCGGCCGCCTGGCCGGAGGCAAAGGCGAGGGCGCCGATCGCCTTCGAGGGCGGCGATCCGCTGCTCCAGGACATGGGTGGTCGGTTCATGATCCGGGTGTAGATGTTGCCGAACTGCTCCAGCGCGAACAGGCTTCGGCGTGCTCGGAGTCATTGAAGACGTATGACGTCGATTGATAGATCGGGACAGCGCGTCACCGGTTGTGGGTTCTGCGTCTGGCCGGCATGGAGCCCTGGGTCTCGAATCCCAGAGGGGCTGACTGGTCGGTATCGCTCACGAGTGTCCTCCTAACGGTTCGAACTAGGGGTATCGACCGGGGACGACATGGCCCCGGCAGGACGGTCGCGCTTCGTATGAAGAGCCTATGTGGGATGGGATCGAGTGGACTTACGCAATCACCCGGTCGAGGAAGCGACCGATGATCGGCGTCATCATGTCCCACTCCTTCGAGGAAGGCGTCGTGGCCGTGTGGAGAATCGAGTTCCGCGTATGTCACGTCCTTCCAAGGGGAGGCCAGCCGGTCCGCGAAATTGCGGATCGCGTCCGGTGGAAAAAGCCATCAGGAGGCGGACGCCCATGAGCAGGACCGGAGCGGTGATCTGGCTGAGCCAGTGGGTTTCGCCGCCGTCGCGACCGACGTCGTAGAGGTCCATGGCTTTGGTCAGGTAGAGGTACGAGTTGGCGTCGAAGCGGCGGACCAGCGCCTGACCGTGGTAGTGCAGATACCCCTCGACATCAAAGGTGGTGCCGAAGGCCGGGTAGATGCTGGGCCGGGTGGCGGGGTTGCGCCCGAAGCGCATGTCCATGCTCTCGCGGCTGTGGTAGGCGACCATCGCCGCCATCCTGGCTATCGCGAGTCCCTGGGTCGGAGAGGTGCCTTCGCTCTGGTATTCGCCACCGCGCCATTCGGGATCGGCCATGATTGCCCGGCGGCCGACCTCGCTGTGGATCGCGATGCCCTGCGCCCCCAGGGCGCCGGTGGAGGCCAGGGGGGCGACGGCGGAGACGAGATCCGGATGGCGAGTGGCCCATTCGATCGCCTGGAAACCGCCGATCGAGCCGCCCGATGGCGAGCAGCTTGGTGATGCCGAGGCGTTCGACCAGGCGCCGCTGGGACGCAACGATGTCGCCGATCGTGATCAGGGGAAAGCGCATCGCGTAGGGGCGGCCGGTGAGCGGATCGAGGGAGGATGGTCCGGTGCTGCCCTGGCAGCCGCCGAGGACATTGGCGCAGACGACGAAGGCCCGGTCGGTGTCCAGGGCGAGACCGGAACCGATGAGGGGCTCCCACCAGCCGCCTTCGCCACCGGCCCGGCTATCGCCGGTCAGGGCGTGGAGGACGAGGACCGCGTTGTCCCCGGCGGCATTGAGCTCGCCCCAGGTGCGGTAGGCGAGGGTGATGTTCTGCAGGTGGCCGCCCCACTCCAGGTCGATCGGACCCAGTTCGGCGTAGCGCACCTCGCCGTCCGCTTCAGGATGGCGCGGCTGGGCGGGGGCGTTCGGCGCGGTCGGACTGACCGGCGCCACGATGTGCAAACGCCCGCGCCGCTCGGTGTCATGGCCGGCGTCGGACGGGTTCACCCGCAAGTCGGCGGGTGTCGGATGCTCCACGTTCAATCCTCCGCTCGCCGTCCGCACCGGAGCGTAGCCGAAGCCAGGGACGCGGCCGTGAGGCTCGTCCCGAAGCAACCGGCTGGGTGCTCCGTATGCTGCGGACGGCGAGAGCGCGGCGGTTAACCAAAAACATCCCCCTCAGAGGACAGAGCCAGGGGATGCGGCCGTTAACGCCGTTCCCTTATCTCGCAGATCACTCTGCCGGAATTGGCACCTTGCGCGTGGCGCGCAGGCTGCCGGGCTTCACAGGGCCGTCTCCCTCCCACCTCTCGTGATAAGGCAGCACTCTTCAATTGTTGACCTCAATCTACAGACAGCCCGAATGGGTGTCAAGCGGTCCCGATTGCCAATTTCGGCCGACTCGCTCCGCTGGAAAGGTTGGTATTACGGCAATTAAGCAGGTGGAACCGGACTCGCGACGTGCCACCGAGCGTGGCCCCGCGCGATCCGACCGAGGTACCGGACGCGACGTGGCCCCGACGGATATCCGCCAAGAGAGGACTACACCAGGCCGTGGCGGAACACGTAGGCCGTCACGGCGGAGCGGGAATCGAGCCCCAACTTGGTCATGATCCCGGTGACGTGGCCCTTCACCGTCGGGATACTGACGAACATCGCCTCGCTGATGGCCCGGTTGGAGTGGCCTGCCGCGACAAGCCGCAGCACCTCTAACTCACGCGGTGTCAGCCCCTTCGCCGCACTCTCGGCCGTCTGCGGAGCGGGCGCGGGGTTCGGGCTGGAACTCCGATCCTGAAACGCCTGGACGAACGCCAGTGCATCCGTCACGGCGTCTTGCAGCGCCATCGCGCGACCGACGGCCCAGGCGTTCGCGAAGGTGCTGGGCGAGAGCGCCTGCACCGTGACGTCGACCTCGCGGTCGTGTGCCTCCCGATAGGCCGGCCAGATCGGCACACCGTGCGATTCCCGGAGCGCTGCCGCCGTGCCATAGAGCTGGGCAGCCAGCTCGGAATGGTCCGTCATCCCGGCGATGTCGGCGATGTCCTCGAAGGAGGTTGCGGCGTCGGTAAGGTTGCGATGCTCCCAGCGCAGGCTAAGCGCCTCGCCCGCAAGCCGGACGGCACGAGGATAGTCCCGCTGCCTGTAGGCCAGATGGCCGAGTTGGTGCACCGCTCGGGCGAGGCCGCCGGTGTCCTCCAACTCCCGATAGATCTGGAGCGCCTCTTCGCACCGCGCAACCGCGCAGGCCTGATGAGCAGGATCTCCGGGCCGATCAAACGTGCCGAGATCACCCAGCTTCCCGAGTTGAACC
This sequence comes from uncultured Chloroflexia bacterium, assembly GCA_963849635.1. GTDB lineage: Bacteria > Chloroflexota > Chloroflexia > Thermomicrobiales > UBA6265 > CAVRUD01. The sequence goes on along the minus strand of CAWKIA010000043.1, from coordinate 5,907 downwards.
AGTGTGTAGGCGACATTAGGGAGGTCGTCGAGCGCCCGGTAGCGCCTCAGCGCGTCCTCGTACCGATTGCGGGCCGAGGCCTCGTCGCCAACGCCGCGGGCAATGTTGCCCAATAGACAGACGGCGTCCGCGAGGCTCTGGACACCGCCCGTCATTTCGGCGTGGGCGACGCTCTCCCCGGCCAAGGCGGTCGCGGATGGGTAATCACACAGGGAGGTTGCCAGACGCGCTGCCAGAACGGTGGCGCGGGTACGGGCCGGCGTCGGATCGCCACCGCTCAGCTCGATCGCGCGGGTCACCCACCGGAATCCCTCGCGCTCGTTGCTCAAGGCCGACCAGAATGGCTCCAGGGCGGTGCTCAGATGCAGCATCGCTTCGGCGTCCCCGTTGGCATCGAGCGTTGCGAAGGCAGCGCGGAGGTTGTCCAGATCCCACCCGAGCCGGATCCCCCATGGGCCAGGAGCAACCGCGGAGAAGGACGCGGCGGCTTGCTCCGCCAGTGCGATGCACCACTCGGCATGCCTCCGCCGGATCGCATCGGCCTCGCCACTTGCCTCCAGGCGTTCAAGGGCGAAATCACGGACCGTCTCCAGCATGGAGCAGCGACGCTCGCCGTCGACCTCGTCGTCCGGGCGCAGGAGGCTCTTGTCCACGAGCGCGCCAACGAGATGGAGGACGGGGGGAGACGACGCGTCTTCCTCGGCGCCCACCGCCTCGGCGCCCGCGAGCGGGAAGCCGCCCGAAAACACCGCCAAACGGCGGAACAACACCTGCTCCTCGGGCGTGAGCAGGTCATGGCTCCAGGCGATGGCGGCCCGCATTGTCTGCTGACGGGCGGGACGGCCCGGTCCGCCGCCGCCTAGGAGACCCAGCCGGCCGGACATCCGGCTGAGCATCGCCCGGGGGGAGAGGACCTTGCTTTGAGCCGCCGCTAGCTCTATCGCCAGGGGAAGGCCATCTAGCTTGGCGCAAAGCGCAGCGACGGGGGCGGCATTATCGTCGGTGAGGACAATCCTGGGATCCACCGCTCGGGCGCGGTACATGAAAGTGCAAACCGTGGTTCTGTGTCAGCTCTTCCAGCGGGGCGGGGAGCCGGGTGCGGCTCGGGAAGGGGAGCGGTGTCAGCGTCCTCCGCCCTCCTTCGACCCGTGGGCCCCACCGGCTAGAAACTAGGACATCGTAGTGACGGGCAGGCGGCGAGGAGGTCCTGCACCCGCGCCCCCGCCGCCACGCACCTGCTGGAAATTGTCGAGCATGTAGCAGGAAGCCGCGGACCGGTGCAGAGAAACGTCGCAAGCCGAGCCAGAGGAGCACGCTGCTTTGCTTCGCTGAGAAATCTGAGCGCGAGGCGGTATCTGCTGATGCGCACCCGCACGGGGCTGTGTTACCTGCGCCAGCGGGAAGAAACCAGACGCCGTCGGCAAATACCGCTTCCAGGCACTGTCTGAAGTCGGAGTGCTATCGTGTTCTACCTGACTTGATCAGCCCCCGGTCAGCGTGAGGAGCCGGATCTCTGGGGGCCGGAGCAGGGGATGAGTGTTCGGCCGTCTCGACGCACCGGCCGATGAGCGGGGTCAGTGGGACGGGCAAGGGCGGCGGGCTGCTCGATCGAGATCTGACGAAGCGATGGCCTGCGGCACCGCAAGAGGGCGTGTCCCGCCTCCGCGGCCAGAAGGCCTCGATTGTCCTGACTGAAGACGAGCAGTCCTGCAGCATCCTGCAGGTGACCCACTCTGATCGGAAATCTTCGTCCGCGCTGAACAAGCAGACCCGAACTGAAGATAGCCGGACGGATGCCTGGATGGTCCTAGACAAGCGGCGATAGACAGGAAAGGATCGCACGCCTCTAGGTCCTTGGAGGTGGCGATGCCTTGATGATGTAGCGCGGTCGGAGAGACGCCTGTCGTGGCGACCGTGCCGGCGGCTTCTGCCATCGAGACGATATATTTTCGCCATCGACAGGTAACTCTGGAGCCAGAGCCGATCCTGACCACCGTCCAGAGCATCTGATGGTCGCCGTACGTTGACCGTATTCGAAGACGAGATTGAAAAGCCGCACATGTACTTTGCACAACGCCACGATGGGACATGGTCGGAAAGCCTGGCTGCATCCGCCAGGCAATTCCTGGCGCCATCCATCTCTGGCCTTCACCGGCCTGTCCGACTCGGCCTGGTTTCGACATCGGGGCAGGTACCCGTATCGTGGTACGTGGTCATCTTGTACATGCTGAAACTCGACATGGACTTCGGCGTCTGAAGATCGACCCGGCCGCGGCTGCAGTACTCGATCTCTTTCGCGGCGACTTCACCTTCGACGACGACGAATGGCGCCCGGAGGTGAACTACGAGCTCGACGGGAAGAACGGGGTTCTGGACGTGCAGCAGCCGGCCGACTTCGGCGACCCGGACTTCAACGACTTCGACGATATCGGGGTTGAACGACGGCAATCGCTGGCATGTCCAGCTTGCTCCGGGACGTTCCGCTCCATCGAGAGGCTCGATCTCGACACCGGTTCGAGCGAACTCTACCTGGGTGGCCTCGACGTGCGCCGAGCTCGATGTCGAGACGAACGCGGGCGAGATCACAGATCGACCTGACCGGCGGCGGAGTGGGAGCAGAATCTCGACGCGGCGATCGACTCGGCGGCCGGCATGTGACCTCGATCGTTCCGGCAGACGCCAGCGTCCGGATCGATGCCGATACGATGCTTGGCGACGTCGACGTGGACGGCTTCGAACGTGATGCCGATGCCTACGTCCACCGCCGCCGATGACGAGGATGCTCGATGCTCTGTTCGACATCAACACCATAGTCGGGGAGATCAACCTGGAGGTGGTGGTGTTGTAGCGCATGTCGGGCAGACGAGGCGCCGAGTCGATGGCGAGCGCCAGCGAAGGGCCGCCCATCTATCTTCGCCCAGGGCGAACCATCCTGGGTATCCAAGCAACTTCCTGAAAGGGCTGGGACCGTTGGGGCCGTGTTCGGCATCTCTCTGCCTCCGGCGATCATCTTCAACGGTTACTGTTGTAGATCTTCAGAGAAATCTGTCGCATCCCCTGGTAGATCGGCCCGGCGTTGGGCTCAGGTCGTGGGCGTGCCGACCTGAGCCCATGCCGACCGGTTCCCGGGGCCGTTGTCGGATCGCTACGGGTGGTCGGGCGGGTAGCCGCTCGGCTTGTCGCTCGCGTCGAGCGGATCGGTGCCGTAGTCGAACCACCTCGGTATAGTCCGACCACCCGTCCCCGTCGGTATCCCACTCGTTCGGGTCGGTCCCGGTCGAGATCACCTCGATCCCGTCGAGGAGGCCGTCGTCGTCGCGGTCGGGATCGAGGGCGAAGTGCGGGTCCCTGGTTCGGCCCCGCCTTACGGGGGCACGATGTTCCATTCGTCGCCGTCGCGCAGCACGTCCTGGTCGGTGTCATTGCTGGTACGGGTCTGTGCCGCCCCAGGATTCGATGGCGTTCGGGATCCGAATCGCCGTCGCTGTCGGCGTTGGGGACGACCGGGTCGAGCGGCAGGCCGTAGGCGTTCTTCCACCTGACCTCGCAGCCGTCCCGGACGGCGTCGCCGTCGGTGTTGGGGTTGGTCGGGTTGGAGCCGAAGGTCAGTTCGTCGGGGTCGGAGAGGTTGTCGTTGTCGGTGTCGTCCAACACGGGACTGGTGCCGAGCTGGCACTCCCGGTAGTTGGAGAGACCGTCGCCGTCGTAAGTCGCCGGCGAGGACCGTCGACGCAGCGGATCGGGGCGGGTCGGCGCCGGCGGGTCCCCCGGCGCGGCGCGGACTGTGCCCATACCAACGGCGCCGAACAGCAGGAGCGCTGCAACGACCGCTGCGGCAGATGGTCCGATCGACATCTTTCCTCCTATCCCCAGGTGGCCAGGCAGCGGCCGCTTGCGGTCCGTGGACTGCGGACTCGCTAGCCGCTTCACGCATTCCCAGGCGCTCGTCCGAGTTCAGGCTTACCGAGCGACAGGGTGCAGCGGCGCCGTGTCCCCAGAAGACAGGAACATCCCCGTGGCAGACAGTCCCGCCCTACAGCAAGTCCAGGTTGCCACGGCTCGTCCAGGCGCTATAGCACGCGCAGACGCGGCGACGTCGCAGCGCTCCGCTAGCACGGCACGTCGCCAGTCGCACGACTCGCCGGGAGCGAGCAGCAGTCAGCCAGTCGCGTGCGCACCGCCGTCCTGAAGTCGTCGGGCGCGCAGCGATCGCCCGCATTCCGCCGTGGTCTAAGCAGACGGAAGGCACCACTCATGGCCGAGCGGACGCCCGTCCGGGCAGTCGGGCAGTCGACGCCCGGCGTGCAGCAGCCGGCGCACGCCGTCGTCCGGCATCCGGGTAGGAGTCGGCGCAGCAGAAGGACGCCTGCGGGATACGAGCAGCAGAGCCGCCCCGTCGTCACGGTGCGCGCCGAAGCTGACGGCAGGTCGAGATCTCGGCGCACGGAGGTGCCGGGCGGGCAGACGCACTCGTTCGAAGATCGTGCAGACGCCGGCGCAGCAGACCTCGTCGCCGGGGCAGTCGCCGGTGTCGTCGCACTGGACGGCGCAGCGCCCGTCCGCCGTGCAGGTCTGCCCCAGCGCGCAGCAGCTCGCCCGCCGCAGCACTCCTCACCGAAGTCGCAAGATAGCTGCCACAGCAGATGCCGTCGCCGCAGACCCCCCGCAGCAGTCGTGCCGTCGGCGCAACAGGCGCCATCGCAGCAGGTGTCCAGCAGCAGTCGTCGTTCGTCGCGCAGGCGTCGCCCTCACCGGCGCACCCGGCACGTTCTCCGATGCATCGTAGAGCGTCCCATCCGGGCACAGCAGTGCGAGGCCGTCGGGCCGGTGATCGTGGTGCAGGCGTTGAGGGCGCCCTCCGGGCAGCAGACGTCGCCGCAGACGATGCCGCTGGCGCAGGCAGCGCAGCGATTGCGGCCGCGGTGCGGCTGGCAGTAGTGCGAGCAGCAGGCGGCGTGGTCGGGCGCAGGGCCGGTTGTTCCGGCAGGCAGGCGGCCGCGGCGCGCCCGGGCAGCGGCCAGGGCGGCCAGGGCGGCGCCGGCGACCCCCGCGAGGACATCGCGGCGGGAGACACCGGCCGCGCACCGGCGAACCAGATGGCGTCGAAGCGGTGACCGTCCACGGATGCTCCTTTCGGTGGGCAGCGGACACGGCAGTCGAGCCGCGGGCCATCCGGCGCGCGCCCCGCGGATGGTCGATGGGCGACCGTCGCCTCACCGCGTCGGTCGTCGGCACCCCAGCCCGAGCGTAAGGCGAGCGCGATGCGCGCGCGTCCGGGGAAATACGACATCGCGGGCACGGATCGAGATGTCGGGCGTTGCGGCCAGCGCGGGCCGGGCCCCGACGGGTGACCGTGGTGGGGAGCGGTCAGACGAGCCCGAGGCGGAAGGCGGAGGCGACGGCGGCGGTCCGGCCCTCGACACCGAGCTTGGCACACAGGCGGAAAACATAGGTCTCGGCCGTCCGCCGGCTGATCCCGAGGGCTTCGGCGATCTCGCGGTCCGTCCGCCCCGCGACCAGCAGCGCCAGAGTTTCCCGCTCGCGCGGCGAGAGCTCGAGGGGACCAACCGGCTGCCGGCGGTTCGGCAGGCGGCTCGCCGCCTCGGCCGCCGCCAGTCCCTCGGCGATCGCCTCGTCGATGCGGGAGGGCGGCACCGGCCGCCCAGGCGCGCTCGAACGCCACGCCGCCGAGCCGCCGGCGAACGGTCGCGACCCAACCGTCGTGGAGGACCTGGGTCGCGGGCGTCAGCGGGAGCTCGAACGCAGCGCGGAGCTGCCGCCGACGCGCCGAAGATGCGGGCGGCGCGAGTCGCTTCCCCCTGGCTGCTCGCCAGCTCGGCGCAGCCGACCAGGCATGAAATGACACGCCAGGGGTCGTCGATCGATCGCCCAAGGACCAGCCCCTCG
>CAWKIA010000042.1:0-73163 GCA_963849635.1 uncultured Chloroflexia bacterium | reverse complement strand
TGACTGATTAGCAGGTTCGGCTCCGTTACTAAGGTTTCCGATTTCGGCGGCCAGCTGCCAATGCGATACGTGCCGGACATAGACCGGCAAGGGCCACCCTACATCTTCCTGTGGTGGAACCGGCGCATATTTGGCGCGACGGACAAGGAACTAGAACGCCTTAGCGAGCTAATTTCCTGGCCATGCCGCTACATTGCTCGCGATCTGGTCAGCATGGTCATGGAGGTGGACGCTGTAGATCCGGAGCCAGTCCTCGGCGGTGTAGTGGCCCGGCTCGGTGTGGCGGCCGCTTCGGCTCCACGCTTCCGGCGGGAGGGAACGGGCGAACTCGGCAGTACTAGCCCGGGCGGCCACGACCGCGTCCAGTGCTACGTCGATGGGCCGGGAGTGGTAGTTCAGCAGGTTGGCCCAGGCGGCCTGGTCGTAGCCGACGATCACCGGGTTCGCTTCGGCGATGAGCACGCGGAGGCGATGTGCGGAGGCATCTCCGATCGGCGCAGTGGACAACTATTTTGTTGGAAGGTTCCACAATGTGGCCCTTTTTCGCTTCCCGTTGTCCGGTGAGTCGTCGGCTATTTCGCCCGTCAGATCGGTGATGAGCATCGCCATTTCCCAACGCGGTGTGTGCTTGGCTGGACCAGGACTCTTATGGTCACCCGCAAGCGCCTCCAGGAGGTCGCGGCGCTCTCGGTTGGGCAATTGAGGGAAGTTGTCGCCAGCGATAACGGGTCAAACCGGCCAGTCGGCTCCGATTCTGCGTCGGCGGCGTTGGACCGGACGATCAGGTGATCGCGCTCTCGTTCCAATTCGCGCTTCTGGTCAGCCAATTGAACAGGTCTCGGTCAGGAAGCGGGCGGCCGCTCCTCGTCGTCAAGTGACTGTCGCGAGAGCGTGCGATCTTAGTCCTGCCGGGTTCCGATCTCGCGGAGTCGCCGGTCGACCGCGAAGAGGTCGTCGCGCCACGGATTAGAGTCCCGTTGCCGCTCGACCTCATGTGCGACGATCTCGGGCTGGCGGACGACCGCCTCGACCTGCCGCCAGACTGCCTCGTCGAGTGGCCCAGCTTTGATCGAGCTCATCTCGCACGATGCGTGACCCGTCTCCGGAATGCACCGGTACTTTGGGCCGGCCCTCCGGTTGTAAACGCCGAGCGGGCGGTTGCAGTACGCGCATCGGACGAAGCCACAGCGCGGAGAGTCCCTTCTGGGTTCTTGTTGTGGCGTGTGGCCTCTCGCCGGTTTCGCTCGAGGATGGCAACGGCGGCGTCTTGCTCCGCAGGCGTGACCAGTGGTGGTACTTACGTCGTGGCCGATCTCGATCGCGTCGGGTCGCTCCCGCACGACCGATCGCAGGCGACCGTTCCCGTCAGGCTCCTGGCTGTAACGGTACATCACCCCGCGGCCGGAGTAGGCCGGGTTGCGCAGGATCCGGGAAATCGTGATGCGTTGCCAGGGGCGATGGTGCCCGTCAGGCGTCGGGATTCCTTCTTGAAAGTTGAGTCGCGACCGATTTCAGCGATGCTCCCGCGAGTGACGTCTCGGAAGAGCCTTCGAACCACCGGGGCGGTGAGCGGGTCCTCGACGAGCCGATCCTTTGAGTCGTCATTCCAGAGGTATCCGATGGGTGGTTTCCTTCCGGGGAGGAGCCGACCCGACTCCGCCCGGGCACGGCGCCCCCGGACGGTCCGCTCCTTTATCTTCAGTCGCTCGACCTCGGCCACGAACGACCGCACCGACTGGAGCAAGCGCCCTTCGGGTGTGTCCTCTAGGTCTTCGGTGACCAGCGCCAATCGCACTCCGGCGTGGTCCCACTCGCTCAGGAGGAACCCGAGGTGGGTCTGGCTGCGGCTGACTCGGTCGAGTGAGTAGGCCAGAATCACGTCGATCTCGCCTTGCGCGCGCCATCTCGCGAACACGGGACATCTGCCTGCGCTCGAACAGTTCGGCGCCGGAGTGGATCTCGCGGACGACCTCCACGACCTGTCCAGCCATGCTCGGCGGCGTAGGCGCGGCAGCGCTCCTCCTGGGTCTGCAGGCTGGAGTTGTCCTCCTGCCCGGCGCTGCTCACCCGGCAGTAGATCGCGACGCGTTTCGCTGCGTCGATGTTGTTGACGATCTGTCGTGCCCTAGCGGCCATCGGTTACCTCCTCATCCACCGGCAGGCCCATCGCCCGCCGGAATTCCGTCACCTGCTCGGGGGCCACGCCGAGCGCGTCCGCGATCGCCCGGATGGTCCCGGGTGCGGGACCCGCCGCCCGCCTTCCACCTCCAGGACCGTCCGTGGCGCCGCCTGCGCCGCCGCCGCCAGCGCGCGGATCGTCAGGAGCCGCCTCCGGCGCCAGTCCCGGAGGTCCAGAATCGGGTCCTTCTCGGTGTCGTCGACCATGCGGGCCATCCTCCTCACGCTCCGTCCATCCGCACCAGCTTACCATAAGTGAACACATAAGGGAATCAATAGGGAAACGGGTGCATGCATGGTGTGCCCGCTTCCTGGAGCCCGTGGCCCTACCCCTCCCAGGAAACCCGACCAATCCGACCAACCCGACCACGCACCGGATGCCGGATCGGGATCGGCTATCCCGAGTTTGCACGCCCGCGACAGCGAGACATAAACTGGTCGACACGCGCGCCCGTTCGGCCCCCGCACGCCGGTCCGCTTGGACGATCACGCGAGGGCACCATGGACGGACGACCGCCCACCACCTGACGATCAATTCGACCACCGGACCGACACGTCGCGGTCACCTCCGCCTCGTTTCCCCATCGCCGCCGGATGGCGCCGTTGCACCACCGACAACGACGACGCCGCGAATGGACCCGGCGACGTCGGGGCCGGCGACGATCCGTCCTCCCACGATGGGAGTGGTGGGTCTCACGGTCCTCGGCCGGTCCGGGTGCTCACCCGCGAGCAGATCCTGGCCGCTGCCGACGCGGTCGATCCTGGGCCAGGACCGACCACCGCCGCCCAGCTCATGGCGGCGTTCCAGGACGCGGACGACCCGATCGACGCGCCGGCCAGCCGTGCCCAGTCGCGTGCGCGCACCCTGGGGTTCGATTCGTGGGTGACGGCGCTGACGCAATCCGCAGAGCAGCAGTGGGCGACGGTGTTCGATCCGATGCCTTGGCTCGGTAACGGGCTCGCCGACACACTGCGCCGGATCGAAGCCCAGCACGCTGGCCTCGCCGTGGCGTCGATTTCCGAGGATGTCCGGGAAGCCCTCGGCCCAAGCGGAATTGGGCGGCACCTCCAGCGCCACGGTCCTCTCCGACGCCGTCCACGGCGCCTACGATCACGCGTCGCTCGGCGCGCGACCGAACGGTGGAGCGTTCGGCCCTCGCCGAAGTGGGCCTTCTGGCGCTGAGCGCGTCCGAGACCCTCGCCGCCGCCCTGGCCCCGGTCGCGGCGAGTGGCGACCGGCCTTCGTGACCGCATCGCGCTCGAATGGTCGTGGCTGGACCGCGTGGTCCAGGCTGCCGGACGATGCGTCCGACTACGCCCTGAGCATCGTGACACCGGATCTCTTCGGCGTCGCAGGGCGTCGTCCGCGTACGCGCGCCTGAACGACGTCGCTGGGGCGGATCGGCCAGGACCCTCGGCCGCGCTGGTCCGCCTGGCCGACATCCCCACCATTGACTTCGACCTCGCCGGACAGCTGCCCGGGCTCGCGGCGATCGGGGACCGCGCCGCGGCGTTGACCCCCGATCTGCTGGCACGCCTGGGCGACGCCTGGGGCCTTGCCGATGCGCTGGCACTCGGGTTGCCGATCTGGGAGGACCGGGTCTGGCCCCCGCCGGAGCTCGCGCCCGGCACGCCGGAGGGCGACTTCCTGCTCATCCAGCGCACGGACGGCGACCCCGACGAGCGGCTCGCGGCGATGAAGCGGGTCGCGACAGCGAATGCGTAGGCTCCGACACCTCCGTCCGCCGGCCCGCGTATCCGCCGGGTGCTCGATCCGGCGCGCCGAAGAACGCGAGGTGCCCGTCGACGACGTCCTGACGACCGAGGTGGCCGCGGCGATGGTGCTCGTCTTGGGCTCCGACACCCACCCGCAGACCGTCCGGCTCGGGAGGAGGTGGGTCAAGGACGAGCGGGGCAAGAAGGCCGTCTTCCCGCCGGAGCACCTCGACGTCTGGTCCTACCGGGCTGGTTCGAGATCGGCCGTCGTCGCGCACGGCGCCGCCGGTCCCTCCTCGACCGGCCGGACGTGCTCCCGATCGGTCAAGGGCGTCCCGATCGAAGAACGCGACGGCCCGGCACAGGTCGACCCCCTCCCGGAGGGTCTCGGCGGCGACGAGTTCGACCTGGAGGACGCGCAGGCGGACGATCCGCTCGATCTCCTGGTGGAACGTGTCCGACCACGCCGAGCGCTGCCGGCTCCTCTTGGCTAGCCTCTCGACCTGGCCACCCCGAGGCCAGCGGCAGATCATTGAGCTCCTCGCCCACGGCCTGACGAATGCCGAGATCGCCCAGCGGCTGGGCATCAGCCCGGCGACCGTTCGGTCCAGCGTCATCCTTCTACATCAAGGCCTCGCGCGACGGGCTCGCGGCCTGACGTAAACGCTTTCCCGCCGAGTTCGCCCTTAACGAGTAGAGGCCCCCGGATCGTCCGGGGGCCTTCGCGTTGCTCGGAAAGGGCCGATCCGCCATGCCGCTGTACCTGACGATCTCCCGCGGGCCCCGGGCCGACCGGGCCAACCCCATCCTGGCCAGCTCGGACCCGGCCGTCATCGACGCCGTCCTCGCCGCCATCGCCCGCCTCGACGACCCGGCCGATCCCGTCGGTCGACAGCATCGGCCGGCCGCGCCACGGTCCGTGCCCTCCCACGGGAGGTGCCCGATGCCCGCTGAAACCGCTCCAGTCAGAGAAAAGCAGCGACGGCCGCTGCCCCTGGCCGCTCGGCGCGCTGCCTGGGAACGGGTCTGGGGCCGGCTGCTCGCCCCGCCACCCGACTTCACCACCGGCCGATCCAAGCCGCGAACCGGCCCGCCCCATGGACACCGACGCGTAGACGCGCGGCGGCCCGGAGCGGGCCACCACCCGTTGCGCCGGACCACCACGTTCCCAAAGGACATCACCATGATCGCATACTACGACCGGGAGGGGCGGCGATGACCCTCACCGACCTTCTTCCCCATCACGAGAAGCTCATCGCAGATTCGGCGATCACCGACGAGGTCGCACTGGCGCGCGGCTACCGCTCGGCGACGACCAAGGCCGAGCTGGGTCGGCTCGGATTCGGTCCTCGCAGCAATTACCGCCCGGCCTGCTCCTCCCCGTCTGGGACGTCTTCGGCAAGAAGTCCCTTTACCAGTTCCGGCCGGACGAGCCGCGGATCAAGAACCCAGGCCCGCTCAAGTACGAGACGCCGTGGCGGTGCGCACCTGACGCTCGATGTGCCACCGTCGGTGCTACCGATCCTGGCCAACCCCGGACGTCCCGCTCGGCATCACCGAAGGGATCCGGAAAGCCGACTCGGGCGACCTCGCGTCGACCTCCCCTGCATCGACGTCCTCGGCGTCTACGGCTGGCGGGGGCGGAATGACCTCGGCGGGCTGACCGCCCTGACCGACTGGGAGGCGGTGGCCCTCAACGGTCGCACGATCTATTTGATCTTCGACTCCGACGTCATGGTCAAGCGCCAGGTCCACGACGCCCTGCGCCGCTTCCGCCAGTGGTTGCGCGCCAAGAAGGCCGACGTCTTGGTTGTCTACCTGCCCTCCGGGTCGAGCGGCGCCAAACTGGGGCTCGACGACTACCTCGCAGCGGGCCACACCGCCGACGACGTCCGCCGTCTCGCCGAAGAGGACCTCCGCCCGCTTCCCGCCTCGTCCGAGGACGGCGAGCCGCCGAGGCACCGTACGCCGTCGTCGACGGGCAGGTCTGCGTGCGCAAGCAGGAACAGGGCCAGGCGTTCTGGCAGCCCCTGTGCAACTTCACCGCGAGATCGTCGAGCACGTGGTGACCGACGACGGCGACGCAGAACACGGCGAGTTGGTCGTGTCGGGCTCCCTCGCCAGCGGCACGCCCCTGCCCGATGCCCGGGTGCCGCTCGACCGCTTCGCAACGCATGAATTGGGTCATCCCGTCGCTGGGGCATCGGCGCGGCGGTCCGGGCTGGCAGCGGCAACACCGACCGCCTGCGCGAGGCGTTGCAGCTCCTCTCACGGGATGTCGCCTTCCGCCGCGAGTTCACCTGTCCCGGCTGGCGCCGGCTGGACGACACTCGGCTGGATATACGTCCACGCGGCCGGGGCGATCGGGCGTCCGGGGCGGTGCCGGACGTAGCCGTCGCCCTGGACCGGGCGGCCGAGCACCTGGTCTTGCCCGACCCGCCGAACGGAGACGACCTCAAAACATCGGTGCAGGCGTCGCTCAGGCTGCTCGACCTCGCGCCGGATGCCATCACGGTCACGATCTTGGGCGCGGCGTACCGAGCGCCGCTGAACGCGGCGGCCGAGGCCGATGCGGCGCTCATCCTGGTCGGACCGACCGGGGTCTTCAAGTCGGAGTTGACGGCCCTGCTGATGCAGCACTACGGCCCGGGGTTCGACCGGCTCCACCTGCCGGGGTCGTGGTCGTCCACCGCCAACCACCTCGAACACGTCGCATTTGTGTTCAAGGACGCCCCGGTGGTCGCTCGACGACTTCGCCCCGACCGGGACACCCCACGATGTCCAGCGGCTTCACGGTATGGCGGATCGGATGCTTCGCGGCGTCGGCAACCACGCCGGGCGGGGCCGGCTCAACGCCGACCTGACGGCGCGCACCCGACCGCCGACCACGGGCGCTCGTGGTCATCACCGGCGAGGACATCCCGCGCGGCCACAGCGCCCGCGCCCGCGCGGTCATCGTCGAGGTCGGACCGGGCGACGTCGACCTCGAACGACTGGGTGCGGCCCAGGCGGCGGCGAGGCAGGGCACGTTCGCGGCGGCCACCGCAGGATACCTGTGCTGGCTCGCGCCCCGGATGGACGAGCTACGGGCGCAATTGCCCGCCGAGGTGGCCAGGTGGCGGTCCGAACTCACCGCCGCCGGGATGCACGCGCGCACGCCGGAGGCGGTGGCGCACCTGGCGGCGGCCTGGCGGCTCTGGCTCCGCTTCGCCACCGACATCGGCGCGTGTGACCGCGCGGAGGCCGAGCGAATCTGGAGGCGGGTCGTCGCGGCGCTCCGGGCGGCAACGGTCGGACAACGGGACCATCACCAGGACGAGGATCCCGCGCGGCGCTTCGTGGCCCTCCTGAGCGGGACGCTCCAATCGGGGGGCGCCCACGTGACCGCGCCGGACGCGGACTACCCGCCCCACCCGGCCGTCTGGGGGTGGCGCCTACGCCAGACGGGGACCGGCGCGTTCGAACGCGAGGAATGGCAGCCGCAGGGACCATGGATCGGGTGGATCGACGGGGACGACCTGTACCTGGAGCCGGACGCCTCCTACGCGGCCGCGAACCGCCTCGGCACCGCCATCGGGACCCCGATTACCGTCCAACCCAAGACGCTCCACAAGCGGCTGCAGGCCACGGGGCTGCTGGCGTCGACCGAGCAGGCGAACGGCCGCGGGCAGACGGTGCGCCCTTCCTTCGGGGGCGACCGGCGCCCGTACCTGCATTTGTCCGCCGACGCGCTCGCGCCGGGCGACGACCCCGCGGCCCAACGCGACCCGGGTCAATCGGATCCGGGGCACCGGGACCCGACCGGCGCCGACGGTCCGGTTGGTCCGATTGGTCGGGTTCTGGACGCCGAAGTAGCGTCGGCGCAGCACCACGGGGGCGAGGGTGTCGCCGAAGTCGCAGACGAACCAGGACCGGAATGGACCAGGTGGGTGGAACTATGACCACCAAGAACGCGGCGGAGCGGCTGCTGGAGGACCTGCTCGCGGCCGGGGCCATCCCGAGCATCGGGGGCGGGCGGCTGGCCGTCGACGCACCGCCCGGGCGTGATGACCGAGGAGCGGCACGAAGCGCTGGCGGGGAGCCTGCCGGAGACGCGGGCGCTGGTGGCGGCGCGGTGGTGTTCCCGAGAACAGTGCGTGGCGCGCCGACCGTGCTGGGTGAGCCGCCCTGCGCCAAGCCGACGGACGGGCGGCCGTGCCTGGTCCCGGCGACGTGCTGCGCCAGCGGGGAATCCCTCCCGCCGGGGCGGCGATACCTGTGCACCCTGCGCCACCACCGGGTCGACCCGATGAGTCGACGGCTGTGGCGGTGCCAGAACTCCGCATGCTCGGAGCCACACGGCACCGTCCTTGGGCGACTGAACGCGGACGACTCCCTGGTCCTCTCCCCAGCAGTCCACACTTTCCGTGTCTTCCTCGACACCCGCAGGGCGCACGTCGTCTGCCCCGCATGCGGCACCGTGCGCGAGTTCCGTGGCTCGGCCATATTCTCCCGTCCCGGAGATGGCTGATCCATCAGGCTATCGCGCGGGCCGGCAACGTGGCGTGCGGCAATTCTGTTCTCAATCCGATGCGGGTTCTTTCAGGTCCACCGTTGTCGGTGCTGGCGGACCCCACAGTTCGAGGCGATCGAGCCGAAAGCCCAGCCCGTTGGCGAGCCGTGGCGTGATGCGGTCGTGGAACTCGACCTCCGCCTTGAGGGTGGCTCCCTTCTCGGTTCTCGAGCCGTGCTTGTCCAGGTGAGGATCGGGTACTGCTGGTCCGCCGCCGCCAGGTCGTCGCCCGCGCCGATGATCGTGCCGTGGATGTACTTCACGAATTCCCAGTGCATCGGCTCGGCGTACGGAGGGTCGAGGAGCACTCGCGCGATGGCCGGATCGAGGTCAGCGAGGTCCAGCACCGCTCGACGCACGTGACCGGCCGTCGCGTCGCGGGCGGCCACGGCCATCCGTCGCGCGGTCATCATGTCTTCGAAGCTGTGCTCGTAGGCGTCGCTGGCGTTCTTCGCCGCCTGGTAGGCGGCATCGTCACCGCCGAAGAGGAGGCGACGCCGTACCTCGGGGTCGTACCGTTTGCGCTGGTCCAGGTCGTCCCAATCGATGCCCCACCGCCCGGCCACCTCCGGCTGGGTGATCCGTTCCCGCGCCAGTTGCTGCCGGTTGGCGACGGGCGTAGGGCCTCCACCGCCATGTAGAGGTGCGCCATTGCCGCGATCTCGTGACCCGGTCCCATCGTTGCAGCGCGTGGTAGTAGTGCGCGATGGCCCGGTGGAGGCGGGCGCTCTCGCGGTGCGTCGCGACCGTGCGAATCAGGGCGTATGCCGCATCCGTGGGCAGCGCCCTGCCCGGATGCGGGGTCCAGCGTTCCTCCGGCAAGAACTGCTGGAAGAACGCGCGCTCGGTCTTACCGGGCGTCCCGTCGAACACGATCTCGATTGCCAGGTCCCCGCAAGCGATGTTCGCGCTGAAGCTGAGCACCGCCGCCAAGCCCCGCGCCGCGCTGGCAAACGCATCGGTGGCCGCGTCGAGCGATTCGGCCCATCCCCGTGCCTCCACACGAAGCCCGCGGCGAACAGGCTTGGTAAAGCCCGGCGTGGGAGCGAAGCGGCTGGCAAACAGGAAGTCGGCCCGCCCGATCGGGGTGGGGAAGGATTCGACGATCAACGCGTCCTCGAGTGCCGGGAAATAAAACCCCGAGGAGGCGCGCATGACAACGACGAACTCGGCCTGGTTGCCGGGTGATTCACTAGCCATCTGCAGCCTCCGCGTAAATAAGCTTTCGGAGTGGCGAATCTTGTATAGGCTGCACGCATCTACACACCGACTGAAGCCTCACGGCCGCCGCGCTGTAGTTTGGTCCGTCAGAACCAACCAGAACCAAATGGATACCGACCAACTGCCTTTACACAGACCAAGTTCCAGGCGAACAGCATCTGCAGGGGCTTCTCGACCGCGACCGACGCCCCCTCTAGTGTGTACGCGCCGTCGGCCCCGATGCGGAACAGCCGGATGTCGCTTCACGTGCCTCCCATGTCATCAACGACTTGACCAGCGAGGGGAATTGCTCATTCCACCGCGAGGGGGTCTTCGTCCAGGAACGCTCTGCCTCGGTCCTCTGCTTCCGAAAGTACTTGCTCAAAGAACGCGTGGGCGGCGCTTCCGGACAGAGTCTCGGCCATTTCCTGCGTCGCCCGGGCCTTGATATTCAGGAATTCGCTCGGGAACTCGCCGTACCGAGCCATGTGCTGTTGTCGTGTTGCCACGTCGAGCAGGCGACGCTGAACCTTCCTCAGAAGTTCCGCGTCCTGCCTTCCCCGCCTCCGAAAGGAGCAGTTCGACGAAGCCCGGGTGGTCGAACACGAGGCGATTTGGCGCCCGGTCGAGCAGCTGGCGGACCGCATCGATTCCGTATCGTCCCTCGTCGGCCACGAGCAGCGACAGGGCCCCGACGGCAACCTCGTCAAATCCGTTTGCCAGCAGCGCGAACAGGTCGACAAGCCAGTACACCCCCTGAGCGCCCGGAGCGATCAACTCGGCAGTGACCCGACCGAGCGCCTCCCGCCGGGCAGCAGGATCCGCTTGGCCGGCCGAGAAGGTGGTCAGACGCGCGTACGGGACGGGCTGGTAGTCGCGGCGGTCGTTGTCGTCACGTTCCAGTCGTCTCCTGATGCGGTCCTGGAAAAAGGTCACCGCGCGGACCGGGTCCCGGCGAACAAGGGCGTCGATCAATGAGTGGAGGGCTGTCCCTCCCTCGGGAACATCAAAGGTTGCAACGAGTTTGCCGAGGACCATGTCCCAAACTTGGGGAGCAAGTCCCTCGTCGGCTCGGCGGAGGTAGACCTCGCTCAAAGGTTCAGCCAGGAGCATTCCTTCACCGACGTCGAGGACTTCTACGATCTCGTCGACCTCGTGGGCAGCATCCGGAGGGAAGCGCCTCAAGGCACCGAGCACGCCGAAGACAACCTCGGCCTCCGATCGCTCGGAGAGGCGTCGGACAGCCTCGCGTTCAGACTCCTGGAGCGGTCCGATGTACCCGAGCGATTGGGCGACCGCAGCCAACACCATCGCGTCCGTCGATTCGAGGGCTGCGAGTATGAAACTGCTAAAGCCGTCGGGGTCCGCGTCGCGATACGGGATGATGAGGGAGGGGAGGAAACGCACAAGCGCTGAGGCGGGATCCGCGATGACCAAACCGATCAGCGCCGAGGCCGTGCCCGGACGGTACTTCGCGATCACCTCTAGGAGGAGCCCCGGATGCGCCTCGACGCCGTGTCGGGTGACGCTCGAGATCTCTGCTTCGAGCCGTTGTTTCAGTCGATCCGTCTCGGGAATGGCGTCGATCAGGTGCTCGGCCGTGGCCTGGACATCGCGGTCGATCGTTTCGGAGCGTCGTTGGAAGTCTTCCTCGTCCGGGAAGAAGTCGATCTGCGCCCTACCGAGCCAGACGTACCGCGTGACGGCGGCCGAGAGATCGGGGGGGAGTTCCGCCAGGAGGGCACGATGCGATGCTCCCGTAGGCGTGTCCCCCGCCCGCCGCCGCACGTCCCGGAGGTGTCGCGCAACGACGCATGACAGGAAGGGACTGTCCACGCGGCCGAGCAGCGCCCGGATCGCCACGAAGATGCTTTGGTTCTCCCGCTCGCGGGCCGCAGCTTCTTCAGGCCCAACGCGCCCGACATCTAGCTCCCAGGGGGTCCAGAGAACCTCTAGCAGGAGAGACAGCGCCCGGTGCTGTGCGACGGGATCATTGCTCCGCGTGATCCCGACAACTACCTGGATGGCCCGCCGCCGAATGCCACCCAATGGGGAAGAGCACACGGGGAAGTCTGTCCAAATGGTACGGACACCGTCTCCTCCGAGTTCAGCGACCCTTCGGTCCAGCAAATTCTCGATTGCTACGAGGGGTGAATGCCGATGCCCGAACGCGCCGGGCGCGTCCACCCAACGGGCGGCGGCATCGACGAGCGCGTCGTAGCACGCACGGTCCCCGCCCACCAGCAATTCACCCATGTCTTCGAGGACACGCATCGGGTGGTCGAGACTCCCGCGCGGGTTCCCCGGATAGTCCCGCCCGAGCCGCCACAGCACGTCGAGGGCGTCCGCTCGCAGGTACGTGACTGCCGTAAGCGAACGCAGGATCTCGGGAAGCCCGTCGTACGGGTTTGTTCGGCGGTCGGCAAGAACGTCGGCTAGGGTGACGTCTGGGACTTCGACCGGTCCACGGTCGACGATCGCTCGGGCGTACCCGAGCACCTCGCCAGGGAGCAGGTCGACCAGGTTCCTGAGGAGGGTCCCGGTGATCAGGTCGCCGAAGTGGGCAATGAGCCGCTCCGCGAAGCCGTTCGATCCCCCGGTTGGGGAAACCGCCGCCGCCTTCAGAACGTGCGTCGACAGGAGGTCGGGGGCGATCCGGTACGCCCCGTCCGGATGGACGAGGGCGCCGGCGTCCGCGAGTCGCCCGAGCAGGATGACGAAGCGATCGCGCGGAAGACCAAGAAACTCTGAGGCTCGCTCCACCAATGGATTCACCCACGAGCGCAGCGGGCCGATGGCCGAGATCAGGGCCAGCGCGTCCCGGGCCTGCGCGGGTTCGACGTCGAGTCCCAGGTCGCCGACGAGCACGTCGCCGAAGCGGTCGAAGATCTCGGCCCGGGCCTGCTCGGTGTCGACCAGGCGAGCAGGGTCGATCTCGTGGAGGACCAGGAGCCGCGCGGCCACCACGGTCACCAGTGGCGAGTTGTTGGCCGCGTCCAGGATACGCTCGGCGCTGTTCTCCAGGTCCGGCCCCAGGATCTCCTTGGCCAGGTCCAAAAGGACCGGCCGACTTAGGAACGGCAGGTCAACCTCTAACGTCTCCTCAGACCCGAAGCGCGCGTCTAGCAGGATCCGCCGCACCTCCGGAAGGGCGTACGGCCGCGCAGCGAGCATGAGCTTGAAGCGGCCGGGGCGATGGGCGATCGCGGCGGCCAGTCGCCGCAGGTCATCGAGGTGGCGATGGGCATCGTCCAGGGCGAGCACCGCGATCCCGGCGAAATCGTCGAGCATCCTCGGATCGAACGCCGTCGGGTCGGCGAGAATCGATACCGAAGCGCCGCCTTCACCGGCCTCTATCCTCGCAAGGACTTCCTTCAGGAGGCGGCTTTTCCCGACGCCGCCCGCCGCGCTCAGGACCGCGACCCTGTGTTGCGACCCCACGAGACCCGCGAGCAACTCGGCCTGCGCTTCTCTGCCTACGAGGGGGAATGCGTGGCTGAAGACACGCTCCGGATCTTGGAACGGACGGAAGAAGTCGTCGACGCTCTCAAATGCGCCGGACGTACCTGGAGCCACACGCTCCCGCAAGGCATCGACTCGAGCTCCAACCTCCTCGACGTCGGCACGAACCGTGGCAGCCTCGGTTCTGACCACTCCCTCCAGCCTATTGAGCCTGTCGCTGAGCTCGTCTAAGATCCGGTCTTGGGACGCGAGGATCTCGTCGAGCACTGCCTGTCCGCCAGGATCTCGGTCGTCAACTGGAAGGGCCACGAGCCGCGCGTTGGCTGCCTCTAGCCGTGTGACCGCAGCCTGGATATCGGCGAGTTGCAGGCCAGTTGCGCCCACGTCGCCACGCAATAGGGTGATTCCATTCATGAGCCACGCAGTCGAGAGGCGCTGATATGCGAGCCATGCCCCGTTGTTGGTCTTGAGTTCTTCGGCAAGGCAGGCGGCGATCCCCGGTTCCAGCCCGTTGCGCACGAGGTCGGAGATCCCCTCGTCCTGTCGCCGCAACACCTCGTCAAGATAATCCCGCAGCGCGCCACGGGTGAGTGTCCGTGAGCCGAGCGCTTCGAGCGCGACGGGGTCGCGGGATATCGCTCTCAACTGGGGGGCGGAAAGCACATTCGCTGCGTCGATACGCAGTGTCTCGAACAACCCCTTGGCGCCGCCGTCGTCACCCCGGGGCCACACGCCACTCGACTCCCCGCCCTTGCTCCCACGTCCTTTCGAGTCGATTGACTGCGCAAGCGTACGATTTCCGCATCGCCACTTGAAGGTCCGGATTCAGCAGCCCCTGTTCGCCAAGGAAGAGATTCCGAGTGGTTGTGAAGCCCTGGTCGACACTGCGCTCGACGACGCCGGCCAGCATCTCTCCGGCGACAGCACCGAGTGCGCCCCCTACCGGACCACCGAGCACAGTTCCCGCTCCGAACAACGCGGCCACTGCACCGACTTTCACGACCTCTTTTGTAATCGGACGGTCCATGCACCGCGCTCCGTCGAAATTATCGAATCGGCCACATCGAGGCTTCAGTGCGGCGTCGTGCGATGCCAAAATGCTACACTGGAAGCCACATTTGAGTGGTGGACGCACGGGCCGCCGGACGCGAACAGCAGTGTTCGCCCGGCGGCCCGTCGCCGTTTTCGGGCAAGGATCGGACGGGATGCCGGAGGATCGGACACTTTCGGAGCTCACCCCCAAGCAGCGCCGGGCGGTCGCCGCCCTGCTCTCCGCCGGCGACGCCACCGCCGCCTGCGCCGCGGCCGGCATCTCCCGGGATACCCTCTACCGCTGGCTGAAGCAGCCCGCCTTCCTGGAGGCGGTGCGCGCCGCCGAGGCCGACGCCCTCGACGACCTCTCCCGCTCGCTGGTGACGCTGGGCCGCGTCGGCGACCGACACCCTCGCGGCGGCGATGGCGGACGCGGACGGCGCCGTGGGCGACGCGGGTGCGGGCGGCCGACGCGGTCCTGGGCCGGCTGCTCCAGCTGCGGGAGCTGGCGACGCTGGAGGCGCGGGTGGCGGAGCTGGAGCGGGCGGCCGGGATCGCGGAGGGCGGGCGGTGAGCGCCAAGGCGGTCACCCGGCGCCTGGACCGGGTGGCGGCGGCGCGGCACGCGGTGTGGCTGGACGCCGAGGTGCGGCGCATGGCGGCCCAGCTGGGCGTCTCCGAGGCCGAACTCCGGCACGAGGCGGAAGAGGTGGAGCGGGTCTGCCGGTTGGCAGGGGCGGTCACGGAGGAGGAACGCATCGCGGCGGTGGCGGCCGACCTCGGCGTGACGCCGGACGAGCTGCGCCGGGAGCTGGAGCAGGTCGGAGCTGGAGACGGCCGGTGCGGCGGGTTGAGCCCCGGCTGGCGAAGCTGGAGGCCCGGTCGCCGAAGGGGTGCGCCGTCTGCCGCCGGTGGTGCCACGTGGCCATGGTCGACGACGCGGGGCGCCACGACCGGCCGGAGCGGTGCCCCGGGTGCGGACGCCTGGTGCCGATCACCACGACGCTCCACATCGTCGGCGTCGACCTGGACCGCCTGTGAGACGGGCGGAGGTCGCGGCTGCGGCGGCTGGAGGCGCTGGTGCCGGTCGGGTGCGAGACCTGCCGATGCTGGGGCGGCGTGGTCTACGAGATCGGCGACCGGGGTCCGGAGCGGCCCGAGCGCTGCCCGGGGTGCGGCCGGTACGTCGAGATCCGGCTGCTGCGTCGGATCATCCTGGTGCCGTCGCCGGTCGGGCGAGGAGGGTCCCTGAGGTGCCGACGCGATCCATGAAGCGGCGGCTGGCAGAGCTGCGGCGGGCGGGGCGGGCACGACAATGGAAGCGTCGATCCCTCATGTCCCGTGCATCGTCCCCGCGGCATCAATTGCTTGGTCGCCGACGGCCGAATCTGGCCAGTGCTAGGCACAGGTACAGGCCACTGCGACACCGTCCTGGTAGGGCCAACAGGACGCGCCTACCGCAGTCTGCGTAGCGGCGACGACGCAACGCCAGCACGGCGACAGCAGGCGGCCGTCCCGGACGGCCTCCAGCAAGGGCACGCCGAGGAGCGCCGCCCCGAGCTGAGCGCGTTCGGTCGGAGGGCCGTGGCTCGCAACCCCGCGGTCGGCACCGAACGCGAGGTCGCTCACCGGACTGAAGCCGGCCTTCGCGATACCGGCCGCAGAGGCGCGGTTCTCCGGCGCGTTGATGATCCAGAAGTGCTGCCCGTCTTCGCCTTCCTGTCGGAGGATCTCCTGCAGCAGGCGGGGATAGAGGCCGTGGCCGCGCCACGCCGACAGCGTGGCGAAGTCCCACAGATAGCGGTCGCCCGGCGTCAGGTCGAACGAAACGTCCAATTCACCGATCGCGGCGGCGAGCGTAGCGACCCACCCGTACGCGACCGGTGTCCCATCGAGGCGAGCGACGTACGCGCGGTGGCCCGCGCCGAGGCGAGCCTCGATTTCCTCGGCCGTGAGGCCGGTCAGCGGGTAGAGCACGCAGGCATCGTGCTCCACGTGTACACGGAAGTTGGGAAGGGGAGCGAGATGTGGCAAGGCATCTCCTTGCCACCACGACCATAAGGCCATTACATGCCCCCAGTTCTGATGCAGGCGGTCAGATGCCCTGTTTCTTGCTGGCAGAGGAGATACTTGCCACGGCCTTCCAGATGATCGTGTAGAGGGCAGCTTTTAGAGCGCCCGAGAATCAGATCGCGGTCCCTACCTGGCAATGGGTAAACCCTTAGGCTAGGCAGCGCTACGGCTCTTAATGGGATCAGGTGATTGGTTCGGTGAGCAGGCTCGTTGAGAGGATCGGGTGAAGGAGATCGCCTCGGGAATTCAACCTGCGGCGATCAACTGACTACGCGATCCACATAGTCCACCCCCGTGCGACGTGCGGACGGATGCCGTTAGTGGAGGAAGCTCCCCAAGGTTCCAATGGGACGCCGCTCAGTCCGCGTATTCTGGCCGGGTCGACCGCGAACTCACGGAGGCTTCGGCCATAGGACCGGGCTCCCGCAACCAGACCGCCACCACGCCAGCACCTACGAGCGCGATCGCCGCCGCCCCGAGGAATGCCGCCCGGAAGCCGTCGGTGAGGACCTCAGGGTTGCCGAGGTGGTCGGCCCCGTTGGCGGTGGCGACCGCGGTCATGACCGCCAGGCCCAGGGCCGAGCCGACCTGGTAGGTGGTGTTGACGATGCCCGAGGCCAGGCCGCCCTCCTCGGGCTTGGCCCCGGCGAGCGCCGCGAGCATCGCCGGGATGTAGGCCAGCGACATGCCCGCGGCCCCCACGAGCGAGGCGGCGAGGACGTCGGCGGCGAAGGTCCCGTCCGGGCGGACCAGCGACAGCCATCCGATCCCTGCGGCCAGGATGACGAGTCCCGCCACGAGCGGGGGCTTGAAGCCGAAGCGGCCGACGACCCGGGCGGTGACGCCGACCATCAGGACCATGATCAGGCCCGTCATGGGCAGGAGCGCCGCCCCGCCTTCGAAGGCCCCGAAGCCGAGGACCTGCTGCAGGTAGAGGTTGAGGAAGTACCACATCGGGATCCAGGCCGCCCCGAGGAGCGCCATCGCGGCGTTGGCGGCGGCCAGGTTGGGGGCGCGCCAGATCGCCAAGGGCATCAGCGGCTCGCGCCGCGCCGCCTGGATGGCGACGAAGAGCGCGAGGAGGCCGGCGGCCACGGCCAGGGAGAGGATCGTCCGCGCGTCGCCCCAGCCCACCTCGGGCGCCCGCACGATCGCGAAGACCGCCAGGGAGAGCGCCGCCGTGACCGAGAGGGCGCCGCCGACGTCGATGCGGCCGGGCCGGGCGGGGAGGCTCGGCAGGACGCGGGCGCTGGCGGCCAGGACCGCCAGACCGATCGGGACGTTGATCAGGAAGACCCAGCGCCAGTCGACCCACTCGGTCAGGACGCCGCCGAGGAAGACGCCGGCGGTTCCGCCGGCCGGTGCCGCCGCCCCGTAGAGCGCGAGCGCCTTGGTCAGCTCCTTCGGATCGTGCGAGAAGAGCGACATGAGGAGGGTCAGCGCGGCCGGGGCGATCAAGGCGGAGCCGAGCCCCTGCAACGCCCGGCCGGCGAAGAGCACCCCCGGTCGTCGGCGAGGCCGGTCAGGAGCGACGCGGCGGTGAGGACGGCGAAGCCGAGCACGAAGAGCCGGCGCGCGCCGTAGAGGTCGGAGAGGCGCCCGCCGAGCAGCAGCAGGCCGCCGAAGGCGATGACGTAGGCGTTGAAGACCCAGGAGAGCTCGGACTGGGAGAGGTCGAACGCCCGCTGGATCTCGGGCAGGGCGACCCCGATGATCGAGGTGTCCATGATGACGAGGAACTGGGCGACGGCGATCAGGGCAAGCGCCCACCAGCGCCGCGGATCGGGAACGTGAGAAGACATGGGGTCTCCTTGCAGGATGACGAGGGCTGTTGGGCGGACGGCCGAGCATGGCGGCCATCGTCGCCATGCTAGGACGCGGCCACCCGGGCCACATCGGTGGTCCCACTTAACGGGTACCTATTTGCGGCCGCTTCGGCCCACCTAACGGATCTCCAGGGCGAGGAGGACAGGCATCGGTCCCGCTGGCGCAGCGAGCTGAGGGGGTCGGAATACCCCCTACTCGACCAAGGTAGCCGTCGCCCAAGCACTCCGCCGATTCGAGGGCGCTTTGGGGCTTCCGCCGCCACCGATCCTCTCCGTTTTGCGCGCACCTACGGGAGAGCGGACGGTGGTGAGACTCGGGCAGATTCGCTACTCGTACCGCAGCGCCTCGGCCGGGGCCACGCGCGCGGCCTGGCGGGCCGGGACCCAGGTCATCAGCAAGGCCGCCACGACCGTGGCCAGGAGGATGGCGACGACGATCCCCCAGGGCACGATGAACGTCGCGTCCGGGCCGCCGAAGTCGTCGCTCGTGAAGAGGTTGCGGGCCAGCGCCAGCCCGAGGACCGTCCCCGACAGGACGCCGATGCCCACGACGAAGGTCGTCTCGATCAGGAACGAGAGCGCGACCGTCGACCGCTGGAAGCCGAGCGCCCGCAGCATCCCGATCTGCTGGCGCCGCTCGACCACGTTGCGGAAGGCGATCACCCCGACCGCCGCGATGCCGACGAGGAGGCCGAGCCCCATGAACCCCTGGATGATGTAGAGGAAGGCCGTGCTCTGCTCCTGCTGCTCCTCGAGCTCGTCGAGGATCGACACCGCCTGGACGCCGTTGGTCAGCAGGGCCGCCTCGATCTCCTTGGCGATCGCGTCGGCGCGGTCCGGGTCGGCGACGCGGACGTAGTAGGAGGTGGACGCCGCCTCGGGGTAGATCCCGGTCGGCCCCACCACGGCGCCCTCGCGGGCGAACAGGCCGAACAGGCTCCCGATCTCGTCGTCGAGGATGCCGATGACCGTCAGGGTCGCGGGCTCGCCGTTGGGCCGCTCCACCTCGACCTGGATCGGCGCGAAGGTCTCCTGTCCGTCCTCGTACCCGGTCAGCGTGAACGCGTCCTCGTCCGTGCCGAAGCCGCCCTCCGCGGGGATCGCGAACGCGTCGACGATCGCCACGTCGTCGCGGGTGCGCAGCGCCTCGATGACCGCCGCGTCGTCGGCGTACCCCTCGGCCCGCGCCTGGAACAGGAGCGCGCTCTCGTCGATGAAGCCCGGGTCCATGCCGCGGACCGTGTAGTCCTTCCACTCCTGCTCCGCGTCCCCCCGCACCCGGAGGCGCGACTCGTCGGCGCCCGTGACGACGATGCCCGGCCGCCTCGAACTGGCCCGTGTCGACGCCGCGGGTCCTGCAGCTGCGCCGCGAAGGCGGCGGCGTCGCCGATCGGGTTGGCCCGGAGGGCGTCGGCGCGCACGTCCCAGCCGGCGTTGGCCTCGTCGCCGAGGAAGAGCTCGACGAAGTTCTGGTTGATGGTGGCGAAGGTGACCAGCGAGAAGACGATCAGGCTGAACATGGCGATCGTCATCCCGGTCCGGCCCTTCGCGGCGCCGGGGTAGGAGATCGCCGTGCGCACGGCCGGCAGCGCGCCGCGGAAGAGCCCGCCCAGGCGGCGAGACCCCCCCGAGCAGGAGGTCGAGGTTGTTGACGATCAGGATCGAGGCGCCGGCCACCATGAAGATGCCCGACAGGAAGAACATCTCGAAGTCGCCGCCCAGGTCGCCGAACAGGTCCGTCGCGACGTCGCTGGGCAGCAGCCAGAGGACCAAGAGGTAGATCCCGACCGCGCTGAAGACCGGCCGCGCCGGCGCGCCGAGGTAGCGCAGCAGCAGCGCCGCGCCGAACGGCAGCAGGCTCATCCCGGCGTAGAAGGTGAAGGCCCGGGCGGCGTCGCCGGTCTGCCCGGCCAGGGCGAGCAGCCCGCCGAGCGCCAGGAGCACGAGGGCCCAGACCAGGGTGCGCAGCCGCCGGCGGGGCGAGCGCGGGGCGTCGGGGATGTCGCGCACGGCGGCGACGACGTTGAGGCGGCTGATCTTCCAGGACGAGCCGACGACGGCGATGAAGGTGATGACGACGCCGAGGCAGTACGAGACGACGAGGCTGCGCGGGCTCACGGACGGCTCGATCTGGAAGAGGTCGCCGCCGAAGAGCGCGCCGATGGCGAGCCCGATGGCGACGGTCGCGACCACGCCGAGCGCGGCGCCGACGAGGCCGGCCAGGAGGGCGTAGCCGCTCCCCTCGGCGACGAACTGCTGGATCAGCTGCCCGCGCTGGGCCCCGACGGCGCGGGCCATCCCCATCTCGGACCGGCGCTCGGCCGCCAGCATCGTGAAGATCAGCACGATGAGCAGGATGCCGACCGCGATCGAGAAGAGGCCCAGGATGAGGAACACCCCGGTGAAGACCTGGGCGAACCCCTCGGCCTCCTCGATCGAGTCCGCCTTGATCGCGTCGACGCCCAGGCCCTGGCCCGCCAGCAGCGGCTGGAGCTTGGCCACGACCTCGTCCGTCAGGCCCAGTCCGTCCTCAACCCCGCCCGCGGTTGGAGATCCCGAGCACGGTGACCTGGCCCTGCTGCCCGGTCGCCTCCTGGAGGCGGGCGAGCGGGACGACCATCCCCGAGATCGTCGGGTCGAACGACCCGCTCAGCGGGCCGTCCTCGGCCACGGCGGCGACGGTGAGCTGGTTGGGCTGGTTGGCGTAGAAGACGGTGACGACGTCGCCGACCTCCGCGGCGAGATCCTCGGCCAGCGACTCGCTGAGGACGACCGCGTCCGGGGCGATGGCGCCGAGGTCGATGGCGCCGCCGCCGACGGCGCGGAGGCCGCCGAAGGCGTCGAGGCGGGCCGGGTCGACCCCGATGAGGAAGGCCTGCGGCTCGGCCTGCTCCGGCCGCTCCGGGGTGCCGAGGAGCACGGGGACCGTCTCGATCAGGACGGGCATGACGCCGTCCACGACGGGGTCGTCCGCGAAGGCGGCCTCGACCTGGTCCGCCACGGACTGGTCGAAGCGCGCGTTGATGGCGCTCTCGATGCTGCCCTCGGCGTCGGGGCTGGAGACCACCAGCTCGTCGACGTGCCCGAGGCTGTCGTACGTCGCCGCCGTCGCGGAGTGGTCGATGGTGTCGCCGGTGCCGAACGACGGCGGCGATGATCATCGTCGAGAGCATCAGGCCGATGACGATCAGGACCGTCTGCGCCCGGCGGCGCGGGATGTTGCGGACGCCGAGCCGGAAGATGACCGGCCGCCGCCAGGCGACCCAGGCCACGGACAGCAGGCACAGGGCGAGCAGGATGAGCAGGAACCGCATGATCCCGGTCA
Source organism: uncultured Chloroflexia bacterium (assembly GCA_963849635.1). Lineage (GTDB taxonomy): Bacteria > Chloroflexota > Chloroflexia > Thermomicrobiales > UBA6265 > CAVRUD01. The sequence goes on along the minus strand of CAWKIA010000042.1, from coordinate 51,800 downwards.
TCGGGAGGCCGAAGATCTCGTTCATCGCGGTGTGTCCTCTCGGGGGCGAGTCGGCCGACGGGAGCGCCCACTAGACCAAGCGTCAGGGTGCCTTAGTCGGCGGCGACGGTCTCGCTCCCGGCTAGGGCGGCTGGACGGACAAACGTGCTGGAGTCCTCGACGATGACTGCCGTCCCGCATCCGGACGATGCGGTCGCACTGGGCACCGACGCCGGGGTCGTGGGTGACGATCACGAATGTGGCGCCCTTGCTCCGGTTTAGCGACCGCATCAGCCCCATGATCTCGGCGGCGGTCTTGGAGTCCAGCGCACCGGTGGGTTCGTCCGCCCAGATGATGGCCGGGTCGTTGACCAGCGCCCGGGCGATCGTCACCCGCTGGCGTTGTCCGCCGGAGAGTTCGGCCGGTCGGTGCTTTGCCCACGCCCCAAGGTCGACGGTGTCGAGGGCGGCGAGCGCCTGCCCGCGTGCGACCCTCGGTTTGACGCCGGAGACCAGCAGCGGCAGCTCGACGTTCTCGACCGCGCGAGAGGACCGGCAGCAAGTTGTAAACCTGGAAGACGAACCCCATCCGGCGGGCCCGGTAGTCGGTTCGGGCCCGGTCCCCCATCTTGGCCAGATCCTGGCCCTCCAGTTGAATGGTGCCGGCGTCGACCGTGTCAAGGCCGGAGAGGGAGTTGAGGAGCGTCGTCTTGCCACACCCGGAAGGCCCCATCACCGCCACCATCTCGCCACGGGCGACGGCGAAGTCGACGTTTTTCAGGGCGCTGACCTTTGAGGTGCCTGTGTCGTAGGTCTTGGAAATCCCCTCCGCACGGATAATTTCGTCCATATGGGGCTCCCGGATGTCCAATCTGACGTGGTAGGCTTTCTGTTCGTTGAAACATGGCGGTGTTTCACCCCAAATGCGGTCGATACGTGCCGGTTGTCAAGGCCGATGCGCGACTCTAACGGACGATAGGGGGTGGGAACGGCCTCCCCGCCGAGGAGCGGTTCCGGTCGATCGACGGGCCGCGGCGGGAAGCCTTTACCCACCGCCGCAGCCCACCGATCGGATTCCTTTGACGCTAGGCGCAGCGCGAGGTCGATTCCAACCACTGCAGGTTGCCGGAGCCGCTGAGCGTCGTGCCGTCGAGGGCGATCGTCGTGCTGGAGTCCCGGGCAAAGCCCTTGATCTTCACGAGCACGTCGCAGCTCGGCTGGTGATCGTAGAGCGTTTCATTGACCCGCTGTTTGGCGGAGCTGGCCACCCAGTCCGCCGAGAGCGCGACCGTTCGCGTCGGGACGACGTCGCACGTCCCGCCCTTCCCGTCGCACACCCAGCTCGAGAGGCTGATCATCACCTGCGGCAGGCCCGCCGCGCTCAGGTGGTCCTGGTCCATCCAGAAGAGCCCGGCGACCTCAGCGCACCCGTCTTCCGTGGCCGCTTCCATCCCGTCGACGTAGGTGACGATCCTGAGGCAGGCCCCGGAGCCAAAGCCCTTGCTGGGGGTCAACACCTCAAGGGCGATCTGCTCGCAGACCTCCGATCCCTCTTCGTCGAGCCAGCATTGCGTTGCACTGGCGAGGGCATTGACCTGGAGATCCTTCTCCGCCGCGGAGACCCGCGGCCCGCCGGCGCCCACGACGGCCAGTAGCACCGCCGCGCACAACGCGCCCAGCACCATCGTGCGAACGACCTTGGAGCCCATGCGACACACAGTGGAATTCGAGTTCGCCGACATCTGATTCTCCTTCTACCGGTTGGGAGAGGTTTTCGAAGTCCAAGGGGACCGTGATGCAGCCACCACAGTCGTCCCTTGCCCCGCCTTTGGACGGGAGCGGCACTCGCCACTGGAACCATCGTAGGAAGACAGGCCCGTGGACCTCATCGGCGGATCCACGCAATCGACATACCTAATCCACCAAGGGTCACCTACCTAGCGCGCACGGCGGCTCATGCGACCGCGCGCGCTTTGAGGTACAGATTCGGGGCCGATGGCACGCCGGGAGTCAAGAACTGGGCCGTAATGCAGGCCTAGCAGGCGTCACGCGGTGCAGGGCACGCTGAGCCGGAAAAGACCACGTGGGGCGGCCAGCTGGCCGCCCCCGTGGTCTGAGTCGATTGATTGCCATGGTCCGGGAACCGTCACGTAGGGTCAGGCGCGGCGGCGAGCCGCTCCCGCCAGCCCGGCGAGACTGAGGATGAGGCCGCTGCCGAGCAGGACGTAGAGCGCGTCGTCGTTGAGTCCGGCGGAGGACCCTACGCCGCTGCCGGTGTTCGGGAGCGCCTTGACCGGCTGCGGGCTGGGCTGCGCCGGACTCGGAGCCGGGGCAGGCGCCGGAGTCGGATCTTGGCCCTTGGACGGCACGCTGTTCGCGTCCCTGGGGTCGGTGCCCGCGTCGAGCTCCGTCGGGTCGTCCACGCCGTCGCCGTCGGTGTCCACCGTGAGCGGATCGGTCCTGAAGACTTCCAGCTCGTCGCCGTCGCCCAGGCCGTCCTCGTCGGAGTCGCCCCGCAGCGGGTCGGTGCCGAGTTCGCGCACTTCGAAGCCGTCGCTCAGGCGGTCGTAGTCGGAGTCGGAATCGTTCGGGTCGGTGCCGAGTCCATTCCTCCGGTCGCTGAGCCGTCGTTGTCGGAGTCGATCCGGGGCTCGTCGACATCCGGGCCGTTGGCCGGATTGAGCGGATCGGTGCCGTTCTGCACCTCGACGCCGTCGCCGAAACCGTCGCCGTCGGTGTCGAACTTGAGGGGGTTGGTGCCGTAGCCGGAGCCGCTCGAAGCTGGCGAGGCCGTCGCCGTCGGTGTCGGGCTTGTTCGGGTCGGTGCCGAGCTCGGCCTCCTGGGCGTCGGAGAGCAGGTCGCCGTCGGCGTCGCCGCCGGGCTGGGCGCCGTCCGGGATGCTGTTCTCGTCCAGCGGGTCGGAGCCGGTGACGACCTCCTGGTTGTCGCCGAAGCCGTCGCCGTCGGTGTCGTAGACGGCGGGGTCGGTTCCGTGGGTCGCCTCGTCCGTGTCGGAGAGTCCGTCCTCGTCGGTGTCGACGAACGCGGCCGGTTGAATCGGGTCGGACTGGGCGCGGGCCGCGGCCGGGCTGGCGACGAGGCCGAGCAGCAGCAGGGCGGCGAGGGAGAAGAGGAGGCGGCGGAGTTTCATGGGAGATACGTTCCTTTCGAGATGGATGGTTCCGGGTTGCGAAGGAGGTAAGGGATGCATGTGCGTCGTGCTCCTGGTGGAGAGAGCCTGAGATCAGGCGCGACTAGTCGTCAGTTGAGATAGGAGGTGTGGGCCCAGCCGGTGACGCCGTTGTAGCTCACCTTGCGGAAGCCATTGGCGTAGCCGTCGAGCACCTTCACCCGGGAGCCGCTCGGCATGACGGTGAGCACCTTGGCGCTGAGACTCGCGTCGGCCCGCAGGTTCAGCGCGGCCGTCGTGGTGGCAGAGTTCGGGTCGTAGGCCGGGCCGCTCGGCGGCGGCGTCCCGCCGCCGAGCGCTCGACGTACTCCGCCCAGATCCACCCGGGCTGGCCGTTATACGCCACGCTCCAGAACCCGCTTGCTCCCTCGTCGTGGACGACGAGCGGCGTCCCGGCCGGCAGCACCGCGATGACCCGCGCGCTCAGGCTCGGTCCCTCCCGGAAGTTCACCGTCGCCGTCGTCCGGCCGTTACCCCGAGCCCGCCGTCCGGCGGAGGCGCCTGCCACCCGGCCGGCGTCAGGTACTCGGCCGAGGCCCACCCATACGTGCCGTTGAACACGACCTGGAAGAATCCGTTTTTGCTGGCGCCGGCGTGGGCGACGATGGTTCCGGCCGGCATGACGGCCATCACGGAGTAAGACGTGCCGGGGCCGGAGCGCAGGTTGAGGGCGGCCGTGGTCTTGTACTGAGTGAGCCGCCTGTGCAGACGCGCTCGCACGGCCGACGGCGGTGGCCGCCAGGGCGGCGGCGCCGAGCGCGAAGGCCGTGCGGAGGACGGCGCGGCGCGAGACGGGTGTTGGTGAGGCCGCGTCGAGGACGACGCGGCGCGAGACGGATGGTGGTTCGGACAGAAGCGCGAGGTAATCGGTCGACGTGGTCATGGGTGTTCTCCGTGTCCGGTCTCCCCGGACGGCGCATATGGATGGAGCGTGGATGCCCAATGGTCGGCCACGTTGCATGCTGTGGTGCGCTGGTTGGGCCAGGCCCGGATGGTTTGGGGACGCTTTAGCGCCTTGGGAAGTGCGGTCGCTCGCATGAGCGTGAGCGCCGACATCCGCGGACGTCGTCCTGCGGGGCGGGGCCGGGAAACAGCACGCCGGCCACGCTTCGGAGGATGTAATGGGCTCTGTTCAGCAATGGTGACCTCCATGGTGGGTGTCGTCGTGACCGGCGTGGGGTGCGTGCCGTTTCGGGGGAGGGTCCTCGGACGTGGCCGGTGGTGCCCCGTTCTGGCGGTGCGGCTTCGGTCGCCGGTCTGTCGCCCCGATCGCTGTCGGGTGTGGCCCTTGCCACTGGGATCACATTAGGCAGACGGCAGCTACCCGCGTCAGCGAACCCACGCTATCGAGGCACCTAATCGGATCCCATGCTGGATACCTAACGGGCATGCTGAGGTGCCCGACCGTTAGACCGTCCGGTCCGAGGGCATGAGGAAGCCCCGCCCGAGCAACCGGGCGGGGCTTCGTCCAGGTCGGGCAGAGGATCAGGTCAAGCCGTGCTCGACGGCGAAGCGGATCGCCGCGCCGCGGTTGGGGACGTCGAGCTTGCCGTAGATGCGCTGCAGGTGGGCGTCGACGGTGCGCGAGCTCAAAAAGAGCCGCTCGGCGACCTGAGGGTTGGTCAGGCCTTGAGCAACGAGACCCAGCACCTCGACCTCTCGCTCGGTGAGTCCGGCAGGGTATCCCGGTGACCGGGGCGATGCGGCCCTGCGCCGCGGTGAGGTCGCCCAGCAACCGATCCGCCTCGGCCATGAACTCTGGTCGAGCGAGAGCGATTGCCCCGCGGCCCACGCCGCGTTCCATTCCCCCTCGTCCAGCCGCGCGCGAGCGGCGGCAACTGCTTTCCGGTGGACCTCACGGTCTGGGGTATGGACGTAGACTGCCGGCTCGCTCCCGCCGAGGAGGGCGTCGGCGGCGCCCCAGAGCCGGGCCGCACGGACGAGATCGTGCCCCGACGCGGCGATGCCGGCCAGGCCCTCCAGGCAGTAGGCCGCGTTGCCGCGATCGCCGATCTCGATGGAGAGGGCAAGGGCCTCCCGAAAGTGGCGAGCAGCCCCGGGTCGATCCCCACTGGCCTGCGCGATCGACGCGAGGCTGAAGAGTGAGACCGAGACGGCGATCCGGTCGCCCATCTCGCGCGCGAGTGCCACCGCCTCCTCGGCGAGCCGGCCGGCGGCGCGGAAGTCCCCTTGGCTCAGGGGGATGGCCGCGGAGTAGGTACGCAGCATCGTGGCGTTCCAGGTATCGCCCGCCGCCTGGCCGCGTCGAACCGCCTGTTCGACCAAGGACGCCCCGAGCTCGTAGTCCTTCTGGCTGATCGCGATCAGCCCGGCCATCCCGAGCGCGGTGTACCCCCCCACCTCGTCCTCGGTTTTCCGCGAACAGCTCGACGCTCTCGTCGGCCGCCCTCTTGGCCACTTCGTAAGTCGCCCTGCCCGTAGGCAAGCACGCAGTCCGTCAACAGCGCCCAGGCCCTGCCGGCGGGTGACACACCCTGCGACGGCGCCAGGATCGCCGCCATCGATCGCCGGCCCTCCGCGAAGTGGCCGCGCATCCACCAGAAGAGCCAGAGGGAGAACCCGAACCGCGCCGCGGCGTCGAGGTCGCGCTGCTCCAGCAGCCAGGTCATCGCCGCCCGGAGGTTGTCGTGCTCGGCTTCAAGTCGCTCCAGCCACGTGACCTGCTCGGGACCCTTCAACTGGGGCAATGCCTCGGCGGCGAGTGAGACGTAGAAGGCGGCGTGCCGCTCTCGCACCCCGGCGGCCTCCCCGCTCTGCTCCAGGAGGTCCAGGGCGTACTGCCGGACCGGCTCCAGCAGGCGGTAGCGTCGCTGCTCAGACGACGCCACCGCCACCATGGACTGCTCGACGAGATGCGAGAGCAGGCCGAGAACATCGCCCGCATAAAGATCTGGACCGGGGCCCACCGACTCCACCGCGTCCAGCGTCCAACTCCCCGCGAAGGCCGCCAGCCTTCGGAACAGCGATTGCTCCTGGGGATCCAGCAGGTCGTAGCCCCAGCCGATGGTTTGCCGCATCGTCCGTTGCCGCTCCGGCAGGTCGCGAGCGCCGTCGGTCAGGAGCGGGAGCGCCTGATCCAACCGGGCGAGAAGCGCCGTCGGGTCCAGCATCCGGATACGCGCCGCCGCCAGCTCGATCGCCAGGGGCAGGCCATCGAGCCGCCGGCAGATCGCCGCGATGGTCGCGGCGTTCGCCCGCGTCAGCGCGAACGCCGGATCGACCGCCTGCGCCCGCTCCACGAACAGCTCCACGGCGGGATTTCCCGCGACCTCAGAGAGGCGTGGGGATCCGCTGGAGTTGCGGCAGCTCCAGCGGCCGAACCGGATATTCCCGTTCGCCGCGCAGCCGCAGCGGCGCCCGGCTGGTCGCCACCACGCTCAGCCCGGCGTCCAGCGACAGCAACTCGGCGACCTCCGGCAGCGGCACTCGAGGAGGTGTTCAAAGTTGTCGAGCACGAGCAGCAGCCGTCGGCCGCGAAGGTGGTCGTAGAGGACCTGGCGCAGCGACTGTCCCCCGACCTCGCGCAAGCCAAGCGCGTGCGCGATGGTCGGGACAACGAAGGCTCGCGTCGGTCAGCGGCGCCAGTGCGACAAACACCCCGCCGTCGCCGAATTCCTCGGCAAGGTTGCAGGCTAACTCCGTCGCCAGGCGCGTCTTGCCCACGCCGCCCGGGCCGGTCAGCGTGACGAGCCGCTCGCCGCCGACGATCAGATTCCGCGAGGGCTCGCCAGATCCCTGTCGCGCCCGAGGAGCCCGGTGGGTGGCAGCGCGGCCAGAGTCGGCCCCGACGCGCAGCGGCCGATCTGCGGGGGCGTTAGCCTGGGTACCGCGCTCCGGCACCGCGCGGCCAAGGCGGCCGTTTCCTCTGCCGGTCAAGCCAAGGGCTTCGGCAAGCGCACGCACGGTATGCGCGTAGGGGCGCCGCCGCTCGCCGCGTTCCAGGGCGCTGATCGCGTTGGCGGTCAGCCCTGCCCGCTCCGCCAATTGCTCCTGCGTCAGTCCCGCGGCCTCGCGCAGCGCCCGCAAGCGCCGGCCGAAATCACGGTGATGCGGTTCCTGCGAGGCGCACAATCGTCACCGATGTTCGGGCCGGGCTTGTCTGGTCCGCCGTGGAAAGTTGGTGGCGTGCGCGGCTTACGTCCAAGGTCCACTCCTCCAACAGTTGGGCAAGTGTGCGAGACAGTGTGTGAGCACTGATGGTGGTCGCGGCCCCGGCAAGTCCGCAGACTATGGAGACAGAACGGCCGGAACCGGCGACTGATTGGCGGGTCACAAAGAAGGATCGAGACGCACAGTGGAAGCAAAGCAGGTAACTTGCCGGACAATCGGCGAAGATAGTGAACAGGTCACCGTGCCTCCTCACGGGCGCAGAGACCGGCGGACGGCTGGTCCTCCTCGCCACCCGCGTGAGAAGCGGCCAGGAGCCCCCTTGTCACCTGCACAACGACGCGGACGAGGTCGTCTACGTCCTTGAGGGGACGCTGACCTTCTGGGTTGGAGACGAGACGCGGCGCGGTCACCGCCGGCGACCACCTGCACTTACCGCCAGGGGTCGAACACGGCTATGCCGTCGAGTCCGGTGAGGCTCGACTGTTGTTCGTGTTGGCGCCTGAGGGGCTCGCCGGATTCCTGTGCATGGCAGGGGCAGGCAACGGGGAGGCCGATGTCGAGCAGCTCGTCACCGCCGCGGCCAGGCACGGGATCGCCATCACCGGGCCCTCCCCGACGACAAGCCCGCCTATGGAGTAAGTCAGTCTTGCCATAGGGTCTCCTTCCTCTAGCCTCTCGTGCGTGGCTGACGTCGAACACGAAGAGAACGCTACCGATGGCCCAGCCTGTGGTATCGGTGGGCCCGGTCAGGATGCGATAGCGCTATGCACCTTCGGATGTTCCTTCCGGTCTGACCTGGTGAGCCGCTTCGGTTTGGCCGCTATCACCGGCGCCGCCAGGCTGATCCCGCCGCGCGCCATCCGGGGCAGCACGGCCCACATGCGCCCAGTCGATGCGGCCGAACGGCGGCTGCGGGTCGTAGTCGATCGCCAGCTGCACCCGCCTGGCCGTGGCCTCGTCGGTCAGCCTCGCCGCCAGGTGCAGCCCCATGTCGATCCCGGCCGAGACCCCGGCCGACGTGATGAACTTGCCGTCCTCGACCCAGCGCCGGCGGAGGTACCTGGCACCGAACTCGCTCCAGGACTTTGTGAGAAGAACCAGTTGGTCGTGGCGCTGCGGCCCTCCAACAGGCCCACGGCGGCCAGGATCAGCGATCCCGTGCACACCGATGCGACGATCTCGGCCGATGCAGCGGCCGTGCGCACGTACTCGCGGATCGCCGGGTCGCTCATCGCGCGGATCGTGGCCCCCCTGCCGCCCGGCACGACGAGGGCGTACGGATCCCGCACCGCGTCGAACGTCCGGTCGGGGACCAGCCGACGCGCACGTCGGTGTCCATCGGCTCGGCCCGTTCCCCTACGACCACGGTCCGGTAGCGCGGCGCGAACCGCTCCAGCGCCGCGAGCACCTGGAGCGGGCCGATCAGGTCGAGCGCGGTCAGCCCCGGGTACAGCACCAGGGCGATGGTCCGCTCGCCCTGGCTCTCGGCCGACATAGACATCACCTCCGCTGCTTGCTATGGCTGCCTGCTGAACGCCCGCGGCGCCCCAGGCATCGCGACGGGGTCGCTGCCCACGCCGCTTCGGTCGATGCCGCCGAACGGCGGCTGGGGGTCGTACTCGGCGGCGAGTTGGGCCAGCTTGGCGCTCGCCTCGCCCTTGACCCTGGCGACCAGGTGCAGCATCACGTCGATCCCGGCCGACCCGCCCGCCGCCGTCGAGGAACCTGCCGTCCTCGACACACCGCTCTCGGGCGGGCGTCGCGCCCAGGCTCTCCAGGAGCTCGCCGTAGGCCCAGTGGATTGCCGCCCGCCGCCCCGCCAGGAGGCCGGCCGCCGCGAGGATGAGCGCCCCGTTCCCGGTCGATCCCACCACCTCGGCCGTCGCCGCCGCGGAGCGCACGTAGGCCAACAGCGCCTCGTCCTGCATCGCGTCGCACGGCGGCGTCCCCCCCGCCGGGCACGATGACGGCGAAGGGATCGGGGACCTCGCGGAAGGTCGTGGTTGGGACCATGCCGGAGTGGCGTGTCGGTGGCCATCGGCTCGATGCGTTCGCCCACCACGACGGTCCGAAACGGCCAGCCGATGCCCAGGTTCCGAAGGACCGTGAGCGGCCCCACCAGGTCCAGCGGCGTTACGCCCGGGTAGAGCGTGAAGGCGACGAGTTTCTTTCCTTGCCGGTCATAGGTCCACTCCTCGTCGCGACGGATCGTGCGAGGAAACTCGTCGCCGTCCTGTACTGTCGATTCCTACTCGATCGACGCGGAAGGAGAGCATCATGCCGCTCTCGTGGTGCTCGGCGATGTGGCAATGGGCCATCCAGACTCCGGGATTCGTGACGTCCAGCAGGATGTCCACGGTCCTCCCCGGTCCGCACCAGCACCGTGTCCTTCCAGACCAGGTTCGCCTCGGGCACCCCGTCGCGCGCCAGCACGACGAAGCGGCCGGCCCCGTGGACATGGAACGGGTGGTGCATCGGGTGGTCGGAGTCCGTCTCGTTGACGAGCCGCAGCTTGACCTTGTCGCCGACGCGGAACCGCCAGTCGATCGCCTGGCTGGCGGCGCCGGTCGCCTGTCGACGAGCTTCCAGCGGGTGTTCGCCGACGTGGTCAGCCGGTTGACGGCGACCATCTCGTCCTCCCACTCGATCCCGCCGGTTCCGCCGTGGTGCCCGTGCCGTGGCCCTCGCGCGTCGCCGTGCTGCCCGTGCATGGCGTGCGCGTCGTGGTGCCGCCGATGCGCCTGGTCGGCCACCGTGCATCGCATGCGTGTCGCCGGCATGTGCTGCCCGTGACCGGCGTGGTCGCGGCTCGCGTGGTCCGCGTGCTGCTCGTGGCTCGCCGTGGTGGGCGTGCACCACCGTGCGCCGACGCCTGCGCGACGAGCTGCGGCCGGCAGCAACGCCATGCCGCATTTCGGGCAGCGCCCCGGCGCGTCGCTGACCACCTCCGGGTGCATCGGGCAGGTGTAGCTGGCTCGGCGCGGCGGTCGGCATGAGCGTCATGCCGCACTTCGGGCAGCGGCCGGGCTGGTCGCTGACGACCTCGGGGTGCATCGGGCAGGCGTAGACGACCGGCCCCTCGGGCGCGCCCAGGTCCATCTCGGCGACGAGGGCGAGCGTCTTGTCGGGCGGCGCCTCGAAGATACGGCGCGAGTCGCTGCGCGCTCCGCGACCCACTCCGGGTTGTGGCGAAGCGTGGTCGAACGGCTCGGCCAGCGACGGCGTTGCCGGCTCGATGCCGACGTCGATCGCTGCCAGCGCATAGGTCCGCGCGGGCGTGCGGTGTTCGAGGGTGAGGTGCCCCGGCTGCTCGAAGCAGCACATCGACGACGACGCGCTCCGACGGGGCGATAACCACCGATTCGACGAACTCCTCCCGCTCGACCCGGCCGCTGTCGCCGCCGACGAGCTTCATCCGCGCGCCGGGCAGGGCGACGTTGAAGACGCGCGTGTTGGCGGTGTTGGTCAGGTAGAAGCGGACGACCTCGCCGAGCCGGGCGCCGAGCGCGGGTTCGTCTCGCCGTCGACCAGGAGGACGTTCCCGTACCGGCCCATCGCCGCGTACGTCGTCTCCGACCGGCCGAACGGCGGCACCTGCCCGTCCTCGATCAGGATGTCGTCGAGCGTCAGCGGCACCTCGCGGTGCGCCGGCGGCCAGTAGTCGGGCTCGGCCGGGACGACGAGGATGTTCCCGTACAGCCCCATCTCCTGGCCGTAGTCCTCGCGGATGTGGGGGTGGTACCAGTAGACGCCGGGGTCGGGAAACGCGAGCCGGTACGCGAACGTGCCGCCGACGGGGACCGGCGCCTGCGTCTGGTGCGTGCCGTCGAAGCGGTTCTCGAGCCGCAGCCCGTGCCAGTGCACCGTGCTCTCGAGGTCGGTCCGGTTCGTGAAGTTGACCGTGACCGTCGAGCCCTGGCGGACGCGGAGCGTCGGGCCCGGCACGGAGCCGTTGTAGGCCAGCAGGCGCACCTCCGCGTCGCCGAGTCGCTTCCGCACCGGGGCGGCGACGAGCTCGAAGGTTTCCCCGTCGGCCAGGTCGACGATCTGCGTCGCCGTCGCCGCGGGCAGGCCCGCGATGTCTCGACTGAAGTGATGGTCGGCGGGGTTCGTGTGCGTCGTGGTCGTGTCCATCACCGGCTCCTCTCCTTCTTCGAACGGCGCAACGGCCGCTCGCCCCGGGGCCCACCGGGAGCGTCTTCGGGTCAAACGCCTGCCAAAGCGGCGCTCACGCGGGACCATGCCATCGCCACCTCCTCCGGCTGTCGACTTAGCCGGTTTGCCCCGATTCGTCGGAGTCCGCGATCCCCGCCAGGTCCTCGAGCAGGTAGCGGGTCCACTGACCGTGCTGCCCGTCGCGCCACGCGGCGATGTGCTCCTTCAGGAGAGACTGCGTCTCGTTCGGCATGCGCTCCACGGTGCGCCTAACCCCGGGCAGGTCGGCGTGCTCCTGTTGGAACCGCTGCGTCTCCGCCGCCATCTCGGCCGTCATGCGCGCCGGGCGTTCGACCAGCGCGCCGAGTTCGCGGAGGTCCGCGCCGAGCACGATGAAGACCGGGATCGCCGGGTACCCGCCCCGCGTGGCGTAGCGGCTCGCCAGGTCGCGGTGCTCGCTCGCGCGGAGCACGCGCAGTTCAACGCTTCCTCAACCTCCTGCGCCAGGCGCCAGACCATCGGCACCAATTGCGCGGAGTCTTCACACCACGGGTCGGTCAGGACGAGCAGCCGAAGCGGGCGAGCGCCGAAGCATGCGCGGATGTCGTCGGTGAGGGTCGTTCGCTCGAGGTTGCGCGCGAACCGACCGCGGTTCTTGCGCCACAGCTGGGCAACGTATGCCTCGATCGGCATCGCCTCCGCCCAGAGGTCGGCGAACTCCGGCTTTATCGTTGCCTGGACTTCCCCGTCGGTCTCCGGTGGCACGGTCACGGCTCGTCCTCAATGGTTATCATCAGCCCGTCCCCGCCTGCGCCCGATTGCGAGGAGGTGCGGGTCATGGTGCCCGGGTGGCCGGCGCGCCGCCTAGGGCAGCGCACCGAGCTGGCGCAGCAGGCCGAGGGTGTTGAGGCTGATCCAGCACTCGACCAGCCGACCGTCGCGCACCCGGTCGATCGCGACCCCTGCGACCGCCACGCGCCGGCCGGTGGGTGGCACACCCAGCGCCGGTCCTGCGTGGGTGCCCCGAATAACGAAGCGACTGACGACTTTGTCCCCCTCCGCGATGAGATCCTCAAGGGCGAAGACGGCGTCGGGAAAGCCGGTCCGCCATTCGGCTAGGTCGGCGCGGACGCCCTCCGGACCGTACAGGTCCCCGTCGGGGGCATGCCGGACGTGGTCGGGGCCGACGAGCTCGGACAGGAGCCGGGCGTTGCCGCGGTTGATCACCTCCTCCACGAAGCGGTGTACGAGCGCTTTGTTGGCCATTGACATCGGGCCGGTTCCCCTTGGGCGGCGTGAGCGATCCCTATCGGCGTCGGCGGTGGGCGAGGGGGGCGCTTCGGTTGAGCACAGTTGCTCTTGGCAGATTCGCTATGACGGTCGTCATGCTAGGCGCTGGCGGCGGTCGGTGAATCGGCTATCCCGCCTAGGCGGTTGCCTAATCGCGGACCGTCCTGCCTGCCTAGCGAGCCGGGGTGCCGCACGCAGCGTCAGCGCCGCCGTGGCCCCGTCCGGGCCCTCGACCAGGCCCGATCGTCACCCGTCGGACAGGGCCACGGTCACCTTATCGCGGCTCAGCGGGGGACGGCGCTGACGGCAACCTGCGCTGCCAGCCCCACCCCGCTACAATGCGTCACATCGCGGCACCTCGATACGGAATTGCGTCGGTTCACTCACGGCGCGGGAGGTAAGCGATGGACGCGCTCCAGTTCTTCCACCAACGCTACAACGATGTCCACACGGAATTCGACGAGTTGCTTGACGGCCTCACCGACGCGCAGATCCGCCAGCGCCCGCACGGCGTTAACTCCGTCGCCTGGCTCGTGTGGCATGTGGCTCGCTGCGAGGATGTGGGTGTCAACCGTTTCGTGGTCGATCGCTCGCAGGTCGTCGACGACGAAGGGTGGTTGTCCCGCCTCAACTTCCCGCGCCGAGACGTTGGCTCGGATATGACCGAGGTCGAGGTCAGCGACCTCAACGAGCGCATCGACGCGGCGGCGCTGCGCGGGTACTGGCAGGCAGTCTACCGGCGCACGCTCGGGGTGGTCCGGGGGCTGCAACCAACCGATCTCGATGCGCCGGTGAGTCCTGCGCACGTCCATCACGTCGCCGTGGAAGATGGGGCGGTTGGGCCGAACGCCGGATGGTTGGAGCCCTACTGGGCGGCCAAGCCCAACCGCGGCTGGTTCCTCGCCGACCTGGCCCTGACCCATAGCTGGGGCCACCTCTACGAGGCACTCGTTACCCGCGGCCTGCTCGGGACCTCCGCCCGCTAGGGTCCCGCCTTGACCCGTGAGGCTTCCCGTGTCGTTGCCGCGGTCCTAGGCGAGGCCATGGGCGAGAGCGAAGCGAATCGCCTCGGCCCGCGTCGAGATGTCCAGCTTATGGTAGATATGGCGCAAGTGGGCGTCGACGGTGCGCGGGCTGAGGAAGAGCCGCTCGGCGACCAGGGGGTTGGTCAGCCCCGCAGCCACCAGCCGTAGCACCTCGACCTCCCGCTCGCTGAGCCCCGCCGGGTAGGCGGGAGCCGGCCGGGACGGTTTCGGGTCGGTCCCCAGGGCGGCCACGACGGCAGACACCTCCGCGGAGGCCTGATCTATGGAGAGGGCCCGTCCTGCGGCCCACGCGGCGGCGAACGCCTCGTCGCCGAGGGCGAACCGCGCAGCAGCGACGCACCGATCGTGCGGTTCCCGATGGTCCGCCTGCAGGGCGAGGCCGCGGGCTTCGCGCAGGGCTTCCGCTGCGCCGAGCAGGCGCGTCGCCTCCTTGGCCTGTCCGCCGTACACGGCAAGCTGGCCGAGGCCAAGGAGGCAGTAGTAGACGCCCGAGAGCTCTCCGAGCTCAGCGTGCAGCCGTACGCCCTCACGGAAGAGCGTCGCCGCGCGTCCAGCGTTGCCCTCGTCCGCAGCCACTTCGGCGAGCGCGGTGGTTGCCCAGGCCACTCCCCAGGCGTTGCCCTGCCCCCGCCACAGGGTTAGCGCCTCTTCGTGGAGCGCCCTGGCCCGCCCGTGGTCGGAGCGCTTGCGCGCCGCCCTCCCGAGGCTCGACACCGTGAATGGGACCCACCACGGGTCGCGCACCTCGCGAAACAGCGCGAGGGCCTCCTCATAGCGTGCCTCCACCCCATCGAGGTCGTCGAGGTCCTCGGCCACGTTTCCGAGTAGATAGAGAGCCTTAGCGGTCGCCAACGGGTCGCCGACCGCCCGGGCGAGGGCGAGGCTTTCCTCCAGCAGTGAGGCGGCCGCGTCGTAGTCGCCTGCCAATCCCGCCAGGTCCCCGGCCAGCCACAACGCGTCGGCGCGCGCGGATGCTGGGAGTTCGCTCCCACCGCTAAGAAGCGCTCCAGCCACTCTCGGACCTCGCTCGGCCGGCCCCGGCTGCGCACGAACTTCCAGAGCGAACCCGTCAGGCGCAGCCCCGCCTCGGCCTCGCCGCGGGCCAGCAGCCACGCCAAGGCGGCCCGCAGGTTGTCCTGCTCCGCCGCGAGCCGATCCGGCCACCGCCCATGGTGTCGTCCCCACATCTCGCGCTCTGCTTGCTCCGCCAGTGCCAGGCACCAGGCCGCGTGGGCGTCGCGGGCAGCCGTCTCCTCTTGGCTCGCCTCCAGCCGCTCCCACGCGTACTCACGGATGGTTTCCAGCATCGCGAAGCGCGGACCCGCCTCGCCCGCGTCGTCCCGATCGTCGGTCCGCCGCAGCAGGCTCTTGTCGACGAGGGCGGCGATCCCCTCAAATGGGTCGAGGGCGAGGTCGCCGATCGCGGGGATCATGGTCTCGGCTGCGTCCAGATCGAACCCACCGGCGAAGACGGCCAGACGGCGGAACAGCGCCTGTTCCTCGGCAGTGAGGAGGTCGTGGCTCCAGGCAATCGCCGCGCGGAGCGTGTGCTGGCGGGAAGGGGCATCCAAGCGGCCGCTGGTCAGGAGGCGGAGACGATTCGTGAGCCGCGACAGCAGCGCCTCGGGCGAGAGGATATTGACCCGAGCGGCGGCCAGCTCGATGGCCAGGGGCAGGCCGTCCAGCCGCCGGCAGGCCTCGGCGACGGTCCCGGCGTTGGCTTCGTCGAGGGCAAACTCCGGCCGAGCTGCACGCGCCCGCTGCGCAAACAGCGCCACTGCCTCGACAGCGGCAAGCTCGTCCAGGGAGAGCGACAGTGCCGCGTCGGGGAGCACGAGCGGGGGCACAGGGAACACCTGCTCGCCGTCGATCCGCAAGCCGACCCGACTGGTGGCGAGGACCGTCAGATTGCTGCAACCCGCGAGGAGTTCGCCGACCTGCGGCGCCGCGGCGGAGACCTGCTCGAAGTTGTCCAGCACCAGCAAGAGGCGTTTACCGCCCAGTGCCTCGCGGAGTTGGGCCGGGAGGGCGTGCCCTGCCCACTCACGAAGCCCGAGCGCTTGAGCAATGCTCGGGAGGACGAGGATCGGGTCGTGGAGCGGGGAGAGGTCGACGAAGGCACGCCGTCGAAAGCCCCACTCAGTTCCTCGGCGACGCGGATCGCCAGGCGGGTCTTGCCCACTCCGCCGGGGCCGGTCAGGGTCAGAAGCCGGACGCCCTCGTCGCGGAGCAGGCGCAGCGCGGCCTCGACCTCCCGCTGCCGTCCGACGAACGGGGCGATCGGCGTCGGGAGGCGGGCGGCGTCGCGGGCAGACCCAGCACGTAGCGTGATGCCGTCAAGCGGCGCGACGGGGTCGCCGTCGCCACCAGCGATCTCCATTGCCTTGGTGCCACCGTGGTTAACGGAACTGAGGACGTTCGCGGCGTAGCGCGCGAAGCGTCGATGTAGGGTGATCACGCGAATGGTGCCACAAATGGCGAGCGGGCAACAGAGCATCTTTCTGAGCAAACGTAGGGGCCTTGCCAAGCGGTCGACGGGTCCGCCCATGCACATCGCGAGAGGTCCGCGCAGGAGCACTGGCCGGGATGGCCTTGGTTCTTGGTGCCGCCCCGGCCTTTTGCCGCCGATGCCGTGCACACCGCACAGTTGTTGCCGAGTCAGGGCTTCTCCCAAGTCCGGTAGCACGGCCGAAATTGATCGTACCCCGGTCAGCGAATTCGCCAAGCACGGACTTCCTCCTCGACCCGTTCCGACCGCTCATCCGTCACGTAATGCGGTGCATCATGCCCGCCGCCTAACTGCCCCATTGCCGACGCGAAACGAGCTTGCTCTCGACCGACGGCGTCGAGGTGATCACGACTTCAGCCGACGCTTGTTCGCTTCCTATCCGACAAGAAGCCGGCAGCCCAGGTTCATCTTCCAGATCGGAGTCACTTGACATCAATACCAAAAGAACATATGTTCTATATCGCGGTGTGAGCGCAAAACCGCCCTCCTGATTCCCCACTTGCCGGTATTCGCCTCACCCGAGGCGATCAGGCTGTCGTGTTGGATTCCCTGCCTCGCGCGCGACTCCCTGCAGTTGTTCCCACCGCCCCGGCCATAATCAGACGCGCGGGGCATCCATGGGCTCACGGTTCGCCGGTCAATCGGCGGCTAGCGCGCCGTCGCCGGCATAGTCGAGATCGGTCCATCGTAGGACCAACGGCCGAGTATTGTAGAACTACTGCCAGCAGTACTTCGCCAACCTGGCGGAGCTCTCCCCCGACGATCCCGCCTTCATCGACGGTGAGCGCCAGGCGCTGACCGAGGGCGCCACCGAGCGCCAGTGGGAGACCTTCTACCCGCGCTTCGACCTCACCCAGGAGCCGAACGAACCCTTCCGCTTCGGCTGGGGAGTCGAGTTTGATCCCTACGATCCAACAAGCACCCCAAAGAAGCGGACCGCGCTCGGCCGCTTCAAGCACGAGGGCCTGACGACGGCGATCTCCCCGGTCACAGGCCAGGTCGCGCTCTACTCCGGCGATGACTCCCGCTTCGAGTACGCCTACAAGTTCGTCACCGCCGGCTCCTACAACCCGGACGACCGGGCGGCCAACATGGACCTCCTCGATGAGGGCACCCTCTACGTCGCCAAGTTCAACGACGACGGCACGGGCGAGTGGCTGCCGCTGGTCTTCGGCGAGGGCGAGCTCACCGAGGCCAACGGCTTCACTTCCCAGGCCGATGTCCTGGTCCGGGCCCGGTTCGCGGCGGACGCGGTCGGCGCGACCAAGATGGACCGGCCGGAGGACTTCGAGACCAACCCGGTGACCGGCAAGGTCTACCTGGTCTGCACCAACAACTCCAACCGGACCTGGGAGGAGACCATCCGCTCCAACCCGCGCCCGGAGAACTACACCGGTCACATCATCGAGCTGACCGAGGCCGGCAACGACCACGGCGCCACCACCTTCGACTGGGCGATGTTCATCCTGGCGGGTGATCCGGCCGCCGGCGGCACCTACTACGGTGGCTTCGACACCGGAGCTCGTGAGCCCGTTCGCCTCGCCGGACAACATCACCTTCGATACGTCCGGCAACCTGTGGCTCTCGACCGACGGCATGCCGAACTCCCTGCCCGGCAACGACGGCCTCTTCGCCGTCCCGACCGAGGGCGATGAGCGCGGCTACGCCAAGCAGTTCTTCTCCTCCGTGACGGGCGCCGAGGTCTCTGGCCCGGTCTTCAACACGGACGACACCGCCCTGTTCGCCTCTATCCAGCACCCCGGCGAAGGCGGCACCTACGAGGAGCCGACCTCCCAGTGGCCGACCGGCGACGGTCCGCCTCGACCGAGCGTTGTGGTGATCACCGCCAGCAGTGGCATTGCGAAGATTGGGTCGGCGCCGGCTTAAGGTGCACGACCTCACCCCCTACCCCCTCTCCACTGCGGTGGAGAGGGGCGTCAGGCGGCGTCGTTTCCGGTACGGCCCTTACCCCCTGGTTCCCCGCCCCGACGTCATCCTGAGCCTGCGAAGGATCTTGGCGCTATTAGCGCCTTCGTGCTCGTTTGCGGACGCATGGATCCCCTTCCACCGCGTGGGGCCGTGGCCGGCAGCAAAGGCCGCGTGGTGGCCAAGACCTTCGCAGGCTCAGGATGACAACCCATGTTCTGCGCCAGGCGTCCTGGCGTAGAGGAACAGTCGATCTGCCTTCCTGAAATACTCGTATGACCTTACCTAGCTGTTAAACTGCGACGGTTACCCCAGGAGGTAGCCGCAATGGCCAAGGAACACGTCGAAGCCCCGATCCCGGTACTTTCTCTCCATCCTGACCAGGCCCTGGTCGGTGTCCGTGCCACCGAAAACGGACGTGAGGTGACGCACTTCTTCGCCGAAGAAGATGTCGACGAGCGGACTACCTCCGACCAGACGCTCCAGAAGGCACTCGCGGCGATCGGGTCGTGGAGCGACCTGGACTGGGACGAGACCGTCGCCGCGCTCGACCGGATTCGGCATGAGAGTACGCCCACACCGCCGATTGAGAACCTGTGAGGCGATATTTGCTCGATGCTGGACCGCTCGCCGCGCTCCTGCACGACCGTCCCGCGGCCTCAGCCCTGATGCGGCCGTGGCTAGTCGCCCATGAGGCAGCGACCAGCATCCTCGTCTACGGCGAGGTCGTTGAGTACCTTAAGCCGTCGGCGCACTTCTCCATTCACCATCAGGGGCTTCACGATCTCGTGGGCGAGATCCGACCGTTCTTTCTCACCTACCCGATTTTGGAACGCTACGCCGATTTGCGCCTGACGATGCGTCGACCGCGGGGCACGGGTCTGATCGGCGACATCGATACGCTGATCGCGGCCACGGCGTTGGAACGACGGGTGCAGGTCGTGACCACGGACGGCGACTTCCTTCGGGTGCCAGACCTTGGGGTGCTCCTGCTCGACCGGACCAGCCTCAACGTGATCGAAGATCGCCCTCCACTGCGGTAGGTCCGTCTACGGTCAACTGGCTGAGGGCACGTCCGATACCGTCGTCATGACACAAGCAACCCCACCGCCCTCGCCCGCGCCAATGCCTGCGTCCGGCCAGTGACGTCGAGCTTGGCGTAGGCGCGGTGGGTGTGGGTCTTGATGGTGCCGACGCTGACGAAGAGGCGCTCCGCGATCTCGCGGTTGGACATCCCGGCGTCGATCAGGCGGAGGATCTCCAGCTCGCGCGGCGTCAACGGCTCGGGAAGGGTCGCGTTCGCGTCGGAGGTGGTGGCCTGACTGGCCTGGGGCTGCGCCTCTGAACGCTCCGGCGCGCTCGCCAGAATCTTGTCTAGATGGGCGCTGGCTTCCGAGGTCAGGCGCCGCGCTCCGCGGCGCGCCTCGTCGCGGAGCGCGGTCAGCAGGGCGATCATCGGTGGGCCTTCGTCGAGGTAGGCCCGTTGAGCGCCCTCGGCCGCGACCATCTCCAGCGACCGGGCGAGGGCGTCGGCGGCCCGAACGGCATCAACGGCGCCTCCCCGCGCCCCGGCGATGAGCGCACGGAGGATGAGCGCCTCCGCCATGCCGCCGGTGCGGCCGTCGAGTTCGGCCCGCTCGTAGAGGCGGTCGGCCAGATCGTCCGCGGCGGCGAAGTCGCCTCGGGTGATGTTTAGCCGGGCCAGGGTCGCCAGTTCGAACTCCCGCGCCTGGCTGGCCGGGGTGGCGAGGTCCGGCCCCTCCTCCCGGGCCCAGCGCTCGGCTTCCACCCTGGTGCCGCAGCCCAACGCCAGCCGAGCCTGGGCCGCCGCCAGGAAAGGGCTCGGCATCATCCGGGCCGCCAGAGCCATCGTCTCCTCCGCCCTCCCCGTCTGACCCCAAGTCTGTTCGAGATGGGCCAGGGCGATGTGGCCGGGGAGGAGGATCTTGACGTCACCGCCGCGCTGCCCCAGGGCAAGGCCCAGGCGCAGGTGCTCCTCAGCCGCGACCAGATCATTCTGCTCGTAGAGGATCTCACCGAGCCCGACATACAGGAGACCCGCCGCCGGAGGCAGCACCTCACGGTCGGCCAGCTCGTCCAGGGACTTCGCGCAGGATCTGGGTCGCACGACGCAGGTGACCGCGGGCAAGCTCCAGCGCCGCCCGGTAACGCACCGCCAGGAGGGCGGTGCGCTCATTCCCGGCCCGGCGGGAGGCCCGCTCGCTTTCGGCGTAGGCCCGCTCCGCCCCAGCCATGTCCCCCTCTCCCAGAGCGGCGAACCCCAGATTCAGGGCCACGTCACCCCGCAGAGGATCATCCGCCGGCAGCGCGGCCAGCGCCTCCCGGGCATACCGGGCGGTCTCCGCCAGATCGCCGGACAAGGCCGCGATCCGGCCACGCACGGCGGCGATCTCGCCCTTAACGGAGTCGGCGAGGCGGCGAGACGGCGAGACGGCAAGGAGTCTTTCGTCGACACTTGCCGTCTCGCCGTCTCGCCGCTCTTGCCGTCTCTCGGTCGTCGCTTCGGCATCAGCCAGGCGCGCTTCCGCCTCGGCGATGTCGCCACTGAGAGTCAGGGACCAGGCGTGGGCGAGGCAGAGGCGAGGATCGGCGCGGACGATGGCGTCCGGCAGGGCGTCCAGCCAGCGGCGCATGGTGGCGACCTCGCCGCAGGACCAGAGGATCGTCGGGGCAACGCGGGCGATCAGGTCGGCGGCGGCGGGGTAGTCGGGCGCGGCCATGAGAAGATCTATCGCCTCGACCAGCATCGCCTCTTGCTCGTGCCAGGCAGCGGCGCGCCGGTAGAGCTCCGGCACGGCCTCGCCGTGCTCCCGGCCCAGTCGCTCGCGGAGGTAGTCGGCGAACAGCCGGTGATAGCGATACCAGCGCCGATCGGCGTCGAGCGACATCAAGAAGAGGCCCGCTCGCTCAAGCCGTTCCAGCGTTTCCCAACCGGTTTCGCCGGTGCCTCCGGAGTTGCCGGCTCCGTTCGACCCATTGGCGCCGGCCATCAAGGCGTCGGAGAGGGGACCGGTCAGGCGGTCGGGCACAGAGGTCCGGAGCAGGAAGGCGCGGTCCCATTCCGACAGGCAACCGAAGACCTCCTCCAGGAGGTAGTCGGCGACGGCCCGGTTGCTACCGGTCACGCGGACATCGCGCCCAGGTAGGGCACCCGCCAGCGGGGAACTACCCGACTTGAGCGACAGGGCCGCCAGACGCAGGCCCGCCGCCCACCCCTCGGTCTGAGTGGTCAGGGCGGCAACCTGCGCCGGCGGCAAATCGAGCGTCATGGTGCCGGTCAGGAAGGCGGCTGCTTCCTCTGCGTCGAAGCGCAGATCGGCGACGCGCAACTCGGTGAGGGCGCCTGATGCCCGCAACCGGCCGAGCGGCACCGGCGGATCCGACCTCCCCGCCAGTACGAGATGAACTCCGGCCGATGATCCCGCCCGGCCTAACTGCTGCACCAGACCGGGCAGCCCCAGCCGGGCATAGTTGTGCTCCACGAGGTGCAAATCATCGAGCACGAGCACGAGTGGTCCACCCGAAGCGGCTTGAGCGGCGACCGATTCGGTCGCCGTCAACAGCGCCGCGACCGCCGTCTCCGGCAATGGATCCGGGAGGTTCAGGAGCGGCATGATCCCCGCCCCGATGCCCGGCGAGACCCGCTCCAGGGCAGAGACGACCGTCCACCAGAACCGGTTCGGATCGGCATCGCGCCCATCCAATGCGACCCAGGCGACGCCATGGCCCCGCTCCGCCAGGCGGGCCGCCCAGGCGGAGAGGAGCGTCGTCTTCCCCCAGCCGGCCGGCGCCACGATGACGCTCAAAGGCGCCCCGGCGACCATACCGGCGTCCAACCGGGCCAGCAGCCGCTCGCGCACGATGGCGCCCGGCGCCACCGGCGGAGCCGCCAGCTTGGCGGGAAAGATGTGTGGCCTGGCCTGGAACGACGGCAGCCCGTGCAGCGCCGGGGTGCTCGGCGGCAGGTCGGTTACGGCGGAGAGGGGAGTGACGGCGGCGGTGCTCATGGGCGTGCTCGGTGACGTAGGCGACGGCCGGTCGAAGGTTCGAGGCGGAGCGTGTTGGCGGGCCGGTATGCGTCAGGTGCCAGGACTGTCTCCCTCAATGGTAGCGCGGACAGGGACATCGGCGGTTTTGGCGGGCCCACACCGAAACATCCCACCGTTACCGTCGACCGAAATGCTCATGTCCTCATGGGCACCACACGCACCGACCCCACCTCCGGAGTATCCGGAGGTGGGGCGGGCGCCGCGCCGATTTTCGATGGATGAGGAGGAACGAGGGGAGCATCGGAGGCGAAGTGCGGCGCCCAGGTTGCTGCGACCGTCCGAGGGTGCGGTGGGGCAGTTCGGTCCGGTCATGACCCTCCGGCGAGGGTGCGTCTCACCGGAGTTGCCAATATGACGCGCCCCCCGACGATGTGTGAGACGGCAACGTGGCGAGAGGATTGCAGCGCAGACGACACATGCGTGTGGTTCCTAGGGGTGTTCAGACTGTACCAAGGGCTGAGTCTCGCGGCCATGGATTAGAACCTGAGTACCAGGTATGAGCGGGGACCGCGCCGAAGGTCCTATACACGAATCACTCCGTACCGCTGGAAGCCTCCCTCTAATCAGGGAGAACCCCGTCATTTCCGGTGCATTCCACCGGTACCGGTCTTCGTCGTCGGCCAGATCTGAGAATGTAAAGAAATCCATTAGCATCACGTCAATATCTCCTGCGGCCCGTCTATTGCTACGTTATGCTCATCCAGAAAGCGTATACCGTGGTCGCCATCCCAATATGCTGGCGAGTGTTCGGGAATGCGTGAAGCCCGCCGCTGCAATTGGCGTACGTACCTTGTAGATTCCACTATTCCTAGGACCAACGGACCGGCATTATCCGATCATTCTAGTACCCTGGGTGGTAGTACCAAATGGGATCTGTGGCGTACCGTAACGGGGTGACATAGGCCTATTGGTCCAGTCCGCGCTCTGGAGTCCATCATGCCCTTGGTCGAACCGGCTCGACACGCTCCGGCCCCACCTCCCGCCGGGAATGGGTATACCCGGATCGAGGCGACCGGTGAAGAGTCGCTCACATCGGCCGCCAACGGCGTTGCGACCAGGGTCGGCAAGCTGCCACTCGACCGCCCGGAACTCGTCCAGGCCATCGCCGAGATTGCCGCCAGGGCCCTGGGCAGCAGCTGCCAGATCCGGCCGTGCTCCGCCGACGGGCGCTGGATCGAATCCGGTAGGGTCGTCCACCCCGACCAGGTCATTGCCCTGAACGTGGTCGGCCGCTGGCCACAGCCGATCGAACAGGGCATCTGCGGGCAGGTGGTCAGTCACGGCGAACCGTTCTACGCCCATACCATTGGGGAGTTCATCGCGCAGGGCGGTTCAACCGCCGCTGATCTGGTCCGGCCGGAATTCGGCGACGGCTATGCCCTCCTCGCGCGCTCGAGCCTGATCGTCGTGCCCATCTTCACCGACTCGCCTTCATCCGCGGGGGACGCCGCCGGCGGCCAGGGGCGGCGGGTCATCGGCGCCTTCGCGCTGACCCGCGACGAGCCGCTTACGCCTTTCCGGCCGGAGGATGTCGCCGTCGTCCAGGATCTCGTCGAGCAGATCTCCCCCCCGCTCCGGCACGGGTTCCTGGTCCAGCGCCTGCGCGAGACCGAGGAGCGCTGCCGGGAGCTGGTCGGCCAGGGACCGGGGATCGCCTACGTCTGCGGCGCCCAGCCCGGCATCCCGTCGTACCATCAGGTCTCCCTCATCAGCCCGCAGGTTTGGCCGCTGCTGGGCTACACCCAGGCAGAGTGGCTGGCCGATCCGTCCCTCTGGGCCCAGGCGCTCCACCCCGAAGACCGGGGCCGCGTCCTGGCCGAGGTCGCGGCCGCCGACGCCACAGGGGAGCCGTTCCGGTCAGACTACCGGATGATCACCCGTGACCGCCGCGTCATCTGGATCCGGGACGAAACCACGCTGATCCGCGATGGGTCTGGGGCTCCCCTCTCCCGGTGTGGCGTCATGACCGATATCACCGCCAGTCACCACACGCACGCCAGCCCGACCGACGCCGAGGCTCGCCGCATCAGCGACCAGCGTCTCCTCGCGCTGGTGCGCCATGCAACCGACGCCATCTGCATCCTGGCCAAGGATGGCACGGTCACCTGGGCCAGCCCTTCGGTCGAGCGGGTGCTGGGCTGGCGCCCGGAGGAGATGATCGGCCAGGCCCAACTGACCACCCATCCCGACGATGTCGCTATGGCGGGTGAGTCGCTGGGCCGGGTGCTGTTGGAGCCGGAGCGGCCGGTGACCGTCGAACTCCGCTTCCAGGGCCGCGACCAGGAATGGCGCTGGGTAGAGGCGATCCACACCAACTTGCTGACCGACCCTACCGTGGCCGGCATCGTCGTCAACTTCCACGACATCACCGACCGCAAAGCATCTGAAAGCCGCCTCCGCTGGCAGGCCTTCCACGACCCCCTTACCCGGCTGCCCAACCGGACGGCCTTCAGCGAGAAACTCGACGCCCTGCTGACCGGCCACCAGGTAGACATCGACGCGCCGATCGCCGTCCTGCTCCTTGATTTAGACCAGTTCAAACGCGTCAACGATGGCCTCGGCCACGCGGCGGGCGACCTTCTTCTGAAACAGGTGGCGGAACGCTTTTCCACCGTCCTGCGCGAGGGTGAGTTCCTGGCGCGATTCGGCGGCGACGAATTCGTGGCGATCGTCGAAATGGCGCATGCCCAGCCGGAAGCGGCGGCGGACCGCCTGATCGCGTCCCTGTGCGCGCCGTTCGATCTCAATGGGACAGAGGTCCGGATCGACTCCAGCGTCGGCATCGCCCGCACCTCCGCCGTCTCTACCACCGCCGGGGATCTGCTGCGGGAAGCCGATGTCGCCCTCTACCAGGCCAAGGCCAGTGGCCGCGGCCAGGCGGCAAATTTCGACGCTGCGATGGGTGTGGAGGTGCTGACCCGGCTGGGCCTGGAATCCGACCTGCGCCACGCTCTGGAGCGCGACGAACTTCGCCTCCGTTTCCAGCCCGTGATCGCGCTGGCGAGCGGGGCCCTCGTCGGCTTCGAGGCCCTGGTCCGCTGGCAGCACCCCGCCCGCGGGCTCGTTGCCCCGGCGGAGTTCCTCAGCCTGGCCGAGGAGAGCGGCCAGATCACCTCGATCGGGGAGTGGGTGCTGGCCACTGCGTTGGCCGCCGCCGCTCACTGGCCCCTCGGCACGGCTGCCCGAACCACTCCGCCGCCCGGTGCCCCCGGTGGCCTGGCTGGCTACCCCGGCTACGCCGCACGAGACACGGCTCCCCACCCCGGCGCCCAGGATGCTCCTGGGCGACATTGGCATTCCCCGTTCCCTGGCGGGCACCCCGGCCAGGCCGGGTACGCCACCGATCCACTCCAGTACGGCCCGTACGGTGCCTATCCGCGGTACGCTCCCTATCCGCCCTACCCGGCGCCGGCGCCCTATGGATACCCTCCGTATCCACAGCCCTACCCACCGGTCGCCTACCCAGGCTACCCGCCTCCAGCCGGGCACCCGGGCTATCCCGGTATCGCCTCGGCGGTACCCGCCCAGACCGCCTATCCACCCTACCCCGCGTTTGCCCAGCCACCCCGATACGCCGGTCCACCCGCCGGCCCCGTTCCGGGAAGACGATTCGGGCCAGGAGCCACGGGGCAGCCACCGGATGGCGCCCCGGTGGTGATGGTGAACCTGTCTGCCCGCCAGTTGCGCCAGCCGGGCCTGGCCGGCATGATCAGCGGCCTCCTGCGCACGCACGGCATCGCCCCGGAGCGGCTGGTGCTTGAAGTCACCGGCCACACCATTCTGGAAGCGGCCGGGATCACCACCGAGACGCTCCACACCCTGAAGGCAACGGGCGTGATGCTGGCGATCGACGATTTCGGCATTGACGCCTCCGCCCTCAGCCTGGTGCGCCGCCTGCCCTTCGATGGTTTGAAGGTCGACCGCTCCTTCGTGCGCGAGATCGCGATGGACTGGCCCAGCCTCTCGATCGTGCGGACCTTCGTCAGCCTGGCCCACGACCTGGGTCTGCGGGTCACGGCAGAGGGGATAGAGACCGCGGACGAGCTCGGCCGCCTGCGCGAGATGGGCTGCGACTACGGCCAGGGCTACTTCCTGGCTCCTCCTCTCGAACCGGACGAGGTGCCGGAGTACATCCGCTGGGTGCAGCGCTAGGGTCTTCTTAGAGTATTATCTGACATCATGATAGAATGCTTCTGCGAGCAGCGGAGTTCGCTGCCCAGGAGTAGGCTGCCATGTTTACCCAAAACATCCGAAAATCAGGCAATAGCTACGTCATCACGATACCCAAGGAAGAATTTGAACAGTTGGGTCTTCAGGACGGACAGCCGGTCTATGTCCACATCACTCCGGCCGAGACTCGGCCTGTCCTCCGGCCTGAATTGAGGGATGCGCTTGACGAGGTGTGGCCGGAGATCGAGCCAGGGCTCGAGTATCTCCGAGATCGATGATGTCGAATCACGCCTCGCGCCCACTGGCGTGGCTCGATGTCGCCGATATCGTTGCGCTCCACCAGGACGTCATGGAGCGGATGGGCGAAACTGCCCAACCTCACAACCCCGGACGACTGGAAGGTGCCGTAATGCGGCCCCGCATGGTCGCATTCTACGAAGGCGTCGAAGATCCAATCTCGCTCGGGGCGTTGCTGGCCGTCGGCATATCTCAAGCGCAAGCATTCCTCGATGGCAATAAGCGCACCGGATACGCAGCCCTTTCCATCTTTCTCCGCATCAATGGCATTCGGCTGGCCGTAGACTGGCTGGATATCGCCAAGCACCTCGAAGCAATCGCGGAAGCGCCTGACCGCGACGTGGCGACCGACGCCTTCGCCTCGTGGCTGCGGACAAACACCGCGCCGCGCACACAGTAGGATCGCAACGCGACATGATTGTCGCAGACCCAGCCACTGACCCCTTCGGCGTCCTGACCGCGTCTCGAGCGGTGATGGAACGCGCCATCCAGGTCAGTATCGACTCGGAACGGATAGCCGCCGTTGCCGCTGATCTCGCGGCGGCCCCAACACCGGCACCGGAGTGGGGCGGGGACGACGAGGCCACGGCCAGGCTCCACTTCCGCGACGGCACCTGGCGGACCGCCGCCTGGGTGCTGGTGCTGGACGCCCTGAACTTCTGCTTCTGGGCGCAGGGCGACGACCCGAACGCGCGCTGGCGCGTGAGCTTCCGCAACCACGTCTTCGACGGCTACTGGGCGCTGGCCGCGGCCTTAACCCGGGCGGTCGAGGAGGGATTCCCCCTCTGGGACGCCGCCTATCTCGCGGGGATCAGCGAAGCGGATCTGGCGACCATCCTCCGGCCCGCCGATCCAGCCGTCGCCCCCGATACAACACTGATTCCGCTCTTTCCCGAACGGCTGGCAAACCTGCGCGAGCTTGGCCAGGGGTTGCTCGTAGGCTCCAAGGGCGTTGCCTCCACCGACGGCGGCGAAGCAGCGATTCGGTCATTGCTCGATGAGGCGGGTGGTTCCGCGGCGCGGACGGTCAACCTCGTGGTCTCACGCTTCCCCTCGTTCGCGGACGTGGCAACCTACGGAGACCTGCGGGTCCCCCTCTACAAGCGGGCCCAGATCCTGGTCTCCGACCTGCACGGCGCCGGAGCGGCCACCTTCTCCGACCTTGACGTCCTGACCGCATTCGCGGACTACAAAGTCCCGCAGGTGCTGCGCCGCTTCGGCATCCTGGCGTATGCACCCGAATTGGCGGAGCGGATCGCCCGGCGAGACCTCATCCCAGCCGGCTCCGCGCCGGAGGTCGAGATCCGAGCGGCGACGATCTGGGCCTGCGAACTCCTGCGCCGAGCGGTCGCGGCCCGGGGCGTCTCCCTCCGCGCCTTCGAGATCGACTGGGCCCTTTGGAGCTTCGGCCAATCCCTCCCGCCCGGCGCGGAGCCCTATCACCGCACGCGAACGATCTACTACTAGAGGTGATGCCTCGGCATTGTCCCGAGGGTGTGTCGCACCGCTTTTGCCCCGCCCGCGGTGAACGTCGGCTGCCGAACACGGTGTTCCGCGTTGGCCCCGACAGTACGATTTGTAGGGGCGGACCTGTGAGCTTCCCAAAGCCTGGCTGTAATAGACCCTGGTCCTATCCCGCTGAGAGTTCCCCATCCCCCCGCCCCTGCCGCACCGAGGCGTCTACCTCCAAGCTCACACTGGTGCGCCCACCACCCGGTGCGCTTCGTGCCGCCTTCTCGAGGAACTGAGCGAGGCGGAGTGGCCGCGCTGGGGACCCATCCCGGTGGTCATCCGAGCGGGCGCCGGCCTCCGACCCGGTCGTGCTGCTCGGGGCCTAGCTCTACGGGTTCATGAGCGAGGTGCGCTCCTGCCGCACGCTGCGGTCGCCTGTGCCGAACAGGTGCCGTTTCTGTGCTCACCGGGGGCAACGGCCCGACCACAACACGCTCTGCGCTTCTATCAACGCCACCGGAGAGCCATGCACGTCCTCTTCCGCCGCACCGTCGCCACCGCGGCGACCAGCGGCTTGGTCGTCTAGCGATCCAGGCGTGACGGCACCAAGATCGAGGCAACGCCGCCCGCGACCGCACCCTCACGTCGCTGCCCTGCCCAGTTGCTGATCGAGTTGAGGCCGCCATCGCGACCTGGAAGCCCAGAACCGCCCACGCCCGCCCACTCCGCCCCGTTACCAAACGAGCTAGCCCAGGCGAGCGGCTGCGCACCCGGTCCGCGCGCGCTGGACCAGGTCACCGCCCCGACGTTCCAAGCGCTGAATCTACCAACCCGCAGGCGGGTTGCTCAAGGGCGGCACGATCGTGGCCGCTACAACGCCCAGGCGCCGTCGCCCGTGACCTGCCCGCGCGTCCGCCCGTTGGTGACGCGTGCGTGGTGCCGACGCCGACACCACGCCAGTTACTGCCGCTGCTGACCGTCGTGGCCACACGTTCGTTCCTGCCACCATCCTCGCCGACGTGCTACCACGACGCGCGACGTGGCGTGTGCCGCGCGGACAACGTCGTCATGCCCGAGGCCCAACAGCAGGCCCTGCCGATCCCTTCCATAAGAGCACTTTGCCTACGATGGCGCCGACACCTTCACCTGCCCGCGCATCCCCTCACCTTCCGCACCAAGCGCACCAATCGCCCGTGCTGCGTCTACCGGGACGCGCGTGTGCCGTGTGCCCCCAGTTCGAGATCTGCACCACCGACGCGCGCCAGGGCGCGTTGGAGGTTGGCACACGAGGCGGCCTTGCGCCCATCGGCGTGATAGCCACCGACGAGGCCCAGACGCTCTACCGGCAACGCAAGCTGGTCGAACCGGTCTTCGGCTGCTCAAAGGCCCTGGTGGGCGGCGTTCCTGCTGCGCGCCAATGTCGATGCCGAGTGGACGTTGCTGCACCGCCGCCAACCTGCGCACCGCGCACGCCTCCGCATCACGACCGCTCGCCGCCTACCGCCCGCCGCGACCCACGGCGACCCGCGCCCACCACGCCCCGACACCACGCCCCCACCCAATGCATCCCGCCGACGCGCTCCCACCGCGCAACCACCCCCGCTCTAGACACGCTCTGTGTGTCCGCCCGATGACCAACCGCCGAATACCGCATTGGGAACGATGGTTCTCATCCCGATACGCTCCGCATCCCGACCGGGCGGACACACAGGTCCGCCCCTACAAATCGTCACGCCGGAACTGATCTGGACCTCTCAGCCACCTTCCGCTGGATTTGTGGATGCAGCCCGGGCTCTTTAGGCTTCTCACTGCGAGCGACGCCCCCTGCTGATGCACCCTCCTTGTCGCCCCTGGCGGTCGGCACGTACCCTTGGCGCGGTTTTGCCGATTTGCTGGCGAGCCTCTTAGCGCTTGTGCCCGGGCAGCGCCGCCCTCGTGGGCCATCGGGACGCCACGGAGCCGGATCGCCCTATGACCGCTCGTCCTTCCCGCCTCCCCGCCACATTCCGGGCCAGCTCGTCGGCCACCCGGCCCCGGGTGCAACCGGCGCCTCGGACTCCCCGCGTTTCGGCCGCCTCCCGCGGCCGGGTCACGACCGCCGATTGGCTCGGGTTTCCGCTCGGCGTCGGCGTGCTCCACATCGTCGCCGTCCAGTTAATCGCCAGCCTCGCCTATCACTTTGGCAACCTGCGTGAGGATTCCGCTCCCTGGGATCCATGGGTGCCGCCCGATCTCGGTGGTTGGGCCGGGACGTTGGTCGAACCCCTGCGCCTGTGGGATGGCCTCTGGTACAAGCTGATCGCCGAGGAAGGCTACGGAGAGCACGTCAACACCTATCCAGCGTTCTGGCCACTTTTTCCGTGGCTGATGCGCCTCGGCAGCGACGTCTTCGGCGTGGCGACCGAGACCGCCGGGTGGGTCATCGCGAACGCCAGCTTTTTGGTCGCCTTCGTCCTCCTCTATCGCCTCGTCGCCCTCGACTTCGACCGGCTCATCGCCCGCCGCACGATCATCGCCCTGGCAGTCTTCCCGACGTCGCTCTTCTTCTCCGCCGTCTATACGGAGTCTCTCTTTCTCCTCCTGGCCGTCGGCGCGCTGTACGCCGCCCGGCGCGGATCGTGGTTCACAGCCGGGGCACTGGGGCTGCTCGCCGCCCTCACCCGCTCCCAGGGCGTCTTTCTCCTCCTGCCGTTCGCGGTCTTGCTTTGGCAGCAGTTCGGGGATCAGATCAAGTCGCCCCGACGGTGGCCGAGCATCCTGCCCACCCTGATCTTCGCCGGGTTGCCGGCATTGGGGCCAATCATCTTCGGGCTCCAACTGGAAAGCCACGACATCAATGCCCAAAATCGCCGGGGCAACATCGATCCCGCGTTTGAGGCGAGCAACCCGATCCCCTGGGCGCTCGATCAGGTCGGCTTGCACGACCCGTCGTTCATCTACGTTCAGTTCCAGTGGAACCGGTTCGATGCCGACCCCCTGACAACCCTCCGCTGTGCCGCCTTCGGGTGCACGGTGACGGAGTCGATCGGGGATCGCCCGGAACAGACCTTCCAGATCGATGGCGCCGAGTGGGGCTGGCTTGGCGATCTGGCCTCCTCACCCACCTGGAGCACGATCACCAGCGAGACCTGGCGGACGGAGGTCGCGGATGCCGACTGGTTGGAGCTGGTCTGCACCATCCTCTTCTTCGCCCTGGCGATCATCGGGCTGCGCATGCTGCCGCTCTATTACAGCGCCTACATCTGGCCGCCGCTGCTGGTGCCCCTGTTCGCGCCGTCGACCGTCCACCCCCTGATGAGCATGCCGCGCTTCGGGCTGGTCCTGTTCCCGCTCTTCGTCGTGCTCGCCCTGCTCATCAAAGACCGGCGGCAGGGCCTCATCCTCGGCGGCCTCTCGGCGGCAGGGCTGGTCCTGCTGACGATGCAGTTCGCGCAGTGGTACTGGGTGTCGTAACGATCCAGCCGGTTGCATGGGGCGAATGAGTAGCCGCCTGGGATCCGGTCAGGACCGGCGCCTCGGCCTCCGCGAGGGCGGTGAGATCTGTGCTCTGGCTCGCCCATTCGTCTTCCCGCCGTTCGCGCTCGCGGGCGCCGAGCCGGCCCGGCAGCTGACCGTCTTCACCCCGTCGGGGATCGAGGACCTCTTCGACGCCCTCATGCCGGTACTGGCGGGGGGCGGCGAGGAGACGCCCGAGGCGGTAACCGCGCTGAATGCGGCGCACGACACGATCGTGCCGCCGACGGACCGGCTGCCGTACCGTCCGCTCGACTAGGTCGCGCCCATCGCCTTGGTGCAACCAGCAGTCGCGAAAGCGAGGGATTTTGGGGCGCAGGGAATGGAAATTGTCCGCACTGGCCGTCCTGTCCCTGGTGTCCCGTCAGGCGGCGACCGCTGGCCGGGACGCGCCGCCTAGGCGCCGGGGGTGACGTGCTGGAGGACCTCGCCTTCCCCGTGGGTTTCGACCCGGTGCCCCATCTCGTCCAGCGCGCGCGTCCAGGTCTCCGCGTCCCCCCGGAAGGCGTCGGCGTGGGCCTTGTCCTCCCAGACGATGACTGCGGTGTTGATGCCGTCCTCCCCTTGGACCAGGGTGAACGAGACGAAGCCGGGTGCCCGTTGCAGCTTGGGCATGAACTCGCTCGCGGCGCGCTCGCGCGTCTCCTGCGCCCGGTCGGGGTTGATCCGGCGGCGGTTGACGATGGCGTACATCGGGTGCTCCTTCGCGCTGGACGCGATCTCAAGTCCCCGAGCGGGGCGGTGCGACCGTACCACTCCGGGGGACGCGGCCCGGGGCCACCGGCGCAGGCGCCGTCCGGGCGCGACCTGCGGCCGGGCGGGGGATGCGGGTGGCGACTAGCCCCACCCTACACCCCGGATCGGCAAATAGATAGCCCGACCGGATGGCGTGACCGAGCATGGCGATTCGGCGCGCCACATACGGTACGGGCCGGACACCGTGGGGCGCCGGCCCGCTCAGGCCTGCCAATCCAATCGCCCGGCCTTTTGCTTCTCTAGCCCGTGGTCGCTAGGAAACACCGTCCGCATAGTGCTGATGCGCTGCGTTGCTCCGTCCAGCATGCCCGCAACCGTGGCCCACCACGTCTTGAAACCCTCCGTCTCCCAATGCGCCTCCGCCGCGGCCTCGTCCCGAAAAATCTCGAAGAAGTAGAAGCGGTTGGGAGCGTCTGCGTCGGTCAGGATTTGCAACTGGAGGACGCCAGGCTCATCACGGACGGTGTCCCGCGCTTGACGGGCGGTTGCCTCCCTGAACGCGCCTACGTGCGCAGGCTTGACGTTGACAGCGGCGAAGATCGCGTACATGCCGTCTCCCTTCGCGGTCACTGGCCGAAGTGCATGACACCCTCTAGATCCAGTCGAACGATTCCGCTTACCGGGTGGTGAGGTCGTCGGCGACCACGTCCCCTTGGTACAGCACCCGCGACGGGCCGGTGAGGTGCGGACCCATCAGCTGCGCCGCCTGCGCGAGCATGGCCGGCACGGCCGCCTGGTACGCCTGCTCGTCCGCCCACAGGTTGACCGAGAGCCGCCGCCCCTCGCCCGCATCGAACGTCACGCTGCCGCGGTAGCCCGCGTACCCGCGATGGATGGCGTTGAATTCCACCCGCGCGGCGCGATATTGCTCCTCGGCCCCAGGTCGGACGCTCACTTCCCGGATGACGACGTACATGTGCCCTCCGCGTCGTTGCAGAGTACCCTCATCGACCCGCGCATGGTAGCACCGGGGACTGAGACCAGCCCGGCGAACCCCTAGAGCGGTCGGGCCAGCACGCAACTGATCGCGGCGGCAGCCCCAATGGACTTGCCGGATGGTCCACTAAAGGTTCGTGACTATGAACCTAAGCGGCGGCACAAGCAGGCGCCTCGGCCGACTCGGCCTCGCCGCCCAACGCAACGGGCCGGCGCCCATCGGCAACCGGCCCGTTGCGTTGTTTGGCTCGGTGGCACGTCAGTCCGCCGCGAGCGCGGCCAGTTCTTCGCCGGCCCAGGTCAGCTCGACCACGGGCGCAACGTGTACCTCGTCCGTCAGTGAGAAGAGGTCCCCCGCCGTTTCGTCGCACCACGCAGGACGCTGGATATCCCATTCGGTCAAGAACCCATATTCGCAATGATAGGATGCCCGTAGCTCCGGAACGAGTCAGCGTCGTCCAGGACCGTCCGGTCGACCGGCGGACGACGCCACGTTCCGCGGCCGCCGAACGTGGGAAAAGAGGGGAGGCGAGCATGCCCGACACCGTTGTCCCGGTCCGCCTGGTGTCGGATCAGGTCGTTGAGGCCGCTGCGGTGATGGCTCGTGCCGCCGTGGACGATCCGATCTTCGTCCACGTCTTGCCCGACGCCACTGAGCGAGCAGCGGGCGTTCCCCTGCTGATGCAGCAGTTCGTCCGCATGGCGCTCGCCTACGGCGAGGTCTGGGCAACGCCATCGCCCATTCGAGGGGTCGCCTGCTGGTTGGCGCCGTCGCACCCCGAGATCACGCAGGAAGCGCGCGAGGCGGCAGGAGAGCGGGAGGTCAGCGGCGCGTTAGGCGCCGAGGCATCCGCTCGCTTCCAAGCCTTCCGTGCCGACATGGGCGAGACCTTGGGGTCATACCTTCCGGAGCCGCACTGGCACCTGATGTGGCTCTGTGTCGAGCCGGGCCACCACGGGCAGGGGATCGGCGGCACGCTCGTGCGCCAGCTGACGGCGCACGCCGATACCGAAGCTGTCGCCTGCGACCTGTTCACCTTCGTCCCGCGCACGGTGCCCCTCTACGAGCATCTCGGCTTCCAGGTCGTTCTGGACACCACGCTGTCGCGGACCGGTCTCCGTGTGAAGGCCATGGTGCGCCCGTCGATCAGTCAGCGATAGGTGGCACCGAACGAGGACATCAAGACGTCCTGGCGATCAATCGCCCGCGTCTCTGCGGAGAACGGCGATTCGGTGCGCCATATACGACACGGGCCGGGCACCCTGAGGCGCCGGCCCGCTAGTCGTAGTGCTGTGTTGTGGACGGTCAGTTGGCGGCGAGCGCCGCGAGGTTGACGTGGTGATCGCTTCTCAGTCGACCGCTTGACGCTCCACCAGGTCAACCTGGCCCACTTCGTGGTCGAGGTCGTGGTGGGGAGGGCGAGTGATTCGCCAAGGTGGACGATCCGGAAGGCGATGGACGTGCCAGTGCACGCCCGGCCGTCCGAAGGCACTGGCACGATCCCGGTGGGTTCTCCGGCTCCGCCGCTCGTCTGCACTGGACCGACTGGGACGTGCATCGAGCGAAGGCGGCCGCCTGAAAGCGCTTCTCCATTTTCGCATCAACGGGTAGAGTAGCTTCGGCGGACACCAGTCGTGCCCTCGCCGGTTTTCGTCGACATCACACCCTTGCCAAGGCGACCGGGATGTTGGACGATCTTTCGTGGGTGCGCGAAGAATCGCCGGCATTCGTCGCCATGATCCTCGTCAGCCTCGTACTCCTGCTCGCGGTGCGAACGACGGTCGAGAAGACCATCGAGCGGAAGCTTGATTCCCAGGCCAAGGCGATCGAGTTGCGCATCACGCGTCGATCGGCGTTCGAGGACAAGGTCCTCGCCGACCGCTATGCCATGGTGATGAACCTCGCCGCCCGGCTCGAACGGGTAGCGACCATACTCAACCGCCGACGCAGCCAACGGGCCGTGCCCGACGGCTTCCAGGTCGGTAACGAAATCGTGCCGCTGACGGAGATCTTCGAAGAGCTGCTCATCCAGCGGCTGACGCTGGGGGAGGAGTTCCACCGGGTCCTCGTCTGGAAGGCCAACCTGGCCCTCGCCATGGCCAACGCGAGCGACCCCGAGTTGCAGGCGCTGCAAAAGAAGTGGGCCGCCTGCCACGATGACCTCAGACGCGTCACTGACCAAGCCTTCGCGATTAGCCAGATCGGCTTGACGTCACGCTAGCCACGGCCAGCACTGGTGACTGATCGTCTCTCTCCTACACCTGCGGGGGTTGTCGGAGATGCCGTAGACGATCACGAACGGCACCTGCACCGCCGCGATCAGCGCGGCGCAGTCGCGCTTGCTCAGCCAGGTCGCGCGCATGCGGCGGCGGAGTCAGTCCGCAGCGAGCGCGGCGATTTCGTTACCGCTCCAGGTCAGTTCGACCACCGGCGCAACGTGTGCATGCGGTGAGGAACGAGTTCCAATACCAGGCCGGGCCGCCCTCGTCGTAGCGCGGGATTCTCGGTCACGGCGAACATCGGGGAGTTCGGGAACGGGGGACGACAGCGGCAGCACGGGTGTCTCCGGCCCCAGTGGCATTGTCAGATCGACGATGCGCAGTGACCCGTTTGCCAAGCCTGCCGCCAGTCCGCTGAGTGCATTGCCGGTTGCCATGGTGGGTGCTCCGTCCATGTGCAAAAGTGTGACCTACGTTCCGGCTGTCCGCAGCCGTTCGAGGTGGCGTTTGAACTGGAAGCGGTTTTCCAGCAGGAGCAGGTCCATGGCGAAGGAGGTGGGGCCGACGGCCGCGACCTTGGCCACGATGGTCGTCAGTTCGGTGCTCTTGAGGGCGCGGTCGAAGGCGGCGGCGAAATCGGGCACCGTGTCGGTTCGGTGGACGTTAGGCACGCCGGATGCCTCGGCGATCCCGGTCCGGTTGTCGCCCACGGGGACAATGTCCTCGAACACGTCCATGCCGCCGAGGAGCGCCATTTGACAACGCGTCGGCAGCGCGCGGCGTGCTGGATTTCCCGGCGGCGCCGGGTTGGGATATCCCGATTGACCGGGCCCGTCCGGTGCCTTAAAAGTGCACCAATCCACGCGGCGCCGAGGCCGCGCAACCGCATACCGAAGGGACAATCGAGGTGGATTCACGGAGGTTCGACGCTCTGACCCGCTCGCTCGCCGCGCCCAAGACCCGGCGTGGCTTCCTCGGCACCCTCGCCGCCCTCGGGGCGGGGCTGCTCGGCGGCCGCGCGGCGGCCGCGCCCGGCAACGGCAACGGCAAGCCCGGGCGCTGCGGCGAGCCCGGCCACCCCTGCAAGTTCAACCGGCAGTGTTGCGAGAGCTTCGGGTCGGTCTGCCTCGACGGCGCCTGCACCTGCCCGGGCGGCGTGGCGCCGGACCCGGTTCTCGGCTGCGCCGCGCCGACGACCACCACGCAAGCGCCGACCACGACGACGGCGGCGCCGACCACCACCACGACGACCACCGAGGCGCCGACTGCCACCACGACCACCGAGGCGCCGACCACGACGACCACGACGACCACGTCGCCGCCGGAGATCTGCGGGAACGGTGTCTGTGAGGCCGGCGAGACCTGCGGCACCTGCCCGATCGATTGCCCGTGCTCCGGCGGCAAATCCTGCGTGGAGGGCCGGTGTGAGTGCCCGCCGGGTCAAGGCGACTGCGCGGGCATCGGCATCTGCGGTCAACTCAACGTTCCCGGCTACTGCGGCTCGTGCGACAACGCGTGCACCGGGGGTCAGGGGTGTGTCGACGGCCAATGCGCCTGCGACGATTACCACTGTGGTCCCGCTTGTCCCTGCCCCGGCGCCCAGGTCTGCATCGAGGGGTTCTGCTACTGCGACGGTCAGCAGTGCGGAACCAACTGCGGTTGCTTCGAACCCCTGGAGTGCCGCGACGGGCGCTGCCAGTGCCCGGTGGGCCAGGGGGACTGCGACAACTCCGGCATCTGCCTCTCCTTGGCGGACGACCCCGACCACTGCGGGTCCTGCACCAACGCTTGCGCCGATGGGCAGATTTGTCGCAACGGCGAGTGCCTGTGCGATCTCAGCGCCGACTGCGGCACGGCCTGCCCTTGTCCGGGGCTCATGGTCTGCAGCTTCGGGATGTGCCGGTGCGACTACGTGCATTGTGAAGCTGGTGGGTGCGGGTGCGTCGGCAACCAGGTCTGCGTCGACGGTCTCTGCGGCTGTGACGGCACCACCTGTGGCGGCATCTTTGGCGGCGCCCATGCACCTGCTCCGGCGACAAGGTCTGCTTCGACGGGCGCTGCGTCTGTGACAACCTGAGATGCGGCAACGGGTGTGGGTGCTCCGGCGGCAAGGTCTGCGTCGAGGATCAATGCATCTGTGATGACATGACGTTGCGGCGACTCCTGTCCTTGCCTGAACGAGGAAGACGTGTGTAGCAACCTGGGGTTCTGCCTACCCCCGCCTAACTGACGAAGACCGCTCGCCATCCGGGGAGACGCCGTCAGGATCGTCGCGTCACGAATGACTTTGGCAGCGATCAGTCCCTCGATCGTTCGCCGCGCGACCAAGACATTACGGACCGTCGCCCATCGGCCCATGGGGCACCGAACTTAGCACTGAAAGAAGGACTCAAGGGCGCGAGGCGAGGTCACCGATCGGACCTCGCGCCCCGAAGGGCGGGCTGCACGGCCTCGGCCGGTCGGCGTTGCTGCGGTAGTTGGAGTCGTTGTAGCGTCGGGGACTCAAAGACGTCTAGCATGCGGTTCGCCCAGTCGATCAGGTACGCGACGAAGTCCTTGAAGCTCCAAGCGCCGTCCGGACCCTCGTCCTTCCACATGAAGCGGCATCCGACCATCGCCCGACAAGTATTGAAACAGGTACTTAGTCTGCCACCAGAGCCGCCAGTTCCTCCCTTCCCCACTTCAGTTCCACGACGGGCGCAACGTGTGCATGCGGTGAGGTCCGCGTTTCCGCTATGATGCGTCGTCACGGGACCAACTCGCTCCGACCGCCACGCCTGGCCCGGAGGCATCCCATGGGTACGATGATCCTGCCGTTCTCCGCGGATCACGTCGAGACGGCTGCCGCCTTGCTTGCCGCCCGGCATACGCGCGACCGGGAACGGACACCCGAGCTGCCGGCGACGTACGGGAACCCGGCGGCGACGCTGCCGGTCCTTCAGAATCTCCTCGCCTCCGACGGCATCAGCGGGGTGGTCGCGCTGCGCGAGGGCCGGGTCGTCGCATACCTGCTCGGTTCGCCCGCGTTCCGCGCGCCCACCAGCCCCTTCGCAGGCCTCTCGCTCCCGACGCCCGGGTCCACTGCATGCCCTACGCCGCGCATGCAGTGGCCCCGGGCGTCGGGACCGCCCTCTATCCGAGGCTGTACCCGGCGCTTGCCGAGCGCTGGGTGGCGAACGGATTCATCGCGCACACCCTGATGGTGCGCCTGGGCAAGCGTCCTGGCGGCGCCAACGCAACACCCGGGTCGAGCACCCACGCCACACCGATCCGGCGTGACGTGGGTGCGGCAGTCCGTGTGGAACGCTAACTGACGACGCAGATGCCTTTCTTATTGCAGATGCCTTCCCCGCCTTGCCCCAGACAAGGCGTGCCGACGTGCGGTCCTGGGTTACTGACGCAGCCGGTGCCCTCAACGCAGTAGTCGTCCGTGCACGGGTTGCCGGTATTGCAGATCTTGCCACGCAGCGAGCAGACCCCGGTCTCGCAGACCGCGACGAGGCATTTCTCCCCAAGCGGCGGCGGCGGACATTGGTCCGCGCTCGTGCAGAGCGGGCGGCAGGTGCCCTGCCCGTCGCAGAAACCGCCGTCCCCGCACGCCAGCCCGGGGGGCTTCGGGGAGTACTGGCAGCCTAAGGTGTCGCTACAAAGGCCGTCGGTGCATGGGTTGCTGTCGTCGCACGTTTTACCTCGGAGATTGCAGACCCCGGTCTCGCAGACCGCGACGAGGCATTTCTCCCCAAGCGGCGGCGGCGGACATTGGTCCGCGCTCGCGCAGGGCGGCCGGCAAGTGCCTTGCCCGTCGCAGTAGACGCCGTCCCCGCACGCCAGCCCGGCGGGCTTCGGGTCGTGCTGGCAGCCCTCGGTGGGGCACAATAATCCGTGGTGCAGGGGTTGTCGTCGTCGCAGTCCAGCGGCACCTGGGTGCACCGGCCGTCCTCGCCGCAGACGTCTGGCCAGCAGATTTTCCCGAGATTGGGACACGGCTGATCCTGCGAGCACGCCGAACCCGGCTGCACCGGGATGCAAGCGCAGGTCGCGTCCAGCGTCTGCCCTGCCGGGCATGGCGCCTGGCAGCGGCCGCCGCAGCACGTCCCATCGCAACAGTCGCCGTTGCCCTTGCACTTGCTGCCCTGATTCTTGCATCGCTTGGGATTCGGCCCCGCCGCCGCCTCGCCCGCTCCGGCCAGCCCGATTGCGACCCCCAGCAGGCCACCGATCCCTTTGAGCAGACTCCGGCGCGAGGAGCCCTTCCCCAGCGCCCGCGCGATCTCGTCGAATTGACGCCCGTCCATCCGCCTGTCTCCTTGAGAATGACCCTGCTACCGCCAGCCCAGGACGATGGTGCCTGCGGCACCCAAAGGTTCCCGAGATCCGCCCCGCGATACCGTCCACTGTTCGAGATCACGACGAGCGCGACGCCGATGACGAAGGCGCAGACCTCCAGGACGGCAGCCGGTGCCGCCGCCCCGGTTCCACCATCGGGGAGGGACGGCGGGGTCGCAGCCTCAAATGTGACGTTGCGGCGTCATTCGTGCGCGCCGGCGTGTCACTTTTGTGACATGGTCCCCGCCCAGGTCTGGCGGTGGAGGCCCTCGGCGTCGAGGATGGCGACGCCGGACGGCGCGGCGGCCACCAGCCCCAGGGCGCGCAGCTCCGCCACCGCCCGGGCCACCGCCGGTCGGGCGGAGCCGACCGCCTCGGCCAGCGCCAGCTGCGTGACCGGGGCAACGAGGCTCCATCCGCCTGGACGGCCGCGAGGTCGAGGAGGTGGCGCGCCACGCGCTGACGAAGCGACCCGAAGGCGGTATCGGCGACCGCGTCGATGGTGTCGTACAGTCTCCGCGCGACGTGCCGCGCCAGCAGCCACCCCACCGCGGGCTCCGTCCGGGCCAGGGCGGCGAGCGTTCGGGCGCCGAGCATGAGGAGTCGGGCGTCGGTGACCATAACATGGGCGCTGACGGGGGCCGGCCCGGCGACGACGGTCGCGACGCCGAGGAGCTCGCCGGCGCGAGCGTAGGCGACGGTCAGGGTGCGGCCGTCGGGGGCCGAGACGACGATCCGGACCAGCCCGGCGACGATGAGCAGGCAGCGTGGGTCGTCCTCGTCGCGGTAGATCGTGCTCCCGGCCGGAACGTCGACGAGGAGGGCGTCGGCCAGGACCCGCCGGC
The DNA here is from genome assembly GCA_963849635.1 of uncultured Chloroflexia bacterium. GTDB lineage: Bacteria > Chloroflexota > Chloroflexia > Thermomicrobiales > UBA6265 > CAVRUD01. The sequence goes on along the minus strand of CAWKIA010000042.1, from coordinate 10,988 downwards.
GGAGCGGCGGCGGAAGCTCGGCGAGCGCGCTGGCGGCGACGGCGCGGGCCGCGGGGCTGTCGGCGGCATAAAACGAAGCATCGTCGGCGGTCATGCTACCGTGGTGGCTTCCGGTTCGAGCGGGCGAACGCGACGGGGTGCGCCCAACAGCATACAGGACACGGACCCTACCGCGGCGCATTCGTCCGGCCGGTGCGTGGCCGAGTCACAATCGCTCCAGCCCCATGGAGAAGTGTCGGAGCCCGTTCTTGCCTGGTAACTCTACCGGGCGCGGGCGACCGGTAGAGCATGGCGGAGAGGCGCGGCGGTAGCCCGCCGAGGCGCCGTTCATCGTTGGCCAGGATCGCCTCCATCGCCAGGTGGTCGAGCAGGCGGTGCGGCCCCGCGTCAGCACGTTCTTGCCCGGCAGCCGGGTCGAGCAATCTTCCTCGCCGCCCAGCAGCCGCAGGAGCGGAGCAGCATGGCAGGCCACGTCCTGGACCTCCCCCCAAGGCGAAGCACGTCTTGCCGACATCGAAGGTGAGAGTCCGCTGGCGAGGTGCGTGCTGAGAGAAGCGGGGGATCGCTCCGCCGTCTAGCCAGCCTGCCGGCGGCCACGATCGGCCTGCGTCAGTTGTCGCGGCGGCATCGTCACCGCCACAGTGAACCGAAAATCGGGACAGTTGTGACGCTTTTGCCATCACCGTCCCCGCCGATCCCCACGTGCTCGAAACCTGGGGGAATCTCGGTTTTGGCCGATTCTACGCGCTGGGTGTGCGGTCGACGGCCCCGCACGCGGAGCAGGGGACAAGCCCCGGCACGGCGATCGACTGCCGGCGCGCCACGCCCGAGGACGAAGAGGCGGTCGGGACGCTGGTGACGGAGATGTTCCGCGCCTTTGCCGATCCGCCGGTCTTCGCGCCGTTCCTGCCCGAGACGGCGGCGGAGCGGCAACGACTGGTCGCGGGCTACCTGGCCGATCCGGCGTGCCCGTGCTGGCTGGCGCTCGCGGACGACCGTCCGGTGGGACTGCATCTTTTCCAAGAGCCGACCTCACCCAAATGGTATCGGTTGCCACTAGAGACCCCGGAGCGCGCGGTGTACCTTCAGTTTGCCGCGACCGCGCCGAAGGCGCGTGGCACGGGCGTCGGCGCGGCGCTCTTGGACCGGTCGCTGGCCTGGGCCCGGCAAGCCGGTTACGACACCTGCATGGCTCACTACCAGACGGCGAGCCGCGCCGCCCTTTTCTGGTGCGGACGCGGGTTTCGACCGGTGTCGTATGAGCTGACTCGCATCGTGGACGAGCGCGCGACGTGGGCCCACGGTAGGGCCTAACACCGACAGTCTGCGCGGTAGGGAACGACGCCGAAGCGCGGCACTGCCGGAATCGACACCGCATGGGTACCCAGATCACTCCGCAACACCCCGGAGCGCGCCCAGGCTCGGCCCCCCCAAACGCTGTACCGTTAATTTGCTAACCGGGAAAACCTCGTGGCCCGCTCCGCCAGGCGGGTGAAAGCATCGCCGAGTTCCGGCGGGCCGATGATCTCGATGCCGCAGCAGAGGTTCATCAGCTCGCGGGCGACGAAGTCGATGTCGTTAGCGGTGCAGCGGAGACGGCAGTGGCCCTCGGGGTCATGGACGTCCGGCGCGAGATCGGCGAACGCGGGTGGGACCCGTGCGGCGGCCTCCGCCAGCGGAACATCGAGCCGGACTTCCACGCCCCAGCAGGCCGGCGAGAGCGCCAGGGAGCGTTGCACGTACGCCAGGGCAGTCGAATTCCTCCGGCGGAGTGAACCCGACAGAGAGCAGCCCGCAGGCGCGGACCCGATCCAGGCGAAACATCCGGAGATCCTGGCGAAGATGACACCACCCGGCCGTGAACCATCGTCCGGAAACATAGGCGATGCCGTAGGGATCGACCTCGCGCTCGGTGAGCTCGCCCTGCCAGTCGCTATACCGCATCTGAACCCGGCGATGCTCCCGGATCGCTTCTCCAAGCGTGGCGACAACCGCCGCCTGGGGAGAGGACGACTTGGCCGACGGCCCAGGCAGATCGGTCACCAGGGTGGCGAGGACACCTTCGAGCCGAGCCCGGACCGCCGCGGGGAGCACCCGCTCCAGCTTGGCCAGCGACCCTTCGACCGCTGGCGCCGCCAGCGCCAGCCCCATTCTCCGGGCGGCGTGGAGCCCCAGCGTGACGGCCAGCGCCTCGTCGTCGCTGAGCATCAAAGGCGGTAACTTGTAGCCAGGGCGCAGCCTGTACCCCCCGGCCCTGCCCCGCACCGCCTCTACCGGCACGCCGAGGTCGGTCAGCATGGTGACGTAGCGCCGCACTGTCCGCCCATCCACCTCCAACCGCTCGGCAATCTCCGGCCCGGTCATGCGGCCATGAGTCTGCAGCAGTTCGAGAACGGTGAGAACGCGGGTGGTTGGGTGGTACAGACCTCACCCCCTACCCCCTCTCCTCTCTGGAGGAGAGGGGCGTCCGGCAACGCCGTTTCCGGAAGGAGCGCCACGTTCTCCCCCTTCCCCTTGCCGCGGCAAGGGGAAGGGGGCTGGGGGGTTAGGGGGTTGTTCTCCGAACCCCGGACGCCAATTCAGGGCCAAGTATGCCCTGTTTCGATGGTATTGTGGGGAGATGAACGTACAGCGTCCGTTGGTTGGGCAGAATGGGCAATCAGACAGGTAGGAAGGACAGGATGGCGGACTTGGTGGCGACGAATGGGTCAGACGAGGCAAACCACGGGACCGCCCTATTGGTGGTCGATGTTCAGGTGGCAGTGATCACCGGTGAGGACGAGCACTGGGACGTCGATGGCGTCCTGGGGCGGATTGGCGGATTACTCGATAAGGCTCGGACGGCGGGAACGCCCGTGATCTACGTGCAGCACGAAGCGAAGCGATACGCGCCGATGCTCCCCGGCGCCGATGGCTGGCAGGTCCATCCGGCGATCGCGCCCCTATCCGACGAAGCCGCGTGTCCGGAAGCGCGCCTGCGACTCCTTCTACGACACCACGCTCGAAGCCGAGCTGTCGGCGCGTGGTATCCGCTCGCTCGTGGTCTGCGGCTGCGACTCCGGCTTCTGCGTCGACACGACGGTCCGTAGCGCCCTCAGCCACGGCTACGACGTCACCCTGGTTTCCGATGCCCACACCACCGGCAAGTAGCAGCACCCTCACCGCCCCCCAGATCATCGCCCACGTCAACGAGACGCTGGACGACTTCCACCCAGACCAATCCTGCAAGGTGATCCCGGCGGCCGAGGTGACGTTCTAACGCCTTCGGCTGAAGGGTGGCCGCGGCCGGGCCGCCCGGGGCTTCGAATCCCGGGCAGACCGGCCGCCGCGCTACCCTTGTACCGCCGCGGTCTTGAGCCAATCCTCGAACCGCGTCTCGCCGATGATGGCCTCGCCATCAGGGACCAACGTGCGCTCGCTCGCCTTCCCCCCGAAGTAGGTCGCATCTGGGTCGGCGATCACCCTGCGCGGGTCGTTCGTCGCGCTCAGCCCTGTACGGATGAACTCGGGAAGCGGGAACGCCTCAGGGCCGGCGATTTCGACGGCGCCGTTGACGGGCGCGGCCACGGCAATGTCCGCCAGAATCCGGGCGACATCATCGGCCGCGATCGGCTGGACGAGGTTGGTCGCCAGACGCACCGTGTCGCCCTCGGTCGTCGCCGCGGCGATGCCCTCGAAAAACTCGAAGAACTGGGTCGCCTGCACGATCGTGTACGGAACAGGGGATTCCTTGATCAGATTCTCCTGAGCGATCTTGGCCCGGAAGTACGGGCTGTCCGGGAGCTGGTGAACTCCCACGATCGACAGCGCGACGTGATGGCCGACGCCCGCCTGGGCCTCCGCCGCCAGCAGCGTCCGGGTCGCGGTCTCGAAGAACTCCCGCGGCGTTGGCGGCTCGACGCGGGGCGCATTCGATACGTCGACGACGACCTCCACACCCTGGAGTGCCTCATCGAGCCCTTCTCCGGTGAACGTGTTCACGCCCGAGCGGGGCGAGGCCGCCACCGCATCGTGGCCGCGCTCCTTGAGGTCGGCCACCAGTCTTGATCCGATACGCCCACTTCCGCCGATGACAACGATTTCCATCTGTGTCCTTCTTTTCGTGGTCCGCGTTGCCTGCCGCTAGAAGTATCCGGCAGCGATTCGGTCGGCGCCGATGTGACGGTCGTCGCCATCAGTCGGGGCGGCGAAGTCGTGGCGCGGCGTTGCGGCTTCGCCCAGCGGATGCGGAGCGCGGTGCAGGGGCCGCCTGGGGTTGAAGATCCCCGGGCTACCTCTTGGGTGGAAGCCGGCTCAAGCCGGCTCGCGACCCCGGGCCACCGCTACGTCGCGTTCGCGATCTACCAGGACATCATTGTCCCGGGATCATGCCGTTCCTCAAGAGGACCATCAGCCATCCTCCGGGACAAGGCGGCCGAGGCGGCGGAGCTCGGGCCAGAGGTAGGCGACGGCGGCGACGGCGACGAGGGTGCCGATCCCGCCGGTGACGACCGCCGCGGTGGCGCCGAGGAGGGCGGCGACCATGCCGGACTCAAAGGCGCCTAGCTCGTTCGACAGGCCGACGAAGACGAACTCGACCGCGGTGACGCGGCCGCGCAGCTCGTCCGGGGTGCGGGTCAGGAGCAGCGTGTCGCGGACGACCATGCTGATCGCGTCGAGACCGCCGAGAACGACGAGGCAAAGCATGGAAAGCGGGAGGGAGCGCGAGACCCCGAACCCGATCGTCGCCAGCCCGAAGCCGGCGACCGCGATCAGCAGGGTGCGGCCGCCACGCTTGAACGGCGGTCGGTGCGCCATCACTAGCGCGGCGACAACCGCGCCGGCGGCCGGCGCGGCCCGCAGCCAGCCGAGGCCCACCGGGCCGACCTCCAGGACATCCTCCGCAAAGATCGGCAGCAGCACGGTCGCGCCGCCGAAGAGGACGGCAAAGAGGTCGAGAGTGCTGGCGGCCAGGATCACTTTCGTCTTCCGCACGAAGCGGAGCCCGGCCAGGATCGAGCCGACGGTGACCTCTTCGGTCGATCGCTCGAAGGGACGCAGTCGCAGCCGGAGCACCAGGGGCGTGACGGCCACCAGCGTGACAGCATTGATGGCGTAGACGGTCGCGGCGCCATGGGTCACGGCGATGATCAGCCCGCCCAGGGCCGGTCCGCCAATCGTGGCGGCCTGCCCGGCGCTGCTCTGCCAGGTCGCGGCGTTAGCAAACCGCTCCGGCGGCACAGCCTGCCCCAGCATCGCCGCGGCGGCCGGCGCCCGCAGGGCCTGACCGGCGCCGACGAACCCGAGGCAGACGTAGAAGAGCGGGATCGGCCCATTTGCCGCCGAGAGGAGGGTGAGACCGAGGCCACAGAGGGCCAGCAGCAGCATGGTCGCGACCGCGACGCGGCGACGGTCGTAGCGGTCGGCGAGGTGACCGGCCGGCAGCGCCAGCAGTAAGGCGGGGACGATCTGGACCAGCCCGACCAAACCCAGGGCGGCGGCGGAGCCGGTCCGCTCGTACAGCTCCCAGCCGACGGCGACGTCGACCATCCCCCCGGTGACCGAGTCGGCGAAGCCGCTGAAGAGGATCCGGCGGAAGTCCGGCAGGCGCCAGGCTGCGTAGGCGTCGTGGACGGCGGCCTCATCGGGTCGGTCCGTATCAGACACGGGCAAGATCCTGTTCCCGGCCATCCGTCGGGGCAATCCAGACCGACCACGATCTGGCGCGGGAAGCGGCGCCTTATACCCGAGCCCGCCGTCCGACGCAACGCTCCAGACCACCCTCGCGCTCGGAGCGCTTCAGGGCGCCTAGCGATTCAGCCCGGAGCCTTCAGCATCGAGCGAAGGGGAAACACCGACGACACCCTTGGCGAGCACGCTAAGCAAGGCGGCGTCAGTAGCCGGCGGCCTTGTCGACCACGTTGAGGAGCGCTTCGCCATTGGCAAATCGTCGGAGGTTCTCGGCGACGATCTCGCGGCCGCGGCGGGCGGTTCCGGGGGTGGTGGCGCCGTTGTGGGGGGTGACGATCACGTTAGGCAGGGCCCAGAACTCCGAGTCGGCCGGGAGGGGCTCGATGCCGTGGGCGTCGATGCCGGCTCCGGCGATTTCGCCTCGTTTCAGGGCATCGAGCAGGGCGTCGTCGTCGATGATCCCACCCCGGGAGATGCAGACGACATAGGCGGTCGGCTTCATCGCGGCAAAGGCTTCGCGGCCGAGGAGTCCCGCGCTATCGGAGGTGCGGGGGGCGGTGACGACGACGAAGTCGCACTCGGCCAGGAACTCCCCGAGTTCTTCGTGGCGGTAGAGGCGATCGACGTTGGGCGTCGGCAGGTGGGTGCGACGGCGAAGACCGAGGACGCGCATGTGGAAGGCCTGCGCCTTGAGGGCGAGGTCGGCGCCGGCGTTGCCCAGCCCAACGATCCCGACGGTCAGGCCATTCAGCTCCCCATGGGTGAAGCGATCCCAGGTGCGGTTGCGCTGGGCCTCGATCCAGCGTGGGACGTTGCGGTTGAGCATGAGCATCAGCAGCATCGAGTGCTCGGCGAGGGGAATGCCGCCGTTGCCGGCAGAGGAGGTCAGGACGACGTCGCTGGCGAGCATCCGGGGAGTCAGTTCCTTGTCGACTCCGGCGGTTGGACTGTGCAGCCAGCGCAGCCGGGACGCTTCGGCCAGCAACTCGTCCGGGAGGGAGCCGACGACGCCATCCGCGTCCGGAAGCGCATCGCGCACGGCGGCGGCGTTCGCGCCGAAGATCAACTCGGCCGAACCGGCGGCCGCCCGGAACTGGTCCTGCTGCTCCTGGTCGTATGGCCCGATGACGACGATGCGCATGCCGGTCTCGTCTCCTTTGCTTCGTGGCGGTTGGGACGGAGGGCGATGCACTGCATCGCCCCTACGGGATGCCGGGGGACCGCGATCGAAGGTCTCCCGACGATCAAGTCTCCTCGATTACAAGGACCTCGAAAAGCCCGATTTCGGGGAGGCGCACGAAGGAGTGGCCGTCGGCAGTCTCGATCGGGAGGTCAGTCCCGGCGCGGATGGCGCGGACTCGGCGCGCCCCATCCCCGACTGCCACTGTGGCCGGTGGGATCGGGAGCGGTGCCCGAAATCGCTGATCCGCGTCGCCGGAGCGATTGAGCAGGTGGATCACCCGTCCGGCGACGGAGCGCCCCAGCACGACTTCGACCTGCTCGGGCAGGGCCGGCCCACCGCCGATCCCGCTGACCATCTGCACGCCGGGCGCCACCCGCAACAGGGCGTCTACGAACGCGTCCCGATGGGCGCTGAGACCGACCTCGCGATACCCCCGGCCGACAGTCCAGGGCAGCACCGCGACCCTCCCCATGCCTGATTCACCGACGACCAAGCCCGGCTGGTCGAGGGGGATGTGCCCGTGGCATTTCTCCGGCGGGCCGTAGGGCGCCCGGGAAAGGACCAGGAGTTCGGTGTCGGCACCGGGTTTGGCTTCGACGATGTGGAAGGCGCCGATGACCGGGATCGGCAGGACGCGATCAGGCGTCCCGGCCCGGAGATGGAGGGAGCGGACAGCTTCGACGCCGTCCCGGCTGGCCAGCCGCCGGGCGATCGGCATGATGGCGAGTTGGACCCGGTCGTCGTCCATCCCGGACGATCCGGTGGTCACCAGCGCGCCGCCGCTCTCGACGAACCGGTCGAGGGTTTCGGCGACCGCTGGATCGAGCGAGCCGAGGTCAGGGAGCACCACGGCCCGGTACTGCCCCAGGCCGTACGCGCCGGTGGCCCGGCGGACGATCTTGTCTTCGGGCAGGACATCGAAGGGGATTTGCCGCTCCAGGAGGGCAAGGTAGAGCCCTTGGAACTCGGCGGTGGCGGCAGCGTGCGCTTCAGGTGAACGACGAAGCGGATCGGGGCGGACCAGCACCACCGGAGCCCCGGAGACGAGATCTTCATAGACCGCGGCGTTGTCGCGGTGAAAGCGGGTGATCTCGCCGCCGATATCGAGGCACTCGTAGTCGATCACCTGGGGCGTGCCCATGATGTAGGTCGAGGGAATGCCGCCCCGCGAGATCGCCTGGACGAGGTACTGGACGAAGTGGTGGGGCTCCTCGCCCGCCAGCCGGTAGGGCATGTCGACAAAGCCGACCGAGTTGACGAGGACCGGAACCTCCGGGCGGAACGACTTCGAGGCGCTCACGTGCTCACTTGTGCGGTGGTGCCAGAGGGGTCGCCCTACCGCGTTGTTCGCCTCATAGAAGATGATGTCGGCGCGGTCGCCGAGGATCAGCGCGGTCCCCAGGCGGCGAGCGGCGATGTGGGCCCTCACCCGGGCAGTGATGTCATCCAGCGTGGCGGCGGCAAATCGCTTCCAGGTCTGGTAGCCGGGAGATGACGGGCCGATCGGCAACGCAACATCCGGGGCGAACGCCGCAAAGGCCCGGCGGCAGGCGAGGCACTGGCAAACGCCGCGGTACTGCTTCGAGTAGTCGACCTCGTTGTAGGACATCCAGTTGAAGAAGAAGCCGTCGACGGGGTAGCGGTCCAGAACCTCATCGACGACGTCGAAGAGGCGCTGCTGGTAATAGTCTCCGCTGGGGCAGACGCTAATGAGGCCGTTGTAGACCTGGGGCTGGCCCTGGGCGTCAATGAAGCACCACTCGGGATGGGCCTCCGCCCGGCGGTGATCGACCTTGGAAAAGTCCATGCGGGCCATAAGACGGATGCCGCGGGCCGCAGCGGCGCTGGCGGCGTCGCCGATGAGATCGCCGGAGGAGCGGACGGAGAGATGTGGGTTGGCGGTCTGGAAGTCGAGCTGAGTCGGGTAGTTGGAGAGGATACCGCCGACACTGATCAGCCAGGCATTGGCGCCATAGGCCGCAATGAAATCGGCGACGCGCTCCACATCGAACCCGGCGTCGATCTCGCGCAGATTCGTCTGAAACATCCGGAACGGCTTTCGCCACCAGAGGTCAGCGGGGACGGTCTCTGATGCTGTCGCGTGCGTGGTCATCGTCTCCCTTTTCCTGACAGACCGCTTGACTCCACATGCTATGCGCGATTCCCGGGCTGAATCGCACTCCTAGTTCCCGGCAATCGAATGAGTGTGTGACACCTTGCACCCTCGAACGGAACAGGGCAATAGCTGGAGCGAAACGTTCCGTACCCGCAGGATCGCTGAGATTGGTTGTCTGATTCGACCTAGTCGTGCGGGAATTTCTGGGTAATGGGATAATCGACATGGGTCACAACAATCCAAAAGTCCTGAATCAGTTGGCTATTCCCAGCAATGCCAACCCCGCCTGACGGAGGTTCCGCCAATGGGTGATCCTGTGCGCCTTGGTGCAGCGCAGAGTACGTGGTTGCTTGTCGCCGTTGCCGCGCTGGTCGTGGGGATTGTTGCCTGGTGGTCGCCACGGGCAGGAGCCGATACATCCCTAGGAACGACGGGAGAAACGGCTAACAACTTCCTCTTCGACGAAGCCACTCAGCCTGGAGCGGCGTGCGTCCTCGATCCAGAGACGCAGACAGTCACCTTCACTGTTACCGCTCCATACATCTTTGGCCTCGACCGCGAACCTGGGATAACCGAGAGCACATCGGTTAGCTGGAAAGCCCACCTCCTTCAAGATGGGACACGAACCCAATCCAGCGTACGCCAACTCGGCTCGACATCCGAATTCGGAGGAGGCACCTTTACGCCCATCGAGGTGGAATCCCCTGCGCTTCCTGGATTGCTCTCCATCCAGGTCGAGATCGCATGGATCGACTTTCCCGAGATGGCGAACGAGACGGTCCTTGGAACATCACTCCGTCAGGTCGACTTCTACAGCCAGAACCTGAACGACGATACCGGGGCGAGGACGGTCGAAGACGGGTGCCGCGTCGCCGCCGACGAGCCGACGCCAGTTCCCACTGACACCCCCATGCCAACCAGCACGCCGATCCCACCGACCGCAACGAATACTCCCGCCGCGACGGCGACCAACACACCCGAACCAACGGCCACGAATACTCCAGCGCCGCCGGCCACAAGCACTCCAGAACCGACAGCCACGAACACGCCTACCCCGACAACAACCAACACTCCGGAGCCGACAGCCACTAACACCCCAGCGCCGACAGCCACCAATACGCCCAGTCCAACGCCAACGCCAAGCCCGACCGCGACGTTCGCTCCCACGCCAACCGTGACGACTACACCTCAGCCAACGGCGACTCAGACGCCCTTACCAACAGTCACGCCGACGCCAAATCCAACCGGGACACCCACCCCGGAGCCAACCGCCACTACGCCGCCGAATCCATCACCGGCGCCAAACGGCCCAGCAGCGATCACGACCAACTCCTCGCGAGGGATCGTCAATTCCAATCTCCGCATCACGCTTTCCGGCTTCCCCGCCAATTCCTACACCGAGATCACCTTCTCTGGCGCGACGGTTGCGGCCCTGACGACCACGGCCGAGGGAACGGCCGCGTCACGATCAAGGTCCCCGCCAAGCCGGCCGGCACGTACCCGCTTGTGGGCGGTTTCGGGAACGGAGAGCGTACCTCGTCGAGCTATACGATCGCTCCCCGGGTGAAGGTGATCCCCGGCGGCGCCACGGCCGGGGATCAAGTGGAAGTCTCCCTGCGCGGCTTCGGCCGGAACGAGGCGGTGCGGATCCGGTGGCTGGTGGACGGCCGCTGGGTCCAGGTCGGGTTCGTGACCCGGACCTCCAACACCGGCTCAGCCAACATCCTGGTGACCGTTCCGGCAGATGCCGATCCCGGCCCGGCGAAGGTTCGCGGCGACGGTACTATCGCTCGGGCGCAGACGAACGCGTTCGTGGTCTTGGAGTGACCGAGGGAGAATCGGCGTCCGGCGTCCGGCGTCCGGCGTCCGGCATCCGGCATCCGAGACCACTATGCTCCGCTAGCGCCGCCACATTCCCTGTCATCCCGAGCTTGCCGAGGGATCTCGATGGAGACGGCGATAGATGTCGCCGCCGGGTTCGAGAGAACGATGCCGTCTTCTCGGAGGCCAGGGCATCCT
>CAWKIA010000041.1:0-77769 GCA_963849635.1 uncultured Chloroflexia bacterium | reverse complement strand
TTAAAGGTAACCCGCAACTGACGATCAGCCATGGTTGCCCCGCGTTGCTGCCGCTGGTGGTGAGCAAGGATGCTCTCACCTACTTACAATCGGACCTACACCTGGGGCATCGAGAAGGGCGTCGCTGACCTTCATCCGCGACGCTCCCGTACACAGGATCGCCCGACAGCGCGACCTTCAATTACACGGTCACGGCGACTCCCTCGGCGGCCATCGATTCCGGTCACGAGGTGCATGGGACCATCACCATATCCAATCCGAACCCCGTTCCGGTCACGATCACAGGCATCTCGGATGTGATTTCGGACGGCATCCCCGCCACGGTCAATTGCGACACCTATGTGGTCCCGGCCAACGGCTTCGTCACCTGCTCCTACAGGCCAGCCTGCCGAACACAGACGCTCGCATTAATACGGTGACCGTGACCACCGTTACCACCCCGGACGCCTCCCGGGATCCGCCAATGTGGCCTTCGGTGACCCGGCCACGGCGACTGACAACTGTGTCAACGTGGTCGACGCCTTCAACCTGGACGCAGCCGAAAGCCTCGGGACCGTGTGCGTATGAGAGACATCGTCCCTAGGGGGACCTTCGGGACCTTCACTAACTCCCAGACGATCTCTCGCACCGCCGTGACCGCCGCCTGTGGTACGCCGCAGACCTTCACCAACACGGCCACGGCGACCTCCACCACCCCCAATACGACCCTCTTGCCCGTCTCCGACAGCGCATCGGTGGCCGTCACCAAGGAGTGCCCGCCCCCGACCTGGTGCTCACCGGGCTTCTGGGCCCAGAACTACCCCAAGCTGGTCAATACGCCGTACGACATTACCGAATACTTGGATGATGCCTACAGCACCGTTACCGGGGGAGCGCCGCTGAAGAAGGGCGACGCGAATTCGGTGACAATCGGACAGGTGCTGGCGAGCCCAAGGACCTACGGTGGCCCGGCGTTCAACTCGGTGGCCAACTACCTGTCGTTCAAGACGGGTATGAATGGAACCAGGCGACTGGGGACAACTGTCCGATCCATTCCTTCGGGAATCTGAAGGTGACATCATAAAGCAGCTGATCAGCTGACGACCTGCCCGTGCGAGCCTGCGTCGGCATAACCGCAGAGGCCCTGGGCGTATTGCCCAGGGCCTCTGTGCTGTATGCGTTTACCACTTATCAACGATCGGAATCGCCTCGCTCGCGGTAGCTAGTAGCTACTTTGCGGGCGGCGTCGGCTCGCCCAGCGTCAGCATGAGGCGGTTGGCGTTGGCGAAGAAGCTGGCATAGTTGATCACGTCCAGGATGGTGAGATCGTCGAGGCCGAGGTCGCGCAGCGGCTGCAGGTCGGCCCCCGTCAGGCTCTCCGGGTCCATCGTCACCTTGGCGCTCAGGTCGACCACCGCGCGTTCGATCGTCGGGAGTTCAGCGACCAGGCCGTCGTCGAGGAAGGTCTGGACCACATCGCGGCGCTTGGAGGAGTCGGCGTACATCCGGGCGTGGACCGAGGCGCAGAAGACGCAGCCGTTGATGCGCGAAGTCGTCGTCGCGCCCAGTTCGCGCCAGGCGGTCGGTTCCGGATCGGTCGAGCTGTAGACGTGGCGGTGGACCAAGGCCCGGGCCTTAGCGCTTCCAGGTCGTTGGCCAGGACGTTGGTGTAGTCGGAGTCGGGCCGGCGCCGATGGCCTCTTCGACCTGAGCGGAGTTCCGGCGAGAGGTCGGTGTCGGTGGCCCGGTCGATCCAGGGCTTCCATCCGAGGAAATCGAGTGTCCAGGTCTCGCGGAGTGTGTTTGTGGCATCGGTCGCGGTCATCGGGCTTCTCCAAAGGCGCGCAGGCCGGCGATCAGGCGAAGCTGGTAATTGACGAAGGCGATCGTCTGGGAGAGGGACAGAATCCCGGCGGGGCTGAATCCCGCCTCCTTGAGCAGCTGCATGTCGGTCGCCTGGGTATCGGCGGGCCGCGCGTGACGAGATCGGCTCGGCCGATCGCCGCGCCAAGCGTGGTGTCGTCGTCCCACGGGATGTCGACATTCTTCGCCCGGGCGATCAGGGCCGGATCGGCGCCGTTCTCCTCGGCCAGCCGCGCGTACCAATCGACCACCGTCGGCTGCCGGTGTGGGCGGCGACCCGCATGGCAACCAGGGCGCGGTCGATGAGCGGGAACTCCGCCGCCGACCGGTCTGACGGGGCGAAGATCGAGCGGTAGTATCTGAAGCTCATCCGCGAGTTCCGGCTTCTGCGCCCGGAGCGCGGCGATCCGTCCAGAGGGATCGCCACCGATGATCTGATCGATAACGTCGGCGGTTGCGACGATTGAACTAGACATTCAATTCCTCCATTGCGTTGATCTTCGTAAGGGCGGACCTGTGTGTCCGCCCGGCCGCACCCCCGGCGTAACGAGATGGGAACCATCGTTCCCAACGCGGAATCCGGCGGTTGGGCACCGGGCGGACACGCAGGTCCGCCCCTACAACGGTAGATAATCCGGCACGCAGCGTTACGCCGCGACGGCCGCGGTCGAGCGGGCAGGGTCGCCAGCCGAGCGCCGGCGCGACCTCGGTGGCGATCAACTCGATCGCCTCCAGGGTTTGCTCTAGCGATGGCAATCCCGGTTGCACCTGACAGATCAGGTCGGTGATGCGCGGGAACAGCGGCTCGGCCGCAGGCTCTCGATCACCTGATCCGGCGAGCCGTGGTGGATGTTGTGGTGGCGGATAAGGCTTGGCAGGTCGTCCGCCACAGGTCGCTGCCCCGCCTGGGTCGCATTCTTCATCGACTCTTGCAACCCGGCGCTGAGATCGCGGAAGGCGATTTCCGGCCGGCGGGTGGGATAGACCGTGCGCGAGAATCCGATGCGCGGCGCCACCCCGACCGGCAGCTTCGCGATGTAGCGATCGACCAGCGGGACCTGGATTTCCGGTGTTGGCTTGCTTCCCGCCCGATCGCGATCCGCGAGAGCAGCAGTCCGCTCCCGCGCGCGGCCGCCTCCTCGATCCGTTCCAGCGTCGAGGGCGATTCCCAGATCCGCTCGCCCAGCGTCCCCCCAGGCGGGTTGAGGACATCGCCCGCGTCGTTGACCGGCTTGCCCGCGAGCGCGTCGAGCAGGCGGCCGATGCCGGCGTCGTAGAGCGCCCGGCGGTCGGCGCCGTCATGGTCGAACGTCGTCAGCACCGCCGGGCTGGCGAACCCGGTCCCGACCCCTAGCTCCAAGCGGCCCGGAAAGAGCGCCTCGAGCACCGCCGCATCTTCCGCGACCCGGATCGGGTGCTCCAGCGGCAGCGAGATATCGCGGTGCCGACCCCGATGTGAGGTTTGCGGCCAGCGCGGCGAAGAAGACGAACGGCGAGGCAAGGCCGCCGTGGTGGCTGAAGTGGTGCTGGGCGACCCAGCCGACGTCGAACCCGAACGACTCGGCGGCCGCGAAAACCTCCACGTCTCGGCGTAGATCTCGGCCTGCGGTTTGTTGCCTTGGAGATAGCTGAAAAAGCCAAGTCGTAACGGCGTTCGAGGTCATGCAGGTATCCCTCCCGGAATGATGCCGGCGCGTGATCATCAATCAGCGGCCGCGAGTGTCAGTGCCGCCATTGTGCACCACTCGCCGCTGATATGGCTTGCGGGTTCGGCAACAAGTTCAAAATCGGGCAGATGCGCTCCACCGCCTTGTGCAGTTCGGAAATCTGCTCCGGCGACGCCGGCGATTCGAGGTGGACGGTGTAGGAGATGTGCTGCGGGCAGATCGGCAGGTGCTCGAAGCCGGGCTGTCCGGCGCGGTAATCGACCTCAGCGGTCACGTCGACCTAAAGCGAGTCGAGCGGAACCTCCTGGTCGGCGGCCTGGATCAGGAAGATGTGGGTCAGGCAGCTCCCCAGCACGCCCAGTTGGAGCTCGGGCGATCCCGGGCCGAAGTTGAACCCGGCGAAATCGGGCGGGGTGTCGGCCAGGATCTGGAAATCGCGGATGCGGATCCGGCGCACGCCGACCGCCCCTCGGCCGTCACGGTGGCGGCCAGCTGCAGCGGTCCGGTCGGGCCCTGGCCGGCCGCGGCCTTGGCCCGCCGGGTGAGGATGGCCTCGCGTTTGTCGGCGAGATAGCCACGAAGTGCGCTCATCGAGATTGTCCCTCCTCGGACCGGGTGCGGCGTGATGCGCGCCGCACCCGATCCCGACCGGCTAGTGCGCCATCAGGTAGACCGTCTCCAGGGTCGGGGCGTAGGCGATGCGCTGGCTGAGACCGCGGACCCACGGCCTATAGGCGATGATCGTCTGCTGATCGAACAGCGGCGCGATTGCGACCTCCTCCACCGCGATCGCCTGGGCCTGCTTGTAGAGCTCGATCTGCTCTGGGGGTCGAGCTCGACCTGCGCCTGGTCCAGCAGCGCATCGACCTCCGGATTGTTGTAGCTGCCGTGCTGGGTCGCCTGGAACATCCGATCGAGCCGAGCGTGCGGCGCACCATGTAGTTCGGGTCGCCGGTCGACCAGCAGTTGTTCGAGATCGCGACCTGGTACTCGCCGGTGTTGAGGGCGTCGGTCACGGCCGCCGCTTCGAGCTGCTTCAGCTCGACGTCGAACCCGATCGGCTGCAGCACCGCCTGGAGATACTGCGCGATCAGTGGGTAGGGCCAGCCGAGCAGGTTCTGGCCCGGCGGGTTGAAGAGCAGCTCGAACTTGACGCGCTCCCCGCCGGTTGCCTCGCTCAGGAGTTGGGTCGCCCGCTCGGCGTCGAACTTCACCTGCTGGTCGGGATCTCATTGAAGAACGGGGTGTTGTACTGCAGGATCACGCCCTTCGCCGGCACGCCGTAGCCGTAGAGCAGCTCGCCGACCAGCTCGTCCCGGTTGATCGCCAGCCCGAGCGCCTGCCGAACGCGAACGTCGTTGAACGGCGCCGCCGACTGGTTGGTCAGGAGGTAGGTGTTGCAGGCGGTGTTGAAGGCCTGGACCACGTAGTCGGGATCGTCGCGGATTTCACCGGCCTGGGCAGGCAGCACCGCGCCGAGCTCCGCCAGCGCGTCGACCTCACCCGATTTCAGCGCGGAGAGGCGCGAGTTGGCGTCCGGGTAGATCTTGATCGTGACCTTGGTCAGCGTCGGTTTCTCGCCCCAGTAGTTCTCGTTCCGCTCCAGCACGGCGTACTGGTCACGCTGCCAATCGACGAGTTTGAAGGGGCCGGTGCCGATCGGCAGGCCGGTGAAGTTCGAGTTGCCATCGAACTGGTTCTCCTCGAACTGGGCGCTGTAGTGGTTGGCGATCGCGTAGGCAAGAGCGGCCGTGGCGTGGCGTAGGCGATCGGGACCGTGTATTGATCGACCGCGGTCATCGCGGTCGGATCGCCATAGATCTCGGGGAAGTTGATCCCGCCGAGGAAGAGCGACGGCCGCAGGCTGGAGGCGCGGGCGTGCTCGATGCTGCCGACCAGCGAGGCCGAGGTGTAGGGCGTGCCGTTCGAGAAGACGACGTCCTGGCGCAGATGGAAGGTCCAGGTCAGACCGTCCGGGCTCAGTTCCCAGCTTTCGGCCAGGCCGGGCTGAAGCTTGAAGTCGTTGTCGTATTTGATCAGCGGCTGCCAGACCTGCAGGCTGGCGTGGGCGTACCAGAAGTCTTCCTGGCCGTTGACCAGATTGCGGTTGACGCCGACCGTGATCTCCTGCTGTCGGCCAGGCTCTCGCCTTCGCCGAGCTGGATGTACGACGGCAAGCGGCTCTCCTGGGCGGTCGCCCTGGTCAGGCCGAGAGTGACGAGCAGTGCTGAGCAGGAACGCCAGCACCAGAACTATCGAGCCGAACTCGCGGCGGCGAGATTCTATGGCGCGAACGGATCGAAACATGGGTCTCCTCCTTGGATTCGAGCTGATAGCCAATGTCCACTGCGTTCGGTAGTCACACGCGGATTCGCTCCCGTCTGAATGACGGGTCAGCTGCGTTCGACTATCGACGCGCGTCCGCGTCGCCCGGGACTGGCAGAGCCTGGACTACGCCGGACGACCCGGCCGATGGGTTGTGTTTCGATGCTCGATGTTGCCGCAAGACCGCCAAGCCACGACGTTGCCAGGCGCCGCTGGCGGTGCCAGTTCCCCATGCGTTTGCTCCGTTCCGTGAATGCGCTGTGCATTGCTACCTTCCGCCCCATATCGACCACGTCCCGAATGGCATCGCCCAGGAAGTTGCTCGCGAGCACGACGGCCGTGATACAGATGCCGGGGGCGAACACGAGGAGTGGGTATTGCCCGAAATACGGACGGGCCTCGTTGAGCATCGTGCCCCAGTCGGCGGTCGGCGGTTGCACGCCGAGACCGAGGAAACTGAGGCTTGTAATCGTCAGGATCATCACGCCGAGATCGAGCGTCGCCAGCACGGCAACCGTCGTGACCAGATTCGGCAAAAGGTGGCGGGTGACGACCCGCGCCGGGGCTGGCGCCGATGCTGACGGCGGACTCGACGTAGGCCTGCTCCCGCAGGGCCAGCACCGCCGCCCGGAAAATCCGCGCGTGCCCGACCCAACCCGCGGCGATCAGCGCGAGCTGAGGCTGCTCGTCCCGGGGCCGAGGATGCCGAGGATCGCCAGCGAGAGCAGCAGGCTGGGCAACGAGAGCAGCACGTTGAGGACCTGCGAGATCACCAGATCGACCTTGCCGCCGAAATAGCCCGCCAGCACGCCGAACAACAGACCCAAAGCGCGACCGTGCCGAGCATCGCGACCGCGGCCATCGTCAGCGTCTTGCTGCCGCCGTGGAGAATCCGGCTGAGCTGGTCGCGGCCGAGCTGATCGGTGCCGAGCAGGTGATCGCGGCTCGGGCCCTGCAGCGTTTCCGCATGCTGACCGCGTTCGGGTCGTGCGGGGCCAGGATCGGGGCGAAGAGCGCGGAAAGGATCGCGAAGAGCAAGACGCCGCCGGCGAGGATGGCGAGCCAGTGCTGGCGGAGCGTGTCCCACGGCAGGCGGCGCCGCTCCCAGGTGAGTCGTTCTTCTGGCTCCGAGCGGGCTGGGGAGAGCGTGATCGCGCGGCTCCCAGACGTGACGTTGAGCATGGCGAAAGTCCTTCTGGCAGCTAGGCCGCTAGGTCCGCCGCGCCGCGCCGAGCCTGATCCGGGGATCGAGCATGACGTAGCTGACATCGGTGATGAGATTGATCGACCACGAAGAAGACGCCGGCCAGCAGCACATACGCGGAGATCACCGGGAGATCGCGCGACGAGATCGCGTTCAGGACCGCGCTGCCCATCCCCGGCCAGGAGAAGATGCCCTCGATCACGATTGCGCCGGCCAGGATCTGACCGAACCGCAGCCCGAGGATCGTCAGGATCGGCAGCATCGCGTTGGGAGGGCGTGCCGCAGGGCGATGATGGTCTGGTTGAGTCCCTTCGCCCGCGCGGTGCGGACGTAGTCCTGCCGCCAGGACCTCGATCGTGGCGCCGCGGGTGAAGCGCATCAGGCTGGCGGCCGGACCGCAGGCGAGGGCGATCACCGGCAGGACCAGATAGCGTGGCCCCCATAGCCGGCGACCGGCAACCACTGCCAGCGCTCACCGATATAGACGATCAGGAGCAGCGCCAGCCAGAAGGACGGGATCGCGGCGAAGAGCAGGCTGGCGAAGCGGCCGGCGATATCGAGCGGCGAGTTCGCGAACGAGCCCGAGCATAATCCCGAGCGAGATACCGACCATCGCCGCGACAACGAACGCCGAGATACCGAGCCGGAGCGTCGGGACGATCCGCTCGCGCAGGATCGTGATCACGGCGCCGGCCATCGAGCGAGGAGCGGCCGAAATCGCCCTGCAGGACGTTGCCGACCCAGGTCACGTAGCGCACCGGCAGCGGATCGTTGAGGCCGAGTTTGACCCGGTAGGCGGCGATCGCCTCGGGCGTCGGATCCTGCCCGCCCGCCTTGAGCGCGAGCAGGGCGGGATCGCCCTTGGCGGCGAGGTTGAGCAGGAACGCGGCCAGCGTCAGCAGGACGAGGGTCGGGACCGCGGCCGCCAGGCGACCGAGGAGATAACGTGCCATTGCGCGATTCGCCTATCGAGTATGGAAGGACGCCCTTGATGCGGCGCGCCGTCGGACCGATCGCTGGACCGCCGCCTCGCTGGGAGAACCCGGTGAGGAGGCGGTCCAACGCTGCTCCGCAGCAGGCAATCGGAGTTGAGAGGGGGTGGAGGAGGGGGCGCGAACGGAAGCCGGGGCTCAGCCGTCCGCGAGGGGACACATGTCCCAGTGCCTTCGCGAACAGCGGTACTGCGTCGCGCGGCCGGGACCGTGTTTAGTGGAGGGTACGGGGCGGTGAAGAGTTGCGCTCATCTGTCAGGATCCCCTGCCGGAGTTAGCACCAACCCGATGCGGATCGAGCGGTTGCTGGAGCATCATCGGGCCGTTCCCTCCGCTCCTCTGGATGAGTCGACGCCGGAAGAGCCAACGTCCCGAGCATAATTGCAGAACTTGATCAATTAGTCAAGAACTGATCGGGCCATGGAGAACCCTATCTCTGTCCGCTCGCACCCTTACCGACGGTTTTCCAACCAATAACTGAGGTACCAATGCGGTATATAGACAGATTGCCAGCCAATTCTAGGATGGAGCTCGGACCAATGCCATCCCGTGAACGCCCTGTTCATACCGGTTCGGCGCGTGCAGACCGGGGGATCGGCACCTGGAAGGGGCGGTGCGCTCGGTCACTGAGGGCGCCCGAGAAAAGGAGGTCGGTCGTCGTGGACGGAGATCGGTTCGACAAGATCACGCGATCACTGGCATCAGGTGCGTCACGCCGCCGGGTCCTCAAGGGGATCGCGGGTGGCATCGCCGCCGGATTCGCGGCGGTGGCGGGGCGACGCGAACAGGCCGGGGTGCTGGCAGCTCAGGCGAGTTGCGGCAATGTCGTTTGCGCAAGTAACCCAGGCGCCTGCGCCAACGGCTGCGTCTGCTGCATCTACAGCAATGGCAATTCGCGCTGCATGTCGCCGGATCGATGCACCGGCACGCCAACCTGCGGTCCAGGCGAGACCTTCGATCCAACTTTGGGCTGCGTCCCGGGTGGTTAGCCCGGTGGTCTGTGCGGCCAGGGAATTGACTGCCCTAGTGGATTCATCTGCGTCCCTGTCAACTTGAATCCTCCCATTGGAGTTTGTTCTCCCACAAGCCCGACCGGCACGGTGTTCACCGCCTCGCCCGAGACGTTGTGGCACGCGCTAACGGACGCCGAGACCCTCGAGTCTCTCGGCATCTCGAGCGATATCGCGCCGCGCGTGGGACACCGGTTCCAGTTCCGGCCCGCCTCCGGGGCTGAGGGCGAAGGACCGATCGAGGCCGAGATGATCTCGGTCGACGCACCCCGGCAGTTCGCCTTCAAGTGGCTCAACGGCCCGCTCGACGAGCCGACAACCGTGACGGTCAACCTGGATCCGGAGGCGGACGGCACCGTGACGCGGATCCGCCTGTCGCACACCGACCCCACCGGCGAATCCTGCATGGCGGGCGCCGCATCCTCGGGAAGAACTGGGGGCAACGGCTCCTCAAGGACGCCCTGCCACGCTACCTTGCCCAAGGGCAGTTGCAGTAGCGACCAGGGGCAAATCGGTACACTCGTCATAGCAAGCTGGAGCGCGGCCGTGGCAGTTGCCACGGCCGCGCTCCGTTTGCACTGTGGATAATGAGTCCTTCGATGCTCGTACAGCGATGGGAGGCTCAATCGTGACGACGGAATCAGCAGCGGCAACCGGGAACCGGCAACGGGTGCTGGGATGGGAAGGCTGCCTGAACAGCCGAGATCTGGGCGGTTACTCCACCAACGATGGCCGCGAAACGCGCTGGGGCGAGATCGTCCGCTCGGATCGCCTGGGGGATCTGACAGCAACTGGTCAGGCAGCGCTCGTGGCCCACGGCATCCGCACGATCATCGATCTGCGCAGACCGGCCGAGTTGCAGTTGTACCCGAATCCCTTCGCCGATCCCGCCCACCTCGGCGGCCATGGCATCGCCTACGTCAACATCTCATTGGTCGATCCTGGGTCCGGCTCGCGCGAACACTTTGCGACCCTGGCAGACGACTACGTCGATATGCTTGAAACCTTCTCCACCAGCATCGCCCAGATCATCGCGACAATCGCCGACGCGCCCGCCGGCGGCATCGTGATCCATTGCATGGCCGGGAAGGATCGGACCGGGATCATCTCCGCTCTCCTCCTCGATCTGGCGGGAGTTCCGCGAAAAACGATCGGCGAGGACTACGCCTTGACGGCCGAGTGCATCCGTCCGGCCGTCGATGAATGGCTGGAGAACGGTCCAGGGACGCGGGCCGAGCGCGAGGCGATTAACACGAAGTACGACCCGACCGCTGCGGTGATAGTGGCGGCACTCGAACATCTGGACGTCCGTTACGGAGGTTCGGAGCCCTATCTGCGCACGAATGGCGTGACCGAAGACCAAGTTCGGCGGATCCGGGCACGCCTGCTCGGGCCACTAACCTGACTGAGCGCCGACCATCGCGACAACATACCGGCTGCCGTCGGGATCGCGCCCGATGATGTCGACCCGGTTAGCATCCGGCCCGCCGTTCTCCGGCACGACCACCGTCGCGGATTCGCCCGCCAGGAGCAAGCCGGACTGCCCGTTGATCGCTTCGTAGGAGACGCTTCCGGCGACAGCGTGGATCAGCACCGTGCGGTAACCACCAAACGGGATGCGCTCACCCTCAGCGATCTCGTAGGCGCTTGCCCGAATGTCGAGGTCGGTCGTCCCGGCAGGCAACGAAAAGGCGCTGCCGGCGAAGAACAGGGTATCGCCGCCTGGATCCGTCACCTCATCCTCTGGGACCAGGCCGATGCGGATATAGGGGACTGTCGCCTGCGTGAGGCTCTCGCGCCGGGTGGTGCTGTCCTCGATCACGTAGAAGATCTGGCCAGGGTTGAACCTAGCCACGTTGCCGGTGTCGACGTTCGTCGTAAGCA
Source organism: uncultured Chloroflexia bacterium (assembly GCA_963849635.1). Taxonomy (GTDB): domain Bacteria; phylum Chloroflexota; class Chloroflexia; order Thermomicrobiales; family UBA6265; genus CAVRUD01. The sequence continues at coordinate 66,845 of CAWKIA010000041.1, read as the reverse complement.
GCGGATCGGCGAGCGGTACACCGAAACCTAACGCCCGAACCTCGTCCCCGCTTTCCCCTTCGGCTCGGCCACATCGCGCACCACCCGCCAGGCAACCTCGCGTCCAACCGATTCCGGGATATCGCCCTCAGCGGCTCCAGTGACATACGGCGGCTGGTTGAGCGGCACCGCAACCGCCTCCCCTTCCTGGGCCCGTGCCCGCTCCGTCATCAACGGAGCGATGCCGATCATGGCGGCCAGAACGGTGCCAAGAAGCGCGAATCGGGTGAGGACGTAGGGCAACGATCTGTGACGCCCGTGTCGAATCTCACCGGTCTCAGTGGCTGGCATGTATCCCTCCTGAGAGATGCATCTAGACCGGCGCCATCGCCAGTCCAACCCTAAGACGCCTGCGAGCTGAGGCGGGTTTCTCTACCGGGACACCCCGAGAGGGTTCACATCCTCGAATAAAGGAGTACCCTAGGGACCTGGGCTGGTAGGCGCTCGTGACGCGCTAGCACTCGACGTGCTGCGACGAACCCGTCACTGTCTAACCACCGAGTAGCCGCTGGACAGCGGGCGACGTCGCCCATCCGGCGAGGAGGGACCCCATGGAAACCAGCCGCAGCATCGCCCGCGACTACGTCATCAGTCGCGAAGGCGAGGCGCTTCTGGCTGCGGATCTCAAGGAAGAGACGCAGATCAATCCTGAATGCGCGAACGACATCCTGCTCGTTGCTCCCCATCCCGCCTCCAGCGAGTTCAACGACATCTATCTCGACAACTACACCGAAGAGTGCGCGGCCGACATCCGCAACCAGATCGGGTAGGACATCTCAGCTTCCGCATACGAGCCGTAGGGGCCTGCTGAATTCCTGAGGGCGACGAACATCCGAGACCGCAACCGTGGTCCCGGGAGTTCGTCACCCTCAGGGCAAAGAGGGCCGGGCGATCGGCACCCTTCGCCCACCGCTACCTGGAATTGTCGGAGGGTTGAGGAACCAGACCGGCCGAGAAGGCGAACAGGACCGCCTGCGTCCGATCGCGCGCGCCAATCTTATGGAAGAGAGCGGAGAGATTGTTCTTGATCGTGCTCTCGGCCAGGCCGAAATCCAGGGCAATCTGGCGATTGCTCTTGCCAGCGACCAGCGAGCGGAGCAAATCGATCTCGCGTCGGTTGAGCGCCTGGCTCTTGTCTCGCCCTTCCGGGCCGTGGCGCAGCATCCGGTCATACTCGCGCCGGTGAGCTGCCGCCAATGAGGGGTCCAGCGCCGATCCACCGGTCGCCGCCAGCCGCACCGCCCGGAGGACATCTTCCTCGCGAACGTTCTTGAGAAGATAGCCCCTGGCTCCCGCACGGACCGCTTGCGATGCGTAGTCCTCTTGCCAATACATTGTCAGGAGGACGACGTTGGTGTTCGGGCACGAGGATGTAATGGCCTCGGTGACGCTAATGCCATCGATAATCGGCATATTGAGATCGATCAAGACCACGTGCGGCCGTAACTCGCGCGCAAGTCTGATCGCCTCTTCCCCGTCGGATGCTTCCCCGACGACGACCATCTCCTCGGTGGACTGGACAGTACGCCGAAGCCCCTCCCGATAGAGGTGGTGGTCATCGGCCAACAGTACTGTTGTCTTCGACGAGATGGGCACGGGAACGCCCAACGAAGTGGATTGATGGGTCGCCGATGACACTGGTTACCCCACCGGTAACCCACCCGTTCTCGGCAAACTTGACAAGTTTGTCAGATTCAGCACGGTCTGGGGCAGGAACAGATTGCAAAGGACTGCCTAAATAGTACTAGGCCGGCGTCGACAGAGTAATGTCCGGACATAGGACATTGGTACCAATTTGACGCAGCCAGGAGGGTCTTTCCTGGGGTAGATCGGATCGCCCCGCAACCCACGCCCATAGGCCTGAGAATCTTCTGGGCCACTCTCTGGCATACTCGCCGATAGTGTGCTGTGCCATCGATGCACCACGAGGAGACGATCACGATCGTGCGCTTAACCTTTCTCGGTACGGGGACCTCGAACGGCGTCCCGATCATCGGTTGCGATTGCCCCGTCTGCACATCGCCGGACCAACGGGACAAACGCAATCGCACCTCCGCCGTCATCCACGACGATGACGGCCGCACCTACCTCATCGACACCGCCACCGAGCTCCGCATCCAGGCGCTGGCCGTCGGCCTCAAACGGGTCGACGCCATCCTGATGACCCATGCCCATGCCGACCACACGGGCGGTTTCGACGACCTACGCCGCTTCAACGAGATCCAGCAACAGCACCTACCGGTCTACGCCAACCCGGAGACGGCCACGGTCCTGCGCGAGCGCTACGCCTACACCTTCGAGGACTTCTTCCCGTTCTACGGCGGCAAGCCAGACCTCCACCTGCACGAGGTCACCGGTCCGTTTACCCCATTCCCGCCCGATGGTCGCGAGATCGTCCCGATTCCGGTCATGCACGGCCGCCTGCCGATCATCGGCTACCGGCTCGGCCCGCTCGCCTACGTGACAGACGCCAAAGCGATCCCGGACAGCTCGCTCGACCTCCTGCGCGGCCTGGACACCCTCGTCCTCAACGGCCTCCGCGCCACACCCCACCCCACCCACCTCAGCATCCCGGAAGCGGTCCAGATCATCCAGGACCTCGCCCCCCGCCAGGCCTACCTCGTCCACCTCTCCCACGACATCAGCCACGCCGAGGCCAGCGAACTGCTTCCGCCTGGCATCGACATCGCGTATGACGGGCTGACGGTGGAGATTGGCCCAGACTAGCTCCCACCGTCGGAACAACGCCACTAGCCGACGGGAGGCAACGGGCTCGGCGTATTCACGCCGTACGGCGCAAAGTCCCGCACGTTGATCGTGTAAACCGGACGATTGTCGCGAAGCGCGATCTCAGCCAGATACGCGTCCACAAATGCCACACCGGATCCTTGACCCCATCGAACAAGAGCCCGCTCAAGAGCGTCGACATCCGTCGTTATACCTGGCCAATGGAGAACAGATCGAATGTACTCTGATATCGCGTACCGATCAGGAAAATCTTGTACCGCACGAAGGTGTATGTCAGCTCGTGGACGACCAACGGATGGATCTCGGCCCTTGTCACTCCGGACCGAACCCCATCGAGGAACGCGACACACTCCTCCGTGCGATCGTCGTTCATGAACGCATGAACGAAGACGTTCGTGTCAACCAGTCCTTCATCCATCCCGATGGAACCGTTCCCACCACTCGTCTGCCACGGCCTCTTCGCCTTGGCGGATAAGTTCCTCCACCGACGGCCCTTCGTCGAATGAAACCAGCGAACGACCATAGGCAAGCCATTCGTCGAGCGGGCCGATCGTGATCGCCGACAACGCCGGCGACGACGAGTTCCTCTCCCTCGCTCCAAATCCATCCGCCTACGTCAGCGATCACGCATGGTGGCGCGAGCGCGGCTTCTCCGTAGAGATCGTGCATACCGTCTTCCGCTTCGATACCCTCGCCGAAGCCCAAACCCTCCTCGGCTTCTACTTCGGCGAACGCGGCCGGGCAAACGAGCAACTTGAACTCACCTACAACGTGGCGGTCTACCGGCGGCAAGCCCGATGATGGGAACGCCAAGTCAATAGGATTGACGCTCGACGCGCATTGGATGGGAGCAGGAATGACAAGCGCACAGGCGGACGTGCTCGTGATCGGCGGCGGCATCAGCGGGGTGGCGGCCGCATACGAGCTTGCAAAAGCCGGGGCAACAGTCACCCTGCTTGAGCGGGGCGAACTCGCCAGCATGGCCTCCGGGTGGACACTCGCCGGTGTGCGGCAGTCCGGCCGGCACCCGGCCGAGCTGCCGCTGGCGACGGCGGCTGTCGATCGCTGGATGTCCTTGGGCGCCGAGCTGGACGCCGATGTCGAGTATCGCCAGGATGGAAACCTCCGTCTGGCCCGCACCCCGGACGAAGTCCCTGTGATCGAAGGGGTCGTGGCCAATGGACGGGCCTCCGGTCTGGACCTCTCGTTCTTGCCGGACGGCGCGGCCGTGCGCGCGGTCGCCCCCGCCCTTTCCGAGGAGATTCTGGCGGCCTCCCTCTGCCCGACCGACGGCCACGCCAACCCAACCAAGGCCGTGCATGCCTTTGCCAGGGCGGCTGAACGGCACGGGGCGACGATCCGCACCGGAATCGCCGTAACCGGGCATCACGGTTTCCGGAGGCAGGGTGACCGGCGTCACGACGAGCGACGGAGACTTGCCCGCCGACACGGTGGTGGTCGTCGCCGGGGTCTACACCGGCGAACTCTGCGCCGCGCTCGGTCTGGACCTGCCCCTCCGCATCGGCCACGTCGCCGCCGTGCAGACGACAGCGGTCGCGATCGAGCTCAAGCAGGTGCTTGGCGTCGCCAACGCTGACTTTGCCGGGCGGCAGCAGGTCGATGGCCGCCTCCGCTTCACCGCCGGCGGCACGACCTGGCCGTATTCCTTGAGCGATCTTGCCAGCGGCTACGATGCGGTCCAGCCGCTCGGGACCGAGATTGCCACCTTGCTCCAGCGGGCAACCCGGATCGTGCCTGCCATCGGAAACGCCCGGATTGCCCAGGTTTGGGGCGGCCTGCTCGATATGACACCGGACGCCCTCCCAGTGATCGAGCGCACGCCGGAGTACGACGGATTGGTCGTCGCGGCGGGCTTCTCCGGCCACGGCTTCTGCCTTGGCCCGATAACCGGCCGAATCCTCGCCGACCTCGCCCTCCGCGGCGAGACAACCTCTGCCGATCGAACCGTTCCGCCGATCTCGATTCGCAAAAACCTCGATTGAGAAGCCGGACGCGCCAACTCTCCACGGCTAGTAACTGCGCACAACGCGTCCCGGTTCGCTACACTGATCGCTGGTTGGGGCCAGTCAGATCAGTGTCAAGCGAAGGAGGAATCGCCACGAAACCACAATGGCGTGGTTTGACGGGAAGTGCCGGGGCAACGTGCCGGCCGGCACCTGGACTTTGGTTTTCAACCACCACATCACAGAGGGAGACGAGATGAAGCACCGACGATCGTTGATCGCCGTTTTGGCGATGGTGATGCTCCTCATGCCGGCCCTCAGCCTGCGCGCATCGCAGGCCAATGCCCAGGACGGCGACAGAGAGACCCTCCGCTTCGGCGTCAATGCCCAGGACCTGGCCACCCTCGATCCCCATCTTGCCTCCGGCACCCAGGACCGGACCGTCGTCGACATGGTCTTCAATGGCCTCATCCGGTTCAAGCCCGGCGACGCCAGCGTGTTCGAGCCCGATCTCGCCACCGCCATCCCCGAGCCGGTAGACGAGGCCGGGACCCAGACCTGGACCTTCACCCTGCGCACCGACGCGATGTGCCACCCGACCGCCAGTTCCGAGGCCTACCCGCTCACCTCGGCCGATGTCGTCTTCTCCCTGCAGAAGTCCGCCACCGCCGAGACCTCCGGCTCCGCCGGTGAGTACACCGGGATGACCTTCGAAGCGGTCGATCCGGCCACCGTCAAGGTCACGGTCGACAGCCCCGCTATCGCCGACGCTCTTCCTGCCCAAGTTCGCCAACTACCAGGGCGGCTACATCGTCTGCCAGCAGGCGTACGAGGCGCTCGGCGCCGATGGATTCAAGACCAATCCGGTCGGCACCGGCCCGTTCATGTTCAGCGCCTACACCCCGCAGACCAGCCTTGAGCTCGTCGCCAACGACCAGTACTTCCGCGGCGCACCGAAGCTCGCCGGCGTCGAAATCCGCTACATGCCGGACCCCACCTCGCCGCGAGCTGGCCCTTCAGTCCGGTGAGATCGACGCCGCGGCAGGTCTTGCACGAGGCTTCCTGGGTCGATCGGATCAATGCCGAGGGCAATCTTGTCAGCGGAAATCTTCGGGGTCGGCGAGGCCGTCTTCCTCAACCTCGATATCACCAATGAGTACCTCAAGGACCCTCTCGTCCGCCAGGCGATCACCCTGGCGATCAGCCGGGAGGAGCATCAGGCGCTTTACGGCTCGCCGGTGGCCGAGATCATTTACTCGGTCGTGCCCGAGCCGCTGCTGGCCGGCGGCCTGACCCGCGAAGAAGTCGAAGCGGCCGGCCTGCCCGTCGATCAGGACATCGAGCAGGCTAAAGCGCTGCTGACCGAAGCAGGCTACCCGGACGGCTTCTCGCTCTCGCTCGTCACCTCGGAGATGGCCGCCTACCGCTCCAACTACGAAGTGCTCCAGGCAGAGCTCGGCGAGATCGGGATCGAGATCGAGCTGAGCGTAGTCGATCACGCCACCATGCACACCCAGATCCGCGAGGGCGTCAACCCGATCGTGATCTATTCGGCGTACCGCCCGACCGCCGATTCCTACCTGAACCGCTTCTTCGCATCGGCCTCGATCATCATGACCGGCGCCAAGCCGGACGCGAATTTCTCCCACTACACCGGCGTCGATGACCTGATCGCCCAGGCCCGGGCCGAGCTCGACCCCGCCGCCCAGGAAGCGATCTGGAAGGAAGCGAACCTCCAGATCCTGCGCGACTTCGTCGCCGTGCCGCTCCACTACCAGAACCAGGTCTACGCCCGCGCCCAGGGCGTCGACTACGGCCACGAGCTTGTCTCTGTCCTGGCCCTCTACCCGGGCATTGACGAGACGACGACGGTTACGCGCTAGAGTACGGACCTCACCCCCTACCCCCTCTCCTCTGCGGTGGAGAGGGGCGTCAGGCGGCGTCGCGCTGCGATGTCGCCTCGACGCAACCCGTCATCCCGAGCTTGTCGAGGGATCTCGATGGAAACCAAGAAACGACGGAGCCCCGGCTTCCGAGAAAACGGCATCGTGCTCTCTCGGAGATCGCAGTAATATCCGAACACCTCGTCCCTCTAGATCCCTCGACAAGCTCGGGATGACGGATGGGCTCGGCGCCGGACGCCCAATGCCTGACGCCTAACGCCTAACGCCTGAATGCGCCCATGCTGAAACACATCATCCGCCGCCTCCTGCTCGCCATCCCGACGTTACTCGCCGTCTTCACGGTGATCTTCTTCATCGTGCGCGTCGCCCCGGGTGACCCTGCCGCGGCGGTCCTGGGCGACAACGCCAACCAGGAGGCCGTCGAAGCACTTCGCGAGCAGATGGGGCTGAACCGGCCGCTTTGGCAGCAGTACGTCGACTTCCTGGTCGACTTGAGCCAGGGCGACCTGGGCAAATCCCTGATCAGTCGTCAGCCGATCTCCGACCAGATTACGAGCGCGCTGCCCCACACCCTGGAGCTTACCTTCGCCGCAATCATCATCGGGTTGATCCTCGGCGTCCCGGTCGGGGTCATCACCGCGATCAAGCAGAATCAGGCGCCGGACTACATCGGCCGGATCGTCTCGCTGATCGGGCTCTCCCTGCCGGCGTTCTACCTCGGCATCCTGCTCATCTACTTCCTGGCGGTGAAAGTCGATCTCTTCCCAGCCGTGGGCACGGGCGACTTCTCCAACCCCGGCGACAATCTGAGCCACCTTTTCCTGCCGGCCCTGACCCTGGGGTTGATCGAAACGAGCTACATCGCCCGCATGACCCGTTCGGTCATGCTCGGGATCATGAGCGACGACTACGTGCGCACGGCCAGAGCAAAAGGGCTGACCGAGTTCGTCGTCTTGATCGAGCACGCCCTCCGGGCCGGGTTGATACCGATCGTCTCCCTGATCGGTATCTTCGCCATCAGCCTGATCGGCTCATCCGTCCTGGTTGAAGAGGTCTTCGTCCGGCCGGGCCTGGGCAAACTGATGGTCGGCGCCACCAAGCAGAAGGACTACACCGCCCTGCAATCGATCATGGTCGTCTATGCCACGATCATCGTCCTGATCAACCTCTTCACCGATCTGATCTACGCCTACGTCGATCCCCGCGTCAGGTTTAGCTGATGGCAATCGCATCTCCGGCTGCCCCGCTCGCCGGGGCCAACCTGGACGGGATCAAGCTCGTTTCCGGCAGGCAACGCGCCTGGCGGACCTTCAAGCGCAACAGATCTGCCGTCTACGGCGTCGTCCTGATCGCCGCGATCATCCTGATCGCGTTGCTTGCGCCGGTCATCTCCCCGCACGACCACCTCGACCAGAGCGTCGTCAATAAGCTGGAGACCCCAAGCTCCACCTACCTGCTGGGCCGTGACGACAAGGGCCGCGACATCTTCTCCCGGGTGCTCTGGGGCGCCAGGGTGGCGCTCCAGGTCGGTATCATCTCGGTGCTCCTCGGCGGCGCGCTGGGCACGGCGATCGGGGTGGCCGCCGCCTATTTCAGCGGCAAGGTCGACACCGCCCTGATGCGGCTGGTTGATGTCCTGCTCGCCTTCCCCGATCTGATCACCGGCCTGCTCGTGCTGGCGGTGCTGGGGCCGGGTCTGGACAAGATGATCATCGCCATCGGCCTGACGATCACTCCCCGGTTCGCCCGGGTCGCCTATGGCGCCACCCTGGCGATCAAGCGGAGAGAATTCGTCGAGGCCGCCCGGGCGGTCGGGGTGCGCGACGGCCGCATCCTCACCCGCCACATCGTGCCGAACATCGGCGGTGAGCTGCTCGTCTTCGGCAGCCTGTGGACCGCATCCGCGATCCGGCTCGAAGCCAGCCTCTCCTTCATCGGCCTGGGAGTGCAACCGCCCACGCCTTCCTGGGGCCAGATGATCAAGGAAGGGACGGTCTATCTGACCGTCCACCCGATGTACTCCCTCGGTCCCGGCCTGGCACTCCTCCTGACGGTGCTGGCCTTCAACCTGGTTGGGGACGGCCTCCGCGACGTCCTCGATCCCAAGTCCCGGGCGTAGCGCGGACAACACCCGCCCCCCCAACGGTCCTGGTCCCCTCCCCCAGAACGGCAACAATTCGCGTTCTTTTCCCCAGTACGCTGGTACACTCGGGGCATAATGGGTCCAGTTAATCGGTCGTGGGGGTCGAGGAATCCTGGTGTTCACACGGCAACGGGGAATGCGAGTCCAGCGGGGCTGGAGCACGGCCAGAATGACCGTGGCCGGCCTCGTCATGATTCTGATCGGCGCCCCCCTCGGGGTGTGGGTCAGCGCCCAGAGCAACGACCCCAATCCGACCCCGACCGCCGCGGTAGTCGGTGGCGGTAGTCCGGACTCGGGCTCCTCCGCCGGCGATGGCCCAGATACCGATTTCCTACTCTCCCAGGTTGCCGATCAGACGCCAACTGCCACGCCAACTGCCAGGCCAACTGCCACGCCAACTGTCACGCCGTCGCGTCCACCGATGACGCCACCAGCGTCCCCCCGGCGGCCACCGCGACACCGACCCCCAAGGCCAATACCCCCACCCCGGCGGCAACCGCTACCCCGGTCCCAACTCTGCCCCCAACGACCACACCGGAGCCAACGTTTTCAGCATCCTCTGACCCGGAGTGCGCCGTATCGGACGAGGCCGCCGTCCCCGACCAACCGCTGACGCTGACCTGCTCCGGCTTCGAGCCGGGCAAGACCGTCAAGGTCTACTGGGAAGGGATCAAGCGGTCCGCAATCATCGTTCGAACCGTCGGCCGGAGGAACCGGTGAGGTCACCTTCCCGGTCCCGGACGTGCGCCCCGGCAACTGGTACGCTCGGGCCTCCGACAGCGACGAGCGCGCGGTAACGGTCCACCTGCGCGTCACCAACCCGCGCATGACCGTAGAGACCGTCCTGGGCGAGCGCGGCGACGGCCTGTCGATCGACGTCTCCGGCTACCGCGCCGGCGAGAAGGTCGCATTGCGCTGGTATGGCGTCGAGGGCGACGACTACAGCACGCTGCGCACGGTCACGGTCTCTGACGAAGGCGCGGCCTCAGTGGACCTCGAAGTGCCGGGCAAGAGCGAGTTCGGCCGGCACCGACTTGCCGCGGTAGGCGAGACCAGCGGCGTCGTTATCGAGCGTATGTACCGGGTGATCTCCCCGGGCGAAGCGGTCAACTTCTTCCAGGGGACAACCGGCTGCAACCGGATCGCCCTGATCTTCAACGTCGGCATCGGCAACGATGCCGACGACAGCGTCCTCAGCACCCTGGAGAGCGAAGAGGTGCCGGCGACGATGTTCGTCATGGGCTGGTGGCCGGAGCGCTTCCCCGAGAGCTTCCAGCGGATCATCGACGACGGTTTCATTATTGGCAGCCACGGCTATAACGCCATCAACCTGACGACCTCCGGCGACGACCAGGTGCGGAGAGAGATCGAGGCGGCCGAAGAAGCGTTGACCACAGCGATGGGCCGGCCGCCGGCAAGATGGTTCACCCCCTATGCCGGCACCATCGACGACCGGGTGCGGGCGGTGGTGGCATCCGAAGGCTATGTGCCAGTCGGTTGGCAGGTCACGGCCGACGACTGGTCGGCCGATGTCACCGAGGACCAGGTCTACGATCGGGTGGTCAACGGCGCCTACGACGGCGCCATCATCGAGCTCCACCTCGACGGCCCAACGACCGGAGCATCTACCGGTCAGGCGCTGCCTCGCATCATCGCCACCCTGCGCGATCGGGGCTACACCTTCGTCACCGTCCCTCAGTTGGAGGCCCCTTGCGGTACCCCAGCTGCCAACGGCGGCCTCCCGACGACCACCGAGGAGGCATCCAGCACCGATATCTCACTCCCATCGGCGGCGGTGTTGAACGATCCGCCGCAGGCGGTCGCCCAGCGACGTCGCCGCCGGGTTGCGGGTACGCCGGGTTGAAACCCGGCGCTAAACCTACGAAACCCCACCGGGGGTTGATCGTGTTCCCGGGCATGTCCGCCCACCCCGGTCCCAGTCCCGAAGGGACTTCCGAGAGGTAGCCCGGGATTTCAATCCCTCTAACTAGGGGCGGCAGGAAGACGGCACCACCCCTCGCGACGAGTGCCCCACCACATTGAGCCCGGCACCGGCGCACGTATCTCCCGCCAAATCACCGCATACACCACGTCCACAGCGCGGCGGGGCCGCGTACAATGTCGCCGCGTGGTGTGGACGATCGCCGGCCCGGACTGCGGCGGGCCGATCTTGGCACGGGGTTGGGGAGACAGATGGCGTCGATCATTTCGGAACGGGCCCGTTCCGGCTACGGGGCGATGATTCCCGGTACCGACCGGCTGGCCTGGTATTTCCTCCGGGTCTCCGGCATCAGTCTCATCTTCCTCGCCCTGGGCCATCTCTTCATTACCCACTACCTGAATGTCCCCTCGGACACCACCGCCGACTTCGTCTCCGACCGCTGGGCCAACCCCCTCTGGCGCACCTTCGACTGGGTACTCCTCATCTTGGCGCTCTGGCACGGGCTGATCGGCCTGCGCTATTCCATCGCCGACTACGTGCGCAGGGCGGGCTGGCAGGCCTTCGCCATGGCCGCGCTCTTTGTCGTCGGCATCGTCTTCACCGGCCTCGGCTCGATCACCATTTTCACCTTTAATGAAGAGACGATGCTCCAGAACGACGGCCCCCTGGCCGACGCCTTCTGGATCGCCGACATACTCGGCGGCGCCCTCTTCGTCTTCGCCGTCGTCACCTACGTGGGGGCGCTGGCCTTGGTAGTCTGGGTGCTCCGCTCGCTGCGGGCCGGGAGCGTCCCGGTCTACAACGGCGACATCGGCCAGTACGCCTGGGCCCTGCACCGCGCGACCGGCATCGGCGTCCTCTTCTTCCTGATCATCCACATCATCGACATCATGCTCATCGGCCTCGGTCCCGAGGTCTACGATGACTCCGTCGAGGTGTACGGCAACGTCTTCCTGCTCCCGATGGAGATCGCCCTGGTCGGCGCGGTGATCTACCACACCCTGAACGGCATCCGGATCGCCCTGATCGACTTCTGGGAGATGGGCACCCGCCGCGAACGCCAGCTCTTCTGGGGCGCCTTGATCGGCTCAATCGTCCTGACCATCCCCAGCGCGATCATCATCTTCGCCGCGGAGTTGTAGGCTTCCTGCTCAGAATGTCGCGGGTTCGAATCCCGTCATCCGCTCCATGGAAACCCCGGATTCTTCCGGGATTTCTTCGTTGATCAGATTCCATTGCTCAATGGCAATAGAACAATGGGTAGGAGTTGGTTACCGACCGCTTCCGAGAGGACCAAGTCACCGTGCAATGAGCCGACATATAGGCGCGGGTCAGGTTTAGATTCTCCAGCGCATGACAGACGGCTATCTGTACGCCCAGTTCCCTGTCGGTGTGTGGAAGAGTCTGCCGGCGTGGCTTCAGCGCGAGATCGGCTACGCGACGACGACGGCCACGAACGGATAGTCACCCCCCTGTGGAAGCGGCGACGGCGGGTCGGTTCGGTGGGTGTATGCTACGGGAACGCTGGCCGGGTGTCCGTCGCGGCGACGGGTGCGCACAACCGGGCGGAGGAGGAAACTCCATGGCTAATAGCTTGAGCGACGTCGACCCCACTCCGCTCGCGGCGGTTGTCCGCAGGCCCGGCGAGGGGCGCCAGATTCCGAATGACAAGCGTCGTGCTGAAAGCGGAGGGGCGGCACAGCGGCGGCACCCTGACCGTCTACGAGGCGACCCTGGGACCCCGCATGGCCGGTCCGCCCGTCCATCTCCACCGGACCGGGGACGAATCCTTCTACGTCCTCGCGGGCGAAATGACCTTCCTGGTCGGCGACGCGACCCACATCCTCCCGGCCGGCTCGTTCGTCTTCGTGCCGCACGGGGTGGTCCACACGTTCTGGAACGCGGGGCTCGAGCCGGCCCGGCAGTTGACCTTCTTCACGCCATCCGGGATCGAAGACGTTTTCGAGGCCCTCGGAGAGCTGCGGGCGGAGGGTGGCGAGGCGTCACTCGAGGCGATGACCGCGCTCAACGAGCGCCTCCTCGACACGGTCACGCTGCCATCGGACCGGCCGCCGTTCGGCCCGCTCGACTAGGTCGAGTCGGTTGCCCTGGTGCGACCGCCGTCGCGAAAACGGCTGTTGGTGCGACGGTCGTCCGCGGACGCCGGCTGAAGCAATCCAGCCGGCGTGCTTGTGCCTGAATGCGCGTCCGGGGCATCACGCCTGGCGCCTAGTGGGTCAGTTGTCATGAGTGTTGCCTATGGGAAATGGCGGGAGGCCGCCCGGGCGACGCCGCCGGATCGGGCGGCGGGTGTAGCCGCCGGACCCGCCCAGGGCATGCCGCCGCTCCCGCGCCCGCTGCCGCCGCGCCGCCCGCTTGCCGCCCCAGACGAACGGGGTCGGATCGGCGTTCCAGCCCGCCACCTGCGTCGGCCAGCCAGGCCATCACCTCCTGCGGCGCTCGTCGGGTGCTGCCCGTCCAGCGCCCGCCGCACCAGGATGCGCTGCACCGACTCGGCCAGGTTCAGCCACGACCCGCCCAGCGGGGTGAAGCAGCGGCCAGACGCCCCGCGCCACCAGCCAGTCGACCAGCGCCGGGGTGCGGTGCCCGGCCAGATTGTCCCAGACCAGCAGCAGCCGCACCGGCGGCAGCTCGGCCAGCCAGGCCGGGGGATCGCCCTCGCCCCACCACCAGGCGCGCCGCCCGGCGACCGGGCGCGGTCGGATCGGGCGGCGGCAGCGTCGGCCAGGATGCGCGCGCCACTTCCTGCTGCAGCCAGGGGTGGAGCACGGCGTTCGGGGCGCGCGCCACCGGCTGCGGCCCGCACCTCCCCCGTCGCCGGCCGGAACAGCGTCAGCAGTTTGGCGGTGCCGCCGCGGACGTACTCGTGCGGGCGGTGGGCCGGCAGCCCGATCGGCTGCCAGGAGGCGCCCGGCTGCGGGATCGCCTGGTAGGGTCCGGCCTCATCCTGGCACCAGAGCGGGATGCCCAGCGCCTCGGCCGTGCGGTAGGCCCGCTCGATCACCCCCTTTTTGCCGCGGTCGCGGGATCGATCACCTCGACCACGCCCGGCTTTGCGTCTGCGCTGGACCACGCCCGGTCTCGCACCAAGTGCGGTTCTCCTGCCAGCTGCAGCCCGGCCTCGTGCAGGACCCGGAGGATGGTGAAGGTGCTGACCGTGGGCAGCCCGTCCGGGGCGCGTCCGCAGCGCCCGTTGCAGCGTGGTCAGCGACCAGGTGGCGGTCCCGTCCGCGTCCCGGTCGGGCGGCCGGCGCGCCTCGCGCAGGATGCGCGTCGGCTTCGCTCGGGACCGTACTGGACCGGCGGGCCGCCCGCCGTGGCGGGCGGTCGAGGGCGGCCAGCCCGTCGGCGTTGAAGCGGGCCACCAGCTTGGCCACGGCGTCGCCGGAGCGGCGGCCGGCGGCGCGGGCGGCGGCGGCGAAGGTGGCGCCGTCGGCGACCGCCAGCAGCGCCTTGGCGCGGGCGACGCGGTCGGCGCGCTCGGCTGCGGCGCGCGGGCGACCTGCGCCAGGACGCGTGCGTTCGGATCGGTCAGCGGGCGCAACGGGGTCTTCTGCGGGCGGGGCCATCGCGAGCGACCTCCGGTTCCTCCCACCCCACGGCGGGTCACCGCACCACGCGCATTCCCCGCCCTTCCCGCGATAGGCAACACTCATGGCAACTGACCCACTAGTTCGGGCAGTTGAGGCTCCAGCTGCACAGGTTTGAAACGTGGCACTGACCGTTGCAGGCAGCGAAGCGCTGATTGCACTGCCCGTTCCAGTAGGTAAGCGCATTGCTGTAGCTGTAGTCTGGCCGGCATGGCAGGCAGGCAACATCGCCCCAGGAGTAGCAGAAGCCGCCGTGTTCGCCGTTCGGGATGCTGCCGACGTTGCCGGCGCTGGAGTGCAGTACATCGTGGCGTCCGGGCAATCGTCGATGAAGAGCTGGGCGGCGCCGAAAGACGGTGCCAGCGTCGCCAGGTCGGTCGGCGCCTCCTGGAAGCCCATCTCCAGGGACTCTTCCCAGTTCTTCAGGACCTCGATCTCGTAGGTGACACCCGGGCTGTCCGGATCGAAGACCGGGCTGTAGAGCTCGACGACCGCGATATCGACCTCACCCGGAGCCGTCTCGACGACGAGCGCGGCATTCGGCGGATTGCTCTCGACAAAGCCAAGGGCGCCGAGGAACTGGTCGGTCGGGGTGGCACCAACGATGCGCTCAGGACGATCTGAGAAGAAGATGGTTTGGCCGAGTCCCTGTTCGAGCGTCAGGACGTAGCGTCCCTTGTCCCCATCCTTTGGGGCGATCGAACCAGACTTGAACGACTGGAGGAAGAGCATCGCCGGGCCGCTGCCGGCGTCGTCCGCGTCCGGCAGGTCGCTCGGCGCAGGCGTCGCATCCTGCGCCAGCGGCGCTACCCACTCCGGCGGCGGCCAGACCCGTGGCGGCGATCCCGACACCCGCCTTCTGGATGGCCTCCCGACGTGAGAGACGGCGATCGGCAAAGAGCTTGGCGAAATGATCGAATCGGGTCGAGTCCATGGTGCATCCTCCCAGCAACGCAACAGCCAACCGACAGATCCGCCTCGTCGCGGCACACGCCGATCCCACGCGGGCGACAGGTGTCGCCGCTTCCGGCGGCCTCGCCGCGCGGTTGTCGGTGATCGCGATGAATGCGGTACGGAATAAGCCTATGACTCAGGCTGGGGGCGCACTAGCGTACATGTACTGAACTTTGTGGAGGGGTTGTACTGACCTGGTAGCGGGGCGGTACTGAACCGAGCTACGGATGCCTCTCGACCGCACTCCGTCCTGGTGCTAAGGAAGTCAAAAATGCTACGTGTAGGGCTCGTCCGCATCTGTTGTAGATGTCCCCGTTGGAAGATCAACCAATCCAGCGGCCATTGCGGCCGATACCGCGGCGGCCCGGGTGTGGACATTCAGCTTGGCGAGCAGCCGCGCGACATGGCTCTCGACCGTTCGCACGCTAAGGAAGAGCGCCTCACCGATCTGCGGATCGGTCAACCCCGCCACCACCAGGCGAAGGACATCGCGCTCGCGCCGGGTCAGCGATATGGACCTCGCGGGTGGCTGAGCGAGCGGCTCCAACGCCAGGCTGATCGCGTCTTCCATAGTGAGCGCGCGGCCAGCTTGCCAGGCAGCGTCAAATCCGTCGGATCCAAGAGCGGCCCGGCAGACCACATATGCGCGCTCATGACCATCCTGCCCAAGTGGCCCATGTTCGGTGATACCAGAGGACTCGCTGAGGGCCTCGAGTGCGCCAAAGAGCCGCCCCGATCGCTCAGGGGCGGTGGCTGCAAAGACCGCCGCCAGCCCTTCGAGGGCTGCCAATTCATAGCGACGCTCGGCCTGATTTGGGACGAGACGAAGTCCGTCCTGAAGGTAGTTCCGTGCGGTCTCCGGGTCACCGCGAAACAGGTGAATAAAGCCGAGATCGACCAAGTTGCGAATGATGCCCCGTACGAATCCGATCTCCCGGCAGATTTGCAGCGCTTCCGTTTGGTACTCGGCAGCCTCACCAAGCTTCCGGAGTGCACGTGCGGCCCCGCCGAGGTTGTTCAGAATCGAGGCGCGCAGCGCTGAGGCGTGCCCACGGGGGGTCACGTCCTGAGCGATGGTGAGTGCTTCTTCCAGCCAGGTGATCGCCACCATTGGGCGACCCGCCTGGTGATGCCGCCAGCCGCCTACGATAAGCAGAGCGGCCTGACCGTATATGTCTCCAGTTGCGCGGCACTGATCGAGTGCAGTCACGATGATGGCCTCAGCGCGATCGAGATCGGTGCCACTGGCGGTCAGTGTCGTGGCGAGAACGAGCGGGATTGCCATTGGAGTAGCGTCGACTTGTCCATCCTGGATCAAGTCCCAGGCATGTTCCAGCCAGGGTCGTTCTTCCGTCCACTGACCGACACTCCACCAGAACCAGCCAAGGGCCGCGACCAGATGAACGAGTTCGGTTTGCTCACCGCTTCCGGAAAGCCACTGCAGGGCGGCGTGGAAGTTGCCCTGTTCCGCGCCAACGGACGTGAGGTCCGCGGCGGTGAATGGCAGAAACGGTACGAACGCGTGGCGCTCGGCGAATGCCCGCATATACATGGCGTGGCGGCGCCGCGTGGGGGCCGTCTCACCGCTCTCGTGGAGTTGCTCGGTCGCGTACTCTCGGATCGTCTCGAGCATGCCGAACCGTTGGGATCCCGCCGCGTCAAAACGAACCAGGCTCTTGGCAACGAGTGACTGGAGGAGATCGAGCATGGCCTCAGGATTCAGTCGCATGCCTGGTGCATCGCGCGTCCCGCTGGCGGTCATGTCCCCGATTTGTCCACTGGCGGGACTGAACCCGTTCTGCTCCTCACTCCCTACGCAGACGGACTCCGCCGCCTCAAGCGTGATGCCATCGCCGAAGACCGCGAGCCGCCGGAAGAGGATCTGCTCCTCAAGGGTGAGCAGATCGTGGCTCCAGGCGATGGCGTCCCGCATCGTGCGCTGACGCTGCGGCAGGTCACGCTGGCCACCGGTCAGGATCGGCAACCGCCGCGCCAGGCGCGCCAGGAGGTCTCGCGGCTGCAAGACGTTAGCGCGCGCAGCCGCCAATTCGATCGCAAGAGGCAACCCGTCAAGACGACGACATATTTCGGCGACCGCCTGGGTCGTGTCCGCGTCGTCTGGGATATCGAACCGGACCGCGCGAGCGCGGTCCATGAAAAGGCGGACGGCAGCGGTCGGTTCGTCCGAAACCATCCCCTGAGACGGCATGTCGAGCGGCTGCACGGCGAACGCCCTCTCCCCACGTATGCTGAGGAGCGCCCGCGACGTCACGAGAATGCTCAGGTGGTGGCAATCGGAGAGCAATGCCGCCACCTCGGGTGCGGCATCAACGACGTGTTCGAAGTTATCCAGGATAAGCAAGAGTCGCCGCGTGCGCAGGAACGATCGGAGGCGAGTCGTCGTTGAATCCCCGCCAGGCTCAGCCATGCCGAACGTCTGTGCGATGGCCGGTAGGACCAGCGCCGGGGAGATGACGGCCGCCAATCCAACGAAATACACGCCATCGCCAAACTCGTTGGCCACCTCCCGGGCAACCTGGAGAGCCAGACGCGTCTTACCGACTCCGCCGGGGCCGGTCAACGTGACCAGGCGCTCGTTTTCTTGGCAAATCCACTCGATGAGTGTTGCGGTTTCCCGCTCGCGAGCGATGAGTGGCGTCAGGGGAGTCGGCAGGCTAATCGGCGGCGTGCGAACCACCGTCAGGTGACGGTGTTCACTCCCGGCCGTGGCCGAGTCCGCTGCGCCGCGCTCCATCATCTATGGGACCTTTGGTAGCCGGTAGCCACGTCCCCGGCGATATCAGAGTAGGCACATGGCGCCGGCGCGCGAGATTCTTAACTTGGATTGTAGCGGGAGGTCGGGCATCGTCCAGTCAACTAGGAGTCGACGATGCCCAGTGGAACGGTACCCGATCGGTATCGCGGCATCATCGAGAGCACGGCGCTCGGCCACCTCACCACGGTCGATCCGCACGGGCGTCCGCAGCATTTGGTTCGCACCGGCCGTCGCAGTCGCCGTCCCGCGCCAGACACCAGTCTTGCCCCAATGTGATTCCGGCGCGACAATACACACTGCGAACGACCTACCAATCAAGGAGGCGCACGATGAGGGAACCCACCGACGAAGAGCGCGGCACAGAGCCAGAAACCCTTGCCGATTGGAAGCACGACCTCGAAGGCGCCTCTGACACACCTACACGCTTCGGGAGCGGGCCACGGCGCCCAATCTGTTCCGCCCGACGCGGAAGGTGAATCCGATCCGACCGCTCCTCCTCCAACATCGGAGGCTGGCTCCAAGCCCGCGTAGGACCGATTCCGCACATACAACGAACCGCGGGCCGAAGCATTGAGGGCGGTGCGCGGCTCGTTGTGTGTGCGAATCGCGTTCACGACGAAGCGTTACTTTCGGCGATTTCGAATAGTTCGTTGATGCGATCGTCATTGCACACGTCGAAGATCATTAGCCAGAGAAACGGATAGTGTTATCGAGTGAATTGATCGGCATCGTCGCGGTAGACCAGCGATTCGCAACATTGCATGGTTGTACCAACCATTGTTCTGGTCCTGATTGTTCGCGCCGGCGTCATGCTGGACCACCAACCGCTGAGCATCCTGCTCGCGCGACGTGCCAGGGAACCACGTGAACTGGCAGGGGAACAGCATCGACCCCTCCTTCCATGATCGCGCGGACCATCCGCATGTGGCAGGGCCGCACAGGCCGTGCAAGCCATTCCGGGCGAGGAACGGCCCTATAATGGCGCGTTACGTGATCGCGCCCGGTTCCGGGCGCTTCTCTCTTTTGATGGAGCGCATCTGATGCCCAAGGCCCCGGTCCCCGATCAGTACCGAGACATCCTCGAAAGCACCCAGCTCGCCCATCTGGCCACGGTCGACGAGCACGGTCGGCCCCAGGTGAACCCGGTCTGGTTCATCTGGGACGGTGAGCACATCTTGCTCAGCATCCGGCCGGAGACGAAGAAGTTCCGCAACCTCCAGCGTGCGCCACACGTTGCCCTCTCGATCCTCGACCCGGCCAACCCGCAGCGCTACCTTGAACTCCGCGGCGAGGTCGACGAGTGGGAGCTGTACCGCGACCTCACCTTCGTCAACCAACTCGCCCGCAAATACACCGGCGCCGATTACACCCGCGGCGTGGTCGGTGAGGAACGCTACAAAGCCACCATCCGCATCGACTCCTGGACTGGGCAGAATTAGCGCGTGTTGCGAAGGAGACGACGCTGTCGTCTGAAGGGCCGGGCGATGCTGACTGGGCCGTGATGGCCCGCCTCTAGCGGGTGAACCGCCGCGTCCACGTGCTTGCCTGCCCCGGCCTCCCGATGCCTGTGGCCTGCCACCCAGTCATCTCGGTCGGTTTCCGGCGTAGGACAAACGGGTGGACGAACGACGTTGACGAGCGTGATCAGAATCGTCAAACTCGCCTTGGTGTCCCCAATTCGGCCGAGGCGCAGGCTATGATGTCCGAGCCGTCTGCCATCCCAACCCGCCTGACGCCGATCCGACTTCCGGCACCTTCGGGCCGGGCGGTCCTCGGCCGCGTTCCCGTACCCATCACGACGCTCGTCGGTCGTGAACAGGATGTCGCCGCGGTCAGCGCGCTCCTGCGCGACCCAGCCGTCCGTCTGGTGACAATGACCGGTCCCGGCGGCGTCGGCAAGACGCGCCTCGCGCTTCAGGTAGCGGTCGAGCTGGCGGCCGACTTTGCCGACGGGATCGCCTTCGTTGATCTCGCCTCCATCCGCGACCCCGCCATCGTCGCCCCGACCATCGCTCACGATCTCGGGCTTCGCACGCGTGGCGATCAGCCTGCTCAAGAGATGCTTGAGTCATTTCTCCACACCAGAGAAGCACTCCTGGTGCTCGACAACTTCGAGCAGATCGTCGCGGCTGGGCCACAGATCACGGACCTGCTTCGTGCATGCCCGGACCTGAAGGTGCTGGTGACCAGCCGTACGCTTCTCCACGTCTCGGGTGAACGGGCGGTACCTGTGTCGCCACTGTCGTTGCCACGACGGAGCGGCGGCTCGGGCCAGTTGGCCGCTCAAGCCGCATCTTCCCAGTCACCGGCGCAGGTCCTCTTTGGTTCCGAGGCAGTGCGCCTCTTCGTGGAGCGCACCCGCGAAGTTCGCCCGGGCTTCGCGCTCACCGAGGCGAACGCCGCCGCCGTCGCCGAGATCTGCCGCCGGCTTGATGGACTGCCCTTGGCCATCGAACTCGCCGCCGCGCGGGGACAACTCTTTACTCCACAAGCACTGCTGGAACGGCTTGACCCCCGGCTACCCCAGCTCACCCATGGCCCACGCGACCTCCCCGCCCGGCTCCAGACAATGCGCGACGCCATCGCCTGGAGCTATGACCTGCTCACGTCGCCAGAACAAGAGGTCTTCCGGTGCCTGGGCGTGTTTCAGGGCGGCTGCACACTGGAGGCGGCGGAGGCAGTATGTGAGTCCCCGACCGTGCCCGATGTCATCGGCGCGGTGGAGTCGCTGGTGGAACAAAGCCTTGTCCGAGTGATCGACACGAACGGTACCGATGCGCCACGCCTGGTGATGCTCGAAACGGTGCGCGAGTTTGCGAACGAGCTGCTCATCGAGAGCGGCCAGCAGGAGGTACGGCGGCGGCACGCCGCGTACTACCTGGATCTCGCAACGCGGGCCGGGCAGACGTTCTGGGGCGACGAGCCCGGCGACTTGCGGCGACTCATTTTCCCCGAGGCGGGGAACCTCCGGGGCGCACTGGACTGGGCGTTTGAGCACGGTGAGGTCGAGATGGCGTTGCGGTTGGCCGCTACCATGTTCGACCCCCATTCGATCACCGGGTCCAATGCCCGCGAGCAGCGAATATGGTTGCAACGCGCGCTGGCGTTGCCAGGAGGTGAGCTTGCTTCCCGCGTGCGCGCACTCACCCATGGGGCCGCGCTGGCTGTGGTTGAGGGCAAACTCGCCGAAGGATTAGCGCTCACGCAGGAGGCGCTATCGCTGGCCCGGCAGCACGATGATCTCTTCGGCATTGCCGAAGCCTCGCGCATCCGCGGCTCGCTCCTTACCCACGCCGGCGACTTGGAGGGCGCGCACCGGGCGTTGCGCGACTCGCTATCCGGATTTCGGGCACTCAATGCGCAAGGGCGAATTGGCTGGACGCTTTTCACTCTTGCTGCGTCGGAGGGGTACGAGGCGGTGGACGAGGGAGGGGTTGAATCCGACCTCGCCAACGTGACCGCTGCATGCGAGGAAGCACTGACGATCTTTCGCGAAATCGACCACGGGCGCGGGAGGTCGGCTGTGCTCATCTGCTACGCAGCAAACGCCCATAAGCGCCGCGATCTACCCAAGGCGTTGGCGATCGCCCGCGAGGGGCTCCTTGCTGACTGGGCAGAGCGCGAGTTGGTCTTTCATTACCTGGAAGTCATCGCCGATATCGCCGGTCGAGTCGGTCAGGCGGAAGCAGCGGCCCGGCTCTACGGGGCTTCCGCCGAGCAGCGGGAACTCTCCGGCCGCCCGTTGGAGCCGGCGTATTACGAAGAGTACGAACGCGACGTTGCGTTTGCACGGCAAGCTCTCGGTGCGGAAGCCTTTGCGGCGTCCTTCGCGGCGGGCCGGGCGCTGACGACAGATCTATCGGTTGCCGAGGCGCTTGCCTTCACGCTCACCGAGTCAGCTCCGTCCGCCATCAACCTCCCTCCTCGGGCATCCGAGATTCTGCCCCTTCTGGCCGCCGGCATGAGCAATCCTGAGATCGCCGGGGCCCTGTTCCTCAGCGTGCGGACCGTCGAGCGCCACGTGGCCAGCCTCTTCCAAATTCTCGGAGTCCACTCGCGCTCCGCCGCCATCGAGGCCGCGGTTGGCGCGGGATTGCTGACGGAATCGGCCATCTCCGAAGGGGCGATACCTACCGCCTCGACCCAGCCCTAACCACCCATCCACTCCGGGGTACCGACACATCCCCCAATTGGGTTGCGTACTGGCGCGCCCGTAAATTGGGTACTCCGACACGCGAAGTTGGGTACGCCGTCGGCTGGACTGCCCCCTCCCCATTCCCTATGCTGAAAATGGTTTTGTGATCAGCAAGCCCAAACCTTGTAGGCGTCGATCTGGTCCGGCCGATTGGCCAGTGCGCTATGTTGTCCGTCAGTTAGGCATGCCTACCCTTGGCACGCCGCCACCCTTCGCGGGAGCCGCGATCGAACCGAATCACAGCCGTCGACGACACAAAGAGGGAGTCACGATGGACGGGAAACGCATCGACTGGTTGGCGAGGATGATGGCGCGCGGCTCCGATCGCCGCGGCGCGCTCAAGACGATCGCGGCGGGCACGCTGGGCGGCGCGGCCCTGGTCCAGGCAACGGCGGCCCACGTTGGCGCGCAGGATGCGCCGGGTGAGGACTGGGTCACACTCTACGAGGCGCTGGCCGCCGCCGTCGATCCGGTCACCGGCGAATGCGGCCAGGTCTCCGACGCGGTCCAGCAGTTCCACACCCAGAACGCCGAGCAGATCGCCCAGATGCAGGCCGACATCGCCACCTGGTCGCACGATCAGGTGCAGGCCCACCAGCAGGCCCACGGCGCCCGCGTCCAGCAGGCGGCCGTGGCGCATCCACCTGGCGACGAGCCGCTGTGGCTACGTCGATGGCTCCGACTCGCCCCAATGCCTGGCCGACACCCAGGCGAAGGTGAGCGATCCGATGCCGGCGCCGGGCCTCGGCACACCGGTCGCCGGGAAGTCGTTCACGGCGCAGATCGACGAGCAGTGCTGGTCGGACCCGGCAAATCCCGGCGCGTACTGCGATTGCGCGTGTAACAGCGACTTCACCGTCGGCAACTGCTTTGCCTGGGGGGCTGCCTGCGTCTTCGGTGGCTGCACGAGTCCGCCGAACTGCTGCTGGACGGGGATCTGCGTCGCCGGCTTCAACCACGACCAGTGCGTCGCGCAATGCGGCAACTGCGTCACCATCGGGAACGACTGCTGATCCGACGCGTCCCCACGCCGATTCGCCGACAGATGCTCCACCCCCTGCACATGGGCGGGGTGGAACCCGACCTCCACAGGACAAGGATGACCGAGATGGATCCAACGACTTTCGATCGTATCAGCCAGCTGTTCTCCGCCCGGCGCCTCACGCGCCGGGACACGATCCGCCAGGCCGGGGTCGCCGGGGCCACCGCCCTGGTAGCCGGCCTCGGCGTTCGCGCCGTGGCCGCCCAGGAGGCGACACCGGATACCGGCACGCCGGCGGCTGAGGGAGGAGACGCTGCTGGAGAAACCACCAAGGTCGAGTTCCTCTTCGTGCAGTCGTTCCAGGGGGGGAGCATCGCCCCGAAGGCGGGCGCGGACGGCACCTATACGCTGACGCTCGACCACGGCCTCGGCCAGACCCTCTACTTCTCCGACCGCCCGGAACGGATCGTCGGGGCCGCTCCCTCGGACACGGTGATCGCGGAGCTGGGCTTCCTGCCCGACAACCCGCCCAATGCCGCCCTCGTCACCTCCGATGGCCAGGGCGGGACCGACATCGCGGTCGTCGAACTCACGAACGCCGTCTACGACCCGAGCGGCCCGTCGGTGACCTACGACGCGACGGCGTTGGAGGCCTGGTCGGACACGGTCGAGATGGGCTTCGCCGAGGAGCCGACCGGGCTGGACGCGTTGCCGGCCAGCTTCGGCGCCGCCCACCTCTTCATCGACGACTGCCCGGACTGGCCGACCTATTGCGTCACCACGAACCCCCAGGACATCACCGGGAGGTTCCTCGGCAATGAGGGGCACTGTTGGAGCTGGAACCAGTTCACCTGCATGATGTGCCAGGCCAAGCCCTACTACCAGGCCCTCTGCCAGCAGGCGTTCCCCACCCTCTGCACGGACCAGTACCCCTGCGATCAGACCTACTCCGTCGGTGGGACTGTGTTGGACAGCAGCGACTACTGGTCCGCCTCCTCATAACCCACGACGTTCGTGCCAACGCCGTCCGCACACCCGCGGGCAAAAGGAGACTTCGCCATGGATTCCCAGGTCTTCGATTCGATCGCGCGCCGGTTCGCCGCCCGCCGCCTCACCAGGCGGCAGGCACTCCAGGCCGGCGGTGGGCTGGCCGCCGGGACCCTGGCCGTCGGCCTGGCTGCCTCGTCCTATGCGCAGGACGCGACCCCGGTCACTGGCACGCCCGCCGCTGGTGGGGACGACGACAAGCTGTCCTACCTTTTCGTCCAGAGCTTCAGCAGTGGTTCACTCGCGCCGAAGTCCGGCGAAGACGGCACGTATGTCCTCTCCTTCCAGGGAGCCCACGGCCGCACCGTCGCGTTCTCCGACCGGCCGGAGCGGCTGGTTGCCTCGGTGCCAATGGATAAGTTCCTCGAGAGCCTCGGTTTCACCCCAGATAATCCACCGAACGCTGCCCTGGCGGTGGAACCGGCCGAAGGCGAGACCAACATCATCGTGGTCGAACTGACCAATCCTCAGTACGACTCAGCGACGCAAAGCCTGACGTACGACGCCAAAGTGTTGGACTCGTACCAGTCGGAACATGGGTTGACATTCCAGGAGACGCCAACGGTCCCAGACGCGTCCGGAGCGGAGTTTGGCGAGGCCAACCTCTTCATCGATGACTGCCCGGATCTGGTGCGGTGCGTCAGGGGCAATTCGTACGTGGGTGCGATGCCGCCTCCGTCGAACGGCCGGGTCGGCCAGTGCTACCAGGCCAACCCATTCATCGCCAACTTCGGTTGCCTGCCCCAGAACTGCGGCGGAGGCCAGACCCTCGACTACTGGAACCAGCAGTGCAATAGCTACTACGCAGGGAACTGCGGCGGTCAGTGCAACGCCAACTAGCGACGGCGCTGATTGGCCGCACCGAACGTTGGCACGTGACCGATTCCTGATTCAACCGCCGAATGCGAAAGTCGCTACCCACCGACGCGTCGGTGGGTAGCGACTGCCAAAGGACTTCCCAGTAGGGGCACACAGTACCCGGTCACTGGCATTCACGCCTGGCAAGCGCGACGCAGTACCACCCTGGAGCAGCTCAATGGGTCCGCCCCAGATTGATCGTGTCAGGAAGCTCTTCGGCGTCCGCCGTCTCTCCCGCCGTCAAGCGCTGCGGCAGGGTGGTGCAGGGCTCGCCGCCACCGCGGCCGTCTAGCCGCATCGCGCCTCGCGGGCGGCCGGCTCCCCGGCCGCCCGCGAGCGCCCTACGCCAGGCCGACCCGCGCCACGCCCTCCGGGAGGATCCGATGATCGTCGCATTCGCGTTCAGCACCGTCGCCCTCACCGCGGTGATTGCCCACGGGTGGCTGTTGCTCACCCTGCGCCGGTCGCAGGACCGGATCGCCGACCGGGTCGAGGCCGCGGCGACTCGGTGGGCGGCGAAGCAGGCCGCTCCGACTGCTCCGACCGCACCCGCCGCAGCGGTCGTCGTCCGAGCCGGTCCGCATGGCCCAGGACTTCGCGCTGCCCGACCTGGATAGGCGGATCGTCTCCCTGCAGCGACCTGCTGGCGGCCGGCAAGCCGACCTTGCTCCACTTCACCGATCCGAAGTGCGGCCCCTGCTACGAGTTGCTCGCCGACATCGGCGGCTGGGCGCGCGTCTACGGCGACCGCCTCACCGTCGCCACCATCAGCGGCGGCGATCCGACCCAGAACCGGCTGCTCGCCCGCGAGTACGGGCTGGGCACGGTGCTGCTCCAGCACGAGCACGAGGTCGCCGACCTCCTCGGGCTGCCGATGATCCCGGGGGCCATCCTGATCGCCCCCGACGGCCGCATGACGGACTCGACCACCGGCGCCCATCGCGTCCGTGAACTGGTCGCCTCCGCCCTCGGGCTGGTCGTGCCGCCCCAGGAGGCGAAGCCGGTCGAGACGGTGCGGGTCGGGCAGAAGGTGGGCGAACTGCGCCGGCCCGATCTGGACGGGAACATGATCGATCTGGGCGAGCGGCGGGCCGAGCCAACGGTGCTGCTCTTCTGGAGCCCCGGCTGCAGCCACTGCCGGGAGCTGCTCCCGGCGATGCGCGAGTGGGACGCCGGTCCGAACGGGCCGCGGATGGTGGTGGTCACCTCCGGCCCGGCGGGGCTCAACCGGGAGGCGGGCCTCCGCGCCCCGATGATCCTCGATGACGAGGGGGGGCTGAAGCGGCTGTTTGGCGTGCGGGGGACGCCGGCGGCGGTGCTGATCGACGGGAACGGGCGGGTGGCCTCCGAGGTGGCGCGGGGGGCGACGATGGTGCGGGCGCTGGTGGCGCAGCGCTTCGGCGCCGCCAACGTCGCCGCCTGATCCGGCCCGCGAGCGCACGCCAACCCGAATGGTTTTCAATCGCGTCCGAGCGTACGACGAAAGAGAAGACATATGGCCAATACGCGTTTTGACTCGATTTCCAAGCTCTTCGCCCGGCGCAGAACGGTGGCCGGGGGCACCCTCTCGCAGGCCGCGACGCCGGCCGCATCCACCTGGGACGGCGAGAAGATCCCGTATCTCTTCGTCCAGTCCTTCGAGGGCGGCACCATCGCCCCGAAGGAAGGTGAAGACGGCACCTACACCGTGACGCTGGAGCATGGTCTCGGCCAGACCCTCTACTTCGCCGACCGCCCCAGCCGCGACGTCGGCGCGGTGCCGACGGAGCGCTTTCTGCGGGGCCTGGGCTTTCCTGACGACAACCCGCCGAACGCGGCGATCGTGGTCGACGACGGCAACGGCGGCACCGACATCGCCGTAGTGGAGCTGCGCAACCCGCTTGATCGACCCGACGGTGCCGAGCGGTGATCTACGACGTGACGGTGCTCGAGAACTGGGAGGACACGACGGAGCTGGGACTCCAGGAGGCACCGGCGGACCTGTCCGATTTGCCGGCGAGCTTCGGGGCCACCCACCTCTTCATCGACGACTGCGCCAACGACTCCATTGAATGCTGGGACGGCGGGAATCTCGTCAGCAAGTTCACCGCTCAGACCTTTTGCTACAACTACCTGATCTGCATGCCTTGCGAGCCGTACGGCCACACGCAGCCCGATCGGTGCTCGACACGCGACTATTGGACGAACAAGTGCAATAGCGGCATTGTCGCCGGCTGCTCGGGCCAATGCCATGCCGATTACTACGGCAGAGGGTTGATCTGTAACCCCTAGTGTGTACGGCCGATCTTCATCCGACGAGACAGGAGGTAACACATGGCGACGTCACGCGTTTGATCGGATCGCCCGGCTGTTCACGTCAAGGCGGGCATCTCGGGTGAGTGCCGCTCACCAGGCAACGCCGACAGCCGAGGACGGTGAGAAGACCCCGTACCTCTTCGTCCAGTCGTTCGAGGGCGGCTCCATCGCGCCGAAGGCGGGCGAGGATGGCACCTTCACCGTCACGCTGAACCACGGACTGGGTCAGACCCTCTACTTCGCCGACCGGCCCAGCCGCGACGTCGGTGCGGTGCCGACAGAGCAGTTCCTCCAGGGTTTGGGCTTCCAAGCCGACAACCCGCCCAACGCGGCGATCGTGGTGGACGATGGCAACGGCGGCACCGACATCGCCGTCGTCGAGTTAACCAACCCGTTGATCGACCCAACGGTCCCAGCGGTGATCTACGACATCAAGGTGCTGGAGAACTGGGAGGACACGACGGAGCTGGGGCTCCAGGAGGGTCCGGCAGACCTGTCCAACCTGGCGGAGAGCTTCGGCGCCGACGCACCTCTTCATCGACGACTGCGCCGACGCGTACATCATCTGCGTTCTCGGCACCCAGGGCATAGCGAACATTCCCGCAACGGGGAACATGGGGTTCTGCTGGAACTGGGGGACCGCGTGCTGTCTGCCATGCCGGGCCCCGGCGGGAGGCAGTTGGGCCGCCGAGTGCAACAGCACCTATGGGGCCTGCAACCAGCAGTGCACGTCCCAACAATCGAAAGGCTGCTGGGATTGACCGTTCGCTCGGTGCGGCGGCGAGCGTCGCCGCACCGATTCGCTCTGTTCTCCTGAGTCGAGCCGCTATTCAACCGGAATGGAGGTCATATGGACCGGTCACGATTTGATTCGATCTCCCGGCTCTTCGCCGAACGCCACCTGGCCCGGCGCCAGCTCTTGAAGAGCGGGGCAGCAGCGCTCGCCGCCGGTGGGGCAACCGCCGTCGGATTGACCGCACGCGCTCAGGAGGCGACGCCGGCCGCAAACGAGGCAGCCGGAGGTAAGACCGAATTCCTCTTCGTCCAGTCGTTCCAGTCCGGCGCGATCGCCCCGGTCGACGGGCAGGACGGTCGCTACACGGTCACCCTGGAGCACGGCCTCGGCCAGACGATCTACTTCTCCGACCGCCCGGACCGGATCGTTGGCGCCACCCCAACCGATCGATTTCTCGGCGGCATCGGGTTTCTGGAGGACAACCCGCCCAACGCCGCCCTGGTGCTCGAGACGGGAGCCGGCGAGACGGATCTCGCCGTGGTGGAGCTCTACGACCCCGTCTACGATGAGGCGAACCGCACGCTGACCTACGAGGTCGCGACCCTGGAGAACTGGGAAGACTCGGTAGACCTGGGGTTGGGCGAGGCGCCGACCGATCTCGCCCAGGTCGCCCCGACGTTTGGCGCCGCCCACCTCTTCATCGACGACTGCCCAGACGGCGATATTGCCTGCGTGAGCAACGGCGCCAAGCAAGGCTCGATCAGCGACCACGGCGGCTATTGCTACAGCTGGTCGGCCGGCAATTGCTACACCTGCACCCCGAACAAGGACGATTTCGCCGCAGACGTCGTCTATTGGACGAGCCAGTGCAACCAACAATTTCCGATCTGCGGCGGCAACTGCATCGCACGCAACGTCTGTGGCGGCGGCTTCCTCTGCCCCGCCGGCGACCACTTCTAGGGCTAGGCCCCTCGCTGCATCGTCTCGACCTTACGTACAGATAGTCTGAAGGAGCAGATTCGAATGGACACGACCAGATTCGATCGCATCTCTCGACTCTTTGCCGAGCGCCGACTTTCGCGCCGCCATGCCATAGCGGGCGGCGCCGCCGTCGCGGTGAGCGCCGTGGCCGGCAGCCGGGTCACTGCCCAAGAGGCAACCCCAGCCGCTTCCCCTGTGGCCGAGTCTGGGGAGGTTGAGAAGACGACCTTTCTCTTCGTCCAATCGTTCCAGTCGGGCACGATCACGCCGAACACCGACGACGACCTGCACACGCTGACGCTGGAGAACGGGCTTGGCCAGACCCTCTATTTCGGCGACCGTCCGTCGCGCGAGGTCGGCGTCACGCCCACGGAGGAATTTCCTCAAGGGGCTGGGCTTCTCGCCCGACAACCCGCCCAACGCCGCGTTGATCGTCCAGACCGGGGACGGTGACACCGACCTGGCGGTGCTGGAGCTGTTCGCCCCGACCTACGACGAGTCGACGCGCACGGCGACCTACCAGGTGAAGGGACTGGAAGCGTGGGAGGACAGTCTCGACCTGGGCTTGCAGCAATCACCAGACGATCTCAGCGGGATCACACCGGCGTTCGGCGCCGCCCACCTGCTGATCGACGATTGCGAGGATGACGCAGATCGCCTGCATTGGGAAAACCGATAGCTCCAAGAACTATTTGGCCGGGTCAAACGGGCATGTGCTACACCCACGGTCAATGCATGCCCTGTATTCCGTATGGCCACAACCCGCCAGATAAGTGCGCCACGTTCAATCACTGGACAGAAGTGTGCAACCAATCGTCCTATGCCTGCCCGTCCAGGAATTGTAAACCCTACTGGGGTAGCGGGATTTCCGACTGGCTTTTCTGCTAACGCGTGCCTCGGTGCCGTCAGTCAACGGCCTGGTCTGCTCGGGTGGGCGCTGCGACGCAGTGCCCACCACGACGACCGTCGCTCCCACAACAACCACCGCTGCGCCGACCACGACCGGCGCCGCTGCGTACCTCCACAGGTCTCGCGGGCGACGCGCACGGCTGGTTCGTCCTGCCTGCCGTTAGGCGGTGCGCTACGGCAGGCGAAAAATGCAACTGGCATGGTCAATGAGGTTATCCAAAGGACGGTGCATTGTGGAGTCTTCCCACTTCGATACGATCTCCCGTCTTTTTGCTCAGCGCCGGCTCTCCCGCCGCGCCGCACTGGCGACAGGCGGAGCCGGGCTTGCCGCCGCCGCGCTCGGTTCGGCCGTCGCGCAGGAGGCAACGCCGGCCGCGCCGGTGCCTCGCCGGCGACTGAATCCGACAAAACCAGCTTCCTCTTCGTGCAGACCTTTGGCGCCGGAGAGATCCTCCAAGGCGGGTGAGGATGGCACATTGACCCTGACCGCGGACCATCTGGCTGGCCAGACCGTCTACTTCTCCGATCGGCCCGAGCGGATCGTCGGCATGCTCCCCACGGAGCGTTTCCTGGGGACCGGAGCCGGCTCGAACGGGGCAACACCGGGGGCAGGCCTGGGCTTTACCCCGGCCGACCCGCCGAACGCCGCCCTGGTCTTCGCCGGCGCCGAGGGGGACGAAGGACCAGGTGACGTCATGGTGGTCGAGCTGATCGACCCGACCTACGACCCGGCCACCGGGAAAGCCACCTACGAGGTGAAGGTGCTGGCCGACGAGACGGCAGTCGATCTCAACCTGGAGCAACAACCGATCACCGCGGCCGAAGCCGCCCGCGAGTTCGGGGCGGCCAGCCTTTTCATCGACGACTGCCCAGACGGGAACCTGCGCTGCAATACCCCCGCAGGCGACATTGTCGGCAGCCTCACGCTCGGGTACTGCTGGCACTCGGACAGCTGGTGCTGCGACGCGTGCGATCCTCAGAACTGGCACGACGTCTGCAACCAGGCGTTCGCCGCCTGCAACGGGCAATGTCAGTTCACGCGGTACGGGGCATTCCAGTGCATGTGACCGTCCCCGGTACGCCGGCGGCTTCATGCCGAACCGAGCCTGCGCGGTCAGAACGGGTACCCAGCGACCCCCGCGCGAGCCGGAATCGACGGCCGTGTCCATGCCGTTCACGTCGGTCACAGGGGGTGCCATCGTGAACCCATTGCAATTCGACATCGTCGCTAAGCTCTTCGTTGCTCGTCGGCGCCCGCGCCGCGCCCGCCCGGTCGCAGGAGGGACGCAGTTTTTTGGACTCTTGGTCGCGGTACTCGTCCTCTCCGCGGCCAGCGTTAGCTCCGCCCAAGCCCAGCAAGCCACCCCCACGGCCGAGTCCGGACTATCCTGGCTGATGGTCCAAGCCTTCGACGCGGCCACGCTTCGCCCTGATTCGGCTGACGCTACATACACCCTTACCCTGGCGGACGTCGATCCGGCGGTACTCGCCTTTACCGATCGGCCCAACCGGATCGTGGCAACCGTTCCGACACCGGACTTCGTGCAGGCCGTTTCGAGCCAGGAGGCTGATCCGCTCAATGCCACCCTGGTTGCTCCCCTCGCCGACGGAGCTGACGGGCTGGTCGTGGTGGAATTGCGCTCTGCTGAATTCGACACGGCCTCGGGAAGCGTGACGTATCACGTGACTGTACTGAGCGTCGAGGACGGAAAGATAGCCGCGGTGGCCACACCGCTCGCGGCCCCGGCGGCAACCGTCACGTTTGGCAATGGTCATCTCTTTGTCGACGACGTGCAGCCCCCCATTCGCGTTCCACTCAACGTCTGTGGCAACACGGACAACGAGGTCGGGCTCCTGAACCCGAGCTTCGGCAACACCTGCGTGAACGAGTAACCCAACTGACGACGTCGCATCAACCGCGGTGAGTGATGTCCAGGCTGGGTCGGAGCCTACGCATCGCTGAGACCGAGCGCTAAGATCGAAACCGGTTGATCCAGACCGTGAACGCCTCCAGAAAAACGTTCAATTGGTCCCGGGTCTCCTCGTCGGTGAGGACGCCCTCCAAATCGAACTTTGATGCCGCGCCGGCGACCGTGATCTCGGGCTTCTTCATGTCCCACAGGTCGAGCGCCGTGCAGATCGAACGTAGGTGAAGCTGGGCGCGGCGGGTACCGACCATCCCAGTCGCGCAGCCCATGATCGCCACCGGTTTCTGCCGCATCGGCCCTTTACCGCTGGGCCGGCTGCCCCAGTCGAGCGCGTCCTTCAAGATGCCGGGAATCGAGTAGTTGTACTCCGGCGTGACGAAGAGCAGTGCGTCGGCGGTGGCGATGTGATCCTTGAACGTCCGGATATCATCGCTCTCGCCCGCCTGCTCATGATCGTCGTCATAGTGGGGTAGGGAGCGCAGGTCGACATCGACGATCTCCATCCCGCCCGGTTGCAATGCCATCGCCGCGCGCAGCAGCGCCCGGTTGTATGACCTCTGGCGCAGGCTCCCGACCAGCCCCGCGACCCGGATCGTTGACACACCCTCCTCCGTCACCGTATCCGCTCCTCTTCTCGGCGTGCCAAACGATCAAACGGATACCGACTCGATCTCAGCCCGACTCCCCGGCCAGCCATCCGGCAACCCGAGCGCCAACCACGACCGCCGGCACATTCGTGTTCGCCCGGGGGACAACCGGCATGATCGCCGAATCCGCCACGAAGAGGTTGTCCAGACCATGGACCCGGCCACGGGCATCGACCACCGCCTCCGGATCGGAGTCCGGCCCCATCTTGCAGGTCCCGACCGGGTGGTAATAGTGCGCTCCCGTTTGATCGATATACCGCTCGATCTCGCCCGACGAGTCCACCGTCCCGCCCGGCGCCGTCTCCCGGCCGAGCAGATCGCGGATGCCTGGTTGCCCCGCCATCTCGCGGGCCATCGTCACACCATCGACGAGTACCCGCCGGTCGGCCCCGTCGAGATCGGTCAGATAGCGATGATCGATTCGGGGCGTATCAGCCGGATCGGCCGAGCGCAAGGTCAAGCTGCCCCGCGAGCGGGGCGTCATGCAGGCAACGTGGATCGCCCAGGACCACCCGTCCTCGGCATCCGCGTCTGGCCCTCCGACCGGGTAGAGATGGAGGTCGAACGCCTCCTGGCATGAACTGGAACGCGCCTTGGCGATCGTTTGCTCCTCCGGCGACCAGTTGGCCGCCGCAAACGTCGTCATCTCCGCGATCAACTCAGGCGTCCCGGCAAACGTCACTGCCGCGCTCGGGTGATCGTGGAGGTTGCGGCCAACTCCCGGCAGCCT
Source organism: uncultured Chloroflexia bacterium (assembly GCA_963849635.1). Lineage (GTDB taxonomy): Bacteria > Chloroflexota > Chloroflexia > Thermomicrobiales > UBA6265 > CAVRUD01. The sequence continues at coordinate 33,456 of CAWKIA010000041.1, read as the reverse complement.
GTGCCGGGCATCTACCCCAGCCTTCCGGAGCTCATCCGGATCGCCGACCCCAGACCGCAACAGGATTGCCGGCGAGCCGTACGTCCCCGCCGCCAGCACGACGCGATCCGCCCGGACCACCTCAGGCCCGTCCAGTCCAACCACGACGACACCCGCGACTCGATCACGATCGACCAGCACCCGATCGACCAGCATGTCGCCCGCGATGACCAGATTGTCCCGGTCCCGCACGGGATCGAGGTAGGCGAAGGCAGTGTTCCAGCGGATCGCCCCGGAGATGTTCACCGGGCTGGGCGCCATCCCCACCGGTTCGTCCAGGTCGTTGAGATCGCGAACCCGCGGTATCCCGGCCGCCGGGGCCGCATCCAGCCAGGCGGCCTGGAACGGGGTCAACTCGGCCTGATCCGGAATCCGTACCCGCAACCGCTCGGAGACCTCCTGAAAGACGGGGAGTAGGTCGTCCGTCGCCCAACCCGGATTCCCCGCCGCCGCCCAGGCGTCGTAGTCGGCCCGATGCCCCCAGATGGCGGCACACCCGTTGTGGGACGAACACCCACCCAGCACACGCGCCCGCTCGAACGGTATCCGGCGATCCGGATAGGTCTCCTCGCTGTGAAAGCCCCAATCGTGCGAGCGAGCCAGGGTTCCCGCATCGCAGAGATCCGCTGGCCACCCTCCCGCGGAGTACGCCCCGTAATCCGGCCCTGCCTCCAAAAGCAGCACCTGCTCGCCCCGCTCGGCCAGGATGCCGGCCACGGCTGCCCCGGCGCTGCCACCGCCAACAACGATCGTGCTCATGTGCGCGGGCAGCGTGACGCGTGGTCGAGCGCTCGATATCGTCAAAACGACCTCACCCCCTACCCCCTCTCCCCTACCCACTGCGGTGGAGAGGGGCGTCTGGCAGCGCCGTGTCAATTTGGCTTGGTGTTGGCAACGGCCCCTCTCCTCCAGAGAGGAGAGGGGGTAGGGGGTGAGGTCCTCTTCAGGCGCTACGCCTCAGCCTGCTCCGATGTACCCAGCAACCGGCGAAGCACCGTCGGCAGGATGCCGCCGTTCTCGTAGTAGCGCACCTCCACCGGGCTATCGATCCGGGCGATGGCGGTGATCTCGAAGGTAGAACCGTCCTCGCGGGTGACATCGACGGTGACCTTCGCCCTCGGTTTCAGCCCGCTGGCGATGCCGTCGATGCTGAAGGTCTCGCGGCCCGTCAGGCCGTGACTGGCTGCGCTCTCGCCCGGCAGGTACTGCAAGGGCAGTACGCCCATCCCGACCAGGTTGGAGCGGTGGATCCGCTCGTAGCTCTCCGCGAGCACGGCTTTGACACCGAGCAGCAGGGTGCCCTTCGCCGCCCAGTCGCGCGATGATCCCGTCCCGTACTCCTTGCCCGCCAGGATCACCAGCGGGATCCCCGCTCTCCTGGTAGCGTAGGGAAGCGTCGTAAATGGTGATCTCTTCGCCGGTCGGGAGGTAGTTAGTCCAGAAACCTTCGCGCTCGGGGACAAGTTGATTGCGGAGGCGGATATTGCCGAACGTGCCCCGGATCATGACTTCGTGGTTGCCGCGACGCGATCCGTACGAATTGAACTCGTGGGGCTTCACGCCCTGCTCGATCAAGTATTCGCCCGCCGGACTGGACTTGCCGATCGAGCCCGCCGGTGAGATGTGATCGGTCGTCACTGAGTCGCCTACCATGACCAGCACCCGAGCGTCGGCAATATTCGATAGCGGCTCAGGTTCCGGCGACAGGTTCTGGAAGAACGGCGGCTCCTGGACGTAGGTTGAGGTCTCCTCCCACTCGTACAGGTTGCCTTCCGGGACCGGCAGATGTTGCCAGCGCTCATCTCCCGCGAAGACCGTCTTGTACCCCTCGCGGAAGAGCGCCGGATCGAGGGCGTTTGCCATCGCCTCGCGCACTTCCTTCTGAGACGGCCAGATATCCTTCAGGTAGACGGGATCACCGTTGGGATCGGTACCGAGCGGATCGCGGTTCAGATTGATGTCGACCGTGCCCGCCAGCGCGTAGGCAACCACCAGCGGCGGGGATGCCAGGAAGCTCGCGCGGATTTGAGGGTGAATCCGACCTTCAAAATTGCGATTGCCGGAGAGGACCGAGGCAACGATCAACTCGTTCTCCTCGACCGTCGCCGCCACCGACGGGATCAGCGGCCCGCTGTTGCCGATGCAGGTCGTGCACCCATAGCCGACGACGTGGAACCCCAGTCCTTCGAGGTAAGGCAGGAGGTCCGCCTTCTCAAGGTAAGACGTGACCACCTGTGAACCCGGCGCCAGGCTAGTCTTGACCGAAGGCGCGACCCGCAGGCCACGCTCGATCGCCTTCTTCGCCAGCAGCCCCGCCCCGATCATCACCGATGGGTTGGACGTGTTCGTGCACGATGTGATTGATGCGATTGCGACCGACCCGTGGTGCATCTGCGTCTGCACGCCATTGCAATCGACGGTCACCGTACCGAACCGGACCGGTCTGGCCGCGGCCGCCATCCCGCCGGCATGGGCAGCAGCAGTCGCCGCTTCAACATCTTCGGAGGTGATGCCACCTTCATCTTCGAGCCGCTCGATCTCGATCGGCTCGTCGATGATATCGGCGTGCTCGCCGAAGGTCGTCTTGTAGGCCGTTCGGAAGACCTTGCGCACATCGCCAAGAAGGACGCGGTCCTGTGGGCGCCGCGGCCCCGCAACACTCGGGCGGACTGTCTTGAGATCCAATTCGAGCAGATCGTCGAACTCCGGATCGGGCGTGTCGTCCGTCCGGAACAGGCTCTGGCACTGGGCGTATTTCTCGACCAGATCGACCTGCTCGTCGGTCCGCCCGGTCAGAGTCAGGTAGCGCAGCGTCTCGGCGTCGACCGGGAAGAGCGCCGCCGTGGCGCCGTACTCCGGGGCCATGTTGGCAATCGTCGCCCGGTCCGCCAGCGTCAGGTTGCTCAGGCCCGCGCCGCAGAATTCGACAAACCGGCCGACGACTCCGTACTTGCGCAGCATCTCGGTCACGGTCAGAACCAGGTCGGTCGCGGTCGCGCCCTCGCGCAGGCTCCCGACAAGCTTGACGCCGATCACCTCGGGGGTCAGTTGGTAGAGCGGCTGGCCCAAGAGAACCGCCTCGGCCTCGATCCCGCCGACGCCCCAGCCGAGCACGCCCAGGCCGTTGATCATCGTCGTGTGGCTGTCCGTCCCGACGAGAGTGTCCGGGTAGGCGACGATCTCGTTGCCGGAAGCCCGGGTTGTCACCACACTAGCCAGGTACTCCAGGTTGACCTGATGGACGATACCCGTCCCGGGCGGAACCACGCGGAAATTCTGGAACGACTGCTGCGCCCAGCGGAGCAGTGCGTACCGCTCGTGGTTGCGCTCGTACTCCAGATCAACGTTGCGGGCAAAGGCGATCTGCGTGCCAAACCCATCGACCTGAACCGAGTGATCGATGACGAGATCGGCCGGAACGAGCGGGTTGATCCGGGTGACATCGCCCCCGAGACGAGCGACAGCCGCCCGCATCGCCGCCAGATCGACAACACAGGGCACCCCGGTGAAGTCCTGCAACACCACCCTGGCGGGCAGGAAGGGCAGTTCCACGCCATCGTCCCCGCCGGCGGGTTGCCCACTGATCCGGGCGGGACGCCAACCGGCCAGCGCCTTGACATCGCTCTCGTCGACGAACTCATTGCCGGCGTTGCGCAGGGCGTTCTCGAGGAGGATGCGGATGGTAAATGGGAGGCGTTCGAGTTGGGTCAGCCCCTGCTCTTCCAGCGCCGCGATCCTGTAGTAGGCGTAGGTGCTGCCCAACGCGGTCGTGAGCGTGGAGCGGGCACTGAACGGGTCTTGACGGGCCGTAACGGCGGTATCCATGACAACCTGCACTGCCCCATCAGGGCGTGGGGCGGAACCGACGGGCGCGGCAACGTCACGATCGGAGAGCCGCCAGGAAATCGAGACGGTGCGGGCGCACCATCCCGGTCGAATCGCCCGTAAGTGTATGGCAACTTGCTCACGCGCGGGCGAGACCGACGCGAGTCTGGCCGCTCGCCCCCAGTCGGATTTAGGCATGGTGGAGTAGCCGAGAACCAGCCTTAGGGTAGGTCCAGAAGTTGCAATAGCAGTATGGATACGCTCGAACGGCCGTGGGGGCTGGGGCGAAGCGAACGAGGAGTAGACCAATGCCGCAAAGCACACTCCCGACGAGACTGTCTCAACGCATGGTAGCGAAGATGCCGTGGCTAGACCCGATCGCCGCCAAGTTGCACGCGGCATTCGATCCCTGGCTCGGCCAGAAATCGCCGCGAGGGCTGAGGGATGTGCTGTACGGCGTCTGGCTCGGGCACCCGCTCCACCCGGCCGTCGTTGTCGTCCCAGCGGGCATGTGGACGGCGTCGATCGCCCTGGACGCGATCGGCGAAGAAGCCGCGGCCGACACCACCCTCCTGATCGGTCTGGTCGGTGCCGGTGCCGCCGCCGCGACTGGCGCGGCCCAATGGCAGGACCTCCAGAACCTGGAACAGGCTCGCCGCCTTGGCACCCTGCACGCCACCCTGAACGTCGCCGCTACCTTCTGCTATGGCGCCTCCTACGTCCAGCGCCGGCGCGGTAATCGGGGCTCCGGCGTGACCCTGGCGGCGGCGGGGTTTGGCCTCGTCAACGTCTCCTCCTGGCTCGGCGGCGACCTCGCCTACGATTTAGGCATCGGCGTCAACCGCACCGCCTTCGAGCAGGGGCCCGACAAGTGGACCGATGTCCTGGAGGACGGTGATCTCCCCGAGAAGACCGCCAAACGCGTCGACATTGACGGCACACCGGTCATGCTCTACCGCCTCGACGGCGAAGTCCTGGCCCTCTCCCCGACCTGCTCCCACCTGGGCGGCCCGCTCGACGAGGGCGCCTTCGACGGCGACACCGTCACCTGCCCCTGGCATACATCGGTCTTCTGCCTGCGCGACGGCGCCGTCGTCCACGGCCCGGCCACGACGCCGCAAGCGGTGTACGACGTGCGGGTCGAAAACGGCAAGATCGCGGTACGCGCAAGAGAGCCATAGCTCGTCGATTGAGGACAGTCACCGGCGTCAACGAGTAATGGCTCTCCTTACATCGTGCGCTAGACGTATCAGGTCATGAGGCCGACGTAGCCAAGTCATCCACCGAGGAAGTCCTAGTACCTCCTGCAAGGTCATGTGTCCGCACGGACCAGGGAGCGCTGCCGCCCCGTCCTCCCGACACCGCAAAGAAGAGCCATTGAGCCTGCAAGGGGAATGAGTTCGCCAATCGTCAAACGCAGGATTGACCCGCAAGTGACTACCTCGTGTCGGTGCGGAGGACTATGCCTGCGCGATACACTCCATTCGGATCGACTCAACCGCGCAAGAGGAGCACCTCCGTGGCGGGCAAGCAGAGACGGCAAAAGAGCGAACATCGGCTCAACCGGGACCACGGTTGGCGCTGCAAGCCTGGCTACCAGGTGGTCGTTCTGAACCGGGGCGCCGTCCGGTTCGATGTGCCCAAAACCTGGGTCGTCTCAGAGGTCGAGGACCCGGGTGGGGCGCACTTCACCATGTTTGACAGACCCGAGCCAGACGACGACATTCGATTCCAGGTCTCGGTCCACCAACTCAACCCCGCCATCGATTGGTCGGGCGTCCAGCTCGACATCGTCCTCGCCGGAGCCCTCGGCGGCACTGAGCCCACCGAAGGACGGCGCACGCTCTCGCAAGCGGATCCGGTCTTGATCAAACGGTCCGGGCTGACGATCGCCTGGAACGATACGCTGTTCATCGACACCAATGAGAATCGAGAGGCCCGCACCCGCGCCTGCCTCGCCCACGGTTCCAACGTCCAGGCCCTCATCACCTTGGATTTCTGGCTGGACGACACGGAGCGGGCGCTCCCGGCCTGGGACGAGATCTTGCGGTCACTGCGCCTGGGCCAGTACGTGCAGGACCCGCTCCAAGGGCCGCCGGTCTTCCACTAAGAGTGAAGGCAGAAGACGGCAAGGAGCGGAGGCGCTCACTGGCGGCGGCGAGGTCATTGCCAAATCAAGACGGGAGGAAGCGTGCCAACGCGCTACCAGCGGGCCTACGATCCCGACAGCGGCGGCGTGCGGATACCGGATCGGATCCGGGCCGAGACGGAGCATCGCATCCGCTCCTACGCCGAGCAGCACTTCGCCGGAAAATACACCCGCCTCGCAATTCGGTTTCGCGGCCAGTTCTGTTACGTCGATGCCTTCACCGAACCGGTCATGACACCGGGCTGGCCTCCGGCCGACTGGCCGGAAACCCGAGAGGAATTCGAGGAACGGCTGCGGGAGACCCCGACGCACCTCTGCCGCCTGCGCTACTTTGGGCCCGACGATTGGACCTTCGGGTTCTATACCTACAGCAACGAGCGCTACGAGTTAGCTATCTTCCCGACCGGAAGCTTTTCGGGCAGGCCTGAGGAAGCGTTCCAGGTCGCCGCCAGCGTCTATCTGTCGGGGTGAATCTGACGATGGACCTAGGACACAACGCCATCTCTTTCCGTCATTCCGGCACCGGCATGACGGATCTGGGGATCGACCTTTCGCTCCTTGAGGCGGCGATGGAGATGAGCTCCTCGTCGGAGGGGCGCCACGTGCTGGACGTCGAGACCGGTGATGTGATCCTGGTCACCGATGAGGTTCAGCGGGCATTGGAAGAGACTCGGGAACTGCCCGTCACACTCGACGCAGCTCTGGCGGAGATGGACCTGCCGGACTGGATGAATGACGCGGTCCGTGAAGCGGACGCGGTCGACCGCCACTTCGGGACGCGCTTTATCGAGATTCCCGGCGTCGAGAGCCGCGATGCCTACAACGACATGGCCGAGTTCATTGAGACTATCGCGGACGAGCACCTGCGCGAGCGGTTCCGCGCGGCTATTGTCGGGCGCGGTGCGTTCCGCCGGTTCAAGGACACGCTGCTCGATGCGCCGTCCGAACGGACGCGTTGGTACGAGTTCGAAAATCATCGCAATCGAGTACAAGCGGTGGCATGGCTGCGGTCAGTCGGAATCGAACCACGGGAGCCGGACACGCCATGACGCTTCCCACATTAACCGAGGCAATGGTGCGCGAAGGCGCGGCCGCCGAGACGTTTCGGCGCGGCCAGGAGTATCACCGCGAGGGAGCGGTCGGGGAGATTACGCGGCGGGGCGACCTCCTCCAGGCGGAAGTCGAAGGCAGCGACATCTACCCCTATACGATCAGCGTCCGGGCCGATGCAGCCGGCCTGATCGAGGCCGGCTGCACCTGCCCGTACGACTGGGGCGGGTGGTGCAAGCACATCGTCGCGGTCCTGTTGACGTTGATTGACGACCCGCAGTCGGTCGAGGAGCGCCCGTCGCTCGACACGCTCCTGGCCGAGGCCGGAGAGGACCAACTACGCAACGCCGTTCGCCGCCTGGTCGAGATGCGCCAGGTCACGACCGAGACGATCGAGGCTCTGCTCGCCCAACCTGCTCCAGCACCGGCGGCGACGCTCAGGTCGCCGGTGCCCGCCCCCGCAAAAAACATGTCGGCCGCAGTTAAAGCCGCCCGCCGCGAGGTCCGCGACGAGATCCAGGGTCTGAACCGCTTCAGCTCTTCGGAAGCCTATTGGCAGGTAAGTGGCGTCGTCGATGGTGTGCGCAGCGTGCTCACCCAGGTCACCGGATACCTCAACGACGGCGACGCACCCGCGGCGCTGGCCATCCTCGACGCGATTACCGACGAATACCTCTCCGACTGGGAGGAGATGGACGACTCGGACGGCGACGCCAGCGCCTTCTTCTACGACCTCAATCCAATCTGGGCGGAAGCGCTTCTGTCCGCCGACCTGGACGCGGCGGCGCGCGCGAATTGGACAAAGAAACTGAAGGGATACGCCCGCAATCTGCGCGAATTCGGCGTGGACGATGTCTTCGATTCGGCCCTGGCCGCAATCGCGGAAGGTTGGGATGCTCCTGAGGTCCAAAAGGCACTCGCGGGCGAACCACTGGAGTTGTCCGAGGAAGACGAGGAGGACGAGTCCTGGGATGATCTGGACGAGGATGAAGACGACCTGTTCTTGCCCGACGGTGGAGTCGAGCTGACCCACGCCCGGCTCAATGTCCTTGAGCGTCAGGGCCGGTTCGACGAGTTCCTCAACTACGCCGGTGTGAGTGGCATCCGCGATCGACGGTCCACGATGCTCGTCCGCCTGGGCCGGGCAGACGAAGCCCTGGCTTACGGTCTGGGCCAGCTACGGACCGCCGAAGAGGCGCTCTCCCTGTCCCGCGCCTTCCGCGAACAGAACGACGCGGAGCGGGCGCTCCGCGTCGCCGAGCATGGCCTCTCCTTGCCAAGCAAATGGGACTCCTATCGAAGTGCGTACAGTTCGACGGCCCCTCGCCCGGGCGAACTGGCGATCTGGACGCGAGACCTGGCGAGCGAGCTGGGACAATCAGAGCTGGCGCTGCGGGCGGCTCGCATCGCCTTCGAGCACGAGTTGAACCTTGGCAGCTACCTGAGGGCGAAGGAGATCGCGGGTGAGTCCTGGGACACCCTGCGCCCTGACCTCCTAACCTACCTCCGCGAACACCGCTCGGTGCTACCAGAGGGCCACATCGATGTATTCCTGCACGAGGGTTTGATCGGAGATGCGGTCGCGGCTGTGGAGGACGTCTACGAATGGCACCTGAAGGCCCGCGTCGCCGACGCCGCGACCGCCACCCACCCGGAATGGGTGGCAGCGACGGGGCGGCGCATCGCGTTCGAGATCATGGACGAAGGACAGTCATCCCACTACGATGAGGCGGTCGCCTGGCTGGCGCGGGCTGGCGCGGCCGAGCGCGTACTCGGCCACATTGACTCCTGGCGGTCCGAACTCGACGGCCTGATCGCCAAGCACATGCGCAAGTACAAACTGCGCCCTATGCTAGAGAACCTCCGCCGCCGGACTTGAGTCCAGCCGACAACAGGGCATCAGTCGCGTGGTTCACCGGTAACCTTGGAAGGAGCCCTGTTGGCATCAATCGAGATCCTGATCGTCCTCCTCCTGATCGTGGCGAACGGCGTCCTCTCCGGGTCGGAGATGGCTGTTGTTTCGGCCCGGCGGGCCCGGCTCCAGACGCGAGCCGAGGCCGGGGATAACGGGGCGGCCGTGGCACTCGAACTGGCCGAGAAGCCGGACCGGTTTCTCTCGACCGTCCAGATCGGGATCACCCTGATCGGCATCCTCGCCGGTACCTTTGGTGGCGCGACCGTCGCCGAGACGGTCAGCGGCTGGCTGAGCGATGTTCCTGGGATTGGGCAATACGGCGACGCGATCGGCGTCGCCGTCGTCGTCATCACGATTACCTATCTCTCCCTGGTCATCGGCGAGCTAGTGCCCAAGCGCCTGGCGTTGCAGCGCCCCGAATCGATCGCCGTCGCCATCGCCCGGCCGATGCGCGCCCTCTCCAGGTTCGCCAGCCCGGTCGTCTCCGTTCTGAGCGTCTCCAGCGACGCCTTGATGCGCGTCCTTGGCGCAAAGCAGTCCAATGAGCCACCGATCACCGAGGAGGAGATCGGTCTGCTGTTACGCCAGGGTGCGCAGGCGGGCGTCTTCGACGTCCAGGAGCCGAAACTGGTCGAGGCCGTCTTCCGGCTGGGCGACCGCCGCGTGAGCGAAATCATGACGCCCCGCCACCGGGTGGTCTTCCTCGACCTGGAAGACGACTTGGCCACGAATCAGGCCCGGATGGCGGAGTCGCCCCACTCCCACTTTCCCGTTTGTGCCGGCGGTCCGGACGAGATCCGGGGAGTCGTCTCCGTCAAATCGATCTGGAGCCGGGCGCTAGCCGGAGAATCGACCGACGTCGCCAAAGCAATGATCGATGCCACGTTCGTCCCGGAAAGCCTGCCGGCATTCCAGGCATTGGAACGGCTACGCGACGCGACAGTCCCTCTGGCGGTCGTCGTCGATGAATACGGCGGCACTGCTGGAATAGTCACCCTCCACGACCTGATAGAGGCGATCGTCGGCGATCTCGGCCCCGAGGAGCAGGGCGGGCATGACGAGGCCGTGCGCCGGGCCGACGGCTCGTGGCTGCTGGACGGCGGCCTGCTGATCGACGAGGTCAACGACCTGATCGGCGCGAATGCCGTCCCGGAAGAAGACGGCGCCTACCAAACGCTCGGCGGCTTCCTGATGGCCCGCCTCGGCCGCATCCCCAGCCCCGGCGAATCCCTGTCCTGGAATGGCTGGACCTTCGAGGTCGTCGACATGGACGGCAACCGCGTCGACAAGGTGCTGGTTGAGGCCAAGACGCCGAAACCGCTTGTAACGCCGCCGCCGAGCTAGCGCGTTCGGCGTTCAGCTAGGGGAGATGCGCTCTCGCACCCTGCCCCCTGTCATTCCGAGCTTGTCGAGGAATCTCGATGAAGACGGCGTTCCAATGGTGCAGCCGTCTTCGAGAGCACGATGCTATTCTCTCGACTTGCGGGCCGCATCGCGACCACGCGCCCTTCGAGATCCCTCGACAGGCTCGGGATGACAGGTTCGCCGGTCGCCACTGGGTGACCCGAACTACTGCGCACCGGACGCCGTCTCCTCCTACTCGCCCGCCTCCAGCACCGTCCTCCCCGCCAGGTCCGCCTCCACTCCCTCGCGGTTTAGATGCACCGTGTGATATTCCCCAGCAATCCACGGGGCCAGTTGGTCACCGTAGTGCGGGCTGCCCGGCTGGCCGGAGTTGCCCGCATTTTGGACGGCTCGGATCACGCCAGGCTCCGCTAAATCCACCAGGAGACGGTACTCAACGCCGCCGATAACCCCCACGTCGTAGCCGGTACCGGTACCCGTATTGTTGACCGTCTCGGCGCAACCAAGAATCGGTTCGGGGCCGAGATCGAACAGGTCGGCGGCTCCGGCCGAACTGAGCGGGTGCTTCCAGTCCGCCGTGTGGATCTCCCGCCACCGCCACGCAGCCGGATCGTTGCCGTGATGCTCCTTGACCCAGCGGACCGTCTCCCTGGCCGCATCAACCAGCCTGCTGCCGATCCCATCCGGGAACCACGGCAGATCATCGCCCTCGATAAGCTGGGTGGCCGGACCGGTCTGCCCCCTCGTGAGCGCCTGCAGGTGAGCCGGGAAACGCGCCCCGGCGACGACACCTGACCAGATTGTCGAAAACGTCTCGAAGAAGAGCGGCGCGGTCGCATCGAACGTGTAGGCGAAATCCCAATTCCGCAGTTGCTCAACGAACAGGTCGACATCCGAATCTCCGCTGTTCTCCAACCGGGCGACGAGGAGTGGAGCGACGTGCGCGGCCCGATTGCTCACTGGGTCACTCTGCAGATCCCTGGCAACGTCGGCATCGAACGAATGGGTCGCGTCGATCACTGCCCGAATCCGGTCCTGGCGGTAGCCGGTCGCGCTCGGCCCGTACAGCGGGTGCGGATAGTCGTCGGGATAGGGTCGGTTGTTGGCGCTAGAGACGTATCCGTCCCGCAACGGCGCAATCCGCGGCAGCGCCTTGAACGGTACATACCCTGTCCAGGCATCGTCCGGGTTGTTCGCGTCGCGGTAGCCCGTCTTGATCCGGCCCCGGATCGGGATGCGGCCGGCGTGCTGGTAGGCGACGTGCCCGGTGGTATCGGCGCAGACCCAGTTGAAGACTGGGACGGCCCACTCCCGCAGCGCCTCATGGAACTCGTCGCACGTTTTGGCTTTGGCATACCGCAGCATCGTGGTGATATCGGCGACATGCTCCTGTCCTACCCAGCGGAGCGACAGCGGCGGATCGCCGTCCGGGTCGATCGCGGGAACCACATCGTTGACGATCGGCCCCCGCACGGTCGAGCGCACGGTATGCCGTCGCGGCTCCTCGCCACGCACGGCGATCTCAACGTCGCGTTCCGCAAAGGTCCTCCAACCGTCACCGTCGCGGTATCGCCCAGGATCGTCAGGATGGACCTCCTCCCGGTACAGATCCTTGGTCGACGTGCCATCGTTGGTCAGGCCCCAGGCCACGCTGCCATTGCTGCCCCACCACTGTCCCGGCGTCCCCGGATGCCCGGCCCCCGCCACCGTCCCGTCCGGACCATGGATGGCGAATTCGTACCATGAGGACGGGAGCCAGAACGGCTGATGCGGATCAGAGCACAGAATCGGCTGACCCGACGCGGTTCGCTCAGACCCCACCGCCCAGTTGTTGCTGCCCTGCCAGTCGCTCTCGCCCGCCACCGGCGATTTGAGCGCGTCCGCCGCCATCCCGGCGGCCGGCACTGACGAACCGGCCGGCAGAATCCGTGCCTCCGGCGAAGCCGGCGTCAGATACGCGTCCCGCAGCTCCTCCGGCAGCAGCGACGCCGCCTCGGCGATGGTCAGCATCGGCAACCGACCATTGAGCGACCACCAGATACCCCGCAAGATCGCGAGCACATCGTGGGCCGTGAAGGGACGCCGGCTCGTAGTCCAGCATCGCGAACTCGACCGGCAGATCGGTCCCAAAGGTCTCGATCCCCCGGTTGATCCCCGCCACTAACCCCTCGACGACGACGCGCTCCTCGCCATCCAGGCGCCGTGCCTCGGCGGCGGCGATGCCGTCCAGATCGACGATCCGGTGCTGCAAGTCGGCGGCGGCATGATTGGGACCCAGCACCTCGGCCAGCGTGCCGTACGCCCGCCGTCGCAATCGATCCATCTGCCAGAGGCGATCTTGCGCCATCGCAAAGCCGACCCCAAACCAGAGATCGGCGGTCGATTTCGCGAAAACGTGCGGTACCCATGCCCTGTCTCGCAGGATCTCCACCGTCCCGCTTGTCGCCGCCTTCAGCGTCGCGTTCGCCGGCGGCAATCGCCGCGCCAGAAACTCGCTCCGAGCACCAAGGACATCATGCTCCCCGATGCCCACGGCCGCGGCGATCTCGACCGCAGATCGTTCGCCACGGAAAAGAGAGAGGAGGTCATGGTCGGATACGGCCTGGGAAGTAGCAGCCAACGGACGCTCCATTCGCGCTGATCGGCAGGTCAGTTCGAGGGGCAGATTGTACCGAGAATGATCGCGCTATTCGTGCAGGTAGGTGGCATGGCCGCCGTCTACCAGCAACGTTTGCCCGGTGATGAACTCGCTCTCCGGCAGGCAGAAGTAGCGGACCGCCGAGGCGATGTCCTCGGCTCGGCCATACCGGCCGATGGGGATGCTGCCGCGGAAATCGCCCCAGTTCTCGCCGCGCTCTCGCGCGCCAGGCCGGTCGGCAATCGCGCCAGGGGCGACACAGTTGACTCCGATCCGATACGGAGCCAATTCGTACCCCATGTTGCGGGTCATCGTCTCCACCCCGCCCTTGGCCAGGTTGTAGACCGCGCCGTCCCGGTGGCATTGGGTGACACCGATCGTGGAGATGTTGACGATCCGGCCTCGAATCCCTTTCTCAATCATGTGCTTGGCCGCGTGCTGGGCCAGGATGAAGGGAGAGCGGACGTTGACGTTGACCTGGTAGTCCCAGTCGGCGTCCGTCACCTCCCAGAAGTGCCCCCGGATGCTCATCCCCGCGTTGTTGACCAGGATGTCCAACCGCTCCACCCGGGTCAGCGTCTCGTCCGCCAGCCGGTGCGCCTCTTCGACCTCCGCCAGATCGGCCGCAATCCCAAACGACTCGACCCCAAGCTCCTTCATCGCGGCCACCGACGCCGCGACCGGCTCCTCGTCCGCGCCCGGATACGACGATGTTCGCCCCATCCCGTGCCAGCCACTCGGCGATCGTGCGCCCCAGCCCGCGCGTGCTGCCGGTCACCAGCGCGGTCATCCCCTCCAGGCGCCGGGCCCGAAACGCGTTATCAACGATCTCGCCCCGCTCGATCCAGGACGGAGGTGTGGAACCGGACACCAGAAAGACTCCTCTTGCTAGCATAGAAGTACTATCCACGAGAGATTGGGCGGGATTATCTCACCTGGGGACAGCCCTCACCCCGGCGCTGCGCGCCACCCCTCTCCCGCGCACGGGAGAGGGGACGAATGCCAGCGCGTATGTCCGAGGAGACGCTCCCCCTCTCCGTTGCCGAGGGAGAGGGGGCTGGGGGGTGAGGGGTGTTTTGGAGAGGGACTAGGGGTGAGGTCGTTACCTTTTACCCCTTCAGCGCCCCCGCCGTCAGCCCCGCCTCCAGCCGCCGCTGGAAGAGGATGTACACGATCAGCGTCGGCACCATCGTGATCACCATCGCGGCGAAGAGGGCGCTGTAGTCGGTCTCATAGGTTCCCTGCACCGAGAGGAAGTAGAGCCCCTGGGAGAGCATCATCTTGTTGCCGCCCAGCGTCTCCGGCATCAGGACCAGCGGCAGCAGGAACTGATTCCACTGCCCCAGGAAATTGAAGATGCCCATCGCGATCAGGCCCGGCTTCGCCAGCGGCAACATGATCTGGAAGAAGACCTGGTAGTGATTCGCCCCGTCCAGAATCGCCGCTTCCCCCAGCTCCGACGGTAGCGTCTTGAAGAACCCGGTCAGGAAAAAGATCGTAAACGGCAGCGAGTAGGCGATGTAGACGACGATCAGTGACTGATAGGTCGCCAGCCCAAGCCCGATGGGCTTGAGATCGTCGATCAGAAAGTAGAGCGGCACCAGCGCGAGAAAGACGGGGAACATTAGCCCCGCCGCGAAGCCGAAAAAGATCACCTGCCGCCCCGGAAAGACGAACCGTGCCAGCACGTAGGCCGCCATCGACGAAATCAGCAGCGTCCCCGTCAGCGACCCCGACAACACGATGATCGTATTCAGGAAGAAGCGGCCGATCCGCGCCTCTGTCCAGGCCCGCTCGAAGTTGTTCCACTGGAGGGACTCGGGCCAGTTCCACGGGTCGGCGATGATCTCCCCATCCGTCTTGAGCGACGTCACCACCATCCAGATGAAGGGGTAGATCACCAGCAGCGCCCAGAAACCGAGCAGCAACTGGGCCAGGCCATTGCGAATGGCGTCGGCTGGACGAGCCCTCGCGCCCGCCGCATAACGGGCCAGGACGTTTTGGCGCCGAACGTTGCCCGATGTAACGGCTTCGAGACTCATCGCTCACCACCCTAGCTGTCAGCTATCAGCAATCAGTTGTCAGCCGTAGCGGTTCGTGACTGAAAGCTGAGGCTGACGGCTGAAAACTGATGCCTAAAACTCGTACGTCTCGCGGCGCGTCACTCGCATGATCACGACAGACAGGAGCAGCGTCAGGATCAGGAGGACCACGCCGATCGCGGAGGCGTAGCCCCAGCGGCTGCGTTCAAAGGCCTGGTTGTAGAGATAGAGCGCCGCGACCTCCGCCCGGCGGGCGCCGGTCGTCGTGCTCCCGCCGGCCAGGACGGTGATCAAGATGAAGAAGTCCAATGCCGCGATTGCCAGGTAGATCAACGACGTCCGCACGGACTCCCAGATCAGCGGGAACGTGATGTCCCTGAACGACGTCCAGCGACTTGCCCCATCGAGGATCGCCGCCTCATAGAAGGACGTCGGGATCGACTGCATCGCGGCTAGGAAAATAACCATGTAGAAGCCGACGCTCGACCAGATCGTCACCGCTACCACGGCCCAGAGAACGGTACTTGCATCGGTCAGCCACGACGTTCGCCCAGCCGATTCCAGGCCGATGCCGCGGAGAACGCCATTGAGTAGGCCACTATTCGGAGAATAGATGTAACTCCAAAGAATGCCGACGACCACGACCGGCATCACCTGCGGAAAGAAGAAGACGATGCGGTAGAAGCTCGCGCCGCCGACCGCGCCACCACCCTGGGCAAAGAGGGAGGCAAAGATGAGCGCGATCGCGATCGTTACCAACGGCAGCGTAACCAACAGTTGGCCGTTGCGAGTCAGCGCCTCGCGAAAACGCTCGTCCTCCCACAGATCGCGATAGTTCTCCATGCCCACGTACGGCCGCCTATTGGATAGACCCCGCCAGTCCGTGAACGAGATGAGCATGGCCTGGACATAGGGATAGACGACGAATACGCCATACAGAATCGTCGCCGGCAAGAGAAATGGAATGATGAGCCGATATTTGTGATGGTGCATGGCTGGCGCCTCTTAGCTATCAGCCACCAGCATTCAGCCGTCAGCACAAGTGCGGGGAAGGGGCGGGGGCCAAAGTGGCCACCGCCCCAGATACTCACATTCCCCGGTACTGCCTAGACCATACGCCGACGGCTGACGGCTGATAGCTGATAGCTATTAGCTGACAGCCCGTTACCGGGTGAACTTCGGAATCGAGTCGTCGGACTTGGTATCGTCTGCGAGGCCTTGGATCGTCTCCTGGAACTCGGCGACGTCGATCTTCTTCTGCAGCAGATCGGCCATCACGAGCTTGGCCTCGGCTTCAAAACTCGCGTACCACCCGCCGTAGCGAGCCTCGAACGTGTTAGCTCCCGCAGACGCGATCGCAGCCTGAGTGGAGGCAAACGCAGAGCCGAGGTCGAGGCCTTCGCCGGAACCAGCAACCACCGAGAGCGAGCTGGTCAAAGAGGCGAAGGTCTTGCCGCCTTCACGCGAGAAGAGGAGGCGCAAGTACTCCTTGCCGCCCTGAACGTTTTTCCCTTGGGATGGGACGATGAACGGCTCGCCAGCGCCGGCGAAGATGCCCTCGAATGGGATCTGGTCGCCGGCGAGCGACGGAGTCGGGGCCACAACCATGTTGAAGCCCTCGGGGATCTCGCTCCGCATCTCGTTCTCGAGCCAGGTGCCGCACGGCAGCATCGCCGCCTTGCCCTGGAGCCACTCGCTCTGGGACTGGGTGTGGTCGAGACCCTCCCAGCCGACGCCAATGAAGTCGTTGTCGCCAAGCTGCTTGAGGGCGGTGGCAACGTCAGCGACCGAGTCCGACAGCCAGGCGTCATCCACCAGGTTGTCGATGTCGATGATCGCCTGCGGGTTGTGCTTCCAGAGCATCTGGTTGAAGAGGAAGCCGAGCGCGTACTGCGGGTGCACGCCTGTGGTCAGCCACGGTGCGATCCCGGCCGCCTTGATCGTCTCGCAGAGGGCGAGATGCTCGTCCCACGTCGTGGCGTAGGTCCAGCCCTTCTCCTCGAAGAGGCTCTGGCTGTACCAGACGCCGAGGACGGTCAGCGCCAGGTTCAGGTTGCGCTGAACGCCGTCGTACACGCCGGTGGCCTGCGAGCCCGGAACCAGCGAGTCGCCAAAGGTGACTCCCTCGGTATCGTAGGACGGCGCCGCCATCAGGTCGCCCAGATCGGCAAGCTGGTCGTCGACGAGGAGGGCGGTCATATCCAGGTTACCGGCGCCGGAATTGTCGATGATGTCCGGCGGCTCACCGGCGACGAAGCGCGGCTGCAGTTGCTCACCCAGGCGCTGAATGCCAGCGTAGGTGATCTCCGCATCCGGGTAGAGCTTCGCGTACATGTTGTCGCGGACGTAAATCGCGTACTCGTCGCTGAAGCCGCCCTTGAAGATGACAACGTCGAGCGCGGCCGCCGGATCGACCCCGAGCGGATTAGACGAATCCTGGAAGCTACCGACCGGGCCGGATCCCGCGACCGGAGTGCCTTCCTGGGCCGCCGCCACCATGACTGAGAGCATCGGAACGGAGATACCAAGTGCTGCTGCTCGCTGCAGAATGACGCGCCTCGAGGTGCGGCCTTCCACAACATCGTGGACCAACCGTGAGATGCGATCGTCGCTCACGCAATATCCCTCCACTTGGAGAACCAACCGTCCCGGTGGGACAGATTCCGCCCCGGGAGCCCGGTAGCTAACTGCATCGGTGCGGGCCGATTGTACCCACCGGATGGCTACCGGCGCAAAGAAATCGGGTTGTGCAGCCTCGCACGATTAGGCGAATCGCCCTACTGCGCCCATCTCATTGTGTCCCGCTACCCGTTTTACCGGCCATTGACCATCGTAGAGAACGCTTGACACCTATTCAAACCGCTCATACACTCGCGTAGCTTCTGTTGCCGAGGATATCGGCCCCACAACCTAAGGCAGGTGGCACAACGGGCCACCCTGTCCGCGTACCATGAAGGAGGGTCTTCCGTGGCCTCGTCTGCTCATGATGCACGCTCCCTGTTCCGCGACGCACTGACCGGTCGGATCTCGCGGCGCGAGCTCGTCCATCGCGGCGCCGCTCTCGGCATCTCCGCCCCAATCCTGGCCGCCCTGGCCCAGGAGTCGATGCGGAGCACCCTGGCAGCCCAGGACAGCGATCCGTCGTCCACCTTCTACAGCTGGATGATCGATCTCCACCCCGATATCCCCACGGTCGGTGAGGAGCTTGGCGTCAACGTTGAGACCGCTCCGACCGAGAACTTTGGCTTCGACCGGTTCGTCGCCGAGGCGAACGAAGGGACCAGCACCTGGGACTCCTACGGTGGCGTTACGCCCTTCCTCGAGATGATCCCGCTGGTCAACACCGAGACGATCGAGCCCTGGGACGCCTACCTCCCGGCCGGTTTCATCGACGACTTCGCGCCGGCCGCCCGGAACGAGGGCACCTGGAACGGCCAGTTCTATGTCTGGCCGCTCCTCCTCGACATCTGCATCCAGAGTTGGAATGCGGATTTGGTTGAGCAGGCTGGCCTCGACCCGACCGTTGCGCCGACCACCTGGGACGAGTTCATCGCGAACGCCCAGAAGGTGCAGGACAGCGGCGTGGCCCCGTACGGCCTGACCTTCGATAGCCGCGACTGGCGTTCGCTCATCCCGGTCACCCACTCCATCAGCACCGATGTCTACACGCCGGACGGCCTCTTCATGTACGACAGCGACGCCGCCGTTCAGGCGCTCGAAATCCTGAAGCGGATGATGGAGCTCACCAGCTCCGACATCCTCTCCGGCCTACAGCGTCGATGCCGCCGTCCAGGTGGACGAGGCTGCCTTTGCTGCCCAGCAGGCCGCCTACTACTTCAAGTACCAGAATGCTCCCCTGCGCAACGCGGCCCAGTGGCCGGATCCGACCAAGCTCCAGATCGCGAAGCTGCCGGCACCAGAAGGCGGCGTCGGCGGCACCGTCTTCTGGGACACCGGCGCCGTGCTCTTCAAGAACGGGGGGAACAAGGAGAAAGCGGTCGAGTTCTTCACCGCCCTCGCCACGGATGAGCGAATCTGGTCGAACAGCGTCACCGGCAATCCCGACGAAGGCATCTTCCCGGCCGGTCAGGTCCCCGTGCTCCAGTCGCAGTGGGCGCAGTGGGAGGCCACCCCGCCGGATTGGCTGGTGGCGAACCCGTGGGCCAAGTCCATCTATGACAGCCTCGAAACCGCCAGCGCGATCGCGCCGTGCGTCCTCGCGATCAAGCAGTTCGATACCGCTCGGCCCGAGTGGCACAAGTACCTCTCCGGCGATGTCGCCGATGCCAAGACCGCCGCGACCGCCGCGATGGACGCGGTCCGCGCGGTGTTCAAGGCAGAGACAGGACAGGACGCTCAATAACTCCTAGATCTCGTCCGGGCCGGCGATCGGCGGCGCAAAGCCGTTCCGATCGCCGGCCTCGCCGGTGAAGCCGGCCCGTTCTCAGCCCTGGAAGGGCTTCGTCTGGCATAGTCCGGGGTTTAACCCTTCGGAGATCATGCCGCCGGAGAACGGTTTGCGAACAGGGCCGAAGCGAGGGAGTCCATGGCACAGGCAGTCGCGTCCGGGGAGGTGGTTGAGGGCGCCGTACCGGCGACGGCGGTGCGGTCGAGCAGGACGCAGACCGCACTGAATGTCCTGCGGACGTACCCGTACCTGCTCCCCGCCATCATCTTCTTCGTCGGCTGGCAGATCATCCCGATCTACGAAGCCCTCCGGCTCAGCTTCACCGACGACCGCTTTCTCGATCAGGAAGCGGCCAACTGGATCGGCCTCCAAAACTACCGAGACCTCCTCAAGGACGACCTCTTCTGGAAGGGCATCCAGCGCGCCTTCATCTTTACCTGCATCTTCATCCCGGGAATGATCTTCATCCCGATGGTGGCCGCGGTCTGTATCGACCGCGTGACCAGGAATTCAGTCGCCACCGTCTATCGCCTGATCCTGCTGATCCCTTCGATGATTCCCGCCCCCTTGATCTTCGTGCTCTGGGGGTGGATGTACAACAACTACGTTGGGCCAATTAATTACCTGCTGGTCGATGTCTTAGGCATTTACGATCTCCGCACCCAACCGCAATGGATGGGCGACGAAAAACTCGTCTTCTTCTCAGTCGCCTTTATGGAGTGGTGGTGGGGCCTCGGCTACCACACGATGTTCTTCCTCGCCGGATTGGCGACGATCCCCAAAGATCTCTTCGATGCCGCCCGAGTCGACGGCGCCTCCGAGTGGCGTATGTTCTGGGGCGTCACCGTCTGGCGTCTCCTCCCGATCATCCTCGTCCTGATGGTCGTCCGCTTCGGCAGCGCGATGGCCGTCATCGAGGAATACATCATCATGGGCGGCTACGACCGCACCCGCACCACCTACACCTGGACCGTCTACATGTATGACACCGCCTTCGGCGGCGGCTCGCAGTTCCGTGGCTATGCCGCCGCCATCGGCTGGCTCGGCGCCATGTTCATGCTGATCGTCGTCGCCTTCATGTTCTACATCTTCCGCTCGCGCGACTAACGGAGTTCCAAGGCGAAGTTCCAAGTTCAAAGTGGACAGGCGCAAGTCACTTGGAACTTGGAACTTGCTGAACTATTGACTCACGACTCCGAGGAGATCGCCATGTCGGCGGGTGAGATAACAGCGGTGAATACGAGGGCGCTGGACCAGGCGGAAGCGAGTCTGGCACCCCAAGCGTGGCGTCAAGTGGGGCACCATCGGGCGGCACGCCTACCTGATGATCCTCTGTTTGTGGGTGCTGCTCCCGCTGGGGTGGGTCGTCCTGCTCTCGCTCAAATCCCTGCCAGACGGCACCCAGCGCTACATCTGGCCCAAGAACTGGGTGGACCCGATCTATCTGCACTACCAGTTCATCTGGGAGAAGCAGCGGGCCGTCGTTACCACTTTCAGGAACAGCGTTCTTGTGACATCGCTGACCGTGGTTGCCTCGACGATCACGGCGGTGCTGGCGGGCTACGCCCTTGTCCATCTGAATACCCCGTTCCGCCGGATTCTGACCGCCTTTCTGGTCGCCTCGCTCTTCTTCCCGACCCGCGTCACCGCCCTGATTGGCATCTTCAACGTCCAGAACGACCTGGGCCTGATCAACAAGACCTGGGGCCTGATGCTCCCCTATACGGCACTGTCGGTCGCAATCTCCATCTTCATCATGCGCGGCGTTTTCCTGACCGTCCCGAGAGAACTGGTCGATTCGGCCCGGATCGACGGCGCCGGCTCGCTCCGAACCCTACTGGGGATCGTGTTGCCGCTCGTCCGCAACGGGATCGTCGTCGTCATCATCGTCAACTTCGTCAGCGCCTGGGGAGAGTTCCTCCTTGCCCTGACATTGATGAACGACGAAGACCAGCGCACCCTGCCGGTCTTCATCGGCACCGCCTCCGGCGGCGTCGGCGCCCTGCTCTGGCCCCGCATGGCCGCCCTCTACATCATCGCCATCTTGCCCGCCTTGATCACCTTCGCCATCGCCCAGCGCTGGTACATGAAGGGCCTCCAGGAGGGAGCGCTGAAGGCATGACCCTGTCCGCTATCATTGGAGGGCAGGAGGTTGCCATGCAGCAGACCATCACCCAGCCCCTAACCTACGACGATCTTGTCAACACCCCCGACGACGGGCAGCGATACGAAATTATCGACGGAGACTTGATCGTGTCTGCATCCCCGAACCGGGCGCATCAAGAGTCGTCTCGTCGGGTCAACCTGCTACTCCATGATGCTTCGGACAACGGACGGCACGGCCTTGTCTACTTCGCCCCCGTCGATGTCCGCCTCTCCCCCCACGACATTGTCGAACCCGATCTACTCTTCATTCGCAGAGAACGCCTACACATCTACACGGCCATCGGCATCGTTGAGGGCCCCCCGGACATCGTCGTCGAGATCCTCTCTCCAACCAGCCATACTCGTGACCTCGTCCGCAAGGCGAAGCTCTACGCCTGGGCTGGGGTGCCGGAGTATTGGCAGGTTGACCCTGTGGCGCGAACTCTGACCGTCCTCGGACTCATCGACGGGCATTACCAACCCGTCCCCGCCGAGAACGGCATCCAACGGTCACTCGTCCTGCCGAACCTGCGAATCGATGTGGCCGCCCTCTTCGCGGGAATCTAACTCTCTCGTATCTGCACGTAGACCAATCATCCCTCTTGGAGGTCATCGAATGCGTCTCCTCGATACCGTCGCGCTCGTCACCGGCGGCGGCTCAGGCATCGGCCGGTCCATCGGCCTACGCTTCGCCCAGGAGGGCGCCCAAGTCATCCTCGCTGATCGCTATGGTGACAAGGCTGAGGCTGTCGCGGCAGAGATTACCGCTGCCGGTGGCGAGGCTATCGGGTTGGAAGCCGACGTCGCCAGCGAGACTGCGGTCGCGGCGATGGCCGAGAATGCGCTGGCGAGGTTTGGCCGCGTCGACGTACTCGTCAATAACGCCGGCCTGTCGAAGGGCGATGATGTCCTCGATATCGACAGCGAGACCTGGGATCTCAATCTGGATGTCGTCCTGAAGGGCGTCTTCCTCTGCTCAAAAGCGCTTTTGCCTGGGATGCTCGAACGAGGCCGCGGTGTCATCCTCAACATCGGCTCCGTCAACGGCTTGACCGGGATCGGTGAGATGGCGTACTCCGCCGCCAAGGCCGGCATGGTCAACCTGACCCAGAATCTGGCCGTGCGCCACGGGCCGGCCGGCGTGCGCGTCAACTGCATCGCCCCCGGCAGCATCCGGACCCCCATCTGGGCGGAACGTGTCGCCACCGATCCAGGCGTCTTCGACAGCCTGGCGCCGTGGTATCCCCTACGCCGGGTCGGTGAGCCCGAAGATATCGCCAACGCAGCCCTCTTCCTCGCATCCGACGAGGCCTCCTGGATCACCGGCGTCACACTCTGCGTCGATGGCGGCCTGATGGCGGGAAGTGACAAGTTCGGCAGTGTCCTTGGAGCCACGTAGGCGCCGAGCTTGGTGCAATCCGCCCGATTTAGGCGTTTGACAGCCCCATAGCGTGGCCATAGAATCGCGCCACTCGGACTTGGCCGTATACATCCGTTGCCGGTTGTGCGTGAGGCATGAACGGCGCCACGATGCTGCCCACCAGAAGTGGCGGCTACGGGTGATCGCCTCGTCGGGTCAACTGCTCTCAGGGTAGGAGCGCGTGTGACTCACCCAGATCATTCGACTGGCGACGTCAAGAGCCAGGCCGCCTCATTCGGCCCAAACGGGCGGGACGCTGAACCGGCGCCTCGTCCGGTCAAGCCGGTCAAGCCGGTCAAGATGGCTATTTCCCACGTAACCAAGTACTACAAGACCGGCTCCGGCTCCGTTCATGCTCTGGAGGACCTTAGCCTCGAGATCGGCGACGGCGAGTTCGTCTGCATCCTCGGCCCCTCCGGCTGCGGCAAGAGCACGCTCCTCTGGGGGATGTCCGGTCTGCACGACCTGACCAGCGGCACGGTCAGTCTGGACGGAACACCGGTTACCAGCCCCCGCCCAGAGATCGGGATGATCTTCCAGGAAGCCAATCTCCTCCCCTGGCGCAACCTCTGGCAGAACATCCGGTTCCCGTTCGAGATCAAGCGCATCGACGCGAAGCCCTACGAGTCCCGGATCAACGCGCTGCTGGCCGAGGTCGGCCTGGCAGGATTCGAGAAGAAGATGCCCCGGGAACTCTCCGGCGGCATGCAGCAGCGGGCAAGCATCGTGCGTTGCCTCGCGCCAGATCCGTCCGTCATCCTGATGGACGAGCCCTTCGGCGCCCTCGATGCCTTTACTCGCGACGAGATGAACCTCCTCATCCAGAAGATCTGGATGGAGACGGGCAAGACCATCGTCTTTGTGACCCACAATGTCACCGAGGCGATCTTTCTCGCCGATCGCGTCGTCGTGCTCACCCCGCGCCCCGGCCGGCTGGCCCACATCTTCCCGATCGACCTGCCCCGGCCTCGCTCCATCGAGCAGACCTTCACCCCGGCCTTCATCAAGACCATCCTGGAGATCAAGGGCACGATCGAAACCGGCGTCTACAAGCCAATCTCGAATGACATGCTGCGCGCGGTGGGGATCGCGACCGGGTAGCAAGCAAGTAGCAAGCAACCTCCCAGCGTCCCAGCAGCAGGAGATACAGGCGGACGAACCATGGCGAGCGAACTCCGTGAAACCATCCCGACCTTCGAGCAACCGGTCGGTGCCCAGGAGTCCGAGGTCAGCCTGACGAACTGGTCTGCTCTGACCAGCGCCGGGTTCGCTCGGTCGTGGATCGAGGCACTCGCCATCGCCCTGCTGGCGGTCGCCGTCATCGGCGGCACCGAGCTCTACGTCCGCTGGCAGGACGTGCCAGCCTACTCCTTCCCGGCACCGAGCCAGATCGGCAAGGCACTCTGGCAAAACTTCGACCTCTTCTGGCCCCATCTCAAGGCCACGCTGCGGGTGATGTTCGCCGGGTACGCCATCGGCGCGGCGATCGGGATCGTCCTGGCGGCGGTGATCACCCAATTCCCCTTCGTCGAGAAGGTCATCACCCCCTACATCCTCCTCCTGGTCACGACCCCGATGATCGCCCTGGTGCCGATGCTGGTGCTGAAGCTCGGTTTCGGCGACTCGCCGCGGGTGATCGCCGTCGCCCTGGCCACCGGGCCGATGGTGATGATCAACTCCGCCACCGGCTTCCGCCGCACCGACCTGGCCAAGATCGCGCTGGCGCGTTCCTACGGGGCGAGCACGCTCCAGATCTTCACCAAGGTCCGCTTCCCGCTGGCGCTGCCGATGATCATCGTCGGCCTGATGGTCGGGGCCATCTTCGGGCTCCTGACCGCGGTCGGCGCGGAGATCGTCGGCAGCAGCGAGGGACTTGGTAACCGCCTGATGTACTACTCCTCGCGCATCCAGA
Organism: uncultured Chloroflexia bacterium; assembly: GCA_963849635.1. Lineage (GTDB taxonomy): Bacteria > Chloroflexota > Chloroflexia > Thermomicrobiales > UBA6265 > CAVRUD01. The sequence goes on along the minus strand of CAWKIA010000041.1, from coordinate 8,548 downwards.
TGGCCAACTTCTGGGCCGTCATCGTGATGCTGGCGATCATGGGAATCCTGATCTACGTCATCTTCTACTGGGTGGGCAAGCGCTGGGCGAGCTGGCAGGCATGATGGAGTGCCGCGTGCCGAGTGCCGAGTGCCGAGTGATCGCAGCGTAGTACGGGGCAATGGGGTCTGCCGGACGGTGTCGTTCGGTATCACACGGGTTCCGTGAGGAGCCCAGGGTAGAAGGAGAAGCTCGGATGACACGAATCGAACGGTTCGAAACCCTGGCTGGCCGCGGCACGTCGCGACGACGGTTCGTCCAGGGCGCCGCCGCGCTCGGGTTGGCGGCTCCGCTGGCCTCGCGCGGCGTCCTGCGCGCTGCCGCCCAGCCAGAGGGCAACAAGATCGTTTGGGTCTCGCCGCGCGGCACCCTCGAGGTGCTCGACGACTACGGCTACTGGGTCGCCAAGGAGATGGGCTACTTCGGCGACATCGAGACCGAGATCCTGCCGGCCATCCTCGAAGCGACCTCCAGCTCCAAGGCGGTCGCCGAGGGCCAGGCGGACATGTCATTCGTCTCGCCCGGCGTCTTCTCCCTCGGCATCGAGGCGGGCATCGACCTGGTCTCGGTCTTCCATGAGGTGGCCCAGGACACCTTCGACTTCGCCGTGCCGCAGGGCTCGGAGATCACCGAGGTCGCCCAACTCGGCGGCAAGACGATCGCCCTCGGCGACGCCGGCTGGTCCTCGATCACCGACCCGATGTTCGCCCAGGCCGGCGTCGACATCGCCACCATCCGGTACGTCCCCGTCGGCGCCGCCTGGCCACAGGCGGTGGCCGAGGGGCAGGCCGACGCCGCGCTCTGCTGGGAAGGGCTGCGCGCGGACTGGACCGCGCGGGGTCTGGCCTACGACTACATCCTGGGCAAGGAGTGGTCCAAGTTCCCCTCCAACTCTTTCCAGATCCGCCGCTCCGACTTCGAGGACACGGCGCTCGCCGATCTCTACACTCGCTATCTGCGCGGCTGGGCGATGGGGCTGGAATTCGGGCACCAGAACCCGCGCGCCGCCACCCAGATCACCATGAATGCGCCCGACATCTCCGCGGCGCTCAACGCCACCTTCCCGGATAAGGCCATCGCCCTCGATTCGATGTGGCAGGGCGCCCTGATCTTCCGGGGCGACTGGGCCACTCGCCAGGGCTGGGGCTGGCACGACATGACCTCCTGGCAGCTCTTCCTGGACACGATCAAGGAGATCGGCCAGCTGACGCGCGATATCAGCGCCGAGGACATCTGCAAGAACGACTACATCCCCGGCGCCAACGACTTCGACGTCGAGCAGGTCAAGGCCGACGCCCTGGCCTACGAGCTCGCGCCGGAGTACGCCGCCGTGCCGGAGCCGGAAGGCGCGGGCGCCTAGCAGTACGTAACTCCCGATCCACCCCCGGTAGGGGCAGGGCTTGCCCTGTCCGTGCCACGCATTCGCGGCCTTGGGCAGGGCAAGCCCTGCCACTACCAGATAGGCGATGGGGCTGGAATTCGGGCACCAGAACCCGCGCGCCGCCACCCAGATCACCATGAATGCGCCCGAATCTCCGCGGCGCTCAACGCCACCTTCCCCGATAACCATCGCCCTCGATTCGATGTGCAGTGCCCTGATCTTCCGGGGCGACTGGGCCACTCGCCAGGCTGGGGCTGGCACGACATGACCTCCTGGCAGCTCTTCCTGGATACGATCAAGGAGATCGGCCAGCTGACGCGCGATATCAGCGCCGAGGACATCTGCAAGAACGACTACATCCCCGGCGCCAACGACTTCGACGTCGAGCAGGTCAAAGCCGATGCCCTGGCCTACGAGCTCACGCCGGAGTACGCCGCCGTGCCGGAGCCGGAAGGCGCGGGCGCCTAGCAGTACGCAACTCCCGATCCACCCCCGGTAGGGGCAGGGCTTGCCCTGTCCAATGCCGCGAATGCGTGGCCGGACAGGGCAAGCCCTGCCCCTACCCTGGGGTCGCATTGATAGAGGACCAGCTATGCCGGATTCGCCCCCGCGCAAGCATTTCCACCACGTCGGCTTGCGCGCCTACGACCAGCAACCCAAGGAGCACCGGGTTCCGCCGAGCAAGTGCTGGGTCACAAATCCCGCCCACCACCCGCAGCGCATCGAATACCTTGCGCTACGACACCTGACAGCCCGATCAGCGAAGCCTTCATGGAAGCCCCCCACATTGCCTATGCCGTGGACGAACTGGCCTCCCACCTCGAAGGCAAGGAGATCTACCTCCAACCCTTCGACGTCGGCGACCCGCCATTCGCAACCGTCGCCTTCACCATTGAAGACGGCCTTTTCATCGAATACATGCAATTCCGCCCGGGCCGAAAGTGGTTCGACGACTTTGAGACGTGAGTAAGGCCCTCACCCCCCGGCCCCCTCTCCCGTGCGCGGGAGGGGGGAGCTTTCCCCGGGCACACGCGCCCATTTCGTCCCTTCTCCCCCGTCAGGGGAGAGGGGTGGCGCGAAGCGCCGGGGTGAGGGCTGTCTCTGAACTGCGGTAAGATCGCCCCGTGTCGTGCGCGGATGGTTCGGCAACGGGGCTGGTCCGCACCGCGCACGATGCAGAATCCCCGTCGCCAGGCGATGACCGCGCCCGGATCCGCCTGTTCCACGCTCAAGGAGGAGTCGACGCCAGATGGTGGACCCAGCCAGTCCTACGACAGCCGCCCAGATCGATCGCTTGGCGGTGTCGACCAACACCTATCATCCCTACACCCTGGAGGAGGCGCTGGCAGGGATCGCCGCCGCGGGCGCGACGAGCGTCGAACTTACCTCCGTCCCCGGCTGGAGCGAGCACGTCTCCCGCGACGCCAACGAAGCCAGCCTCGACAACGTCCGTTCCCTCCTCGCCCAACACGGCTTGACCGCGATCAGCTTTAGCGGTCACTCCGACCTCGTCAGCGACGCTGGCGTCGTCGAGTTCCGCAAGGCCTTAACTCTGGCCCACGCCCTCGGAATCGCCTACGTCACCACCAGCACGGGCGGCCACGATGCCTCCTCCGCCGGCGACCTGGAGGAGCAGCGCGTCCGCTTCCTGGAGCGCATCGGCCCTCTGGCCGATGAGGCGGCCACCATGGGGATCACGATCTGCCTCGAGACCCACGGCGGCCTCCTCGCCACCGGCGCGATTGCCGCCGACCTGATCCGCGACATCGGCAAGCCGAACGTCGGCATCAACTACGACCCCGGCAATGTCATCTTCTACGGCGACACCCGGCCGGAAGCCGATATCGCCGCCGCCGTCGATCACCTGGCCCACATGCACGTCAAAGACAAGATCGGCGGGGCGGGCGAGTGGAACTTCCCGGCCGTCGGTACGGGCGAGATCGACTTCGGCGCCCTCTTCGAAGTCGCCGACGCATCCGGCTTCACCGGCCCATGCTCGATCGAGATCGAGTTCCAGGGCGACCCCTGGCCCCCTCTTGACGACGTCAACGAGGCTGTCGCCGAATCCGTCCGCTTCGTCCGCCAGTTCGTCCCAGCACCTTAGGAGGAGGACAGGGCTAGCGCCCTGTGGGGGACAAAGCTAAAGCTTTGAGGGGGACACGTCTGACGCCGTGAGGGGGAGAGGTGGAAGTGGCGTCGCCTGACGGCCCTCTCCTCCGCAGAGGAGAGGGGGGTAGGGGGTGAGGTCCGTCCGCATCGCCGTTCTTGGAGCCGGTTTCATGGGCGGAACCCACGCCCGCGCCTACGGTGGTATGCCTGGCGTCGAGGTCGCGGCGATCTACGCCCGCAGCGGCACCCGGGCGGAGCCACTCGCAACTGACCTCGGCACCGTCTGGACTGACGACCTCGACCGGGTGCTCTCCGACTCATCGGTCGATGCCATCGACATCTGCCTGCCCACGCCGGAACACCGAACGGCGACCGAAGCCGCCCTCGCGGCCGGCAAACACGTCCTGGTCGAAAAACCGCTGGCGCTAACCCTCGCCGACGCGGATGCCCTGGTCGATGCCGCGGCGCAGACAGACAGGGTCGTGATGGTCGCCCATGTGCTTCGCTTCTGGCCGGAGTATGTCGAACTTCAGCGCATCGTCACCGGCGGCGACCTGGGTCGCCCACTCTCGGCTGTGGCCACGCGGCGGCAACCGTTTCCTGCCTGGTCCGAGCTGTTCGCCCGCTCCGACATCACCGGCGGCGCCGTCGTCGACATGATGATCCACGATTACGACGCGCTGAACTGGCTCTTCGGATCCCCGAAATCAGTCGTCTGCCGCGGGCACAAGAACGCCCGCTCCGGCGGCTGGGACCAGACGCAGGTGCTGATCGACTACGGCAATGCCTCCGCGGTCGTCGATGGCGGCATGACCATGCCCGAGTCCTACCCGTTCTCCTCCTCGCTCCAGGTGCTCTGCGAGCGCGGAGCCATCGAGTATCATTTCCGGGCCGGGGGCCGCAGCGTCGAGATGGGGGCCGGCGTCAACGACCTGATCCTCTACCCCGAGAGTGGCGATCCGATCCGGCTGGATGCCCCCCAGGCTGACCCCTACACCGCCGAGTGCGCCTATTTCATTGAATGCGTTCGATCCGGCCGGGCCGCCGAGCGGGCCACCACGGCCGATGCCCGCCGAGCCGTCCAGGTTGCTCTCGCCGCACGCCGCTCTCTCGACATCGAACCAAACTCAGGCCCCATCCTGATCTAGTCCCCTCACGTCTCTCGTCTCACGACTCGGGGCATAATGGCCCAAACGCCGTGCAGTCCAATTGGACCCGGCGCGATGGCTGAATCGACGCGCGTACGCAAAGGTAGGTTTGACGGTGCGGATCGTCTTGATTACGGCCCTCATCACGGTGGTGCTCGGCGGCGCCTGCGCCGGTGTGGCGATCTTCGCGCTGGACCAGAACAAGATCGATGGGTCCGGCACGATCATCACCGAAGATCGCGCGGTGGCGAACGTCCGCTCCATCGACATGGAAGGCGGCAATTACCGGGTCGTCGTCACCCGGGGATCGCAGGAATCGCTCTCGATCACCTCCGACGACAACATCGTCGAAGAGCTCACCACCGAGATCGACGGCGAGAAGCTCAAAATCTTCTGGGGAGACGGAAACGGGATCAGCGCCTGGCGGGTCAACCCCACCGAAGACGTCCTGGTCGAACTGACCCTGCCCGAGCTCGTCAACATCGATATGTCCGGCTCCAGCGACATCGAAGCTACCGGTGTCACCGGCGACGCGCTCTCGGTGTCAATCGCCGGCTCAGGCGATGTGACCCTGATCAACCTCGATGTCGATACCCTCACGTTGGACATTGAGGGCTCCGGTGATATCGACGCGGACGGCACCGCCACCAATCAGGAGATCGACATCGACGGCTCCGGCCGGATTCACGCCGACAACCTCGCCGGCCGCACCGCTCGGGTTGACGTCAGCGGTTCCGGCGATGTCACCCTGAACATCTCCGATACGCTGGATGTCGAGATTAACGGCAGCGGCACTGTTGAGTACTACGGCGACCCCGTGATCAACCAGGATATCTCCGGCAGCGGCGACCTGATCCGCATCGGCGACACCCCGGAAGGTAGCGAACCCGCGGCCACTCCCGCCGCAACCCCACGAGCCACCCCGCGCGTAACCGCCACCGGCTCGTCCGCCGGGGCGGGCACACCGCGGGCGGCCCGCCCGTCGGCGACCCCGACTCCAGAGGACTGAACAGGACTGAACAACGCTTGTAGGGGCGCGATTCATCGCGCCCGCTTGCCCGCCACAAGCGTTCGGATTGGGAACGTGGGCGCGATGAATCGCGCCCCTACGAGTGGTCTCTGACCGCCTCGATCCGCACCGCAACGCCGTCGAGGACGCACTCCAGGCCAAACGCGAAGATCCGGTCCGTATCCATGAAGTCGAACGGATCGCCTTCTAACCGGGCAAGCCTGGGGTACTTCCCAGTGGCGATCGCGTCGCGGGTAAACGGTTCCATGTCCGCAATCCATCGCTCGCGCAGCTCTTCGGGCGTGAGTCCGAGTTCACGGCGGGCAACATCCTGATTGACCTCGCCCAACGTGAATCCCAGCGTGTAATCGTCGACAACGCTGATGATGCTGAACATCGTCTGCATGTCGAGCCCGAGCCCATCGACGGCGGCGAGCGAGAGGTCCGCGTGGCGCATCATGTTCGGGCCAATGCTCGGCAGACTGGCAAAGATCGCCAGCATCCATGGATGCCGCTTCATGAAAGCCCGCGTCTGGTAGGCGATGAGGCGTAGGTCCGCCCGCCAGTCGCCTGACGGTGGATCGGGCATCTCCACTTCACCCATCAGCTCGTCGCGCATTAGCTCGAGCAGGTTGTCCTTATTGGGGACATGCCAGTAGAGCGACATCGTCCCGACCCCCAGCTCGGCGGCCACTCTGCGCATGGTCATCGCCTCGAACCCATCGGCGTCGGCGATGGCGATCGCGGCGCGGACGATCTGCCCCCGGCTCAATGACGCCTGGGCACCGCGGGGAGTGCGCTCCGGCTGCAGCCAGATCGAGGTGAAGCCTCGCTTTGGGCGCTGATTCTCAGTTGACGACATCAAACGTGCTCCAACCCCTTGACACTCGTACGATGTACGTCTATCGTACGTTGTACTGTACTCGTACACTGTACCATAAACAGCACGGGTCAGCCGGATCTACGTCTCTCCGCTCGGAGGAATTTCACGATGCCCCTCTCTTCGTTCCCCTCACTCAACCATGAACCTGCGATCGTCACCCAGAACCTCCGCAAACGCTTCGGCGACACCGACGCGCTCGTCGGCATCGACCTCAGTGTCAACCAGGGCACCATCTTCGGCCTCCTCGGCCCCAACGGCGCCGGCAAGACAACGCTCGTCCGCGTCCTCACCACGCTCCTCAAACCCGACGCCGGCACGGCCAGGGTCGCGGGCTTCGATGTCCTCCACGACGGCGAGCAGGTCCGCTGCCGGATAGGAGTAGCCGGCCAGTACGCCACCATCGACGAACTGCTCACCGGCCGGGCCAACCTGGAGATGATCGGCCAGCTCTACCACCTCCCCAGGCAGTTCGCTCGGCAGCGCGCCGACGATCTCCTCCACCGCTTCGACCTGGTCGAGGCATCTGGCAGGATCGCCAAGACCTACTCCGGCGGCATGCGCCGCCGCCTCGATCTCGCCGCAAGCCTGGTCATCGCCCCGCCGATCCTCTTCCTCGACGAGCCGACCACCGGCCTCGACCCCGCCAGCCGCCAGGCCGTCTGGGACATGATCGGTGAACTGGTCGCCGACGGCACGACCGTCCTTCTCACGACCCAGTATCTCGATGAGGCTGACCGCCTGGCCGACCAGATCGCGGTCATCGATCACGGCCGCGTGATCGCCGAAGGCTCCCCCGATCAGTTGAAGGCGGCCGCAGGCGGCGAGCAGATCGACCTCATCGTCCGTGACGCCGACCGCCTCGCCGACGCTATCGCAATCGTCGCCCGCGAGTCGGGGTCTGAGCCGCGCCTCGAAGAGCACACCCGCCGGTTGACCGCGCCGGTCTCCGACGGTGCAACCTCGCTCGTCCGGGTCGCCCGCGACCTCGACGCCGCCGCGATCTCGATCGACGATCTCGGCCTCCGCCGCCCCACCCTAGACGAAGTCTTCCTCCAGCTCACCGGACGCACCGCCAGTCGAGCAGAACGCGTCTGGCCGCGCATCAATCGGAAAGGTGGCCGCGTAATGGCAATCGCACTCGAACGCACGATCCCGATCCCGGTCCCGCCATCGACTCCATTCGAGCGATTTCGCTGGGCGATCCTCGATAGCCTGGTCGTGGCCCGGCGCAACCTCTCCCACATCCGCCACATCCCGGAGAAGCTCAGCGACGTCACCGTTCAACCCATCCTCTTCGTCGTCCTCTTCGGCTACGTCTTCGGCAGCGCCATCGCTATCCCCGGCGGCAACTACCGCGAGTTCCTGATGGCCGGCATGTTCGCGATGACCCTCTTCGGCACGATCAACAGCACCGCGGTCGGCATGTCCGACGACATGTCCAAGGGGTTGGTCGATCGCTTCCGGGCCCTGCCGATGGCACGCTCTGCCGTCCTGATCGGCCGCACCCTCTCCGACATGCTCGAAGCCTGCCTCGGCGTGACCCTCCTGGCCCTCACCGGCCTGGCAGTCGGATGGCGCGCCCACGAAGGGCTCTGGCACACGGTAGCCGCCTTCGCCCTGGTCCTCCTCTTCGGCTTCGCCATGAGCTGCGCGGGCATGTTCGTCGGCCTGACGGTCCGTAGCCCCGAATCGGCCCAGTCACTCGGATTCGTCGTCTTCTTCCCGCTGATCTTCCTCTCCAACAACTTCGTCCCGACGGACAACATGCCCGTCTGTCCTCCGCCAGATCGCCGACTGGAGCCCGATCAGCGCCGTCACCGCCGCCCTCCGCGACCTCTTCGGCAACCCCGGCGCCCCCACCGCCGACTCCCCCTGGCCCCTGCAGCACGCGGCAATCGTCTCGATCGTCTGGTCCCTGGCGTTCGTGGCGGTGTTTTTGCCCCTTGGGGTGCGGAAGTACCTGCGGACGACGGCGCGGT
>CAWKIA010000040.1:0-227030 GCA_963849635.1 uncultured Chloroflexia bacterium | reverse complement strand
AAGCGTGGTGCCGTGACATTCGGTTATCACGGCGCGGGACCACCAGCCGAACGCGACGCAGCCGAACGCGACAAAATGACGGGTTACCCTAACAACAAAGACGAATTGCCGGTCGGTTTTGCGAGAATGGAGGGGGGAGCGGACCCCACGACAGGCGAGCCGTACCCCGACCAAATCGGTTTTACCTGCGCCGCCTGCCATACCGGACACATTGAATATAGGAACGTGAGTATCCGCTTCGATGGGGGACCAGCGATGGTCAACCTCGGCGCGATCGAAAAAACAGTTGGTCTCGCCATTTACTATACACTGAATGTCCCCTTTCGTTTTGACCGCTTCGCTAACCGAGTCGCGGAAGTCAATAAGCAGTGGAGCGACAAGAAAAAGCTGAAAGCCGAAATGGAGTTAGTGTTGGAGAAAATTAGCGTTCAACTCGGTTGGGAACAACGGGTTCTTACGCGGGGCAAACTCCAACACACGGACGAAGGCTTCGGCCGACTCGACGCTCTTAATCGTATCGGCAATCAAGTGTTTTTCGAAGATCTGCTCGCGGTCGAAAATGCCAACACCGCGGGCGAGGTGCGGTCGAAAGAGAAGCACAAACCACCTTTGCCAGAGCATCTCGCCACCAATTTCGCCCGCCGTGACGCGCCCGTGAGCTTTCCGCCCATATGGAGCGTACCTTGGTTTCTGTGGGCACAATATGACGCCTCAATTCTAAACGAGCTGGTCCGCAATGCAGGCGAGGCGCTCGGCGTAAATGCCAAGTTGAATATGACTGTTCACTCGAACGACAAGCAACCTTTGTTCAGATCATCCGTCCCACTCCTGAATATCTACTGGTTTGAAGAGATGCTGCGGGGTCCGGATCCTTTCGCAACAGCAAATCCCGAAGATCGGCCAGCTTTCAGAGGCCTTGCGGCACCAAAATGGAGCGAAGCAGCGGAACTGTTCACGGGCGACACGGCTTGGCACATCGATCCTGCGAAGGTGAAGGAGGGCCGAAAGCTCTACCGCGATTTTTGTCTAGAATGTCACCGCGGGCCGGTAAACGACGCCGAATTCGACGAGGAGTTCGCCTGAGCTTTCGTTTTGGCGAATGGACAACCCGGACCGACGCGAGCCGAACTGGATCATGATTGGCGATCGACGCTATTTCAATGTTGTACAAAAGCCGGTAGCCGACCTCGGAACTGACCGCCAGCAAGCTCGCGTCCTGACCGGACGCCAAGTGAACCTGCCACCCTCGCTCGGGATCAATCCGGTCGATCATCTCAATGAGCGATGGAAATGCAATCTACTACAGGATCAAGCGCTCAACCGCTCCTTCGCAATGGCCCTGATGACCGTGGTGGACAAGACAATCGACCAATGGTTCAAGGACAATCCCACCCCACCCGAATTAGAGAAACGAATGCGAGGTTCGCGGCCGAATTGCCCAAATGGACGTGTCTTCCAATTCGTGCGCCCGATCGACGAAGCGACCGCAAAACCGGATGCGGTTGCTGTGCTGCACTATCGCGCCCGCCCGCTGGACGGCGTCTGGGCCACGGCGCCCTACCTGCACAACGGCTCCGTTCCCACCCTACACGACTTGCTCATGCCTCAGGGCCGGCGACCGACGACGTTCTGCGTCGGCAGCCGTGAATTCGACCCAGCTAAGGTTGGTCTCAAAACGGTGGACGGCGAGTCCTGCAGGTCGACTAGATTTGATACGACCGAGCTAGGAAACAGCAATTTAGGACATTCTTTTCAGGGCAACGAGCCCGACAAGAATAAATTACCGCCCGGTGTTCTCGGCCGCCAATTGACATCAAGAGAACGGGATGCGCTTGTCGAATACCTAAAAACACTCTGAGCAATCGGTCGCGCTTGAACTGAGCAGTATCGACTTGCTTCGAGTTAGCGAGAAATTCCTGACGTTTTTGCACCGACCAAAGGGTGTTTGGTTAGCTCTGGACTGCCAGACCATTGAGCGACTGATTTTTCTTAGTAGTTGCGTTCCGGAATATTTGGGGGAAGTCGTAATGAACTATTGGCGGCTGAACGGACCTTGAAGCGACCTAAACGGCGCGCCCGAGATCAAACTAACGCGCACTTCCGTCGGGACTCACGGCTTCAACACTCCAATCCAACGAACTACCGTCGTCGTCGCTGAACAGATCTATCGCCGTGCCGCGCTCCAAAGTCTTGAGCCGCTCAAGGCAGAGGTAACAGCCTATCGCCCGTCTCGTCCAGGGGTCCCAAGAGTGGGTGCTCCACCATGGCACGGCGGACCGCCGTTGCCCGAATGAAGAGGCGGCGCAGTTCATCGTCCTTGGTGGCAGCATCCTTGAGACGTTCCGTCACGCGCGCGCGATACTTGGTGACGCGGTCGCGCAACTGGTCGACGGAATTTTTGCTTTCGAGCAATCCTAGGAAATCCGCCTCGACCGATCCCGATGGCGGACCGGCGGCCCGCAGACGGTCGATGGTCTGCCGTGTGAGGTCATCGGGCTGGGTCCGCGCGCCCGGTGAGGTCGGGAAGTTGAATTCCTTCGGCACGAACTTCAAAAGCCGCTCGCGCGCGGCTGAGAAAACCGGTTGCTCGACGTCGATCGCCAAGACCGCGGCGACGAATTCCGCGGACACGACCCCGCGCCGCATCATTTCGTCCACCATGCTATTGTCGGCATGGCTCGGCTCGGGCACGAACCATGCGAAGTTCGCATCACCGCTTTGTCCGGCGAGCTTCAGACCAATCTTGGGATCACGAACCAGGCTGGCATAGTCGGCTGGACCGGCCCGCAAAATGTCACGGAAGCCTCGTGCCTCCGCGATACCCAATCCCGAATAAGCGGTGATCCCACCCCCGGCCAGCAGATTTGCGTTTAGGAAGAAGCTGTCCGGAATATCGACTGGATTGTCAGGCCGTCCGGACGGTTTGGGCTCCAACGGGTGAAGACCGGACAACTGGCCGCTGCTGATCAGATTTACCTCGGTTGTGACGAATAGGTGCTTCAGCATGCGAACGCCGTCGACCATGCGAGCGTTGCCACTTGAGTTTGTCATCACATCGCCGTTGTCCGGGCGGCGCGCCAACGCAGCATTCAGGCGCCGGGTATTGAACTGCCGGATCGAGGCAAGCAGTGTTGTTTCCAAATCTTCGGCGCCACTCAACTGCTGCAGCCGCTGGGACTTGCCGACCGGCCAGTTCGTCTTCAGATAGTCCGCCGTAAATTTGAAGGAACGCCAGTTGTTCCAGGGAAATAGCAGCTCCTTCATGATCGGAGCGCCGTTGATGTGGCATTGGAGGCATGTATCGTTCCGCTCGTCCGCATTTAACAGATCGGCATCGACCGATGAACCGCGAAATTTCCATGCCGGCTTCTTGTCCGGCGTGCCGCGCGAGTCCAGCTTGTAGTAATTGTAGCGGCCCCGTTCGGCATCCCAGCCCCAGACCTCAATTTCCGAGGTGGAATCGGGAAACGATTCGGAATTGAAGAAGACCGAAAGCATGACGTTGCCGTCGAGGACTATATTCGTCGGCACGTGTCGTCCCAGGAAGTCGAGCACTGCCCTTCGGCTCTGCATGCGATCGGGACGTGCGATGTTTTCGTCAACAACGAACATGCGGCGGCGCAAGGGGTCCGGCTGCAGAAGTGTTTCGATGCCCTTCAGGTCGACGACGTCGGCATGAATTCTTCAAGACGATCTCAAAAAAAGGATCGCCGAGATTGTTACGCTCCACCGTCGACAAGGACTGAGCAGCTTCGTTGCCGCGGACCTGCTTCAGCGCGAGGGTCTGCTCAGCCTTAGCGGGGGTAAAGGAGATGACGATGCAGTACGCGGCGACTGCCGAAAGAATGATTGTTCGCATGACGCAACTCCTTCAAACTCTAATTTTAGACGATCTGGCGCGAGGACTCCTGGCCGATCCGCGCCCAGGACGGAACCGCGTTGGCGGGCGCAGAGACCACGCTCGCGCCGACCTTCAACACGCGTGATACCTCCGTTCCCGTTTCAATTGTCCGGTCTCCCAGCGTCAGACCGGGAGCGGCGGTCAGGACGCCACGCCGCCCGTTGCGCGTAATCGACCAAAATTGAGAATTGTTGATGTCGATCTGTTGGCCCTCGAGCTTCCAGATGCCGCCGAGTTCGATTATCCGGATCCCCACCGGGTCGGTCAACGCAAGCACCTTGCTATCGCGGCACAAGTCCTGGGCTGCCGTGCAGATGTTGGGATCGGAGTTGCGGCCCTCCCCGCACGCGCCCGACTGTGCGTTCGTGCAGGCACTGGTCGAGGATCCAGGCAGTTGGATGGAGCATTGACCCACGAGATTGAATAGCGCGAACATCGTGTTGTTTCCCTGCTGCAGGCACAGAATACCCTTCGCTCCGTTCTGCCAGGGATTGTTCGGTAGGTGAGCGACAAACTGACTTTGCCGCGCCGCCTTGCTCGCAGTAGCCGGATTGAAGCCGACCCCGAACAGTTCTGCGGTGGTGGGCGCAGCGCCCGGATGAACCGCCGAAATGGCGGTGACCAGTGCGTCTAACCCTGCGCCGGCGAGCGCCTCGTAATATTCCGGGAGTTCGGTGGTAAATGTGATGGTTTTAATAGCACCTGCAGGATCGCGGTCCACCCGCCACTCGACATATTCGTCCTGAAGACCCGCGTCGGCAGCGCCGCCAGTGAATCGGTTCGTGTCAATATCGCGGTCTGAGCCAACCACTGTACGCGGAAATGCGATCCAGGTAACAGTGTCCGTCCTGGCCGCTGCCACGCCGTCAAACGCGTCCAGAAGCGTGAACGCTGAGCGCCGCAGCCGAGCAAATTGACGATAGAACCTGTGCACCATGCCCTGGTAGTCGGCGAGCGTTCCTGTCTGGGCCAACAATCCTGTGCCGACTGGGTCCGAATATGCGAACATGGGCACCTCGTGTCACACGACGTAAATTTAGACCAGCAATTCTATCAACTCATTATCCGCGGCTGCAACTGGCTGAGGGCGGCTGCGGCTTTCCTCCGTGAAACGTCAGCACCGGAACCGCTGGAGGTGATGCCGACAACGCGGTTGCGAATACGCGGTGGCCCGAGACATCACCTGGTTGTATTAACACGTGATCTACCCATTCGAACCGCGTCGCTGCTTGTTGACAACGGTCTCCGTTGCCAGGCAACCGGCTTCAAGGCCAAAGACAAATCGACCGAAATATCCTCCCCGCCGGAATTAGTCTCCGTAGAGACCACAGTGCCTACGGTCGAGCCCGCCAGTTCGGGGCCTTTTGCCGCAAAGAAGGAAATTCCCAAGTTGGAGAGATTGCGTGCTCGAGATTTGAATTAGCGCGAGGATCGCGAGGCTGCAGGGATCCTCTGAAGGCCTTCGGCACCTGGCGGGTGAAATTCAAAGCTGAGCCGCAGCCTTGGTGTCGCGAGGCGGAGGTGCTCGGAGCGCACGTATGTCCTGCGCCCGATGTCTTGGAATGTCGCACCCTGGCCATCTCGCACTCCGGGCTCGGGCCTAATCAACTAAGAGTTGAACAAACAATTGGGGTAGTAGCAAGTGCAGCGGGATGTGCTCCACCAATCTGACGCAAAGCGATGGCGCGTAGTTGTCGGGCTTTACCGCCGCATCAAACTCGATGCCGAAGCGGCTCCTCATAAGCGGCTTGGCATCGGCATGAACACGAAGTCGGTCAGCAGTTTTCGGTAACGCGCGAAGAACTCGCCAGATCGAGGCCAAGGCGCTCATAAACGAATGCGTCCGCCTGCAGGTTGTTCACCTTTCGGGTAGTGAAGTCATAAGTCGCCGTGTCGGCCCCAAGTTGGCCATTGAGGACCTCGTTGGGCTTCATATTGACCGCGCCGTTCCGCCCGATGCCTCCGAAGACGTCGTTCTTGTCGCCCAGTGCGCTCCTGTTGTCGAAGGAAATTCGCGAGGCGATTGGATACGCAATTCCTACGGCGCGATCGTTCACGGTATTAGTTGCCACAATCGGACCGTTGACCTTTGATTGCGAGACCACCTTGCGGAAAAACCCGTCGGTCCGACCGTCAAATTTCTCCGTAAAGCCGTTGTGTGAAAACGCGCCCTGCAAAAGGCACATGCTTGCGGGTTTGAGTTCTGCCGGCCCGTCGATGGCGGCGGTGACTACACGCGCGCCGAAGCTGTGACCGATCAGGTGGATGCGAAGATCGGGCCGCGATTGCCGGACGGATTTGAGCACATCGTTGAGCCCTTTTCCGACGACGCCCGCACGCTCCTTCATTTGATAATAGGTCGCGTAGTTCAACAGGCGCCACGCAGCCGCCTTCATTCCACTGAACAGGTCGCCCAAGCCCGCGGCGCTGCCGGTGGCGTTTTCCATGCTCAGTCCGAATGTCGTGCCGCCGGTTGTCGCTACGGGAAAGGTGGAGGGTAGCGCGAGCTTCTTGAGGAGCGTGGCCGCCGGATGCGTGAAGAACTTGTCGGACGCATCGTCCCTTGCATCGCTTGGATTGTTTGGGAGCACCGAGCGGATGGCTTCGACGAATTCCTTTTGCTTGCTCTCGCTGTCGTCGAGCCCGTCAACCAGTGCCTTTGCCTTGTCCAAGGCGGCGGTGTCAGGCTTGTCGAAGGTGCCCTTAAGGCTCTCCAGCTTGGCCTTGAGCGCCGGTGCCGCCACGTCCTGCCCGCCGTTTCCAATGCTGACGGCCCCTCCGGAAGGGATTAAGTCAGCATCCGCGAATTTCTTCGACGGCCACAGGACGCCGACGATCGCGAACTTGCGGTTGCTCAACGGACCGTGGTTGGGGAGCAGAGCAGCAATATTCGTGAATAGTTCGTTGTAGAGCTCCCGCGCCTCGGCCTTGTCGTTGTTCCAGCCGTGGCTAACGACGAACAGGTCGGTCAGCTTGTTGGCACCAGCCTCGTTGACGGCCGCCTCGATCGCAGATGTTTGCGGCGCGCTGAACACTTTGCCATCCTTGGTGATTTCGAATGGAAAATAGGTTAGTCCCGCGATCGCTTCCATGTCAGACCCCTGCGTTGTCTAGACCGATTGAATGGCTCGCATCAGATCGACCAAGCCCTTGCCCTGGAAATATGGTCTGCCCCCTGAGAAGTGGTCCTCCCTGATGTATGGCTTATGGCTGATGGAGGACTGAAGCATGCCAAGGAAGAGACACACGGCTGAGGAGATCGTCACGAAGCTGCGGCAGGTTGACGTGCTGATTGCGCAGGGTCGGCCGGTCGCAGAAGCGGTTCGGGCGATAGGTGTGACGGAAGTAACGTACTATCGCTGGCGCTCGGAATACGGTGGGCTGAAGGGCGATCAGGTCAAGCGGCTGAAGGAACTGGAGTTAGAGAACAAGCAGTTGCGGCGTGCCGTCTCTGATCTAACGCTGGAAAAGCTGATCCTCAAAGAGGCCGCCTCGGAAAACTGGTAAGCCCCGCCCGCCGCCGTGCCTGCGTGGATCATGTCGTTGCCAAGCATGGTGTCGCCGAGTGCCTTGCGCTGTCGGGTTCTGGGCCAGCACCGATCCACACAGCGCAGAGATTCCAACGAT
Source organism: uncultured Chloroflexia bacterium (assembly GCA_963849635.1). Classification (GTDB taxonomy): domain Bacteria; phylum Chloroflexota; class Chloroflexia; order Thermomicrobiales; family UBA6265; genus CAVRUD01. The sequence continues at coordinate 219,502 of CAWKIA010000040.1, read as the reverse complement.
GCCGGATGATGAGGCAGCTCTGACCGCCGACATCATCGCGTTCGCCACCGAGTACGGCCGTTATGGCTATCGGCGGATCGCAGTTCTGCTGCGGGACGCCGGGTGGGGTGGTGAACGTCAAGCGCGTTGAGCGGATCTGGCGGCGGGAGGGGCTGAAGGTTCCGCAGAGGCAGCCGAAGAGAGGCCGGCTTTGGCTCAATGACGGATCATGCATCCGGCTGCGGCCAGAATATCCCAACCATGTCTGGTCCTACGACTTCGTCGAGGATCGGACCCATAATGGAAGGAAGTATCGCATGCTCAACATCATCGACGAGTTCACGCAGAATGCCTGGCGATCCGAGTGAACCGAAAGCTCAGGTCGACCGATGTAATCGATGTGCTATCAGACCTGTTCATCCTCCGCGGAATCCCTGGGTACATTCGTTCCGACAATGGCCCGGAGTTCGTCGCCCAGGCCGTCCGCGAGTGGATTGCAGCCGTTGGAGCCAAGACCGCCTACATCGAGCCAGGCAGTCCGTGGGAGAACGGCTACTGTGAGAGCTTCAACTCGAAGCTCCGCGACGAACTCCTCAATGGTGAGATCTTCTACACGCTGCAGGAGGCCCAGGTGATCATCGAGAGCTGGAGACGGCATTACAACACTGTTCGCCCGCACTCTTCGCTCGGCTATCGGCCACCCGCACCGGAGGCCTTCATCCGCGGGCGCCCGGCTTCGCAGTCTGGATCAGTTACGCCAGGCGCGCTCTCGCTGGCGCCAAGACCAATCCTAAACTAACATCCCAACCGGACCACTCGATCGGGGCAGGCCAGGAAGCTCTCGTTTTAAAAACCCCGCCCCCCGGGCTTTTTTTTGGAAGGCACGCCTAGCATTGGCCGCCAAAAACCTCGAAATGAGCACGTTCCATTAACCTCTCATTTACCCTTCGATCCCACCCTTAGAATGCCTACCAAGGAGGGCACCATGCAGATAATGATCGAATGCTGGCGCACGGGACACACTATTGGAACAGGCATCGAGACTGATGCGAAGACCTTTGAGGGGCTTTCCGACTTTGAGGGGCAGACTTACTGTCCGTATTGTAGGCGTAACCACCGTTGGTCAAAGTCGGATGCCTGCCTCGAAAAATGAATCTCCATGCGGCTCACTCACGGCAATGAGTGAACTGAAGATCGAAAGGCGACGGGCCCTATCCTGGGACAGGAACCGGTTAGTGGCACAGCGCGGAAACCATCCTGCCACCACGCCGGAGATTCCGCCATGCCGATCGCGTTGGACGACCATCAGCTAGAAACGATCATGCGCCACGCCGAGCCTCTGCCGGCGGCCGATTGCGATCGATACTTGCGACGTGTCGCGGTGCTCTTGCATGGCATCGAAATCGGAGACGGCGCTGTGAGCCGCGCCTGTGCGCAGGCCCAGTCCGAAATTTTCAAGGCGCCTGACCCTGCCGCTGGCGCCGGGACGCCAAAGCCGCTGCGCCGGTTTCAGCAGCCCGCGACAGGAAGCTAGGCTCTTGCTCAACGACTATCATCTCAAGTTCCTGCACCGTGCATCGGATGCTCTGTTTGCCATCCAGCCACGCCTCGTCGAGCACGACGTGGCGTTCCTGATCATCGGCGGGCAGGCGTCATCACAGCATGCACCTTGCTGACGTCCGGTCGCTCTAGCCGGACCCAGATGTCGAGGTCCCTTGTGTGATGCTCTGGATCAATGAGGCGCGTCCGCCGCCGGCAGGAGCAATTCGACGATCTGCAGTATCGACAGTTGAAGCTCTGGACGCCGCAGGCCGCAGCGCCTGCTCACGAGCTTCTTGCGCAGGCGTGTGAGTGCGCATCTTGGGGTGGCAGCGCCGTTAGGTCGAGCATCTCGTGCGCTGAGTCCGGTATCCCGAGCCAGCCACCACATATTGTAGCTGCTTCCGATACGGACCCGACCCCGATCTTGCACCCCATTGATATGCTTGCGGTTTTCACGTTGCCCAGCAGCCGCGATAGGGCAGACGAGTTCGGGCTGGAGCGCCTGGAGGCGAGCGGCGAGGCGGCGGCGGTACGGCGCCGGCACGCCGCCTGGTGCCTGAGCTTCGCGGAGCGGGCAGCGTCCGTACCCGACGGCCCATTCGCTCGGGAGACTTCGAACGTCTCGACGTCGAGCAGCCCAACATCCGCGCCGCCCTGACCTGGCTCGACGAGACGGGCCAGGGGGAGGCGCTGCTGCGGCTGGCCGCCGCGCTTGGCTGGGCTTGGTAACATATGCAACAGCAGTGTCAGGAGGGGCGCCGGTGGTTGGAGCGGGGCCTCGCGGCCGCGCCCGAGGCGCCGCCGGGCGATCGTGGCGAGGGCGCTCGTCTGGGCCGGGCTCCTTGCCCACAACCTCGGCGACGACGCCGGCGCCCTCGCCCACCTCGACCAGGCCGTGACGCTGGCCCGCCACCTCCATGACGCCTGGCTCGAGGCCCTCGGTGAGCATCTGAGCGGCATCATCGCGGAGGACCGCGGCGATTACGACCAGGCCGAGGCTCATTTCATCGCCGCGCGCACGCTCTACGACCGGACTGACGACCCGTTCGAGCCGAACGTCGTGACCTACCATCTTGGCGTGGTTGCCTACGGACGAGGCGAGCTGGGACGAGCCAGGGAACTCTGGGAAGAGGCGTCGACTGCCGGCCAAGCGCTCGGTGACCCCCTGGTCTCCGCCTGGTGCCTGCGCTATCTGGTGCTGGTCGCCGTCAAGGAGGGCAACCTGCCGCGTGCCGCCGCCGCCGCGCGCGAGTTGGTGGCGCAGGGGGCGCGGCAACTCGGTGGAGGGCGCAGGAGCCCTCCGATTGGAAACTCCTCGCGGACGTGGCCGTCCTGGGAGCGGCGGGCGATCAGGCCGCGCCGGCGGCGCGGCTCCTGGCGGCCGTGGCGACGATCTGCGCCGCCGGCGGCTACAGCGATGGCTTGCCGGAACGCGCGGACCACGAGTGGGCCGCGGAGCGGTCGCGCGCCACCCTGGGTGAGGAGGCCTTTGCCCACGCCTGGGCCACCGGCCAAACGATGAGCGATGAGGCGATCGACGCCGACATTCAGGCCATCCTCGCCGCTGCCGAGTCCGCGGCGCCCCAGCCGCGTCCGGAGGACCATGCCGGCGGCCTGACACCGCGCGAGCTGGTGGTCCTGCGCCTGCTGGCCGAGGGCCGCACCGACCGGGAGATCGCCGCGGCAATCTTCGTCAGCCCCCGCACCGTCGGCAAGCACGTCACCAACCTCCTCGCCAAGCTCGAGCGTCCCCTCCCGCGCCGCCGCCGCGACCCACGCCGTCCGCCACGGGCTCGTCTGAGCGGGCCCCACGCCCCGGTGTGCCGAAACTACGTAGGCCCCCGTCCGGGCCGTCGCCCGCGAAACGGGTAGATCTCACACTGTGCGCGGCGCCGGCGGGGCGCATCCTGGGACCGTGCCCGAGACCAGACGTGCGGGCACCGGCCCCGCGACCAGCGAGGCAGCCCGTTTCATCCCCGCGGCCCGGACGCCGCGGCCGGGAGCCCGCGTCTGCGCCTCCGCCCGCGACGCGGCCCCGTCGCTCGCGTCCGTCGCCGTCGGTCTCCGTGTCAACCAGCAAGGAAGGAGCACCTCCGTGATCGGCCTCAAGCACATCTGGACTTACGCCCGTTATCTCGTCGGGTCGCTCGCGTCCGTCGCCTTCGCCTTGACCAGCAACTAGCCGCCCAAGGCGTCTCTGTCGTCGGCAACCGGCAAGAACGGAGAGCGCCGCGGCGCTCTCCGTCAGCCCCCGCACCGTCGGCAAGCGCGTCGCCAACATCCTCGCCAAGCTCGGCGCCCCTCGCTGGCCGACGCCTGCGATATGGGTGGATCTCACCCTGTCCGCGGCGGCGCCGGGGGCTACCGCGTCGCCGAGGCGCCCGGTCGCCGTCGACACGGCACGGCGCACGCGGCCTGGCCCACCGGTTCGGAGGACGCGCGATGGACGACCGCCGCTTCGATCACCTCGCCCGCCCCGGGGTGGTGCGTCCCGGTCGCGCAGGCGCCTCTCGGCATCGCCATGGCATGCACCGCGGAACGCCAGCCGTAGACGCTGGACTGCGGCCAGGCCGACGGCGCCTGCCAGGGCGGGTGTTGCTGCGTGGCAGTCTGAGCTGAGGGCCCTCGGCCCGCCGATGAGGAGCGCGCGCGGGCTGCTCCGCACGCGCTTCGTCCGCGAACCGCTCGTTCCGTGCGTCTGCACGCCGAATCGTGTGAGGGGGACATCATGACCCAGCGCCTGCTCCGAACACCCGTGCTCACCGTGGTCGCCGTCGCCCTGCTGCTCGCCGTGGCGCCGGCGGGCCCCTCGTTCGTGCATACCGCTCCGCGTCTGTCGATCGGTGCCTGGCTCGGGTCCAGCTCGAGCCAGGCGAGCGCCCAGCCAGAGCTGGTCGAGAAAATCGCGTTCGCGAACATCCCCGGTGATCCAACCCAGCTCAATATTTACCTGATGAACCCGGACGGCACGAACCCGGAGCCCCTGACGGGTCCCGCCGACTGCCGTGCCAACATTCCTTACGTGCGGTGACTCTTTGGCGGCCTTGTCGCCGGACGGGAAACGGATCGTGTTTGACAGCAACCGGAATAAGGCGCCTGCGGAGCCCATCAACACCTCGGACCTGTTCTTGATGAACACGACGGCAACGAGCAGACGTTCCTGACGCGGGGCAGCTCCGCCACCTGGTCGCCGGGCGGCAAGGTCATCGCCTTCCACCGCTCCGCCTCCGGCACGGGCCTGCCGATCAGGCGAACGCGGGCGCCCCCACGTCCGACAGCGACATCTTCGTCATGGACATCGACGCGGGCGGGGGGCCGACGAACATCACGAACACGCCGGGGCTCATCGAAGATGACGCGGACTGGTCGCCCGATGGGCGGAAGATCGTGTACACGCGCCACGTCCCGACGATCCCGGATCCCAACAATCTCCATTACCGCCGAGCTATACGTGCTGACGGTGAACCCGGACGGCACCCCGGTGCAGGGCCCGAACAACCCGCGGCAATTGACCTTCAACGCCGAAGAGGAGCGAGCTCCTGCCTGGTCCCCGGACGGCACGCAGATTGCGTACATGTGCAGGGCGGGGCGGGCGACGCGTCGGACTTCGAGATCTGCGTCATGAACGCGGACGGCACGGGCGGGTGACGCAGCTGACCCAAAATGGCGTCATCGACTTGGGCAGCAAGTTGGTCGCTCGATGGCCAGCAGATCGTGTTCAACAGGCCGGGGCCAGGGCGGCCCAGAACCGAGATCTTCAAGATCAACGCGGACGGCACGGGCGAGACGAACGCTGACCCATATCGCAGGAACGAATGTGTTGCCGGCATGGGGCGTGGTCCGGGTCGTCGGTCGCGCAGCGACGCCGACCCCGGCCAGCACCCCCACGGTGACGCCGACCCCGACCAGCACCCCTACGGTGACGCCTACCCCGACGCCCGACACGACGGCGCCCGACACGGCGATCGACGGCGGGCCGGAGGGCACGACCACCAGCACGGATGCAAGCTTCAGTTTCTCCGCCAGCGAGCCGGGATCGTCGTTCCAATGCTCGCTCGACGGCGGCGCATTCGAAGCCTGCTCCTCGCCGCGGGAGTACGGCGGACTGGCGGTCGGCAACCACGAGTTCCGCGTCCAGGCGACCGACGGGGCCGGCAACACCGACGACTCGCCCGCGAGTTTCGGTTGGACAGTCCAGCCGCCGCCCGACACGACGGCGCCCGACACCTGGATCGACTCGGGGCCGCCCGATGGGGACGCGACCGGAACCGCAAGCTTCGCCTTCGGGGCCAGCGAGGCAGCCACGTTCACCTGCTCGCTAGACGGCGGTGCCTTCCAGCCGTGCGGCTCACCGGCCCAGTACACAGGATTAGCGGTTGGCTACCACGAGTTCCACGTGCAGGCGACCGACGGCGCCGGCAATACCGACCAGTCGCCGGCTATCTACGGCTGGAACGTGGTGCCGCCGCCCGACACGACGGCGCCCGACACCTGGATCGACTCGGGGCCGCCGCCGACCGGCGACACCACCGGGACGGCGGTGTTCACCTTCGGCGCCAGTGAGCAAGCCACCTTCGAATGCTCGCTGGACGGGGCGGCGTTCTCGCCGTGCGCCCCCGGGGTCCAGTACACAGGACTGGCGGCCGGCCCGCACACGTTTGCGGTCCGGGCGATCGACGGCGCCGGCAACATAGACCAGGAGCCGGCGGTCTACCAGTGGACGGTCGAGCCGCCCGAAGGGGGCGGAGGGTAAGGGCGCGTCGTTGCAACGGGCCGGGCGCCAACGCGCCAGTACCCCGTCTCGGCCCTCGTCCACGCCAGCTCAGCCGGGTGTTGTTGCCCGGCTGAGACTGCACCTGGATAGGCCCGGACCGACGTCGATCTTCCCCCCAACGACGCCGGCCGGGCGTACCCGCCAACAATGGGTCCGCGGTCGCTCGTCCGGAGCCAACGGTTTCCACGGAGACGGAGACGCCGGAACCAATCCCGACCGCCACGCCAACCCCGGCGTAAGCCAGGGGCATGGCGGAATGGCGACGTGCAGAGGGACGAGAGCGGCGCGTGAACACCCCGCCAATCAGGATTTGAGCCGCAGCGACACCACCAGCGTCGCGGCGATTGCTCGCACTGGCATCTCGACTCGTCCCGGCAGCACCCGCGCCCGATACTCCGGCTCGGTCATGCTCGGGGCGTCACTCGCCGCCCACTCCGCGTTGTGCCGCAGTTGCTCCCGACCCTGCCGACCGCGCGGGTTCCGACGGGCGGGCCGTCAACCAGGCGTCTTGGGCCGGGCGGCAAGCACCACGGCCTCCGCAGCCCGACCGTCGGCCGCCGATCGGGGCGGGGCGCCGGCCGGTCACGGCTCCCCAGTGAGAAGCGAATCAGGCGGCGCAATCCGCCGCGGGGAGGGACCATGAGCCGACCATTGACCCGTTTGGCGGCCACCGCCTGCCTACTCCTGGCTGTCGGGGCGGCGCCCCTCGGCTTGCCGATGCCGACCTCGCTCGCCCAGGACGCGCCTGCGACCGAGACGGCGCCGGGCGGGGCGGAGGACACGACCCAGCCCCAGCCGACTGAGCCCACCCCACCGGACAGCGACGCCGACGCGGTGCCCGACGCGGCCGACAACTGCCCCGCCGCGGCGAACGGCGACCAGGCGGACGAGGACGGCGACGGCAGTGGCGACGCCTGCGACCCGACGCCCGCCGGCCCCGACGCGGACGGGGACGGGGTGCCCGACGCGGCCGACACCTGCCCGGCCGTGCCAAACCCGGACCAGGCCGACGCCGACGCCGACGGGGTCGGCGACGCGTGCGCCCCGCCGCCGACCGCGACCCCGCCGCCGACCGCGCCCGCGACCGCGACGCCCACTGCCCCTGCGCCCACCCCGACGGACGAGCCCTCGCCCACGCCGACGCCGACCCCCGGGGTCTCCCCAACGACGGCGCCGCCGGCCACCGCCACCCCGTCGCCCACGGCCGGGGCGGCGACGACATCGGTGCCGCTGCTGGCGGGCGTCGCGGTGCCGGCGCCGGGCCAGTCCCTCGCGACCGTGTCGGTGCCCGTGGTCGTGGCCCGACTCGACGCCGGTCGCCTCGGGGACGGTCCGCCGGCCGACTGGGCCGCGGACCAGGGGTTCTTCGGCGGGCTCGACCGGACGCCGGTCGGGACCGATGGGGGCGACATCGCCGGCACCGACGCCGACGCGCTCTACCGGACCGAGCGTCGGGCGAAACGCACCGGGTTCCGCTACGAGATCCCGGTGCCGCTACCGGGCGCGTACACGGTGCGCCTGCACTTCGCAGAGCTTCACTGGGGGGCGCCGGGCGGCGGGCCGGGCGGGCCCGGCCGCCGGGTCTTCAGCGTCAACGCGGAGGGCGGCCCGGTCGAACTCGTCGACTACGACATCTTCGCCGAGGCCGGGGCCATGACGGCCGTCGTCGTGGAGCTCGTCGTCGCGGTGGACGACGGGGTGCTCAACCTCAACTTCCGCTCCCGGGTCGACCACCCGACGGTGGCCGCCATCGAGGTGCTCGGCGCGCCGGCCCGCGTCGACGTCCCGTCGGCCAACGCCGGCGGCCTCCTGGGGCCGGGCTCCGGCATCGCGGTCGCCGTCGGCCCGCTCGACGTGCGCGACGGTCCCGGGCCGGCGCCGCGCCGACCGGGCGCCTGGTCGCCGGCGCGGCCGTGCTCCTGACCGGGATCGGCGAGGGCGGAACCTACTACGTGAACCACGGCCGCGGCCACGGCTGGGTCGCCGCCGCCGGCCTGGCGCTGCCGGCCCGCCCGGTCCCGGCGGCGTGGACCGAGGCGGAAGTGGTCGAGCTGATCGTCGCGGCGGCCGACCGGTTCGGCCAGCCGCGGGAGGACCTGCTGCGGGTGGCCCGCTGCGAGTCCGGCCTGGACCCGAACGCGGTCAACCCGACCGGCTCCTACGGAGTGTTCCAGTTCGTCGCCACGACCTGGGCATCCACTCCGTACGGGGCCTACAGCGTCTTCGACCCGTGGGCCAGCGCCAACGCCGCCGCCTGGATGTGGTCCGTCGGGCGGCGCGGCGCCTGGGTCTGCCAGTAGGCCACGGACAACCCCGCCGCACTCCCCTCGCAGGTCCTAGGATCGTGGCACGCCGGGTCCGTCCTGCGGCGGCACGGCTAGGAAGCGACGGGCGGACCTCTACCCTTATCCCCTCAAACGCTTGGTGGAATAGGTTATATCGCGCGAAGTTATGCACCCCCCTCACCGTCCGACGCCGAGATGGCCGAGGCGTCGCGCCCGGCCCGCCGAGATGCGGGGCGCCACGTCGTGCACCCCCTCCGCGCCTCGCCCCTCCCGTGCCGCCTCCGCCGTCCACGCCGTCGGCCACGGGCGCGTCTGAGCGGGTCCCACGCCCCGGTGTGCCGAAACTACGTAGGCCCCCGTCCGGGCCGTCGCCCGCGAAACGAGTAGATCTCACACTGTGCGCGGCGCCGCCGGGGGGCTACCGTGGCGCAGAGGCATCCGGCCGCCGCCACCGCGCGGCGCCCGCGGCCGTGCCCGCCCCTGCACGGAGGACGCGCGATGGACGACCGCCGCTTCGACGACTTGACCCGCCGGCTCGCCGCCCCCCGCTCCCGCCGCTCGTTCGTCCGGGCCGCCGTTGGCGCCGCCGCGGCCGGGCTGCTCGCCCGCCTCCCCGCCGCCCACTCCGCCGCCGCCGCGGGCTGCCGCGCCGACGCCGACTGCGCCGACGGCAACGCCTGCACGACCGACCGTTGCCGCAAGCGGGTCTGCCAGCACCTCCCGATCGCGCTCGTCTGCACGGCACTCGACCAATGCCACGTCGCCGGGACCTGCGACCCGGCCACCGGCCAATGCACCAATCCCCTGAAGCCCAATGGCACCGCCTGCACCGACGGCAACGCCTGCACCCGGACCGACACCTGCCAGGCCGGTGCCTGCGTCGGCGGCAACCCCGTCGTCTGCACCGCGCTCGATCAGTGCCACGTCGCCGGAACCTGCAACCCGGCGACCGGCACCTGCTCCAACCCGCCCAACCGGACGGCACCGCCTGCACCGACGGCAACGCCTGCACCAGGGCGATACCTGCCGGGCCGGCGTCTGCACCGGCGAGGCCACCGTCAGCTGCTCTGCGTCCGATCAGTGCCACGTCGCCGGGACGTGCAACCCGGCGACCGGCCAATGCACCAATCCGCCGAAGCCCAACGGCACCGCCTGCGACGACGGCAACCGCTGCACCACCAACGACGTGTGCGCCGGCGGCGTCTGCGCCGGCACGCCGACGGTCTGCACCGCCGCGGACCCCTGCCACCTCGCCGGCACCTGCGACCCGGCCGACCGGGCTCTGCTCCACCCCGGCCCAACCGGACGGCACCTGCCTGCTCCGACGGCACCGCCTGCACCGACACCGACACCTGCCAGAGCGGCGTCTGCACCCCGGGCACGACCGTGGTCTGCGCCGCCCCCGGACCAGTGCCACGACGCGGGCGCCTGCAACCCGGCCACCGGCGAGTGCGCGTACGCGCCCAAGGCCGACGGCACCGCCTGCGACGACGGCAACGCCTGCACGACCGGCGAGACGTGCCAGGGCGGGGTCTGCACCGGCGGCGCGGCGACGGTCTGCGCCGCCGTGGACCAGTGCCACCTCGCCGGCACCTGCGACCCGGCCACCGGCGCCTGCTCCCACCCGCCCAAGCCGAACGGCGCGGCGTGCAACGACGGCAACCCCTGCACCGTCAGACCGACACCTGCCAGGGCGGTGCCTGCGTCGCCGGCGACCCGGTCGTCTGCGCCGGTGGCGAAGCCTGCGACCCCCAGCGCGGCTGCGACCCGTCGTCCTGCGCGGACGACTCGGAGTGCCCCGGCAACGCCGCCTGCTGTAGCGGGTCCTGCGCCGCCTGCCCCGCGGGCACGCAGCCGTGCTGCACGACGTATGGTTGGCTCTGCTGCGACGCCGGCCGGGTCTGCGGCTCGACTTCTCCGGGCAGTGCGTCTGCGACGGGACGCGCTGCGGCGCCTACTGCCCGTGCTCGGAGGGCTCGCGCTGCGAGGGTGGGGTGTGCGTCCCCGTCCCCACGCCCTGCGGCGGAGCCTCCTGCACCGGCGGCCGGGCTTGCGTGGGCGGGGTGTGCGCCTGCGACGGCCAGACCTGCGGCCCCGCCTGCGGGTGCCCCAGCGGCCGGTGCTGCAGCGGTGGGCAGTGCGTCTGCGGCGGCACCGTGAGCTGCGGCGACGGCGGCGTGCACCTGCGGGGGCGAATGGTCTGCCTGGAACCGGACCTCAGCGGCAGGCGGTGGTGCACCTGCGACGGGGTGTCCTGCGGCCTCAACTGCCACTGCGCTACCGGGGTGGTCTGCCAGGACGGGCGGTGCGCCTACACGTCCTGCGCGGACGACGCCGACTGCGAGGGCGGCCGGACCTGCGCCGGACGGGCGCTGCCTGTGCAGCGACGGGGAACTGCGGCTCCGCCTGCCCCTGCTACGACCACCTGATGTGCAGCGATGGGCAGTGCGTCTGCGACGGCACGCACTGCGACCCGGACTTGTGCGACTGCCCCCGCGGCCAGGACTGTAGCTCGTGGTCCGACGAGTCCGGCCGGCACGACCATATGTGCTCCTGCGACGGGACGAGGTGCGACAACGGCTGCGAGTGCCCCGAGGGCACGGCCTGCGGCGAGGACGGGTGGTGCTCGTGCGACGGGTTCTGCGGGCCGTGTGGCGAGGGCGCGTGCCCCGACGGCTTGGAGTGCCTTTTCTATTGGGTTGATTGGGGGGTGGTCGAGTACTACTGTGGTTGAGTCGGGCCCGGTCCAGCGTCGGGGCGCCGGCCCGAGGCGGGCGCCGCCGGGGCCGTCGCCTGGCAGGTCACCGCCGCCGACGCCCGCCCCACGCTCCGCCGCCTCTACCCGGCGATTGAGGCTTGACGCACTACGAGATTCATTCCGGGTCAGCTCGTCGGTGCCTGGGCCTGCGGCTGGACGTGCGTCTTGGTCCGAACGCGGGGACCGGCGCGCGACCAAAGTTGGCAGACGAAGACGGCGACCGCCGCGACCTGGAGCGCCGCCGCCACACTCAACGCGGCAAAGCTGGCGTCGCTGGCGTGGCCGGCGCGCTCGAGCGGCTCGACGCTAACCCGGATCAAGAGGCCGGTGTTCAGGGCCACCATCGCGCCCAGGGCGAGTCGCTCGTTGTAGCCCAATGGTCGGCTGGGTGACCGCTTGCGCGGCAGCAACCAGTACGCGATACCAAGCGCAAACTGGAGAAACCATCCGACGAAGAGCATGTGCACATGGCTCGGCATAAACCACCCGCGCCAGTTCCCCGGAATCTCCCGGTCGATCACCATCGCGGCGCCGACGACCACCCCGGCCAGCAACCAGGCCAGCGCACTCCGAACCATCAGCGCGCTCAAACGATCCATGGGATTCCCCGGTACGCAAACGAGGGCGGCCGGTCCCGAAGTTTCTCGGGACCGGCCGCCTGGATGCCGCTCGTTCGAACCACGCTACTCGGCGAGGAAGACGCCGACCGCGCCGTGCGACGCATGCCCGAAGGCGTGGTTGACGAAGGGGTAACTGCCGCGATCATCCAGCGTGAACTCGACGACGGCGCCGTCGCCGGGGCCAATCGAGATCGACTGGAGACCGAAGAGCTCGTTCTTCGGGTTGCCGTTGATCAGTACCCGATCGAAGATCGTCCCGACCACGTGGAAGCTCGACCAGACATTCGGTCCGGCGTTCATCACGAAGACTCGGACGGGGGCCTTGACCTCGACGGAGATGGGATTCTCGGCGTACTGATTCGCGTAGCCATTGAAGACGCAGAAGTCCATCGTGCCGTTGCCGACCATCTTCATGTAGTCGGTGGTCATCGTCCCCGTGCCGGTTCCATCGTCCGTCAGGTAGTACTCGCTCTGGACGAGGCTGAACTCCTGGGCGGGGCTCCAACCCTCCTTCGGGTCAACGATCATCGAGCCGTACATCCCGGCCCCGATGTGCATCAGGATCGGCGGCGTGCCGCAGTGATACATGTAGGCGCCCGGGTACTTGGCCACGAAGCTGTAGGAGAGCTCCTCACCAGGGTTGAGCGTGCGGTAACTCTGGTCTGGAGCGGTCTTGGCCGAGTGGAAATCGAGCGAGTGGCCGACGACGGCGGCCGGATCGACCTTGAAGGTGAAGTCGATCGTGTCGCCCTCGACAGCACGGAGCGTGCGGCCCGGGACCGTCCCGTCGAACGTCCATCCGGCAAAGGTGGTGTCCTGGGCGATCGGGAAGGTCGCGTCCTTGGCAACGACGGTGATCTGCTTCGGGCCGGCCTCGACAGGAGCGAGCCACGGATCGTACAGCTTGAATCCTTCCGGCGGTGCGCCGGTCGAGGTCACCATCGCGTGGCCACCGTGACCCGACGACGCCGGCGGTTCTTCCTGAGCGTTTGACTGCATCACCAGTCCGCCGAACGCGGGCAGGGCCAGGCCGAGGCCCGCGGCGCGCCGGACGAAGCCGCGGCGACTATCTTGAATGCCGCCGAGCTCTAGCCCCTTGATCGTGCCCATGGAGGGCTCCCTTCTATTGTGGACGACGGCCTCAGCGCCGCGTCCCGGCAGGTGGGCGCCCACCGTTGGGCGCCCACCTGTGAATCATTGATTGGACCGATGATAGAGTCCGGGGCATCGAGCAGTTGTCTCAATCGGGATGCCCCCCGTATCAGAGTCGTGTCAGAACTACGAAGGTGGCCCCGGCGACCTCTTACGAGGCGTCCCCGTGGCGCGGTGCACGCGGTGGAGCATGGAACATCTCAACGTCATACGAGGATTTCGCCCACTCCCTCACGCCTGCGCCTTCGGCGGCCAGGAGGATGGCCGTCAGCACGGCCGACACGACACACCACTGGCACACCGCGTCGATGACGACAAGTTCGATGACCGTCAGGTAGGCGGCGACGAACGCGCCGGCGAGGACGACGGCAAACGCGGCGAGGGTTGCCGCCCCGTGCGATCCCGGCCGGCGCCACCGAATCGCGCCCAGGGCCAGGACCGTCAGGTACATCCCCAACCCGAGGATGGCGACCGGGATGCCCGCCACGTCGGCGTACTCGCTCTCCTGCACGGTGCGGCAGTCCCCGACCGTGCAGACGAGCGCCCCTTGATCGTAGTGCGTTCGGGTGAGGTAACCCGCCACGCCGATGCCGGCGACGGCTGTCAGAGCGGAGACGGAGCGCCACCCGATGCGTTGAAGGCCATGCATTACCCGTCTCCAAGCGCGGCCAGCTCGGCGTCGATGGCCGCCACGAGGCTGTCGTAGCCGTCGTATTCGATGACCCGGCCATTGACGGTCAAGCTTGGCGTGCCCATCAGCCCCAGCGCGTTCGCCTCGTCCGTCATGGCGGCCACGGCGCGCTCGGTTGCGGCGTCGTCTAGCGCCGCCTGGAACCGCGGGATGTCCAGGCCGAGCGCCTCGGCCATCGCGATCAGATCGCTCCTCCGTGAACGCTCCCTCATTCTCCCCATGCTGGTTCGCGTAGAGCGTGGCATGGAAGCGCCAAAACGCGCCCTGGCCGGCGGCAGCCTCGGCGGCCGCGGCCGCGTCGTCGGATTCGCTCCCACCGGCGCGGTCGTCCAGGAACGCGTAGTCTCGGAACTCGAAGCGCACCAATCCGGTCGCTACGTAGTCGGCGACCAGGCGCGGCTCGATGTCGCGCGCGAACATCGCACAGGCAGGACACTGGTAATCGCCATACTCAACCACCGTAACCGGCGCGTTCGGGTCGCCGAGCACGCGGCCCTCGGCCGGGACATCGGGGTACGGCAGCGGCGCGGCGGCGACCGCCGGCAACCCGTTCTCCCCCGTGCTATCCGGCAAATTGAGCAGGATCAGGACAAGCGCGAGGAGGACGGCGGTTGCCACCGACCCGGCAAGGAAGAGCCTGCGTCGCTTTGACTCATGCTCAGCCGCGATGCGCATGGCGGACCTATGCGTATGTCGTGTCGCCGTTCGAGCCCGAGTTGCCATTGGTATGATCCTTCCATGAACGAATTGGGCAAACGGCGAATGGGTCACCACCATGGGGACCCATTCGCCTTTGCTCACAGCGGTACGTGACCTGACGTCCGTCGGACCCGGCTGGGCGATCGATGACCACGGGGCCGGGTTGACGCTTGGATCTCCCGATCCCGGCGCGAGGCTGCATGCGTTCAGGCAGCTAAGAGACGACGGCCATCTCGCCAACCCGGGCGGATTCCTCGCTCCCAACCGCAGTCTCGGCTTTCTCAGCCGGCAACGCCCTGATCAGCATGACTGGCCCCGGCGCGTGCCGCGCGACGGACTCGGCGACGCTTCCCAGGAACCAGCGGGGTAGGCCGCCGCGCCCGTGGGTCGACATGACGACCAGATCGTCCTCCGTGACCGACGCCACGATTTCGTCTGGCGCCCTGCCGTGCCGCACCTCCGCGAACGCCTGCACGCCCTGATCCTTGAGCCGCTGTCTTGTCCGCTCAAGGGAGTCCAACGCCGCCCGCTGCTCCTCATCGAGCGCGCGCTCGAGCGCCCAGGGGGAGAGGCCCCATACGAGCGACGCTCCACCGTCGATCCTTCCCAGGTCGATCACGCGGACGAGGTGGATAGGGACATTGGCAACGCGCGCGAGATCCGTCGCCCACTCCAGCGCCCGTTCCGCCAGCGCAGAGCCATCAAGCGGGACCACGATCCGGTGAAACATGTTGACCTTCTTTCGGAGGGCGGCGGCGGCAGAGCATCCCGCCGGCCCGACGGCCCTGCGCGTATCCACGGAACGAGCGCCTACTCCTCGACGACGAGGGCGGTCACCATGCCGTACATGCCGTGGTCGCTCTCGGCGTGGGTGAGGATGTGGCAGTGGAAGGCCCAGGTCCCGGGTTCCGTCGCGTCCACGATCGTCTCGAACCGCTGGCCGGGGGCGATGTTGAGGGTGTCGCAGGTGTAGAACTGGGGCAGGAGGTAGCCGTCCTGGGCGATGACTTGCATCGGCATCCCGTGCAGGTGCATCGGGTGGATCATCATGCCCTCGTTCATGTAGCGGATCAGGACGCGCTCGCCCTTCTTCGCCACCAGGGGCTGGGTGGCGGGGAAGCTCTTGCCGTTGAGGCTGAACCCGCCGATCGGGCCGTCGTTGAGCACGATCGTGTACTCGCGGTCGAAGGCCGGGCGGGTCGCCGGGTCCTTGGGCTCGACGATGAACGCGCCCAGCATGCCCTTCACCACCTGCTCGGCGCTGTTGTAGTGGGCGTGGTACATGTGCGTGCCGGCGTTGCCGTCCCGGATCGGAAACTCGTAGGTGAAGGTCTCCCCTGGCTTGATCGGCGGCTGGGTGATGCCGGGCACCCCGTCCATCGCATTCGGGACCATCAACCCGTGCCAGTGGACCGCCGTGCTCTGGGGCAACTCGTTGTGGACCAGCACCCGGATCGTGTCACCCTCGGTGACGCGGATCTCGGGACCGGGCACGACGCCGTTGTAGGTCCAGGCCTCGACGCGCTGACCCGGCGTAACCTCCCACTGGGCGAGCTGGCAGGTCAGCTCGAAGACCTTGACGTCGCCGTCCATGACGAACTCAAGCGGCTGGCCACCGAGCCCTTCGGTCGCCGCCGGGAAGGCCTTGACGCTGGCGTCGTGCATGGCGTCCATCTCGTCGACGGTCATGTCTTGCGTGGCGTTGGTGGCGGCGTTGGTCGTGGTTGTTTGAGCAGACATCTGCTCGTGGCCGGCATGCACATCAGTTACGACGGCTGACTCGGCGACGGTCTGGGCCGCTTCGATCTCGGCGGCGTGGCCGATGTGTTCTGGTGCAAATGCCGTCCCGACGGTGCCGACCCCGGCAAGCCCCAGCAGGCCGACAAATCCGCGCCGGTTCATCGCGGTGCGCGTCCCCACGTTCATCCTTTGCTCCTCTCGAGCACCGATGGACCCCGCTCGGGGTCCGAAATTGTCTGAAGAGATGGTGCTTGAGGAGCCGTCAAAACCGCGCACCGGATGATCATCCAAGCGTTACAACTTCGTGACAAATCACACAATCTGACGGAGGGCCTTCGCTCCCAGACCTGGGAATGAGCCCGTTTTGATACGACTTTGCAACGCCCCGGTCCTGGAGTTCATGCCCCTGCAACCGGCGCACCGGTACGCTGGCGGAATCGCGACCAGAAGTACCGCCAAGGAACAGGTGACCCAGGCATGATCGGAACGCTTAGTCCCGACGAGATCGACAAGGTTCTGCGCACGCACCAGATTGGGCGGCTTGCCTGCACGGTCGACGACCAGCCCTACATCGTGCCGATCAACTACGCATACGACGGGACGTTTATCTACGCCTTCAGCGGCGCCGGTCATAAGATCGACGTGATGCGCCGCCAACCCAACGTCTGCTTCCTGGTCGATGAGATCGCCGGTCCGTCGACATGGAAGAGCGTCGTCGCTCACGGCCAGTACGAAGAGATGGTTGCGAACCGGGACCGGCAGGCGGCATTGGCCTGGCTTGTCCCCAGCGGGTCCGGCCTCGTATCCCGCAACCTCAACCACGGCAACCGCGTCGTCGTGTTTCGGATCCGCCCGCGCGAGGTCTCCGGCCGCTTCGAGCGACAGGACGCGTAGCGCACCCAAGAAACGTCTAACTTCCCTCATACCGGCCGATCTACCTGATGCACCCCTGTGCCCAGGCGCCACGATCCGCGCCCAACCCAGATGCGGTAGCATCGGCGGCACGTACCACGCGTAGCGCGGGATCCGAGGAGGGCCATGTGGCCATAACGGACGAGCCCTGTGGCGGCGACCCGCCATGTTGGGCACACCTGTTCGATGATCTCGATGCCGATGCGGCAGAACCTGGCCCGGGTGTGGCGGCCGACCTGGCGGCCATTGCCCGGTCGGCCGCCGGACGGGGCCCCGCGTGGACGCTGCGGAGCGAAGACCTTGACCTCAACCTGCTCGTGTTCAACATGGGTGAGGGGGTGGAGGAGCACTTCAACCACGAACTCGACGTCCTGCTCATCGGCATCGCGGGAGCGGGCATCGTCACGATCGAAGGGCAACCCCATCCGCTCGCGGCGGGACAGGCGGTCATGGTGCCGAAAGGCACTCGCCGGAGCATCCGGGCGTACGCGGAACGGTTCGCCTACCTCACCTGCCACCGGCGGCGCGCTGGACTGTGGCCGACCAGCCGGTCCTGACCGGGATCAGCTTGACGATACCTGGGCACGAGCAAGGATTCCTGCATGACCTCCTGTTTCATCGAGCGCCTGACAACCCGCGATGCCCGGTACGATCTCCCCGATGGGGCAGGGTCGGATTCCCATCACTCCGATCCCCAGTACTCGTTCGCCGTCACCAATCTGACCTCAAACCGGGGCACCGGAACTGGCCTGGTGCTGACCCTTGGCGGCGGCAACGAACTGGTCTGCGCGGCGATCGAGCAACTTGGCAGCCCGCTCATCGGTCGCGATATCGAGGAGGTGATGGCGGACTTCGGCGCCACCTTCAACCGGATAGCCAACCACCCCCAACTGCGCTGGCTCGGACCACACAAGGGCGTGGTCCACCTCGCGCTCGCTTCGATCACCAACGCCTGCTTCGACCTGTGGGCCAAGGCGCGCGGCGTCCCGCTCTGGCAGCTTCTGCTTGACCTCTCGCCCGATCAGGTCGTCGCGCTGCTCGATCTCAGCTTCCTGGAAGATGTCCTGACCGCCGTTGATGCACGCGACCTCCTGACCGAGCACCAGGCCTCCCGGGCCACACGCGAGGCGGTGCTGGCCACCGGCTACCCTAGCTACGACACCTCGATTGGCTGGTTCAACTACAGCGACGAGCGCCTGGGCGAGAACGTGCGCAACGCTCTTGCGGCCGGATTCCGCGCCATGAAGCTCAAGGTCGGCTCAGACGACCCGGCGCGCGATATCCGCCGGGCACACCTGCTCCGCGAACTGGCCGGCGACGACATTCCGATCATGCTCGATTGCAATCAGCACTGGAATCTGCCGGAGGCGATTCGGGCCTGCCACGATCTGGCGGCGATGTCTCCCTACTGGATCGAGGAGCCGACGCACCCAGACGACGTGATGGCCCATCACACGCTGGCGCGGGAGATCGCGCCGCTGGCGATCGCGATCGGCGAGCACGTCCCGAACCGGGTGCTCTTCAAGAACTACATGCAACTCGACGCCGCCAGATTCATCCAGGTCGACTGCACTCGCGTCGGCGGGGTCAGTGAGTTCATCACGGTCAGCCTGCTCGCCCGCAAGTTCGGTCTTCCGGTCGTGCCCCACGTGGGAGATATGGGCCAGATCCACCAGCACCTGGTCCTCTTCAACCACATCGCGCTGGGACACGACGCCATCTTCCTCGAGCACATTCCCCACCTGCGCGACCGGTTCCTGCACCCGGCCAATGTCCGCGATGGCGTCTATCACACTCCGCAAGAGCCAGGGAGCAGCTCCGATCTCATCTGATGGGATCACCCGTCTAGCGCATCACTATTTCCCCGTGCAGGTACATTTGCCCGTCTGGGAGTGCTGAGCTGACGCCCCGGCATCCCCTGTCATCCCGAGCATGTCGAGGGATCTGAGCAGGTCGCGGTAAGTAGGTCGTAGCATGGTGGGCGAGGAGGTGCCCCGCCGTGATCCGCATCGCGCTGACCGCTGCCCAGCACGACGAGCTGCGCGCTCGCACCCGCGAACCCGGGCTCGCGCAGCGCACCCGCGACCGCCTGGAGATGGTGCGCCTCGCCGACGCTGGCTGGACGGTGCCGCGCATCGCCCGCCACCTCGGCGCTCACGAGCAGACGGTCCGCAAGTACATCAAAGCCTTCCTAGCGGACGGCTTCGCCGCCCTCCCCGACCGGCCCCGCCCCGGGCGCCCACCCACCGTCACCGCAGCGCACCTCGATGCCCTCGAAACCCTGCTGGACGCCGGCGGGCGGACCTGGACGACCGCCCAATTCGTGACCTGGCTGGCGCACGAGCGCGGGGTCCAGGTTCACCCCGACCACCTCAGTCGCCTGCTCCACGCCCGCCGCTTCGGCTGGAAGCGCACCGTCACCTCGCTGGCCCACAAACGACGCGACCCGGAGGGGTACGACGCCAAAGTGGTCGAACTCGATGGCCTCAAAAAAAGCGCGTGACCGGCGTGATCGACCTATGGTTCCTCGACCAGAGCGGCTTCTGCCCGACCCTGCCAACCGGCTATGGCTGGGGCCGCTTGGGGCGCCGCCTGGTCGTGCCGCACGAAGCGCCCCAAGGCCGGCGGGTCAACGTCGTGGGCGCCCTCGCCCCCTACGACCCGGCCGGCCCGCGGCTCGTCTACGAGACCCGGCGCCAAGCCGAGGGACGCTCCGATGCAGCCGCCCACCTCGCCTTCGTCCGCCGCCTGGCCGGAGAGGGCGCCAAGCGGCGATCGCGCCCGTGCGTGGTCGTGCTGGACAACTATGCGGTCCACCACAGCCAAGCCGTCAAGGACAACCTCCCCAGCCTCGCCGCCGCCGATGTCCACTTCTGCTTCCTCCCACCCTACAGCCCCGAGCTCAACCCGATCGAGCCCGTCTGGCGCCACACCAAGCACCAGGACCTCCCCGAGCGCAGCCACCCGACCGACATCGCCCTCCAAGCCGCCGTCGAGACCGCCCTCACCACCCGCGCCCGCCGCCTCGCCCAACCAACGATCAACTTACCTCGACCTGCTTAGCGGGGAAGGCGCGACGATCGTGCCGGGGTTTTCGAGAGCACGGCACCATATTCTCGAAGGTCGGGGCTTCCTTGTCTCAACTCGCCCTTCGAGATTCCTCGACAAGCTCGGAATGACAGGAAGGATCGGAGCGGCATCGTTCCTCGATCCAATGAGACAGATGCCTCTGCACAGGGTACTAGGCGGCATTCGCGGCGGCCCGCTGCCGGAAATCCTGGGCGATGTCCTTCATCTGGGCGAACCAGACGCCGTCGTGCGCGAGGATGTGGTCGATGGTCCGCTCCACCATCTGCATGCGGTGGTGGCGGCCAATGATCTGGGGGTGCATCGTCAGGACGTAGCAGCCGTCGCCGCCCTCCTCGTAGATCCCGTTGAAGTCCTCGCGCCAGATCTCTTCGACCTTCGATGGGCCGCTCATCCCCATCAGGTAGACGGGGTTGTAGGCGAAGAGGAAATGGGCGGAGTCACAAAGCTCCCAGGCGGACGGGACCTCGACCATGTCCGTCTTGCGGCCGTCGTCCTCGACCCAGTAGGGCCGATCCCGGGCGAGCTGGCTGGCGTCGTAGTCAAAGCCGTACTCCTCCAGAAGGCCGAATGTCGCCTTTGAGAGTTCCCAGGACGGCGAGCGGTAGCCAAGGGGTTTGGTTCCTGTAATGCGGTCGATCGCGTCGAGGCCACGCTCGATCATCGACCGCTCTTCCTCGGGGTTGAGTAGGTGGGGGGCCTCGTGGAGGTAGCCGTGGTGGCCGATCTCGTGGCCGGCGGCCGCGATGGCGCGGACCACGTCGGGATGGCGGTCGCAGGTATCGCCGGGGATGAAGAAGGTCGCGGGTAGGCTGTACTTCTCAAGCAGGCGCAGGATACGAGGCACGCCCTCGTTCGCGCCGTAGGCTCCCCGGGAAAGGGCAGACGGGGTGTCGACCTTGAAGGCACCCAGCCAGGCCGATTCGGCGTCGAAGTCGAAGGTGAGCGAGACCGCGACGCGGCGGTCGGCAGCAGTTCTTGGCGTCCTGGCATTCCTGGCATTCCTGGCATCGAGGGTCCTCCGTTGGAGCTATGGTCGACGGGTGGCCAAATTGTCCTGAGCGTTCTTCGTATGAGCCGCCAACTCCTGGCGGGCCCTGCCGCGGCGGAGCATCTTGATCCAGTTGTAGCGACTCTTCGGGAGTTGGAGGACGGTCGCGGTCTCGACTCCCTTGATGCCAGGGATCTGGGAGAGATCGTCCTGGATAAAGCTGAGGAAGTCGCTGATCGCGGGCAGGTAGACCTCGACGATCAGGTCGAACGCGCCGGTCGTCAGGGCAACGAAGCGGACCTCCTCCAGCGCGCCAAGCTGCTCGGCGATATCGACCGCCGCGCCAAGTTCGGCGTGGACCCCGACGATGATGTGCCCTTCGAGGCCAAGCACGGAGAAGTCGGGCACGATTACGGTCCGGAAGGCCCCGGCCTGTTGCATCCGATCGACCCGCTTGCGCACGGTCGACTCGGCGATGCCGAGCAGGCGAGCGATCTCGACATTCGGCCGGCGGCCGTTCTCTTCGAGGAGCTCGAGGATACTCAGGTCCGTATCGTCGAGTTCAAACGTCATGCGGTTCCCCACCCTTCGGCCTGGCTCGGCTGTGCATCGTCCCACCCGGACAGGTCAGGGAGGTTTTCTCCCGGTCGCGCCCGGGCGCGGGCCCAGGCGACCGCATGGCAGGCGACCAGGTGGTCGTCCTCATCACCGAGGAGGTCAGGCTCGACCGTCGCGCAACGGGGGCGGGCGATCGGGCAGCGGGGATGGAACCGGCAGGCGGCGGGAGGATTGAGCGGGCTCGGGATCTCGCCGCTGAGGAGGACGGGCTCGTGGCGGGCGTCCGGGTCGGGATCGGGGATCGCGCTGAGGAGCGCCCGGGTGTAGGGATGCAGGGGCGTCTTGAAAAGCGCCTCGGTCGGAGAACTCTCGACGATCTTGCCCAGGTACATCACGGCGATGCGGTCGCTGAGGTGGCGGACGACATCGAGGTTGTGGGAGATGAAGAGGTAGGCGACCCCGAGCGACTTCTGCAGTCCCTGAAGGAGGTTCAGGATTTGGGCCTGAACCGATACATCAAGGGCCGATGTCGGTTCGTCGGCGACGATCACCGACGGTTCGAGCGCAAGAGCGGCGGCGATGCCGACACGCTGGCGTTGACCACCGCTGAATTGATGTGGGAATCGATCGGCGGCCCCACGCGGCAAGCCGACCAGCCCCAGGAGTTCCTCAACCCGCTCGCGGCGCTCGGTGCGGGAGCGGATCTTATAGATCTCGAGCGGTTCGTTCAGGGTCTGGCCGACGGTCATGCGCGGGTTCAGCGACGACGCCGGGTCCTGAAAGATGATCTGGGCGCGACGGCGGACCTGGCGCAATTCCGGGCCAGAGGCGCGGACGACATCCGTCCCGTCGATCCGGATATCGCCGCTCGTGGGTTGGACCAGGCGCAGGATCGAGCGGCCCAGCGTGCTTTTGCCACAGCCCGGACTCACCGACCAGGCCGACAGTCTCGCCCCGGTTGACGGTGAGGCTGACACCGTCGACCGCGCGCACCATCGTTGGTCCGTTGCGGAGACGGGAGACCACGTTTTGCGGCACCGGGAAGTAGGTGCGGAGGTCTCGGATCTCCACGACCGGCTCAGGCAAAGACATGCTGCGCCCCTTTGTCGTAGAGCACGCAGGCGACCTGCTGCGCGTGCACGGTGTGGGTTGGCGGGGGAGTCTGGCAGATAGCGGTCGCATACTGGCACCTGGGGTGGAAGCGGCAGCCGCTGGGTAGGTGCCGTGGGTCGGGAACGGTGCCGTCGATCTGGCTGAGCGGGGCGCCGCGAGCGACACGACCGGGAAGAGATCCGAGCAAACCCCGGGTGTACGGGTGGCGAGGCTGGGCGAAGACATCGCGGACGGGGCCCTGCTCGACGATCTGGCCGGCGTACATCACCGCCACCCGGTGGCAGAGCTGGGCGACGACCCCCAGATCGTGGGTAATCATGAGGATGCCGGTCTGCTGGTGCTCGCGTTTCAGCGCCCGGAGCAAGCTCAAGATCTGGGCCTGGACCGTCACGTCGAGGGCAGAAGTCGGCTCGTCGCAGATGAGCAGGGCCGGGTCGCAGGCCAGCGCGATGGCGATCACGACCCTCTGGCGCATGCCTCCGCTGAACTCGTGCGGGTAGCGCCGCAACCGCTCCACCGGAGAAGGAATCCCAACCTGGGTCAGCAGGTCGATCGCGCGCTGGCGCGCCGCCTGGCGGCCGAGCCCGAGATGTGTCTGGAGGGGCTCCATCAGCTGGTCGCCGATCGTGAACGACGGATCGAGGGAGGTCATCGGGTCCTGGAAGATCATCGCGATCCGGTTGCCGCGCAGGGCGCGGCGCTCGGCATCGCTGAGATTCAGAAGATCGTGCCCATCAAAGGTCACCTCGCCGCCGACCACCCCGGCGTTGGGCGGCAGGAGACCGAGGAGCGAGAAGCCAACGGTCGTCTTGCCACAGCCGGATTCCCCGACCAGACCGACGATCTCGCCGGGCTCGACATCGAATGAGACCCCGTCGACGGCACGGACCGCGGTATCGCCGTCCCGATATTCGGCTGCCAGATTGCGAACGCTAAGCAGACTCATCGCTCCCTCAGGCCGGAACAGCGGCGCTCGGTGAGAGCGCCGATTCGTAGACGAGCTTGCCGCCGGAGATCGTGCCGAGGACGGGGATCTGGTCGATCTCGTCGGCGGGGACCGTGCGTGGATCCGCGCCGAGAATCGCGAAGTCGGCCAGCTTGCCGGGGGTGATGGTGCCTTTGCGCTGCTCGTCGAAGGAGGCGAACGCGCCGGCACTGGTGTAGAGGGCAATCGCCTGCTCGACCGAGATCGCCTCGGCCGGGGCGAATTCGGTGCCGGTCGCCGTCCGCTCGGTCACGGCCAGCTTGATGCCGATGAGCGGCTGGAAGGAGGAGACCGGCGAATCGGAGCTGGCCGCCAGGGGGATGCCGGCGTCGAGGACGGTCTTGAGGGCGTAGGTCAACTGGCTGCGCTCCCGGCCGAGGTGGCGGAGGAAGCCATCGCCGAACTCGTAGACGAAGGGCGGCTGGCCGACTGGGATGACCCCCATCTCTTTGATCCGGCGGATCAGATCGGGGCGGAGGATGCCGCAATGCTCCAGCCGGTGCCGGTGATCGGCGCGGGGCTTGCGGGCAAGGGCGCGCTCGAAGCCGTCGAGGCACATCTCGATGCCCCGGTCGCCGATCGCGTGGATCGCCACTTGCCAGCCCGCCGAGTGGCCGCGCCAGATCAGATCGTCCAGCTCCTCCTGGGGCATCATCGCCAGGCCGAGGTTATCGGACCGGGGATCTTCGAGGAACGGCTCCGAGACGAGGGCCGTGCGGCCGATCAGGGAGCCGTCGGCCAGCAACTTGAAGGAGCCGACGCGGAGACGGTCGTCGCCGAAACCGGTGTAGATGCCGAGTTTTTCGAGGGCATCTAGAAAGGGTCGCGGATCATCATGTAGGTCCGCAGCGGCAGTGTCCCCGCTTCCCAGGCCTGCTGGAAGACGGTGAACTCCGGCGTGGAGAAGATGCCGGCCTCCTGACTGCTGGTGATCCCCGCGGAGAGGTAGGCACGGCTCGCCACGTCCAGACAGCGATGCAGGGCATCGTGGTCGCTGGGGATGAACGGCAGCGGGATGAGCTTCTGGGCGATCTCCTGAAGGAGGCCGGACGGCTCCCCCGAGGCGGGATCGATGTGGATCGCCCCGCCAAACGGCGGCTCGGTCTCCGCTGTGATTCCCGCGATCTCCAGGGCGCGGCTGTTGACGACGCACATGTGGCCGGAAGCGTTGCGGATCAGGACCGGGTTGTGAGGAGCGACCGCGTCGAGGTCCCAGCGGGTCGGGTGGCGGTGCTCGTGGAGTTTGTTGTCGTCGTACCCGCGGCCCTCGATCCACTCCCCTTCGGGAGTCTCCGCGACGCGGGCACCAACGGCCGCCACGATCTCGGAGATGGAGCGGATGGTCGGGAATGAGCAATCGATCTGGCTCAGCCAGTGACCGAGCAGGAGGAGGTGGTTGTGGGCATCGTTGAAACCGGGGACGACGGTGGCGCCGCCAAGGTCCATCGTGTGGCGGACACCGGTGAGGTGCGTCGCGACGTCGTCGGGGTCGCCGACCCAGGCGATGCGGTCGCCCTTGATCCCGACAGCCCCGGCGCGAGGGCGGGCTGGATCCATCGTCAGCACGGTCGCGTTGGTGAGAATGGTGTCGAAGCTCATCTTTCTCGTCCCTTTAGCGCCCGC
The DNA here is from genome assembly GCA_963849635.1 of uncultured Chloroflexia bacterium. Lineage (GTDB taxonomy): Bacteria > Chloroflexota > Chloroflexia > Thermomicrobiales > UBA6265 > CAVRUD01. The sequence goes on along the minus strand of CAWKIA010000040.1, from coordinate 193,993 downwards.
GCCGGCGTGGGTCCGCCCAATCGCGGACGCCGTCTCCGATGAGGTTGAAACTAAGAACCGCCAGGGCGATCGCGGCGCCCGGGAAGACGACCACGGGTGGGTTGTCGCTCATGAAATCGCGGCCATCAGAGAGCATCCGCCCCAGCGAGGGAGCAGGCGGCGCCGTGCCGAGGCCGAGGAAAGAGAGTGCAGCCTCGATCAGAATTGCAAAACCGAGCATGAGGGAGACCTGGACCAGGATGGCCCCGAGGCAGTTGGGGAGGATGTGCCGGAACATGAGGCGGAGCGGCCCGGCTCCGCGGGCACGAGCGCCTTCAATAAAGAGTTCCTGCTTCAGGACGAGGCTAGACCCACGCACCACTCTGGAGATGTAGGGCACGTAGATGGTGCCGATCGCGAGGACGAGGACGCCGGTGCCCGAGCCAAGGGCCGCGATCAAGGCGATGGCGAGCAGGATCGTCGGGAAGGCGAAGAAGACGTCCATGACTCGCATGATCGACGTTGTCGGTCCAGCCACCGGCATAGCCGGCAATCAGCCCGAGCGGAACTCCCACCACAAGTGAGGCGGCGGTCGCGGCGAAGGCGATCAGGAGCGAGATCCGGTAGGCGTGGAGGACGCGGCTGAACATGTCCCGCCCGAGGTTGTCGGTGCCGAATGGATGGTCCCAGCTCACACCCAGGAGGACGGCGTCGGCGTTGATCGCGTTGGGTGGTTCCTGCGCGATGAGCGGGGCAGCCAGGGCGAGGACGATCAGGATCAGGATGATGATGCACCCGACCGTCAGGGCCGGATAGCGGCGGAGCGCGCTCAGCAAATCGAGGCGCATGCCACCTTCCGAGCAGTCTGGGGCGGTCGGTGCCGTCGTGGCGGCGGTCGCGATCTCGCTACTCATAGCGGATCCGGGGGTTTAACACGGCGTAGAGGAGATCGGTGACGAGGTTCACCAGCATGAAGAGCACCCCGATGATGAGGACGCCCCCCTGGATGATCGGGTACGAGCGGGTGTTAACGGCATTGAGCGTCATCCGGCCGATACCAGGCAGGCTGAAGATCGACTCGACGATGACGGCGCCACCCAGAAGAAAGCCGAACTGGAGGCCAAGGACCGTCACGATCGGGATCGAGGCGTTGCGCAGCGCGTGCTTATAGATGACGAGGCGCTCGCGCACTCCCTTGGCCCGGGTGAACGTGATGTAGTCCTGGCTCAGGACCTCCAGCATCGCCGCTCGGGTGGTGCGCAGGAGCACGCTAGCCATCGAGATGGCCAACGTAGGCGCGGGCAAGATCATGTAGCGCAGATTGTCGACGAGACCCTCCGAGATCGGTCTGTAACCCGACGGGGGCAGCCAATCGAGTTTGAGCGAGACCAGCAGGACGAGGAGGACACCGAGCCAGAAGTCCGGCACCGAGATTCCAACCAGGGAGACGGCGGTGCCGGCGACATCCGCCGGCCCTTTTCGCCGGACCGCGCCGAGGACGCCCAGCGGCACCCCGATCAGGATCGACAAAACGCTCGCCAGGAGCGTCAACTCCAGAGTGACCGGCAACCGGCTAAGCAGCATTTCGGTCAACGGTTCATGGGAGCGGTAATCGGTACCCAGATCCCCGTGGAGAACGGCCCACAGCCAGGTCAGGTACTGCTGCCAGAGGGGATCGTCGAGATTGAGTTGTTTGTGAAGGGTGGCGCATTTTCGGGGGTTGCGGTCAGGCCCAGCATGACCAGAGCGGGATCGCCGGGTACCAGATGGATCAGGCTGAACACGAGAATCGACATGCCGATCAGGACCGGCACGGCGATCAGGATGCGTTTGACGATAAAGAACAGGATGCCCACGTGCGCTCCGAGGTTTCGCGCGGGAGCGCCGTTAGTCCGGCGCTCCCTGCGGCGGAAAGGAATCCCTACGGCTTGATCCAGACGTCCTCGAAGCGGAGCTCCATCGATGGGTAGATCTGGGTACCGAGCACGTTCGTCGCGGTGGCGTAGTTGAGCAGCTCGTAGTGGACGAAGGTGATGCGGGACCTCCGTGTTCACTATTCCCGCGCCTGCTTGTAGATCGCCTTGCGCGCCTCGAAGTCGGTCTCGGTCCGGCCGGCATCCGCCAGTGCGTCGAGGTCGGTGTTGGCATAGCCGACGTAATTGGAGCCCGCGAGTCGAGTACAGGACGCCGTGATAGAAGTCGTCCGGGTCGAGCATGGTGGCGGCATAGGCCGAGGTGATCTCGTAGTTCTTGCCAAAGAGATTCTGGCCCCAGACCGTCACTTCCTGCTGCTCGATCTCCATATTGAGCCCGATCTTGGAGAGGTTGTCCTTCAAGATCTCGCCCGTGCGCAGCAGCTCGGGGTATTGCGGCAGCCCCAGATAGGTGATGGACTGTGAGGTGTCGAAGCCGGACTCGGTCAGGAGCTGCTTCGCCTTCTCGATGTCCGGGGCGGCGGAGTAGGTGGTCAGGCCGGAGTGCCAGGCACTCCCAGTCGCCATCTCCTCGTTCGCGACCTCACCCACACCGGAGTAGGCGAGCTGCAGGATCGTCTCGCGGTCGGTCGCCCAGGCCACCGCCTGACGCAGCTTGATGTTGTCGAACGGTGGCTTCGAGCAGTTCATCACCAGGAAGTCTGGCAGGCCCGCGACCGGGGCGGTGTAGTAGTTGTACTCGTCGCCGCTGCTGACGGACGCCACTTTCTGGAGCGGGATGGCGTCGACCCAGTTGACCTCGCCGCTCTGCAGCGCCGCCATGCGGGTGTCGTCGACCGGCAGTCCGCGGAAGACGATCTGGTCGAGGTACGGCTTACCGTCTTTGAAGTACTGGTCCCAGCGCTCGAGTGTGACGTGGTCATCCGGGACCCACTCCACGAATTTGAAGGGGCCGGTACCGACCGGGTTGCGAGCAGGATCGGCGGCCTCGACAGCCTTCTGGTTGACGATCTGGCTCGCGCCGGCCAACGCGGAGAGGAACGGGCCGAACGGCGCGGAGAGAGTGAATTTCACCTGAGTAGTCGCCGAGGACCTCGACCGATTGCAGCGACTCGAAGAGGGTCGCGGAAGGAGAGGCCGTCTCGGGGTCCTTAATGCGATCGAAGGTGTACTTGACGTCGGCGGCGGTGAACGGCTCGCCGTTGTGGAAGACGGCGTTCTGGACCAACTCGAACTGGTACTCAGTCGGGCTGGGATTCGTCCAGGACGCCGCCAGGCCGGGGATGTAATTCAGCTCCGGGTCGATGTTGATCAGTTTGCTGAAGATGTTGTCGTAGACCTGGAGAGAGTGTAGATGGTCGCCTTGTGCGGATCCATCGTGTCCGGCTGGCCGGTAACGCCGACCAGAAGCGTGCCGCCCGCGACCGGCGTCTCGTCCTGGGCCAGCGCCCGAACGGAGCGGGTTCCGCTGCCGCCCGCGGCGCCTACTGAGGCGGCACGGAGGCCACCCGCCGCGGCGACGGCGGCGGAGCCGGCGAGGGCGGTTCGCATCAGGTCGCGGCGGGAGATCGCGCGGGCGAGGCGCAGGGTGTGACGGACGATCTCGTTCTGGGATTCCGGCTGGTGCTCTGCCACAGTGAAACTCCTACTAGAGAGTCAGGACGCGAACGAGCGGGGACGCGGAGACGAGGATTCGCCCAGCCTTATGCCTCCTTCTGCGCGCGGAAGGACTCCGCGATCTCGTGCATCTGCACGAAGCGAACGCCGTCGTGGGCCCGGATGTACTGGATGGTGCGGTCGAGCAGGCGCATGCGGTGGTGGCGCCCGATGATCTGGGGATGAAGGGTCAAGACGAAGACGCCGCCATCGGCAAGGGAGCCATCAAAATCCCCGCGCCAGATCTCTTCGACCTTCGATGGCGCGCTGAGGCCGATGATGCCGGCGCTGGGGGCGAAGAGAAAGTGGGCGGAGTCGGTCAGCTCCCAGGCCGAGGGGATCTCGACGATGTCGGTCACCCGGCCATCGACATCAACCCAGTAGGGAGTATCGCGGGCGAGCATGCTCGAGTCGTAGCGGAAACCGTACTCCTCCAGCAGTGGCATGGATGGCCTTGGAGAGTTCCCAGGAGGGTGAGCGGTAGCCGGTGGGCGTCACCCCGTGGCGGGCCAGGGCTTCGAGGCCGCGCTCCATGATGTCGCGCTCCTCCTGGGGCTCGAGGAGGTGCGGCGGCTCGTGCAAGTACCCATGGTGCCCGACCTCGTAGCCACCAGCGACGATGTCGCGGACGACGGTCGGATGGCGGTCGGCGGTGTCGCCGGGAATGAAGAAAGTAGCGGGCAGCCCATGTTTCTCGAGCAACTTGAGGATGCGGGGGACCCCCTCGAAGGCGCCGTAGGCGCCGCGGGAGAGGGCGGAGGGCCTGTCCAGCTTGAACGATCCCAACCAGACGGACTCGGCGTCGAAGTCGAACGTGAGGGCAACCGTGCACGCTGCGTCGCTACGCCACATAGAAACCTCTTGGCCGTGAAGAATGTGGTCCACCGGTGCGATGGCTGCAGCCTATCAGCGCCCGCGATATTCGTCAACAGTTCGGAGATTTTGGTTCATTCTCGCCATGTGGCAACGAACCCATATGCGAATATCGCACCAACGTTTTAGCGAAATGGACAACGCCCTATGGCATGTTGCCTCATCGTGAGGCGTGAGAGGCAGGCGAAAGCCACGCGCGCTATGCGGGCTCACGCGACTCAGCAGTCTCATCTCCTCGACAGGTAGTTTCGCGCCGTTCTGGTGTTTCCTACTGGTCCATGACCGAACCGTCGGTCTTGAGGCGGGTGACCACCTCGCGCGGCCGGAACGGGAAGCGCTCGGCGGCGTCCTCGGCCAGGTCGATGCCGATGCCCGGCTCCTGCGGGATCGCCAGGAAGCCGGCCTCGCAGGGAGAGCGGCCGGGAGACGATCTCGCTCTTGGGCGGCACGAGTTCGCCCAGCGGGTACTCCTGCAGGGCAAAATTCGGGATGGCGGCGGCGATCTGCAGGCAGGCAGCCGTGCTCACCGGCCCGAGCGGGTTGTGGGGCACGACCTCGACGTGGCGGGCCTCGGCCAGCGCCGCGATCTTCTTGGCGCCGCTGATCCCGCCGCACATGCAGACGTCGGGGCGCACGTACTGCACCGCTCCCCGCGCCAGGAGCATCTCGAACTCGAAGATGGTGTGCAGCCGCTCGCCGGTGGCGATCGGGATGTGGATCTGCTGGGCCACCAGCCCCATGGCGTCGAAGTTGTCCGGCAGGATCGGGTCCTCGTAGAAGAAGGGGTGGTAGGGCTCGATGCCCCGGGCCAGCACCACCGCCTCGGCGGGCGTCAGCTGGCGGTGGATCTCGATGCACAGGTCGACGTCATCGCCGACGGCCTCGCGGTACTGGCGCACCGTCTCGATCGCGTCGCCCATCTTGGCGGCGTGCGTCTTGAAGTAGGGCTCGTTCCGGGGAGAATCAGTGAAGGGCGTCAGGTGGCCGATGGCGGTGAAACCTTGCGCCTTCGCCTCGATGCAACCCTGGACGAGTTCCTCCCGCGTCTGGCCGAAGACGTGGGTGTAGACGCGGGCCTTGTCGCGGGTCGGCCCGCCGAGGAGTTTGTAGACCGGCACGCCATAGTGCTTGCCGGCGATATCCCACAGCGCGATGTCGATCGCCGAGAGCGCGCCCATGATGGCGGCACCGCGGAAGTGGGTCCAGCGGTAAAGGTACTGCCAGTGGTGCTCGATCAGGAGCGGGTCCTGGCCGATGAGGTAGCGCGCGAAGGTCTCCACGGCCTTGCCGGAGGCCTCCAGAAAGCCCCACGCCCCCGATTCGCCGGTACCGACCATCCCGGCATCGGTATGGACCGTCACGAACAGGAACTGGTCGACGAAATGTGTACGCACCTCGACGATCTTCACCCGACCCTCCCCGAACACATCGCGAAGACCCTGACGCATGTCCCAAATGGAACGCGCACGATCCCGCTGGCCGGGTGATTATTGCAGTCCGCGCGAAGAGCCGGGAACGAGACCTGCAGAGCTAGCGAAAGATTTCCGCCACCAAGAGCGCGAACCCGGGCAGCACCTCACCACCGTCCAGAGTCTCGGACTCGTGCAGCGTGATCGGCGGCCGGCCCGCCGCATGGACCTCGACCACCCGGCGGCGGGGATCGACCAGCCAGACCAGCGGCACTCCAGCTCGTCCATATCGCTCGATCTTTTCCATCACCTCGACGTAGCGGTCGCTCGGAGAAATGACCTCGACGGCGAGATCTGGGGCAAATGGGGCGATGTGCCAGCGATCTGCTTCCGGCGGCACGCGGTCGGCACGCACGAACGCCAAGTCCGGGATCAGCACTGTGTCAGGATCGCGCGCCACGGTGAACTGCGTGTCGGAGGGATAAATGCGGCCGAGCCCATTGGACAAGACGTGCGAGCCAAGGGGGATCGTCAGTTGAATCTCGATCTCTCCGTGCCGCTGGCTCACCGCGGCCTTCTCCCGCAGTTCCCCGTCGATGAGCTCCTTCCGCTCGCCAGCAGCGCCCAGCCGGTCGAGATCTTCTCTGGTCTTTGGATGGGTGGCGACCATCGGCGCCTCTCCTACGTCTCGGGACGGCTGCGCGTCTGCGGTGCCTAACTCTCGGGTCCGGGAAGTCCTCACTCAGGGATGATAGCATCGAGTATCGGATCCACCGGCAATCGCCCACGTCTGTCCATACGAAGTCGTTGATGGCCAGGTCCACCCGCAGCGGATCGTTCAGACCTGGTCAAGTCAGACAACGCGTTACCCCGCCCCTTACGCCCCGAAGAGTGAGGGGTAGAGGAGTTGGGCGAGACTCGCAAAAATCTGGTCGGCACCGCCGCCGTCGTTGTCGGCGAGGTTGGTCGCGGTGACGATGGTGGCACCATCGTCGGGACGATGGCCTATGAAGGTACTGTAGCCATAGATGCCGCCGTTGTGGCCGAAGAAGCCGAGGACCTCGAAGATGCCGAGGCCGTAGCGGAAGGGGGCGTCCGCGGAGATCGGCAGGGTCTTGAGGCGTTCGGCCTGGGTACCGGGGCTGAGGAGGGTGCCGCCCACCAAGGCTTCGGACCAGACGCGCAGGTCATCGATGGTCGAGATCATGGCGCCGGCGGTCCAGGGCACGTCCGGGTTGACGGCGGTGACGTCGCGCGCGGCGCCGCCGGCCGGGTCGGCCAGGTAACCGCGCACGTAGGGTTCGGGCATCTCCGGTGTGGTCGCGAACGAGGTGCGTTGCAGACCGAGCGGGGTCAGGATGCGCTCGGTGATGAGGTCGTGAATCGGCTTGCCGGTGAGGTTCTCGGCGATGACGCCGAGCAAGAAGTAGTTCGTCTCCGCGTAGTGGAATCCCTCGCCCGGCTCGAAATAGACCGGATTGGTCCGGGCCAGATCGATCCCCTGCTCCGGCGACCACTCCATCAGCGGGTCGGCGTCGAACGCCTCCTCAAACCCGGGATCCTCGACCCAGTTGAACAGACCGGCGCGCATGCCGAGTAGGTGCCGGATCGTGATCCTGTCGCCATTTGGCATGCCGGGGTAGTAGGTCTCCAGCACATCGTCCAGACCAAGCATGCCCTCGTCGACCAACTGGAGGACGACGGTCGCGGTGAAGGTCTTGGTGATGCTGGCGATGCGGACGGCGTCGTCGAGCGCGATCGGGGTGGTGGCTTCCAGGTTCCCGACCCCGGCGGCATAGGTCCAGGCGCCGTGACCGGGAATCCAAACGCCGGCAAGGGCGCCCGGTGTGCCAGTGCTGGCGAGGAAGTCGTCGACGATCTGCTCCATTGCCGCAGCCTGCTCTCCCAGGAATGGTCCGTCAGCCACGGGTGTTGCCTCGCTCGCCGCCAGCGCCTGAGGGCGGAGCCGGCCTCCGCCGAGGGTGAGCGCCAGACCGCCGGCGGCCAGGCAATCCAGCGACGACCGCTCAGGGGCACGATGGCAGGAGGAGCGTCGCGCATCCGCCCCGGATCTGTGGCCATTACCGCCGATCCGTGAGCGGGTAAACGAGGACACGCGCGTCACCGCGCCCCCCGTGCCCCAAGAAAACCACCACCTGGACCTGACCCCGGCCTGCTTGCCCCGCCTTCTAACGCCCTGAACATACGTTTGATTGTACCCCGGAGGACTTGGCGATCAGCGCGCTGGAAGGCGTAGCCTCGGTACTGTGGTACCGCTTCTCCGACGTCAACCCGCCCAAGATCAGCGCGTCTGCCACCGACTCAGAATTCGAAGGCGTACCTTCGGAACTCACCACTGGCCGCTCCATGGTTGCCATTACTCATTGCATCACGCATGGAGACGTTGTCGCCGCCGGCTTCGCCGCCGGTTTGCACTGGCGACCGAGTGGCACGGGACGAAGGCACTACTGCCCGGGATCACGGGAATGAGTGCCGAGTCGTCCGCTCACGCCTATCGCTTACCGACTCCAGTCACGGATCGGCATCGGTGGATAGGGGAGCGTGCCGAGAGGGCCGGGCTCCGGTGCGCGCAAGACCTTCTGACAGAGGAAGCGATCCATCCGCTGGGCGTAGTCGATGTTATTGGCGACTTTGCGGAACCCGTGGCCTTCGTCCGGATAGAAGACGTACTCGTAGTCAATGCGATGCCGTTCCAACTCCCGGTTCAGCGTCTCCGACTGGGCGGGCATCACGGCGGGGTCGCGTCCGCCCTGGAGGAGCAGGACTGGCGCCTGGATCCGGTCGACGACGTTGAGCGGCGACCGCTCGTGCCAGAGCGCCTGGTTGTCTGCCGTTGAACCGAGGATCGTCTCGACGTAGTAGCGCTCGTAGCGGTGTGTCTCGAGCCCTGCCGAGTAGAGATCGTAGAGCCCGAAGAGGGCCACGCCGGCGGCGAACCGATCGGGGGCGCCCGTCAGGCAGACGATGGTCGAGTAGCCGCCCGCGCTGCCACCCCACGCCACCACACGATCGGGCCGAATCAGTCCCCGATCCGCGCAAAGGTCGATCCCGCCCAGGTTGTCCTCGAGGTCACCTTTGCCCCATGATCCAAAGAGCGCCTCGCGATAGGCCCGGCCATACCCGAGAGTTCCGCGATAGTTCGGCTGGATCACCACCCAGCCGCGCTGGACGAGGTATTGCAGCAGTCCGTTCCAGGCGGCGCGAGACTGGTTCATCGGCCCGCCATGGATCTCGACGAGACACCCATGCTGTCCAGGTTCGATCACCTTCGGCGTGTAGAGCAGCCCGTGGACCTCGAACCCATCGGGACTTGTCCAGGTCACGTGCTCCGGCATCGTCAGGTCGTCGGCGGAAATGCCGCCCATCGCCGCAAACGTGCGCTGGCGGCGGCGCCCGGTCGCCACATCGACCTCCCAGACGTCGGGCGGAGCGACGGGGCTTTCGTGGACGTAGACAACCGTCTGCCCGTCCGGTGTCCACGATGGACTACCGGCCCGACCAGGATCATCCGTCAGCGGTCGCACATTTCCGCCGCCACTCTCCACGGCCCAGAGCGTGTAGTCACCGTCGACGTTGCGGGTGAAGACGATCGTCTGGCCGTCGGGCGAATAGGCTGGCTCGCCGTGCTCCCAGCGGTCCTCATGGAGAAGGTGCCGGTCCGCGCCGTCCGCGCTGAACTCCGTGACGTTGAGCGCGCCGGAGTGATCGCAGACACAGACAATGCGACTGCCGTCCGGCGAGAAGCGGGCATTGGCGTAGGCTGTCCGCGACGCCTGGGCAATGGTCCGCGGCTCGCCACCTTCGACGTCGGCGACGACGAGCGAACTCTCATCCCACGGCATCTGGTTGTTCGGATAGGCATGCCAGACGACGCGCGTCCCGTCTGGTGACCAGGACGGATCCATCGGGAAGTCCGTCGCCCGATTGAGGACGCGCTGCCACGTCCCGTCAACCGACACCACCACCACGTCGATCTCGTCGCCGCGATCGCAGATAAAGCTGACGAAGCGTCCGTCGGGCGAGTACCGCGGTGTTTGGTGCCGGCCCTCGCGCAGCGTCAATCGCCGGGGTGACCCGCCATGCGCCGGGCAAAGCCAGAGTTTGCCGTCTGATGCCGTGAAGACGAACCCAGCACCGTCCGGAGACCAGGCGTAGTTGCCGCCGGACATCGCTCGGTCGGCAGTTACTTGAACCGGCCAGCCTTTCTCCCCGAGGACGAAGAGATCGGTCCGCCCGTCGTACTCAGCGGCAAACGCGAGCGTTCGCCCGTCCGGCGAGAGCCGAGGCGCTGAGATCGTCTTCTGGTGCGCAATGAGCGCCGGTGTCAGCGTCGTCTCCCGGGTCCCGGGGATAGTCCTGGTCACATCGTCTCCTTTACGAGGAGTTAAGGGTTGGGGCGTTGTGCGTCTGCAACAGGCAACCTGTCATCCTGAGCGGAGCGAAGGATCTTGGCCGTTCACGGCCTTTGCTGCCGACCGCGAAGCTTCGTCTTCTCCAACGAGGACGAAGGCGCTGAAGCGCCAAGATCCTTCGCAAGCTCAGGATGACGGTTGGTGGGTATGCGCAGTTCCTCCTGACGGGGTTCGGCGTTCGGCTGGAAGCAACCATCGAACGCCCAACGCCTCACCGCTTCATATGCGGATCCATCGCGTCCCGTAGGCCGTCGCCTAAGAAGGTGAAGGCGAGCAATGTCACGCCGAGTGTCAGAGCAGGGGAGATCAGCATGTGCGGATGGGAGCGCATGTTGGTGATCCCGCCCGAGATCATCAGTCCCCAGGAGGGGGTAGGTGGGTTGACCCCGATGCCGAGGAAGGAGAGGCTGGCCTCGAGCATGATCGCGCCAGGAACACCGAAGGCGATCGCGATAATCACCGGGGCGAGGACATGGGGCAGGATGTGGACCCCGACGATCCGGGGCACGGTCGCGCCAAGGGTCCTCGCCGCCTCAACGTGTTCTCGCTCTTTGACTGACAGGACCTGGGCACGCACGAGCCGCGACACGGTCAACCAGTGGGTGAGCGACATCACGATGAAGATCCCGACCAATCCCTCGGTCAACCGGTCGAGAGATGTCAGCCAATTGCCTGATGCCTTGGCCGACGCCGAGATGTTGCTACGCAACATGGACATGATCAGGATCGCGATGAGCAGGCTCGGGAGCGCGTAGATCGCGTCGATGACGCGCATCACCGCCATGTCGAGCCAGCCGCCGACGTAGCCGGTAAGCAGCCCGACCGGGACGCCGATCAGGACGATCACGATCTGGGCGGCAATCGCGACCGTCAAGGACACCCGCGCCCCGTAGAGCAGCCGCGTCAGGATGTCGCGCCCCAGTTCGTCGGTGCCGAGCAGATGGCTGCGACTCGGTCCCTGTGATCCGGCCAGCAGATTACCGTCAGCGTAGTGATACGGCGTCAGAAGCGGCGCAAGGATCGCCAGGACGACGAGGACACCGATGACGGTAAGTCCCGCCATGGCGGCCCGGTTGAGACGCAATCGGCTCCAGGCTTCGAACCAGAACCCACGCCCAACCGTATTGACTCGACGAGTCTTGATCCCAACGCCCGAGGCAACCGTGGCGGCCATTACTTCACCTTCACGCGCGGGTCGAGGACCGCGTAGGCGACATCGGTCAGGAAGTTCATTAGCCAGATGAGCGCGGCAAACAGAAGGGTGACGGCCATCAGCACCGGGTAGTCCTTATCTGCCACCGTGCTGACGAAGTAGCGGCCCATCCCGGGAACGCCGTAGATCGCTTCAACGAAAAACGAACCGGTGATCAGGTCGGCGAGCGCTACCCCCGCGACGGTCACGACGGGGATCAGGGCATTACGCAATGCGTGGCGAATGATCACCGGGCGTTCGCCCAGACCTTTGGCGCGGGCGGTCCGGACGTAGTCCTGGCGGATCGTCTCAAGCATCGACGCCCGCGTGTACCGTGCGATCACCGCCATCGGTCCTAACGCAAGCGCGACCGCCGGAATGATGATCCGAGTACTGAAGATCCCATCCCAGCCAAAGGCGGGCAGCCATTGGAGCTCAACCGCCAGAAAAATCACCATTAGCGTAATTACGACGAAGCTCGGCGTCGCCACTCCGATCACCGAGAAGAGCATCGCCAGATGGTCCGTGATGGTGTTCTGCCTGACCGCGGAGAGCACGCCGAGCCCGATGCCGAAGACCATCGCGATCACAAAGGCGACGGCGCCAAGCTGAAGCGACACCGGGAAATAGCGCGCAACGATCTCGTTGGAATCGACATTCCGCTTGTAGCTGGGGCCAAAGTCGAGATGAAAGACGACGCGCTCCAGGTAATCGACGTATTGCTTCCAGACCGGGTCGCTATAGTTGTATTTGTCTTCGAGGGCCGCGAGCACCTCCGGCCGGAACGGCTTCTCCGCGGTGTCCCACGGGTTCCCCGGCGTCAACTGGATCAGGATGAAAACAAGGGTATAGAAGAGTAGCATCGTGGGAATAAAACTGAGCAATCGCCGGATGAGAAATGCGCGCATGAACAGGTGCCCTTAGGCGTTAGGAGTTAGCCGCTCGGAGTGGCAGGGCGTCACCCCCTTCCCCCTGCCGCAGCAGGGGGAAGGGGGCCGGGGGGTTAGGGGGCCGTTCCCCTAACGCCTAACGCCTCAATCAGCTCACTGATCGGTTATCGTCACCGCGTTCGTGGTCAGAATCGGGCCGTCGTACGGTGAGAGCGCCAGGCCCTGAACCCAGGGTTGGATGACCCAGAAGCGACCGACGGTGTAGAGCGGAATCGTCGCCGTCTGGTCGCGGATCATATAGGCCTCGGCGGCGGCGTACTGTTCGAGCCGCTTGGCGGGATCGACCTCGACGTTGGCCGCGGCGATCATGTCGAGATAGGTCTGGTCCTTCCAGTGGCTCTGCCAGGCGTCGCCTTCGTGGACGACGTTATGCCACTCGTGCGGATCTGGATAGTCTGTCACCCACTGGCCGAGGTACATGTCATAGGGCTCGGTCCTGATCCGCGTCCGCCAGTCGGTCGGAACGGCAAACGCCGTCGCGTTCGTGATCCCGAGGTTGTCGTTCCACAGTTGGACGATCGCCTCCGAGACGAGTTGCGCATTCTCCTGAGCCGCGGCAAAGCCAAGCTGAATACCGGGAAACCCATCGCCATTGGGGAATCCAGCGTCAGCCAAATACTGCTTAGCGTCTTCGACCGTCCCTTCAAGGCGACCGGCCGGATCGTGGGACGGGATGTCGGGCGGCGTCAAGATGTAGGCCGGGGTCATGAACCCCTTGAGCACGGTTTGGGTGAGTACCTCACGATCAATCGCCAGGTAGAGCGCCTTGCGGACGTTGACGTCGGCAATGGCCGAGTCCGCGTTGGCCATGTCGAGCCGCAGTTCCCACGTCCCAGAGACCTCCTGGCGAATCTGTAAGGCGCTGAGCTCAGAATCGCCAGCGACGAAGTCAGCGTTGGCGACCGTCACCTGGGCAAGATCGACATCGCCGGTCTGGAAGGCCGTGAGGGCTTGCTCCGGTGGGTTCTCGAAGATGGTGTACTCGATGCGGGTGACGCTGGGCTTCGTGCCGTAGTAGTTCTCGTTTTGGACCATGACAAGACTCTGGTCGTGCTCCCACGACTCCATCGTGTAGCGGCCGTTGCTGACGATCGTCTCGGCCTCCATCCACTGCACGCCAGCGGCGTCGATCGCCGCCTTGGGGATCGGCATCGCGGTCCAGAGGGAGAGGATGCTCAACCAGTACGGCGTCACCCCGATCAGCGTCATCTCTAAGGTGACGTCGTCGGTCGCCGTCACCGCGACCGTCGCCGGGTCGGTGGTGGTGCCAACGAAATAGTCCTCCGCGCCCTTCAAGGGGTAGAGGAAGGTGGCAAGCGGCCCAGCCAATTCGGGTTCAAGGTTGCGCTTGATCGCGTACTCAAAATCGTGGGCAGTCAGGGGCGAACCGTCGCTCCAGAGCATCCCCGGGCGAAGATGGAAGGTATAGGTCAGATTGTCGGTGGAGATATCCCAGGTTTCGGCCGCGCCCGGCACAACCTGCTGATTCTCCCAGTCGTAAACAACGAGACCTTCGAACAGGTGATTGGCCCACTGGATACCGATCCCACCACCGATCGTCCCCAGGTCGAACGTTTCTGGCTCCTCACAGGCCAGCCGCAAGACCTGTTCGCCGCCCTCCTGGGCGCCGGCGTTTGAAGAGAACGCTGGACGGCTCATTGCCAGCGCAGCGGACAGCGCCGCGCTGCCCTGGACGAACCGTCGACGGTTGAGCGACGACGCGGACTTCGACACCATTCTGCCTCCCCTGGTGATGTCTCCGGGCTGTTGTGCAGCGCACTGACAGCAAAGGCCGGAGAACGGGCGATGGGTCAACGTATGGGACTCGCCGAGCGTGGGCCGCAGTATATGATGGGTCTCAGTGGTGGTCAATCGCTTACAACGGCCCGGATACTCATTTTCATGGAGGGCTCGAATGGGGACAGGGGCCGCACCTACGGAGGTGCGAGTGCGTGCACGTGAGCTCGGTATCAGCATCGGCCGGTTCGCCACCGGGCGATGGAACGCGATCACCGATGTTGATGGGATCCGCGTCGGGCATACAACCCTGATCGCGGGCGATGGCCCGCTGGTGATCGGACAGGGACCGGTGCGCACCGGCGTCACCATGATCGTCCCACGCGAGGACATCGCGGCGGAGCCTGTGTTCGCCGGCTACCATCGGCTAAATGGCGCAGGCGAGATGACCGGGCTCCACTGGGTCGAGGAGTCGGGGCTGCTGACGACACCCGTCGGGATCACGAACACCCACAGCGTCGGCGTTGTCCGCGACGCCCTGGTTGCCTACGATGTCTCCCGCTGGAACGGCCCGGGTACGATGCCGTGGCGCTTGCCGGTCGTCGCTGAGACGAGCGACCTCTGGCTCAACGATATGCACGGCTTCCATGTCAAACCGGAGCACGTCTTCGCCGCGCTCGACGCGGCCGCGAGCGGCCCCGTCGCGGAAGGTTGCGTCGGTGGCGGCACCGGGATGTTGTGCCACGAATTCAAGGGCGGGACGGGGACATCGTCGCGAGTATTGCCGGCGGATCAGGGCGGATGGACCGTCGGCGTGCTCGTCCAGGCCAACTACGGCTGGCGGGAGCACCTCCACGTCGACGGCGTCCCCGTCGGACGAGAGATCCCATTGTCGGAGGTGCCATCGCAGCGGGCAAAGCCGGCGGGCGACGGGTCGATCATCGTCATCGTCGCGACCGATGCGCCGCTCCTCCCGCACCAGTGCAAGCGAATTGCCCAACGGGCGACCATGGGGGTCGCCCGTGTTGGTGGTAACGGCGACAACGGCAGCGGCGACCTCTTCCTGGCATTCTCAACCGCGGCTCGCGGTCTGGATGCGCGCGGCACGATCGCGCCCGCCACCGTCCAGATGGTTCCAAACGACGCAATCAGCGTGCTCTTCGAAGCCGTCGCCGACGCGACCCAGGAGGCGATCGTCAACGCCTTGTGCATGGCGACGACGACCACCGGCGTCGCCGGCCGCACCTCCCATGCGATTCCGCTATCCCGGCTGCAGGAGGTGATGCGCAAGTACCATCGCTGAACTGGTGGGCGCAGGCATTGCCGCTGACGTGAACGCATCCTTCCCGGCGGGCGCCTTCGCTGGCGTGTCCCGAGGCACCAACGGTCCCGATCCGTCAGGCGATCCCGAGGCGGTGGGCGGCGGCGGCGGCGGCCGTGCGGGTTTTGACATCGAGCTTGCTGTAGATGCTGGTGAGATGGGCCTGGACGGTACGGGGGCTGATGAACAGCACTTCGGCGATCTCCCGGTCGGACTGCCCGGTCGCGACCATGCGCAAGACCTCCACCTCGCGGCTGGTCAAGCCGTGGACCGGCTGCACCGCCGGCGGGATGGGATCCGCCTGGATCGCCTCGGCAACGGACATCGCCAGCTCGACCGCCTCAAAGAGCGGCAGGGATTGCCCAGACGCGACGGCCGCCTCTCCGGCCGCCTCGCCCAGCGCCCGGCGCGCGGTCACAAGCGCGGCGGCACGGCGAGGCTGAAGATGCCACGAATCGAGGATGCCAATCCCGCGGCGCAGCGCCTCTGCCGCCCCAGAGAGACGCAGGGCTGGCTCTGGGCGCCCGGCGCGAACGGCCAGTTCGGCCAGCGCGGCGAGGCACTCGGCGATACCGCGCCGCTCCATCCAGGCCCACCGGCGCTGGAGACTGGACCTCAGGTACGCCGCGGCCCGCGGCAGGTCCCCCCGTTCGCGGGCGACATCAGCGGCGTCCCAAAGCAACCCCGCCACAACCCTGGCGTTGCCGTCCCCGAGTGACGCCAGGGCTGCTTCGTAGCTGTTGGAGGCTGTCTCGAGCGCGTCTCGATGGCGGGCAAGAAGACCCTGACGAGCGAGGGCGACCGCCTCCCAGAACCGGCGCTGCCGCGCCCGGCTCAGGGCCAACGCCTCGTCCACGACCGCCTCCGCCCGGTCCAGATCCCCGGCCACCGTCAACGCCATGGCGAAGTTGGTCAGGGCGTTGAGGAGCCGGTCGACGCCGCCAGAGGCACGCCCCAAGGCGACCGCCTCCTCGTACCATGCCACCGCGTCGGCGTGCTGCCCCTTCGTGAAGGCGATGTTACCCAAGGCGGTGACCGCCTGGGCGGCGGCGTCCGGGGCGTCCAGCTCGCGGGCGAGCGCTAGACCCTCCTCCGCCAGTTCCACCGCCCTCGGGTAGTTGCCCTGGCGGAAGTCGACCATGGCGGCCGCACCCAGCGCGGCCGCCCGGTCGATCGTTTCGTCCCCGCTCCCGATCTTCAGCAGGCGCTCCGCCCAAACGCTCCCCTCATCCAGATACCCTTGTGCGTCCCAGAATCGCCAGAGCGTCGCCACGAGCCGATGCCCGAGGGCGGGATTTCCCTGCTCCTCAGCGAACGTCATCGCCTGTCGAAGGTTGGGATGCTCCCGGTCTAGCCGGCGCAGCCAGCGCACGTGCTCCGGGCCGCCGGCCTCGGCAATGGCCCGCTCGGCGAGGTCCAGACACCAGAAGGCGTGGCGACGGCGAACCTCGTCGGCCTCGCCGGTCGCCGCCAGCCGCTCCAGCCCAAAGTGGCGGATCGTCTCCAGCATCCCGTATCGCGGATCGCCGTCCGCCTCCTCACTCCGGGTGAGCAGGCTCTTGTCGAGGAGCGAGGCCACGCCGTCGAAGACGGAGGGGGATAGCTCTCCGGCGACCGCCCCAGCGGCGTCGAGGGTGAAGCCCCCGGAGAAGACGGCCAGGCGGCGAAAGAGGGCTTGCTCCTCGGGGGACAGCAGGTCGTGGCTCCACGCGATCGCGTCGCGCAGCGTCCGCTGCCGGTCCGGCAGGTCCCGGGCCCCGCCCGCGAGCAAGAGTCAGCCGGTCGTCGATCCGGCCCAGCAGCGCCTTGGGAGAGAGGTACCGCAGGCGGGTCGCCGCAAGCTCGATCGCCAGGGGCAGGCCGTCGAGCAGGGCGCAGATCTGAGCGACCGTTTCCAGGTTGGACCCGCCGAGATCGAGATCGGGACGGACATCCCCGGCCCGCGCGACGAACAGGGCGACCGCCTCGGCCTCCAGCGGCGGCACCCGGACCTCCTGCTCGCCGGACAGGCGCAGGATCTCCCTGCTGGTCGCCAGGATGGTGAGGCCGGGACACGTGGCCAGCAGCGCGGCCAGCGACGGCGCCGCGGCCACGACCTGCTCCAGGTTGTCGAGGATCAGCAAGGCCCGCCCGGCGCGGAGCGCGTCTTGGAGGCGGAAGACCAGGGCGTCCCCGGCGGTGTCGGCCAGGCCGAGCGCGTGGCCGATCGTCGCGACGACGAGCGCCGGATCCCGGATCGCGGCCAGCTCGACAAAGGCGATGCCGCCGGGAAAGTCGGCATCCAGGTCCTCCGCTGCCCAGACCGCCAGGCGGGTCTTGCCGACGCCACCCGGGCCGGTCAGCGTCACCAACCGCACATCGGGTCGCCGGATCAACGCCCGGATCTCGCCGCCCTCCCGCTCTCGCCCGACCAGCGAGGTCAGCGGAGACGGCAGCGGCGCAGTTGGAAGCGACCGGCCATCCCGCTGGGACGCCAGTAGCGACCGCGAATCGGGCTCATCGGCAATCAACCGGAGCATGAGGCGACCTCGACGTCACAGGATTGCGGGACTACACGAAGATGATAGCGCGAGTTCCCGGCGTCAAGGGGCAGCCTATCGAATCGCTGGCGGCTCTCGGTAGACGAGCCTTGCCTGTCGCTGCCGGACGTGCCAACTGACATTAGGATTCGCCGGTGTCGCGCAGGCGATGCACTCGCCCCCCGGCCCTCGTTTCAGCTCCGGAGTTTACTTGTGCGATGGCGGTACGACCACGCCATTTTGGCCGGTTCGAGCCGTCTTCAGTCGATCCGCGTCGACGCAGCAACGTGGCCCGCTTTCCTTGCTGCGACGGGCGATGTCGGGCATGATACGCCCACCATGAGCAAGATCCCGGCGGACATTCCGGCGGACAAACGACCGGACAAATCTCGGTCCGCGCGGCGCCCGTCCGGACGCTTGACGGCCCGCGAGGCGGCAGCTGCGCTCGGGGTCAGCGAGCGCACGGTACGGCGTGCCATCGTCGGCGGTGAATTGGCCGCGACGAAGCATGGCGGCGTCTACCGGATCACGCCGGCCGCGTTGACACGGTTCCTGGGTCGCCACCCGCCTCTGCCTCAGAGGCTGACCACCGACCGACTCGGCGCGAATAGCGCCGCGCGGCTGCCGCTGCCGCTGACGCCGCTCATCGGCCGCGAACGCGACGTGGCGGCGGTTTGCGCGCTGCTGCACCAGGAAGATATCCGCCTCCTGACGCTGACCGGTCCCGGTGGGGTGGGAAAGACCCGCCTCGCCCTGCACGTTGCTGAGGCGCTGGGCGGCGACTTCGCGAACGGGGTCGTCTTCGTGCCGCTGGCACCGGTCCGCGAGCCCGCTCTGGTCGCCCCAACAATCGCTCAGGCCCTTGGTGTGCGCGAGTCAGTCGATAGGCAGCTGATCGAGACGCTGACCATGGCCCTACGGGACCGCCAGTTGCTGCTGGTCCTCGACAACGTCGAGCACGTCGTCGAGGCGACGCCTCTCCTGCCGGAGCTGCTCACGGCCTGCCCGCGCTTGACGGTGCTGGTCACAAGCCGCGCCCGGCTGCGAGTCTCGGGTGAACACGTCTTCGCCCTGCCTCCGTTGGCGCTGCGCGATCCTGACGTGGAGGCTCAGCGGGAACTCGCGCCGGCCGAGGAGCGGGCCGGGCCGGCGGCAGTCCGTCTCTTCGTCGAGCGAGCACGGGCGGTGAACGCCGACTTCCGCCTCACCGACGGTAACTCCACCGCGGTCGCGGTGATTTGCCAACGCCTCGACGGCCTGCCGCTGGCGATCGAGCTGGCCGCCGCGCGAATGAACCTCCTCTCGCCGCCGGCGCTCCTGGCGCGCCTGGAGCGCCGTCTGCCGCTCCTGACAGGCGGGCCGCGCGACGCGCCGACGCGACTCCAGACTATGGCCGGTGCGATCGCCTGGAGCTACGATCTCCTCACCAGCGAGGAGCAGTCGCTCTTTCGGCGCCTTGCGGTGTTCGTCGGGGGGTGCACGCTCGATGCCGCGGAAGTCGTGAGGAGAGCGTCGAGCGTCGGGCGAGACGAGACGGCAAGTAGTTCTCTCGACGCACAACGCTCGACGCTCGACGTGGTCGCCTCGCTGGTGGACAAGAGTCTGCTGCGATCTATGGAGCCGCTGGCCGACGGGTCCGACATCGTTCCCCCGCGCTTTGAGATGCTGGAGACGATCCGCGAGTTCGCCCTGGAGCACCTGGCGGCGAGCGGATACGCGGAGTCCGCCCACGACGCCCATGCCGACTACTTCCTGGCACTGGCGGCGGAGGCAGAGCCGCACCTGATCGGCCCCGACCAACTCGCCTGGCTCGACCTGCTAGAGCAGGAGCTTCCCAACCTGCGGGCTGCGCTGGGCTGGCTGCGCGTACGGGGGCGCATAGCAGAGGGGCTCCGACTCGCCACGGCCCCCGGGCGGTTCTGGTGGAGACGCGGATTCCTGAGTGAGGGTCGCACCTGGCTCGACTCGTTCCTGGCGCTGCCGGAGGTCGAAGGCGTCTCACTTGTCCGGATCCGGGCGCTCATCGTCGCGGGGGACATCGCGGCGTGGCAGAAAGACAACGAGCATGCGCTCTCCCGGCACGGTGAGGCAGAGGCACTGGCGCGTTCCCTCGGTGACGCGTGGGGCGTGGCGATGGCGCTGTACGGCCTGGGTAGCGACGCGGTCGATCGAGAAGAGCTGCCTCAGGCGGAGCCGCTGCTGGCGGAGAGCCTCGCCCACTTCCGAGCTATTGGCGATACATGGGGCGCCGCCCTCGCCAGAAGCAAGCAGGGCATTTTGGCGCTCGCTCAGGGCGACCATGTCCGCGCCGACGTCTACCTCAAGGAAGCGCTGGCGGTTTTTCGTGAGCGGCAGGACTGGCGGTTCGTTGCCGGCGTGCTCGATGAGCTTGGCCATCTCGCCCTGGCACGCGGCGATGGGCGTAGTGCGAGGCGCGCCCAGGCCGAGGCTCTGGCCCTTTCGGTCTCGCTCGGCGACAGAACGGGGATCGCCTGGGGGCTGATGGGCCAAGCCGGCGTCGCCGCCCTGGTGGGGAGGGCCGAGCAGGCGACGAGGCTGCTGGGCGCGGCGGCAACGCTGCGCGAGGTGGTCGGCGCGCGACTCGCACCACAGGAGCAGGCGATGCACGACCAAATCGAGGCCGACGCCCAGGCAGCGCTTGGGGCCGCGGGGTTTGCGGCCGCCTGGGTAGAAGGCGCCGCGCTGCCGCTTGCCGACGCCGTCGCCGAGGCGATTGCCGTGGCCGGCGGCGAAGCAGACGACGGCGAGGCCAGGGCAGAAGATACTCCCTTGTCCGACGGCCACCCGCCGTCCTTGCACGCCGGGTTGACGCCCCGCGAGATGGAAGTTCTGCACCTGCTGGTCGGCGGTCAGTCAGACCGCGAGATCGCCGCCGCACTCTCCATCACCCGCCGCACCGCCTCAACGCATGTCTCGGCGATCCTAGCCAAACTTCGCCAACCCTCCCGTTCCGCCGCGGTGGCCCACGCCATGCGGCACCGCCTCGTCTGAGGCCCGATCGGTTTCCCTGCTCGCAACCTCCTGGGTCACGCCGCTCGGCGGCACGCGTCGCAGGGCGTGACACGTCGTCTACGTAGTTTTCCCAGTGACCGCCTGCCGATCACCCGCCGCGCTCCACGCCGAAATCGGGAAGATTCCCAATAGACCACGCGCCGCTCGCGCGTACCATGTGAGGGTAGCCAACGTCCGCTGATTCACCCACACGGCGTTCGTGTCGGCATGCTCCCGCGTGCCGGCGGGATACGCCTGCGTCTCGGCGGGGCCGCCACGCAGGCTGAATCAAGGGAATTTCCATGCTTCACGCTTCCACCCACCCACTGCTTTGGCGGCTAGCGCTGGTATCGATGGTCGTCGTTGCCCTGGCCGGCGGCACGTCTGTCTTCGCCAGGCAGAGTGACCCGCCAGCAACCGACGACCGCCCCGGATTCCGGTCGATCGCCGAGCAGGAGCTGGCACTCACCGAGGACCCCTTGGCCTGGCAGGCGAGCGAGCTGCCCGCGTTCCTTGACGAGAATCGGCCAATCCCGTTTTACGCCGGCTTCCTCTACGCCCCCGTTGCCCCGCTTCTTATCTACCTCGACGGCGGCAACCGATACACCAGGCTGGGCACTGACAAGGCCATGCCGGTCGAGAATGGCGACCTGCTCGCCCCGGTCACCCTGCGTGACGACACCGCCATCACCTTCCTTGCTCTCGAGCTGGTCGCCGAGGACGACGCCCTCGAGCCGGTCGGTGACGCCTTTACGCCGGACGACGACGACTACGTGTTGGAGCTCTTGCGCGCCGAGTTCGAGGATGCGCAGGACGAAGACGAACCAGTGAGGCTGGAGGCGTCCGACTTGCCGGTGCTGCTCGTGGTGGTGGCCGGTGAGGTTGAGTTACGGGTCGAGGACGAGGACCCGGAAGAGTTGGAGGCCGGCGACGTCTTGACGGTGGACGAGGATTTCGACCTCCGGTGGCTCGGTGAGGAGCCGAGTGTCGTGCTTGCCGCCAGGCTTCGACCGCCCGAAGTTGAGGGCGGCGCGGACGGCGACGAGGAGGATGGCCAGGAGGAGGGTGCGGGTGGCTCCTTGCGCTCCCTGCCGACGAAGACCCCGGCTGGCAGCGCCAGTGAGGGCGGCGGCGCGGGCAGCGGATCTGGCGGCGACGAGTCCGACCCGACGCCGACTCCCAAGCCGACCGAGGAGCCGGGTAGCGACCCGGTGGGGAATCTGCCGGGGGTGCCGCCCCCAAACGATGACCCTCCCGGCGGCCCCGGAGGCGGGTCTGGCGGCTCCAGCTCCGGCGACGGCGGCGGCCGGTACGAGGAGGGGCCAAGTGGCGGCGGCGAGTGCCTCTACTGCGCTCCGAGTGACGATGGTGTGGTCGTGAGCGGCCCGAGCGGCGATCCATGCCTGCTGGCCGACGGCGGCGGTGACCCAGACTTCGACGAACTGAACAACTGCGGCGAGGCCGCCGCCGGCACTTTCCCCTACGTTCAAGACTCTGACAATGATGGCGCCTGGGACGGCTTCGAGGTCCGCACCGGCACAAACCCGAGAATCAAAGACACCGATGGCGACGGCATCGAGGACTGGGACGAATTCACCTACTCCACCAATCCCCTCACACCGGACACCGATGGCGACGGCGTCACGGATTCCCAGGAACTCTTCACCTACGGCACCAGGCCCAAAGAGGTCGACTCCGATTGGGATTGCCTGTGGGACGGGGACGAGATCTTCGTCTACGGCACCAACGCGAACCTGGAAGACAGCGACGGCGACCTCTATTCCGACTTGATCGAGATCAACCAGGGCTTCAGCCCACTCAATAGTGGTAGCCACCCGGCAGAGGAGGTGGTCGCCGGGGACGGCTGCTAACCCCTCTTCCCCAACCCAACTCAGACGTACTCCTCGTTCGGCGCCCAGATGCGCCCGGGCAATAACCGTAGCAAGTCCGCCTGCCCACAAGGAGGTCCGCATGGATGGTCCGCGCTTCGATGATCTGACTCGGGCGCTCGGCGCCGCCAGCTCGCGCCGAACCCTCTTGCGAGCCACGGTCACCGCCGCGATCGGCGTCCTCGGGTTGCGGAGGGTCGAGACAGCGCATGCGCAAGCCTGCGTCGCCCTCGGCGCTCGCTGCGGGCCAACTAACCAATGTTGCTCCGGCGAATGCCACGGCCGGAAGTGTCGCTGTCGTCCCAATCAGCAGGAATGCGGCGGCGCCTGCTTCGATCCCTGTCCGGCAGGGAACGTCCGCGACGCCACCTGTGCCTGCGCCTGCCCCGGCGGCACCGTGTCGTGCGCGGGGGAATGCCGCGGTCCCGGCACGTTTGAAGATGACGTGCAGAACTGCGGCGCCTGCGGCAACCACTGCCCGGCCGGCGCGTGCGAGCGGGCGACTTGTCTCGACGGCGAATGTGGCGTCGAGGTCGATCCAGCGCTGGTTGATACCGCCTGCACCCCCGGCGATCTTTGCTTCGAGAACGGCGTCTGCGGGGCCGACGGCGACTGCGTCGGCACGCCCAAAGATTGCGGCAACTGCCGAATCTGTCAGGGTGGTCAGTGCTTCCCGCGGCCAGACGGCAGCCCCTGTCTCGGCGGCGCCTTCCGCTGCTGCGGCGGGTTCTGCATCGAACCGTGCGGCATCGACCAGGAGTGCTGCGGCGGCGCTTGCTATGAGCCCTGCCCGACCGGCGCGACCCGCGGCACGGACTGCGTCTGCGTGTGTCCGCAAGAGCTCCCCGATGTCTGTAACCCAGGGACGCTCGACGCCTATTGCGCGGACTTCCAGTCCGACGTGGCCAACTGCGGCGCATGCGGCGAGACGTGCGGTCAGTTCGCGACCTGTCTCGACGGCGCCTGCCGTTGTTGCCAGGGCGGGTCCGTGAGTTGCGGCTCGTTCAGTACTGACGAGATCTGCTGCGACTTTCCGCTGTCGGCCGTGCAATGCTGCAACGCATCATGCGACGACCCCCAACTCGACTGCGTCATGTTCTGCCTAGACTGCGGACTCAATTTTGAATGCGACTTCGGTGCGGCCTGCCCGCCAGGCTACGGCTCGCCCTGGCAGGAGGGGGCTGGAGGCCCTTTCTCGAATGCTTGCGCCGGGTAACGGTCTGAACGACCTCGCCGCCGATCCCCGAGGGAGAGCTCCTTTGCGTCGCCATCGGCTCACCATCGCGCTCGCCGCGTGCCTCGTCCTCGCGATCTCGGTCACGCCCGGCATCGGCAACGCCGGTACACAACTAGACGGCGACGAATCTACAGTCGACTTCCGCGCCGTCGCCGAGCAGGAGCTCACGCTCGACGATGATTCGCTGGTCTGGCAAGCGGGAGAACTGCGCACGTTCGTCGACGGGGCGCACCCAATCCCCTTCTTCACCGGATTCCTTTACGCCCACAACGATCCGCTCGTCATCTACCGCAATGGCGGGAACCGATTTACCAGGCTGGGCACCGACAAGGCCATGCCGGTCGAGGCTGGTGCACTCCTCGCACCAGTCGCCGTCCGGACCGACGATTCGACCTACCTCGCGCTGGAGCTCGTCGTGGAGGACGACGCGTACGACCCGGCCGGCGACCCATTTACGCCGGAGGAGGGGGACTACGTGCTGGAGCTTCTCCGCGCCGAGTCCGTGGAGACAGGTGGGGCAGAGGAAGCGCAAGCGGCGTCGGAAGAAGAGGACCGGGACGACCCGGTGAGGCTGAATGACGCGGAGTTGCCGGTGCTGCTGGTGGTGGTGGCGGGCGAAGTCGAGTTGACCGTGGATGACGAGGACTCGGAGGAATTGCGGGCTGGCAGTGTCGTGGCCGTCGACGACGACTTCGATCTCCGGTGGCTCGGTGAGGAACCGGGCATCGTCCTTGCAGCCGTCCTTCGGCTCTCCGAGGAAAATGACGACGAAGCGATCGACGACGAAAGCGACGTCCGGCCGGCAACGACGCGATCCGGCGAAACCAGGCAAGACGGCGGCACCAATGGCGACGACGAGTCCGACCCGACTCCGACGCCAGGGCCGACCGAGGAGGCGGACGGGAATTCGGACGGGAATCCACCGCCGGGTGCTCCTCCGACTGACGATTCCAGCGGGTCCGGCTCCGGCGGGGTCGGTGTAGAGGAGGCGCCAAGCGGAGGCGGCGAGTGTCTCTACTGCGCCCCGGCCGACGACGACCTCTTCGACGACAGCGTCACTGGCGATCCCTGTCTGCTGGCAGACGGCGGCGGCGATTCCGACAGCGACGGCCTGAACAACTGCGCCGAGGCTGCAGCCGGCACCTACCCAACCATTCAGGACTCGGATCAAGATGGAGCCTGGGACGGCGATGAGGTCCGCATCGGGACAAACCCGACGCGACCGGATACCGACGGCGACAACCTGCGGGACGGCGACGAGCTCATCGTCTACTTCAGCGACCCGTTCTCGACCGACACCGACACCGACGATATCATCGACGGAGACGAAGTCCACACGTTCGGGACCAGCCCAACCGCTGCTGACACCGACGGTGACGGTCTTTGGGACCTTGACGAAATCAACCGTTACACCTATCCAACCGTTCGCGACTCCGACGGCGACTGCCTGAATGACGGCTACGAGGTCTCATGGGGCTCGTCCCCACTCATCATGAACACGGATGGCGACGGCTACTCAGACAACTTCGAAAACGGTGTGTCCGACCCCACCGACTCCAGTGACGAACCGGGGCTCTTCGAAGACCTTGGCGGCTGCGTCCCCTGAGCCGTCTTGGCGTTATCACCGGCCGGACCGCGGCAGGGAGCCGGCGCCGAGGCCGTCTCGCCGGCTGCTAGGCCGCGGGAGCCCACCACGCCGGCTTCAACGACCCCGCCTACTTCAGCCGCGTCTTCTGGCGCTACACCGGCCGCTCTTCCCGCGCCTTCCGCCACGCTCCGCCCTACTGCGAAGCCACCGGCATCTGAGCCAGCGGACCAAACCCCGCGTCGATGCCGAGCCGAATCAGTCAGGCTCGGCATCGGCAAGCTCCAGGGCATGCCCCACTCAACGTGAGTTTCGGCGGAAGCGACTAGGTTCCGTAGCGCGGTTGCATTCAGCCAATCGGGGCGAACCGGTTCATCTCCAACCCCAAGCGGCATCCTGCCGAAGGCCCGCGCCGTCACATGTGCCAGCCGCCCTGCGCACGCCAATTAGCCGCCGACCAGGAGAGTGCACTGCGACGGGCGCTCCCGGACGGACACCACATGACTTGGCGATGACCTTGGACGTCTCGCCTGAGACCTTCCGCAAGTCGCTCGGCAGGGCCGCCGGGTGAAGGCGTCAGCCCCCTAACTCCTCCCTATAGCAGCCAGATAAGCAGGAGGATGATCACGATGACGGCAATTGCCCCACCGCTGATATAGACACCATTGCCTCGAAGATCCATCGGCTGCCCCCAATCATCCGTTGCCGCCATAGCCCGGACAGTGTTGCCGCAACCGTACCCGAGTCCACACCAATCTACTGGGTGGCTGTTAGCTCGGCTACCTTCCGGCGCACCTCGTCGTCGGCGACGACCACGTAGGACAGCGGGACCCCAAACAAGGGATCGTCGTACGTGGCGACCGTCCCCTCCAGGTTCATCGTCACCAGCGTCTCGTCCGTGCACGAGGTCAGGAACCGCGAGCCGAGAGCCACGAGGTCCAGGGGGCTCAGATCGGTGCGCACATGGTCCTGGAGTTCGGGCAGCAACTCGCGGACGAGCGTCACAGGGTCAAGCTCAGAGCCCTTGGCCAGGATCGCCCGCACGATCTGCTGCTGCCGCCGGATCCGGCCGAAATCCCCGTCCGGCCCACCCCGGTAACTCGCGTAGGCGAGCGCCTCGACGCCGTCGACCTCCCGCTCGCCCACCGCGAACGTAACCCCGTTCTGTTCGAAGGGTTCGGTCACCGTGATCGTCACGCCGCCGACCGCATCGACGAGCGCCTCCACCCCCCCGAAGTCGATCAGGGCGTACTGGTCGATCGTGATCCCGAGGAACTCCTCGACCACCAGCTCCTGATACGGGATCCCACCGACCGCGAGGGCATGATTGACCTTGGTCAGGCCGTAGCCCGGCAGGTTCACGCGCGTGTCGCGGGGGATGTTGAGCATCCGGCAGCTACCCGACTCGGGATCGAGCCGGAGCACAGCCAGGGCGTCGGGGCGCACCCCGATATCGATGGCTTCGCCGGGGCGAGCGTCCACACCCATCAGAAGGATGGTCATCGGTTCCAGGTCGATTTGCTCTGCGCCCGCGAAAGCGGCCGCGCCTTGAGAAAGGTCGGCGATGCCGCCAGCCTGATCATGGAACGTATCCAGCAGACCACCATCCCCGCCTCCCACGATCCCAGCAGCGACCATGGCGTCTCGGGCCGGCGCTGTATCGATCACGAGCGGCTGGGCCAGCTGGTCGGGCAGGACCGGTTGGGCCAACTGGTCCGTCGTTACCGCCGCGGGCGGAGCGGGCTGCACCACCGTTTGCACAGGAGCATCACTTGCCAGCGTGAGCGCAGCTGCCGACTCCGGTGGGACCACTGACGTCACGATGTCCTCGGGCAGTAACGACACAACCAGGGGCGGAGTGCTCACCGACTGCAGTGTATTCACGGTCGTGGCGGCCCGGGAGAGCACCGCACCGAATCCAACGAAGATGGCAACGATGATCACCAGGAATGCAGAAATGACCGGATGGCGACGAATCCACGAGCGACGGAGCCGATGACGACGGGGTGTGCCGCAGGAAGCGCAGAATTGGTCATCGCGCGCGAGATCCCCATGACAGGCCGCGCAGACTGCCTCCTGCTTCGGGGGAATCGCCGTGACGGGCGATCCTCCAAGCGCTGCTGTTGTCATGGAACGGCGAGAGTTCGGAAGACTGATGCCCATGTCGGCGGACCACCCTATCGACCACACGATGCCACCCCAAACTTTTGGGCTAGCCCATTTATCCTATACGGATCTATCATATAGGGTATCGAGCGTCCCTACAACCCCAACATTAATACATGCGATGGAGTGCAACGCTCGGCAAAGGACAAAGCTTCGGTGTCGCTGCCAATTGTTCGTGGGCGCCGTGTACATAGAGCTCCTATATACCGGACGGGGCGTGGATGCCTTAGGCGTCACGTATAACTCGTCCGAAAATCGACAAAGCGGTCGCCGTGGTTGCACTCAGCGAATGAGTCGTTGCAGGCATTGTTCCAGTATGTTTTCGCATCACCATAGCTCGTAAACGGCGGCTGACACGGCTGGCACGCCCAGGATGCCCAGTTCCAGCAATAGCCGTCGTAGGTGCGTGGCAGGTGACTGCTCCACGAATGGTCGTTCTTCCAGCATTCCAGTCCAAAGTCGTCGCAATCCCAGCCGCCGTCGATAAAGAGATGGGCCGCCCCAAAACTGGGCGCGTGCGTCGCCAGGTCGGTAGGCGCCTCATGGAAGCCCATCTCATTTGCAGGTCTGGAGGAAGAGCATTGTCGGTCCGTGGTCGCCCGCTCCGGACGCTGGCTCCGGAGTGGCGTCCTGGGCGGAGGTTGCCACGGTCAGTCCCGCGTTGGCCAGGGCACCGGCGGCGAGGCCGGTGCCGCCCTGGACCATTGCGCGGTGGCGGGAGAGATACCGTTGAGCTAAGCGCTTGCCGATCGCGTCGAAGAGCACGCCGTTCATCCAAGGCATCCTCAGGGCCGGCTAGTCGGAATGCGGGCTGTCGGCCACGTGGCGATCTGGCCCGCCTCGCGTCAACGGCGGCAGCGAGCGGTCACCACCGTCGTAGCTACGTCCTAGCAGATGTTGCTGAATGGCCATGCGTTCTCGGAGTAGCACTTGCCATCGCACTCGGGGAACGTCTGGTCGCACTTGGCATCCCACTGGAGCTTGGTGGCGCACTTGTCGGGTTGGATATGACCATAGGGTTCGCAGGGGATGCAGACGCTGTAGTTCCAGCACATCGGCTGGTCGTCGAATTGGCCTTTGAAGAGGGTTTCACCGGCCGGGCTGTCCAGCCAGCACGCAACGGGCTCGTTGGGACAGTGGTCGATGAAGAGTTGGGCGGAACCGAAGCTCGGTGCCAGGGCCGCGAGGTCGGTCGGCGCTTCGGCGAAGCCCAACTCTGTGGAATCCTCCCAGTTCTCCAGGACCGCCGACCTCGTAGATGACACCCTTGTTGACCGGGTCGTAGAGCGGGGCAAAGAGCTCCACTACGGCGAAGTCGGTCTCCCCCGGAGCCGTCTCGACGATCAGGGCTTTGTTGGGCGGGTTATCCGGGAGGAACGGAAAGCCCTCAAGGAACTGCGCGGTGGGGTTCCGTGCCGACGATGCGTTCGGGCCGGTCGGAGAAGTAGATCGTCTGGCCCAGGCCCTGCTCCAGGGTGACGGTGTAGCGCCCCTCGGCGCCGTCCACGGGGGCGATGCTGCCCGATTGGAACGACTGGACGAAGAGCATCGAGGGATCGGCGTTCGCGGCGTCGCCGTCTGCCGAGGGAGTCGCCTCCTGGGCCGCAACGCGGGACAAGCCGGCGGCGGCGAGCGCGCCGGCGGCGAGGTCGGTACCGCTTCGGTCAGAGCGCGGCGGCGGGAAAGGCGGCGAGAAGCGAACAGTTTCGAGACGGAGTCGAAGCGGCTAGCGTCCATGAATGTGACTCCTCACCCGGCTAGAACGGTCATCTCAGCCAAGTCACGACCGGATCGATCCGGCCGCGATCGTTCGTTCGTCACTACAGGCTGCCTGGTGGCGCATCGTCCGGCGCAAGGTAGGCGCCGATCGTCTTGAAGAGCCCATAGCACCCATCGCGTGCAGCCCCAGTGGAGCGAAGATCCGCTCCTGCATGAGGACAGCCATCGGCTTGCCCGTGATCTTCTCCAGCGCCAGGCCCATGATGACGTAGCCGTTGTGGGAGTAGTCCCAGTTGGTGCCAGGTTCGAAGAGCCGCGGGGTGGACAGGCCATAGTCGATCCGTTCCTGGGCGGTCCACTGCCGGAACGGATCCTCGTACAACGCCTTGACCATCTCCGGGTTTCTGAGGTAGTCGGGGTAGCCTGAGGTCATGTTGGCCAGCATCCGCAGCGTGACGCGGTCGGCATCGGGCAGGTCGGGTAGCCACGTCGAAATCGTGTCGTCGAGCCCGACCGTGCCCTCATCCACCAACTGGAGCAGCACGGTGGCCACGTAGGAAATCGCCACCGCGCCGTTGCGGAAGTGCATATCCGTCGTCGCCGGCACACCCGACATCGACTCGCCCAGGGCGGTGGTGATGACTTCCTCCCCGTCGATCGTCACCCGCAGGATGAGGCCCTTCAGGTCGTACATGCTCATCGCGTCGCGGGCGATAGCGCCGATCGCCGCCGCGGGGTCAGACGCATCGCTCGATTCTGGCGTAGCCGTCTCTTGGGCGGCGCGGAGGTGGCTCGGGGCGCCGAGCACACTGGCGGCGAGCGCCGCCGTCCCGCCAACCAGCGCCGTCCGTCGCGTCAGTCGGCGGGCGGCCAGCGCCTTGGAGATCGCGTCGAAGCGGGTAGCGTCTATGACCATGAAACTCCTCCAGATGAGACGTCGATGCGCGGCGAGTCAGTGCATGAGAGGAATCGTCTCCTCGAGATACCAATAGTCTGGACGGTCGCAGACCCCTGCGCGCTCCAAGATGTCGATCAGGTCGTCGGACAGCGTGAACAACCGAGCGCGGGCCAGATCGTCCCATTCCAGAAAGAGCCAGATCTCGTTGCCGTCCTTGCCGCTCCGGTAGATCCACTCGCGCTGACCACCGTTGGCCCGGCGAGTTTCCGCGTCGCCGTCGAAGATCCGCTTCCAGGTGTCGTAGTCGGCCACTCTGTGGCGAATCAACAAGGCAGGCACACCTGTCTCCCTCGAATTGGATCTTGCCTCACGGCATCGAGTGTGAATTCGACTCTATGCCCGCGGTGAGCCGGAATCGATACGTATCGGTACGTGTTCGAGTACGTGTTCGAGGCAGGGCGAAGCATGTATCTCGCCTTGGCGGATACGCTTGAGGGGCGTGAGAACGAAACTACTTGGGACGGTGAAGCCCGGCAGTCAGCCCGGACGCGGTCGCGATGCGGACGGCATCTGCCCGCGATGGAGCCTCGAGCTTGGCGAGGACGCGGGAGACATGTCCCTCTGCGGTGCGCACGCTAATGAAGAGCTTCGAGGCGATCTCGCGATCGGACTGGCCAGCCACGAGGAGGCGGAGGACTTCCTCCTCCCGGGGCGATAGCCCGGAGGAGGGGCGGTCGATGGCCCCGGCGGCCGCCGCGGGCAGCGCCAGGGCCTGCACCTCGGCGATGGCCGTCGCCAGGGGAAGACGGCGCCCGGCCTGCCAGGCAGCTCGGAGGTTCTCTTCTCCCAACGCCAGGCGGACGAGCGCGACCGCCCGCATGTGCGCGGCCCGCTCGGCCGGCAGTTCAACCCCGAGCCGGAACCGCTCGCGCGCCGTTTCCGCCGCGCCCAGCAGCCGCGCCGCCCGTTCCGGTTGCCCCCAGGCCGCCGCGGCCAGCGCCGATCTGGCCAGCACATTAACGACGACGAGTGGATGCATCCGATTGCCCTGCAGCGTCAGGCACTCGCGGTAGGAGGCGATCGCTCCGGTGTAGTCGGTCTGGTCACAGGCAACATCGCCGAGGTCGTGCAACGAGCGGATGACGCCGATGACGTCGCCGAGCTCGCGGCAGGTGTGCAGGGCCCGTTCGTGCCGCGCACGGGCGGTCTCGAGGTCACCCCGCTCGTGCGCGACCACGCCGAGGTTCGACAGCACCCTGCTTGTCGCGGAGGCGGCGACCGCCGGATCCGGGACGGTCGCCGCCCAGCCAATGGCCTCCTCAAGATCGCGTTCGGCCTGATCGTAGTCCCCGCGGAAGATCGCGGTCCAGGCCTTCCAAATGAGCGCACCTGTGAGCGGCAGGACGTCGTCGTGCTCGCGCAGGACATCGATGCTCTTCTCCAAGAGCGCCTCGCCACACTCCCGCTCACCCTGGACGTAGTGGAGTTGGCCCAGCTCATATTGCGCTTGAGCCCGGGCGAGGGGCGCGGCTCCCTGGGAGTTACTTAACGCCCGTTCCAACCACGAGCGCCCCTCATCGTAGTGACCGTGCAAGAACCAGAACCGGCCCAGCGCGGTAGCCAGGTGCAGCAGGCGATCGTGGTCGCCCCGTCGATCGAGCCAATTGAGCGTGGCCCGCAGGTTGGCATGCTCGACTTCCAGGCGCCACAACTCCTGCTGACCACCCGGAAGGAAGGTCGCCTGGAGGGTCCCCTCCGCCAGGCTCAAACACCATTCCGCGTGCGCATCGCGCACCGCGTCCTCCTCACCGCTCCCGATCAATTGGTCCAGCGCAAACGAGCGGATAGTCTCGAGCATGGAGTAGCGGGGCTCTCCCACCCAGGACTCCCCCTCCCAGGGCTCCTGCTTCACCAGACTCTTTTCGACGAGGGAGATCAGGCCGTCAAGCATTGAGTCGTGAGTCGTGAGTCGTGAGTCATGAGAACTGCTCGCCGTCTCGTTACTCACGTCTCTCGACTCACGACTCACGACTTCGGCGGCGTTGAGCCCGAAGCCGCCGACGAAGACGCCAAGGCATCGGAAGAGCGACTGCTCGTCGGCCGTCAGCAGACCGTAACTCCAGGCGACCGCGTCACGCACGGAGCGCAGGCGCACCGGCACATCGCGCGGACCGGTGAGCGGGAGCGGCAAGTGCGCGCGTACCCGCTCAAGCAGTTGCAGCGGCGCAAGCACCCTGATCTGGGCCGCCGCCAGCTCGATCGCCAGCGGCAGGCCGTCTACATGCCGGCAGATCTCGGCGACCACAGGCGCCGATTCCGCGGTCAGGTCGAACCACGGCGAAACAGCCCGCGCCCGGTTGACAAAGAGCGCGACCGCGGCCGAATCGGTGATCTCTTCGTACAGGGTCTCCGAGCTTGGTTCGGGCATTCCCAGCGGCGGCACCGGGAGGGCTTGCTCGCCGGCGAGCCGCAACAGGGTCCGGCTTGTTGCCAGGATCTTGAGACGCGGACATTCCCCGAGGAGAACAGTCAGGAGAGGAGCTGCTTCCAGCACATGCTCAAGGTTATCGACGATGAGCAACAGGTCGGCATCGCGCAGATACGCCGTCAGGGTGTCCAGCACGGGAATGTCGCCGGCCCCGACTAACCCAAACGCGTGGGCGATGGTTATGGCGACCTGGTCATCGGCGGTCACCGCCGCCAGCGAGACAAACCGGACGCCGTCGCGAAACAGCTCCGCGACCTCGTCCGCGATCTTGATCGCCAGCCGAGTCTTACCGACTCCACCCGGCCCGGTTAGCGTCAAGAGGCGCACATCGTCCCGCCGCAACAACGAAACGGCAAGCGCCGCTTCTTGCTCCCGGCCGAATAGCGCCGTCAACGGCATAGGCACCCGACCACGAGACGCCCGGCACACCGTCCGCATCGGGTACGGCGCGAAGGACAGAAGTCAAATGAGGACGTTCATGAACTATCTGTGGCCCGCTCATGCCACCCATTTTGCACCCGTCGCGCCCCACCAGGGAGTACTAACTAACCAGAACTTTATGGCTAGTCTAGTTCGCTCCGTCCGACAAGACCACCGGCAACGGCATGTCGGGCCGCATCCGCACGGGATCGAACACCGAGCTTGGTGAGAATGCGGGCCACGTGTCCTTCAACCGTGCGCACGCTGACGAACAGCTCCTCGGCGATCGTGCGGTCGGACTTCCCCCGAGCGATGAGCGTGAGCACCTCCAGCTCACGTGAGGTGAGCGTCGCGGCGGCTCCATCGGCCGGATCCGACGGAGGCGCCAACGCCTCCTCGACCGCATCCTTGGCGCTCAGTGCCCGACCCGAGGACCACGCGCGCGCAAACGCTTCGTCCCCAAGCTCCGCACGGAGTTCGGCCACCAGCCGGGCATACTGGCTTGGCGGCGGCACCACCAATGGCACGCCCGCCAGCTCGGTGAGCGCCTCCGCCGCGCCATAAAGCCGTGCGGCCAACCAGGGCTTGTGGCGCCGGCGTTCCAGGAGCGCCGCCGCGGCCAGCCACTCGGCCTGCACTTCCCGGTTCGTTCCGGCGGCCAATTGCCAGACCGTACGACTCTCGGTCAGGGCAGCCATCGCCGGCTCGACCGCTCCCGATTCGCTAAGGAGGAGGCCAAGCGCGTTGAGCAGAACGCTGAGGTTGTAGACCGGTCCGCGTGTTCGCCGGACGTGCACCGCGGCCTCAATCTCGGCAACCCCATCGGCCATTCTCCCCTGACCATACGCGCCGATGCCGCGAAAGTAATGGCACCCGCAGATCCCGACCGGAACGTCGAGCTGCTCATAGATGGCAAGTGCCTGGTCCAGATACGGGGTCGCACGGTCATACTGCTCCCGGTTGGTTTCCGCCCCGCCGATGGCATAGAGCATGGTCGCCATCGCCTCGCGGTCGCCCAGGACCTCGGCGAGTTCCAACGACGCTTGAACCCGAGCGTGCGCCGCGTCGAGTTTTCCTTGTCGCATGTAGTGGCGCCCCAGGCCGGCCAATGCCGTCATCCGGATGGCGATCGGGACCCTGCCATCGTGACCGCCAAGTGCTAGCCCGCGCTCAAGCTGCGCGATCGCCTCCTCGTGGTGCCCCCTCACCTCCCACAGAGGCCGCACCGCAGACGCTAGGCGAAGCATTCCAACGACATCGCCGCTGCCCTCCAACCAGGCGAGCGCTGCCAAAACATTGTCGTGCTCAGCTTCGACCGCCGGCAACCACGACAGCTCCGCCAGCATCGTAAGCGAGCCATGTCCGAACTCGTCGACAAATCTCAGGCACCAGTCAGCATGTAGGCGCCGCGCGGCGGATAACTCGCCGCTTGCCTCCAACTGTTCAAGCGCATAGGCACGCACCGTCTCAAGCAAGCTGAACCTCGGTGCGTTTGTCGGGGACGCCTCCTGGTGGAGGAGGCTCTTGTCGACCAGAGACCCCACAACTTCCAGCACGGACAACCGCAATCGACGGTGCTCGCGCAAGAAACCCGACGCAATGCCCACAGCCGATCCAGCAGTCGACTCAGCCCCATGGTTGCGTTCCGATGCCTCGCTGGCGGGATCACCGACCGCCTCGGCGGCGTCGAGCGTAAACCCCCCGGCGAAGACGGCCAACCGCCGGAAAACTGTCTGCTCGTCCTCGGTAAGCAGGCCATAGCTCCAGGAAATCGCATCGCGCATGGTCTGATGGCGGCGCGGGGCGTCTCGCGAACCTCCGGTCAACAAGGGCAAGCGTCGGTCCAGCCGGTCACGCACCGCGGAGAGTGGGAGGACGTTGACCCGGGCCGCGGCCAGCTCGATCGCCAGCGGCAGGCCATCCAGCCGGCGGCAAATGTCGACCACCACCGGCGCGGTCGTCTCGGTGATGGCGAACGACGGCACGACGGACGCCGCCCGCATCGCGAAAACCCGCACCGCCGGCGATTTCATGACCTCCGCCAGCGATACGCCGTCTCCAGGGTCCGGCAGGCCAAGTGGCGGCACCGGGAACGATTGCTCCCCGGACACTCGGAGTAACGTCCGGCTTGTGACCATGATCTTGACCAGCGGCGCGGTCAGGAGGATGTCGGTCACCAGATCGGCCGCGGGCAGAAGGTGCTCAAAGTTGTCGAGCACCAGCAGCACGTTCGCGGCGGCCAGACCCGTGAGCAGCACCTCCCGCAATGGAAGGACGCCGACCTGACCGATCTCCAGTGCGGTCGCGACCGCGTCGCCCACGCGCTCCGGATCGGCGAGACCCGCAAGGGGAACGAAAACGACGCCATCGGCGAACTCGGCGGCGAGATCGCCCGCAACCTTGATCGCCATCCGGGTCTTGCCAACGCCACCCGAACCGGTCAGGGTGAGCAACCGAATCTCGTCGCGGCGCAGGAGCGACACGGCGAGATCCACCTCGTCCTCGCGCCCGACGAAGGGCGTCAGGGGAACCGGTAGCCGGGCACTCGCTCGCGGCGGCGGCGTCAGTGGTTGCGGCTGTGGTTGTACCTGTGGCTCGGCCTGGGGTCGGGAACGAGGCATTGTCGGAATCAATCTGCGTGTCCAGCGATGTAGCTTACGTCACGTCAATGATGCTGGGGCGGGCGAGCGCCGTCAATCCGCCTTCATTTAAAAGTCATGAATGTCTGAGCACCTCAAATGCGCCCGTCACTGAGATGGCCAATCCACGAGGGGACCCTCGATCTCGGTCGGTATCGAAGCCGGAGTGTCAATGCGGTGGACATACACAGCCACGGCGGAAGTGTCAGGGGGCGCTCGCGCGGTTGCGTCACGACCACGCCTGGGTGGTGGTCGCCAAGGCGCGGCGCGCGTCGATCCGGCTTGCCGCCTGCGCCGGGATCCGGGCCAGTTGCCGGGGCGTTGACGCAACGACGGATCCCGAACGGATCGCGGCCAAGCGGGCAGCGACCGTCAGCCGTTCACCCGCCCCAACCGGCCGGCATCGCCATAGGCCCTTGCCCCGTTGGGCCGAAGCGCCTCGCCCACGGCCCCCTCGAACTGCAGCCCCCGTCCGGCCGCCCACGCCGCGGCGAACCCCGCCTCGCCGGGGCGCTCGCGCAGGGTCCGGAGGAGCTGCTCGTCCCGTTCGCGGTCGTAGGCCAGACTCCCGCTGCGTCGGCGGCTGCGTAGAGCCGGACCACGCGGACTCGGTCTCCGCGCTCGTCCGCGAAGATCGCCAGGTCGACGAGCTGCTCCGCCGCGCCGATCCGGTCGCGGGGCGCGCATCACCCGGCCCCGAGCGCGTCGACCCGCGCGGCGAACGCGTCGATCTCTGCCGCGCCGGAGAGCGCCCCAAGTTCGAGGTCGTAGCTCCGCGCGTCCCCAGGTTCGAGGATGGTCAACTCGCCCCGCTCCCGCGCGTCGAGCCGCCCCGCCGTGCGGTTGGTCGACGGCTCGATGCCGACCACGTAGGTCCCCTCCCCCAGCATCCGCCAGATGAAATGGTGCGGCATCGCCGCCCGGTTGAACACCTCGTAGACCCCCAGCTCCGCCGCGCGGTTCACGATCGCCACCGGCACCGATCCATCCGCTTCCGCGCGGACGCGGTGCTCCGTCACCTCCTCGACGTACCCTGCCCGCGGCCCGTGAAACCGTCGGTACCCCGCCACGTCGTGCGTCCCCCGCGCGATCGGATCGTCCGCCGCGACCAGCAGCTCCGCCCCGTCATCGAGCACCG
Organism: uncultured Chloroflexia bacterium; assembly: GCA_963849635.1. Taxonomy (GTDB): domain Bacteria; phylum Chloroflexota; class Chloroflexia; order Thermomicrobiales; family UBA6265; genus CAVRUD01. The sequence goes on along the minus strand of CAWKIA010000040.1, from coordinate 156,799 downwards.
GGAAGCCGACGTTGACGTGGTAGAGGTACATGTGGGGCGTCGGCGCCTGCCCCAGGTTCTCGACCTCGTCGTGGATGCGCAGCCAGGACGCGCCGAGCCGCGTCTCGATCCGCCGCCGCAGCCGCAGGTGTTCCCCGAAGACCGCCGCCTGCACGACCTCCCCCTCCGCCCAGAGGACGCAGGTATCCCCTTCCCACCGTTCGCCGTATCCGGTCAGTCGGGCCGGCAGGTTGGAGACGCGTCCGTGCAGGCCGAAGGACTCGGTCACCTTCGGCGGATAGCGGTAGTGCTCGGCCGTGTCCTCGGCCATGAACAGCGCGTGGTCGATGCCGCAGGTCGTCAGCAGCCCGCCCCCAAAGGTGCGCAGCCAGCCCAGTCCGGCCTGCTCGGCGTACCACGGCCCGGCCACGCCGACCGGTGATTGCCAGCCCAGCGCCCGGCCCGCCAGCTCGCACCGGCCGATATCCATCGCCCGGTCGACGACCACCTCGAAGGCGAACCCACTCCCGGTGCGGAACTCCAGAACGCGCACTCCACGCCCGGCGCCGTCCCCGAGCGTCACCAGCCGCACCCCGGCGACCTGCTCCAAGCCCCCGGCGTAGCGAGACAGGTCGCGACGGCCGTAGCGCCGCCCCCACAGCTCGCCCATCAGTGCATCATCCAGCCGCCGTCGATCTCGATCATCTGCCCGGTGATGAAGGAGGCGGCGTCGCTCGCCAGAAAAACCGCCAGCCGCCCGATATCCTCGGCGGTCCCGCGCCGCTTGATGCTCTGCGCCTCCAGCACCATGCGGGTGTACCCCTCCTGGTCGGGGTGGATCTTCTCGGCGTCGGTCGGGAAGGCCCCCGGCGAGATCGTGTTGACCGTGATCGCGTCCGGCCCGACCTCCCGGGCCAGCGCGCGCGTGAACGCGACGATTCCCCCCTTGGAAGCGACGTACGGCAGCAGAAGCGGAACCCCGCCGAAGACCGTGATCGATGCCACGTTGATCACCCGCCCGTTGCCCCGCTCCCGCATGGATGGGAAGGCTGCGCGGGCGCAGAGGAAAAACCCCTTCAGGTTTGTCGCCAGCACTGCGTCCCACTCGTCTTCGTCGACCTCCGTCCAGGGGCGACGGTGATAGATCGCGGCGTTGTTGACCAGGATGTCGACTCCACCGAACCGTTCGACGGCCGTCTCCACCATCCGTCCGACCGACGCCGAATCGGCGATATCGGCCACGACCGGCAGACACGCCCCACCCGCCGCCACGACCTGCGCCGCGACGTTCGTGATCGTCTCCTCCGTCCGACCGGCCACGACGACGGACGCCCCGGCCGAGGCCAGCGCCGCGCACAGCCCCGCGCCCAGCCCGCCGCCTCCGCCGGTCACGATCGCGACGCGCCCGTCGAGCGCGAACGGATTCGCCTGGCTCATCCCGTCTCTCCCCCTTCGCCGCTCGGCGTCTCCGAGACCATGTCCACCACCCGCTCCGCCCCCTCCGCATCGTTGAAGCTGGCCATCAGCAGGACCCACCGCTGGTCACCGCCCGCCACCGACCGGACCCTGGCTCCGAACGCGCCGCCCCCGCGGCCACCAACTCGTCGGCGTGGGCGCGGACCGTCCCCGCCAGCTCGTTCGCCATCGACGTGAACGGCCCCAGCCGCGCGTCGGCGCCGGCCGCTAGCGCCGCGAGATCGACCTCGCCGGATCCGGCCAGGATCTCGGCGACGGCGGCCCGCGCTCGGACGATAAAGTCGTCGCTCGCGTCCAGGAACGCCTCGACCTCCGCCCCTTCCATCACCGCGAAATGGGCGGTCAGCAGCCGATTCGGTCGCAACGCGCGCACCGCCGCGACCGTGGCCGCGTATGCCGCCACGTCGAAGTACGGCGGCGGATGGATCACCCGGCCCTCCGTATCCAGGAGGCCAGCGCCCAGCACCGCGTCGGTGACGATCGCCGTCCCGCTCACCGGCTCCCATAGCCCGACGTGACCCGGGGTGTGCCCGGGCAGGTGCAGCACCTCGACCGTCAGGTTCGGCCCCAGCCGGATGGTCTCCCCGCCGCGCAGCGCCAGATCGACCGGGACATCCGGTCCCAGCGCCCCCCGCAGCCACGCTTTCGTCCCGGCGTCGTAGTCCACCGCCGGGCCGTGGGCCTCGTACCAGCCGTAGCGCTCTCGGAGGATGCGTTCGCCGCTGGCCACCCACGGGGCGTCCAGCGCATGCGCGAGCACCACCGCCCGCGGCGCGGCCGCCACGATCCTGGCCGTCCCACCGAAGTGGTCGACATCGGCGTGCGAGATGAGGACGTACGCGAGATCGGCCGGGTCCATCCCCATCCGGCGCAGATAGGGCAGGATGACCTCATCCGGGGTCGAGACCACCCCGCTATCGACCAGGAGCGACCGCTCGTCCCGCAGCAGATACTGGGCAAACGGCCGCGGTCCCAGGACGCTTTCGATCCGGTGAATCCCCGGAGCGACCTCCATGGCGCCTCCTCGCTGCGATGTCGGGCAGGACACGGCGGCGGTCTCCCGCGGCCGCCCCGCCGCCGTCATGCCGCCGCTGCTCGTCCGTCGGCATCCGGGGTCGCGCCCGAGCCGGAGAGGCCCAAGACGAACTCGTGGTGACGCCCCATGATCCCGAAGAAATAGACCTTCGCCCGCTAGGGCTCCCCTGCCTCGATCGCCTCCTCCACGCGGCGGTGGGAGTTGACGCCGAAGCGGAGATCGCCGTACCGCCGCAACCCGACTTCGGCGCTCGGCTCCGCCCCATGCCTCGCTCCAGCGGCCCGCGCACTGTCGACATCGCGTCGATCGGGAAGCGGTTCTGCGCGGCCTCCGCCAGCGCGTTCCACCTCGTGCTGGCGGCCCGGCTGGAGTCCGCCGGATCAGCGACCGCCGATTCCATCAGCGCCACCGCCGCCGGGAGGCTGCTCCGCCGGAACTGCCTAATCGTGAGCCGGCCCACCGCCACCACGCTCCGCTGTTCTGATCACCAGAACAACACGATAGCGCCGTCCCGATCTCCCGTCAATCGGCCCAGCTCGGGCGCGGACGTCGAGCGCTGCCCGCACGGAGGCGACCGCCTCCGGCGCCTCGGCCTCGGTGAGGGGCTCGATGACGAGCCCCTCACCGTAGCCGCGCGGTGGTCGAACCCGATCCCCATCCGGTCCGTTCGCCGGGTGGCGTCGACCCGTTCTTGGCAGGCGGGCTACCCGGACCGGCGCCGGCGTTTCCCGAAGACGACGACGAACATGTAGCTCGCTCGGGCGGCACCCGGCGTGAAGAACTCGACAACCTCGTCATCCAGCGAGGTCGATCCAACCGCACCCAGGCCGAGCGCATGGGTTCCAAGGTGGAGCCGGCTGCCGGAGAGCGCGGCTTCCAGTTGCGCTACCCGGTAGCCGCGATTGCCGTAGCGCTCCAAGACGGGATCGAGTTCGGTCAGGTAATAGCTGTTCACGTGGGCGTCGCCCGGGGCCTCCTGCCCGACGGCCAGCCGCTGAGCCTGGCTCCGGAACGTTCCCGCCCTGACCAACTCGATCGCCCCCCGGCTCGGATGCACCCGGTAGACGCCGGGCGTCAGGCCGTCGACGCTGTTGACGATGAGGTACTGGTCATGCAGCGGCAGCGCACCCTGCGCGAGGCAATCGGCGGCAACTCCGCGCATCGACCGATCGAGCAGGGTCGAGAACGTGTCGAAACCGATCGGGGTCTCCGTGTCGTAGTTACGGGTCGAGCGGCGGCCCCGGATGATGTCCTCGACCGACATAGCCGGGATGTCCGCGTCTGGGATCGGCCGAAGTGGGATCAAGTCGCCAATTGGTTCGGGCGTCTCGCGGCGAAGTGGGTCGCCCCGCCATGCCGCAGCCTCGTCCCCCGACGCAAGCGTGGACGCCGCGTGCATCAAGCCGATCACCGGAAAGTCGACCTCGTACGAGGAGATCGCTTTGGTCGGAAGGTCGAGCGGGGGGATGGCTGGCGCGGGCGGCGCTTCGTTCCCGGTCCGACCGATGGCACACAGCGCGAGGGTCGCTTCGCGGTGGCCGTCGATCCCGAGCAGGTCGTTGACGGGACCGTCGGCAAAGCCGAGAACGAGCCGGGTGGGCAACTCGGCCGAAGCGGCGAGCGCGAGCACGTTGGCGAAGCACGTGCCGGCGTCCCACAAGGCGTGGCGGTAGGCACGGCCTTTGTACCGCCAGGCGTTGCGCCAGAAAGTGCTGGTCATCGCCAGCACGACGGGAGCCGTGGCGAGCCCGGGCTCGCGTCCAGCGGCCGCGACCAGGATCGAGCGGACGTCACCGCTCCGGATTTGCCGCAGCGAATGGTCTTGGGCGGAGTAGTGATAGAGACCGGCGGCGAGGTCCGGCAGGTCGCCGCACGCGAAGTACAGCTCCAGGTGGTAGCGGGCGCCGGTGCCCCCGGCGGCGCGGTACTCGATGACCTGGCCACCCGGCCGGTGGGAACCGCGCTTGAGGATGCCGTTGGAGAGCAGGCCGATGCGGGCGAGCGCCGCGAGATCGGGCACGCGCTCCCCGGCCGGCTCGTCGCCGCTCCGGGCGATGGCGTCCAGCGCGGGCATGGCGGTCGCCGGGAAATCCCGCGGCAGCGGCATCGGATCGAGCGTCTCGTAGACCTTGAAGGGGAACGGCTCGACGGACCAGTCTTCTTCCCAGATCGCGTTCTCGACGTCCGGCGGTGAGCCCATCATGAAGGTCTCTTCGCCCGCCGCATCAGGCACGGAAACGTACTTCGTCGCCCGGTGAAACTGCCGGGCGACGTCCGTGTGCGAATTCGTCCGTTCCAGCATGTCCACTGCGCTCCTCCATTGCCACGCGAGTAGGGGAGAACGTTGACGGACTCGTCCGACGGCCACGGCCCGAACCGGCGCACCATCCGTCTCATCCCATCATGGTAACGAGGCGACGACGTGACGGAAAGTATGACCATCGCAATCGTGCAGGAGATCAAACGGATGGAGGCGCTGGGCACGGGCGTTGACGAGACGCCCTGTCCCGGCGACTTCATGAAGAAGGTGGCGACGCTCGATGAGCAAACCAAGATCGGGCGGCAGCTTCTGGTTGGCCGTGTCGTCGATAAGGAACGGCCGTGGGAGTCATTCCACGGCCGACCCTCCGTCCACGCATCGCGACGACGGTTTTGCGCGTCATGCCTTCATAGTGGGCTCCCTAGGGTCGCTCGCGCGAAAACCCAATTGCCCGTCAGCGCCATTCGCGTCGCGTGGCCGACTGCCCCGCCTCTCAGCGGGTCCTCTGGCCGTTCCTCCCGGCGGCACCGTCCGGCGTGCCGACCGGCCCAGGGTCAGGACATCGGCAACGAGGATCCGTTTCGCCGGTACATCCTGCCGACAGGGGCGGCCTGTTCACCTCTATCCCTGAACGGAGACCAATCGGACCGTATCCTGAGCGGGTCTTCTCCCCTCGCTCCATCGACGATCGGCTCAATCGAGCGCTGCCTCTCCCCGGGCACTCGTTAGCCTTCCTCACCATAGGCGGCACGACACCCTCCGCCCGGTGGCCGCCGACTCGATCGCACCAAACACCATCGCCAGGCTCTTGATGTTGTCGTGGCACTCGCCCATCGGCGTCGCACCCGTATCCAACGCGCGTAGGAAGTCCGCTAGTGACCCGGCGATCCCCGCCGGAGCCGGGATGACCTCGCCCGGGCGCAACTCGGTCTCAGGCAGGAATCCGCCACGGGCCACTACGATGTCGGCGACCGGCACGTTGTCCCCGCCCTTCCAGACGGCGCTTCCGTTCGGCCCCACCGCGCGCCACTCGCAGTCCCAATCGGTGTGATGCCCCTCGCTGCACCAACTCCCGCGGTAGGTGTAGCGCACCCCGCCGGTCATCTCGAACATCGCCATCGCGCAGGCGTTACCGCGGTACCAGCTCCACGGCGGGTTGAACTCCTCGCAGTAGACCGAGACCGGGTCGGCCCCGGCCAGGTACCGGGCCGTGTCGAACGCGTGGATCGCCATGTCGAGCAGCAGGGGGCTGGCGATCTCCAGCCGGTGGCCCCGCTCGCGCGCGCCCATCGAGAAGTCGGAGTTGAGGATCCCGATCGGGCCCGTCTGCTCCGCGATCAGGCGACCCAACGCGGCGAGGGACGAGTTGTAGCGCCGGTTCTGGCTGACCATGTAGAGCACGCCCGCCTGGTCCGCCGCCGCCACCATCGCCCGGGCGTGCTCGATGCTATCGGCCATGGGCTTCTCGCCCAGGATCGGCACCCCGGCCGCGAGCGCCTGAAGCGTAACGTCGTGGTGCGCCGCCGGAACGGTAACGTCCACCACGAAATCCGGCCGGACCGTGGCGAGCGCGCGCCCGAGGTCGGTGTCGAGCGTGACATCATGCAGGTCGAGGTCGGCGGCCGCCTGGGCAAGCACATCGCCGCGCAGGTCGACCCAGCCCGCCAACCGCGCCTGCTCGGACGCCTGCAGGGTCCGCGCCCAGTTGCGCCCCATATTCCCAGCTCCGACCAATAACGCTCGCCGCATCGCTCCCGCCTCCCCGTCGCCAGCCGCACACCACCCGTTCGCAGAATGTTCGGGCACACCCGCCCCTGACAACCCCCGTCGGGAGAAGCGGGTAGGATCACAGATCGATTTGCACGAGTCTTGACCGATCGCGGGGCAGATTGTACAAGCCGGCCCTACGGCTGATCCTCGAATGTGCCGGCAAAGTCGTGCTGGCCGGGGCGAGGACACGCGGCTGATTGGGCGGGGAGGACGACGATGGGCGAGCGGTTGGCGGGCAAGGTTGCTTTGGTTACAGGTGGCGGCGGTGGAATCGGCGAAGCGACCGCGCGGCTCTACTGGGAGGAGGGCGCAAAAGTCATGATCGTCGACGTCGATGGCAATGCCGCCAAGGCAGCCGCCGACGGAATCGACCCGAGTGGCGACCGCATCGGGGCAATCGCCGCCGACCTGACCAAGGAGCCCGAGGCAGAGCGCACGGTCCGTGAAACGATCGAGCGATTTGGCAGGCTCGATGTCCTGGCGAACATCGCCGCGGTGCGCGTCCATGGCCCGGTGACCGAGGCGACGGTCGAGTCGTGGGATTTCGTCGTCGCCGTCAATCTGCTCGCCGTTGCGTATGGCTGCAAGTTCGCCATCCCGGAGATGGTCAAGCACGGCGCCGGCAGCGTCATCACCATCTCGTCGGCGAACGCGACCGTTGGCCGCAAAGGCATGGGCCAGTACGACGCCACCAAGAACGCCGTCCTGGCGCTCACCCGCTCGATGGCCTGCGACCATGCGGCGGAGGGCATCCGGGTCAACGCCGTCTCACCCGGCCCGACCCTGACACAGTTCCACATCCGCAACCGCGTCAAGCGGACTGGCGAGACCCCAGAGGAGGCCGAAGCGGCGATGCGCGCCGCCGGCGCCCCGCACACGCTTCTCGGCCGCCAGGCCGAACCACGCGAGATCGCCTACGCCATGCTCTTCCTGGCCAGCGATGAGTCCTCGTACATCACCGGCGCCAACATCCCGGTCGACGGGGGTATCTCCGGCCTGCGCGATTAGCGCGACTACCTGGCTTTCCTCTCTGAGCAGCAAGGGCTCTACACCGGCACGAAGAGTGACGCCATCCGGCTGAGCGTCAGCGGTGAAAACGAGGCGGAAGCCCGCTTGGCATCTTCGCTTGTTCGCCGGGCCGTGCTCATGACCGCGACACTCCCAGCCACCTGCTGGTCGCGTCATGGGGAAGCGCACGGCACTTCAGCTCCCCAGGGTATGGCCAGATGAGGGTCATAGCACCCTGCTTCTTGCCGCTGTGCGGCGGTGATTGCCGCGACGGGACCTCCACTGTAAGCTGTCGATTTTAGACCGATAGCTCGGCGGTTGCGAGTGCCGATCATGAGCAGCCTGACTGAGCCGAATCTGGATGGGACGGCGAGGGACCTCAGACGTCCCTTGTGCATCCGGATCCCCTTACAGGCGAGACCCGGTGGCCTGCTCCTGGTCGAAAACAACCAGCAGGCTAATATGCAACCCTCCCCTGACAAGCGACTCCTAAACAGCATGTACCATCGCCATTGGCCGCAACAGTTGCAAGTCTGTCAACGGCAGGTCTCCGATCTCCACCATCTCGACCGTCTTCGTGGCAGCGGTGGAGGCAAAACGGATTGCGACGATGCCCGGGCATGTGCCTGTGTGAATCGTGAACTGACGTAGAAGGGATATGCAGGTGCCGGACGGGTGGTTGCACGAGCAGTTCGCCCTGGACGGGCAGGTGGCGGTCGTCACCGGTGGCGCCGGGGTTCTTGGCGGCGCGATCGCGCGTGGTCTGGCCAGGGCCGGAGCCCGAGTAGCGATCCTGGGGCGGGACCAGGACCGGGCCGAACGGGCCGCGGCCGCGAGTGTGGCGGGCGGCGACGATGCCGTCGGGATCGCCGCGGACGTGCTGAATCGCGCGCAACTGGAGCGCGCGCGTGACTCACTCGTGGAGCGCTGGGACCGCGTTGATATCCTCATCAACGCCGCCGGCGGAAACGTCTCCGGGGCGACAGTGCCCCCTGGTGGATCGATCTTCGATCTGCCCTTGGAGGCGTTTCGCGAAGTCGTCGAATTGAACCTCCTCGGCAGCGTGCTCCCGAGCCAGGTGTTCGGCGCGGTGATGGCAGAGGCCGGACGGGGCTCCATCGTCAACATCTCATCCATGGCTGCGGCCCGGGCCATCTCCCGGGTAGCTGGATACTCGGCCGCAAAGTCCGCGATTGAGAACTTCACGCGCTGGATGGCGACAGAGCTGGCACGGTCATTTGGGGAAGGGCTCAGGGTCAACGCGATCGCGCCCGGCTTTTTCATCGGCGAGCAGAATCGCGCGCTGCTGATCGACGAAACGGGCGCACCGACGGAGCGCGGTCGCCAGATCATCGCTCACACGCCGGCGGGGCGATTCGGCGTACCGGACGAAGTCGCCGGCGCTGTCGTCTGGCTCTGCGGCCCAAGCGCCAGCTTCATCAACGGCATCGTCCTCCCGATCGACGGCGGATTCAGCGCGTTCAGCGGGGTCTGACAGCCCGGATACTCGTGAATCACGACGGCATCGCGCTCCACGATTGCCATTCGCCGCTGTTGGCGGTGGTCTGGGCGAGCAGCGCCACTCGGGTTGCGGTGAGGATCTCCTCCGTGCGGACAGCCGGCTCTGCTCCAGTCAGGAGCGCGTCCAGGAAATCGCCGGCGACCGAACCGGGCTGCGGCAGGGGTACCAGGTGCGGTGGACGCCGGTTGGTCGCAAGGAGCAACTCATTGTGGGCCCAGCGCAACTCGGCGGTGCCCTCCGTGCCCGTGAGCACCATCCGGTAGTCGCCGTGGTACGGCGCGGCCTCTGGGCTGAACCAGTGCGCCTCGATCGTCGCGAGCAGGCCGGAGCTGGTCCGGAGGAGGACCTGCCCGTGGTCCTGGAACTCGGGCAGATCCGGGTAGGCCCGGTTGCCGGCGAGTCCCTGGACGGAACCTGACTGGGCGCCAGTCAGCCAGAGCAGCAGGTCGATGTCGTGAATGCAGAGGTCGTTGAGGATGCCCCCATAGGATGCGTGGCTGAACATCCAGTCTGGGCGAGTCGCCCGGCGGAGCCGGTGCGGGCCCGACGCCCAGGCGAGGGCGAGATCACCCAACTCACCGGCGGCGATGAGGTCGCGCACCGCCAGCGTCGGCGCGTAAAAGCGCTTGTCGAGCAGCAGAGAAAGCAAGCGACCGCTGCGCCGCCAAGCCGCCTCAACGAGATCCAGATCCGCGAGCGTGGTACAAAGCGGCTTGTCAGCCACCACATGGACGCCAGCGTCGAGGCAATCCACGACGACACTGCCCCTGACGCCATTGACCGAGACCACGCCGACCGCATCGAGCGTCTCCCGGGAGAGCATCTCCTGGTAGTCGGCGTAGGTCGTCCCGCCGAGTCGCTGGCCGTACTCCAGGCGCAGCCCTGGGTCATCCTCGGCAATTGCAACGATCTCGACCGTGCCCGGTCGCCGCGCGATCTCATCGAGAAGGTAGGTGAGATGTGGGTGCCGCAGGCCGGCCAGCCCAAAGCGAAGCGCCCTTCTGGTGTCCTCGACGCCGTTCATGACGCACCTCCCAGTGATGCGGGTATTGCATTGCCGATCACGTTCCGCCCGGACTTGATGACCTGTTCGATCGAGATCGAACGCCCATTTCGGTCATCATGGCGGAACAGGACGAGGTCGGCGGGAGCACCCGGAGTTAGTCCGGCCACGGCGGGGTGGCCGAGAAGTGCCGCTGGCCGAGTCGACGCCATCGACCATGCTTGACCAAGGTCGGTCAGACCGGCACGGACGAGGTGGGCGATCCCGGCGACCAGCGGCCTGGCCGATCCGGCCAGCAGCCGAGGATCGGCGGCGAGGTGGAGCCTGCCGTCCTGTGTCAACACAACCCGTGAGCCGATCGCGGTCTCGTACTCGCCGGCCGGCATCCCGGCCAGGGCGACCGCGTCGCTCACCAGGATGGCGCGATCTCCCTTGACCGCGATGACCGTTTTCAGCACGGCATCGGGCAGATGGAATCCGTCGGCAATGACCGATGCCCAGAGCCGGTCGGCGGCAAGCTGCTCCCAGAGGTAGTTGGGGTGACGGGGGAGCATGGCGTGAGCGCCGTTGCCAAAGTGGGTCGAGAGGGTAGCCCCGGCCTCGACCGCCGCCCGGATCTGCTCCGGGGAGGCGGCAGTATGCCCGATCGCCGCGATGACACCCGCTGCAGAGCAGCGAGCAATTAATGCGGGCGCACCCGGCCACTCAGGCGAGAGTGTCACGATCCTGATCATCCCCCCGGCGGCCGCCTGCCAGCGCTCGAATAGCGCCCAATCCGGCGGGGTGACGTGCTCCGCGGGGTGGGCGCCCCGCGGACCATCCTCCGGCGAGATAAAGGGTCCTTCAAGGTGGATTCCGGCGACCACTTTCGCCAGATCGGCCTCGGCGGAGACCGCGCTGGCGATGGCCCGTACCCGTGCCTCGATCTCAGCCGGGGCCGCGGTGATCACGGTCGGCAGGAAGGTCGTCACCCCTCCTGCCATGAGTGCGCGCGCCAAACGGCTGAGGTCCTCAACTGACACCACGCCGTCGTTCAGATCGATCCCGGCGAACCCATTGACCTGGAGATCGACCAGACCGGGGCCGATCCACGGCAAGCTCCCAAGGTCGGCCACCGGGAATGGCGCGATGCTGGCGATCCGGTCGCCGTCCAGGTGGACGGCGACCGGATCGCCGCTCGACACGTCTCGACCCACAAGCGGCCGCCCACCGGGGTCAACCGCCATAACTCTGGCGGTCGAGGTAGAGGGTACAGGCAGCATGAGTGCGCAGGATCGACGCGGGACAGGCGGTCTCGATCGGGCCAGTCAGCGTGCGCCGAATCGCTTCGCGCTTCGCCGGTCCGGGGACGACGGCAACGAGCCGAGTCCCGCTCAAGAGCGTCGGGATGGTCAGGGTGATCGCGTGGGTGGGAACCTGCTCGATCGCCGGGAAGCAGCCGTCATTGACCTGCTGCCGGCGGCACGGCTCGTCGAGCTCCACGATCTTCACGGCGGCCGGGTCATGGAAATCAGCAACCGGGGGATCGTTGAACGCCAGGTGGCCGTTCTCTCCTATACCCAGGCAAACGATATCGAGCGGCGCGGCGCCGAGCAGCTCCGCGTAGCGGTCGCATTCGACCTGCGCCTCGTCCGAGGTCGAGGTCGCCCCGATCGGGTAGAGATGGCCGGGGTTGACCTTGTCGAACAGACGCGTTCGCAAGAAATTGCTGAATCGCTGCGGCGCATCCGCAGGCGGACCGACGTAGTCGTCAAGCTGAAAGGCTGTTACCCGGGACCAATCCAGATCCGGGGTCGCGACCAGCGCCGCCAGGAACTCCTCCTGCGATGGCGCCGCCGCGAAGACCATCCGGACGGCTCCCCGCTCGTCGATCGCTTCGCGCATCGCGGATGCGACGACAGTTGCCGCCGCCGCGCCAAGCGCTCCTCGATCTGCGTAGACCTGCACCGAGAGCCGATCTACGTGCACGGACTGGACGGGGTCAGGTATCGAGTTGTGCGTCATCCTTCAGACACCTCAGCGACGAGCTCGATGGCGGCCGCGACGAGCGCTTCTCCGGCTTCGGGGGCAAAGCAGGCCGGGCGGCCGTAGTATCGGTACGCCTCATCGACCTCATAGCCACCGGCGGGATAGGCCGACCGGTGGGGGATATACCCGGGACAACCGTTCGAGTAAGCCAGCGTCATCACCTGGCGGGGCGCGGTCCGCTCCTTGATCTCCAGGCCGAACTCCACGAACGATTCCCCGGGCAGCAAGACCAGAGTGACGTCGCCGATGGCAATGACCATCACCTCGGCGTTGACCTCCTCGACGGCAGCGCCCGATTTCACCTCATCCGCCCAGGCGAGGAAGACCTGCAGGCGTTCGAGTTCGCCTGGGCGTCGCTCGCGCTGCTCAATCTCCCGCGCCTCCGCTCGCCACGCCTCGGCCAAGCCGCTCGATTTCCGCGCTCATCCGGCGTCGGAAGGAAGGGAAAGGGAACTGTCCGGCGGGCCGTCCGCACCCGGGCCGGGAGGAGCCCCGACTTCGGCGACGGGCAGGGCCGCGTCGACGCGGGCGGCCTGCTCTGCGGCCTGGATAGCCGCACCGGCAATTGCCCGCCCGATCCTCTCCGCCTCGGCGAAGGTACGCCACTGCATCCCCTGGCCTTTGTCGCCGTCGCGGGAGGTGTGGCCGTTGTTGACCTGGCCGCAGCAGCCGGTCACGAAGTGCGCGGTTGCGTCTGGGTAGACCGCTTCGAGCGTCCGCCGGACGTAGCCGGGATAGTCGGCCGTTGCCTGGAGATTATTCGGCCCGAGCGTCACCGGGTGACAACCGTAGCTGACGAGCAAAGCCACCACGGTTCCATCGTGGCGCTGAAAGCGAAGGACGGGGACAGCAGGGTCGATGATCCCGCCGGGGATTCGCCGGTTTACGCCGACGGTCGGCTCGTCACCGCTGGCCCAGCGCATGACCACCGGCTCCAGCGCCTGAGTCGCGATCGCGACCGTCTCCGCCGCGGTCTGGCAGATGCCGTCGAGGTAGGAGAGATCGCAGCGTCCGAGCCGGCCTTCCGGCATCGTCGCCGGGCCACCGTGGGTATGCGTGCAGGTGATGCCGACGCGCTCGCCGGGAATGCCGGTGAGCGCGAACACCCGCTCGCGGATCGTGGCAACCTCGTTCGCCTCAATATCGACGACATCGAGCGTCACCAGTGCCGCCGCGTTGGTCAGCGCGGAGTCTTCGGCCCAGACCATCGCCTTGACGAAGAGGGGATCGTGAACCCCGGCCATGGGCTCCGGGCGGGCGATGTAGCCCGAGAGATCGCTGCCGATCGGGGGCGTGATGTCGCCGCTCGCCGCGCCGAGATAGATGCCCGTGACCTGGTGGGCCGTTGTGCCGGTGCTCTCCACGATCAACTCCACGCCGCCTGGACCTTGCGGATCGCGGTCACGATGCTCTCCAGAGCCGCCTCATCGCCGAGCAGGGCGTTTTGGCTCAGCCAGAAGACGTTGCGGGAGACCTCCTCCGCGTTGGGGCAGGCGTCGAGTTGCGCGAGGCTCTCTTCACCGAACTGTTCGACGAGCGCCCGGCGGATCGCCGGTGAGGAGGTCAGGGGCACATAGCCGGCGCTCACGCAGGTGATGCCTTCGCCCTGGATCGCGCGGAGGAACTCGTCCCGTCCTCGGCCGCCGAACGCCGCCGGATCATACCGGACGGGGTAGAGATGGTGGCCATGGCGGGTCACCCTTGGGTGGACCGCGACAGGGGAGATCCCGTCCACTTCGGCCAGCGCGGCGTTCGAGGTAGCGCGCCCCGGCCTCTCGGACCGGCTCTTGCTCAGGCAGACGCTCCAACTGGGCCAGCAAGACAGCACCCTGCCACTCGGTCATCCGAAAATTCCAGCCGAGGATCTCGTGCTGGTACCACGCTCCACCCCGAACGCGGCCGACGTTGTGGAGCGACCAGCACAGCTCGGCCAGCTCGGGATCGTTCGTGACGATGATGCCGCCCTCGCCCGCGTTGATGTTCTTGCCCGCCTGGAAGCTGAAGCAGCCGAGATCGCCGATCGCGCCGACCCTGTCCCCGGCCCACTCCGCGCCCCAGGCCTGGCACGCATCCTCCAATACGCGCAATCCGTGCTCCCTGGCGACCGCCAGCACCCCGTCCATGTCGGCCGGTTGACCGCCGATATGGACCGGGATGATGGCCTTCGTCCGCTCAGTAATGGCTCCGGCAATCTTCGCCGGATCGATATTGCAGGTGTCAGGATCGATGTCGACGAAGACCGGCTTTGCCCCCAGCATCAGCGCGGCGCTCGGGGTGGCGATAAAGGTGTACGGCGTCGTGATGACCTCGTCGCCTGGGCCAACGCCAAGCGCCTTCAGTCCCAGCTGAATCGCCAGCGTCCCGTTCGGCACGCAGATCCCGAATTGGGCACCCTGATACGCCGCGAACTTGGCCGCGAAGGTGTTCACCTTGTCGCCGGTAATCGCATCCCCAGTGACCGGAATGGAGCACGTCGAGGAGCAGTTGTTCCTCCCGATCACCGTAGACCGGCCAACTCGGGAACGGCTCGGTCCGCACGGGGTCGCCACCATCGATCGCCAGCCGGTTGATGACTGCCTGCTCAGTTCCCATGCTCGTTACTCCGTCCCGTTTCACGTGTCATGTCGATCGAGTAAGAAGTAAGCGGCCAGCGAGACGCGGATCGAACGCCTCGCGCAGCCCTTCGCCGACGAAATTGACGGCAAGCACCGTCAACACGATCAGAACGCCCAGATAGACGCCCTGCATGGGTTCCACGAAGATGTAGCCCTGCGCCCCATCGTCCCCGAAACGCCCTTCAAAGCACCGTTCCATTCTGACGCAGCGCGGACGGCCGGGGAATACTGTGCAGCATGCGGCCGACCAGGCGGCGATCTTCCTGGTCGATGCTCAGGCGGTAGAAGGCGAACGAGAACAGAGCCGCGTACGCGACCGACAGCCCCACCGCCCGCATGGGCGTGACACCGGCCGTCAGGGCGAGCGCGCCGAGGACCGGAACAGCGGCAACCAACGCCGCAACGCCGGGGCGGAAGACGGCATCGACCAGGAACCGGCGACCGTCGACCCCAATCTCGCGGATCGCCGTCCGGAGGTAGAACGGCTCCAACACCACCACGGGGAGGGCCGTTCCCAGGGCCACCCCGACCAACCCGATCCTCTCCACGAGAGCGAGGCTGAGGACGAGGTTGGCGGCGGCCCACAGCGTCTGGTAGCGCAGGTAGGCCCCGATGCGGCCCACGCCGGTCAGGAGCGCGAACGCCACGAGGTGGTTGTTGTTGGCCAGCAGGCTCAATAGCAGCACCTGGAGCGCCGGGGCGCCCTCGCCGAAATCCGCGCCCGCCCAGGCGACGAGCAGCGGTTCCGCGAAGAGGGTCGCCGGCACGGCGAGCAGCAAGGTGAGCCCGTTCGAATACTTGGTCCCTCGCGAGAGCAACGCCTGCACCCTGGCGGGCTGGTCGAGGGCGGTGGCCCGGGCCGCATCCGGGACGAGCGGGTTGATGAGCGCGTAGGTGATCTGCCGACACACCTGGTAGATGCGGTACGCGCCGGTGTAAACGGTCACCATCGCCACCGGGAGGAACGCGCCGACGATGAAGGCATCCGTCTGGAAGATGGCCAGGGCGGACATGCTCATCGCGAAGACGCGCAGGCTGTACGGCGTCATCGAGGCCAGCAGCGACCGGCTCACGAGCGACACGGCAACTCGCGCCTGAGGGAGCAGGCGCCGGCAGGCGAGGACGTAGCCGCAGCCGGTCGCGACACCGATCAGGGCATCGGCCATCACGACCGCCAGGACACCGAACCCCGCCTGCAAGAGGACGATAACGGACAGGACCCGAACCAGCGCCTGGGCCAACTGGAGCGCATTGGCGACATCGGCGCGTTGGATCCCGAGGAGGATCGTGCCGAACAGACTTAGCGGCAGGCCGAGCAAGAACGCCGAGCCCGCTGCCCAGAGCAGCATCGTGACCGCGAGCCGGGTGTCCGCCGGCGGGATGTTGAGGTGCGACCAGACGACGGCCATGCAGCCCAGATACGCGAGCGTGAGTCCGATCCCGAGCGCGACGAAGAAGGCCAGGCTCGTTGAGATGATCTGGTCGAGACCGTGCCTGTCCCCGCGGGCGTGCCGCTCGGCAACATAGCGGAGCGTCGCGGTGCCCATGCCAAAGTCGGCTATGTAGAAGATCCCGACGGAACTGCTGACGAGCAACCACAGTCCGTACCGCGTCAGCCCGAGATGATGCGCGACAAAGGGGAAGAGGACCAGCCCGCTCGCGACGCTGACGAACCGGACGGCGTACGTGGACAGCACGTTCCGCACGAGTGGCGACACGGGCCCCTCACTCATGGACTCGACCGCGGCGGAGATCAGGGTGCGAGCGCGGTGCGTTCCACCACGCATTCCGAGCGCCGGTCTCCGTCCGGCGTCGCGGCGCGCCGTGGTTGCTCCGGCACCCGGGGCCACGATAGCATGACAGGCCGCGCCCACCGAGACGCGAGACCGCAGGCGGACAGACGATGACGGGGGTCCCATGGCGGTGCCGGTGCGGCTGCGGTTGTTCGACGATCGGGATTACGCGGAAATGGTCGAGGTCGCGAATGCGATTTTCCCCGACGATCCGCGCAACGTGGACGATGTCCGCCGGCGGGACCGACTGTGGGATCGCGAGCGGTACGACCTGCTCCGGCTGGTTGGCGAGGACGCGTCGGGGCGCATCGTCGCCTGGGGCCAACTGAATCACCTGCCGCACCAGTTCCATCCGCAACAGATTCCGCATCGGCATCTACGTCGCGCCAGGGTCGCAACGCCACGGCATCGGCGGCCAGCTGCACGACCAGTTGACGAGCGAATTGCGTGCCCGCCGGGCGACCGCCGTGAGCGCGCGCGTCCGCGGCGATATGACGGCGAGTCTCTCCTTCATGGAGACTCGGGAGTTCGCGGCGGTCGAGGAAACGTGGGAGTCCCGTCTGGCGGTCCCGGCCTTCGACCCAGCCCACTCCGCTGACGCCGACGCATCGCTCGCCGGCCAGGGCATCACGATTACCTCCCTGGCCTCCGAACGGGGACGGAATCCGGACGTGCTCAAGGACGTATACGCCCTATACCTCGCCTGCATCCGGGATGTCCCGACCGCCGAGACCATCACCGACATCCCGTTCTCCCAGTTCGTAGCCCGGGAACTCAATGCGCCCAACGTCCTCCCGGACGCCGTTCTCCTGGCCGTCGCCGAAGGGCGCTACGTAGCCTTGTGCGCGTTCGTCCGCCATCCGGGGCTCCCGGACGTGCTATCAGGGCGGATGACCGGGTGCCTGCCGTCCTTTCGCGGGCGAGGCATCGTCTCGGGGCTCAAGCTCCACCTCGCCGCCCTCGCGCACAGGCGCGGCTTCCGGGAAATTCGGACGTGGAACAGCGCCCAGAACGCCTCGATGGTGCGGATCAACGAGTCGATGGGGTTCGTCAGGAATGCCACGTGGATCACGCTCCAACGGGACGAGCGCCCCTCGGCGGCGCGCATCCCGAGCGATCTCCACGGGACGTCGCAGCCGGAAGATGTAGGGGGTGTGCCATGACCTCGGACCGGGAGACCCGGCCGTCATCCGTTCCGTCGGAAGGCATCGAGGTCTCCGTGCGGCACGAGGGACCGGTGCAATGGATCACGTTGACCCGTGCCGCCCGACGCAACGCGCTCTCGCGCTCGCTCATCGACGCGTTGCTCCGTCACGTCGAGTCGGTCCAAGAAGGGGGCCCGACGCGGGTCGTCGTCCTCACCGGCGAGGGTCCGGCGTTCTGCGCCGGCGGCGACATCGCCGAGTACGCCGAGGCGGCAGCGTCCGGACGGGGCGGGACGAGCGCGGATGCGCTCGCACGCCTCCTGGCGGCGATCGAGGCCTGCCCGGTGCCGGTCGTCGCGGGCGTCCACGGGGCCGCGTACGGGGGCGGTCTGGGTCTCCTGTGTGCCGCCGACATCGTCGTCGCGGAGGAAGGCGCCCAGTTCTCGTTGAGCGAGGCCCGCCTCGGACTGGTCCCCGCCGCGATCGCACCCTACGTGATCGCGACGCTCGGCGTCCGCCAGGCGAAGGCCCTGATGCTGCTGGCGGCGCCGTTCGGCGTGGATGAGGCGCTACGGGTCGGCCTGGTCCACCGGCGGGCATCGGCGGGTGCCCTCGGTACGGTCCTGGACGAGACGATCGCCGACCTGCTGCGGTCGGCGCCGGGGGCGCTTTCCGCTATCAAGCGCATACCGCAGATGCTGGACGGCCTCGACGAGGGGGCACGCCGCGACGCTGTCGTGCGCCTGCACGCCGAACGGTTGGCCAGCGACGAAGGCCGCGAGGGACTCGGAGCCTTCCTAGAGAAGCGGCCAGCCGCGTGGGTTCGCCCATGGCCGACGCCATAGAGGGATACCGGCAGGGAAGGCGGTGGCCCAGGGGCGAGCCGGAGGAAGTCACCAATGACGAGCATGAGGCGATTCGTGATCCAGCGCACGCTGTCGAGCTTGAGACCGGAACACGCTCGCCGCTCCCGGGTGGTGGCGACGACCGTTTGCCGTCGATGAACCGGATGTCACGCTCACCGACGTAGGGCTGGCGCTAGAAACTGCGATCTTCGCCGCGGTGCTTGCCCGGACCCCCACGCACCGATCACGGTCAGCGCCGGTGGAGCATCGCCCTGTTCAGCGCTGCCGCGGCCGCCTCGATCGCCGGCGCCGCGGATCACGGCTTCCTTCGTAGGGAGGGGCGCAAACGCGGCCGCGACGTCCTGCAGGTGACGACCT
Source organism: uncultured Chloroflexia bacterium (assembly GCA_963849635.1). Classification (GTDB taxonomy): domain Bacteria; phylum Chloroflexota; class Chloroflexia; order Thermomicrobiales; family UBA6265; genus CAVRUD01. Next base: position 137,941 of record CAWKIA010000040.1, on the reverse strand, counting down.
TGCTCGCGCTCGGCGCCTCTGCCGTGTCGCTGGCCGCGATCGGCGCCGAGATCGGCCTTCCTCGGGCCGCGGCTCGTCGCCTGATCGCCAGCACAACCGTGGTCGCCACCGCCTACGGGCTGATCGTCCTCGTTGGCCCGCGCGACTTCCGGATCGCGATGCTCGCGTACGTCCCGAGCGCGCTCTTCCTGCTCTGGATCCTATGTCGACGCTACGCCCAGCAGCGGGATCGGGGCAGCCTGTTGGGCATCGCCGCCGTGCTGGTTGCCCTCGTCGCGGCCGTCGTCCAGCGTCTGGAGATCGGCCTCCATCCACGCTACTTCGGGCACAACGCCCTCTACCACGTGATCCAGGCTGCCTCCTTCGCGCTCTTCTTCGTCGCTGCCCGCGACCTCCTGGAGGCCCCAGCCTCGCAGCCCACATAGGCCTCGGCCGGATCGCGTAGGCGAGGCACGACCGGCTGTTCCCGCGCCGCTGCGACCACCTCCTACGAGATGCATGCGTCAGGTCGTCAGACCGTGGCGAGGAAAGGGCCGATCGCGTCTAGCACCCGTTGAGCATGGAGTCCGTGCAACTCGTGGCCGATCCCCTCGAGCCGGACGTGCGTGGCGCGGGGCAGGAGCCGCAGTGCCAGCTCGACCTCCGCATCCGACAGGGCTCCCCCGGCGGCGGGATCCGCCTGGAGGATGAGCACCGGAGCAGGAAATCGCCGGGAGGAGCGTCTCCGGGTCGTAGCCTTCGCGCATGGCGTCGCGTCCCTCGCGCACCGCCGCCAGCATCTCGGGGTCCAGCCGATGGAGGTTCGTCGCCTGGAACTCGAACCAGGGGTTGCTCTTCGCCGAACATGTCCCCCGCCCGGACCGGCTCCTCGGTCCCCGGCACGAACACCGGCATGTCCCGCAGGGCGGCCGCGATCTCCGCCACCGGCCGCCCGGCGAGGCGATGCCACAGCTCGTTCTGCGCCATGTGGAGCTTGTACTGGAGGTTGTCTTCGTCGGCCTTGGGCGGGTGATCGTCGCGCGAGAACTGGACGTCGCCGTGGATGACGGCCCGGAAGAGGCCGGGCTGCATCGCCGCCGCCATGATCGCGACCTCGGCGCCGAGGGAGTGGCCGTAGACGACGGCCGGCTCGCGGACCACGCCGGCGAGGAAGGCGGCCGTGTCCGCAGCGTAGTCGCGCAGGTCGTACCGTCCCGGCACGCGGCCCGACAACCCGTGCCCGCGGAAGTCCGGGGCGTAGACGTGCCACCGGGCGACGAGCAGGGCGATGAGGTCGTCGGCGTAGCGCCAGCTGCCGGCGCCACCATGCAGGATCACGAACGGCGGCCCGTTGGGCGGACCTTCGCCGTAATTGAGCTCGACCGTCCCGGTCCAGAATCGTTCCTCACGCAGCATACGTTCCCCTGTCTCCCCACGGGGCGTCGGTTGTGCCCGCGAAGTCGATGACGGCAACATTGTGCGCTCTTCAGATGATCCACCGCATCCGGAGATCCTACGCGATTCGGAACGAAAAACTTTACGCTGGGGCGTTTCTGAGACACCCGACACCCTCCGGAAGGTGTCCGTCGCGCGGAGAGGTGATCACCGATCCCCAGCCCGTTCGCTATGATGACCTGGTGATAGCGACTAGCGAATGCCGGTGGACGCCGCCTTTGGCAGTGTGGCTCCCCGCCAATCACGCGTGAGGACACGACACGCCCGGCCGGCGCCGAACCGGTCGGTTAGGTGGACGCAGCAAACGGGCGCGCCGGCGAGATGCGGCATGGCGTGCTGGAGGGCAATGAGATGGCGCGAACTAGTAGACGAGAACTGATTGGCGGAGCCGCGGCGGCAGGCGTCGGCGCGATGGTGTCGCACCGAGCGGCTGCTCGGCAGGACGCCACACCCACCGCGGATGCGGCCAACATGCCGGCCTATGCGATCGCGCGGGTGCGAACGCAGCCGTCGGCCGCGCTCAACCAGGCCATCTACCCCGATGTCATGGCGACGTTCTTGCCGCCGACGATGGCCGTTCCCGGGTTTCTCGGCTACACGTTCGTGTTCGACGACGCCGATCCAGCCACCACCTTCAATCTCACGACGCTGACCGGTGCGGAGGCCGCGCCCGCGGTGGCGGACGTCTCTCAGGCGTACGTCGACCAACTCGATCCCCGCTTCGTCACCGAAACGCCGCTCAAGGCAGAAGGGAACGTCCGGATGTACGCGACGACCGATCGGTCGCCCGCGGAGCTGTCGCCGTTCTTGCACGGCACGACGTTCACGTTGCGGGATCAGACCAATGCGCCCGGGCTCGACCTGGAGGAGGCGATCCGCATCGCGACGGAAACCCTGATCCCGCTCTTCAAGAGCTTGCCGGGCTTCGTCCTGTACTGCTGGCTCGAACGGCCTGAGGGCCGGATCGCGATCAACATCTGGGACACCCCCGAGGACCTAGCCGCTGCGTCCGACGCCCTAGGCGCATGGCGAGCGGAGTATTTCGCCACCCCGACCGCCAGCGAGGAGATCGCCTACAACGGCACCGTTGGCTACGCGACGATCGCTGGCCTCACCTGAGTGCAGGTCCCACTCGCGCGATCATCGCCCTGAGTTCGTTGGCCGGTTCGCCGATGGATGGGCCAATACTGGCGCCAGACCTCCTCAGCGTCGCGGTCACCCCGGCACCCAGCCGCGAACCTGCTGGTCAGCCACGAGACGATTCGTACGGTCCGCGGCCGCGACAGCTACTCCTCGGGGAGGAGATGCCGCGCGAAGAACGCCAGCGTTTCCGGCGCCTCCGGCGCCCAGCTGAGCCAGGTATCGTGGGCATAGTCCGGGAACCAACTGTACGAGACCTGGACCCCGGCCTCCTGCAGCGCGGCCATCATCCGCCGCGAATGTTCGTAGGGGATGGGGAATTCGTTGCCTTCTTGGAGGATTAGGAATGGGGCGCTGGTTTCGTCCACGAAGGTGATGGGGGAGTAGTCTTCGTAGGCTGACGAGTCTGGCAATGCTTCAAGCGAGCCGCCGAGGATTTCGGCGTCGATCTGCTCGCCGTCCAGGTGGGCTTCCGGGAAGGTGAAGTCGAACAATCCGCCCATGGTGACGACGCAATTGGCCTTGCTGGAGTACTCCGCGAGTTCCGGGTCGCCACTATCGCGGGTATCGCGGGTACCCAGGAACGCGGCGAGTTGCCCGCCCGAGGAGTACCCGAAGGCGCCGACCCGATCGGGGTCAACGCCGTAGGTGTCGGCGTTGGCGCGGACCCAGCGCACCGCCAGCTGGACGTCGTCGAGTTGGGCCGGCCAGAGGGTGGCCTCGTCGCCTGAGACGAAGAGACGGTACTCGATGCTAAAGGTGGCGTAGCCCGCCATAGCGAGGCCCATTGCGGCCTCACCATGGTCCCAACGCCCCCCTTGGACCAGCCCGCCGCCGTGAACCACGACCACAGCCGGACGGGGATCCGGGCGGTCCGCCGGCCGCACCACGTTCAGGAGCAAGTCAACCCCGTCAACCGTGCCGTAGACGACGTCATCCTCGGTCTGGAGTGATTCGGCGGGATCGTCCTGGGCGAGCAGCCGGGCGCGCGGCTCCGGCGAGAGCCAGGCCGAGCGCGCCGGCGCTCATGCCCCCGAGAGCGGCGCGGCGGGTGACGATGCGGTCGGTGCCGGACATACCCATGCGACGATCTCCTTCGTAAGAACGCTTGAGAGGATCGGCCGATCGGCCAAGAGTAGCAGGATCACTGACTCCGAACCGCCTCGGCGTTGACGCCGAACCTCGCGGCCCAAGAAGGTAGCGGAGTCCGAGTAGGACCTGACTGCCCTCACCGCCATCCTAGCTCTTGGGCGGATGAACGACGCCGCGCTCCTCACCGATGGCACCTTGGCGTTCGTGGCTGCTCTCGCCGATCTCCGCCGTGTCCTCGCCACCGCGGCCGGCCGAGACCGGTCGCTAGCCGAGCGGGCGGACGTGGCGGCACTCCTGACCGCGGTCGACCGCCCATTGGCGGCCGCCCAGATCATCAGCGGGAACGCGCTCCAGGCCCTGGGACGGCTTCAACCCGCCGGAGTGGATTGGGCGCGAAAACATCTGACGAGCGTTCAGCGACGATATGCTTCAGGAGGCCGCGAGGAACGACCTGATCTGGGCGTTTTTCGACATCCTGCTGGCGATCGCGCCGGCCTTCGTCGTCGCGGAGCTGATCTTCCACGCCAGACGATGGCGCTGGTCGCGTTCTAGGGCACTGCACAGAGCCATTTCGCGTCCAACTTCGACGCCTTGATGGCGAGCTATGCCTTGGCCTCTTTCCCCCTCGCGATCGTCTTCGCCTTCCTGATACGCTACTGCGTCGAAAGGCTCACGAGTGGCCCGCTCAAGCTGTAGCGCACGAGGGCGTTGGTCCGGACGGGCCGACTGGGCAGGCGATGGCAACGGGGAGGTGGGCGCGGTGGATAGTCCGGCGTTGGTTGCCTCGTTTTCGTCGCCGCCGGTGGAGTACCGGCCGGCACCGTTCTTCGTCCTCAACGACGAGCACGAAGGGCAGGCCGGCGAGGCGCGGATCACAACGGTGCTCGAGGCCTACCGGCGGATCGGGTTCGGCGGGGCGTTTCTCCATCCCAGGCCCGGTCTGATCACCGAGTACCTGTCGCCGCGCTGGTTCGAGTTGATCCGGCACGCCGTCCGTGAGTGCCATCGCCTGGGTCTGGTCCCGTATCTCTACGACGAGAATTCCTATCCCAGCGGCGTCGGCGGCGGCCACGTCCCCACGCGGGCGCCGGAAACCCGGACCCGCTACGTGGCCCCGGTGTTCGGCGACCGGCCGTGGGCGCTGCCGGACGGCATCCTGGCGCTGCATCGTTGGGAGGGAGACCGCCCGGGCGAAGCGATCGCGAAGGAGGCGCTCACGCCCGGGCAGCCGTGGATCGCATTTGTCATGGGCAACATGGATCCCACACCCTGGCATGGGGAGACGGTCTGCCCCAGCTTACTCAACCCGCGCACGATCGAGACGTTCCTCGAGACGACCCACCAGGCCTACCGACGCGAGCTTGGAGACCTCTGGTCCGCGCTGCCGGCGATTTTCACCGACGAACCCCATCTGCCGGCGCAGGGGCATGGCCCGTGGAGTCAGGGCCTGCACCTGACACCGTTCCTGTTCGGCGAGTTCGAGCGGCGGTGCGGCTACGATCTGCGGCCCCATCTGGCCAGTCTCTTCTTCGATGTCGGCGACCACCGGGCGGTCCGCTACGACCTCTACGATCTGATGCACCGCCTCTGGGTCGAGAATTGGGCGCTGCCGCTGGAGGCGTGGTGCGACGGGCACGGCATCGCGCTGACCGGTCATTACCTGGAACACGACTGGCCCAGCCCCTACGCGACACCGGGCCAGATGCACATGCTGGCCCACATGCACTGGCCGGGAACGGACATGCTGGAGACGTTCCTCCTCACCGGGCACGACTTCCACGACGTCCAGAACTTCGCCCCGGCCCCGGACGGCCAAGAGCCGCACGGTCTGTTCTACCTGCGGCAGGCGCATTCGATCGCCAACCAGCTGAACAAACCGCGGGTGCTCGACGAATGTTGGGGCGCCGGCGGCCACGATTCGACGCCCGCCGACTGGTCGCGGATCGGGCGCTGGTTAATCGTCCACGGGGTCAATCTCCTCAACCCGCACCTCTCAATGCTGACGGTTCGCGGCACCCGCAAGGCCGATCACCCCCAAACCTTCAGTGACCACAGCGCCTGGTTCGAGCACCTCCGCGACTTCAACGACGAACTGACGCGCTTGGCCTGGATCGCCAACCAGGGCAGGACAGAGCAGCGCGTCCTGGTGCTGGACCCGGTGACGACCGGCTTCTGTGTCTCGTCGAAGTCCGACGGTCTGCCCGCATCGCCAGGTGGCGGCGACGAGCATTCGGCCGCCGAACCGCCGACCGAGGAGCGGTTTCGGCAGACGCTCGCCAGCGGCGCGCATCTCCGCCAGGACATCGGCGAGATCGTCCAGGGGTTGAGCGATGCCCAAGCCGACTTCGACATCGGCGATGAGTATGTCCTGGAAGAATTCGGCCGAGTTGATGGTGGAACGCTGGCGGTGGGGGCGCAAAGCTACGGGCTTTTGGTCTGGCCGGGGTCGATGACCAATCTGCGAGCGGCCACGGCGGCGATGCTGGAACGCTATCTGGGGAGCGGAGGTCAGCTCGTCGGTGTCCGTCCGGACGAGGTTACGATCGACGGCCGGCCAGCCGATTTTCTCCGCCGGTGCGATGAGCATTATGCTGAGCAGTGCCAATGGCTCGACTCCAATCGCACTGTGATCGAGGCGGTGCTCGCTGAGGCCCCACCTCGCCTGCAGGTTGAGGCCCCGCCCGCCACAGGCCTTGCCCACATGCGGCGGGTGATGCCGGATGCCGAAGCCTTTCTCGTCGTCAACTCATCGGCGCAGCCGGTGGACAGCCCGGCGCGATTCGAGACACGACGCCGGCGGTTGTACGAACTGGATCCCGCCAGCGGTCGCTGTTCGACCCTCGACGCCGAGGACGATTCGGGTTCCCGGATCGCCCGCCTTCGCGTCGAGGGCCGCGGCGCGGCGGTCATCCTGGCGACCGATGACGATCTCCCCACCGCTCGCCGGTCACCGGCGGGCCAATTCGGGCGAGAGAGCGTGACCCTGGAACCGACGAAGATCAGCCGTTCCGAACCAAATGTCCTCGTCATTGATTCCTGCGAGTTGGAGATGCGGGGCAAGTTCTATGAGCGCGAGGCGGTCTACGCCACGAACGAGCGGTTGTGGCGCGCCCACGGTTTCGAGACGAACGGCTGGTTCGGGGTCATCCAGTACCGCGACCAAATTCTGGCCGCGAACCGACGCCAGACGCCCGACACTGGCGGCGCCGTCACCTATCGGTTCCAGCTCGCGGACGGACTGCCGACCGAGGGGATTCGCTTGGCTGTGGAACTACCGGAACTGTGGCGGATCACGGTCAATGACCGCGCCGTCGATCTCACCGGGGGAGAACGCTGGCTGGACGATCACATTCGGGCGCTTGCCATCGGTGACTGCCTTCACCCGGGCGACAACACTGTCAGGCTGGAGGGTCGACCGTTCGACGTGCGGCGAGAGATCGACCAGATCTACCTGCTGGGCGACTTCGCTTGCCAGCCCGCGGAGCCCGGCTTTCGGCTGGAACCGGCGCGGCCACTCGGACTCGGGTCCTGGCGCGCCCAAGGCTGCCCGTTCTACGACCGGGCGGTCGCCTACCAATTCGAGTTGCCGGCAGACAGCAAAGGGGTGCTATCGCTCGACGCGGACGACTGGAGCGGCTCTTTCCTGGTGGTCGAGCAGAATGGCGGCATCGTGGCACGCCTCTGGGAGCCTCCCTATCGCGTGGAACTCGATCCGGCTCAGGGGAGCGAGGTGACCCTCCGCGTGATCGGGCTTCCGAAGAACCTCCTCGGACCGTGGCACGCGCCTGGAGCCCCTCGGCGCCGCGCCTGGATGCCCATGTGGTACGGCGCGGACGTACCGACCGATCCTCAACCGGGGGAACGCTACGACCTGCTCGATCTGGGACTTTTCCAGTCGCCGCGCTGGCATGCCGCTACTTGATCAGAGGGCGGGACGCCGACCCGCCCTTCGTGGAGAAGAGACTCGTCAGGAGGAGAGGCAGTCATGGCGATGGCGACCGTACAGACCACTTCCGAAACGGTGAGCGAGGAGACGATTCGGACCTACCAGAGGCAGGGTTTTGTCCGCATTCCTGGCGTCATCTCGCCCGCGGAGGCGGCCGAGATGCGAGACGCGGCGCTGGCGTTGTCGACGCGGATGGAGAGCCTGAGCAAGACCGGGATCTTCACCCAGCTCGTCAACGTCTGGCGGGAAGACGAGACGCTGCGCCGTCTGACGATGCATCCGAATGTGGCCGGCGTCGCCGAGCGACTTGCCGGGGTACCGCTGCGGCTGTGGCACGACCAGATCCTGATCAAGCAGCCGCACAACAACCGGCCGACGGAGTTCCACCAGGATCAGCCGTTCTGGCCGCACGCCAGATCTCCTCACTCGCTCTCGGCCTGGATCGCGCTCGTCGACGTGCCGGTCGAACGCGGCTGCATGACGTTCATCACCGGCTCCCAGGACCGCACCGAACTGCGAGCGCAGGACCTGGCTGACCCGGATAGCCTGTTCAGGATCTGCCCCGATTTGGTGTGGGGGGAGCGGATCACCTATCCGCTCCGTGCTGGGGATTGCACGTTCCACCACAGTCGAACCGCCCATATGGCCACGCCAAATTTCACCGACGAGCCGCGCGTCGCCCACGTGGTCATCTACATGGACGAGGGCACAACGTACGACGGTCGGCCGCACCCGGTGACGAGTCTGCTAGACCTCCAGGACGGGCAGCCATTGGCGGGTGAGATGTTTCCACGGATCATCCCCAAATAACCCGACAGAAGGCGGGCCACCGGTTGTCATAGGGGACGGTCCGGCACACAGAGCCGTCGCCGCAGTGGGCAACGACAGGCACGCTGATCCGCGACCGTCGGCCCGTGGGACGACGGGCCATAACCGTCGCCGCTCTGCCACGCGCCTAGCCGAGTGCGCGATCACGATCACTATCCGGTCGCGCTCCTCTTGATGCTCAGGGCCGTCGGGAGGTGCAACAGGGGATCGCTAGCGCGGTTGCGTCACGACCACCTCGCCGGCGACCACATCGACCCCGCGTCCCCTCCACCGAAGGCGTCCTCCCTGAGGACCCCGTCCGGGACCCGGTGGGTTGGCTCTCGAGTCCCCGGAGGCTGCGCGCTGCGCGACGCGACCGCGGCGGGGACGAGCACCGGATGCCGCCCGGTGGGCGCCATCGGGCGGCGGCGGGATCGGCAACGCGCGGAGCCGGGTGTGACGACGCGGGGGCATCCCTGCCGACGGGTCCGCTCGCGGGTGACCGGCGCCGGTCGCCGGGCCGCAAGAATGAACCCGCTCCGGTCAAAAACCATACTTTGGTAGGGTGCCCAGGGTCGGTCCCGCCCGCTACGCTGGGGCCATTGCCCCGGCGCGGGGCAGGCCGCTCGAATCAGGAGGCGTCGCCCGCCCGTGGCGGCCTCCCCGGTCGCGTGTTCTCCGAAAGGACCCCGTCGCATGATCCACCGCACCCGCCCCGCCGTCTTCTGCCTCGACTGCGGGGCCCCCCTCACGGAGCCCGGCACGCGTTGCCGCCGGTGCCAGTCCGTCTACGCGCGGCGCGTCCTGCGGGCCGCGGCCGGGACGCGTCGACGGGGCGACGGGCCGCCGCTCCGGGGAACGGGCACGCCAGCGGCCGATGCGCCCGTCGCCGACCCGAGAAGCTCCGCCGCGGACCGCGCCGGCGGCCGTCTGGACGCGTCCGGCATCGACCCGCGTCTGCCTGCCGAGCCGAGTCACGAGCGGAGCGCCCACGAATCCGCCGCCGCCTAAACCGCCGGCCGCCGGCCGGCGGTCCTCGCCTAGGTGGGCCCGTTGGACGTCGCGCTCGTCGAGTGCGTCTTCGAGACGCTTGTCCCGTCGTCCGTCCGGGCGAACCGGTACGCGCTGGAGCCGGAGCCGGGCTACCACGTCGCGCTCTGCTTCATCCCGGGCGCCGGGTCCGGCGCCCCGCACGGCATGCCGAGCATGAGCGAGACGTTCGAGGTCGCCGGGTAGCGCCGGCCCCGCGCCCGTGCGTTCCGACTCCGGCGAACGGGAAGTGCGCCCAGGGCTCAACAGCCCGGGGCGCTCCCGTTGGAGGGCGCCGATCTGGCACGGTCCGTGGATCGCGCACGCGATTGCGTCACCACCACGCCTGGGTGGTGATCGCCGAGGCGCCGCCCTCGCCCACGGTTGTGGTTTCTAGACGTCCCACGTACCTGCGCGAACGCCCGCGCCGCTTGACGTCCAACGACCGCGATGCGATCTGTCGTCTCGCAGAGGTCTGCCCATTGCGCGAGATTGCGGCGCTGTTTGGGGTGAGTCAGCAAACGATCGCTAAGGTCATCAACGCATCAACCAGAGTTTCGCTGGGTGTGGGCAAAGCCTCGCCGGCCTGGCGCGCCTCGAAGGTCGCCTGGACCTTCCCGATGGTCGGGTTGTCGTTGTCGTCGTAGTTGAAGGACAAGGACTCGGCAAAGACGACAAATGCCCCCCAACTACCCCGGAGCGCTGCGTGGCACAACGACACTCGTTCGTCCGGGTTCTCTGGGTCACGCACAGGCATGAGGGAACTCGGTTTTGTATTGCGGACGTGCAGGTGGTCGGTATCGTCAAGGGGCACGGTCCGCGACGGCGGCGCAGCGACAGAAGCGGGAAGCCAATGAACCCGCTCCCTAGACGCGGGGAGCGGCGCAGCGTGCCACAAGACGTCGACGGAGGATGCGCTGTGACGATGATCCCCTCGATTCGTTTCGACGAGGCCTTCGCCTACGCGAGCCGGCTCCACGCTCGCCAGAAACGGAAGGGCACGAACATCCCCTACGTCGCGCACCTGTTGGCGGTGACGGCGATCGTGCTGGAATATGGCGGTGGGGAGGACGAGGCGATCGCCGCGCTGCTGCACGACGCGATCGAGGACCAGGGCGGTCCCGCGACCCGCGCCGAGATTCGCCGCCGCTTTGGCGAGCACGTCGTCGCCATCGTCGACGGCTGCACCGACGCCGACACCGTGCCGAAGCCCCCGTGGCGGCAGCGCAAGGAAGCCTACGTCGCCCACATAGGCGGCGCCTCCCCGTCGGTCCGCCTCGTCTCGGCCGCCGACAAGCTGCATAACGCCCGGTCGATCCTGGCCGATTACCGCCGGGTTGGCGAAGCGGTCTGGGATCGCTTCCGGGGCGGGCGCGATGGCACGCTGTGGTACTACCGGGCGCTGGTCGATGCCTTTCGGTTGGCGGAGGTCACGCCCCTGGTCGAGGAGCTTGAGCGAACAGTGGGTGAGCTGGAGCGGCTGGCCGCCGGGCAGCCAGACACTGGGCGGCACGCGGCAGGAACGCAGTGACCGGCCGGCGGTCACTGCGTTCCCGCAATGTCGTGGGAATCAGACGACGCGTGCGGCCAACAGCCCAGGCCGTCGGGGCCGCGCCAATCCCCGGGCAGGGCCGACGACCGGCACACCATTCATGCCTAGCGGCGCGGGCGGCGGCCGAGGGTGGATGCGGGTCTACGTCGGAGTAGAGCCGGACGCAATCCAGCCATCCACATCTCATTTACATCTCAGTCGGCCGCTGGTCTTCCTGCGCGTAAGAGCGACGTGGTTCACCAGTGGATGGTGTTAGGTCTCCGGCAAACTCGCAGGAGAGAGCGCGTAAACCTCGGCGGACTCCATGAAGGCAAGCGTTTGCGTGAGATCAACGATCCCCGCGTCGGAGCCGAGACCGGTAATCACCAGTCCGGAAGCGGCGGTTCCGAGGCGTCCGCATCGCTCCAGGTCCCAGCCGTTGATCAGACCGACGATGAAGCCAGCACAGTAGGCATCGCCGCAGCCGGTCGAGTCGACGACCGGCACGTTGTGCGCCGGGAGCCGGATCTCGCGGATCTCGCCGTCCTCCCGCCAGGCGATGCTGCTGCCTTCCGCTCCCATCTTGAACACCGTGTGCTTGGCGCCTCGGTCCAGGAAGAAGGCGATGAGCTCGTGCCGGCTCGCGTCGGGCATTCCCGCGATCATCCGCGCTTCGTCGATGCCCGGCATGAAGTAGTCAACGAACGCCAGGCAGGGCTCGATCACCTCCAGCAGATCTGGACGGGGGATGGCAATCAGGTCGAGGGTGGTCGTGACGCCATGCTTCTTGGCATGCTCGAGCACGCGCCGGCTCGGCTCACCGTCGAACTTCGGCATCAGATACGTGCCGCCAAGGTGAAGCACGTCCGCGCTCGCGATGACGTCGAGGTCGATATCCGATTCCGTCAGTTCAGCGTTGGCGCCAAGCACGTGCAGCGCGGGTCGCTCGCCGTTGGGCCGGATAGGCAGCATGGTCGCCGAGGTTTGTACCCCATCTTTTACGCGGAGCCGGCTGGTGTCGATGCCGTAGCGGCCCATGGTATCGAGGATGAACTGACCGGCGGCGTCGTTTCCGATCGCGCCCATCGCCACGACGTTCGCACCGAGCTTTGCCAGATCGACGCTCGTGCCGGCTGCGGTGCCGGCAACCGTCAACCGGATCTCATCGATCAGATCCACGTCCTGCTTGGGCGGAATCCGCGTCACCGGCCGCCCAAGGATGTCCAGGATGTGGATGCCCAAGCTGACGATTGTTGCCACCGACGATTCTCCCAACTGAGTCCGGCTTATACCCTGGCCGCCACCGTGGCTGGGACAAGATCCGCTCGGGTCCCGTCCGGGCCGAACAGCACGATCTCTTCGATCGGCAGGCGAACCCAGGCCCGGTCTCCGATCTCTCGCCCAAGCGACGCCGGGACCTTGGCTTTAAAGGAGAGGCCGCCAATCTCCAGAGCCAGGAGGTACTGCCGCCCGATGGTGATCGATTTGCGCGCGACCATCGCTTCTACGGCGCCCGCTCCCGGCCCTGTGCCGACCGCGATCCGCTCCGGACGAATACCCATGATCACGGTGGGGCTGGAAGCAGTCCCGTGAACCGGCAACGGCTCTGGGAGCAGCGGTGAAATCAGGGCCTGCCGTCCGGCGTCGCTTGCACCGCCGCCTCGAAAAAGTTCATGCCGGGGTTGCCGAGGAACCAGCCGCCGAAACGATCCGCCGGGTGGTTGTAGAGCTCGCGCGGGGCGGCGCATTGCACGATCTTGCCGTCCTGCATCAGCGCGATCTGGTCGGCAAGCGTCATCGCCTCGGTTTGGTCGTGGGTGACGTAGACGATCGTCTGGCGAAGCTGCTTCGTCAATTCCTTGAAGGCGCGCTTGAGTTGCAACTTGGCGTGGGCATCGACGTTGGTGATCGGCTCGTCGAAGAGGATGATCTGCGGCTGGCGGGCAACGGCGCGGGCCACGGCCACCTTCTGCCGGGTGCCGTTGTCGAGCTGGGTGATGTCTTTGCCGACGTGCGGGCCAAGATCGAGGATCTGGACGACGCGGTCGATCCGCGCTTTGCGCTCCGCCTCGGGGAGCTTCGTGCTTTTCAGCGGGAGTTCGATGTTCTGGTAGACGGTGATGCCACGATAGACGACCGGATACTGGAAGACCATGCCGATATCGCGCTTGCTTGGTTTGAGGTGCGTCACCCGCTGGCTACCAAAGTAGATCTCGCCACTCGTCGGCGTCTCCAGCCCCGCGATCATCCGCATGAGCGTCGTCTTGCCGCACCCGGACGGGCCGAGCAGGCAGGTCACCTCCCCTTCCGGGAAGCTGAACGTGACGTCGTCGACCGCCCGCAAGTCCTTGAACGTTTTGGTCACGCGCTCGACCCGAATCTCAGCCATGAGTGCGCGTCCCCTGTCCGATCCTCGCCCCGTCATCGCCGAATAGCACGAGATCCTGTGGACCGATGGTGACAGTCACGCGGTCGGTACCGGTGTCCTCGCCGGCATCATGGCGAACAACCGTCGTGACAGCGGTGCCGTCGATGTCCAGGTAGAGAATCTCCTCGCCGCCCAGATCCTCGCGCAGCAGGACGGTCGCCGGCAGCCGGAGGTCATCATTGCTCGCGACGCGCCCTCCGCTAAGATGGATCGCTTCGGGGCGCAACCCCACCGCAACGTCGCCATCTTGGCGCGTCCGGCTCAGCGTCACCGGAAACGACAGGACGCCGGCGTCACACCATGAGGACCCGTTACGTGACGACACCGTGCCCTTGAGGAAGTTTGCGCCGGGAAATCCGAGCAGCCGCATGGTGGCCGCAGTGTTGGGCGACTCGTACAACCGCTCAGGCGGACCTGCCTCGGCCACGCGCCCGCCATCAAGTACAGCAATGGTGTCGGCGAGCGTCAGCGCCTCGATCGCATCGGACGTGGTGTAGAGGAAGCTCATCCCGGCGCTCGCCTGGAGGTCCCGGAGATCGTCGACAAGCTGCTCGCGCAGCTTGAAATCGAGGCCGGCCAGCGGGTCATCCAGGACGAAGAGGTCGGTCTGCTTGGCGATTCCACGTGCGATCGCGACACGCTGCTTTTGCCCACCGGAGAGTTGATCCGGTCGCTTCTGCAGTAGGTCGGTGATCTTGAGCATCTCGGCCGCGCGGCGCACGATCGGATCGCGCTCGCGCTGGCTCACATGGGCCAGCTTGAGCGGATAGGCGACGTTGTCGTAGACGCTGATGTGCGGATAGAGCGCGAACGACTGCGGCACGTAGCCGATGTTGCGATCCGCGGCGGGTACACCGACGACGTCCTGACCGCGCAGGCGAATCGACCCTCCGGTCGGATGCTCCAGGCCCATGATGATCCGCATCAGAACCGTTTTACCGGACGCCGGCGGGCCGTACAGCACGAAGAAACCTCCGGCGGGCACGCTCATATCAAGCCCATCCAGCACCGTGGCTGAGCCGTACAGCTTTGATACTCCGCTAATCTCGAGAATTGCGGCCCGCTCGTTCACCGACACCAAGAGACTCCCGTTCTTCGTCCTACACGTCTTCCCGTCTCCAGTTTTACCGGCTCGCCTCGATCAGATCGGGTGCGAGTTGGACGCTGATGAAGAAGATGGCCGCGACGATCGCCCAGGTGACGATCAGGAGGACCAATGACCGGCGAAATCCGGACCGGGGTGGGATGTTGCCGAACGGCGATCTGCAGAAACGCGGCGACGATCAAGAGCGGCAGGCCGATGCGATAGAGCGTCAGGCTTTGCCGCTGGGCGATCATCACCAATCCGATGAGCATCACCGCGATCAGGATGCCCTGGACCTGCGCCGCGAACGGCATTCGCTGTTTGATAGGCGCCGATGCTTGCCCGTCGTCCATCGCTACACCTCGCCGCGGACAGTGCCGAAGGTCATGCCAACGAGCAGGTAACGCTGGAAGAAGAAGATCGCGACGATCGGCGGCAGCATATAGATGAAGGAGAGGCTGGCGATAAAGGTCCAGTCGACGCTGCCGCCCTGGTTGACGCCCGTGGCCAGCATCACCGGGATCATCGTCGTGCCCTTGCCGCCCAGGATGTAATTGAAGAGGAACTCGTTCCAAACGAAGATCAGGTTAAAAATCGCCGCCGCGACCAGACCGGGCTTCACCTGCGGCAACACCACGCGAAAGATGATGTGCAGGCGCGAGCCACCGTTGACGAGCGCGGTCTCGTCATAGCGTATCGAGACGCCATCCAGGAAACCTTTAAGGATCCAGAGCGAGAATGGGATGCTGAACATCGTGTAGAAGAGCAGCATGCCGTGGAGCGATTTATTCCACCCCAGCGCGTTGTACATCATGAAGATCGGCACGACGACCGCCGCGGCCGGCACCATGCGCACGGAGAGCAGCAGGAACATCAAGAAGTTCGTGCCCACCGGTTTGAACCGGGAGAAGCTGTACGCCGCCAGGAACGCGACCACGATCGCGATCGCCACCGACGCAATCGAGAGCACGAAGCTCATCCGCAAATAGGACCAGAAGTTGGGCCGGTCGATCACGTCGCGGATGTTGTCGAACGTGGGCTTGAAGATCCACGACGGCGGCCAGCTCACCAGATCGCCGGTCGTCTTGAACGCGGCCAGGAAGATCCACAGCACCGGAAGGAAGAAGACGATCGAGATCAACCAGAGGACGAGATGGTAGACATCCTGCCGCCAGTTCCTGCTCATGCCGTCCCACCCTCCCGGCGCAGCTCCGCCTTCGTCTCGCGGTAATTGAGGACGTAGAGATAAATGGAGGTAAAGGCGATCGCGATCAGGAGGGTCACCACGGCGATCGACGAAGCATCACCCATCTGGTAGGCCTCGAATCCCTGCCGGTAAAGCAATAGGCCGATGGTCTCGGTCTCCGCGCCGGGCCCGCCGCGCGTCATGATGTTCACCAGATCGGTTGTCTTAAAGGCGTCGATGGTGCGCAGGAGGATGCCGAGCATCAGGATGAACTTGCCGTGCGGCAGGACGATGTACCGCAGCCGCTTGATCCACGGCAGCCGGTCGATCTCGGCCGCTTCCAGCTCGGCCCTCGGCACCGAGCCGAGTGCGGCGAGCGTCATCAAGATCATGAACGGGGTCCACATCCAGACATCGACCGCGACCGTGGCGATGAATGCCCAGTCCTTATCACCCAGGAAGTCGATCTTTTTGCCGGTCAGCTTGGAGACGTAGTAGTTGGCGACTCCGAAATTTGGCTCGTAGATGAGGCGATAAAACGTACCGACCGCTACCGGCGGCAGGATCATCGGGGTAAAGAGGAGCGTCAGCGCCAGACGCCGCCCCGGCATTCGGCCGCTGCCCCAAAAGAGCAAGCCGAGCAGCACACCGAGGATGGTCTCCAGGCCAACACTAGTCACCATGAAGACCAACGTCCGCGCGAGCGTCGCCCAGATCGCCTGACTATTCCAGATCCGATCGAAGTTCTCGAAGCCGACGTAGGCTGGCTCACGAGCCGCGGTCAGCTTGAATCGATAGAAGCTGACGCCGAGCAACCAGAGTAAGGGAACGATATTCCAGACCAGGAAGAAGATGAGGATCGGAACGAGGAGCATGATCGGAAAGGCCCGGCTATCATCCAGCCGGCGCAGCGCCCTCCGGCGCAGGATTGGAACAGCCCGTCCAGATGCCGGCCGTTCGCCCGTTTTGGTTGCTTGCGCCATGTCGACTCCTCAAGGCGCCGTTCGGATTCAAATGACCCTGACGCGGCGCGGGCCGGTTGTCCCGGCCCGCGCGCGCCACGACGTGCGATGCGACACCAGTTCGGATGATTCACGGACGTTGTGGAAAAGGCGGCGCTGACTTGGCATGGCCCGGGATGAAGCGGAGCGCCGCGTCCCCTCCGCCCGGGGCTAAAGACGGCGTTCCGTATTGCCCCGAACGACGCCGACGCGGCGCTCCGATTCGTCCCGGGCAAGTCCAAGAGAGCGACGCCCTCCCGCGCAATGCCCTTGAACAATCCAAGCTAGCCGATCGTCAGCGAACCAGGATCGACCGACGGCTCGATATCGGTCTGGTCGGCATCGTAGAGGATGCCCTGCTGCTTAACGGCCGCGTACTGCAATGCCTCCATCGGGTCGGTGATGATGTCGGCGATGAAGGCGTTGAACGATTCCTGCTGGGCCGCCAGCATCTCGGAGTAGTTCGGGTCGTGCCAGAAGTCGCGCGAGCGGTTCTCCTGGATCATGTACTTGTAGGCGCGGAAGTGGGGCTGCAGATCCTCGAAGCCAGGCGCCTCGAGGGCGGCCTTCACGGAAGGGTTCCCGCCGCGCGATGCGAACTCGGCCTGAGTCTCATCCGAGTACCACCACTTCATGAAGTCGACCGCGACCTGCATCTTCTCGGCGTCGTTGAAGGCGTTGATCACCCAAGGCTGGCCGCCGAGGGTGTAGGTGCGATTGAGGGTGCCGTCTGCCTGCTTGAATCCCGGCGGTACGACCACCAGCACCATGTCCGCCGAAACAGGTTTACTCGTGTCGGCCGCAGCATTGATCATCTGCGGGCCGAGGGCCGACCACTGGAAGCAGGTCGCCAGCGTGCCTGCCGTAAAGGCGTCGACCTCCTCGGCGATGCCGTAGTTGGTGACGCCGCTCGGGCAGTACTGGACGAAGCTCTTGGCCCGGGCCAGACCGGCGGCATTGACCTCGGAATCGAGCACGCCCTCGACCTTCATGTTCCGCTCGGCGGCGGTTCCCTCGATGATCTGGCCACCGGTCGAGAACATGAACGGGTAGGTGTAACAGGAGACGAAGTCGTAGACCTTCGAGAACTGGAAGCTCGTCCCCGCCAGACCGTCATCAGGCCGGTTAAAGTGGGCGGCGATGGTCTCGAAGGTGTCCATGTCGATGGCTTCCCAGTCCTCGAAGGTCTGGGGCAGGTCCATTCCGCCGTTGGCGGCTTTGAACGCGTCACGCTCGGCCTGATCGGAGAAGAGATCCTGGCGGACGAAGAGCGCGATCGTGTCCGCTTCCTGGGGGAAACCCCAGATCTGGTCGCTGCCGTCCGGGTAGATGCGGTAACCGATGGCGGCCGCCTCTTCGAACTCGATCTGCAACTCAGGGTTGGCGTCGATGATGCTGTTGAGCTGGACGATCCAGCCCGGAGCGGCGAGGGCTCCCAGCCACTGGCTATCTGAGATGATGATGTTGTACTCGGCTGCACCGGTGGAGAGAGAGGCGGCAGCCTTCTGGAAGAGTTGATCGAAGGGAGACTCCTCGAACGAGAAGTTGACTTCGTAGCCGAGCGTCTCCATGGCGTACGGCTTGAAGAATTCGGTGGCGAGTTCGACCCCCATTGCGCTCGGCGGCCAGCCGGCGATACCAAGGATCGACATGTCGTAGGTCTTGCCCTTGACCGCATCCGGCCCGGCCGGTTCGGCAGCTTGCGCACTTACCTCCGAGCCCCGGTAGCTCATGAGCAGACCCGCGAGCGCGGGGCCACCGATGCCAAGCGCAATCCCGCGCCGAACTAAATCACGCCGGCTCAATTGGCCGGCGCGGGCCGCCTGCTTCAGCGTTGCGTACTCCGTGGCGACATCGCCGATTTTCTCCATGCCGTGCTTGCTCCTTTACTTGCGCAGGCGGCTTAAAGGCCGCTCAGCATGTTGGTCGGACGTTTCTCCTGCCCGCGCCATCGCGAGCCCCGTCGTCCGACGACACGAGTTGGCCGCCAAGGATGTTCGCGGCCGATAGCCTGCTTGTCCCGATCGAATGCCGAGATACCGGCTTTCGGTGAACGGTTCACGCTGGCCAAGACCGAAATCGAACCTCTGCGGCTGGTGCGGCGACATTGTACACACGAAAAATCGGCCCCACAACGGCCAGAAGACGCTGCTTTCATCCCTTGAGAGCCATCGGTATACTGCGGGCGGTCAAGACCAGGAGGCCGATCCATCGCGAGGTCGAGCGCATGACCAAGGTGTTCAACCATCCCCGCGACTTCCGGGAGGAAATGATCGACGGCTATGTGGCGGCCTACGGCCGTCACCTGCGACGAGCCCCCGGGGCATCCGGGGTGATTGCCGCCGGCGCACCAGCCGCTGGAAACGTCGCGGTGATCGTGGGCGGCGGTTCCGGGCATTACCCCGCGTTCTACGGCCTGGTCGGCGCCGGCATGGCGTCGGCGGCGGTGATCGGTGACATCTTCACCAGTCCCTCGGGCGAGCAGGCGTATCGTGTTGCCAAAGTGGCTGACGGTGGCGCCGGTGTGCTCTTCACCTTCGGTAACTACAGCGGCGACGTGCTCAACTTCAACATGGCCCAAGAGCGACTGCGCGCGGACGGCATCGACTGCCGCACCGTGCTCGTCACCGACGACGTGCTGTCGGCGCCACCTGCCGAGACCGATCGCCGCCGCGGCATCGCCGGCGGGTTTTATGTCTTCAAGACTGCCGGCGCAAGCGCGGCCCGGGGCGACGACCTGGCCACCGTCGAACGCTATACCCGTCACGCCAACGACCGCGTGCGCACCGTCGGCGTTGCCTTCGACGGCTGCACCCTTCCCGGCCAATCCGAGCCGCTCTTCACGGTCGAGGCCGGCACGCATGGAGGTCGGACTCGGCATTCACGGTGAGACCGGGGTTCGTACATCCGACCGCGTATCGGCCCGAGAGCTCGCGACGCTGCTCGTCGAACAACTTCTCGCCGATGCGCCGGCGGACGCCGGGAGCGAGGTGGCGGTCCTCGTCAACGGCCTGGGCGCAACCAAGTACGAGGAATTGTTTGTCCTCTACTCCGGTGTGGTCCCCCTGCTTGCCGAAGCCGGGCTGAGCGTCCACGAAACCAACATCGGCGAGTTCGTCACCTCCCTCGATATGGCAGGCTGCTCACTCTCCCTATTCTGGCTGGACGACGAACTCCGTGGGCTGCACGACGCCCCGGCGTCCTCGCCGGCCTACACCAGATTCGGCACCGAGGGAACGGCGATCCAAACCGCCGCAGTTGTCTCCGATCTAGAGATTTCTCTTGAAGGCACCGTCACGGCCGAGGAGGAAGGAGTGCTGGGCGCGGCCGGCCGGAAGGCCGCAGACGCGATCCGGCACTCCCTCGCGACGATCGAAGCGCACGAGGACGAACTAGCCCGGCTCGACGCCGCCATCGGTGACGGCGATCACGGGGCAGGGATGGTTCGCGGCTTCACGGCGGCCGCGGCAGCGCTCGGCGACGCTCCCCAGACGGCACGGGGCGTACTGCAACGAGCCGGACGGGCATTTCAGGATACGGCGGGTGGCGCGTCTGGGGCACTTGTCGGTGGACTCTTGGTCGCGATAGGGACTGAACTGCCAGCGGACGACGTCAGCGTTGACGCGAATGCCTGGGCAACCGCTATCGACCGCGGTCTGGCGACCGTGATGAGCCTCGGAGGCAGCGCTCCGGGTGACAAAACGATGATCGACACGCTTTATCCGTTCGCGCAGGCACTGCGAACCGAGAGCACGGCGACGTCCGATGCTGGAGCGGCCTGGATGGCGGCACTCCCGGCGGGCGAGACCGGCATGCGTTCGACCATTGACATGGTTAGCCTTAAAGGTCGCGCCTCTCGGCTGGGCGAGCGGAGCCGGGGATACCAGGACGCCGGCGCCACCTCGATCTATTACGTCCTGCAGAGCTTTGGTGCGGCGCTGTCCACGTCGGACTGACGCCCAAGGAGCAGCCCAGTCATGCCCGACCCATACGTCCTCGCGATCGGCGCCGACAATGCGGGCGCCGACCTCAAAAACCTGATCAAGCACAAACTGGCGTCCGATCCCCGGGTACGGGTGCAAGATTTCGGTGTACCGGACGCCCAGGACACGACCGCGTATCCGCACGTCGGCCTCTCTGTCGCGGAGGCGATCGCTCGCGGCGAGGCGAAACGTGGCCTGCTTGTCTGCGGCACCGGGATCGGGATGGCGATCTCGGCAAACAAGGTGCCGGGCATCCGTGCCACCGTCGCCCACGACAGCTACTCCGTCGAACGCTCGGTCCTGTCGAATGACTGCCAGGTCCTGACGTTCGGCGCCCGTGTGATCGGCCCGGAACTCGCCAAGAAGCTCGTGGACGAATGGCTCTCCCTTGAATTCGACCCGTCATCGGCCTCGGCGGACAAGATCGCCGTGATCTCCTACTACGAAGGAACACAC
Source organism: uncultured Chloroflexia bacterium (assembly GCA_963849635.1). Lineage (GTDB taxonomy): Bacteria > Chloroflexota > Chloroflexia > Thermomicrobiales > UBA6265 > CAVRUD01. The sequence continues at coordinate 116,824 of CAWKIA010000040.1, read as the reverse complement.
GCCCGAGAAGAGGAGTAGCGCCTGGCTGTTCCTGCTCCGCGGAGCGTCACGTCGCTTGAGGGGCAATTGCGCGTTCCGATACGCAGATGCCGGGACGATCGATCGAGCACCGGTGACTACCGCCGCGTTTCGTTGGCTACCGCCGCGATCCGGCGCAACATCCCGGTGAAGATGAGCCGGTGTACGGGATACGTGATGTACCAGTACGCCAGGCCGCCGAGCCCCACCGGGTCGAAGATCGCCGTCTGCCGGATCGTCGACCCGGCTCCGTCTGGCTCGACCTCGAATTCCAGCCAGGCCCGCCCAGGGACCTTCATCTCCGCGAACAGGCGCAGGCGTCGGTTCGGCTCGATGGCCTCGACCCGCCACCAGTCGAGCGCGTCACCTACCTGAAGTACTGCCGGATCGCGACGCCCCCGGCGCATCCCGACCCCGCCGACCAGCATATCGAGGAATCCGCGTAGACGCCAAAGCCAGGTCGCGTAATACCAACCCCGTTGCCCACCGATGCGTGCGACCGGTGCGAACGCATCGGCGGGTGCCACTCCCACCGTAGCTATCCGCGAATCCACCAGTCGGCTCCCGAACCGGACACCGCCCCAGGCACGGGGCTCGCCACTGGCCGACAGCGCGTCGGACCAGCGCGTGGCAGCCTGCTCCCGGTCTTCGTTCGAGATCGCCTGCGCCATGGCCGCGCGCACACCGAGCGGCGTGAGCGGGAACGCCTGTCGCGCGGACGGGTCACGTACCACGGTGGGCGCTGTCATGCTGTCGATCAGCTTCCGGCCCACGCGGACGTACAGCGGCGTCACCAGCCCCAGCCAGAGACTGGAGAGCCGGGGGGATAACATTGGTACCGGGATGATCCGCCGCCGTATCCCACGCTGGCGTGCGTACTCTTTCATGAGCTCGCCAAACGACACTTGATCAGCGCCACCAATCTCGAAGATTCGCGTCCCTTCCGCGGGCAGATCCAGCGCGGCGACCAAATAGTTCAGCAGGTCGGTAATCCCGATCGGTTGCGTCTTCACGGCGACCCATCGGGGGGCAATCATCACGGGCAAGCGCTCGACCAAGGCGCGGATCATCTCGAACGAGAGGCTGCCCGACCCGAGGACGATTGACGCCCGGAACTCGATCACCTCGACGCCCGACGCGCGCAACAGGGCGCCGACCTCCTGTCGGCTCCGCAGGTGTGGCGATGCGGCCCGATCGGTTTCTCCCAGCCCGCCGAGATAGACAATGCGCCGGACGCCCGCCGCACGTGCCGCGGCCCCGAACTGGCGAGCGGCCGCGCGATCCTGTTCCTCGAAATTGTCCGCCGATCCCATGCTATGCACGAGGTAGTAGGCAGTGGTGCCGCCTTCCATCGCTTCCGGGAGGCTCGCGGGGTCTAGCACGTCGGCGAACACGACTTCGGTGGCCGGCCCGACCCGGGAGAGTAGCGCCTCTGGGCGGCGCGTCATGCAGCGGACCCGCCGCCCAGGCGCCTCCAACCGCGACAGCAACCGGCCGCCCACGTAACCGGTTGCCCCGGTCATCAGGATCAACGGTTGGGCGGATGCCGTTCCCAGCGATTCGTTCGGCGTGCCGGTGTGCGTGATCATCGCGCCCCTTCTCGATCGTGTGTGGTCGCCAGGACGGCGCGGCCGCTCGTGGTTGGACAAATCCTAGATCGTGCCGGTGCCCTCCGAGCCATTTGGCTCGACCAGCCGACCATTGCGAGATGTTGAAGAGACGGGTGATTTAACGAAGCAGGCGTGTCTGGCTTCACTGCCAAAGGAAAGCCAAGAGGAACCGATGGGGCCAGCGGGCCTAATTCGGGTTCATGACACTTAAGATGAGCCCACCCTAACAAAATCTACCTCGATGCTGTGGGCGACCTCAACCGTTGGCATTAGCCCACGTCGATTGTTTCAACGACATGCGTTTCGGCGACGAAAGAGGGTAAGAGATCGCGCATCGTTACGGCCAATGACACACATGAAGGCGACCATCATGAAGTCTAATTCCCGATGAGATTCGACTGTCGTGCAACAGCTACCGCGGCGGCTCGCGTACCGACTCCGAGTTTGTCGAAGATGTGCGCGACGTGCACCTGAGCCGTGCGCGGGCTAATAAAGAGCGTCAAACCGATTTCGCGGTCAGTTTGTCCCAATCATTGCCTTCCAGCCAGATCTGCCCGGAGGTGATGTCGTCGAGGCCGGAGAGGGAATTGAGGAGGGTGGTCTTGCCGCAGCCGGACGGACCCATGACGGCGACCATCTCGCCCCGACGGCCGGAGAAGTCGACACTCTTGAGGGCCTGGACCTGGTCCGAGCCGGTGGCGTAGGTCTTGACGACCTGGCGGGCGGTGATGATGTGGTTCGGGTCGAGTCCGGCGGAGGCGGCGGTGAGGGTCTTACGTCATTTGAGAAACATGTCGGGTGGCTCCTTCGCAGCGGTGCACTGCATGAGTGGGGAAACTGCCCCGGTGGGGCCGCGGCCGGCTCCCTGCCGGCCACTTCCGGGACCCTGGATGATTGCCCTGGGCATAAAATGAGGATGCCCGGCCGCGTTGGGGCCGGGCAGCGTTGGATTACTTGATGGAAATACTTATGGACTACTTACTTCCCCTTGGCGTCGTCCGGTGCGGGGGTAGTTAGAGGGGTCGACGATGGCGCAGCCATTGCCATTGGGGAGTCGCACCGTGCCGCTATCGCCCTTAGGCTCCCCAAATACCTCCGGGACTCTGTTCTCGGATAATGGGATTTGTCTCGCTCGTACTGCGGGACGGATCCGTTTGGCAGGTGCATCCTGCCGCCTGGGGTGATCCTGTTCTCTTCCATCCCCGAACAGCGTCCTGTGCCGAAGACAAGAGCGCGGACCGCCGGCTCGGCTAACCCGCAGGCGCCGTGCTTGTGCGCGCTACCCGGCACTGGCGCCCGGGTTCGAGCAATCGGTAGCGATCCGACCACCGTTGTAAGATCATCCCCGACCGTTCATCCATCGTCCGCTCGACCCATGGCCGGTCACAGGCGACGGGTCAGGCCCGGAGGGTTCCATGCTGGCTACGCCACCAGTCATAAACCTCCCTCTTTCGGTCCGTCGTAGGACACCGCGGATCGGACGATGACGCGGAGAAACGACCGGATCCTCTCCCCAAACTACCGACGACGCAGCGACGGCGGCCCCCATGTCCTCTTCGCTCCAGATGCCCTCACCCGCCTCGGCGAGGGGGTCGATCGCATCGCGGCCCTGATGGCGGCCACGCTCGGCCCGTCCCCGGGGATCGTCCTCAATGCCCGCCCCGGCGGCTCGGTCGAAGTCCTCGCGGACGCTGGCACCATCGCCCGCCGCATCGTCGAGGTCCCCGGCCGCGGCCAGAACACCGGCGCCATGATGCTGCGCAACCTCGCCTGGCGCATGCACGAGCAGTATGGCGACGGCGCCGCGACGGCAGCCGTCCTCGCGGCGGCGATGGTGCGCGAGGCAACCAAACGCATCGAGGCGGGCATCGATCCCGTCTTGATTCGCGATGGCCTCCAGCACGGGCTGAATGCCGCCAATTGCGCCCTGGACGCTCAAGCGGAACCGGCCGCCGGTCAGCACCTGCTGGCCGCGGTCGCGACCGGGATCACCGGCGACTCCGCCCTGGGCGAGATCCTGGGTGAGATCGTCGATATCCTCGGACCCGACGCCGCCCTCTCGTTCGAAGAGTTCCCGGTCCCCTACCTCGACCGCGCGTACATCGAAGGCTCCTATTGGCGCGCCCACCCCGCCACCCGCGCCATGATCCCCGACGGCCAGATGGAGGTCGTCCTCGCCGACCCGCTCATTCTCCTCGTCGATCAACGCCTGGACCGCAGCGACGACGTGATCCCCGCCCTCGACCTGGTCGCCCGATCGCCCGAGCGCCGCCCCCTCCTCATCGTCGCCCCGAAGATGGCCGACCGTGCCCTGGACGCGCTCACGCTCAACCACACCCGCGGCACGATCGCCCTCCTCGCGGCGGTGCTCAGCACGGCCGGACCCGCCCACACGGACGACCTGGGCGACATCGCCGCCCTCACCGGCGGGACCGTCCTCGCCGACGTGCTCGGCCGGCCCCCTCGCCGCGTGAGCGCGGGTGACTTTGGTACGGCCCACAAGGCCATCCTGACGCGAGACAGCCTGACGCTCGCCGCCGGATCGGGCGATGCCGCCGCCGTCGCGGAGCGTGCGGCCCAGATCCAGCGGCGAATGTCGTCCCTCACGCCGAGCGACACCGAGTGGCAGCGGCTGCGTGGCCGCGCCGCCCGCCTTGGCGGCGGCGTCGCGATCCTCAAGATCGGATCGCACAGCAAGCCGGACCTCGCCCGCCGCCGCGCTCAGGCCGAAAAGGCATTCCACGTCCTCACCGGCATGCTGGCCGCCGGGGTCGTCCCCGGCGGCGGCGTCGCCTATCTCGACTGCATCCCCGCCGCCCGCGCCGCCCGCGACACCTGCGCCTCGCCCGGCCAGGAGCACGGCGTCGACGTCCTCGTCACCGCCCTGGAGGCGCCGTTCATGCAGATCGTGCGCAACGCGGGCCGCCCGCATCCTCCGCTCGCCCTCGCCGAGGCGAGACGCCTTGGCGCTGGCTACGGGCTGGACGTGACGACCGCGGAGTACCACCCGATGCGGGAACGCGGCATTCTCGACAGCCTCCAGGTCGCCCGCGGCGCCCTTCAGACCGCCACCAGCGCCGCGATCTCGGTCCTCACCACCGGCGCCATCGTGCTACCGACCGCCGCCAAGCGCGGGCATCGCGTCCAGCCGTAGCGCCCGGCATCGCCCATCGAACGTGGAGAGCGCAGCGACCATGACATCCGCCTGGACCCGGTTCCCCCCGATCACGCCCCCAACCCCGGTCCTGGCCGTGCTCGCCGGCTCCGGCGGCCTGTGGGCGGCCGGACTGGGCGGGGTGGCCCGATACGACGACGAACGAGGCTGGGACCCTCCCGTTGCCGGCTTGCCGCTCCGATCCGTGTCCGCGCTCGCCGCTGGCGCCGGCGTCCTGCTGGCGGGCGGCGACGGCGGCATCGCCCGGTCCGACGACGGCGGTCACTCCTGGTCGCGGTGCGCGGTTCCCAGCGGCACCGGCGCCATCGCGGCCATCAGCTTGTCTCCGAACGTCGCCCAGGACAGCACCGCCCTCGCCGCCACCCTCGACGGCGGCATCCTGCGCTCCACCGACACTGGCCGTACCTGGCAACGCTCGGGGTTCGGCCTGCCGTCCCAGGAGGTGCTCGCCATCGCCTGGGGCGCCGGCGAAACGGTTGTCGCCGCCACCGCCGCCGGCCTCGCCCGCTCACCGAACGCGGGCCGTGCCTGGCGACACTGCTCCGGCACCGAAGGCACGGCCTTCACTGCCCTGACAGCCTTGCCCGACGGGTCGATGCTCGCGGCGTCCGACACCGGTCAACTCCTGAGATCGGACGGCGACCTCACGACTCTGGACCCGGCTTTGCGTCCTCCCAGACGACATCGAACCCTCCGCCCTGGCGACCACGGACGGCGCGGTGCTGCTGGGCAGCACCACCCACGGGATCTTGCGCTCTGAAGACGGCGGCGCGACCTGGGCGGAGGTCTCGACCAGATCCACGCTGAGCCTATCGACCCGCGCAACCGAAATCATTGCCGGCACCGACACAGGAGTCTCCCGGAGCACGGACGGCGGCCAGACCTGGACGGATCTGCCCACGCCTCCCCTCCACGACCTGCACCGCCTCCTGATCGTCGACGGCGTGCCGCTCGTCTCCGGGACCAACTCGCACCCCGTCATCGCTTCCCCCGACGGCGACTGGACCCCGCTCGCGACGGCACCCCTCCCCCTGATCGGCCTCTTCCTCGCGCCCGATGGCGCGCTCCTCGGCTCCAGCCCGGACGGGCTCTTCCGTTCCGCGGACCGCGGCTCCTCCTGGGCACCCGTTCTCCCCGGCGGCGACGGCTCCGTCACCCAGATGACCTTCCTCCCGGATGGCGCCGGCTGGGCGGGCTTGACGACGGACGGCGCTCTCCTCCGGACGGGAGACTCCGGCCAGACCTGGGAACGCCTCAGCGCCCCCTTCGGCGTCCTCCCGCTCGTCGCTCTCCAGGCGATCCCTGGCGCCGATGCCAGTACCCCCTCGCTCACGGCCGCGACCTACGACGGGCGCCAGCAAGCCGTCGCCCTCTGGCGCTCCGACGACGGCGGCGCGCACTGGCGCCGCGGGGGAGACTCGTTCACCCCCTGGCCCATCGTCGCGACCTGCGGCGCGCCTCCACTCGTGACCATCGGCGCCACCATCACCGTCCAGCAACCCGATGGCGCCTGGCGCCAGTCCACCGTTGGTCAAACCGGCATCCGCCGCGTCGTCTCCGCCGGCCCGATCCTGCATGCCCTCACCGCCGACGGCATCTGGCGCTCGGACAACCTGGGCGCGTCCTGGACCCGCGATGACGCGGATCTCCCGGCCGATCAGATCGTCGACATCGCTCTCGCCGGCGGCATCTTCTATGCACTTCTCGCAGGCGGCCACCTCTTGTCTCGTCCGCTCTAATGTCGTCTTTGGAAGGAGACTCCCATGCACGCGACCGATCAGCCCCGCCATCAACGGCGAATCATCGGCTACTACGCCGGCTGGACAAGCGCCTCGAAGCAGTTCACCCCGGCCGACATCCCCGCCCACATGCTCACCCATGTCAACTACGCCTTCGGCCTGATCGGCCCCGACAACCTCGCCGTCCTCGGCGACCCCGAGGCCGACGTCGAGCACGCTTACCCCGGCGACAGCCAGGAGCCGGGCGCCCTGCGCGGGAACTTCCGCCAGCTCCAGCTCCTGAAGGAGCGCCATCCTCACCTCAAGACGCTGATCTCGATGGGAGGCTGGACCGGATCCGGCCGCTTCTCCGATGCCGTCGCGACCGAAGAGCGCTGCCGCGCGTTCGTCGCTTCCTGCATCGAGCTTTTCCTGACCCGCTGGCCAGGAGTATTCGACGGCATCGATATCGACTGGGAATACCCGGTCTGCTGCGGCCTCCCGGAGAACTCGACCCGGCCGGAGGACAAGCGCAATTGCACCCTGCTCTTCGCCGAGCTCCGCCGCCAGCTCGACGAACTGGAAGCCACCACCGGCCAACGCTACCTGCTGACCACCGCCATCCCCGCCGGCCGCAAGCTCCCCGTCACCTGCTTCGAGCTGCGCGAGATCGCCGAAATCGTCGACTGGATCAACGTCATGACCTACGACCTGACCGGCTCCGGCGAGAGCGGCGTCACGAACTTCAACGCCGCCTTCCGCTCCTCCCCCGCGGACCCATCGCCGCCAGAGCCGCGTCAGTACCACAACGTCGTCGCCACGGTCGACGTCTTTTTGGAGGCGGGCGTGCCCCGTGACCAGCTCGTCGTCGGCGTCCCCTTCTACGGCCGCGGCTTCACCGGCGTCCCCAACGTCAATGACGGCCTCTATCAACCCTTCACCGGCACCACCGGCGGCGACTACCGCACCATCAAGGCGGAGCACCTCCCGACATCCACGCGACACTGGCACCCCGAAGCCCAGGTTCCCTGGCTCTTCGACCCCGCGACCGGTGTCATGATGAGCTACGACGACCCCGAATCGCTCGCCAACAAAGCTGCCTACGTCCGCGATCAGGGCCTCGGCGGCATCATGATCTGGGAACTCTCCGACGACGACGACCAGTCGAGCCTGCTGACCGCGATCGGATCTGGTCTCGGAACGTAGAGCCGGAGCGGCGCTTGACCCTGCACCCCCGGAGAGGATTCCGACTATGTCGACGCTCACAGAGCGGTACCAGGAGTTGATCGAGGCGGCCCAAGACGACCCGGATGTCATAGGCGTCGCCCTGACCGGGTCGCGCGGCAAGGGATTCGGCACCGAGGCGTCGGACTACGACGTCATGGTCCTAATGCGCGATGAGGCGCCCACGGAGCGCCGCTGGTGGTACGAGGACAAGGCCAAGGAGGGAGAAGGAATCGAACTGTGGACGATTGCGCACGGCGACTTCGCGGGCCATGCCGCCTCCTGGGGAAACGCATTCGCCTGGGAGATGTGCTGGAACGAGCGCTACTGCTACGCGAACGTCGCCATCCCCGTCGACAAGACCGGACAACTCCAGCAACTCGTCGATTGGAAGGGCTTCGTCCCGGATGAGCTGCGCCTGCCCCTCGTCCGCGAGTCGTTGGATGCCTACCTCAACAGCCTCTACCGCTCGCTGAAGTGCCTGCGCAATAGCAACCGGCTCGGCGCTCGCCTCGAGGCCGCCGACGAGATCGGCTACGCCCTGACCTTCATCTTCGCCCTCGAAGGGCGGCATCGGCCCTACTACGGCTACCTGGAGCGCGAGTTAACGGCGCATCCGCTCCATGCCTTTCCGCTGAACGGCGATGAGCTGCTGGCGATCGTCACCGGCATCGCCGAAACCGGCGACTCCGCTCCGCAGCAGCGCCTCTTCGCCGTCCTCGATGCCGTCGCCCGCCAGGCCGGTTGCGCCGGGGTTATCGCCTCCTGGGGCGACAAGTACGAGTGGATGCAACAGATGCGGTAAACGACCGAGGTAAAATCGGCCCGGTTCGGTGCACGACCATCGGCTGCGGAGGAGAATCCATGGGAATGGACATCTTCCTGGCGACCACCGGCGACGGCGTGGCCGTGGCGTCGCGTGGTCCCGGTGGCGACTGGTCCGTCGCCCACGGCCTTGACAGTTACGACGTGCGCTGCCTCGCCGCCGACCCGTTCCAACCCGGCGTTGTCTACGCTGGCACCCAGGGGGGCGGCGTGCTGCGCTCGGACGACGCGGGCCGGACGTGGCAGGCGGCGGGCCTCGGCGGCCGGATCGTCAAGGCGCTCGCCGTCAGCCGAACTGAGCCCGGCACGCTCTACGCCGGGACGAAGCCGGCGCTCGTCTTCGTGTCCCGCGACGGTGGCGCCTCTTGGGCGGAGATCGACTCCTTTCGCCGGATCCCCTCCCGCTGGTTCTGGCGCTCCCCCGCCGAGAAACCCTTCACGGCCTACGTCCAGGCCATCGCTCCCTCGCCCACCGATCCGGACGTGATTGTGGTCGGGATCGAGGCCGGCGCCACGGTGCGAAGCGCGGACGGCGGCCGGACGTGGAGCGGGCACCGGCGCGGTGCGTTGCGCGACTGTCACTCCCTAACATTCCACGCGGTGAATGGCGACTGGGTCTACGAAGCCGGCGGCACCGGAGGGGGAGCGGCCGTCAGCGACAACGCCGGGCGGACGTGGACGCAGCAGCGGGCGGGCCTCGATCGCCACTATGGATGGGCCTGCGCCGCCGATCCGGCCCGCCCGGACGTGTGGTACGTCTCGGTCTCCCCAGGTCCGCGAAAGGCCCACAGAGACGGGAACGCTCAAGCGGCGATCTTCCGCTCGACCGCCGGGACATGGCAACGCCTTGAGGGCGGCTTGCCGCAACCCCTGAACCACATGCCCTACTCCCTGCTCACCGACCCGAACGCGCCCGGCCACGTCTATTCCGGACTGGCCAACGGCCAGGTCTGGCACAGCCCGGACCACGGCGACAACTGGAACCGGCTGCCGTTCGATCTCGGCGCGGTGCGGCCCGCACTGCTCCGGCTCTCCGGATCACCGCCTTCGAGTTGAACCCCGGTCAATCGTTCCGGCGACCGCTATCAGAACCGATCAACCGCATAAATATGCGGCGTCCGCCGCGGGAACAAAGCTCCCACCACAGCCACGGCCTCCGGTCCTGGGGGCTCGGGGAGCCGCGCCAACAGGTCGCCGGCATCGAATGCGCCCAGGGTCAACCGCGCCAGCGCCGTCTGTGGCAACTCGACGGTCATACGCGGATCTCCCGGCCCATCCACCACGGAGACATCGTCAGGTGTAATGGCGAGTGCTGCCTCACCCTCGTCCGTCTTGAGAAGAAGCTGGCCGCGAAACCCGACACGGGAGACCCGTATCCGCTCCGCAAGCTCGGGTTGTAACTGCCGCAGGAGCCGGTCAATGTCGAGGACCCTGCCCATGAACTGGCCAGCGCGCGCGTGTAGGGCGCCAAAGTTCCCCCCTGCTAACGCAGCCGCCGCTGCGACCAGGCCCTCCGGCGGGAGTACGAGTTCGACTTTGGTGAAGCCCTTCCCTGACTCGTTGGCCCAGTGACAGCAGGCCGCCAGCACGGCATCGGCCGCCGCTGGATGAGATGCCATCACCTCGCCGAGATGGAATGTCTCCGGCTCGTCCCGGTACCGGAAATCGACCCACCAGCCGCACCGGCCGATCCAGGCATATGCCACAGCTGTCCCGGTCTCGTCGCGCAGCACTCGGCAGGCATCCTCCCCAGGGTCGGATTCCAGGTCCATCAGCCGCTTCCATGCCCGGCTACTGACGTTCCGGGCCGCGGGGCTGGCCTCAATGAGCGCGGCGTTCTCCGGCAGTTCGTCCCCGGCCTCGTGCCGCACCAGGGGACCGACCGATCGGCGCGTGTTCGCCTGATAGATCCGCTGCACCGCCGTCAGATCGTCCGCGACGAAGGGGCGAAACGACCATCCATCTGGCAGCGGCGGTATTGGGACGTCCTCGTCGAGCGGCAGGCTCATCGTGTATTCCGGCCCGGTTGTCGCGTAGCCATACTTCGGGTAGAAGTCTGGGATGCCGTACAGCGTCGAGATGGCCGCATCGCCCGCCCGCATCTGCTCGACGGCCGCCTCCATCACGCGCCGCGAGTAGCCCCGATACCGATAGTCATCCTCAGTCGCGACCCCGCCGATGCCGTCCATCCGGACCACAGCCGCCCCGATCCGCATCAGCATCGGCACGATGTACGTCCGGCTGACGGACTTCCCGTCCGCCTCCAGGAACACCTCGTCCGCCCCGTCAGGATGCCTGACGGAGATGATCCGGGTCCCATCCTCGAATGTGCGCCCGCTCGTCTCCGCCATCTCCCGCATCCCCACCTATCCGATTCGTAACGATCGTTCCGTCTCAGGGTCGAACAGCTCGATCCGGTCGGTCTGTACCCCAAGCTCCACCCGCTGCCCGACCAGCAGATCGTCTGCCCCGTCCGCGAACAGACCGGCTAGCTGTTCCCCGCTCGCCAGCCGGAACACGGCCGATGTCTCGCCAATGAGTGCCTCGACATCGACTACCTCGGCCCGGATCGCGCCATCGCCATCGCGCCCCAGCGTCAACCCGTCCGGCCGGATGCCGAGCACCACCCTCTGCTTGCCGTACCCGCCCAGGATCGTGGTCCAGGCCGCGGGCAACGGGACACGCAACCCCTCGGCCACGACCTGGTACCCGTCGCCGTCGGCCGTCAGGGTGCCAGTGACCAGATTCATCGGTGGCGACCCCATGAACCCGGCCACGAAGAGGTTCGCCGGAGCATCGAGCAACTCTTCCGGTGTGCCGACCTGCTGCAAACGCCCCCGCGCCGTGACCCCGATCCGGTCCGCCATCGCCAGCGCCTCACCCTGGTCGTGCGTCACGTAGAGGCTCGGTTTGCGCTTGCGCCGGTGGATCTCCGTGATGTGGCGCCGGGAGCGATGGCGCAGCTTCGGGTCCAGGTTCGAGAGCGGCTCGTCGTAGAGGTAGACGCTCGCGTCCTTCGCCAGCGCCCGCGCCAGCGCCACGCGCTGCTGCTCCCCGCCGGAGAGATCGACCACGGACGACTTCAGCAGGGGAGTCAGGTCGAGCAATTCGGCCGCCTGCGTGACTCGCTCCTTCACCTCCGCCCGCGGCACCCCCCGCACTTCCAGCCCGTAGGCGACGTTGTGGAAGACGTCCATGTTCGGGTAGAGCCCGTACTCCTGGAAGACGATCCCGATATTCCGCTCCCGTGGCGGCAGCCGCGTCACGTCCTGGCCGTCGATGACGATCGTGCCCGCATCCGGTTGCTCGAGCCCACAGATCAGGCGCAACAGGGTCGTCTTGCCGCCGCCGGATGGTCCGAGCAGGACAAAAAACTCCCCATCGGCCACCTCGAAGCTGAAGTCCTCGACGACCGATCTGCCCCCGAGTTCCTTCGTGATGCCGCGTAGCTGCAACCCCGCCACTTACGCTCTCCCCGCCTCCCCATCGACCAGATCAAGGTACCGCTCGGTCTGCAACAACGCGATCAGCACCGGCACGATCAGGACGATCCCGCCGATCGAGACCAGCCCCACGACCAACACCGCCGCCTCCACCAGGCTCGTCGCCAGCGTCTCGGCTGGATACCGCCAGACGAGTTGAATCGAGTGCCGCGCCAGTTCCCCAGCCGTTTGCTCCGGGTGAGCCACCAGCAGCGGCCCCCAGTACGTCGCGCAGAGATACCACAGCAGACCCGCCAGGGTGACCAGCGTCAACACGATCGGCACCGCCGGCCCGATCAGGATCCCCATCCAGATCAGGACCCCGAAGACGCCGTAGAGGGGAGCCAGCGACCGAAAGCTCGGGATCGCCAGCTGGCGAAGATGTGCCCGCGCCAACTCGACACTCACGTGCTCCCCGCGCGTCGCCGCCAGCGCGAGCGCGTAGAGCACCGCCGTGGCGGGAACGGCAACCGTGGCGCTGTAGACTCCGAACACGATCCGCAGCCAGACCGGCAGAGCGGGAAACGCCACCGCCAGCATGCCCGGCATCAGTTGCAGGGACCAGGCGATGTTGAGGGCGACCAGGCGCTCGACCGCGTCACGAATCGTGGCGAACGGTCCCCAGATCGGCCCGCGCGCTTCGTCCCGGCTCTCGATGTCGCTGACAAACGGCATCGCCGTCTACGCCCCGTACCGCAGCGAACGCTCGGTCTCGGCATCGAAGAGATGGACCGCCTCCACGTCGACGGCGAGCGGGATCTCCTTTCCGAGGTAACTCGACGGCACCCGCTGCTTGAAGGTCGCCACGAAGTCCAGACGGTCGTCCCGCGTGCTCGTGAGATAGACCGTGCTCCCGGCCGAGGTCGGCTCGATCACGTTGACGATCCCGTGGATGGTGTTCTCTTCCGTCACCTCGAACGGCGCCAGCCGTGGCACGTGCAGATCCTCCGGCCGGATCCCCAGCGTCACCCGGCGGCCGCCGTACGGCGCGACGAGATCGCGCATCGCTCGGGGCAGTTCCAGGTCGAAGGCGGCGCAGCCAACGTCCACCTTATCATCGCCCGCGACCTTCACCTCGACCTCGAAGAGGTTGATGCTCGGCGTCCCCAGGAAGAAGGCGACGAACCGGGTGCGGGGCCGCGCGTACAGCTCCGACCCGGTCCCGATCTGCTGCATCGCGCCGTCCCGCATCACCGCGATCCTGTCGCCCAGAGCCATCGCCTCGGACTGGTCGTGGGTCACGTAGACGGTCGGCTGCTGCTTGGCCCGGTGTAACGCCAGGACGTCTTCCCGCGCCTGGTAGCGCAGCTGCGCGTCCAGATTCGAGAGCGGTTCGTCGTACAGATAGACATCCGCGTCCCGAACCATCGCCCGCGCCAGGGCCACCCGCTGGCGCTCGCCGCCGCTCAACTGCCGCGGCTTCCGCCGCAACAGGTGATCGATCCGGAAGGTCTTCGCCGCCTGCTCCACCCGGGGCCCGACCTCCCGCCGCGGCGCGTGCCGCGACCGCAGCCCGTAGGCGATGTTCTCGAAGATCGTCATATGGGGAAAGATCGCGTAGTCCTGAAAGACCATCGCCACATTCCGGTCCTTCGCCCGGATATTCGTGACATTCCGCTCACCGAACGCGATCTCCCCGCTCGTCACCGCCTCCAGGCCGGCTAGCAACCGCAGCGTCGTCGTCTTCCCGCATCCCGACGGCCCCACCAGCACCAAGAACTCCCCATCGGCCACCCCAAAACTGGTGGCGTCCACCGCCACCTTTTCCCCAAACCGCTTCACCAGATTCGTGACCGCTATCCCACTCATCTTCCCACCCCTAACCCCTAACAACTAAAACAACTCCTGTACACCAGGCGACCGCAGCGTCTCCTCGGAGTCGGCCGCGAAGAAGTACGCTCGCTCCCAATCGGGCGTCACCCGCGCATCCCGCGTCTCCGGGAAATCCAGGGGAGCCGCGATGACCACGTTCGTCTCGGCGAGCGTCCCGAAGAGGAACGACGCGCGTTCGGTCGGAATCCGGTCGATGTGGCGGACCGGCACCGCCGCCCCATCCTCGGCGGCCAATATCCACCCCTCCGGCCGTACCCCGACCCGCACCGGCCCCGGTGGCAACGCATCGGCCAGGTCTCCCGGCAGCGGCCAGCGATCCTGGCCAACCATCACCTGCCGATCGGCGATCGTCGCCGGCAATATCCCGATCGGCGGCGAGCCGATGAACCGGGCCACGTAGAGGTTCGCCGGGGAGTAGTAGAGATCGTCGAAGCTCCCGATCTGCGCGATCTTGCCGTCGCGCATCACCGCGATCCTGTCCCCCATGAAGACCGCTTCCTGCTGGTCGTGGGTCACGTAGAGCGTCGTGATCGCGAAGCGTCGGAGGAGCTTCTTCATCTCCATCCGCGTGCTCTCGCGCAGCTTCGCGTCGAGGTTGCAGATCGGTTCGTCCATCAGGAAGAGGCTGGGATCGCGCACGATGCAGCGCCCGATCGCGACCCGCTGCTGCTCCCCGCCGGAGAGGGTCGTCGGCACCCGCCCCATGAGCAGGTCAAACCCGACCCCCATGATCTCGGCCACCTCCCGGGTCCGCCGCTCCGCCTCCTCCTCCGACCGCTGATGCACCTGGAAGTAGTAGGCCAGATTCCCCTTGCCCTTCATCGAGGGATAGAGGGCGTAGTCCTGAAAGACCATCCCGACGCCGCGGTCCTGGGGCGCCGCCGCCGTCACATCGACATCGCCAAAGCGCACCCGCCCCCGCTCCGGCAACTCCAACCCCGCCACCACCTTCAACAACGTGCTCTTCCCGCACCCCGACGCCCCGACAACACTGACCGTCTCCCCATCCTCAATCCGAATCGACACATCATCCAATGCCGGCGGGCGCAAATACCCCCCCGTCAACGTCACCGCATCCGCCGTGTCGTACTGCTTCACCACCCGCTCAACATCAACTCTGACCATTGCTACTCCCCGAGACGTGAGACGTGAGAAACCGTCATCCTGAGCTTGCGAAGGATCTTGGCCGCCGTGCGGCCTTTGTTGCCGACCCTGACGGTTGGCGTGAACAGCGACGCTGCGAGTTCATGAACGAGCACGAAGGCGCTTACGCGCCAAGATCCTTCGCAAGCTCAGGATGACAGTCGTGGGGAGGCGCGCAGGATGACGTTAGCGTTCGTCTCACCTCTCACAACACATGACTTGTAACTTGTGACTTGCGCCTTTCAACTCCGTCACTTCAGTCCACGAATCTTGATCCCCTTGAGCAGGTACTCGCGGCAGACGATGAAGACGACGAAGACCGGCAGTGACTGGAGGAATCCCAGCACCATCAGGCCGTTCCAGGAGAGCCCGGAGCTGAGCAGATTCTGCAGGCGCATCGACCGCGCCGCCGCCGCCCCGGACTGCGTCGTCCCCGCCCCCTCGAACTCCCGCACCAACCGGTAGATCTCGACGCTCATCGGCACCTTGTCCGGCGACTGCAGCACGAGGAGCGGCCACAGGAACTGGTCCCACGTCGCCGCGAACATGATCCAGATCGCCACGGCGTAGACCGGGATGCTCATCGGCAGAACGATCCGGCGGAAGATGTTGAACTCGCTGCCGCCATCCACCCGCGCCGCCTGGATGACCGAATCCGGGATCGTGTCGAAGAAGCCCTTGAAGAGCAGGAAGTTGAAGGCGCTGAAGACCGACGGCAGGATCACCGCCCACGGCGTGTCCCAGATCCGGATCGAGGGGAAATCTGTCCCCGTCCCCGGGATCGAGGGCACCTCCGGCAGGGCAAACGGCCAGTTGCGGGTGAGGAGGAAGCTCGGGATCAGCGTCAGGGCGAGCGGAATCATGAGGGTGCCGATGAAGAAGAGGAACGACCAGCGCGCCACCGGCCCGCGCTGGAGCTTGCTGTTGGCATACGCGGCGAACGACGTGATCGGGATTCCCAGCAGCAGCGTGAAGGCCGCGATGAAGACCGAGTTCAGGAAGTAGACGTAGAGCGGCCCGCCGCCGAAGATCTGCGTGATCGTCTCGCTCCCCTGCGCCAGGCGGAAGACCAGCTCCCAGGCCGAGAGGGTTGGATCCTGGGGCCACCACGTGGGAGGAAAGCGCAGCGACTCGCGCGAACTCTTCAGGCTTGTGATGAAGACGATGTAGATCGGCAACAGGTGGAGCACGATCCCGATGCAGAGGAAGGTCACCACTCCCCACCAGGCGATCCGCACCCGTGGCTGTTGCCTGCCGACCTTCGGGAACAACATGCTCAATCCCCCGTCGCCGCCGGCCGCTCCGCTGGGTTGGCCGGGTTGGCCGGATCGCCTGGCGATCTCTCCCCGTCTTCCCGTCTCTCCGTCTCTCCGTCTCGTCGGAGCAGGCGCGACAGGCTCGGCGCCCCCCGCTCCCACCGCGACGGCGCGTCCGGATCGTCCTTCATGAAGACCCGGTAGATCACGACCAGCGCCATCACGACGATGAAGAGGTAGACGCCAAGCGCGGTCGCGTCGGCGTAGCGCAGTTGTTGCAGCATCGTGTACAGGTACAGCACCACCGTCCGGCTCGCGCCGCCCGGCCCGCCCTCGGTCAAGATCAACTGCTGTTCAAACGCCTGGGAACTGCCGATCAGGGCGAAGATGAGCAGCATCGAGATCACGGGGCGCATCCGCGGGATCGAGATCGTCCAGATCTTGCGCCAGAACCCGGCCCCCTCGATCTCCGCCGCCTCGTAGTACGACTGGGGAATGCCCTGCAAGGTGGCCATGTAGATCAATCCCGGCCCAAAGAAGAGCAGACCGGGGAAGACGAGCCAGAAATTGACCTGGTCGCTGCTATTCAGGAACGGCTGCTCCGGCAGGTGCAGGACCTCCGTCACCACCCATTGGAAGAGCCCGTAGTCCGTGTTGTACATGAACCGAAAGACCAGATTACTGGCGATCGAGCTGAGCGGGATGAACCAGAGCAGCATCATCCAGCGCAGCGCGTGCCGCGGCATCTCCATCAGGAGCACCGCGACGATGATCGGTGCGACAAAGGTCAGCAGGATCGTGAGCCCCGCGTAGACCGCGGTCACCCGGAAGGCCTGCTCGACCAGCGGGTCGTTCCAGACCCGCTGGTAGCTCTCGAACCCGGTGAACTCGATTGGATCGCGCAGGCGGGCGTTCGTGAAGCTGAGCACGAAGGCGAAGATGAGGGGATACCACCCCCAGCTCAGTTGGAACAGCGCCGCCGGCCAGACGAACAGCCACGACTCGATCCGCCGCCGCCGGCTCAGCCGCGGCACGGTCGTCGTTTCCGGGACCTCCGCCGCGCGCGGACTCGAACCCGCCCACCCGTCCTCGATTCGCCCGATCGCCATGCCCCGCTCCGAGATGAACGGCGGAGCCGGCCCGCCGATGGGCCGGCTCCGCGGCGCTCATGACTACCCCAGGATGGGCGCCACCATCTGGTCGTGCCACGGCTTGAAGACGTTGGTGAGGAACTCGGGCGCGTTCGCCTCGAAGTAGGCGGTCAGGGCCGCGTAGTACTCCTTCGCCCCGGCCACGAACTGGTCGTCCGGAATCTCGGAGGTGAAGTCGGCAGCCTGCTGGTTGAACGTGCTCTCCGCATCTGCCAGATCCGCCAGGACATCGTGGTCGCCGTCCTCGAAGAACCACTTGCTGCGGGCGTCCTCGTAGGCCGTCTCCGGTGGGCCGGACTCAGCCTGCGGCGGGAGGTACAAGTGGCGCAGGGGCATCAGCGGGATGTTGGCGGCGTGGCGGACGTTGGCCATGAACGACTCGCCCCACGCCTCCTCCGGAGTGCCCGGGATTCCCGCGATCTCGCTCGCCTTATACAGCGGCAAGATATCGCCACCGGTCCAGACGTAGCGCAGGTCGTTGGAGGCCGCGAAGGCCGCCTGCTTCTGGATCACCCATCCGGCTCCCATCATGTAGATATGGAGGCTGGTCGCCTTGTCCAGCGCGACCGTATCGAGATCGGGGTTGAAGGCCATCGTGTCGAGCTGGCCGAAGGTGGTCTGGTTGAACCCGGTCGTCCCCACCGGGTGGGCGATGTAGCCAAACACTTCCGACATCGGCTTGCCGAGTTGATCGGCGACCGCGGCCATGCTGGTCTCGGAGCTCGGCGCGTCCGTGTGGTAGACGACGTTGTTGTTCATCATCGCCGCGGTCCCGTCCAGGAACGCGAGCAGGATCTGGTCGTCCTCCATCGTCACATCGCGCAAGATCGACTGGTCCTGCTGGGTCATCTCGATGCCGAAGTTGATGAACTTCGCCCACTCCTCACCGCGTGAGGTGTAGTCCCATTTCCAGTTCCAGCTCGTGTCGGGCGCCGGCAGTTGGGTCATGAAGTCCCAGCCCTCCGCCGTCCAGATCAGCGAGAAGCCCCAATCCTGCAAGGTCAGGCCGGACTGACCCTCCTTGGTCAGCGCCTTGGCCATCTCTCGCAGTTCGACCCACGTCCAGTCGGGCGTCGGTTCCGGTAGCCCGGCCTCCTGCAGGAGGTCGATCCGGTAGTGGATGCCGTCACCACAGTTGTAGGAGTAGGGCAGGGCGTAGCGGCGCCCGTCCATCTCCTTCGCCCCCCAGATCGGGATGCAGTAGTCCGCCAGCTTCTCGTCCAGCCCGTTCTGCGCGACCTGGTCGGTCACGTCGGCGGCGAGCCCAGACTTTTCGGCCGCCAGCACCTTCTCTTCGTTCCAGGTCGCTAGCACGTCCGCCGGGTAGAAGGACGGCGCCGTGCCGCCGGAGATGGCGACGAGCAGCGTCTCCTGATCGTAGACGTCGAACGAGATCTCCTCCAGCTTTACGCCCGGGTTCTCGTCCAGCCAGGGCTGGATCGCCTCGGCGTAGGCTGCCGCCGCCGGATCCGATGCCCGCTCATCGTCGCTCGGCAGGCCGGCGTAGGGGAGATCCTGGGCCGTGATCAGGGTGACGTCGACCGTCTCGCCTTGCGCCGCCTGGGGCGCCGCCAGCACCGTGGCGGAGCGGCCAAACGCCGCGACCAGCGGGACCGTCGCCGTCGCCGCGCTGCCGGCGGCGACGGCGCGCAGGAGATCCCGGCGCGATACCCCGTCACGCCTCGCGCCGTGCTCGGGCGCGGAACCCGAATGCGTCGAACCATCCATGCTGGCTTTCCCCTTTCTCACGATGGGTGACTGCGCACCTTCCGGACCTTCGGGGTTCTCGAGCCTCGCCGCCGGTCTGTCCCGGGCGGCGGCGCGTAGCGCCGAATCAGATCCGCTGCCGGCCTACCGTTTCGGGCGCGTATCGCGCGACGGTCAACCGTCGAAGCAGCGTGCAACCGCTGTGGTCGGTGGAGGGAATCGGGGACCGGTGTCCCCGTGACGGCGTGGTCGAGCGAGAGACTGGGAGCGCTCCCAGGGGGTACCGCTGACTCTACCATGTCCGGTCCTCGTTGTCAAGCCACTGGGGATGCCCGGGCCAACGTCGATCAGTGCTGATGGATCGCTTCCTGTGGCTAGAATAAGCCTGCCTTCAGCTCCAGACAGACTCCGTCGAGGACAGCTCGACGTGCTAGCCTGCCCCACCTCCTATCACCAGTTGCTCAACCGGCACCGTCGACTCCGGGCCGCACCCGCACGACCGTTGCAGCGAGAGCCGGGTCGGCAGATAGCGCTGAATTGGCGCCCGCTCCGGGTGCTCCAGCAGCTCCAGGAGGATGCGAACGGCCTCTCGCCCCTCGTCGACCGTCGGCTGCACTACCGTCGAGAGGACTTCGAGCGAGATGAGCACCTGCTCCAGGCCGTCGAACCCCATGATCGCGATGTCGTCCGGCACATGCAGTCCGGCATCACGCAGCGCCTGAAGGGCGCCGTAGGCCATCGCGTCGCTGGCGATGAAGAGCGCCTCGGGCGGACCGGCGTCACCGGCAACGGCCAGGACCGATGCGCATCGCCTGGTAACCGCCGTCGCGGGTGAACTCGGTGTGGACCGTCAGAGCGGGGTCTGGTGCGATCCCGGCTTCCAGGAGGGCGTCGACGTAGCCGGCGTGGCGGTCGATCGACGCGATCCCGTCGCTCGGCCCGGTCAGCATCGCGATCCGGCGATGGCCGTGCCCGATCAGATGGGCGACGGCCTCGCGGGCGGCGCCGCGGTTGTCGATATCGACGAAGCTGACCTCGTGCCCGGGGTGGCGGCCGACCGAGACGAAGGGGAATCCGTCACGCACCAGTTGGGCAACCATCGGGTCGTCGATGACGCTGGAGCCGATCACCACGCCGTCGACGTGACGCCCGCGGATGACCCGGCGGTAGACGCGGTCGGAGGTAGCGGCGGCCGTCTCCATCAGCATGGTCAGGTTGTAGTCTGCCTCGTTGCAGGCCTCGATCGCGCCCTGGATGAGGATCGGATAGAACGGATCGCGGAAGATGGCGCCGACGGCGTGCGGGATAAGGAGCCCGATGATCCGGGTCCGGCGCGAGGCGAGGCTGCGTGCCGCCGCGTCCGGGTGGTAGTTGTTGGCGCGGACCACCTCTTCGACCCGCTGCCGTGCGGCGGCGCTGACCCAGCGGTCGCCGTTGACGACGCGCGAGACTGTAGAGCGCGAGACACCGGCCAGACGGCCGATCTCTTCCAGATTCAGGCGATCCTTCGCGGCGGCCTTGGCGCGCGTCGGCACAGGCGACCTCGCTGCGGCAAGCGACGGGCAAACGACTGGGAGCGCTCTCAGGTGGTCGGGCTGACTCTATCACGTTCGACCCGCTTGTCAAGCTAGCCGACTGACATGCCAGGGCAATCGCATTTCAAGCGGGCTTGAGGTTGGGGCGGGCTTGGGGGCAGACGGTGGGGAACGATGCGTTGGTTCCCCGCCGTGGAGGCCCCGCATGGAAGAGGCTGTGCCCGGTCGCGGCTTGCGCGACCACTTCGCCGACCTGCCCGATCCCCGCGTCGAGCGCACCAAGCGGCATCGCCTGCTGGACGTGGGGACGATCGCCGTCTGCGCGGTCGTGTGCGGGGCCGACACCTGGGTGGCCGTCGAGCAGTTTGGGCACCGCAAGCGGGCGTTTTTGGCCCAGTTCCTGGACCTGCCCCACGGTATCCCCTCCCACGACACCTTCGGCCGCGTCTTCGCCGCGCTCGACCCGGTCGCCTTCGAACGCCTTCGAAGCCCGGTTCCTGGCCTGGGTCCAGGACACGGTGCGGCTGACGGGCGGCCAGGTGGTGGCCATCGACGGCAAGACGCTGCGCCGCAGCCACGACCACGCCGCCGGCCGGGGTCCGCTCCACCTGGTCAGCGCCTGGGCGACCGGCCAACGGCGTCGTGCTGGGGCAGGCGGCGGTTGACGAGCAAGTCGAACGAGATCACCGCCATCCCGGCCCTGCTCGATGTCCTCGCCCTGGGCGGCTGTGTCGTCACGATCGACGCGATGGGGTGCCAGAAGGGGATCGCGCGCACGATCCGGGCGCGGGCGGCCGCCTACGTGCTGGCGCTCAAGGACAACCACCCCCACCTGGCGACCGACGTGGCCAGCGTCTTCGCCGACGCGGTGGGACCGAACGCGGGCGGGGACGCGGTCGGCTATGCCCAGACGCTGGAGAAGGGGCACGGCCGGATTGAGCGCCGCCGCTGCTGGACGATCGCCGATCCGCGGGTGATCGACCTGGCTCGATCCGAGCGGTGCCTGGGCGGACCTGCGGACCGTGGCGCTCGTCGCGGCCGAGCGCCGGATCGGCGCGGAGCGGACCACCGAGCGGCGCTACCTTCCTGAGCAGCCTCGACGGCGACCCGGTGCGGTTTTTGGCGACGGTGCGCAGCCATTGGGCGATCGAGAACCAACTGCACTGGGTGCTCGACGTGGCGTTCCGGGAGGACGAAAGCCGGGTACGGGCCGGGCATGCGGCCGAGAACCTGGCCGTGCTGCGCCACGTTGCCCTCAACCTCTTGCGCCAGGAGCGGACGGCGACGGTCGGCGTGGCGACCAAACGCCTGATGGCCGGATGGGCTGACGCCTCCCTCCTCCAGATCCTGGCCCACTAAGATGCTATTGCCCTGTCGCCCGGCCCGGTCAGGCGGTCGCCGTCGCCCGCTCGCTCACCCGAAAGCCGGTCCGGAAGAACTGGACCACGGCCCGTTGCTGGGCCGGCTTCACCAGTGTTTCCGGAGTGCCTCCTGCAGCATCTGCTTGTCGAGGGTGAGGTCGGCCACCAGTTGCTTGAGCTTGCGGTACTCCTCCTCCGCCTGCCGGAGGCGCCGCAGCTCGGCCACGCCAAGCCCGGCGAACGTTCGCTTCCAGCGGTAGATGGTCTGCTCCGTCACCCCCAGTTTGCGGTAGACCGTCTCCCGAGGGCGGCACACGCACGGCGGGCGTGGAGCGGTGTGAGGCGGCTCGGCTCGAGGCGTTCGCCAACGAGCGTGCCCGGCCGAAACGGCTGGGGCCCCTCGACCTCCAAGATCTGTGGGACCTCCCTGAAAACCGTTCGTGACGTCGGCGCGGGTGCTCCCACTGGTCTCAACTGGAGCCGGGGATAGACCGATCGGGGACGACAAGATCCCGATGTCGCCCTTACCGCGACGACTCCACGCTCACCTTGGCTATGGGTATGGGCATACGGACCTGTAGTTATATACGGTGTCGTCGTTCCAGCATTTTCCGGCACAGTCGGGGAACGAATCGTTGCACTTTTGGTTCCAGTACCGATTGGTCTGGCACTTGTCGGGCTGGGTGTGACCGTAGGGCTCGCAGGGGAAGCAGGTGAGGTAGTTGTAGCACATCCCCTGGGTATCAAAGCTGTCGACTTCGTCATTGTCCTGGCCATAGCAGATGATGTCCGCGTTCTGGCAGTCATCGATGAACAGATGGGCGGCGCCGAAGGTGGGGGCGAGCGCCGCCGGATCGTTCGGCGCCTCGACAAACCCCAGCGCCAGCGTTCGCTCCCACGCCGCCAGCGCCTTGACGTCGTAGGTGGCGGTGTGGGTCGCCTCATCGTAGGTCGGGTTGAACAGCTCCAGCACCGCGATCTCGGTCTCGCCGGGGGCGGGCTCGATCACGAGCGCCGCGTTCGGCGGGTTCTCCGGCGAGAAGCCCAGCCCGGCCAGGAACCCGGCGGTTGGATCGGCGCCGACGAGGCGCTCGGGGCGGTCGGAGAAGTAGATCGTCTGCCCGAGGCCCTGCTCTAGGGTCAGGGTGTAGATGCCGTCCTCCCCCGCCTTCGGGGCGATGGAGCCGGACCGGAACGACTGGACGAAGAGGAACTCGGTCTTCTCGCCGGTCTCGCCGGCCGCCGGGGTAGCCTCCTGGGCGGCGGCGCGAGCCGTTCCCAGGCTGGCGGCGAGGCCGGTGGCACTCTGGGCGAGGACCTGGCGCCGGGTGCGGCGCGAGGCGAACAGCTTGACGATTGTGTCGAATCGATGAGCGTCCATACCGTACTCCTTCTGTGCATGCGTGCTGAGCTCGGCCGCCTCGCCCGCCGCGGGCCGTCTAGAGGCAGATGCTCGCCCAGTTGGTGGCGCAGACGTCATCGCAGGCCGAGTACGTGGCGTTGCACTGGGAGTCAGCGCCGGACCAGTCGATGCCGCACGGGTGGCACGTCCAGTCGTCCCAGCTCCAGCACATGCCGTGCACGCCGAGGGAGCCGACATTGACCCCGTTGCAGGGATCGGTGTAGCAGATGAGCAATTGGTCCGCGCAGTCGTCGATGAAGAGGTGGGCGGCGCCGAAGCGGTCCCCGAACGCCGCCAGGTCGGCCGGCGTCTGGGTCAGGCCCACCCCGAGCTCGGTCTCCCATTCCTCCAGCACCGCCACCTCGTAGGTCGCGGTGTGGGTCGCCTCGTCGTAGGCCGGGCTGAACAGCTCGACCACGGCGATCTCGGTCTCGCCGTCCGCTGTCTCCACCACCAGGGCGGCGTTGGGCGGGTTGTCGTCGGGGAAGCCGAGGCCCTCCAAGGAACGCGGGGGTCGGAGGCACCCCGACGATCCGCTCGGGCCGGTCGGAGAAGTAGATCGTCTGGCCCAGTCCTTGCTCCAGGGTCAGGGTGTAGCGGCCCTCGGCGCCGTCCTCCTTGGGGGCGATGCTGCCGGACTGGAAGGACTGGAGGAAGAGGAACATCGTCTTGTCGCCCACGTCCGCTGCGGGCGGGGTGGCCTCCTGGGCGTGGGCGGAGGCGCGGCCGAGGCCGGCGGCGGCGAGGGCGCCGGCGGCCAGCCCGGCGCCGGCCTGGCGCACGGCCTGGCGGCGGGAGCGGCGGGCGGCGAAGCGCTTGGCAATCGTGTCGAAGTGATGAGCGTCCATCTGAGTTGCCTCCTTAGCAGGTGTTCGCGAACGGATGCGGTCCGCGGTGGCACGGCGACCGGCGGCCGCGCGGTCGCCGTACGCCGGAGTCCGGGCAACGAGGGCGCCCCGGCCGCCGGGTCCGGCGGCGGGCGGCCTGGGGCCGCGCCCGTGCACGGGAGGAAGCCGCGCCTCCGTCGCCGGCGGGGGTTGCGGCGCGGGCGCCGCTTAGTTACCCGCATAGACGCCAACCCATTGTCCACGTATGTCTTGAAGGCCTGTGCACAGATTTTGTCGTAGTCCGTGTTGTCGCCGCAGTTGGCCGGCTTGCACCCGTTGTCCGGACTCCAGCAGCAAAAGACCGGCCCGCCGGGGATCGTACCGAGCCATGTGGGGCCGGCTGTTGAGCTGAGCTGGCCAAAGCAACTGACGCCAAGGGGGGCAGCCGTCGATGAAGAGGTGGGCGGCGCCGAAGGTCTCCCCGAAGGCCGCCAGGTCATTCGGCGTCTGGGTGAGGCCCACCCCGAGCGCGTTCTCCCACTCCTCCAGCACCGCCACCTCGTAGGTCGCGGTGTGGGTCGCCTCGTCGTAGGCCGGCGTGAAGAGCTCGACCACGGCGATCTCGGTCGCGCCAGCCGCCGTCTCCACCACCAGGGCGGCATTCGGCGGGTTGTCGGGCGGGAAGCCGAGGCCGGCCAGGAACTGGGCGTCGGGCTCGCTCCGACGAGGCGCTCGGGCCGGTCGGAGAAGTAGATCGTTTGGCCCAGCCCCTGGTCCAGGGTCAGGGTGTAGCGGTCCTCTGCACCGTCTACCGGGGCGAGGCTGCCGGACTGGAACGACTGGAGGAAGAGATACATGGTCTTCTCGCCCACGTCCGTCGCGGGCGGGGTGGCGTCCTGGGCGCGCGCTGACCGGGTCAGGCTCAGCGGTGGCCAGGGCGGCGGCGGCCAAGCCGGCCCCGCCCTGGCGCACGGCCTGGCGGCGGGAGCGGCGGGCGGCGAAGCGCTTGGCAATGGTGTCGATGCGGGTGGCGTCCATCTCATCCTTCTTTCGTTTTGTACGCGATGGGTCCGACCGGGCACGGCGCCCGGCCCGGTCAGGCGACCGTGGTGGCCGCGGGGAGCAGGCGGGCGGCGACTAGGGCCCGGACGCCGGTGGCGCCGCGGGCGACCTCGGAAGCGACGATCCCGGCGGCGTCGAGCAGCACCGCCGCCGGCGTCCCCGCCGCCCCGAACGTCTGGGCCAGCGACCGGTCGTCGTCGGTCACCACCGGCGCCGCCAACCCGACCTCACGGGTGAAGGCGGCCGGCCCACGTGTGACCACGACCAGGCGCGGGGCGCCGGGCCACTGCGGCCAGGCCTGCATCATCGGCAGCAGCTCCCGGCAGTGCGGGCAGCCGGGGCTCCAGAACAGCAGCAGCGTCGGCACGCCGCGCGCGGCCAGATCGACGACGCGGCCGTCGAGGTCGGGGCGGCGCAGCGCCGGCACCGCCTCGCCGAGCGCGACCGGCCGGACGGTCTGGGTCGGCGGGGCGGGCAGCGCCAGGCCGAGCGCGTCGGCCACCAGGGCGCGCACCGCATAGGCGCCGAAGGTGGGGCGGCTGCCGACGGTGCCGTCGGGGCGGATCAGGACCGCGGCCGGCGCCTGGCCGAGGCCGAAGGCGGTCGCGATCTCGCGCGCCTCCGGATCTTGGAGCAGGACAGTGCCGATGCCGTACTCCGCGGTCATCGCCCGGTTGAGGGCGGGGTCGCCGCTGCTGACCAGGGCGATCGTGAGCCGATCGCCGTAGACGCGCTGCCAGCCGCCGACGTCGGGCAGCAGCTCGTAGCAGGGGCCGCAGCGCGGGTCGGTGAATAGGAGCAGCACCGGTGTGCCCGCCGCCCGCAGGTCGTCGAGGGTGACGGTGTGGCCGGTGAGGTCGACGGCGGCGACGGGCGGGGCGGGGTGGTCGAGCAGGCCGGCCGGCACCTCGTCCGCGGGCGGGGCATCGACGGGGCGGGGGCTGACGGCAGCGGCGCCCACCGGCCGCGTGGCCAGGCGGGTGGCCAGGGTGTCGAGGCGCTGGTGGAGGCGGGCGTGTTGGGGGCGCAGCTGGAGCAGCGCCCAGCCCTGCAGCGTCAGGAGCGCGAGCAGGGCGGCGGCGAGGACGGTGAGGACGGTGAGGACGAGCGGCATGGCGAGATTCCTCCGTCGGGGGCAGTTGGTGTGCCCTAATATGCAGAGCATGCGGGAGGGTCGCCGCAGGCCCCAGCGCCATAGGTTTGGTTGCACGCCTGATTCAGGGTCGCCCGAGACGGTCCGGGGCAGTTGGGGTTGTCCGGCTGGCAGCCGCTGCCGCCCCAACTCCAGCATTGGCCGATCGGTCCACCAGGGAGGTCGCCGACGCCAACGCCAATAGGATCCTGGCACATGGTCAGATCGGCGCAGTCGTCGATGAAGAGGTGGGCGGCGCCGAAGCTGGACCCGAGCGCCACCAGGTCGGTCGGGGCCTCGCTAAAGCCCATCCCCAGCGCGTCCTCCCACTCCGCGAGCACCGTGACGTCGTAGGTGGCGGTGTGGGTGCTCTCATCGTACGTCGGGTTGAACAACTCTAGGACGGCGATGTCCTCCTCGCCCGGGTTCGCCTCCACCACCAGGGCGGCGTTGGGCGGGTTGTCCGCATTGAAGCCGAGCCCGTCCAGGAACTGCGGCGTGGACGTGGCGCCGACGATGCGCTCGGGGCGGTCGGAGAAGTAGACCGTCTGGCCCAGCCCCTGTGCGAGGGTGACGGTGTAGGTGCCGTCCTCGCCCGCCTTCGGAGCGATGGTGCCGGACTGGAACGACTGGACGAAGAGGTACGCGACCTTCTCCCCGGTGGCGTCGGCCGCTGGCGTGGCGTCCTGGGCGGCCGCCTGGGCGGGGGCGCGGTGGCTCAGGCCGGCGGCGGCCAGGGCGCCGGCGGCGAGGCCGGCCCCGCCCTGGACCAGGGCCTGGCGGCGGGAGCGGCGGGCAGCGAAGAGCTTGGCGACGGTGCCGAAGTGGGTAGCGTCCATCGGGGAAACTCCTTGGGGCTATGCGCGACGGATCGGACCGAACGCGGCCCCATCCCGGAACGGCGGGGATGGCCACCGTCGCCGACCGGGCCGCCCGTTACGGGGCGTAGACGATGCAGGAGCCGCCGCACTTGTCGGGGTACGTCTGGTTGCAGGACTGCTGGATGTCGTCGATGGATCTCCTGTTGCAGGGCTGGCACAGCGCGAGCCAGGTATTCCAGCAGGTGCCGATCGGCCCGCCCGGGACCGGGCCAGCCGGGTAGACCCCGAAGGTGAAGCAGGTGGTGATGTCGGGGCAGTCGTCGACGAAGAGGTGGGCGGCGCCGAAGGACGGGGCCAGCTTGGCCAGGTCGGTCGGCACCTCGGCAAAGCCCATCGCCAGGCTTCGCTCCCACTCCGCCAGCGCCGTGACGTCGTAGGTGGCGGTGTGGGTGGCCTCGTTGTAGGTGGGGCTGGAGAGCTCCAGCACGGCGATATCCTCCTCGCCCGACCCCGCCGCCACCACCAGGGCGGCGTTCGGCGGGTTGTCCGGCGGGAAGCCGAGTCCTTTGAGGAATGCGGCGGTCGGGGTGGCGCCGACGAGGCGGGCGGGGCGGTCGGAGAAGTAGATCGTCTGGCCCAGCCCCTGCTCCAGGGTCAGGGTGTAGGTATCCTCGACGCCGTCCTTGGGGGCGAAGCTGCCGGACTGGAAGGACTGGACGAAGAGGAAGGCGGTCTTCGCCCCGCTCGCGCCGGCGGGCGGGGTGGCGTCCTGGGCGGCGGCGTCGGGAACCCACCGGGTGGTGGCGGCGAGGGCGCCGGCGGCGAGGCCGGCCCCGGCCTCGGCCAGGGCTTGGCGGCGGGAGCGGCGGGCGGCGAAGAGTCTGGCGATCGCATCGATGCGGGTGGCGTCCATCGGGGGCGGCTCCTTTTCGGCTCGTCGGCGATCGGCGGCCCTCCGCCGACGCCGCGCGGGCCGACGTTCAGGCGGGTGCGGGCCACGCGGCACGGCGCCGCGGCCCGCGGCGGGTGGACTCACCGGACGACGCAGATGTCGACGCACTGATCGGGGTAGGTCCCGTTGCAGAGGTCCTCGAGGTCGTGGAGGGATCGCCCGTCGCAGGGGAGGCACGCGAGGTCCGACCAACTCCAGCATCCCCCGATCGGCCCGCCCGGGAGCGGTCCGGCCGCAAAGAGCCCGGCGGTGTAGCAGGCGGAGATGTCGGTGCAGTCGTCGATGAAGAGGTGGGCGGCGCCGAAGGTGTCACCCAGGGCGGAGAGGTCGACCGGGGCCTCCTGGAAGGCCATGTCGACCGCATCCTCGTAGTCCTGCAGCACGGTGAGGTCGTAGGTCGCGGTGGCCGCCGCCGCGTCGTAGGTGGGATGGGTCAGCTCGACCACCGCGATGTTGACCCCGCCAGCGCCGTCGTCGACGACCAATGCGGCGTTGGGCGGGTTGTCCGGGCCGAAGCCGAGCCCGTCGAGGAACTGCTGGGTCGGGCGCGGCGCCGACGATGCGCTCGGGCCGATCGGAGAAGTAGATCGGTCTGCCCCAACCCCTGCTCCAGGGTGAGGGTGAAGGTGCCGTCCTCCCCCGCCTTGGGGGCGAGGGAGCCGGACTGGAAGGACTGGACGAAGAGGTACTGGACCTTCTCCCCGGCCGCGCCGGCCGCCGGGGTGGCCTCCTGGGCGGCGGCGGGGGTGCCGGTGTGGGCGGCCAGGCCGACGGCGGCCAGGCGCCGGCGGCGAGCCCGCCCCGCCCTGGCGGACGGCGGCGCGACGGGTGAGACGGCGGTGGCGAAGAGCTTGGCGACGCGGTCGCCGTGGGTGGCGTCCATCGGAGCCGTCTCCTTGGTCGGTGATGCTCAACGGATGTCGTTCGGGGCGGCGCGGGGACCGGCGGCCGCGCGGTCCCCGCGCCCGGCACCCCGGGCGGTGGGTGGATCCACCCACCGCCGGGTCCGGCGCCCCCCCCGAGCCGAAGGAGGTGCACTGCCCAGCGTAGGGAGGCGGGACCGACGTGGGAATATGGGGGAGTGCCCCATTTCGGCCCGCGGCGGTAACTAATAGTTGGCGGGGTGGTACCTATGTGCCGGCGGCGGGGCGTAGGTACCGAGCGGGGTGCGGCCCGGGGAGATCGGCCGCCGGTGGGGAGGGCTAGGGGTCGGCCGGCGGGGGCGCCGCCGCGGGAGCGCCCAGGTCGGCGGCGCCGGCGGCGACCGCCTCGGCGCGGGTCCGGACCCCCAGCTTGCGGAAAATCCGGAAGACGTGATTGGCATGGTCGTGTTCGACCTCGATCGGATCATCGTTGGATGGCTCTGGTCGGACCTGGGGATGACCGAACTGGCTCGGCGACCGGTGTCCCGTTGACTGCATCGAGCACGTAGCCGATTGGTGACCGATTCCTCTCCAAGCACCGCCCCGAAGATTGCTCCCCCGATGCGGAGTACCATGCCCTGACATGAAGCGGTGGAGAGGAAGGGGCGAGGCGATGCAAGCGGGCGTGATTTTCCTCGAGCAAGCGGAGGGCGGGTTCGTCATCCTGACGAACCCGCCCTACGAGGCCGAATCCCGGCTCCAGGACCTCCTGGCGCGGTACCCCTACTGGCCGATGGCGAGAATATCACCCCGGTCGACACCCCACCCATCACCGGAGAACGACCCATCCGCCAGCGAATCCGACCGCGCCAGCGGACAGCTGGAAGGGAGGGCCGCAGGGGTGGTCGGGCGGGCGGGTGGTTGCGCGAAGAGCAGTCCAGTCACTCGGTCGGGCAGCCGCCTGGGCAATCGCCGCAGCATTGGCCGCCACAGGCCGGCACAGCGTTGTTGCACGTGATGCACGTGTTCTCACAGAGGAGACACCCCGGCGGCCACCATTGATAGCAGGTGCCGGCCATCGTCGTCCCCACGATGGTGCTGGGGTGATTCACATCGTAACAATTCAGTTGGATGTCCGGGCAGTCGTCGATGAAGAGGTGGGCGGCGCCGAAGGCGGGGGCGAGCGCGGCCAGGTCCTTCGGCTGCTCGGCAAAGCCTAGCGCCAGCGTCTGCTCCCAGTCCGCCAGCACCTTCACCTCGTAGGTGGCGGTGTGGGTGGCCGCGTCGTAGGCCGGGTTGAACAGTTCGAGGACCGCGACGTCGGTGTCCTCGGGGCCCGCCTCCACCACCAGGGCGGCATTGGGCGGGTTGTCCGGCGGGAAGCCGAGCCCAGCCAGGAACGCGGCGGTCGGGCTGGCGCCGACGACGCGTTCGGGGCGGTCGGAGAAGTAGATCGTCTGGCCCAGGCCGTGCTCCAGGGTCAGGGTGTAGGTGCCGTCTTCCCCCGCCTTGGGGGCGATGGCGCCGGACTCGAAGGACTGGACGAAGAGGTACTCGACCTTCTCACCGACGGCTCCGGCCGCCGGGGTGGCGTCCTGGGCGGCGGCTGGGGGCAGCGGCGCCAAGCCCCACGGCGGCGAGGGCGCCGGCGGCGAGCCCGGCCGCGCCCTGCCGCATGGCGGCGCGGCGCGAGAGGCGGTTGGCGGCGAAGACCTTGGCGATGCGGTCGAATTGGCTGGCGTCCATCTGGGCTGTCTCCATGGCTGGCGGTGAAGAACCGATGCTGTCAGAGGCGGCCCGGGGAGCGGCGGCCGCACGTACCCCGCGCTCGGAACCCCGGGCGGAGGGGAATCCGCCCGCCGCCGGGTCTGGCGCCGCCCCATGAGCCGGGTCCGGCGGACGGAGCGCGCGGTCATCTTCCGCATGCCCAGGCGGGGTCATCCTCGTGGTAGGTGGGCGTGCACCTGCCCCCGTTGCACAGCCCGATGTCGAGCTGGGTGCAAAGATCCCGGTAGTGCTGGTCGATCTCCTCCCAATCCGTGGCACCATTCGGGGTGCAAGGTTTACAGCACCAAAAGCTGCCGGGGTCGCTGCAGTACCCGGTTTTGAAGCTCAACTCGTTGGCGCAGGTGACGGTCCCGTCAGAACAGTCGTCGATGAAGAGGTGGGCGGCCCCGAAGGACGGGGCCAGCGCCGCCAGGTCATTCGGCGTCTGAGTGAGGCCCACCCCCAGCGACTCCTCCCACTCGTGGAGCACCGTGACGTCGTAGGTGGCGGTGTGGGTGGCCTCCTCGTAGACTGGGTTGAACAACTCCACGACGGCGATCTCCTCGCTGCCCGGGCTTGCCTCGACGATCAGGGCGGCGTTGGGTGGGTTGTCGGGCGGGAAGCCGAGCCCCTTGAGGAACTGGGCGGTCGGCGCGGCGCCGACGATGCGGTCGGGGCGGTCGGAGAAGGCGATCGTCTGGCCCAGGCCCTGCGCCAGGGTGAGGGTATACGTCCCATCCTCCCCGGCCTTGGGTGCGACGGTGCCGGAGCGGAAGGACTGGACGAAGAGGTATTCGACCTTCTCGCCGGTCTCGCCGGTCGCCGGGGTGGCGTCCTGGGCGGCGCGGGCCGCCCCGAGCCCCGTTGCGGCGAGGGCGCCGGCGGCGAGCCCGGCCCCGGCCTCGGCCAGGACGCGGCGGCGGGTGCGGCGGCGGTCGGCGAAGCGCTTGGCGATGCGGTCGAATGCGAGTGGGGTCCATGGTCGTGCCTTCCTTTCTGTCGTCCTCGGGCGGGATGCGGACCATGCCGGCTCGATCGGCCGATCGCCGATGGCCGATGGCCGGACGCCGCGGTCGGTGGCAGCAGCTTCGCGGAGGGCCCCGACGGCGGGAGCCAGCGCCCGCACGGGGTTAACCCCAAGAGTACGAGTTCGCGCCGCAGTTGCCGTTGCAGGCGGCGAAGGCCTGATTGCACCATTCGTCCCAGTAGGCCTGGTCGCCCACGCACGGAGAGCAGCCGAGGCCGCTGTCGTCCCAGCAGTAGGGCTGCGGGTCGAGGTTGCCGAGGTTATCGCCAAAGCCCAGGTCGGTGGCACAGTAGATAATTTGGTTGGAGCAGTCGTCGATGAAGAGGTGGGCGGCGCCGAACTCGGGCCCGAAGGCCGCCAGGTCGGCCGGCGT
This sequence comes from uncultured Chloroflexia bacterium, assembly GCA_963849635.1. Taxonomy (GTDB): domain Bacteria; phylum Chloroflexota; class Chloroflexia; order Thermomicrobiales; family UBA6265; genus CAVRUD01. The sequence continues at coordinate 84,560 of CAWKIA010000040.1, read as the reverse complement.
CTGGGTGAGGCCCACCCCCAGCGCGTTCTCCCATTCCGCCAGCACCGCCACCTCGTAGGTCGCCGTGTGGCTGGCGTCGTCGTAGGCCGGCGTGAAGAGCTCGACCACGACGATCTCGGTCTCCCCCCTGCCGTCTCCACCACCAGGGCGGCGTTGGGTGGGTTGTCGGCGGGGAAGCCGAGTCCTTCGAGGAACTGGGGCGTTGGGCTGGCTCCGACGATGCGCTCGGGACGGTCGGAGAAGTAGATGGTCTGGCCCAGCCCCTGCTCCAGGGTCAGGGTGTAGGTCCCTTCCGCCCCTGCCTTGGGTTCGATGCGGCCGGACTGGAAGGCCTGGAGGAAGAGAAACGTGGTCTTCTCGCCCGCGGCTGACGCGGGCGGGGTGGCGTCCTGGGCGGCGGCCCGGTCCCGGGTCGCCGCGGCCAGGCCGGCGGCGGCCAGGGCGCTGGCGGCAAGGCCTGCCCCTGCCTGGACCATGGCCTGCCGCCGGGAGCGGTGGCCGGCGAGGAGCCGAGCTATGGCGTCGAAGCGCGTGGTGTCCATGCGACTGGTCCTCTCACATCGTCGGTCGCCGAAGCGAACCGCGATCGTCGATGGCGGCGCGGCGCCGCGGTCTAGTCGGAGAAGAGGTCCCCGGCCGGGCAGGCGAAGCCGCCGCCGCAGACGTTTCGCGCGTGGCACGCGCCGTTGCAGTCCGGGAACCGCTGATTGCACTGGTCTGTCCAGTAGGCGACGTCGTCGCCGAAGTTGTCCTTGTTCGGACTGCAGGTGTAGCAGTTGGCGGCCGACCAGCTGTAGCAGTAGCCGCCGAAGTCGTGGATGGAGCCGATCCGGCTGTTGTCGCGCACGCAGGCGACGGTGCCGTCCGGACAGTCGTCGATGAAGAGGTGGGCGGCGCCGAAGGTCGGGGCCAGCGCCGCCAGGTCGGTCGGCGCCGCGGTGAACCCCAGCTCCAGGAGTTCGTCCCAGTTCGCCAGGACCGCGATCTCGTAGGTGAGGGTGCGGGTCGGCTCGTCATAGCTCGGGGCGAACAGCTCCACCACCGCGAGGTCGGTCTGGTTTGGCGCGGTTTCCACGACCAGGGCGGCGTTGGGCGGGTTGTCCGGCCGGAAGCCGATGCCGCTCGAGAAACCGCGGCGGTCGGGGCGGCGCCGACGATGCGTTCGGGGCGGTCGGAGAAGTAGATCGTCTGGCCCAGGCCCTGCTCCAGGGTCAGGGTGTAGCGGCCCTCGGCGCCGTCCTTGGGGCGACGCTGCCGGACTGGAAGGACTGGACGAAGAGGAAGGTCGACCTTCTCGCCCGGCCCCCGCAGCCGGGCCGGGCGTCGCCTCCTGGGCGCGGGCGGTCCCCGGGGGCGAGGCCGGCGGCGGCGATGGCGGCCAGCCCGGCGCCAGCTTGGCGGCGGGACCGGCGGCGGGCGGCAAAGAACTTGGCGACTGAGTCGAAGTGGGTGGCATCCATGGTGCCTCCGTTGGTGGCTGCTTGGCTTGGCTGGGCGCGGGGCGCCGCCGGGACCCGAGCGGGGCATGGTCAGCATTGGTGAACGAACGTGCAGGTAAGGACGTCAGGACAACCCATTTGGTAATTGACCTGGCATTCGTTGGCTTGCCCGGGTTCCCCGCAGGTATAGCCGGGCGAGGACAGGTCGTACGGGTACTGATCGTGGCACTGCTGCTTCCAGTACTGCTGGAAGTCCCCGCCGCCGGGTACGCACGGTTGGCAGCACGCGCCGCCGTAGTTCCAGCAGAACCCATGATTTCCCGGGATCGGCAGGACGCTTACTTGCGAGGTCGAGCACCAGACGAGCCCGTCCGGGCAGTCGTCGATGAAGAGGTGGGCGGCGCCAAAGCTCGGCCGCAGCGTCGCCAAGTCGGCCGGGGCCTCCGTCAAGCCCATCCCCAGCTCCCGCTCCCACTCCGCCAGGACCGCCACCTCGTAGGTGGCCGTGCGGCTCGCCTCCTCGTAGGCCGGACTGAACAGCTCCAGTACCGCGACCTCGGACTCCCCCGCCTCGGTTTCCACCACTAGGGCGGCGTTTGGCGGGTCGTCGTCCGGAAAGCCGAACCCGGCCAAGAACCGGGGGGTAGGGGTGGCGCCGACGATCCGTTCCGGCCGGTCGGAGAAGTAGATGGTCTGCCCGAGTCCCTGTTCCAACGTCAGGGTGTAGCGGTCCTCGACGTCCTCCTTGGGCACGATGCTGCCAGATTGGAAGGACTGGACGAAGAGGAACATCGTCTTGTCGCCCGCGTCCGCCGGGGCGGAGGTCGCATCCTGGGCGTGGGCGGAGTGCGCGAGGCCGGCGGCCGCGAGGGCGCCGGCGGCCAGCCCGGCGCCGGCCTGGCGCACGGCCTGGCGGCGGGAGAGGCGGGCGGCAAAGAACCTGGCGACTGAGTCGAAGTGGGTGGCGTCCATAGTCGCTCCTCTACACGAATGGGCGTGGGGCTGGCGGTCGCCGCACCGGGGGGGCGCCGCCGCCGCGCGCCTCCGAGGAACGGTCAGAATGAGCAGGAACTTGGCGCGATCACGGCGTCAAGACTCCATGAGAGCTGGCAGTTCCTGTCCCAGCAATACTCCGGGAAAACGTTGGTAGCATTGGTCCTTCCAGTAGTTCGCGTCCATCCCCCCGGAGCACGGTTGGCAGCAGGCGCTGCCCCAGTTCCAGCAGGCTCCTACCGGGCGGATGGCCATCCCCTGCCCCATGAGGTTGCCGTTCTGATCGAACTGCTCGCAGACGAGAAGCCCGTCCGGACAGTCGTCGATGAAGAGGTGGGCGGCGCCGAAGCGGTCCCCGAAGGCCGCCAGGTCATTCGGCGTCTGGGTCAGGCCCACCCCGAGCGCGTCCTCCCACTCTTCGAGGACCGCCACCTCGTAGGTCGCGGTGTGGGTCGCCTCGTCGTAGGCCGGCGTGAAGAGCTCGACCACGGCGATCTCGGTCTGGCCGTCCGCTGTCTCCACCACCAGGGCGGCGTTGGGGGGGTTGTCGGGCAGGAAGCCGAGGCCCGCCAGGAAGCGGGGCGTCGGGACGGCGCCGACGAGGCGTTCCGGCCGGTCGGAGAAGTAGATCGTCTGGCCCATCCCCTGGTCCAACGTCAGGGTGTAGCGGTCCTCTGCACCGACTACCGGGGCGAGACTGCCGGACTGGAACGACTGGAGGAAGAGGAACATCGTCTTGTCGCCCGGGTCCGCCGGGGCGGGTGTCGCCTCCTGGGCGCGGGCGGTGGGGGTGAGGCCGGTGGCGGCGAGGGCCCCGGCGGCCAGGCCCGGGCCGGCCTGGGCGATGGCCTGCCGTCGGGTGCGGTGGGTGGCGAAGAGCTTGGCAATGTGGTCGAAGCTTGATGGGTTCACGGTGTCACCTCCTGGGGAGATGCGAAGGGACGCGGGCCGCAGCTGGCCAGATCCGCTCGTGATTAAGGGTCGCAAATCGCCCCGGCGGTCGTAACGTTCGACCGGCAATCCCCCTCGCACGTCCTTTTGGCGTTGCACTGCTGGTTCCAGTATTGATAGGTTTGGCACCTATCGCCCTTGACGTTCCCGCCGGGTTCGCAGGGCATGCAGACGCTGTAGTTCCAGCAAAAGGGCTGGTTGTCAAAGACGACAGGAACCGTAAGATCATTCAGGCGTGTGCACCTGATGAAGTCGTTCGGGCAGTCGTCGATGAAGAGGGAGGCGGCGCCAAACGAGGGGTGGAGGGCGCCCGCCCCCTTCGGCGCCTCCTGGAAGGCGATCCCCAGCTTCTCGAAGTCGGCGAGGACCGTGGCGTCGTAGGTCGCCGTCTTGGTCGCCTCGTCGTAGGTGGGCTCGGTCAGCTCCAGGACGACGACGTCGGTGTCGCCGGGCGTGGCCTCGAAGACGAGCGCCGCGTTCGGCGGGTTGTCCGGCCCGAAGGGCATCCCCTTCAGGAAATCGGCGGTCGGGGTGGCGCCGACGATGCGTTCGGGGCGGTCGGAGAAGTAGACGGTCTGCCCCAACCCCTGCTCCAGCGTCAGGGTGTAGGCGTCCTCGGCGCCGTCCTTGGGGGCGAAGCTGCCGGACTGGAAGGACTGGACGAAGAGGAAGGCGGTCTTCGCCCCGGCCCCCGCAGCCGGGCCGGGCGTCGCCTCCTGGGCGCGGGTGGTGGCGGCGAGGGCGCCGGCGGCGAGGCCGGCCCCGCCCCCGGCCAGGGCTTGGCGACGGGAGAGGCGGCGGGCGGCGAAGAGTCTGGCGATCGCATCGATGCGGGTAGCGTCCATCGGATCCCTCCGTGGGTTGGTTGGAGCGAGAGCGGCGGTTGGCCACGGGCCACGGCCGGGCGTCGGAGCACGTGGCGGCCTACCGTACACCACCATCCTGCGGCCGCACCGCGCGGCGCGACGGGCCAGCCCGCCTTCGACCTGCGGATCAGACTGCGGGCGGACGGGGCGGGAGGCGCCGGCCGGGGTGGCGGGCGGGTCGGCCACTCCGCCGCGCCCGGTTCGGGGGACGGTCACGGCGCGCAGCCGACCAGGTCGTCGTAGCTCACCCCGCAGGCGCCGCCGGCGCAGTCGTCGTACGCCTCGGAGCATTTGTCCACCCAGTACTGCCGGTCGCTGGACTCGCACGGGGTGCAGCACAGGAACCCTGTGTAGCAGAACCCTAAGCGCAGGAAGCCCCCGATCTGGGTGAAGCCGGCGTTCTTTGTGCAGAAGACGGCCCCACCTGGGCAGTCGTCGATAAAGAGGTGGGCGGCGCCGAAGCGCTCCCCAAACCCCGACAGGTCGGCCGGAGCCTCGGTCAGGCCCAGGTCCAATTCGTTCTCCCATTCTTCCAGCACCGCCGCCTCGTAGGTGGCCGTGCGCGTCTCCTCGTCGTAGGCTGGGTCGAAGAGCTCAATCACGGCGACCTCGGTCTCGCCCACGTCGTTGGAAACCACCAGGGCGGCGTTGGGCGGGTTGTCGGGCGGGAAGCCGAGACCGTCCAGGAACCGGCGAGTCGGGACGGCGCCGACGACGCGCTCCGGCCGGTCGGAGAAGTAGATCGTCTGGCCGAGCCCCTCCTCGAGCGTCAGGGTGTAGCGGCCCTCGGCGCCCGAACTGGGAGCGACGTGGCCGGACTGGAAGGACTGGACGAAGAGGTACGCGACCTTCTCCCCGCTCGCGCCGGCGGGCGGGGTGGCGTCCTGGGCGTGCGTCGTGCGGCTCAGTCCGGCGACGGCCAGAGCGGCGGCGGTCAGGCCCGCGCCGCTCTGGGCGATGGCCCGCCGACGCGAACGGCGGGCGGCGAAGACCTTGGCGATGCGGTCGAAGCGCGTATTGTCCATGCGATTGGTCCTCTCGCATCGTCGGTCGCCGAAGCGAACCGCGATCGTCGATGGCGGCGCGGCGACCGGCGTCCCCCCAAGCCGAGGGCGGCGTGCCCCGTTCCGGCGGGGCGACAGCGGAACGCGGGTCCGACCGCGGCGGGACGTCAGAGATGTTCCTGGGTGCGCGAATGACTGGTGGCGGGTGGCACCAGTCCTGGCCCGACCGGGATCAGCATCCGGAATTGTATGAGGCCCCCACGAGGTAGTTCGTACAGCTCTGCCGACACCACGCAAACGTCTGGTTGCACTTGTCGTTCCAGTAGGAGTAGGTCGCGCACTCGTTGGGCTGGGTGTGGCCGTAGGGCTCGCAGGGCATGCAGGTGAGGTAGTTCCAGCACATGGCCTGGTTGGAAAAGGTGCCGACCGCGCCGCCCGATGGTCCGCCAAGGCAGACGATGTTGGCGTTACTGCAGTCGTCGATGAAGAGGTGGGCGGCGCCGAAGCTGCTCCCCAGCGCCGCCAGGTCGGCCGGCTCCTCGGTCAGGCCGACGCCCAGCGCATCCCGCCACTCGGCCAGCGCCTTGACGTCGTAGGTGGCGGTGTGGGTCGCCTCGTCGTAGACCGGGTTGAACAACTCCACGACGGCGATATCGGTCTCGCTGGGCAGAGGTTCCACCACCAGGGCGGCGTTGGGCGGGTTCTCGGCCGAGAAGCCGAGCCCGGCCAGGAAGGTGGTGGTGGGTGAGGTGCCGACGATCCGTTCCGGCCGATCGGAGAAGTAGATGGTCTGCCCCAGCCCCTGTGCGAGGGTCAAAGTGTAGGTGCCCGTCCTCGCCGGCCTTGGGGACGATGGTGCCGGATTGGAAGGACTGGACGAAGAGGTACGCGACCCTCTCCCCGGCAGCATCGGCCGGGGCAGGGGTGGCGTCCTGGGCGGCGGCGCCGGGAACCCACCGGGTGGTGGCGGCGAGGGCGCCGGCGGCGAGGCCGGCCCCGCCCCCGGCCAGGGCTTGGCGACGGGAGAGGCGGCGGGCGGCGAAGAGTCTGGCGATCGCATCGATGCGGGTGGCGTCCATAGTGGCTCCTCTCTCGGAGCGAGGGACTCGGGTCGGACAGCGCGGGCGGCGGCCGAGGCGGAGGTCTGCTCGGCGACGGCGCCGAAGCGGGAGGCGCCCACGGCCGCCCCGGTGCACCGGTCGGCGCGACGGGGACGGTCGACGTGCTCAACACTGCTGGCTCTCTTGCAGCAAGGCCTCGCACCGGCCCATGCAGTAATCGGGGTACCACTGGTTGCAGACGTCCTCCCAACGGGTGACAGGGTAGACAGCAGGGCACGGGATGCAGCACGAGCCGGCGTAATCCCAGCAGTACGTGATGCTGATTCTTTTGGAGTGGGGATCGTTCTTGTTCGCGAAATTCGCACAGTTCAGCTGCCCGGCCGAGCAGTCGTCGATGAAGAGATGGGCGGCGCCGAACTCGGGGTGCAACTGCGCCAGGTCTTTCGGCTGCACGGCAAAACCCACCCCCGGCGTCCGCTCCCACTCCTCCAGGATCGTCACGTCGTAGGTGGCGGTGTGGGTGGTCTCGTCGTACGCCGGACTGGTCAGCTCCACCACGACCATGTCGGTGTCGTCCGGCCCCGCCTCCACCACCAGCGCCGCGTTGGGCGGGTTGTCCGGCGGGAAGCCGAGCCCCTTCAGGAACCGGGCGGTCGGGGTGGCGCCGACGACGCGCTCGGGCCGGTCGGAGAAATAGATCGTCTGGCCGAGGCCATGCTCCAGGGTCAGGGTGTAGGTGCCCTCGGCCCCCTCTTTCGGGGCGATGGAGCCGGCCTGGAAGGACTGGACGAAGAGGAACTCGATCTTCTCCCCGACCGGGGCGGGGTCGCCTCCTGGGCGGCAACTCGCACCCTCGTCGCGGCGAAGGCACCGGCAGCGAGCCCGGCCCCGGCCCGGCGGACGGCGGCGCGGCGGGAGAGGCGGCGATCCGCGAAGCGCCTTGCGATCGGGTCGACACGTGAAGAGTCCATGGGAATACCCTCCGGGGCGATGAGCGCGGGTCGGACCGGACCCGGCCGGCGGTCTTGAGGTCAACGGCGGCGAGCCCGGCAGTGCGGCTTAGGGTGCCGGCGGTGAGGTCGACCTCGCCCAGGGCGAGGGCCCGCCGCTTGCGGCGGCGGGCGACGAGGAGCATAGCGACGGCGTCAAAGTGGTGGGCGTCCCGGGGCCACGTGCCCATCCCGGGAGGCAGGCGCGCCTCCGTCGCCGGCGGGGCTCCGGCCCGCCGCGGGCGTGGCTCATCTCCGGCATTGACGTCACAGCCATTATTTACGTCTGGCTAAGCAGCCGTCGACAGATGGCATCGTAGTCCGTGTGATCGCCGCAGTTGGACGGGCTGCAACTGCGCTGCTCCAAGACCAGCAGGCACCAACCGGTCCAAAAGAACTACCACTAGCAGGGACGCGTTTGGGGATGATATTGCACTCCACCCAACATCCGCTCCAATCCGGGCAGTCGTCGATGAAGAGGTGGGCGGCGCCGAAGGTCGGCGGCCAGCGCCGCCAGGTCGGCCGGCGCCTCGGTGAAGCCCATCGCCAGCGACTCCTCCCACGCCGCCAGCGCCGTGACGTCGTAGGTGGCGGTGTGGGTGGCCTCGTCGTACCGGGGGTTGTACAGCTCCAGGACCGCGATGTCCTCGTCTCCCGGCCCCGCCACCACCAGGGCGGCGTTGGGCGGGTTGTCGTCCGGGAAGCCGAGCCCGGCCAGGAACTGGGGGGTCGGGCTGGCGCCGACGATGCGCTCGGGGCGGTCGGAGAAGTAGATGGTCTGGCCCAGCCCCCGCTCCAGCGTCAGGGTGTAGGTGCCCTCGGCGCCGTCCTTGGGGGCGAGGGAGCCGGACTGGAAGGACTGGACGAAGAGGAACGTGGTGTCGTCGTCCGCGGCCGGCGGCGGGCGGGGAGGCGTCCGGGGTGGCGCCCTGGGCGGCGCGGTAGCGTGCAGCCCGGCGGCGGCGAGCGCCCCGGCGGCCGAGCCCGGCCCCGCCCTGGGCGCAGGGCCTGGCGGCGGGAGAGGCGGCGACCGGCGAAGAGTTTCGCGATCGGTCGAAGTGCGTGGCGTCCATGGGATCCTCCCGTTCGGCCGGTGCGCGGCGGATCGGCCGGACCATGTCGGCCGCGCGCGGCGCCGGGGCGGCGTGCCCGGGCATCCGGCGCGCGATCCGGCCCCGGCGAGGCCAGCGGCTCTGGCGCGCGCGGCTCCGCAGACCGAGCAGCCCAGAGCGCTCCACCTGCAGGCTGGGATAGTCGTCGTTGCAGGCCCGCGGGTCAGTGGTCCGCGATTTTGCCGCCCGCGAGTTTATTCTGGCTTGCACGTCAGGTGCTGGCACCAATCCGGGCAGCTTGGCCGAAGCCCCATCGGGGAAAGCCGGGCCGATATCTCCCGGCCGCCGTGACTCGGCTGCGCGTCAACCGAGCTGTCGGCGCAGTCGTCGATGAAGAGGTGGGCGGCGCCGAACCGCGCCCCGAACGCCGCAAGGTCCGCCGGCGTCTCGGTGAGGCCCACCCCCAGCGCCTCCTCCCATTCCTCCAGCACCGCCACCTCGTAGGTCGCCGTGTCGGTGCCTCGACCTCGTAGGCCGGGTGAACAGCTCGACCACGGCGATCTCCGTCTCGCCCGCGTCGTTGTCGACCACCAGGGCGGCGTTGGGCGGGTTGTCGTCGGGGAAGCCGAGCCCCTCCAGGAACTGCTGGGTCGGGCTGGCCCCGACGAGGCGTTCGGGCCGGTCGGAGAAGTAGACGGTCTGGCCCAGCCCCTGCTCCAGGGTCAGGGTGTAGCGTGCCCTCCGCGCCCTCCTTGGGGCGATGCTGCCCGACTGGAAGGACTGGACGAAGAGGTACTGGACCTTCTCCCCGGCCGCGCCGGCCGCCGGGGGTGGCCTCCTGGGCGGCGACGGGGGCCGGTGCGGGCGGCCAGGCCGGCGGCGGCCAGGGCGCCGGCGGCGAGCCCCGCCCCGCCCCGAGTTAGCGCTTGGCGGCGGGAGAGTCGGCGGCCGGCGAAGCGCTTGGCGATGCGGTCGACGTGGTTGGCGTCCATCGGAGCTGTCTCCTTGGTTGGCGTTGCGCAATCGGACTCACTCCAGGCGGCACGGAGACCAGCGGCCGCGCGGTCCCCGTGCCCGGGCACCCCGGGCGGCGGGTGGATCCGCCCGCCGCCGGGTCCGGCGCCCCCCCGAGCCGAAGGCGGCGCACTGCCCAGCGTAGGGAGGAGGGACCGACCTGGGAATATGGGGGAGTGCCCCATTTCGGCCCGCGGCGGTACTTATTGCGGGCGGGGCGGTACCTATGCGGCGGCGGCGGGGCGTAGGTACCGACCGGGGTGCCCGCGCCCCGACCCGGCGACGATCGGCCGTCCGGTGCCGGCCGAGGGCTAGGGGTCGACCGGCGGGGGCGCCGCCGCGGGAGCGCCCAGGTCGGCGGCGCGGCAGCGGCGACCGCCTCGGCGCGGGTCCGGACCCCCAGCTTGCGGAAGATGCGGAAGACGTGGTTGTCGACGGTGTGCTCGCTGATGAACAGCGCCGCGGCGATGGCCCGGTTGGAGCGGCCTGTCGCCAGCAGGCGCAGGACCTCCAACTCGCGCGGCGAGCAGGGAGACGCCCGGCTCCGCGACGCTCACCGCGACCGAATCGAGCGCCTCCGCTACCGCCTGCTCCGGCGCCAGCGCCCGCCCCGCCGCGTAGGCGGCGGCGAACGCCGCCTCGCCCAACTCCCGGCGCGCAATATCGATCTTGCCCAGGTGCTCGTCGATGAAGGCCGGCTCGATCCGCCGGCTGGCCCGCTCCCGCTGTTCGTCCGCCGCGCCGTAGAGCCGCGCCGCGGTCTCGGGGCGACCGATCCGCGCGGCGACGTCGGCGATGCGGTCGAGGGAGTCGTACGACCACGAGTCCGACCTGAGCATGGCCAGAGCTTCTTGCGCGCTCGCCAACGACCGTGGCAAATCCCCCAGCTTGTAGGCGAGTTCGGCCTGCCAGTTGAGCGCGGTCTCGATCCCGCGCACGTGGTCGAGGTCGCGGAAGATCGCCAGCGCCTCATCACAATAGCCGGCCGCGCTCTCAAGATCCGCCTGGGCGTCGATCCCGTCCAACACCGAGAGGTGGTGGAGCGTCCAGCCGACCCGCCCCCGCACCCCGAGCGCCCGGAATCTGGCCAGTGCGTCGAGCAAGCGGCGCCGGGCGCGGGCGAGGGGCCCGGTGTTAGTCTCGAGGCTGCCGAGGATGCGCGCGGCGTCGGCGACCCCGAACCTGTCGTCGTGCCGGCGGGCCAGGGCCAGCGCCTCCTCGGCCAGCGCCATCGCCTTGGCGAGATCGTCGATCCCCACCAACGCGGCGTAACGGATAAGCGCGCGCACGCGGGCGTCCGGCGATCCCCCCGGCAGCGCGAGGGCGCGGCTCAACCACATCTGCTGTTCGTGGGCATTGTCGCCGGTGTGCGACTGCGGATCGAACAAGGCTCGCGCCAGCCGTAACGCCATCTCGGCATCGCGGGCCCCGATCGACCCACTGACGGCCGCCCGCAGATTCCCTTCCTCCGCCCAGATCAGGCCGCGCAGATCGCCCGGCTCGTCACCCCAGAAGGTTCGCTCCGCCCGCGTCGCCAGCTCTTGGAAGTACACGGCGTGCCGGCTCCGCACGTCTTGCTCGCCGCTGGCGGCAAGTTGTTCGGCCGCGAACTCGCGCACCGTCTCCAGCATCATCAGGCGGGGGTCCCCGGCGGTGGCGCCGTCGGGGCGGTTCACGACCCGGACGAGGCTCTGGCGCGCCAGCGACTCAACGCAGGCCACCACGTCCGGCACCTGGTGGAACCCGCAGACGGCCTCGGCCGCCTCCAGGGTGCAGCCGCCGCCGAAGGCGCCAAGGCACCGGAAGACTGCCTGCTCCTCGGGGATGAGGAGATCGTAGGACCAGGCGATGGCGTCCCGCATCGTCCGGAGCCGCTCCGGCAGGTCGCGCGGTCCTCGGTCAAGCTGCGGCAGGCGAGGATCCAGCCGCGCCAGCAGCGCCGCCGGCGGGAACAGCTGGGCCCGCGCTGCGGCCAGTTCGATCGCCAGCGGCAGCCCGTCCAGCCGCCGGCAGACCTCGGCGACGGCTCTCGGCGTTCGCCTCCGTCAGCGCGAACTCCGGCCGCACCTCGCGCGTCCGCTCCACGAAGAGGCGCACCGCCTCCGACGCGGCGAAGGCGGATTCGGCGGGGGAGAAGCGGCTCCCCCCCGCCCCCTCGCTCGGTCTGGGCACCGACAGCGGCGGCACGGGCGCCACCCGTTCGCCGCCGATGCGCAGGCGCTCGCGGCTGGTCACCAGCGCCGTCAGCCGCGGGCAGGCCCGCAGCAGCTCCGCCACGTGCGGGCCGGCCGCCACCACCTGCTCGAAGTTGTCCAGCACCAGCAGCAGCTCTTTGGCGCGGAGGAAGGCCTGCAGCGCCGCCGCGACCGGCTGGTTGCCGGGGGCGCGGACGCGCAGGGCCTGGGCGACCGCGGGGACGACGAGGTCGGGGTCGCGGACGGCGGCCAGCTCGACGAAGGCGGCCCCGTCGGCGAACGTCGTCTCCGCCGCGGCCGCCGCGGCCAGGGCCAGGCGGGTCTTGCCGACCCCGCCGGGGCCGGTCAGGGTCACCAACCGGACGGCCGGGTCGCGCAGCAGGGCGGCGAGGGCGGCGAGCTCGTGCTCCCGCCCAACCAGGGTGGAGAGGGGCGTCGGCAGGCGTCCGATGTCCTCCCGCACCGCGACGGATGGCATCGGGATGGGCGTGGGGCGGAGGTGGGCGCCGGACGGCTCGCTGGACATCGCATGCCTCGGCCGGATGGCGGGCGACGAGGCAATAGTGGCGGGGTTGCCGCGGCGCGTCAACCTCGCTCCCACCGCCGAGTCGCGACCAGCATCCGGCAACGGGGACGCGCGGAGAGCCGGGCGGTGAGGATAGGTACCGACCGGGTTCTCCGCCGAACCGCGCGGCGACCGCGTTCGGCGCGGCGCGGAGATGCCACCGACGGCGGCTACCGGTCGGTGGGACGTTCCGGCGAGGGCGTGGTCAGACCGGCGGTGCGGGCGGCGGCGATTGCCTCGGCGCGGGTCCGGACCCCCAGCTTGCGGAAGATGTGGGCGACGTGGTTGTCGACAGTCCGCTCGCTGATGAAGAGCGCCTCGCCGATGGCGCGGCGGGTCCGGCCCTCGACCAGCAGCGCCAGGATCTCCTGCTCGCGCGGCGAGAGGGGGGTCGCCGGCGCGCGAGCGCGCCGGCCCTTACCTGGTCGGCCGCCGCCGCCACGGCTTCCTCCGCCTCGGCGACGGCCCGATCCAGGGGCAGTGTCCGCCCCACCGCCCAAGCCGCGGCGAAGGCGTCCGCCCCGAGCTCCCGCCGGAGCGCCTCGACGGCGCGCCGGTACTGCGGGCGCGGGGGCACGACCAGGGGCAGCGCGACCGCCTCGGTCAGCGCCTCGGCCGCCCCGTAGAGCCGCGCCGCTAGCGTCTAGCCAGCCGCAGCTCGCAGCCAGGCGGGCCACGGCGGCCAGCCACTCGGCCAGGAGATCGCGGTGGGTGTCCGGGCCGGCCTCCGGATAATCGACCCGCTCTCCGCCAGCGCCGCGGCCCCGCCCGCCGCGTCGCCCTGTTCGCAGTGCAGCAGCCCCAGCGCGTTGAGGTAGACGGCCAGGCGGAAAGATCGGCCCGATCGCTCCGCCGCACCGCCACCGCGGCCTCGACCTGCGCGGCGGCTTCGGCGAAGTCACCGCGCCCGTAAGCGATGATGCCCAGGAGGTATTGCGAGCCGCCGATCCACTCGTCGTCGCCCAGCCGCCGGAAGAGCGCCAGCGCTTCCGTCATCAGCGGCGCCGCCCTATCGTAGCGGCCCTGGTTGGCCTCCGCCGTTCCGAGGCCGTAAAGCGCCAGCGCCGTCTCCCGCCGCTCCCCGACCTCCTGGGCGAGGGCGAGCGCTTCCTCGAACAGCGACCGCGCCCGCTCGTAGTGCCCCTGCCGCTCCAGGTGCCGTCCCATACTTCCCATCGCCGCCAGACCGGATCCTGGCCGGAACCTCCTGACCGCATGTCCAGCCCCCGCTCGAGCCACCCGATCGCCTCGGCGCGGTAGCCGTGCCCCCACCACAGCAGCCGGCTCGCCATGGCCAGCCGCAGGAGCGCGGCCGCGTCGCCGGTCCGTTCCAGCCAGGCCAGGGCCGCGCGGACATTGTCGTGTTCGCGCAGCCACCACAGTTCGTCGTGCATGGACGCCGTGCCCTCGCCGAAGCGGTCGGCGAGGGCCAGGCACCAGGCGGCGTGCCGGCCCCGTACGGCAGCTTCCTCGCCGCTCGCCGGCAACTGCTCCAGCGCGTACTCGCGGACGTCTCCAGGATGACCACGCGCGGGTGGCCGGGCGGCACTTCGATCGCCTGCACCAGACTCCGGTCGACCAGGGACGCCGACGACGGCGAGCGGGTCCAGCAGGCTGTCGGCAGCGCAGACCGCGCTCCGCCGCGTCGCGGGGTGCACCGCCGGCGAAGACGGCCGAGCCGGCGGAAGACGACCTGCTCCTCCGGCGTGAGCAGGTCGTGGCACCAGGCGATGGCGTCGCGCATCGTCCGCTGCCGCGCCGGCAGGTCGCGCGGGCCGCCGGTCAGCAGCGGCAGGCGCGCTCCAGCCGCGCCAGCAGCGCCGCCGGCGGCGAAGAGCTGCACCCGCGCCGCCGCCAGCTCGATCGCCAGCGGCAGCCCGTCCAGCCGCCGGCAGATCTCGGCGACGGCCGGCGGCGTTCGCCGTCGGTCAGCGCGAAGTCCGGGCCGCACCGCCCGCGCCCGCTCGACGAAGAGCCGCACCGCGCCGCGCGCGAGCAGGGCGAGGCATCGCGGCCGTCGCCCGCCGCCCCGTCGGGTCCGGCACGGCCAGCGGCGGCACGGGCAGCCCCGCTCGCCGCCGATCGCAGCAGGCGCTCGCGGCTGGTCACCAGCACCGTCAGGCCGCGGGCAGGCCCGCAGCAGCTCCGCCACGTGCGGGCCGGCCGCCACCACCTGCTCGAAGTTGTCCAGCACCAGCAGCAGCTCTTTGGCGCGCAGGAAGGCCGCCAGCGCCGCCGCGACCGGCGGTCGCCGGGGTCGCGGACGCGCAGGGCCCGGGCGATCGCGGGGACGACGAGCTCGGGGTCGCGGACGGCGGCCAGCTCGACGAAGGCGGCCCCGTCGGCGAACGCGCTCCGCCGCGGTCGCCGGCCGGCCAGGGCCAGGCGGGTCTTGCCGACCCCGCCGGGGCCGGTCAGGGTCACCAACCGGACGGCCGGGTCGCGCAGCAGGGCGGCGAGGGCGGCGAGCTCGTGCTCCCGCCCAACCAGGGTGGAGAGGGGCGTCGGCAGGCGTCCGATGTCCTCCCGCACCGCGACGGATGGCATCGGGATGGGTGTGGGGCGGAGGTGGGCGCCGGACGGATCGCTGGACATCGCATGCCTCGGCTGGATGTCAACCAACCAGGCTATGGTGGCGCTATTGCCGCACTGCGTCAACCTCGCGCCCACCGCCGAGTCGCGACCAGCATCCGGCAACGGGGACGCGCGGAGAGCCGGGCGGTGAGGGGGTGCTGATGTGCCGCTTCCTCTCTTCCCCCGAGAGTCCCACCAGGCGTGGACAGGCTCGCCGGACGGGGCCGAGCCGTGGGTGCTCGGAGGGGAGTGCTGTTTCCCCGGACCCTATCTCCTATCCCCTTCGTGGTTTGAGAACCCCCGCGTTGATACCTATACTCCTCGCCCCGTCTGAACGCGCCGTGGACCCGGCGCGTTCCGATGTTGTGGGCAACCAGAAGGAGGAGATGGTCATGTCTACGAAGATGCGATGGATCGCGGCGGCGCTCGCGTTGGTGCCGGCCGTTGCCTATCCCGCAACGTGGCTCATCGGACGTCACTGGGGCGCGACGCGCTCCGAGATGGAGCGCGTCCTCCCGGGCGATGCCCTGGTCCCGAAGGCCGCCTGGCAGACCACCATGGCGATGACCATCGACGCGTCGCCGGAGGACGTTTGGTCCTGGTTGGTGCAGATGGGTGTCGACCGGGCCGGGCTTTACAGCCTCCTCTGGGTGGAAAACGGCGTGTTTCACCTCCACGTCAAGAACGCCGATCGCATCCACCCGGAGTGGCAGGACCTGAAGGTCGGCGACATCGTCGCGTTCATGCCCGAGGGGTACCCCGGAGGCCGGCGCGGGCCGGTGGTGACGGAGATCGATCCCAACAGGGCCCTGGTCCTGTGCATGGGGAATGACCCTGCCATCTGCCCCGGAAGTTGGCAGTTCGTCTTGGAAGGCCAGTGGAACGCATCGACCAGGCTGCTCCTGCGCTCGCGGACCTCGGCCGACCGGTCGTTCTGGTCACGCCTGCCCGACCGGATCCTGGAACCGGGGTATACCATCATGAGCATTGCCATGCTCCAGGGCATTAAGTATCGGGTCGAACGCGCCGTCCGCGACCACGAGACCGGAGTCACTCCGGACGAGGACGGCTTCGGGGGCCAGCGCGGGCGAACGGCGGCCTGAAATGGGAGCGCCTGAAGCGGAGATCCCCGTCCCCTCGCTGGCAGATGGTGGCGATGCACAGCAGCATCCGTGGCGACGCCCGCTGACGACGCTTGGCGCCTGCGCCACCATCGCCGCCACGTACTGGCGGTACGTCCGACCCCGACTCCTCCACTGGGGCGCGACGGCCGCCGAGTTCAGTGCGCTGCTGCCCGGCGACGACCTCGTTCCTCAGCCCCGGTACCGCACGACGCGCGCGGTCACGATCTCCGCGCCGGCGTCGCACGTCTGGCCGTGGTTAGCACAGCTCGGCTACCGCCGAGGAGGGCTGTACAGCTACGATCGGCTCGACCGCGTGTTCGGCTTCCTCGATCGCCCGAGCGCGGACCGAATCCTCCCGGAGTTCCAGCGTATCCAGCCCGGCGACGTGATCCCGCTTGGCAAGGGACCAGCTTGGCCGGTCCACGAGGTGGATGCAGGGCATGCGCTCGTCCTCGCTCCGACCCCACCGGGCATGAAGATCTCCTGGGCGTTCGTGCTCAAGGAGACCGACGACAGAGCAACGCGCCTCATCAGCCGGGTGCGCGGTGGCTGGCCGCCTCAGTTCTCTACCGACACTTTGGCCCGCCTGGTGCTCGAGCCAACCGCCTTCCTGATGGAGCGCCGCATGTTGCTGGGCATCAAGGCTCGCGCCGAACGCCTCGCCGACGAGTCCCGCCGAGCTGATGAACGGAGGGCACCCGGGGACACTGGATCGGCAGGAGCCAGCCCGGTTCCGGTGGCGCTGGGTATTGGGCTTGCGCTGGCCGCGTATGGACTCGGCGTGCGGTCCCGGCTGATGACCGCGGGCGCCACGAAAGGAGAAATCAGCCGCGCACTCCCGGGTGACGAGATCGTCCCCCAGCCGGCGATGGCCACGACCCATGCCATCACCATCGACGCGCCGCCTGAGGCGGTTTGGCCTTGGCTGATGCAGATGGGGCCCGGTCGCGGCGGCGTCTACACCTACGACTGGATCGAGAACCTGATGGGGCTCGACATGCACAGCGCCGACCGCATCCACCCCGAGTGGCAGGATCTGGCGGTCGGGCACGAGTTCCACCTGAGCAAGAGCGGGCCACCGCTCCGGGTTGAGGCGATCGATCCGCAGCGCACCCTCCTGTTGGCGATGCCGGACCGGACCTGGAGCTGGGTCTTCTGCTTGGAGCCGGCCGAGGGCGGCCGCACCCGGCTGATCGAACGCAATCGTATGCCGGTCGGTCGGCTGACGGAGCGCCTGCGGCTGGAGCTGCTGCTGCCGGGCGCGTACCTGATGGAGCGCAAGATGCTGCGCGGCATCACGGCGCGGGCCGAGCAGGCGGGAATGTGCTAGATGGACGCGGCGGCGATTCCGCTGCTCCGGTCCTGACCCCCACGGCCGATCGCCGGGGTGGGCGTGGCTGCGTCGCGGCGACCACCGCCGGCCTGTTGATCGCCCGCGCCCTTCCCTGGCCCGGAAGGATCGGCGGATTCGCCCGCGAGGTCTGCCTGCTCCTCCCTGCCGCCTTGCGCTCCTTCCTGGTACGGTGTGCGCGGTGTAGTGGGAGGGCTGAGCGTGACATCACAGATGCCGTTTCTGGCGCGCCGACACCGCAGTGAGCCGCACACGGACGCCCTCGGCGACCGGTTGAACTGGCTGCGGGCGGGGGTGCTGGGAGCCAACGACGGACTCGTGTCGACCGCCGGCGTCGTGGTCGGTGTGGCCGGGGCCACCGCGACGCTCTCGACGATCTTGACCGCGGGGCTGGCGGCGCTCGTCGCCGGCGCGCTCTCCATGGCCGGTGGAGAGTACGTCTCCGTGAGCACCCAGCGGGACACGGAGGCGGCGGCGATCGATCTCGAACGGTGGGAACTGGCGAACCTCCCGGAGCAGGAGGAGGCTGAGCTTGCCGGACTCTATCGGGAGCGTGGGCTGTCCGAGCAGCTCGCGGGCCAGGTCGCGCGCGAGCTGACGGCGGGCGATGCCCTGCGCGCCCACGCCGAGGCCGAGCTGCAGATCGATCCGGATGCGCTCACCAGTCCCTGGACGGCGGCGGGTGCGTCGTTCGGCTCGTTCGCAATCGGTGGGTCGTTGCCGGTGCTGGCGATCCTGGTCCCGTTCTCGGGCTGGCGCGTCGCCATCTGTGTCGTCGCCGCGGTGCTGGGGTTGGTGCTTACCGGCTACCTGAGCGCCCGCCTGGGGAAGGCGCCGCCCCGGGCCGCGATCGTTCGCAACGTCGGCGTCGGCATCCTGACCATGGCGATTACCTGGGGCGTCGGCAAGCTCAGCGGCGGCGTCATCGGGTAGCGTTGCGCCGGTCCGCACTCCTCCGTTGGCCTGCCGCGTGTCCCAGGTGGACCTCCGGGCCCTGGCCCAGCATGGAGACGATCGCGGCGAGCGGAGACCGAGCTGGGCACCGACCTGGTGGCGACGACGGCGGGCGAGGATGCGGAGCGGGGCACGGATGTCCGCGCGGTAGGTGGTCGGTGAGATCGCGTCCAGCCGCTCGCGCAGGGCGACGGGCAACCCCACCCGCGAGATCATCGCCGCGACCAAGCCGGGTGACTTTGTGATAATGTCGACTCATGGCCGCGGCGGACTCTCGCGCTGGTTCCTGGGCAGCGTCGCCGAAGACGTCGTCCGCGGCTCGCCGGTTCCAATCATGCTGATCCGTGCCACCGAGGCAGCGGCCGAACACGCCGAAGCCGCCACCCCTGCCGCGATGTCTGCCTAGTGACACATGCCGTTGACCCTGAACCGAACGGGCTCTCCGAGGCGGAGGCCGCGGCCCGTCGCGCCGCCGGCCAGAGCAACGGCGTTGCCTTCAGGGCGAGCCGCTCCTATCTCAGCATCCTGCGGGACAACGCCTTCGGCTCGATCAACATCGTCATCTTCGTGGTCGGCGCCGCCTTGCTTGGGCTGGGGCTCGTCCTCGACGCGGTCGTCACCGTCGGCATCGTGCTCCTCAACGTCATCGTCGCGGTCGTGCAGGAGGGCCGGGCAAAGCGGCAGCTTGACCGCATCGCCCTCCTGAACCGTCCGAAGGCATCGGTCATCCGCGACGGCCACGAGCGGGAGATCGATCCCACCGAGATCGTCGTCGGCGACTTGCTGGTCGCGCGACCGGGTGATCAGATCGTGGTCGACGGTCGGGTCGTCGGTCCGGAACGGATGGACGTCGACGAGTCGCTCCTTAGCGGCGAATCGGAACCCGTCTCCAAACCTCCGGGCGATCAGGTCTATTCGGGCAGCTTCTGCGTCGCCGGTAGCGCCACCTACGAGGCTGAGCGGGTCGGCGCGGAGAGCCTCGCCAACCAGATGACCCGCGACGCCCGCGCCTTCCGCCAGACTCGGACACCGGTCCAGCGCGAGGTTGCCCTGGTGCTCCGGGCGATGATCGTGCTGGTGCTGGCGATCGGCGGCCCCGTCGTCGTCGACCTCGCAATCCGCGGCTTGGCGCTTGCCCTTTCGCCGACCAGGCTCCCGCTCGCGGGCACGCTCGATCGAGCCTATCGCGACTACTCAGTCGAGAACGCGGTGCGCACCGTCGCCGTCGTCATCAGCCTGGTGCCCCAGGGTCTGGCCCTCATACTGACGGTCACCTACGCCCTGGGCGCCGTGCGCGTCGCTGGCAAGGGAGCATTGCTGCAACAGGCGAACGCGATCGAGTCGCTGAGCCACGTCGACGTGCTCTGTCTCGACAAGACCGGCACCCTTACAACCAACCGTCTCGCCTTCCAGGACATCCGGCCACTCGACGCGGTGCCAGCCGATCTCAACGCCATCATCGGCGACTTCGCCGCAAGCACTATCGCGCCCAATCGCACCATCGCCGCCATTGCCAATGCGCTGCCGGGACAGTCACGACCAGCTCGCGAGACCGTTCCGTTCTCCTCCGCCCGTAAATGGAGCGCCTTCATCTTCGATGACGAGCAACGCCCTGGGCTCTATGTCCTGGGTGCGCCAGATGTCCTCCAGCCGTCGTTGCGGCCCGGCGGCAATCTAGCAGCGTCACTCGCGGAGTGGACATCGGCAGGCTTGCGGGTGCTGCTCTTCGCCCATCATCCGGACCCCGTGACGCTCCAATGGGAGGTTGGCCAGCCGCGGCTTCCCAGCGATCTGGTGCCGCTTGCACTGATCGCGCTCGGGGATGAGCTCCAGCCGGACGCCCGCGCCACCATCGCCCAGTTCGAGCGGTCCGGCATCCGCCCCAAGATCCTTTCCGGGGACCACCCGGAGACGGTGGCGGCACTGGCGCGACAGGCCGGTTTTGGCACGGACGAGGAACTTCGAGTCGTGTCGGGGCTGGAACTGGAGGAGCTGGACGACGGGCAACTGGCGCAGGTGGCGCAGGAGACGACGATCTTCGGCCGTATCACGCCAGACCAGAAAGTCCGCCTGATTCGCCAGTTGCAGCGAAACGACCACTACGTGGCGATGATCGGAGATGGGGTCAACGACGTCCTCGCACTCAAGCAGGCGCAGGTCGGGATCGCGATGCACCGTGGCAGCCAGGCCACCCGCGCCGTCGCCGATCTGGTGTTGCTCAACGACTCTTTCGCGGTGCTTCCGGCCGCGTTTCGCGAGGGCCAGCGGATCGTTCGCGGCACCCAGGATCTGATCGCTCTTTACCTGGCGCGCTCGCTGGCGATGGCGCTGATCATTATCGGTACCGGCATCGTCAACGCCGCCTTCCCCTCCACGCCTCGGATGAACGCGATCCCGGCATTCCTCGTGATCGGCGTGCCTACCGTCTTCCTCGCCATCTGGGCCCAGCCCGGGCCAACCGCACGCCGGCTCCTGCGCGACGTCCTGCCGTTCGTCCTTTCGGCCGCCCTCACAACCGCGCCGGTCGGGCTGATGCTCTACATCTTGTTTCTGCGCGCCACCGACGACATTAACCTGGCCCAGACGGTCTTGACCGTCGCCGCCACGCTCTGGGGCCTGGCGCTCATCCCCTTCGTCAGCGTCGCCGGGATCAAGCCGGCGGATCCCAGTGCATCTGGCGTCGACCGGCGTCCCATCGTCCTCAGCCTCGCACTGCTGGTCGTCCTCGTCGCGATCATCGTCACGCCCGCCCTGCGCCGAGTTTTCGAAATGGCCCCCCTCTCTCCCCGCGATCTTGCTATCATCGGGGTTGTCATCGCTGCTTGGTACGTGGCCTTCCGCTACGCCTGGCGATTCCATCTGGTGCAGCAATTCCTCGGAATATCGATCCCCGCTGATAGCTAGCCTGGCTATGGGGCTGCCGTTCCCGATCAACATCCAGACCGAGCTGCGCAAACCGTCACGCTTCTGGTCGGAGTCTGGGGAACATACGACGATCCCGGCTCGGGCGAGACGGTGGGCCGCATCAGGATCGAGGCCCTCGGGTGGATAGCGATGGGCGTCCTGCTCCCGGTCTGGTACGATCGGATTGTCCGGGCGGTCTTCAGCGATTGGCGGCGGGACCACGACCGAAGCGGCACGAGCACAACGCCGGGATGCCGTACCGGGATGCCGTACGAGGGCGTGGCGGCCGCCTGCTCCGGGATCACCCGGCGGGATTCAGCGCACAAGCAAACGTCCATGACACGGGGCATGGCAGGTGCGGCCGAGCCGCTCGCCGAGCCGCATGACGTGGCCGGCGTTCGCCCCGATCGGGGACGGGAGCTCCTATTCGGCGCGGGTGAGCCGCGCTTCCTCGCTGCCGACGATCCGGATCGTCGACGTACACGTACGCGGTGACGAGAGGGGACGAGATGAGACTGCAGGACAAGGTGGCGGTGATCACCGGAGCGGGCTCCGGGATCGGGCTGGCGATCGCCAGGCGGTTCGCGGTTGAGGGCGCGAAGGCGGTCGTGGGCGACTGGAACCGCCAGCGCCTCGACGCGGCGGTCGCCGAGATCAAGGGCGGCGGCGGCACCGCCGTGGGGGCGCAAGGCGATATCGCCGACCGCGCCACGGCCGAGGCGCTTGTGGACCTGGCGGTCGCCACCTACGGCCGGATCGACATCCTGGTCAACAACGCCGGCGTGATGGACTACATGCAGGGCGTGGGAGAGTTGGCGGACGACGTCTGGCGCCGCGTCATGGCCATCAACCTCGACGGCCCGATGTTCACCATGCGCCGCGCCGTCCCGCGAATGCTTGAGCAGGGCGGCGGTGCCGTCGTCAACATCGCGTCTGTGGGCGCGATCGAGGGCGGCGCCGCCGGCGCTGCCTACACCACCGCCAAGCACGGGCTCGTCGGGCTGACGAAGAACACGGCGTGGATGTATGCCACCAGGGGCGTGCGCGCCAACGCGATCGCGCCGGGCGGCACGAAGACCAGCATCGCCGAGACGATGCCCCAGGAGCGGATCGACCCGGAGGGGGCGGCCCGGGTGGCGGCCTACGCTGGGCTGATGCCCGCCATGCTCGACCCGGAGGACATCGCGGCGCTGGCGCTCTTCCTGGCCTCGGACGAGGCGCGTTTTATCAATGGCGCGATCGTCACCGCCGACGCGGGCTGGACTGCCGCGTAGCGAGGCCCGCAGCCGTCCCCCGTAATGCGGCGGCAGCCTCCGCGTCAAGCAGCAGGTTGGGAGAGCGCCTCTGCCAGCGCCTGCTCCTGCTCGGAGCTGAGGTTCGTCTTGCAGCGCAACCAGCTCGCGCGGCTGGTATTCGCGGAGGTGGAGGTGGAGGACGACCGGGTGGCGACCGTGGTGCCACGGCCGGACTTCGCGCCCTTCTTTGCGGCGATGGCGCCGCCGGACGATGATCCCGAGAAAAGCAGCGATCCCGACCCGGATGGTTCGGGGTCGGGATTCGAAGCCGGAGTGTCAACCCGTGCACCAAGCCGTTCTGATGGGGCGGAAGTGACGGGGGTCGGTCTCGTCGGTTCCGTATGGGACCTTCTCCTGCCACCCGGCGCACTGCTCATTGGGAGCATGCATGTAGCGGACCGGCGCTACGCCGCCCCTCGCGCGCGCAAGCTTTCTCCTCAGTGTGAGGCGCTCATCCAGACCGCAGCCTCCCGCGGCGCCACGCTCCGTCAGCTCGCGGCAGAGCACGGGGTTAGCCACGTTACGGTCGCCCGCATCGTCCGAGACGCTGCCACCGGAACGCAGACCGTTTCCCGGCTCTGACGATCACCGGCTCCGGCCGACAGTCACAATGCGGGCAGTCGCTCGTGCGATTGCGTCACGACCACGCCTGGGTGGTGGTCGCCGAGGCGCCGGAGTGCCGCAGGGATTCCTCCTGCGCTACGAGCAGGGGCTCTCGCCGGACGCCAACGACCGTCACCCGGCGGTCGGCAGCGGCCAGGTCTTGCGCCGCCGGCGGTAGGAGACGTTGACGTAGCAGCCGAGGAGCATCAGGTGGGCGAGCGCCGGGAACCACGCCAGCAGCAGCGTCAGCAGCCCGAACGCCGCCCCGTAGCGGTTCACCCCGCCGGTGAGGCGCCAGTAGAGGCGGAAGGCCTGCCCCAGCGCCCCGGGACAGACGTCTCCTGGTGCGCTGCCCGGCGTTGGGGTGAGGCGGTAGATTAGAAAGAGGTCGCGCTAGTTGCGGAACCGGCGCAGGATCGTCTCGAGGTCCGGACGGCTCCAGCCTGTCTCCAGCAGACGGGTGGCCAGTCGGATGTCCTACTCGTGGCGGCGCGGAGCGATCCCGCCAAGCGCGGGTGGTCCACCTCTTTGCGGAATCCGGGATCTGACCTATGCGCTCGATCCCAACGACTACGCCGATGCACCGCTCGGCGGCGCCGAGCTCTCCGCCGGCGCGCCGGGCGCCCGCTGCCCCGTCGCGCCCGGGCACGACGGCATCTCCCGAGGACCATCACGCCGTCAGCACCGGGGCGCCGCGGCCCGTTGACGCTCCCGGGTTCCGACCAGATAATCGCTGTGGCGAAAGGCCCGAGTCCAGTCGGCCCGACGGCAAGGAGGGGGCGGTCCATGCGGGGCGTCACGGCCGTCAAGCGGGTCGAGAACCGAGGCCGCGGCCGGTCTCGCTGCACAACATCGAGAACCCCAACACGCTCGGCAACGGCACCGCGATCGCCCCCGGCGAGGGGCTCGCTGTCGACATGTCGATCCCCTGGGCGCCCAATTGGTGGGACTTCCCGGGCAAGCGGCTGGAGGTGCGCCTCGCCGGGGCAGCCCCGCTGGTCGATCTGGCAGGCGGCCAAGGGCGACGGCGACTTCGTCGCCGTCCTTAAGGGCGACTTTGGCGTCGGCACGACCCGGGCGAGCGGGGTCTTCGGCGTGCCGGCAGCAGACGGTGACCGGGCGCTCGTCGTCCTTGACGACTTCTTCACCCTCGTCCCCGTCTTCCCCGCCGGCTCGCTGCCCCCCTACCTCACCGTCATCAAGCGCGTCGACAACCGGACGAGGGGCGCGGTGACGCTGCGCAACGTCGAGAACCCGAGCGGCGACCTGACGATCGGTCCCATGCAGAGCCTCCCGGCCGACGTCGTCGTGCCCTGGGCGGGACGGGCGCAGGATTTCGCGGGCCACCACCTCCAGGTCCGGCGCGACGGCGCGACGCGCCACTTGGCTCTGGCAGGGGGCGAGCACCGACGGCGACTTCGTCCGCGTCGCACCCGACGGCCGCTGGCGCGACGGGGGGCGGCACAAGTCGACGGCGTGGCCGGCGCCGGCGGCAACCGCACCCTCGTGGTCGTGCCCGACGGCGTCGAGCTCGCCGCCCAGACCGCCTTCGGGCTGGGGATCGGCGACCTGCAGGCGCTGGGGAGCATGGGCGACCACCGCCTCTGCCCCGGTTCAGGCGCCGGATCCCCGACCGGCCCGGCCGCCCTCGGAGCCGAAACGGGCGGCGGTCGCCTTCAGCGTCGCCGGGCCGGCCATCAGACGCCTTCGACCGGGGCGATCCCAACGCCCGTTTCCTCTACCGCGACTCCGGCAAGCGGTACGACTTCGAGATCCAGGACGGCGTCGTCGTTGCCACCCACCCCGACGGGCGGCAGATCCGGCTGACCGAAGCCGTCTCGTTCCACGCCAGGCGGGCCGGACGAGACCGCTCCCGCCCCGCCATGGATCTCGTCGCCGCCGGCAACGGCCGCGTCTTCGCCAAGGCCGCCGACCGCGACGAGTTCTACTTCGCAACCCTCGACGAGATGTTCGTCGCCGCCCGCCCCGATGGGAGTCCCCTGGCCGTCCCCAGCACCTACTTCAAGCTCGACCCCCAGTTCAACCAACCCGGCGCCCGAGATTGGGACCTGACCACGCACCTGGCCGGCTGCTTCGGCGACCACCCCGCTGCCGAGCGCTTCCCGCACCTGTTCTGGCCGCTGCTCGAGCAGGGCGTGATGGACGGGATGGTCGTCCGCGTGGAGCGTGGCAAGTGGCACCGGCTCGATCCGCGTCCGCCCTTCAGCCGCCTCCAGATCCCGCTCGTGCTCGCCGAGCTGGCCCGCCGCCTCCTCCCCCTCTACCCGCCGGCCCTGCTCAACCCCCTCGCGCTGCAGGCGTTCTCGGCGGCGATCGACCTGGTCAAGGCGATCGTCGAGCGGCTGGGCGACCAGACCGGCGACGTGGCCCCGCCCGCCTGGACGCCGCCGTTGCCGACCTTCGCCCAGGTCATCCACTGCAGAACGGATGTCCTCGGCACGCGGGAGATCCCGCTCCTGGCGGTGCGGTACGAGCGTGTGCTCGACGTCGGCGTCGGCCACGTCCACTGGTGCGAGCAGTACCAGCCGATCTACGGCGGCGAGCTGCAGCCGCTGCGGACCGGGCGGCTCCTCGGCGACCCCTTTCCGTCGGTGACCTACGCCGACCTCTACCAGATCTTCAACGGCCCGATCCGCGACGGCGACGGCTTCATCGACGGCACCTGCAACTACTACACGATGGTCCAGCTCCGACCCGACCCGGCGCCGGTCCCGCCGACGGCAATAGTCACGAACCCGCAGCAGCCGCCGGACACCTACGCGATCCTCTACCACGACGAGCAGTTCTATTTCACCCAGCGCTGGCGCCTGGTCCACCCCGACGACTTCAAGGGGCCGATGTTCGCGCTCGTCAAGGACCTGGACGAGGACACGCGCCGGGGCCAGCCCCTCTACCGCTGGCGGAAGGAAACCTACTGGTGCCCCTTCCGGGCCGGGCAGGTCGGGCCGAGGAGCCGGATGGCGGTCGCCGCCCAGGTGCTGCTCGTCACCGGCGGCGACCCGCCGGACGGCGGCCAGCCGCTGCTGTTCAGCACCAACTTCAGCTACGCGACGATGGACCGCACCTGGCGCTGGCGGGCACTGCCGGCCCCCGCCGCTACTTCGGGACCCCGGCCGCGGCCTGGGACGAGGCCATCGCCGGCGACCAGGCGCCAGCGGCCTACCCGGAGACGGTCCGCCTGCGCGAGGACACGACGATCCACCTCAAGGGGACGCGGGGCGCGGGCGAGGTCGTCGGGCGCTGGTACCAGCGCTACCTGCCGGCCGGGAACGCCTCGACGCCGCCCATCGGCGAGGTCGCCGCCGGGCAGCGGCCGCCTCGCGGCTACGAGCACCCCTGGAAGTTCCTGCCCGAGCCCGCCTTCCGGCGCGCCGACCGCTTCAGCCACTTCGGCGTCTACGACACCGTCGATTCCCGGTCGCGCTACTACCCGGTCACGCCGGCGAGCGACGCCGACGCCGCCAAGCTGGCGGCCGCGCCGGGCGGCGACTGGCTCGACGAGGGGCGGCAGCTGGCGGTCGACGCTTGGCACTTTCCCTGGCACGGCGGATTGCTCGGCTACCACCCCCGGCGCCCGCCCTCCATCCACGAGCCGGTGATGCGCCTGCGCATAATGTGGCGGGACGGTCGCGGCTGGATTGCCCTCCACCGCGACAAGCGCGACGACGATTTCGATCCATTCGCCGGGCTGCCGCAGACGGTGATGCTGACCAACGGCGCGACGAGCGTCAAGGATCACCATCGGCCCCGGCGTCGCGATCGATGCGCCGCCCGCCGTGCATCGCGCCCACTTCTGGTGGGAGGGCTCCGGCACGACCC
Source organism: uncultured Chloroflexia bacterium (assembly GCA_963849635.1). Lineage (GTDB taxonomy): Bacteria > Chloroflexota > Chloroflexia > Thermomicrobiales > UBA6265 > CAVRUD01. The sequence goes on along the minus strand of CAWKIA010000040.1, from coordinate 57,786 downwards.
GGCGGGCGGCGGTCGCCTTCTCTCGTCCGATCGTACCGGACAGGCGGGAGCTGGAGCGCGTCTGGCGGGTGCGGATGGCGGCCCTGGAGCCGGCGACCGGCGACCTGACCAGGGTCGGCCGCGTCGTCTGGCTCCTGGACGCGGAGACGGAGGGCCGCTTCGTCCGCAGCGAGCAAGGCACCTACGAGTACCGCTGGACGCCGACCGCCACCGAGCTGGCGAGCCTGGACCGCTATTGCTCGCCCACGGGCGAAGCCACGTACGCCACCAGCATCTGGTTCGAGGACGTCGTCGGCCACGTCGGCGTGCCGGACGAGCTCCGCTGGGCGCCGCCGCCGACGCTGCGGGTGACGGTGCTGCCGCAACGGGTCCCGCTCGAGGTGCCGGTCCAGGTCACGATCCAGGCCGTGGACGTCTACAGCGGCGCCCCGGTGGCGGGGACGGTGATCGTGGACGACCAGCACGTCGGCAGCACCAACGCCCCCTTCACGTGGACCTTCACCAGCCGCTGGGTGGAGGAGTTCGATCCCGAGACACGGGTGAGGATCCGCCACAAGGTCTACCCGAGCGGCCGCGTCACCGCCCCGGATTACCCCGAGGCGGCGATCCCCTTCGAGTTCTTCACCCCCGTCCTCCGCCGCTGGGTCGAGCCGGCCTCGATCCCGCTCGGCCCGGCCGTCCGGGTGACCGTCCGCTCCGAGGACAACGACACCCGCGTCGCCATCGCCGGGCGGGTGACGATCGGCGGGCGGGACGTCGGCGCCACGAACGCACCCTTCACCCACGCCTTCACCGCGATGCCGACGACGGGGACGATCTCGGCGGCGGGGTACCCCGCGACGAGCGTCACCTTCCCCCTCTACGCGCCGCGGCTCGGCGTCTGGGTTCAGCCGTCGCCGATCGTGTCTGGCCGTCCGGTCCAGGTGACGGTCTGGGCCGAGGACGCGACGACCCGAGCGCCGGTCGGCGGGCGGGTCAGGATCAGCGGGCAGGACGTGGGGGCGACGAACGTGCCGTTCACCTACACGTTCGCCGGCAGCCCGCCGGCCGGGGTCGTCGCCGCGCCCTACTACCCGGATGCCGCGATTCCCTGGCCGCCGCTGCGCCCGCCGGTCCTGGAGGCGACGATCCAGCCCCGGCCGGTCCAACTCGGCGTGACCGCGACCTACACGGTGCGGGCGGTGGACGACACGACGCGGGCGCCCGTCGCGGGCACCGTCGCGGTCAACGGCGCGGCGGTGGCCCAGACCAACGTCCCCTTCTCCTACGCGTTCCGGGTCGTCCGCCGCCGGGTGCGCGACCCCGAGACGGGCGCCTACCTGTACGAGGTGGAGTACCCGGCGGCGACCGCCTCCGCTTCGGGGTACCCGACGGCGGAACTGGACCTGGGCCTCTGATCGGGTCCGCACGCACCCCCGACGAGTGCGATGCTTGTCCCGGCCGACTGCGGGTCCTGGAGTTGAGTCCGGCAGGGGTCGGCACACGACGCACGGGGATGGCGACGAGATGCGGGGTGGCACCGGTCTCTGGCGGCAGTTCGTGGTCGTCGGTCTGTCGGCGGACCCTGCTCACTCACGGCGCGCCCCTCACAGTGAGAACAGGCGCCGGCCCACTCGGCGCTCTACCCTACGTAGGTGGTCTGAGGCCCCCTTCACGTGGGCCACCAGACCGTTGCTCGCGTCCGTATGCGGCGTATCGGAGGGACGCCTCACGACGGCGAAGCCGAGAAGTCCACTCGTCTTTCTCCTGCGGGTCAGCAGGTCCGATTGTTGTCTCGTCGCCAAGCTCGGCCTAGCCCGTTCGGGCGATCTGGATGGTCTTGACATTCCCGAAAAACGGGGTAGCGTCGGTCGTACCTTCGGAACCGAAGCAGGGCGTGTCGACGGCAGCTTCCTGCGATGGCGCGTTCATCTGCATCGCAGTCGCCGCGGGCGTCCACACCCTTGAACTTCCGTAGCCGAGGCGACATCGGGGACTGGGTCAACTCTCGTCCCTTGCAACAGAGCGAGTACCGACGATTCTGCTGGATCGCCCCATCCTCGTTCTGCCTTCGTTCCAAGAACCGCCTACGGATCGGGGCGAGGTTTCTGGGAGGCTCCGATTGAGATCCCTCAGGAGGTGCTATGGACTCCAGTGGACGAGCCGGCAAAGTCGTTTCCGACCAAGGCTCCGAGTCGGCATGCAGCCAACATGCCCGCCGCTTACTTGCGGCGATCAACACTGCATCTGCCGGTCCGGACCGGTTGCCACTACCCCACGCGGCTCCGGCCATGAAGCCCGTCCGGCAGGTTGTCGAGCGTGTCGGTTAGCTCCTCGTCTGGCTTTACCTCCTCGCCTCCCTCTTCATGCTGCTCGTGGCGTTGGTCCGTCTGTTGCGTCCCTGCCTCACCAGAAGACCGACACCCGACCGGCCCGCCGACTCGGGCACGATTCCCGAGCGCGCCTACCGCCAACCCGACCCCCTGATCTACAGCCAGTTTTGGTTGCAGCAGCGCGGGCTGGCCGTGACATGGCAGAATCCCGACATCCACCTTGAGCTTGGCTCCGCTCCGGGCGCCGCGGTCGACAGCTCCGCGTTGCTGCCCGACACGGAGTACCGGATCTCCGCCCGGATCTGGAACGGCTCCACCGACGCCCCAGCGGTGGGCGTCGGTGTCGAACTCTCGTACCTGGACTTCGGCATCGGCGGGCTGTCCGTGCCGATCGGATCCACCGACGTGGACCTGGGGGTGAAGGGGGCGGCCGGGACGCCCGCGGTCGCGACGGTCGCCTGGCGCACGCCCGCGACGCCGGGACACTACTGCCTCCAGGCCAACGTCATCTGGCCCTTCGACGCCGACCCGGGCAACAACCTCGGCCAGCACAACATCGACGTCCGCCCCCTGAACAGCCCGACGGCCCGCTTCACCGTCCCGGTCCGCAACCCGGGTCGCCGCCCGATGGCCGTGCGCCTCGGCGTCGACGCCTATGCGCTCCCAGGCGCCGGCCATGCCCGCCGGGCGGGGTCGATCCGGCCGAGCGAGCGCGCCAAGCCCGCATCGACCATGACCCCAGCCGGCATCCGGTGCCAGCGGGATGGCGGGTCGACCTTGCGGGGGTCGACGAGGCGGACACCGTTCGGCTGGGGACCGGAGAGTCCCGAGACGTGACGGTCACAGTGACGGCACCGGATGGCTTCTCCGGGCGTCAGGTCGTCAACGTGCACGGGTACCACGGGCCGTCCCTGCTCAGTGGCGTCACGCTCTTCGCCGAAGGAGTCGCCGATGCCTAACGGACCCGTTGGTGACGTCGTCGTCGGGTTGGGGCGCTACACGCGCTGCGTGGACCAGGCCGACTACGCCAATCCGAAGAAGCCCGGGCTCAAGCCCGGCGTCGCGACCCTCGGCGTCGCCACGCTCGGCAAGGACGCTTGCGACTACCTGCTTGGGCCGCAAGCTCATCTGTCGAGGGGGTGTCCGCTGCGCCATCGGCACGATCGTCCACATCGAACCGGTTGGCTTTCAGAAACCCTTCCCCACGGACATCGACAACGACTTCTGCATCAATGTCCTGCTGTTCCCGCACGAGCTTCGGCAGTTCGGTAGTTCGACGGATCTCCTCACAAACTGGCACGAGGTCACTGGAGACGGGGTCCAGGGCGACCTGGTGCTGCACAAACCGGGGGACTTGCCTACGGCGAAGGACCCGAACCGCAACCGACGCCGTACGAGGTCACGTTCCTGTTCGGGGCCGGTGATCCGACCCCGTACGCGGTCAACGGCGAACTCATCGCGGAGGTCGACAAGGCCGACCGCCTGCTGCAGGAGGTCAAACAGGACGCCGCGGGGATCAAGCGGGTCCCGATCCCGGTGCTGCACTGCGAGTTCGAGGGGTCGCGCATCTTCCTGGTGTGCAAGGCGGTCGAACCATTTCTGGACCTGGCCACGGGAGGACCGGGCGCCGGGGCGTGCCGGGCCGCGCTCGGGTGGATCCCATTCGTCGGGGACATCATCTGTTCGCTCATCGAGTTGGCGGTAACCATCGCGCTCGCGCCGTGGATGGCCGCGGCGGCGGCGGCGGCCTGGGTGCAGGCCGGGATCATCGACGACGCCTTCGTCACGGGCCCGGTGTCCCGCCGGTCGAGCTCGGGGAGCCGGTGATCGTCACGGGGCGCCGGGTTTGGGATGGCGGGCACAGTGGGTGGAACGAATTCCACGCCACGCACACGCTGCAGCGGGTCGTCCTGCCACCCCGGACGACCGCCGGGTTCCCAGCCGCCGAGGCCAACGCGTTCGTCGACCGCTGGTGCGATCGCGTCGCCGAAGTTCCTCCGCCGACCGACGAAGCGGGTCACCCCCTCACGGCCATGAACCCCGAGCAGCAAGCCACCTACGACCGGATGCGGCGGCCCGAGCACCAGTGGGTCCTGCACCCGGACGTCGACGGCTGCGATCCCGACGAGGACGAACCGGGCGCTCCCCACGGCGGCGGAGGCATCCATTGAGAAGCGGGGCGCTGCACGATTGTCCGAGGTGTTTGCGCCGGCTGGTGGCGGTGACGGCGGTATGGTCGTTTCTGGCGTGGCTCCTCATCGGCCGGTGGCGCGGTCGTCACCGGCCGTAGTCCGGGACCCACGTCCACATTGACGGAGGTCGCTCGCGCGATTGCGTCACGACCACGCCTGGGTGGTGGTCGCCGAGGCGCCAGAGTGCCGCACGGTTGGGGTATCCGGACGGGCGGCCGAGCAGTGGGTGCACCTTTGCCGTCTAACGCCAGAGGAGCGCTTCACGATCCGATCGCTCGCCGAGACACGGTCGCTCAAGGAACTCGCGGCCGACTTCGGGGTCAGCCACGAGGCGGTTCGGTCCCTGATCAGACGATGACGCCCCCGTACAACAGCCAGACACAGGTTGCCCCGTGCATCGGTGTCGACGAGGCCAGTCATCTTCTGCTTATCAACAAGCCGCCGATCCTTAGATGGAATAAACGAGCCTCTGGATGCCGGGTTTCTTCCACCAATAATGATGAATTGAAGAACAACACAAAAGGAATACAGAACCGGCTTTTAACGTCGTCGCGATCGAATTCTCGGGACCGGTGAATACGGCGGCCGGGAGTACGCTGATCGCGACCCTGAGTGGCTGATAATCGCTCCCCGATTTCGTCGGGGAGGTGCCCTGTGCCCTCTCGTGGTCAGGCGCACGCGTGTCGGTAGAGGCACGCGCGTCGTCGAGGGCTGGAGCGCAGAGCGCGCTCCCGTACCACTTCCGCCGAAGTTGACTCATGCCGACCTCACAACCCCGTCAGCCCAGGCGAGTGAGATCAACCGTTTCGCAGCCTCGCTCTTCGAGAACCGCGTCCACCCAGCCCGGCAGGATCATGCCGGCGGCGAGGTCGGCCTCCATCCGGGCTTCCTTCGCCGCAATCGCTCCCAGCCGCTCGCCGATCACCGCGAGATCGCCCAATGGCACAATCACGACCCCGTCCTCGTCACCGACCACAAGATCACCAGACTGGACCGCGACGCCACCGCAGCTGACCGGCCCACCGATCTCTCCCGGCCCATCCTTGCCGGGACTCGACGGCACGCTGCCCAGGGCGAACGTGGGGAGCCCCGTGGCACGGATGCCGGAGACATCGCGGCAGAGTCCATCGCTGACGATCCCGGCGAGCCCTTTCGCTTTCGCCGCCTTGACGACGTTTTCGCCAAAGGTGCTCGTGGTCGCGAAGCCATAGGTGGCGATCACAAGGACATCGCCCGGCTGGGCAATGTCGACCGCCTTCCAGACCATGAGGTTGTCGCCCGGCCGGGTGCGGACGGTGAGCGCCGGGCCACAGAGGCGCCCGGCTGGATCGAGCGGCTTGATGCGGTAGTCCATCGCGCCGAGCCGGTCCATCGCGTCGCAGACGTTGCCGGCCGGCGCCGCGCGGAACGGCGTCATCAGCGACTCCTCCGGACGCGGCGTATTGACGAAGATGCGGGATACGATCGAGGGTACAGCGGCCACGAACCGACTCCTTTACGCGATCCGATCAAAAGGCTCCACGCCAGCCACAATCCGCCGCATGTTTGCGAAGCACGCATCCATCTTGGCGCGCAACGCGTCGACCGTTCCGGCGGAGATATGGGGGGTGAGCACGACGTTGGGATATTCGAACAGGGGGTGATCCGGTGGCGGCGGCTCGACGCCGAAGACGTCGAGCCCCGCGCCGAGGATGGAGCCGGACCGGAGCGCCTCGGCCAGCGCCGCCTCGTCGACGAGCGGGCCGCGGGCAGTGTTGATCAGGATCGCGGTCGATTTCATCTTTGCCAGTGCCGCGGCATCGATCAGGTGACGCGTAGCTGGAGTGAGCGGCGCATGCACCGAGACGATGTCCGACTCGGCCAGCAGGGCATCGAGCGGGCGAAAGGAGACACCCAGGTCTCGCTCGGTCGCCGGATCAGGTCGGTGCGTGTCGAAATAGATGACATTGGCGGCGAAGGCGCGAGCGCGTACGGCGACCTCGCGCCCGATCCGGCCGAGGCCGATCAAGCCGATGGTTTTGCCGGCGATCTCGAACGACGTCGGGCGGAGCGCCCACTGGAGCCACTCGCCGCGGCGCATGGAGGCGTCGGCTTCGAGGAGACGTTTGTAGAGCGCGAGGATCAGGAGGAATACGTGCTCGGCGACGCCGATACTGGTGCCGGCCGGGCAGATCGCCACGGGGATACCGTGGCTCTTGGCGGCGGCGAGGTCGATGTTATCGTACCCGACCCCCTGATGCTGGATCAGGCGTAGGTTGCGCGCACTGCCAAGCACCTCGTCCGTCAGCCGCGTGGTCGCCACCAGGACGAAGTCGGCGGAGGCTAAGGCAGCCGGGCACCGGTTCATCCGCCCGCCGGAAGACGAGCTCGAACTCCTCCGGCGCGCACGCGCGGATGATCGCCTCGACGTCCGCGGGGATCGGTTCCAGATAGACCACGCGTAACGATGAAATCACGACAGCTCCAGGAGGTCGGCCGGATTCCGGCGGGACATGCGGTCGATACTCGCTCCATCGAAACCCTCGGCGTGGAGACCGGCGATGTACATCGCCATGCCGTCAACCGGTGATGGATTGGTCGCTTGACCGAGGTCGGTCGAGATCACGGTCGATTCGGTTCCGATGCGGCGGATGATCGCCGCGAGCTCGGCAAACGGCATCTCTCCCCCGACCGCGGTCGTCGAAATGAAGCAGCGCTCGAACATAACATCGTAACGATCGCGCAGTTCCTCTTGAATGAGCGGCGCCATCTCGACCGGGGGATGCTCCGGGTGGGTGATCACGATCTTGCGCACGCCGAGCTCCCGCGCCACGGGCACGAGCGCAACGATCTCCTCCGTTGGCAGGTGACCGGTGCCGAGGATCGCGTCGTGCTCGGCGATCAGCCCAAGCACGTCGATTACGGGCGCGGCAATGCGACCACTTTCCATTGTCGAAATGCCGGGGCCGACCGGGTCGTGCCGTTGGGCGATCGAGGAGAGCGTCGGCATCCAGATCTCGACGGCGCCCATGCGCAACGCGGTCTCGACTGCAGCGGGATTGATGCCGCCGACGGCATGGTTGAGCGCCAGCCCGCCGAAGACGAGGATGTCCGGGACCACCTGTTCCACCAGACAGGCGCGGTCAGCGGTCAGCGTGACATGCGATTTCAGGACGATCGCCCTCATCCCGCGGGCGGCCGCAGCCCGCGCCACGGCAAAGTCGTCCTGCAATCTCGGCCGGACGTCTGGGGCGGAATGGAGGTGAAGGTCGACGACACCGGTGAGGTCGATCAGGTCGTGATTCATCGTGCTGGTCTCACGCTCGGATCCCCGGCGGCAAACATCGCGATCGCATCGGCTGAAGTGGCGGTCGGGCCGAAGAAGCTCTCGATTGAGGAGACCGTCCGCCGCGTGCGGGCAAAGGTCTCGATCTCGTCGGGTAATTCTGCAGCAAGGGTGCAATCCCGCAGCAGAATTGTGCGATATCCGCGGAAGACGGCATCGGCGATCGTGAAGAGGATGCAGCAGTCGGTCGCGAAGCCGGCGCAGATCAGCGTGCGCGCGCCGAGGTTGCGGAGCACGCTGTCGAGCCGGGTCTCGAAAAAGCCGCTGTAGGTGTGCTTGCGCACGTAGTAGTCCTCTGGCGCCGGCGCGATCTGCGCCGGGACGGCGAGCTGGACCGCCTCGCCGCGATGAAACTCCAGGGGGTCGACATCCGGCTCGGTGAAATCGACCTCGGGATCGAACCCCAGGCTCTCGTGGAAGCAGCGGCCGTACGCGGAGCGGCCGATCGCGATCCGGGGCGCGCTGTTCATGGCGTAGACGATCGGCATTCCAGCCCTGCGCGCACCACTGATCAGCGGCACGAGCCGATCGTCGACGATCCGCCAGAACTCCTTGTCCCAGATGGTATGGACGAGCTCCTGAGCCGCGGGGGACTCGGCCGCGTGGTAGACGTCGATCAGCAGGAGCACGGTCTCCGCGAGATCGATTGCTTCGTTTCGATCCGTTTCTCCATAGGGTTCGAGTGCCGGAAAGAGCCGGTAATGACGAACCGGCAATGCTGTCTGGGTCATGGAACGTGCACACCCTCCCCGGCGAACCCCGCCACGAATACCATGAGATCGACGACATCGATGTTGGCCGGCGCAACCTCGCGCAGTGCCCGCCACGAAAAGGGGTCGCAGGTCAGGATGATTAGCCGGCCCTGGTCGGTCGTCTCACCTGTCCTGGCAAGTGCTTGGAGCTGGGCCAGCCGCTGCTCGGCGAGCGCTCGGGCGAGCGAGACCGGCATACCCACGGCTGGGCGCTCGATCGCCGCTGGCCAGGCATTGTGTCGCGGATCGGGTTCCCGCCGGTACCGATCGCCAAGCACTTTCCCAAGCCATTCACCGATCTCCGCGAAGCCATCGAGGCGATGAAGGAGCATCTCGGAGGGGTGAACGACGACCACGCCCTCGAATCGTTCTGCTGATGGTGTGGCTAGGCGTTCACGCGCCGCCCGGGCAAGCACGCTACCGGCGTACTGCACCTCGACCGGCAGACCCGCCAGCGCCTCGCGGAGCCCGAACGTCTCCTTCGGGGTACCTGCTATCACCAGCCGGTAGCCCGCGTCCGCGACGTACCGCCGCAGGCCGTCCCGCACCTCATCCGCCTGCCTGGCCAGACCGAGTTCGCGCAAGGTATGGCCGGAGTCGAGACAATCGGGGCGTACGGCGACGCCGCGTACATTGGCGCGGATGCCGCTCAACGCCGCGACGGCCGCGTCCGGTGTGAAGAAGAGCGTGGCTGCCCCCGGCACGAAGAGGACGTCAGTCCCGGATTCGCAGGCGCTGAGCCGGGCAACGATCTCGCCCACGTCACCGTAGAGATTGCCGAACCGTTGCTGCATCTCGGCGAACGGCGCGATCTCGGGCGCCGCACCGGCCGCCACGAGCAAGGCACGGACATCCAAAGCGCGCGGGCAAGGTCGGGCGGCCCAGGAAGGATCGAGGCCGCCCCGCACCGGCCGCAGTCGTCGCACCGGAAAAGCAGTTCGACCAGGTCGGGCGTCATCGGTAACGCGCGATTTGCGACCGCCAGCGCCGCCTGGGCTTTGCGGGAGGGGTATTCGCTCGTGCGGCCGGTGAGGCGGACCCACGGGCAGGCGGACGCCTCCTGATCGTGACCAAGCGCCAGGGGGATGATGCCGGCGAGGGTATCGCGATCCATCGATCAGGCTCCCAACCCGAGCACGCCGGGGTTCATGATTCCGTGGGGATCGAGCGCGCGTTTGATCGAGCGCAGCACGGTCATCCCCGCATCGCCATACTCCATCGGCAACATGCCCGCCTTGCTCCGACCGATCCCGTGGTGGTGACTGATGGAGCCGCCAGCCTCATGGCAGGCGACCAGCAAGTCATCGACCAGCCGCTGGTACTGAACCATCGCGGCGTCGTCGTCATCGGCCTGGCCGGAGACAATCACGTAGAGACCACCACCCGACGGGTAGACGTGCGAGACATGGCCGTAGGCGTGCGCGCCATGGCTCTCCTGCCACGCGCATCATCGCCGCGTAGACGGCGGGAAGCTCGCTCCAGCAGGCCGCGACTTCGATCGCATCGGCGAAACCACCCTCACGGCTGTTGGCCCGGACCATTCCGCTCGTGTCGAACCGCGTGCGCCACCAGAGCTGGGCAGGCTCAGCACCGAGGTCGATCCCACCGCCCGCGAGACAGGCGCGGCCAACGATCTGGCTGTGCGCGGCCACCAGCTCCTCAGCTCCCTCGAAGACGAGCACGAGGAGGCTCGTCTCCGGCGGGTGACCGAGCTCCGGGAACTTGTGCGCCGTCTCGCCGGCATCGTAGAGCCGGACGACGCCGGGCCGGGCTCCGGCCTGGATGAACGCGCGGACGGCGTCGAGCCCGGCCTGAAACGAGGGGAAACGCGAAGCTCGCCATCACCCGGTGTTCGGCCACCGGGTGTACCCAGAGCACCGCCTCGGTGATCACGCCGAGGGTGCCTTCGGAGCCGAGGAATAGCTCAGCGAGGTTGGGTCCGGTCGCGGATCGCGGAGACGTTCGCGTGCGCAGCACCTCACCGCCGGCAAGGACGACTTCGAGCCCAACGACGCGGTCCTCGATGTTGCCGTGCGCCGTGGAAAATGTGCCGGACGCCCGCGTCGCGACCCACCCGCCGACGGTGCTTGAGAAGAGCGATTGCGGGAACTGACCCGCCGAGAAGCCGGCCTGGTTCAGGCGGCGCTCCAGGTCGATGCCGGAGATGCCTGCCTGGGCGTGGGCGACCTGGGAGATCGGATCGATGCGCAGCCGGTCGAGCCGCTTGGTGTCGAGGGAGATGCAGCCTGGCGTGGCCACGGTCCCACCGACGATCCCGGACCCGCCGCCGAATGGGACGACCGGCACCTGCGCCTCCTGCGCGATGCGCAGGATCTGCGCTCACCTCGCCAGTGTCCGCGGGCCAGACGACGCAACCCGGCAACGGCGGGCCGGCGTGATCTCCCTGCGTGATCGACTGCCGCGCCTGTTTGAGCGCGATTGGCCAGACGCCGCGGGCGTTCGCCATCCGGTCGGCGATGCCGGTCGAAACGTTCGCCTCGCCGACGACAGCGGCGAGTGCGGCGTGGATCTCGGCAGGAATGCCCACCTCGATAGGAGTGGCTGTCATGCCGGCCGATCCGCCGCCAGTTGGAGGAGGTTGGCCAGCATCCGCCCGGCCAGGGGATTTCGGCCTGGTTCGTCGAAAATCCGGTACTGGCAAAAGATCAGACGGCCCTCGGCCGCGCGCGACAACCTCGACGTCGCTGAACCAGTGGAATCGCGGATCGTGAGCCGTCGGCTCGGTGCCTTTGAACGAGCCGGCCAGCACCTCGCCGCCGAGCCCGGAGAGGACGTAGCGCGGCAGGACATCCGCATACACCTCGCCGCCCAGTCCTCCCGCCGGCAACCCGGCGAAGAGCTCCGACTCGGGCTGCCAGTGGTAACACCCGAGCCATCCCCAGCCGAGACCCAGGTGCAGCTCGAGCGCGATCCCTCGCTCGGCCAGCGCCCGCAATGCCGCCTGGTCGACCGGCCGCACCGGCCCGATCACGGCGGTCGCGCCCTCGTCGACGGCGGCGAACAGGCCGTTCCAGTCGGCGGCCGAGAGCGAGCCCGGCCTCGCCGCGACGATCACGGACCCCGCAACGTCGCTCGACACGGTGAGCGGAGATTCGTGATTGCCCAACCATGCGATGCCCGATGGCGCGGCCGACCGGTCGACGGCCGGCAGCGCGAGGATGCTTTCGGTGGTGGTCAGCAGCCCTTCCTCGTCCCCGGCGATCCGCGCCACGACCCGGTACTCCCCGGCCGCGCCATCGGTGCGCACGCCGATCGCGCCGAGCTCCTTGATGCCCTGTCCCGGGGGATGGTCCGCTCTTCCTCGGCAATCGTGCGGCCATCCGGATCGCACACCTGCACCAGGATCCGGCCGCCAGCCGGCGCGAAAACATGGTCGACCACCGTGAGCCGGACGACCGCCTCGTCTCCGCGGGTCACGACGGCTCGCTCGCCGTAGAGCACGAGCACGCGGTCGCGGTTGAGGCGCGGGAGGTCATGGTAGGTCGTCTTGGGCCGCCGCCAGAGATCGAGGATGCCGGCGTGGAACTCGCTACCGCCGTCGTTGAGCGCGGTCAGGATGTAGCCCGAGGCGCGCCGGTTGGTCAGCACGGCCTCGATCTGGCGGCGATTGCCGGCCGCCCCCTGCGCCTGGGTCGCGCACGGCGAGTTCGCGCACCGAGGCGAAGCAGCGGTTGATCCCATGGGTGGCGAGGCTGTTGCGGAGGTCGTCGCGGAAAGCGACGTTCTCGCGGGCGTCGAGCAGGTCGAGCCGCTCGCCGAAGGCGTCCACCACCTCCTCGAGATCGGCCATCCCGGCGCAGCCCAGCTCGGAGACGAACACCTGGCTCGGGTCCGCGCGCAGCTCGCGCTCCCACTCCTCGAAGATCGTCAGCGAGGCCGAACCCGAGCTCCTCGAGGCGCGCGCCGGGGTTGGTCGCCGGGGTCCCGACCGCGCGCAGCCAATCGCAGGCCGCGCGCGTCATCGGCGCCCCGAGGTAGAGGTGGACGTCGTGGATGGGGACGCGCGCCGTCTCGCGGTTCGGCACGACCGTGGCCCGTTTCGCCCACCCGAAATCCTGGTCCGCCGCGAGTGTGCCGCCCGAGTCGTCGACGACGACCCGGGTCGGGTCGAGGGCGCGCGCGGTGCGGATCAGGGCGTCGGCGTAGCGAGGGGCGACGAAGCGATGCTCGTTGAAGATGCCCCAAAAGACCACGGAGGGATGGTTGCGGTCGCGCTCGATCATCCGGGTGACTTCGCGCCGGCCGTGATCGAGCAGTCGCGGCGTATCGCGGATCCAGCAGAGACTCGACTCGGCGTAGACCAGCATGCCGTGCTTGTCGGTCAGGTCGAGGTAGCCGGGAACGGCCGGGCGGATGTGGACGCGGATCAGGTTGAACCCCGCCTCCTTCATCAGGAGGATCTCCCGCTCCAACATGTCGCGGGTCGGTGCGGGGCGATCAGCCCGGCCGGGTAATTGGGCTGCAGGAGCACGCCGCGCAGGTAGATCGGATTGCCGTTGAGGAAGAACTCGCCGTTGCGCACGGTGAAATCGCGCATGCCAAAGGTGGTGCGCGATCTCGTCGACGACGTCGCCCCCGTCGATGAGCCGCGCCTGGGCGCGGTAGAGGTTCGGCTCGTCGCAGGACCAGGCGAGCGGCCGCGGGATGGGCAGGTCGACGAGATAGCTGGAGTCACCGGGCGGCGCGACGATCGACGCCCGCCATTCGGCGGCCGTCGCGCCCCGCGGGTCGGTGATCGTGAGGGTCGAGCTCGACGTGGCGGCTGTCGGCGCCGGCGTTCGCGGCGCGCACCTCGATCCGGGCCGACTCCTGCCGCAGGTCGGGCTCGATCGAAATCGCTTCGCAGGAGAGGAGCGGGACCGATTCGAACCAGACGTCTCCCCAAAGCCCGCCCTCGGGGTAGAGCCACCACTGCTTGGAGACCGGCATCTCCCGCAGCGCCATGCCGTCGATCGAGCGCGTGAGCGAGAGCGAGGTGACGCGGAGCACCAGCTCGTTCGGCTCGCCGAGCCGCGCCGCGGCCGTCGCGTCGAACCAGAAGGCCGTGTAGGCGCCCTCGTGGCTGCCGAGGAAGTGGCCGTTGAGCCAGGCCTCGGTCCGGTAGCTGGCGCCGCCGACGTGCAGCCGCACCATCCGGCTCGGCCCAATCGCCCGGCAGGTCGACCATCGTCCGGTACCAACCGGCGCCCGCGTAGTCGGGGTGCGTCAGGTTCCAGAGTCCGGGCACCTGAGCGGCTTCGGCGCGGCCGGCGGGCCAGTGCCCGTTCATCCAACCGCTGCCGCGAGCCTTCGCCCGTCCGGGTCGAACGCCAGTTGCCACGTCCCCGCCAGATCCAGCCGGTCGCGTGTCGATCGAATGCGCGGTCATCGAACCCTTCCCATTCCCAAACTCCATCGGCTACGCCTTGAGCGCGCCCGCGGTCAAGCCCTCTGATCACGAACCGTTGCAAGAACGATGAAGGCGAGCACGGCCGGGACGATCGTGATCGCCATGCCCGCCGCGACCCCCGGTTCGTTCGAGGTGAAATGCCCTTCGAGCAGGCTGACGCCGACCGGCAGGGTGCGCGAATCGGTCTCGCCGGTCAGCACGAGCGCCAGGATGAATTCGCTCCAGGCGGAGAGGATGTGGAAGGTCGCCATCGTCGCCAGGGCCGGCGCCGAGAGCGGGATGATCACGTCGCGGAAGACGTTCCACATGCTGGCGCCGTCGAGCACGGCGGCTTCCTCGAGCTCGGCCGGGATCGTCTCCATGAAGGCGCGGAGGAAAAAGACGTTCCAGGGGATCCCGACCGCCGCGTAGACGAGCGCCAGCCCGGCCAGGCTGTTGTAGAGCCCGATCTCCCGGGTGAAGATCGCGAGCGGGATGAGGATCACCGAGTGCGGGATGAGGAAGCCGAACAGGATGTAGGCCCAGACCAGCCCCTTGAAGCGGAAATCGAAGCGCGCGAGCGCGAACGCGGTGGTCGATGCGAGCGCCAACAGGAGCACCGTCGAACCGACCGTCACGACCAGGCTGTTGACGAAGTAGCGGCCCATGTTGGCGTTGACCCAGGCCTCCTCGTAGTTGGACCACTTCCAGAATTGCGGCAACCCGAACGGATCGCGGTAGAGCTCACGCGTGTACTTGAGCGAGGTGATCAACACCCAGACGAGCGGATAGACGGCGTGAAACGCCCACAGCAGCGAGCGCGGCGTGGAGCGCGATCTGCGTCAACCGGCGCCGGCTCCGCCCCTTGCGCACGAGCGGACGTTCAGCCGGTTCGACACGGGCGCGGGTGCTGGCGATCGCGACGATCGTTCGTCGGCGCTCATCGCAGCACCAACCGTTCCTGCCGCCGGCCGATGCGCCAGATCAAGGTGGAGACGACGATCGTGAAGAGGAAGGTCAGCGCGGCGACCGCGCTGCCGTAGCCCCAGATCCGCTTGACCCAGAGGAGATAGAGCGAGTAGGAGATCATCGTCTCACTGAGGTGGAGCGGCCCGCCTTCGGTCATCAACACGGGGTAGATGTAGGCGCCGAGCGCGCCCTGGAGCGCCAGGATCATGGCGGAGACATAGACGGGTTTGATGCCGGGCAGGGTGATGTCGATGATCTGGCGCCAGGCGCCCGCGCCATCCAGCGACGCCGCCTCGTAGTACTCCTCCGGGAT
Organism: uncultured Chloroflexia bacterium; assembly: GCA_963849635.1. Taxonomy (GTDB): domain Bacteria; phylum Chloroflexota; class Chloroflexia; order Thermomicrobiales; family UBA6265; genus CAVRUD01. The sequence continues at coordinate 42,534 of CAWKIA010000040.1, read as the reverse complement.
CCCGGCGAGCGCCGCCAGGAAGATCACCATGAAAAAGCCGATGAACTGCCATGCGACCGGGGAAGCTGGTCGTCCACTGGACGACGCCGTCGGCACTGAGCCACGGCTGAATCCACTCCTCCAGTCCCGACGCTCGCGCAAGCTGTTGTTGAGCAGCCCGTACTGGTTGCCGGAAAAGACGAACCGCCAGAGCAACGCCAGTGTCGCGACGGGCAGAATGACCGGGATGAAGAAGAGGAACCGGTAGAGCGCGGCGCCATGCCGCAAGCGGGCGAGCGTGAAGGCCAGGATCAAGGCGAGCGGAAGCTGGAACGCCCAGTTGAGAAAGAGCACGCGCGCGTTGTTGCCGAGTGCCCGCGCGACGACCGGGTCGTCGAACGCCTCGCGGAAGTTGTCGAGCCCGACGAACGGGGCGTTGCTGACCGGGCCGCCCTCCCAATCGAGCACGCTGTAGTAGAGCGAGAGCAGGCTCGGGTAGAGCATGAGCAGGGTATAGACGCCCACGCCCGGCAGCAGGAACAGGAAAATCCCGAGACCGCTGCCGTAATGCGAGCGGCGGCGGCTCTTGCCGAACCTCTGACTCCTTCCTGTGACGTCCATCGAGCGCTTGACGACGTCGAGGAATCTCTTGGATGTCCGCACGCGTCTCGAATCGCACGAGCCATGCGACCGGCTCACGGGCATCGACGCGTGAGTCGGCACACCGATCGAACGGTCTGTCGCCAATACGGTCCGGCGGACAGCCGATCCGTCGCTCAAGCCTCGTTCAGCGACCGAGCTGCGATTACGTCGTCGTGTACTTCGACATCTCCGGTCAGTAGGCCTCGACCGCCTCTTCGGCGGTGCCGCCGGACAGCAGCGTGTCGAGCCCGGTCGCGCAGTCGTCCCAGCCGCGCTCCTGCATCGCCTGGGTACCCGGCAGGGAGTAGGGCGTGGTCGCGCTGTCCTTGGCGCCGAGGAATCCGAGCAGCAGTGGATCGACCCCTTCGAGCGTGATAGGTCGACGTTGATGCCCATCGGAGAGCGGGTCAGCAGGATCCACTGCTTCGCGCCCTCTTCGCTGAACCAGAACTTCAAGAACGTGATCGCGGCATCGAGCTTCGCTTCATCCTCGGCCAGCGCGGCCGAGAGGCCGATGCCGGTCGTCTGCTTGATCTCGACGGTCGTGCCGTTCTCGCCGACGCCGGGTACGGGGCGAACACGACGTGATCCTTCAGATCCGGCGCCGCGCCCTCGCCCGTGATCTCGTTGCCGATCGTCCAGGCGCCGTTGAGATAGAACGCCGTCTGCTCGGCGACGAAGAGCGCCAACCGACTGCTGCCAGGTCAGCTCGATCTCGTTGTCGGGCACCCAGCCGTTGTCGACGAAGAGCTTCAGCGGTTGAACGCCTCGAGGTGCTGCGGCGAGTCGAACTCCCCTGCCGCGACCGCGTCCAGACCGCCCGTCTGGCTGGCGAGCGATGTTGTGCCACTGGTGGTGGCCGCCGACCTCCCAGGACGTCGGGGTGTAGCCCGTGCGCCTTGAGCGCTTCGCAGGCCGCCAGCAGCTCGTCCCAGGTCGCCGGCACGGCGGCGACGCCGGCCTCTTCGAGGATGCGGGTGTTCCAGATCGTCGGCAGCGGCGAGACCTCGCCGGAGAGCGCCCAGATCTTGCCGTCCGGTGGTCGTCGTTCCCAGGACGTCGGGATCGAGCACGCGCCTTCCACTCCGGGTCGGCATCGAGATACGGCGTCAGATCGAGCAGGTAGCCCGCGGCCCATTTGGTCGCGTTCGCGTCGTGGATGATGTCCGGACAATCGCCGGCGGCGCAGTCCGCCATGATCTTCTTGTCGGACTCCTCGCTGTCCGGATTCAGGATGTTCTCGATCGTGATGTTCGGGTGCGCCGCGTCGAACGCCTCGTAGAGCCAGTTCATGCCCTCGTAGTGGGCATCGGTCTCCTTCGTCCAGTGGTTCTGGTAGCGGAGTGTGACCTCGGCGTCCTGAGCGCGGCCGACTCGCAGCAGCCGATGGGCGCCGCCCAGCGCCGCCGCGCCCGCCGCCGAAGGCCTTGAGCGCATCGCGCCGGTTCAATCATGGACGGTGAGAATCCGCGAGCAGTTCCGTGTCCGCATTGACCTCTTCCTTTCTATAGCGAACCCTGACTCGGCTGCTTCGCCTCTCGTCCGAACCTGCTGTCCGGCAGCCATGGCAGCCGGGTCGATGCATGACGTGACACGCGACGACATGATCCGGACACCGTCGATTCAAATAGGCGTTCCTCCTCTCCCGGCGCTCGACAGCACCACCGGCAACGACGTCAATCCCCGAAACGCGATGTTTGGGTGGATAGTCGACGACGTTCGGTCGCCAGCTCGATCCGCTGGAAACCGGCGCAGCAGGGAGGTAGAACGCGATGCGACGCCTCGAGCCGCGCCAGCGGCGCGCCGAGGCAGAAGTGGATGCCGTGCCCAAAGGCCAGGTGGCGGTTCGGCCGCCGGCCGACGTCGAGGACGTCCGGATCGGGGAACTGCGCCGGGTCGCGGTTGGCCGCGCCGATCATCAGGTAGACCGAGTCACCCTTCGCCAGTCGCTGGCCGCCGATCGCGACGTCGGCGGCGAGCAAGCGCCAGATACGCTGGACCGGCGAGTCGAACCGCAGGAACTCCTCGACAGCCGTCGGCATCAGGCCGGGTCGCGGCGCAGGCGCGCCAGTTGATCGGGGTTGCGCAGAAGCGCGAGCAGACCGTTGCCGATCAGGTTCGTCGTCGTTTCGTGGCCGCCGAGCAACATCGTCACGCAAGAACCGAGGATCTCGTGCTCGCTGAGCACGTCACCCCGCTCTTCGGCAGCCAGGAAGCCGCTCAAGAGATCGTCCCGTCGGCTCGGTCGCGGCGCCGTTCGAGCTGGCCGGCGAGATACGCGCGCAGCGCGCAGCATGCTCTGCTGCCCGCGTCGCGGCGCTGTCCGCATCGCTCGCCCGCTGCCGAGAAACGCCGTGATCTCGTCCGACCACTCTTGAACGTGTCGCGGTCGTCCGGCGGCAACCCGAGCAACTCGGCGATCACGATCGCCGGCAGCGGATAGGCGAATGTCGCGAATCAGGTCGACCGGCGTGTCGAGCGCGATGCGGTCGAGCAGCTCATCGACGATCTGCTGGATGCGCGGTTCGCAGATTGGCGACGACGCGGGGCGTGAACGCCCGGTTGACGAGTCCGCGCAACCGCGTATGCGCGGGTGGATCCTGATTGCTCAACCCACCGGCGGTGTAGTGCGACTGCAGCTCCTGCAACCCGTGCTTGCCGCTCGACGGGAAGACGCCGGAGCATCGCTGCCTGTCTCCCCACGTTGGAGAACGCGCCGTTGGCGCGCAGGCAGGTGTGGACATCGCGGTAGGTCGTGAGCAGCCAGCTGCCCCAGCGCTCGCTCCAGACGACCGGTTGCTCGGACCTGCAACCGGTGATAGACCGGATACGGGTCCGCGAAGAATTCGGGACGCCCCAGCAGGACGTCGAGACTCGGGGAGTGCGTCAACCGCCATCGCCGGCACTCCTCGACTGGCAACCAAACCCGGAACGGCGACGCCAGCGCCGGATGGCTGCGGCCGATCCCGTTCGGATTCCCGCCGGTCGCGGTGATCGGCGTCATCGTCAGCGGCTGCACCTCCCATCTGGCGCGATACCCGTCGCTTCGAGCCGGTCCGGTCCGATCGACCACGATCCCGTGGTCGCCATTCGGGCCGAGCCGCAGTCGCACGAAATGTTGCTGAACGGCCGGGTTGTGCAGATCGCTCAGGCAAAAAACCCGCGGGCCCAACAGCACCGCAGCTTCGTCCGCATGAAGCACGTGCTCCCCGAGCCGGTGACCGCGCAGCACCCGCACCCGATGCGGGAACCGAACCGAAAGCCGGTCGCCGTCTGCGCCAGGTCCGTTCGACGCGGTGAACCCCGGCCGCTCGGCGCCGCGCGGCTGGCTGCCCATTGACGAGCGAGCTCGGCTTCGCCGGCCCAATCCGGCACGCGGACGCGGATCGCAGAACAGGCGCCGGCGAGGTCATCGAGAGATCGACATCGAGCACGAACGTGTCGCCGCTCGACGCGGGGCTGGCTGGAGATGGTGACCTCGTGACCTCGCCACGGTGAGCGGCGCCGTCGCGTCGATGAACAGATTGACCGAGAGCAGGCCGGGCTCGGTGGTGAACGGCGTAGCGCATCGCTTCCCAGAGCGCGCGCGGCGCGTGGTGGGAACAACAGACGTCGAACGCGGCGCCGGAGCGGTTCTGGAGACCGCGCAGGTAGCAAAACGCGCCGTTGGCGGCCTGGGCGAACGGGATCTGGTTGACGAGCGTGCGCTCGGCCAGTTCGAGGTATCGCGATCTCGCCGGTCAGCCGCCAGAGCTGGAGGTTGAGACGCAGCCAGTCGGCGTCGGCGCAGGCTTCGTTCTCCTCGGGGCGGTTGAAGTAGAACCCGACGCCGCCGGCGATCGAGAGCGTGTTGCGGCAGATGTAGTCGTGGAGCCCGAGGACGGGAGAGAGGTAACCTGGCTCGCCGTCAACTCGTGGAGGTCGAGGAGACCGCGCGCGGTCGTCAACTGGCAGTGAACCTGACCGCCGCAGGGCGAGCGCCGCCCGTTCGGACCGAGCGTCGTCGATTGCCAGACGCCGCCGAACACCATCGAGGTCTCGGCCATCTGGCGCGCAGTCTGGCGGTAACGCGAGTCGCCGGTCAGACGCGCCAGCAACACCAGCCCTTCGAGCGCATTGGAGTAGCACTCGTACATGTAGGGCTCGTAGGCCGGGTAGTTGGTCGACGTAGTAGTCGCCAAGCCGGCGGCGCGGAATCGAGCGCCGCGGGATCGCCCGTCGCGACGTGAGTATTCGAGCAGACCGACGAGCCCGCGGCCCATCCCGAACCATTCCTTGTAATCGGTGGGTGAGCGTATCGGCCGAAACTTCCGTCCGGGTGCTGGTAGCCGATCAACCGGCTCCGCCGCGGTGGCGACGTCGTAGTCTCGTCGAGTGAGCAGGTTGAGGAACGCCATCGTGCGCGATCCAGCGGCCGGGGTAGTCCGCGCCCCAGTGCCAGATCTCGTCCGGCGCATCCAGCTCGCGCCACATCACCTCGGTGTCGAGGTCGCTCAGGTGCCGGTACGCCCGCCGGATCCGTTCGTCGAGATCGCCGCGCAGCGTCAATGTGGACGGATCGCGTCAGCCGCATCATGCGTGCGGTCTCCGATCGGAGAACACGGCGCCGCGGCGATCTCCGGTTCGGCAAGGAAGGCATAGCGCTCAGGGTCGGCAAGAAACGACGTCCAGAGCGGCCGGGTCGCCGTCCGGCGGGTGCGAACGGTGTGCCCGCGGTGTCGGTCATCCGCAGCAGCGGTGGCGACGTCCGTGTACCGTCGATTGGCGATCGACCGCTCGCCCCGCATCGTCGATCAGGAAGTAGGCGGCACCTCGCCATCTGCACGATCGGCTCATACACCGGCGCAAATGCCTGGCTGTACAACCCCGCGATCGACGGCAGGTTGCCGGGACGGGTTGATCAGAATGTGGGCGTATCCCGGCGGAATCGTCACCGCCGCACCGTCGCGCAGCTCGATCAGAACGCAGTCGTCGACCTGGTCCGCCCGGTCGTCCGCGCCGGCGCTGCAGGAGCAGGTATGGCTCGCCCCAGAGATGGGCGTAGACCTCGGGGTAGGGGATCTCGCTGCCCGGCATCGGCGGGTGATAGTGCCCCTGGGTTTTGACGAACTCGCGGCCGATCTTGAGTGGCGGCAGCAGCACGCAGGAGTAGGTCAGGCCGGTCCGCTCGCAGCACCTCGGTCGCCGGCCCGGCGTCGACGCAGCGGGAGGTTCCAATAGAGCTCGGTCGTCGGGGGCAAGTCCGTCGGACTCGAGCAACACCGCCGCCAGATCCGACTGACGCCGCGCAACCCGGTCGAACCGCAGCTGCTCCGTCCGCGATCACCTCCAGGGTGCGGATGTCGAGCGCCAGCGGGAACCCCGCCGCACTGGAGCAGTCAACGATCATCGCCGCGTCACCCTCCCCCTGAGTGGTCGATGCGGATGTCATGGAAGACCATCGCGGCGGCGCCGTAGGCGCCGGAGAGATCGCCCAGCGCCGACGGAACGATCTCGGCCGACCGGTGGACCGGCGGATACGCGGACTGCCGCACGACCCGGCGCGCGGGTTCGAGCAACAACTCGCCGGCGAGCGCGATCCCGCCGCCGATGACGACACGGCGCGGCGAGACGAGGTTGATCAGACTTGTCAGTCCCAGGCCGAGGTAGTGGCCGGCCTGCTCAGAACACGCAGATCGCCGCCTCGTCGCCTTCGCGGGCGGCCTCGCAGACGAGCTCCGGGGTCAGTGACGTTTTCGCGCTGCGGGCGAGCAGGCTGTCGGGATGACGGCTGATCGCCTCTCCAGCGAGCGCGAGCACCCCCTGCTTCGCGGCGTACGTTTCGAGGCAGCCGTAATTGCCGCAGGCGATCGCACGCGCGCGGGCCGTTGGGGTCGACGATGATGTGGCCCACCCCGCCGGCCCAACCGAGCCCGCCGGTGTTCAGGCGACCTCCGGAGAACAGGCCGGCGCCGATCCCGGTCGAGACCGTGACGTAGGCAAAGTCGTCGACCCCGCGCCCTGCGCCGTAATGTGCTTCGCCGATCGTCGCCGCGAAGGTGTCGAGCGCGAAGAAGTAGGCGCTGGGCAGCGACGCCATCGAGCCGCTGCCGCAGGTCATACCCGACCCACGCCGGCGCGAGGTGGGCCGTCGCCGTGATGACCCCGGCCGAGGTGACGAATGCCGCCATTGACACGCCGATACCCGCGACCGACTCCATCGACCGACAGCTGACCGCGCCAGCAGCCGGCGAATGGTCTCGACGATGAGGTCGGCAACCTCGTCGGGCGGGCGCCCGCTGGGCGTCGGCTGGCGCTCCAGCGCGAGCAGCTCGCCGTCGCGACCGATCGCGATCGCCTTGATCGCGGTTCCGCCGATGTCGAGCGCGATGGCGATGCCGCCGTTCGTTGCCTGGGCGCTCATGGCTGCGCCTCCGCAAAGAAGTCCGCGGCATCGAGCAATTCGGTCCGCTCCAGGGCCGCGTCGACCGCCGCCTGTTCGATGAACCCGGCTTCGACCGTCAGCACCGCCGCCGCCGCCGCCGCCGATGCAAGCCGCGCCGCCTCCTGGAGTGCATCGCCACGGCGGCGAGCGCAAATAGCAAACCGGCAAGAAACGCATCGCCCGCGCCGGCCGTCGAGACGGGTTGTGCGACGCTCGTCTTCACGGCGAATCGATCGTGTTCGGAGAGGATGAGCGCTCCCCGCGCTCCGCCGGTGATACAGAGCATTTCCACACCGCCGGCAACCAGCGTTGCGAACACTCGCTCGACGTCCGGCAGTGTTCCGGCGGACGTGTGAAACGCGCTGCTCGTACTCGTCAGTGTTGACCTTGATCAGGTGCGGTCCGGCCAACGCGGCATGGCGGAGCGCGTCGCCGGATGCGTCGACCGCCACATACGCGCTGGAAGCGCCCCGCACGTCCTCGACGAGCCGTGCGACATAGGACGCAGGCGCACCGGGCGGGAGCGAGCCCGTAATCGCGACGGCCGGGACGTGCGCCGACCAGGCAGCGACTTTGGCAGCCAGGTTATCGAGGACCTCGGCCGAGACGGGTGGTCCGGGTTCGAGCAAGACCGTCGTTGCGTCCGGTTCGACGAGCGTGACGGTTTGCCGGGATTCGCCGACCGCGCAGACGTAGTCGTGCCCGATGCCCTCGGCGGTGAGACCGGCGAGGATCTGGCGGCCAACGTCGCCGCCGACGATCCCGGTCGTCACCGGGTTGCCGCCGAGCGGCGATAGGCCCGCGCAAGGTTGTTCGCCTTGCCGCCGGGCACACGGCGCACGGATGCCACCCGGTTGACGTCGCCAACGCCGAGCCGGTCGAGGCAGTAGTAGACGTCGATCGCCGGGTTGGCGCCGACCACCAGCAGATCCCGGGCGTCGACCGCTGCCGACATCACGTCGGATTCGCCTTCGGCCCCGGCGCTCCCACCGGTGGCTCGTCGAGAAGCCGCCCGAGCAGGATCGCGGCGGCATTGAACTCCATCCGTTCCAGCAAGTCGTAGGCATCATCGATATCGGGACCGGCGACGAGCACGCCGTGACCCGGGTAGAGCACGCCGAACCCGCATTTCGCGACGGTCGCGCGGTGGCGCGCGAAGACCTCGACCACCTCCTCGACGAACGGCGGGCTGTCGATCTTGTTGCGGCCGGACAGTGCCGGGATCGTGCCGTACTTGGCCATGCCGTCGAGCACGACCGGCAGGTCACAGCGCTTGGCCGCGAAGACGGTCGCGTAGAACGGGTGGGCGTGGATGACCGCGCCGATCTCGGGGAACGCCTGATAGAGCCCTTGATGGGTCGGCCAGCTCGATGAGAGTTCGCCCTGCCCTTCGACCACGGTCCCGTCGAGGCGGACGTGGAGGAGGTGGTCCGGGCTCATCCGCAAGCGTGTTCGCTTGGCGTTGCCGGTCGGGGTGAGCAGCACCGAATCGGCCGAAATGCGGCCGCTGAAGTTGCTGCCACCGGCATTTGTCAGCCAGCGGTCGTAGACCAGCCGGCAGACTTCGAGCAGCTCATCGCGCGTGATGTAAGTCACCGCATCCTCCTCGCCTGCGCCGCGATGCCCACGGTTGGGGGCGGCGCGGTCGACTCCCGGATCACAAGCGCGGTTTCCAGCTCGATCGCGCGTGGAGGCCCGCAGTAGTTGTCTTCGATCCGCTCCAGCAACAGTCGGAGCGCGGTTTGACCGGCGTCGTATCGCGGCTGGACGACGGTCGTCAGGGATGGCGTGACGAAGTCGCCCAGACCGATCCCATCGAATCCGACCACCGAGACATCACCGGGCACACCGATACCGGACTGCTGCAGCCGGCGAATCGCGCCGAGCGCCATGATGTCGTTGCCAGCGAAAATGGCCGTGAACGGGCGGCCGGTGGAGAGCAGATAGTCAGCTCCATCGCGGCCACCGGAGAACCGGTTGTCGCCGTGGTAGAAGAGGGCCTCGTCGATCGGGAGTCCCGCCTCTTCGACCGCGCGGCGGAATCCACTGACGCGAAGCGAGCTCGGGGAATCGGTCGAGGCCGGCGCGACGCAGGCGATCCGGGTATGGCCAAGCTCGAGGAGGTAGCGCGTGGCCAGACGACCGCCGCCGAGGTTGTCGACGACGAGCGTGTCGACGTCGAATTGGGGCACGTTCCGGTAGAAAACGACGGCCGGGATCGAGCGCTCGACGATGCCGGCGAGGTGGTCGACTCTGGGAGTCGTGGCGATGAAGATGACGCCTTCCACCTGCTTGTCGCGCAGCAGTTGCAGGTAACGCACCTCCCGGTCGAAATTGCCGTCGGAGTTGCACAGCATGACGCTGACACCGGCGTCGTACCCTGCATCCTCGACGCCTTTGGCGACCTCGGCAAAGAAGGGATTGCTGTTGTCGGGAATGATCAACCCGATGGTGCGGGTCCGTTTCTGGCGGAGACTCTGCGCGACCGCGTTTGGGCGATAGTCGAGCTCCGCGACCGCGGTCATCACACGGTCGCGGAGCTGTGGGCTCACGAACCGGGTCCCGTTGATCACGTACGAGACGGTCGCGGTCGAGACGCCCGCCCGGGTGGCGATGTCCTTGATCGTGCTCATGCGGCGTCGCGTCACTTCACGCAGACGCGGGATCAGCGCGGGAAGATCGGGGCAGCGGCCGACGTGCAGATCGACGTGCCACTCGTGGCGCTCGCCGGGCGCGGCCACGGCGCAATCGCCTCTAGCAATGGCGAGGTCGAGGCGATCCGGATAGCCGGAACAGGGTTCGAGCCCGAGGTTGTAGTAGGCGGGTCGATCGAGTGGCCAACCGCCCGAATTGATCGACAACCCGACGTACGGGACTCGCTCGCTCGGGAAGAGGAACGCCACGTAGAACCCGTCGGCCGGGTCATGCACGGCGCACCAACCGTCGCGCAAGCGGGTGGTGAAGAGCTTATCGACGTAGCCGGCCTCTCGGCCCGGGATCAGGCCCAGGTCGATGGCCCGCCCATGTTTGTCATGCGTCAGGGGCCAGGTGTGTTCCGCCAGAAGATCACCCAGACGGCCGTCTTTCGACCAATCGACGCGCACCCGCGTTTCCGGCCGGCAGGTGGATCCGCATGCCCGGGCGCGGCACCAGCAGAGGATGCGCCGACCACAGATAGTTGAAGGGGAAGGGACCATGGTTCGTGAGCGCGTAGCGCAGGCGAATCGAGCCAGACGGCCGCAGTTCGATCGATCGTTCAAAGGTATAGGGGAAGCGGACGCCGTGGACAGCCAGGTGCAGGCGCTCTTCGTCGAGCGTCCACGACCACGGGATCGACCAGACCTCGCCGTGATCGGGGATCGCGGTCCCCAGCCATGGTTCCAGCGGGTAGGCGCACGCGCCGATCGAGGGTAGGCACTCATCGAAACCGCTGGCGTCGAAGTCGGCATACGAAGCGGCGTACCGCGGCGGGCGGAGCGGGTTGCGAGCCAGAATTTCCCGGCCCTCCCAGATGATCGAGCAGAGCTTGCCTCCCACCTCGGGGACAACAATGACGGACAGATCACCCTCGGTGAGGGTGATCGCGGCAAGCTGATCCACCTGGCAGGAGCGAACGTCCATCGATCCAGATCCAGCCGCGTGCCCGGATGAGAATGAGTGGTTAATCGATTATCTAATCGTTTACGCACCATATTCCAGCATCGACTCGCTGTCAAGTCAGCGTTCGTACAAAGAGAGACGGGCACTCCCCCAGCGCTCGAGGCACCGGCATCAAACCGCGTTGGTTTCGCGTAGATGAGGATGGCGCTCTGCCCGGGCGCAATCCGCACTTGGGAACCTCACCTCGGATCACAGCGTCTTCGGTGTCAAGACGGTCGGTACGGGTCCGGCACCAATTACCTGGGTCCGCGGGGGACGAGCGTCCATCAGAACGGCGTCTGTGACCACACCGCACCGGAAGCCGTTGAAACCTGTCACCGCCCGCTCATGGGCAGAAAGGAACCACCGTGAACACCGACCGCTTGCCCCACAAGTTCACGACTTCTGCCGATCGCATCTCGCGGCGAACGGCGCTTCGCCGTCTGACCGGTTCCGGGGTTGCGGCGACCTTCCTTGCCGCCGCGGGAAGGAACATTACGCTCGCGCAGGGAACGCCCGCGCCGCAGGAGGAGACGGGTGCGGAGCCGAACCGCATCGTCCTCGCCGGCGAACTTCAAGGTGAGGCGGTGCGGCTCACCTACGTCGCGACCGGCGATTCCGGTGAACCGGTGGGCACATACGAGGGGCCGTACTCGGGCAACGCGTCGTTCTCAGGCCCGGAAGCGAGCGCGCTGGGAAGGTTGGTGACGATTGATCTCGGAGCGTTCCCCGACCAGGGTGACTTCAGGCTGGTCCTCGTGCTGCCAACTTTTCGCCCAATGCGCCCTGGGGATGCCCCGGTCCCGTTTGCCACTCTCTCGATCCTCGCGGTGGAGGTCAGCACGATCGCCGGTCCCCCGCCTGCGGGGGCGCTCGAGGAGTACCGGGCTGTCATGCTGGAAGGTACAGCCGAGTTCATCGCGACCTAGGGCACGGGGGTAGCGCCAGCGCGGTGCGTCGACACCCACTGCGGACGTGCGGTGGCCCCGCTGCCATCCGTCCTCGGGCTGGACGTCATCGAGCTGGAATGCGGCACTGGCTGACCGGCGCCCTCATTCTGTGGGACCTGGATGGAGTGGACCGCCACGACGCCGCCTCACTCGCCCGGAAGCTCTCTTCCCAGCATGAGCCCCTTGTCCGGACCGCAGCTTCCCGCGGCACCACGCTCCGCCAGGTTGCGGCAGAGCACGGGGTTAGCCACGTAACGGTCGCCCGAATCGTCCGAGACGCTGCCAGTGGGACGCGGACCGTTTTCCGGCTTTGACGATCGCTGGCATTAACGGTCAGGAGCGATGTGAGGCCACCATAGAGGTGACGCGGGCGCTCGCTCGCGCGCGATTGCGTCACGACCACGCCTGGGTGGTGGTCGCCGAGGCGCCGGACTTACATGCGATCGGGGAGACCCAAGTGAGCCGCGCTTCTCCACGCCCACTCCTCAGGTTGACGATGTCCCGTACTTTGGTAGCTGACCTCAATGCGAACAGGGAGGCGAGTCAATCTGCTCCGATAAGCGAAGGCATTTTCTAGGGCAATCACAATCCATAGCTCGCAGCTCAGATGGCGCAAGTACCCGGTTCGGCTGGGTCGAATGGGTCAACGACGCCATTTTCTCCTGATGAAATCGGATTTGCGGTAGTATTCTGGAACAACATTTCAAGAGCCAAAGTCAGTTCGTCGGCGAGGTGCTCATCGTCGTGGCGGCGACGGCGCGCGTCCTCGCTCCGTTCGAGGATGCGTACGACGTGGCGCGGGTGGTCGTTGATACGGCGCGGGCCCGATAGTCACCGCTCGGGGCTGCGGTCGAACGGGCCTAAGCGCCAAACCCCGACGACTGATCACCTCGACCAGGTCGGCCAGCTCCTCGTCTAACTCCTCGGCCATTGCCGTGCGGCCTATTGCACCGGCACGGTCGTCGGACGACGGTCCCGGAGCGCTTTGGTACGATGGCCGCCGGACGGCGATCTCGACGGCGTGCGGAGGGGAATGCAGTGCGGCGCAGCAGGATCGGTTCGGCACTCCTCGTCCTGGTCGTGGCCGCCTTCGGGTGGTCGGCGCACGGCCTCGCGCAGGAGGCGACGCCGGCGAGCGGAGCGGCCGTCGGCGTGCCGATGTACCGCGGCAGCCCGGCCCGCACCGGCGAGAACCCGGGTCCGGGACCGGCGGCAAGCCCCGTCGAGCGGTGGCGGTTCCAGGGGGCCGGCGGGTTCGGGACCACCCCGGCGGTCGTCGCCGGCGTGGTCTACGTCGGCGGGCGGACCAACAACACCCTCTACGCGCTCGATGCGGCCACCGGCACGGAACGCTGGCGGTTCGCGGCCAGCGACTGGATCACCTCCTCGCCCACGGTGGCCGAGGGTCTGGTGTATGTCGGCAGCCGGGATCGCCACCTGTACGCGCTCGACGCGGCCACCGGCGCCGAGCGCTGGCGGTTCGCGGCCGGCGAGGGCGTCGGCATGTCCGCGGTGGTCGTCGAGCAGACCCTCTACGTCGCCAGCTTCGACGGCAACCTCTACGCCCTCGACGCCCAGACGGGCGCCGAACGGTGGCGGTACCTGGTGGGCCCGTTCCCCTGCGCGCCCACGGTGGCGGACGGGACGGTCTACCTCTGCGGCGGGGGGAACGGCGACGTCGTCGCCCTGGATGCCGCCGACGGCGCGCTGCGGTGGAAGGCCGCCGTCGTGGCCACGTCCCGCCGCCCCCTCGCCGTCGCCGACGGCATGCTCTTCGCCGTCGACATCCAGGCCGACCTGGTGGCGCTCGATGCCGCCACGGGCACGGAGCGGTGGCGCTTCGTCAGCGGATCGATCGATCTCTCCGCGGCCGCGGTCGTCGCCGGCACGGCGTACGTCGGCGTCGGCGAGGGCGGCCTCGTCGCCCTGGACGCGGCGAGCGGGGCGGAGCGCTGGCGGGTTGCGACCGCGCGGGAGGTGGCGGGCGCCCCGGTCGTGGCGGCGGGCGTGGTCTACGCCCTCGACGCCGAGACGGTGTACGCGTTGGACGCATCTGACGGGCGGGAGTTGTGGCGCGTCGCGGTGTACGTCACGGACAACTACGACGCCGATCCGACGGTCGTCGACGGCATCGTCTACGTCCCGTCGGGCTACGAGTTCCTGTTCGCCTTCGGCGGGGCGTAACCGCCGCCGGCTGATCCGCGACCCCGCTGTGCTGTGGACGTCCTCGTCCTCAGGCACCCGGGTCCTGGGGTCGCGCATGGGTGGCCAACGGCCGCGCCAGTTCGGGCGCCACCGCTGCCCGTCTGCGACCGCTCAGGATGTGGTGGATCATCGACGGCGTCACGCCGTACCGCTGGGCCACCTCGGCCATTGGCACCGTCGTCCCGACCGCGAGGATGGACCGGACGTCCGCGTCCGCGAGCTTGGTCGGCGGCGCCCCGCCGGGTCCCGGCTCCAGGTGGTCCGGGTTGACACACGCCGGGCGGTCGCAGCGCCGCCGGAGCCGCACCCCAGCGGGGATGGGACCGCGGGCGGCGGCGTAGTAGACGCGGGCGGCCGACGCGGTCTTTCCGGCGACGGTGATGACCCCGTACCCTCCGCTCATCGGTCCCGCGCCAGACGCCAGCACCCCGTCTCCGGATCGACGTCGTGGTCCCCGACGGCGCTCCGCGGGTGGTGGTGGCGGAGGTAGCGGATCGGCTGGCCCCGGACCCACCCGCGCGACCGAACCGTCGTGCGGGCGATCGGCGTCCGGCGGCCGCAGCCGCACTGGCACAGGCCGGACGGGTTGGGGCCGGTCGGTTGGGCCTCGTCCACGCCACACCCCCAGTTGCGTCGATGCACCGGACACCACCATCTCGTTGCATTATCGCAAGACGCCCGTCCCGCGCTGGTCGCCGCGAAGCCGGACGTCACGCCGCGCGGGTCCGACAGCAGCGCCAGCGACGCGGTGCTACGATCCTGGCATGACCGACCAGCACGACCGTCCCCTGCCGCCTGACGAGGTGATCCGCGCCTTCGTGCGGGCGCTGGCCCACTTCCGCACGCCCGCCCAGATCGCTGCCGACCTCGGTCTGCCCCTGCCGAGGGTGCGGCGGGTGCTGGAGCACGCCGGGCTCCCGTCGCTCCACCGCACCCGTCCGCGGTCCGCGACTGTCCGACGCGCTCGCGCCCTCGCCGCCGACCACTCCACCCCCGAGATCGCCGCCCTGCTCGGTGTCCCCCGCACCGTCGTCACCACCGCCCGGCGCTACACCGGCGACACGGCCAGGCCGGCCGGACCGATTCGCCCGCCCGCACGTTTCCTGTACACCTATCCGCCCTTCTGGCGGGCGTCCCGCCGATCCGGCCTACCCGGAGGTCGCCGCGCTGCGGCGCGCCGTGCTCGATCTCGCTCCCACCCACACCGTCACCGAGATCGCCCGGACACTCGGCCGCCCGTCGGGCCCTACGCTCTTGGCCTCCGGGTGGCCCTGGACACTCCCGCCGCACGTCCCGGTCGGTCTTCCCCCGCGCCGCCACGGCCGCCCCAGCCGGGCGCGGCGTATCCCCGTTACCAGCCCAGAAGGTCAGATCGCCCCGTTCGTAGAGCGCGATCCATGCGTTCGTCCGCCAACCATCGGGTCGGATCCGAGCCAGCACCATCCGCGCATCCACGGGCGAGGCGGCGACGCTCCACTCACGGAAGAGGTCGCTCCAGGCGATCTGGTACACGTCTGACTGGCCCCTCGCCAGACGGTCCTCGATCACCCCGACGGCGGTGGCCGCATCGTCGGCACTCGCGAAGCGGAGCACGAAGCGGAACTCCGCATCGGGAATGCCGGAGACAGCGGCCGGCACCGGCGTCGCGTCATCCGGGGACCCGATCGGCAGCGGACCGCCCGGGGTGATGCCGAGGAGCGCGTGGGTGATCTCGGGCATCCGCCGCTGCTCCTCCTCGACCCGAGTTCCCTCCGCCTGCGCCGTGGCCATTGCCGCGTCGAACTGGGCGCGGGTAATCGGCGTACCAGGTGTGGCCGGGTACGCAAACACGGCTGTGGCGCCGGGACCCTGGTTGGCCAGGGACAGACCCGGCATCACGCGCGCGGAGGCCAGCTCCCCGCCGGTCGCCAGCAGCTCGCTTACGCCGGCCTGATCGACGAGCGCGGGTTCTTGGCCGGCGGCCGTCGCCAGCACCTGGCGCATGGCGTCCGACGACGCGGTGTAGACCACGATGCCGCCCGGGAGCACGGCGCTGGTCTCGAACCCCATGCTCACGATCTGGACGATCCTGGAGGGCACCGCAGGCGTTCCCGCGCCCGACGGATACTGGCTGGGGCCGAATACCTCGGCGCCGTCCGGCGCGACTCCGCCCGGCGCCAGGATCTGCTGCGCGCCGCCCGCCTGCCGGGCTGCCTGAAGTTCGGCGGGGTCAAACCGGCCGCGCAGCAACACGATGCGTTCGTGGTTTGCCTGCAATCCGACGTACTGATCCACCTGGTCAAAGCCCCAGCCGAAGACGTCCCGCCATTCGTCTGGGTACGAAAAGCTCACGTCGAGGTCATCCAGCACGAGGCTGCGGATGACCGGAACCCACGCCCAGGCCAGCTCGCGCATGGTCGCGGCGGGCGGCACACCCCCAACCGCGTCGAGTTGCGCCGCCAGGTCCGCGAAGGTGATGGCGTCGTCAGCGAAGAGCTTCGGCGGCGGCATCGTGGGCGTCAGGTGCAGGAGGGCACGCCGCCCTCGCTCAGCGCATCCCCGCTGGTGGTCGCCGGCAGTGACGCGTTCTGGGCCGCACCCCGATGTCCCGTCCGGAGGCGCACGCCGGTGCCAACCCCCGCCAGGGTCACCCCACCACCCAGCAGCAGCCGGCGACGGTCGAGCCGTATGCGGTCAAGCGTGGTCATCGGTCTCTCCCTCCGGCAGCGGTGTGCGATCCAGGGTGCGGACCGGATCGGCCCGTCATAGGTCGACCCTACGCCCGTCGCGGAGGATACACATCCGGGAAAGTACGTAGATGGTCGAATCAGCGTCCCAGATCGCCGGCTGGTCCGACCAGGCCGCTGGAGCGGAGCAGGCGGGTCTGAAGGGTCTGGGCGCCGCGGTCGGTCTCTCCGCGCTTCGGGGTGCCGCGCCGGACGCCTGGAACACCGAGCAGGACGCGGTGGTACTGGCGCACCGGCAGCTGACCGCCCGGGAGCTGGGGATGATGCTGGGGCGCACCGAGACGGCGGTCAAGCGGTGGCGGGCCAAGCTCACGGCGCGGGGGGCCGGGCGATGCCTGACGACCGCGACCGCCCGCCCCTGCCGTGGGATCTGGCCAGCGCGATCGCCCGCGCCGGCGTCGACCCGTCGCTGCCCCGAGCCCCGCTGCGAACGGCGCTCCGGGAGGCGATCTCCGACAGGGGTGGCTACGTGCGCGATGACAGGACGAGCGCGGCTGGGTGGTGTGCCTGCTGCGGCCGGAGCGGGAGGCGTTCCGGTCGGTCGAGCCGGAGCAGGCGCTGGCGTGGTGCCTGGTCTACCTGATCACCGGTCCCCGCCAGACCCCAGCACCCCATCTCCGGATCGACGGTATGGTTCCCGATGGCGCTCCGCGGGTGGTGGTGGCGGAGGTAGCGGATCGGCTGGCCCCGGACCCGCCCGCGCGACCGAACCGTCGTGCGGGCAATCGGCGCCGGCTGGCCACAGCCGCACTGGCACACACCGGACGGGTTGGGGCCGGTCGGTTGGGCCTTGTCCACACCACACCCCCAGTTGCGTCGATGCCCCGGACACCACCATCTCGTTGCATTATCGCAAGACGCCCGTCCCGCGCTGGTCGCCGCGAAGCCGGACGTCACGCCGCGCGGGTCCGAGCGTTAGGCGGTCGGGGTAGCCGCCGCGGGCGTCGCCACCGGCAGGACGACCGAGTCCATGGTCGCGCCGATGCGGGTCGCGGTCACCAGTGAGCCAGACACCACATCTTCAAAGACGACGTTGTTGGCTCCATCACGCACGATGACCTGCGTCGGGTCGCCGCCAGTCCACGTTTGCCCGTCCTCGCTCACCTCGATCGCCGCCGAGACCTGGTAGGTACCGATGTAGGCGCCATCGGTATCGGACAGCGCCTGGAGAAACGTGATGAGACCGCGCCGCTCGCCGTCGGGTTCCCACCGTCCGAGGCCAGGACCTTGGAAGGCCAGACCGAGCATCGGGTCGACGTAGTTCGGGGGGAAGGCCGCGATGAACGAACCGTCGGCGCCATGGATCTGCGGGACAACCCCACCAGGGGTCACCGCGGCCCAGGTGCCGACCATCGGGTGACTCGCCATGTCGCTGGCGCCCTCCTGGGCGGCGGCGGGGCGAGCGGCGGCGGCCAGGGCCAGGCCGAGGCCGCCGGCGCCGAGGCCGGCGAGGGCGGTGCGGCGGGAGACGTTCGGTTCGGTTCGGTGATTGGTCACGGGAAGGCTCCTTTGCCTGTGACGAGACGGAAGAGAGTCGAAATGACGAAACGTCTGACGACCTGCGACGGGATGGGCCGTGCTCCTTTCCGCGCCGGCGATGGGGCGCGACGCCCTACGGCAAGAAGAGGACGCCGAGGTGGTGGTCGGTGATCGCCAGGTCCGCGCCGACGACGACGTTGGAGGTGATCAGCCCGCTCGCCCCGGCGAACTGGCCCTCGCCCCCCTCGACCCGCCACGACACCGTGCCGTGCTTGCGGGCGGGATCGGGGCTGGGGCCGAGGTAGCCGCTGCCGACGGTGGAGAAGCGCAGGCGGTGGCCCGCGCCGAAGGCGATCGTGCCGACCTCCTGGAAGCTCGTCGCGCCGGTGAAGGTCACCTCCGACGCGAACGTCGCCGTCGCCCCCGGCCGCCGGGTCCAGGCTCGCCGGCGAGCCCGGCGGGGCCGACGGTGGAGGTGACGGTCGAACTGGGGGCGGTCGTCGCCGCCTTGAGGACCATGCCGTCCGGGCTGGC
The DNA here is from genome assembly GCA_963849635.1 of uncultured Chloroflexia bacterium. Classification (GTDB taxonomy): domain Bacteria; phylum Chloroflexota; class Chloroflexia; order Thermomicrobiales; family UBA6265; genus CAVRUD01. The sequence continues at coordinate 23,956 of CAWKIA010000040.1, read as the reverse complement.
CGGCGTCGCCCGCCCGGTGAAGCGCATCGCGTAGACGAGCTGGCGCATCGCGTGGCCTCCCTCGCGTCGTGTGGGCCGATGCGGCTGCCCTGGCGCGGGCCGACGGCCGCCCCGGCCCGCCGCGTCCTCGACCCATCGTCGCGATCGGTCGGCCTCGGCCGTTACGCCGTGGGCGTGGCGGCCGCGGGCGGAGGCAAGCATCGGCGAGCGCCGTCTTCGGTAGCCGGGCTTCCCCGGCGCCATGCGTACTCCGGCCACGCGGGGGACGCCGTTGATGTTCCTCAATGACCGGCCGTCCGGTGGGGTCGCGAACGATGACGACCGCCTGTGAGCCATCGTCCCAAAACGACATGTCGTCTTCGTTGGCGACCGGGTACCCGTCGACGGTCACGGTGCTGGTCACCGCGCCGGTCGCGTCACGGTTTTGCCAGGTAAACGTGATATGGATCCCGCGCTCGCTGACTGGCTCCCATACTCCCATCGCCGACCCGCTGAAGGTCAGCGCGTCGTCAGGTCCCGTTGCGATGCTCCCTCCTTGAAAGGTGCTGCTTCCGTCCGCATCCAAATGGACAAGGCTGAGTTCGTTGACGTTTGCTCCGGTCCAGCCAGACGCCCACCAGCGGGTGATTGGCCATGGTCGCCGGCCCCCTCCTGGGCGGCGGCGGGGCGGGCGGTGGCGGCGAGGGCAAGGCCGAACCCTCCGGCGCCGAGGCCGGCGAGCGCGGTGCGGCGGGTAACGGGTGCGCTTGATCGATGCGTGGTCATCGGTGACTCCTTGTCCTGCGTCAATTCGATGCCTGCCGAGGGACGATGCCCGTCCCCCCTGCGGCGACTAAGAGCAGGATGGGCCCCGGCGAACCGCGGCACCACCAAGGCTCCTCACCCACTTCCTCACCCACTTGGGCCGCGGTGCGCCGCTGGTGGGGTACCATGGCCGCACGCAGACGATGCTGGAGCCGGCGATGGACGAACCACGGAGGGCCGCCGCGAGCGAACCGGGCGCGTCCTTCGGCGCGCGGCTGCGGCGCGCCCGCGACGCGGCTGGCCTGACCCAGGAGGACCTGGCCGCGCGGGCCGGGCTGACGCCTAACGCGGTCAGCGCGCTGGAGCGGGGCGAGCACCGCCATCCGTACCCGGCCACGGTGCGCGCGTTGGCCGCCGCCCTCGGACTCGCGGCCGAGGAGACCGCTGCCCTGGCGGCGTCGGTGCCGAAACGCGGCCGGGCCGCCCAGCCGGACGTCGCCCTGCCCGGTCTGCCGGCGCCGCTTTCCCCGCTGGTCGGCCGGGAGCGCGAGGTGACGGCGGTCGCCGCTCTGCTCCGCCAGGACGATGTCAGGCTGGTGACGCTGACCGGGCCCGGCGGCGTGGGCAAGACCCGCCTCGCCCTCCAGGTCGCCACGGACCTGGGCGAGGACTTCGCCCACGGGGCCAAGTTCGTGGCCCTCGCCGCCGTCCGCGACCCTGCCCTCGTCGCATCCACCATCGCCCACGCCCTCGGCGTGGTCGAGGCCGGCGGACGATCGTCGGGCGACCGCTTGGGGGACGCCCTGCGCAATCGCCACTTGCTGCTCGTGCTCGACAACTTCGAGCACCTGCTCGACGCGGCACCCCTCATCACGGACCTGCTCACCCGGTGCCCGACCCTGGCGGTCCTCGCCACCAGCCGGTCCCCCCTGCGCCTCGCCGGCGAGCACGGCGTGCCCGTGCCGCCCCTGGCGCTGCCCGATCTGGAGCGCCTGCCGGTCGTGGAGCGGCTGGCCGAGGTCGGCGCGGTCCGGCTCTTCGTCGACCGGGCGCGGGCGGCCGACCCCGCGTTCGTGCTCACGGGTGAAAACGCCGGCGCGGTCGCGGCCGTCTGCCACCGGCTGGACGGCCTACCGCTGGCGATCGAATTGGCCGCGGCCCGGAGCACCCTCTTCGCGCCGGCCGCGATGCTCCCCCGCCTGGCGCGGCGGTTGCCGCTGTTGACCTCTGGCCGGCGCGACGCCCCCGACCGCCACCGGACGATGCGCGACGCGATCGCCTGGAGCCACGACCTGTTGGGCGAGGCAGAGCAGGTCCTTTTCCGGCGGCTGGCCGTGTTCGTCGCCGGCTTCTCCCCGGAGGCGGCCGAATTCGTGGCCGGGGACGGGGGAGGCAGGGGGCTCGACGGCGTCGCCGCGCTGGTCGATCACCAACTGGTCGGCCGGGTCGACGGGCCCGACGGCGAGCCCCGCTTCGCGATGCTGGAGACGATCCGCGAGTACGCCCGGGAGCGACTCGGAGCAAGCGGAGAGGAACCGGCGATCCGCGAGCGTCATGCCGCCTCGTGTCTCGGGCTGGCCGAGCGGGCGGAGCCGGCACTGCTCGGCTCCGACCAGGCCGCCTGGCTCGACCGACTGGAGGCCGAGGTGGCCAATCTGCGGGCGGCGCTGGCGTGGCTGCGTGACGCCGGGGAGGCGGAGCGCGGTCTGCGGCTGGCGGCGGCGCTCTGGACGTTCTGGGTCGTTCACGACCGGGCGCCGGAGGGCCGGCGCTGGCTGGAGACATTCCTGGCTACGGGCGCGGTCGAACCGGCCGGGCGGGCGCGGGCGCTGGTCGCGGTCGGCGACCTGGCGGAGCGGCAGGGGGACTACGACGCGGCGGTTGCCTGCCTCGACGAGGCCGTGGCCCTGGCGCGGGTTTCCGGCGACCGGGCCGGGGAGGCGGCGGCGCTGCGCACCCGCGGCAACGCGGCGATCTCCCGGGGCGAAGTGGCGCGCCACCGCCTGGGTGACGAGGCGCGCGCCGACGAGGAATTCGCGCGGGCCGAGGCGCTCTTGGGGCAGAGCCTGGCGCTGGCGCGGGACGTTGGCGACGCCTGGGGGGTCGCGAAGGCCAAGCACTGGCTCGCGATCGTGGCGCTCGAACGGGGAGACCTGGTCCGCGCGGCCGCCGCGCACGAGGACGCCCTGGCGGATTTCCGCCGCCTCGGCGACCACCGCCAAGTCTGTATGGTCGTCGGTAACCTCGGCGCCGTGGCCGAACAGGCCGGCGACCTGGCGCGGGCGCGGACGGCGCTGGCCGAGTCGCTGTTGCTGGCCCAGCGGTTGGGGTACCGGTGGTGGGTCGGGTGGTGCCTCGACAACCTCGGCCGGGTGGCCGCCGCGACCGGGGAGGGCGAGCGCGCGGCGCGGCTGCTCGGGGCGGCGGCGGCGATGCGGCCGGCGACCGGGGAGCCGCTGCGGTCCGGGTTGGAGCGCGTGCAGGCCGAGATCCTCGCGACGATCCGGTCGGCGGTGGGGGTTGCCCCCGCCGCGGCGGCCCTCGCGGCGGGGGCGGCGCTGCCGCTCGACGAGGCGATCGCCGAGGCGCTGGCCGGCGGCGGGGCACCGCCGGATCAGCACGCAGTCGGCCAGTAACGTGACCACAATGCGCCCCGGATGGTGTGGCGAGGCCCAAGGAGCGACCACCACCTTCGACGCGAAGCGCGTCTCGCGTCGTCGCACAAACGCCCGTTTTTGCGACTCCGCCAGAGCGTCTCGAAACCCATGTGTTACGCTCCTGGGGTTACGTCGCGCCGGGCGCCGCTCGCATGTACCGATTCAGGATGCCGGCCATGGCGGACCTCCGGATGATCGAGATTCGGAACCTCAAATGGCCCCGTCGGCAACCCGGGGTGTCAATGGGCCGATTCCTCGGCGAAGACGAATTCGGACGCTGGGTGGGCCTCACCCAAGGTGATCCCTGGCGGGCCCCCGATGGCACGCGCTCCGGCGCGTGCCGATCGTCGTTCGTCGTCGTGGTACCCCAGGCAGCCTACTGGACGGCGTGCTTCCATCCCCTCGATCCCGTGGTCGACGTCGACATCGTCCTGCCGGCGAGTTGGGTCGACGACGTGCTGGAACTCGTCGACCTGGAGCTGGACGTGTTGCGGAGCGCTGACGGACGCGTGCAGGTCCGGGACCAGAACGAGTTTGAGCGAACGCGGGCCACATGGTCCATGCCGGACGAAATCGCCGCGCGGGCCGAATCCACCTGCGAACAGATCCGCGACTTGGTCGAGCGACACGCAGAGCCATTCGGCTCGGTTGGTCTCGCCTGGCTCTCCCGGTTCCTGGTGGACTCCGGCGCACCGGTCACATGAGCTCTGCGACGCTACCGTCGCCTCGATGCCGCGTCGCAAAAACGGCCCAGCCTGTTGAAAAAGGCGTGCGGGTGCGACTCCGGCTAGACTGCGGATCCCTTGCCCTCCGTCGCCGCCGGGAGCCTTGCCCATGCTCGGACCTCCGAATACCCGCCGGCCGGACCGATCCGCCCGCCCGCACGGTTCCGGTCCACCGATCCGCCGAGAGGACACGCAAATGAAGATCACGGACATCACCACTGAGGAATACCGCTGGCCGCGCGCGAAACCGATCACCAACGGCCTGCACACCTACACCCATTCCGGGCTCGCTGTCGTCAGGATCGAGACGGACGAAGGCATTACCGGGATTGGGCTGAGCGCCGGCGGCAAGATCGTCCAGGCGACGGTTGAGCAGCTCACGCCGGCGTTGATTGGCGAGGACCCGATCGATGTCGAACGGTTGTGGCACACGATGTGGGTGCCGAAGCTTATTGGCCGCCGCGGCATGACCACGCGGGCCATCGCCGGCCTGGACATCGGGTTCTGGGATATCCGGGCCAAGGTTGCCGGCCTGCCCCTCTACAAGCTGCTCGGCGGGTTCCGGGACCGCGTTCCCACCTACATCGCGGGCGGGTACTACGAAGACGGCAAGGGCCTCAAGGAACTTGCCGCGGAGATGGTTGCCAACGTCGAGATGGGCGCCCGCGCGGTCAAGATGAAGGTGGGGGCGCTCTCCATTCGCGAGGATGCGGCGCGCGTCAAGGCGGTGCGCGCCGCGATCGGTCCCGACGTGAAACTGATGGTCGATGCCAACTGCGCGTACCGGTATTACGAAGCGATCCAGATGGCGAAGGCGATGGAAGACGACGACGTGTTCTGGTTCGAGGAACCGATCGCGGCCGACGACTACGCCGGCCACCGGAAGATTGCCGCGGCCACCACGATTCCCATCGCGACCGGCGAGAACGAGTACACGAAATACGGGTTCCGCGACCTGATCGCCCAGGATGCGGTTGCCATCCTCAACGCCGACGCCCAGATCCTGGGCGGGGTGACGGAGTTCATGAAGGTGGCCGCCTACGCCCAGGCGCACGACATCGATGTCGCCCCGCACGGCTCGCAGGAGATCCACGTGCACCTGGTTGCGGCCATCCCGAACGGGTTGATCCTGGAGTTCTACCGGGATACGGTCGATCCGATGTGGGGCAACATCTACACCCACACCCTGACCCTCAACGACGATGGCACGGTGAGCCCGCCAAACGTGCCGGGCATCGGCGCCGATCCCAACCGTGCCGCGCTGGAGCAGTACCGGATCGCCTGACCCGAGGTCGCCAGGATGCCGGGCTGCGGGCCACCGAGACGTCCTACCCGTGGAACGGGCGTCGGGACGGGGCGTGAACGGTAATGCTCACCAGTCCACGACGGAGGCATCGACCAGAGCGGGTTTGCCCGTCTATCGGCCACCGATCCTGCTGCTCTGCGTATTCCCTCCTCTGGCGGGGCATGCGCTCAGCGGCCCCAGGAGTGCCGCAATTGCCCGCGCAGGATGTCCACCAGGCGCCACCGCGGCGGAGCGTCTGGGATTGGCTCCGCGGGAAGCAGTGAGACGAGAGAGCAGACGTGATGCGCATGGGCCGGGCCGGGGAGGAGTCCCCGGCCCGGCCGCCCCCGGTCCGCGCGGCGCGCGCCCGCTACGCCGTGGCGCAGAGAGGCACGCAGCGGTTGCCGCCGACACCGATGCCACACGTGGTGAGCTGGCACTGCTGCCCCGCTGGGCACTCGGCGGTGCTGGCGCACAGCGGGGCCGAGGCGCAGTCAAGACTCCACAATATGCAGTGCGAGGGACCCTCGACCGTGGCGCGGTTGCAACCGCACCCATTGGGGCAGCTCTCTAAGGTCCCGTCGCAGGTCTCGGCGCAGCTGCCGTTGGCCAGGCAGGCGTCCTGAGCCGGGGCGCACGTGGGGCATGTCGGCGCGGCGGTGGTCGTGGTCGTGGTCGTGGTCGGCGACGTGACGGTGCCGGTGCAGGTCCCCGGGGGCACGCAGCGGGAGTTGCCATTGGCTCAAACGCAGCAGACGCAGCCGGCGGCGCACTTGCCGGGGTTGGTGCGGCAGGAGGTGTTGCCGCACTGGGCCTGCGTGACCTGGGCGTCGGCTATGCGGGCGCCGAAGAAGCCCGCCCCCACGGCCGCCAGCGTGCCCAAGAAGCCGCGGCGGGTCTTCGGCGCGGCAAGCGACCGCGTCAGGGAATCGAACCGACGAGCATCCACCCGCGTTTCCTCCGCTCTTTGGTTGTGCGGCCGCTGCGCCGCTGGGATGGGGGCACTGTAGGGTACCGAGCGGGCCAGGTCAATCGGGCCACGCATGGCGCCGGTCGCTCACGCCGGAGCGCGGGCGAGTCAGGGGCGAGCGAAGCAGCCGGGGTGACTAGCACATTGGAGGAAATGGAGGCGCTGACACAGGAGGACATGGTGCTGGTCGCCGACTAGGCTCAACGCAACAAAGCACCCAACAGCGGGCCGGATACCTACTTGGTGTCCGGCCCACTGTACTAATGGTCGGCTATTCGGGAGGATCCCATCGACCCGGGCGGGCAGCGGGGCGCGCTCCCCTTCTGTGACTCTTCCCCGACTGCGGCCATATCTGCACAAGGGATCGCTTGGCGACTTCGCTCTCCCCGCCGCGTACGGGCGTTCCGCCGGCACGCCTGGCCGCCTCCGATGGGGCTGGGTCGACCCTCAGCCGCCCTCAATCTTATCGATCGCGCGGCGCATCCTCCCCCCGTAGTCGACGGCTTCCCGGGCAAGCGCCTGCCGCAGCGCCGGGAGCGCCTCCTTCGCGCCCAGGGCCGCCGGTGCGGACGGCTGGTCGAGGTCCGCGGCGACACGCTGTGTCACGCCCCGAGCCGGAGCCTGGTGTGGCTGATGGAGGAGGAGTGCAGTGGCGGGACCTCGGGGTAGGGCCGCGGCGGATGTGGATTGTCACGACAGTGCCACGCCGCCGGCCCGGGATCCACATCGGCGTCACGGCGTCGCACTGACCCTTTCCGCGGACCACCAGCGTGGTGAGAGCGGGGGAGATGTCCTCGGCCGCGGTCCCGCGGGGTCCGATCCCGCCGGGGCGCGGCGCGGTGACGGCACACCACCAGCCCGCGAGGCATCACCGGACCCGTGCTCGTCCAGGTCCGCCCGAGCCGGCACCGACACCGCCCCCGACCGACCCGTCGGGCCGGGAGGCGGACGGTGGCCGTCGCGCCGGTCCTACCCAGCGGTCGGGGTCGCGGTGGCGGTGGCGGTAACGGCGCCGGCCGGCGGACTCGCGACCGGCGTCGCGGCGACCATCAGCGCGGCGATGGCGTCGCCGACGAGCAACGATGCCACCGGGCAGGCCTCGGCCCGCAGGCAGTCGGCCTGGGCGACGGCCAGCGCCGTCGCCGACGCGAGGGGCAGGTCGGCCGCCGCGACGATCGCGACCCCGCCCACGAGAGCGCCGACGCGGACGGCGATCGCGTAGCCGGCCCACCCGCCCGAGCGGTCCTGGAGCCGCAGGGCGACTGACTCGTCGCCGACCGCCGGCGCCCCGGCCACGACCTCGACCATCGTCGACGCGCCGAGGGCTGCGGCCTGGGCCGCGTGCGTCGACCCCACCCAACGCGACGCCGACGCGACGTCCGGGAACCGCTCGACGAAGGTGGTGAGCGCGGCTTGGCTGCCGAGATTGGCGTCGAACTGGTACCCGTCGATGCCCTCGGCATGCCGAACCGAGCGGCGGGCGAAGTCGTCGTCGGAATCGTCACGCCAGCGGAAGAGCTGGCCGTCGAGCTTGAGGTAGTTGTCCGTGGTGACCTGGACGGCATGGCCGCTCGTGACGCGGAGCGCGCGGTCGCCGATCCCGGGGCCGCCGTCCTGGCGCACGCGCTCGATGCGGGCCAGGAACGTCGCGCCGAGCGCCTCGCCGCGCGCGGGGTCCACTGCCGTCTGGCCGCGGTCCAGGAGGTAGGCGTGCGCCACCAGCGGGCCACTTTGGAACGCGACCAGAAGCACCTGGTAGACGTCGCCGCCCAGCGCCACGTCCGCGATCTGCCGCACGCCGGCGGTGTCGCCGAGCGCCGGCGCGGCGAGGTCGGCGACGCCCGGACCGGCGTCGGCCCCCAACTGCGCGTGCAGGCCGTCGGCCGCGGTCGCCGCGTCCACGTACTCATTCACCCCGACCAACGCGATCCGGTCGCGGCCGCCGTCCGCCGTCCCGAGCACGATGTAGCGCGCGAAGTACTTGCGCACGAACCCGCCCTGCCGCAGCGCGGCGGTCTCTTGCGCGACGTCGCTGTCGCGTTGCGCCGCGAGCTCGGCGGCCAGCTCCTCGAGGGATTGGCTCCGGCCGTAGTCGATGAGGTACCCGGGGGCGCCGAGGTCATCCGGCGTCGGCACCATCGCCGCCAGGTCGAGGCGCGCGGCACCGGCGGTGGGCGAGTCGGCCGGTGTTGCGCCCCGCGCCGCGACCGGCCACGCGCCGAGCAGCAGCACACACGAGAGCAGGACCACCAGGACGCGACGGACGCTCATGCCACTCTCTCCTCGTTCGGGCCGCGCACCGCCAGCCGGTGCGCGGTGAGCACGATGCCGGGCGGCGTCTGCCGGTCCGCACCGATGCGCGATCTCGACCGGCCCTATTGCCCGACGATGTCGCCCTGGAGGGACGCGACGTGGCCGATGACCTGGTCGATGAGCGCGGCCGGCACGCCGGCTGCGGCCAGTGCCGCGCTCAGGTGCTCGGCGACCGCGGCGAACTGGGCCAGCGTGATCCCCAGGCCGGCGTGGGCCGCCCGCATGTTGCGCCCCGTGTACTGGTTCGGGCCGCCGAGCGCATAGCTGATGAAGCGGCTCTGGTGGCGCCGCAGCCGGTCCAGGTCGACCCCGGCGAACATCGCCGCGAGGGCGTCGTCGGCCAGGATCCGGCGGTAGAAGTCGTCGACGACCGCGGCGATATTGTCCGCCCCGCCCAGTTGCTCGTACAGCGACGGCGCGGCCGCTACGTCCAGCGTCTGCATTCGGGTACCTCCATGGCCACACGCCCCGGTGCATGAGTGCGGTGGCTGAGTGGGATGGATGGGACGCGGGCTGGGACCGCCCGGCCCGGCGCCCAGCACCTACCGGGCACGCTCCGAGGATGCGCCGCGCGATCACGCGGCGCATGGGTAAGTCCACCCAATTGGACGGGCGGTGCCGGGGGTGGCGTCGCCAGATGCTTAAGCCGGTCGGTGGCCGCGTCCGCCCACGACCTGCCGGATTAAGCGGCCCGACTACGCGGTTGTGCGGATGGCCTCCGCCCCGCCCCGCCCTATGGTGTGTGTGGCCGGGGGAACCGGTCGTAGACACTAGCGGGCACCGTGATGTGCCAGACAACTAGGGGTAAAGTCGGGATGAAGCGTCAATGGGTCTCTTTCTTCGGTGCTGCCGCCATGCTGCTCGGCGTCGCCACCGGGGTGTCCGCCTCCGCCGAGGACAACAACGCGCCGTACGCCAAGTCGTGCGTCGGTATCATCAACAGCGTCCAGGCGGCCGAGCTGGGTCTCACGCCGCAGGAGTCCGCCGACCTTGACTTCGGCGGCAGCGTCCAGGCCTACCAGGAGATGCAGCGCAGCTGCCGGACCGGCGGCGGCGTCGGCTAGGCGCGCGCATCGCCAGCGATCACGTCCACAGCACCGGCGGGCGCACGCCCCGGACGCGAGGCAGCGGGCCGGGGAGACGCTCCCCGGCCCGCCGCGCGTCGCGCGCCGGTGTCGCCCGATGGTCCGCGTAGGTCCCGTGGCCACATCGGAGGAGTGACCCAGCGTAGCTGGCCTCCTGCTCTGCGATCATCCCCGTACTGACCCATCCGATATCCGCATTGTCCGCCGCCCGCGCCAGGCCCGTACGGTCTTGCTCCACGGGGACGTGCCCATGCTGGTCGTCACGACGGTGAGACGTCGATCCTGATCGCGACCCGGCCGCGTCGACTCAGGTCGCCTCCGCCACCTGCCGCAGCACCTGCTTGGGCAGCTTGCAGATCATGGTGTAGGCCGGGTCATAGACGTTGCCGACGTCGTACGCCACACACTGGCCGAGCAGCGTGCTGGCCGCCACCACGTCCAGCGTCCAGTCGCGCTCCAGCCAGCGCACCATCTCGGTCGTCGCGTGTTGCAGCGCGTGGGCACGCAGGACTAATTGATGCATCGCTCGTCTCCTTTCGGTCGCCTGACCGACCGCCGCCGCGCACGCCGCCTAAACACCTGGAGCGATTGCCGCGCCGGTACGTGCCTCAAGGCGCAGACGATGCCACCTCTTCCGCAACGGGTTGACCCTCGAACAGTGCGCATGGTGTGAGCGCCGGTTGCCCCGTTTGGCATCCCGAAGACCTAGGCCATTGCTCGGAACAGGTAGGAGTAGGGCCCGCCATCCGGCCGATGTTGTCCCGGTAGGGCTCGTGGTGCCCACAAGCGGCGCACCCACGGAGGGCACCCTCGGGCAGCGGCGGAGGATCTGGGGCATCCCCTAGATCGCCGCGAACGTCATTTGGCGAAGGCGTCGGTCCCCGCGTCCTCGACCGTCGCTGTCATCGTGTAGCGATCGGTGATGGCGTAGACGTTGCCGTCCTGGCTGCCGACGTAGACCAGCCCACCGACCACCGCCGGCGAGGAGAACACCTGGTCCCCGGTGGCGAAGCGCCAGCGCTCGGCCCCCGTCGCCGCGTCGAGCGCGTAGACGTTGTGGTCATAGCTGCCGACGTAGACCACGCCGCCGACCACCGCCGGGGAGGAACCCACCCCGTCCCCGGCGGCGAAGCGCCACCGTTCCCGGCCCGTCGCGGCGTCGAGGGAGTAGACATTGCCGTCACCGCTGCCGACGTAGACCACCCCGTCCACCGCCGCCGGGGAGGATTCCAGCGCCTCACCGGTGCGAATCGCCACCGTTCCCGGCCCGTCGCGGCGTCGAGCGCGTAGACGTGGCCGTCCCAGCCGCCGACGTAGACCACGCCGCCGAACACCGCCGGGGAGGAACCCACCGCGTCCCCGGTGGCGAACCTCCAGCGCTCCGCGCTGGTGTTGGCGTCGAGGGCGTAGACGTGGCCGTCAGCGCTGCCGACGTAGACCGCGCCGCCGACCACCGTCGGGGAGGACTCCGGCACCAGGGAAAAGCTGCCGTCGGACCCGGTGGCCTTCCGCCAGGCTTCGACGGGGTGTTCTGCCGGGCCCGGGCCGGGCATCGCCCCGGTCCGCGCGGCATCCCCGCGGAACATCGCCACGTCGCCGGGTTGCGCGACGGCACGCACGGGCGCGATGCCAGCTCGTGATCCGAGCAGCGCCGCCACCACCAGGACGACGACCGCCAGGCCACGGCATACGCCCGCCCGCCGCCCCGGCGCCGGCGTGGGATCGGCCGCGTTACGCGAACGCGCCCTTGGCATGCCGGAGCTCGACGTCGTCATCCCACCCTCCAGTCCCACGATTGCAGAGATGCGCACGGATTGTAAGGCGGCGACGCCCACCACTGTTCGGCACGCCGACGCGCACGTGGCGGCATCGTCGTCACCGGAGGACTCGGTGGTTATCGCACGGCCGGGCGGATTGGCAGTAGGAGGCGATCCTGCAGTCGCCGCCGACGAAGCAGAGCCACCGCGAATCGAACCGCGCGGCCCGTTCATCGTCCGGGAGCGTGCGCGGGCATCAGCCGCAGAAGGGCCCGGCCGGCCCCGCCCGATTGAAGCAGATCAAGTTGCAGCACAGGTCCGGACGCGCGAGGTCGCATCGGCCCCCGACTGGGGTGCAGGTGGGCCCGGCCGTGGTGGTCGTGGTCGTGGTTGTTGGCGCCGGGGTGGTCGTGGTGGTCGCGACGGTGCCCGGGGTGATGCAGTCCTGGGGAGGCCGGCAGCGGGAGTTGCCGTTGGAGTAAACGCAGCAGACGCACCCGGGCTTGCAGACCCCCGGGTTGCTGGCGCAGAGGACGTTCCGTCATTGGGCCTGGGTGACCTGGGCGTCGGCTGTGCGGGCGCCGAAGAAGCCCGCCCCCACGGTCGCCAGCGTGCCCAAGAAGCCGCGGCGCGTCTTTGGCGCGGCGAGTGACCTGGTGAAGGAATCGAATCGGCGGTGATTCACCCTATTGTCCCGTCGCTATGCTGTTGTCGCGGCCACCCGCCGGTCGGATACCGCCAAGCTACGGCACCGTTCCGGCCCGGTCCAACGGGACGGAGTGCGCTACCGTGCCAGCAGACCAATTCCACCATCGGTCGAGGCCGGGGCGAACGGATGGACTTGTGTGCCTGCTGGACCCGGTGTGCGTCAGCCCCTGCTAGCACGGGCTGACGCATTCGCGGCTTGGGTGCACGCCGAGCCCGTCGGGCAGGGGCCGTAAGGCAGGATGTGAACGTCCAGGTCGCGCGCAGGTAGTTGCCGCTGCCTTGGATCGCGCCGGTTACGAAGCAACCGGCGGCGCCCGAGTCTCGGGTTCGACCGGGGCGCCGAGGCCGCCCGCTCCGCCGCCGTGCCGGTTAGCAGAAGTACGGGAAGTACTGAATGCCGTTGTCGATCGGTACCGCGCGATAGCAGGTGCACTGCGGCCCGCTGCCGGTACAGAATAGCGGTCCGTCGCCGGTGTTCACGCAGCAGGTACCGCCGCACACCAGCCCGCTCGAGCATCGATCACAGTTCCCAAGGGTGTCGCAATAGCCGGTCCCGCCATTGCAGGAGACGCCCCCAACGCCGGACGGCTGGCTGTAGCACTCGCCTTGGTTGCACGCCGACGTATTGCAATCGAAGACGGGGCAGGTGTCGCAGGTGCCGCCGCAGCCGTCGCCGACCCCGCCGCACCTGCCGGCGCAATCCGGCACGCAGGGACCTGCGGTGGTGGTCGTCGTGGTCGTGGGTTCAAGCGTTGTCGTTGTGGTCGGCTGAGGCGTGGTGCTCGTCGTGGTGGTCGTCGGCACCGCTGTCGTGGTTGTGGGCGCCGCCGAGGTCGTGGACGTCGTTGTCGGCTGAGCCGTGGTCGTCGTGGTCGTCGTGGTCGGCATCGGGGTCGTAGTTGTCGAGGTCGTCGGTGCAGCGGTGGTGGTGGTCGGTACGAGCGTCGTTGTCGTTGAGGTCGTTGACGTCGTTGTCGTCGCAGCCGGTGTGGTCGAGGTCGTGGTGGTCGTCGGGACCGAGGTCGTGGTCGTCGTGGTCGTCGGTGCAATGGTCGTGGTCGTGGTCGTCGTGGTGGTCGCGACGCAGGTTCCCGAGGCGCAGGTGCCGTTCGTCACCTCCGCGGTGGAGCAGGTCCCGCCCGAAAGGAAGCCGGTGACGCACCCCCCGTTGCAGTGGTTGGACGTGCACGGGTTGCCGTCCTCGCAGTCCCGTGGATCGGTGACGCAGACACCCTCGTTGCAGCGTGGAATGCGGCAGTCGTCGCCGCCGGTGCCGCAGACGTTACCGCACGCGCCGCAGTTGTCCCCGTCGAAGCGGAAGGCGTCCGGATTGGTGCACGTCCCGTTGCACGAGACCTGGCCCGACACACAGCCGCAGGTCGCCCCGCGCGGGCACTTGCACTCGCCCTTCTGGCAGATCTCGCCGGGAAGGCAGGCGTGCCCGCACCGCCCGCAGTTGGCCAGGTCGGTCTTCTTATTGAAGCACCCGTCGGGGCAAGCATCGGTCCCCGCCGGGCAAGTGCACTGGCCCTTCGTGTTGCGGGTCTGCCCCGGCGGGCAGGCGGTCTGGGCGGACGCGGCACGCGCACCCACGACCAAGGCGGCGAGGCCGCCAAGGAGGCCGCGCCGGGTCTGGGGCGCGGCGAGGTTGCGCGCGATGGCGTCGAAGCGTGTGGGGTCCATGGCGCATCTTTCCGGTATCCGTCTGTCGCGGCCGCTGCGCCGCTGGGGTGCCCCCAGTGTGGGGCGGCCCGCGGCGGGCCGCATCCGCCGTTTGGCGGTTATCCGGGGGCGGCAAGCGCCTACGTACTACGTAGGCGCTGCGCCGTCCGTCGGTTCGCTCCCCGGGGAGCAGGGGGCGGGGCCACGACCGCGGGAGCGTGGCCCCGCCCGCGCGCGACGTCCGCCCGCCGCCCGGTGGTCCCCGCGGGCGATCTGCCGCCCGTGTTCGAGACGCTCGTGCGTGGGCTCCGCAGAACCCGGCCCACCAAGCCCCTGGCCGCCTGGTACGCCCGGATGCCGCCGAGACCGCGAGGGCTAGGCTGCCCAACGGGCCGGCTCGACCCCCTTCCCCGGCACGCGCGACAGTTCACCCGGTAGGTGGTGCCGAAGATCACGCTCACTTTCCGGTGGTAGCCGCGCCCGTCGCACTGCCCGCATCCCCGCGCCACACCGGCGGGCGGGAAAGGGATGACCCCCTCCCCGCCGCACCGCTCGCACCGCCCCACCGGCCAGTACCGCCCGTCGTCGTCCTCGTCGTACCCCGCGCACCCCACACCGTCGCACTCCGGGCACTCGACCTCTGGCGCCGCGACGGGCGCAACGCTCCCTTTGTAAGTGCCTCATGATGGGCTAAGTCCCCCAAGAGCAAGCAGCAGCGAAAGGTCAAGTCCGAGGCGTGACCGTTGCACTGTTGCAGCGTGGATCGGGGAGGATAGGCCCCCCTCCCCCATGCCCACCCGCCCATGATTAGCACTCACTTATGGTATAATAAGTCACACGGAAAGGACGGCGGGATGGCGACCATGGGCGAACGGCTGAAGGCGTCACGCAAGCGGCTCGGCTGGATGCAGGTCGACCTTGCCGCCAAGACCGGCGTCGGCCTCGCCACCATCCGCCGCATCGAGCAGGAAGCAATGGAGCCACGGATGGGCACAACCAGGAAGCTGGCCGCCGCCCTTGGGCGTGAACGAGAGCTGGCTGGCCTACGGGGTCGGCGAGATGGCGATCGACGAAAGGGAACGGGCATGACGGCGTCACGCATCCGAGACGCGGGCGGCGGTCTACGTGCGGGTCTCCTGCGAGGAGCAGGTCCAGGGCTACTCCCTGGCCGCCCAGGAGCGCGCCGCCGCCGACTACTGCGCCCGCCACGGCTGGGACGTCACCCAGGTCTACCGCGACGAGGGCCGCAGCGCCCGGACCGACAACGTCTCGAAGCGCCCCGCCTTCGCCGACCTGCTTGCCCACGCCGAGGCCGGCCGCTTCGACGTGGTCGTGGTCCACAAGCTCGACCGCTTCGCCCGCAACCGCCGCATCGCCTTCGAGGCCCTCGACCGCCTGGGCCGCGCCCGGGTCGGCTTCGTCTCCATCTCCGAGGACATGGACCACTCCACCGCCCAGGGCCAACTCATGCTCACCATGCTGGTGGGGATGGGCCAGTTCTACTCCGACAACCTCTCCCAGAGACCAAGAAGGGCAAGGCCGAGCGCAAGCGCCAGGGGATGTACAACGGCCACCTGCCCTTCGGCACGACCAAGGGACCGGACGGGGTGCCGGTCCTCGACACCGAGGCCCGCTGGTGCGACGTGGCCACCCGGACCGAGGTGGTCCCGGCCGACGGGCTACGCCTCGCCTTCGAGCTGGCGGCGGCCGGGAAGTCGGACCGCGAGATCGCCAGGGCGCTGAACGCCGCCGGGCACCGGACCTCCGGCAACCGGGGCCACAACCCGCTCTCCAAGGACACGGTGCGGGTCGATCCTGCGCAACCGCTTCTACCTGGGGGAACTGCCCGACGGGCAGGGCGGCTCAGCTCCCCGGCAGGCACGGCGACCTGGTCGACCCGGCGCTGTTCGCCCGGGCGCAGGCGCAGCGGCAAGGCAACACCGACCGGCCGCGGTGGACGGAGGCGAAGCGAGAGCCGTGGGCGCTCTCGGGGATCGGCGTCTGCGGCGGGTGCGGGCGGCCGCTGAACGTGATGAACCACGCCTCGGGGAGGCGGCGGGTGCGGTGCGCGGGTCGAACGCAAGGGAACGGCTGCGACGAGCCCTCGTGCTTCGCGGACGTGATCGAGGACCAGGTGGGCGAGCTGCTCGCGCGGTTCGCGGTGGACGGGGCGGAGCGGGAGCGGCTGGTGACGGCGTGGCGGCACCGGCGGGGTCGGAACCCGGAGGCGTCGGGCAACCGGGTCCGGTTGGAGCGCAAGCTCGCCCGGCTGAAGGAGCTCTACCTGGAGGGGGACATCGACAAGGCCGACTACCAGAAGCAGAAGGCGGCGGCATCGGCGGAGTTGGCGGTCCTGCCGACCGAGGGGACGGCGGACGACGCGGAGGCGGGGGAGCGGCTGGCGGCGTTCTTGGCGGACGTGTCCACGGCCTGGGATCTGGCGGACGCGACGGAGCGCAACCGGATCGCGCGGCAGCTGTTCGTGTCGGTGGTGGTGAAAAATAGGACGGCCGTGGCGGTAACACCACGGCCGAACACCAAGCTGTTCTTCCTCGTAACGGTGGCTGTCAACCCACCCGAAGAAGTATGCACCGGCGGAAGTGACGGGGGTCGGTCGCGCTTATCCCACAAGCCCAATCCGTGGGCGCACTACATTGGCCTATGGGTCAGGTCGATCAAGGGCAAGCCGCGCGCCCTGCGCTCTCCCTTCGGTACGCCGAGCCACGCCCGAGCAAGCTGACGGACGACGACCGGTCCCGTATCCGCGTTGCGGCGGCGCGGGGCCGTTCGCTCCGGGACCTCGCGGTGGAGTACGGTGTTTCCCATCAGACCGTTGCCAACGCCCTCCGGACGAATGACCCTGGAATGCACTCATGACCATCTCTTCGTCATCCATTCCCGACCGCAGGTCTGCCCCGCAGCATTAAACGGAGTTGCCGATGCCCCCTCCTACCCGATTCGAGATGGGAAGCGATCACCGACCGGATCCGGTGGACGCTCGGGTCGTCACCTCCGGCGAGCGGGTGGTCTGCGGGTTCAAGGGGTGTGAAGAACCGTTGCTGTACATCCGCTACCCGTCGCCAGACAGGCTCCGTGGTGGAGACCCGTTCATCGATTTCACCGTTGGCTTTTGGGACCTGGCTGGAGTCGAATGGGCACCCGACCCCGAGTCCGACGACAAACTGGACGGCTACTTTCGTTTCGTCCAGCACGCCCGGGCCAAGCTGCGCAGGGACGAGTTGATCGCCCCGGGCCACAGGTGGGACGACCGGAAGGTGATCCAGTCGGCGAGGGACAGGCTCTCAACTGGCAACAGCAGGGTGGCCGCCCGTCCCGCGACCGACGACTACGGCCATCAGCAGCACACGGCGTATTCGATCGGCAACGGCAGTCGGATCGAGTGCCCGAAATGCCGTCGCATCAACACCGTCCCCGGGGACGCCTCGTCGGTTGCTGAAATGCGGCTCCGAAAGCTGGGCCCGACATCCGAGCAGCGCTTGAGGAACTGGGCATTGGTCCAAGAGCGCCTGCGAACGGACCCCGGCCGCGTCCTCGCCGAACTCCAAGAAGCGGGTCGTCTGCCCCGGCTGGCCGCCTTGCCGATCCTCGGAAAACCCGAACACTCGAAACCAGCGTCGGGGCTGACCAGCGAGCCGGTGTCGAGTGTCTGGCCGCTATCGTCCAGTCCACGACCGTGACCGGGTGTGCGTCAGAGATTTGGGGGCAGGGCGGGAGATGGGTCACGGCGAGGGAGGAAGCGGCGCTTCCACGGGTGCCCGGAGGTCGGCCGCGCGTTGACGACGAGCTTCGGCCGTGCGGCCGGCGGCGTGGTGGCGGGTCGTGGTGCGGACGCGGGTTCGGTCGTCGGTGGGACCGGCAGGGCATCCAGCGCGGGGGTCACGGCACCGGTGCCCCGCGCGGCGCGGTGGGTGGCGCTCGTCAGGCGGGCCTGCCCCGCAGCTGGGCCGCGATCTAGGGCGAGGCGGTCGCCCAGCGATCGTTGGCCACCACGGTCCGCAAGCCAAGCATGGGGTTGAGATGGGCGCGGCTCCGATAAGTTCCGCCCCTTGAGGCGGCGTTGGACGACGTGCTTGTTGGCGCTCTCGGGATCCGACCGCTCCCGATCGGGAAGCCGTTCGCAATGAACGTCCCGTAGGCGATCTGGGCCCGCCGCTCGGTCAGATAGCGCACCGCGTCGTCCCGCGCCGGGCTGGGCGGCAGGGCGTCCAGCGCCGCCAGCACCCCGTCGGGATCCCCCTGCTTGAGGTCGTGCGCCTGGATCGCCAACCACTCCCTGGTCGGCCGCGGTACTGGGACCAAAGGCCGCCTGCGCCGCTTGGGCGAGGTACCCGACGGCGTGCGGGAAGTCCAGGATGCGGACGGCGGTGGGACAGTGCAGGTCGAGGAAGCCTGGATCCAGGGGGCGCCGTCGGTCACCGCGACCACCATCGCGGCCGTCACCAGCCCTGGCCGCTTGCACTTCGACCAGGGCCTCGCGTCCGAAGGTCTCGGCGTCGGCCAGCCGGGCGAAAATAGGAGAGGGCCGTCGTCTGCACCGCCCCAGCCCGATCGCGCCCGACCGTCCCGATCGCTAGGGTCTTGACCTCGGCCCACGCCCCACCGACCAGGGGGACCAGCACCCCGTCGACACTAATCTGGTGCACCGCTGGTGCGGGGATCGGGTCCGCTGCCAGATCGCCCAGCTCCGCCTCCAACTGGGCGACCACGACCAGCTCAAGCTGCACCCAGGCCGCGCCCGCCGCCTCCGTCGCCCGCCGCGCCGTGGCCTCACTGACCGTGGTGCCCGTGAAGTGGGCCAGGATCCCCGCTGCTTCGGCGAAGGGGGCGCTCGTCCCCAGCCGCACCAAGCCCGCCACCAGCCACGGCGTCAGCTGGCCGGGCAGCAGGCCCAATCCCTCATCCAGGGGGAAAAACGCGGTCCCGCAGCGCGGGCACCGGGCGTAGCGCCGGGTCAGGGTCACGTCGCGGTTGTGGCTGGGTCGTCAGGTGGCGCGCGCGCGTCCCATCCCACCGCATCGGCTCCCCACACGCCGGACACTGCGGCCGCGCGTCGGCTTCACTCGGGTCGGCCACGGCGCTGGCCAGCGCCGTGGCCTCCAGCACCGGCTGCGCGCCAACCCCAGCCGCGCCTCGATCTCCGCCTCGATCTCGTAGAGCGTCGCCCGCGGGTGCTGCGCCCGCCAGGCGTGCATGCCAGCCCACAGCTCGTCCGTCAGCCGCGCCCACTCGTCCGCACGCTCGGCCGTCCCCATCGCCCGGCTCCTCTCCCGCTCCACCTCACTCACCCACCTATCCTACTCCCCAAATCTCTGACGGCCACCCACCGTGACCGTCGAGATTGCTTCCCGAGCGCTGTGGCGCTAGAATCGCACCAGTCGTATAGCTCCGGCGCTGGATCTCACAGCCCGAATGCGTCCGTTGGGCCCCAAAGGGGGAACATCAGACGCAGGAGGGCTTGTCTTTTGGATCCCCAACGCGCGTCGCTCCTCGGGCGCATCGGCGCCCACGTCACCCACGCCCGGCACGACAGCAGGACGATCACCGAGCCGGCCCGCGCGGCCTTCCTCCGGCGCTTCGAGGACGAGGTCGACCCTCGCCGCGAACTGCCCGACGAGGAACGCCAGCGGCGCTCCGGCATGCCCGCTGCGCCTACTTCGCCCGCCTGCCCTCAAGAGCAGCGACGCTCGACGAGCGCACCGCGGGAACAACTCGGTCGCTCCAAGTTCAAGCCGTGATTCTGAGCCGGGGGGCGTCTCATGAGCTCCCCTTTGACTCCCGTTCCCTTGGAGCTTCGTGCGCACTTGGCAGCCCTCGCCCGGATCGCCGAGCGCGTGGAACGAGACCAGGCAGCGACCCAACATCCGGTCCATCACCAGAGCCCGGAACCCAGACCCGAGGACGACCCCCCGTCTGCTCGGACCGCCGCTTGAAAACAGCGACACGGCCCGGGCGTCTGGCGACCAACCAAACCCGGACCGTGTCATCGACGGAGACATCTGAGATGGTGACACAGAGTACGAGTTTTGACGAATTCGGCGCTGCCATGACGGCCCGATCGAGTGTTGACGTCAACTCCCCCTACCACGGTACTCCGACCCGCGACGTGCTCGCCGCCCTGGAGCACTATCGATACCTGCTCACTGGTATTCAGGCGGACCTAGAAGACTGCCCCGAGAGCTGGGACCATCCCGAGCAGACGCTCTCGTTCGTCCGCTTCCACATCACCGAAGCAACCGCCGAGCCTGAACGACGCGAACGGCTAACGGACCGTCCTGGTACACCGCCCTGGCCGCAGCATCGCCGAACGCCGCGCGTCGACGTAGACAGCGTGAAGCGCCGACTGTCCGTGCCGGACTGGCTGGAAAGCCGGGCAGTCGTCCTCTTGCCGTACGGTAAGGAGTGGCGGGCGCGCTGCCCGTTTCCCGACCACGAGGACCGCACGCCGTGTTTACCGTCTCGTCCTGCGGCCGACTTTGGAAGTGCCATGGCTGCCAGCGGGGCGGCGACCTGGTCACTCTCAAGATGCAGCTCGACGGCGAGGCCGACTTTCGGCGAGCGATCGAGGACCTGGCGGACGACGCCCGTGTCATCGAGATGTTGGCGGAGGGGGCGCGATGAGCACCGAACCGCCCAGATTCTTACTTCGACGCGGTCCTCGCCCGAGGCCACCGCTTTCTTGGCAGTGGCGACATGGCTGAGATGCTCGACGGTGGCGGTGGCGCGGAGGCGCTGGCACGCATCGAGGACCAACAGAGCGCACGTTCGAGTACCGACAAGGGGACCTTTCTCCGTATCTTCGGCTTCTTCCGCGGACGAGCAATCGTCGATGCCTACGTTCCCGGTTCACGTCCTCCCGGAACCGCTGGAGACCTACGTGGTCCAGGTGGCGGTCTGCATTGGGGGTGCCCACCTGGATGGTGGAGGTCCCGCTCCGCCCTGGCGGCGGCAACGATCGGCAACACCGCCGAGTTGGAAGGTCAAACCAGGCTGGCGGGAGCGACCGATCTTCTGGTTTGGCGTGGTTGGATTTCCCCGGGTCGGGCAAGTCACCGGCGCTCGACGCCGCCCGCCGCTTGGTAGACCCGCTCCAGGAGAAGGCCTATGAAACCTTTAAGAAGGCATCCTCTGAATGGAATAACGGCGAAAAGGTCGGACCGGCGCCCACGCTTGATAAGCTACCGACGACCCACGCGACCAAAGAAGGGCTCGCCGCTCTTCTTCGCGCGTCGCCCGGTATCGCGTTCGTGCGCGACGAACTCGTGGCATGGGTCCGTTCGTTCGACGCCTACCGCCAAGGCGGGGTCCGCCAGGATTGGCTCAGCCTCTGGGCAGGAGTGCCACTCAAGATCGACCGCAAGACGCAGAAGACCGTCTACGTGCAGCGTCCGTGTGTCGTGGTTGTCGGCGGCGTGCAACCGGATCTGATCCCCGACCTGGCGACCCAGGCGGCCAGGCTGGACGGTTTCTTCGACCGCCTGGACCTCGCGTGGCCCCACGCCAAGACGCTGCGGTGGTCGGAGGCTTCGATCGAACCGAAGGTGGAAGAACGAGCGGTCCGGCACTTCGGGCGGTTGCGCCCTCAGAAGCCAGTTGGCTCGGTCCATGCCACCAGGTGCTCTCCCTCGACCCTGAGGCCCGCGCGATGTTCGGAGCATGGGTGAACCAGAATGCCGACGAGCTGGAGAAGGCGACGGGCCTTGCCGCTGGGGTGCTGTCGAAATACCCGGGCAAGCTGGCGCGCATTGTTCTCGTGCTGCATCTCCTGAGGCACCCGGGGGCATCGGATGGGGCCATCGTATCTGCCCAGATCGTCGAGGACGCCATCGCGGTCGTCGAATACCTCCGCGCGCACCTCAGCAAAGTCCTTCCGACCCTGGGTGCGGCCCCGATCGGGCGACCGGCTGGATTGACCGGGCGGATCAGCCGCAAGCTGCAATGGCGCCGCCGTGAGCAGCCCGAGGCCGGGTGGATGACCAAGTCGCAGATCAGCGCCGCGCTCGGCGGCCACACGCTCGCGGACGCGTACACCGCGAGCCTCGACGCGCTGGTGAACGCCGGACGGGCCGAGAAGCGTGTAGAGAGCACCCTTGGTCGCCCCCGAGAGCTTTGGCGATGGGGAAGCGCGGAAATACGAAATAAGCCGGAAGAAGTCCCGGCTGAAGAGGAGCGAACAGAGGGTTGAAGACTTTCTCCGGCTTATTCCGTATTTCCGCAGGCTCGCAACGTCCCGATGGCGGCGTCTTTCTCTGCGCCGAATGCCATCGGCTCGGGGGCAGAACGGAAGACCGTGCCAGTGCGGCGCCTATGATGGCATGTGGGCCACGCGGATCCCGGAAGAGGGAATGGCGTAGAGAGAGGGATGAGGGGTAGCAACGGTGCAACGCCTTTCACGAACGATCAGGGCTGAACTTTGCCCATTTCAACAGACTCCGCGCCAGTCAGCCCCATTTTTCGGACACTGCATCCGCCATGCCCAGAAACGGTTGCGATTGTGCACGTCGCCGCACACCCGGGACGACCCACCGACAAACCCGCACGCAACAGAGGCCCCGATCCACGTCCGTCGGGCCGCGAGGCGACTTGGTTACCGCAACGCCTCGGTCGCGCCCCGGTGGACGGGAAGCAGCCCTTGGCTCGATGGTTGGTGAGCATCCGGTAGACTTCGATCCACAGCGCTTTCTCGGATGGACTGGTCGCCCCCACTTCCTGCCTGGCGGAAGCGGGGTTGTCGCATCGCAGGAAGGAGCGTTCGATGTCCGCACGCAACACCCATGACCCCACGGACGCGCCGATGCCCGTCGAGCTCCGGCCAGGGACGCCGGAGGATGCCGATCTCGCCGGCCGGATCTGTCACCAGGCGTTCACGGCCATCGCCGCCAAGCACGGGTTCCCCTCCGACTTCCCGGCGCCCGAAATTAGCACGGGCCTGATGACGATGCTGCTCGCCCATCCCGGCTTCTACTCGGTCGTGGCGGAGCGCGAGGGCAGGATCGTCGGCAGCAACTTCCTCGACGAGCGCTCGGCGATCGCCGGTGTGGTCCGATCACGGTGGACCCGGACTCCAGGACGGCGGGGTCGGCCGGCTGCTCATGCAGGACGTCCTCGATCGCGCCGCCGCGCGCGGCTTCGTCGGCGTGCGGCTGCTGCAGTCGGCCTACCACGGCCGGTCGCTCGGTCTCTACGCCCGGCTGGGCTTCCAGGTGCGCGACGTCGTCGCATGCATGCAGGGCCCGCGATCGGCGCCACTATCCCCGGCTACCGCGTCCGCCCGGCCGCCGAGGCCGACCGGGAGGCGTGCGATCGGGTCTGCCGCCAGGTGCACGGCCACGACCGGGACGGCGAGCTGCGCGACGCGATTGGCCAGGGCAGCGCCGTCGTCGTGGAACACGGCGACCGGCTCACCGGGTACGCCTCCGCGACCGCGTTCTTCGGCCACGCGGTGGGCGAGACGACCGAAGACCTCAAGGCGCTGATCGGGGCCGCCGGGGAGTTCGGGGGACCGGCATCCTCGTGCCGCTCCGCAATGCGCGCTCTTCGGGTGGTGCCTGGAGCACCGGCTGCGGGTCATGTACCTGATGACGCTGATGAGCGTCGGGCTCTACAACGAGCCGGCGGGGGCCTACCTGCCGTCTGTGCTCTACTGAGCGAGGCCGCCGGGCGAGCACCCGCGTCCGCCGGCGGCCCCGCGCGATTCGGCACCGCCCGCATGCGGGGAACACCGTCATGGCCCTGACCTGAGCTGAGCCGCTGCGCGGCCGGGACGCCGGGCCAGTGGAAGTCAGGCGACGGACGATTTGGGGTGCTGTCTCAGTACGAGCCCTCGTCGGCGACTCCTGGCTCACCCGCGCTTGTGGTGAACCGGTCCGCGGCACGGGCCGAACACGCCTCGCCATGACTTCCTGGCGCTTCGGCGGAGGTGGCCATGACGGCTGGAGGTGGTCCTGACCGGTGTCATCGGTGGCAACCTGCCGCTTTTGGGACGACGGCGCCCTTCACCTAACGTGCGGACGAGCCATCAAGTCACGCCGC
>CAWKIA010000039.1:0-164998 GCA_963849635.1 uncultured Chloroflexia bacterium | reverse complement strand
GGGCAGGTTCGGCGTGATCACCGTCGCCACCGGAAGCAGGTCGTCACGCAGGGTGGCCGCACGTAGTCGTCGATCAGCACATCGCCGTGCTTGCTCGCGCAGACCGGATCGACCACCACCGGCACCCCGATGGGCAGACCCTTCAGGAGCTGGGTCACCAGGCGGGTGGTCGCGGCGGTACCGAGCATCCCGGTCTTGATCGCATCGACCCCGATGTCGTCGACGACGCTGCGGTACTGGCTGCGGACCGCCTCCTGGGCAGCGGCCACCAGGCCCCTGCACGCCCAGCGAGTTCTGAGCGGTGACAGCGGTGAGCACGCTCATTCCGTGCACCCCGAAGGCGAGCATCGTCTTGAGATCGGCCTGAATGCCGGCGCCGCCGCCGGAGTCGGAAGGTACCGGCAACCGTCAGCACCCGCGCCGTCGGCAGCGCAGGCGCTGCCGCTGGGGGCGGGGCAGGCATCCCGGGGTCGTCACCGCGCACCGCCGAAGTGATCCAAGCCCGCCGGTCCCGTCCAGGTGACGCCGTCCACCAGCACCTGGCCGGCTCGTCCTCCCCCACCGCCCGGACCTCGACCACCACCCGCCAGCCGGCCGGCACGGCGCCCGGCGGGAAGGTGGCCGCCAGGGCGTGGTCCTCGCCCCCGGTCAGCAGCAGGTCGTGGGGGTCGACGCCGGTGGCGGCCGCCACCGCCTGCAGCGGCTCGGGCACCTCGAAGGCGTCGCGGCCGCAGGTCGACCACGACCGCCCGAGGCGAGGGCGACGTGGCCGAGGTCGCCCAGCAGCCCGTCGGAGACGTCGATCATCGCGGTCGCGCCCGGCGGCGGCGGCCACGGCGCCCTGGCCGTACGGCACCTCGGGCACCCGCTGGGCCTCGACCACCGCCCGCGGTGAGCGGAAGCCCGGCGCAGCACCGCCAGCCCGGCGGCCGCCCAGCCGGTCCGGCCGCGGAGCGCGACGACGTCGCCCGGCCGGGCACCGCTGCGCAGCACGGGTGAGCGCCCCTCGAGCCCGCCGAGGACGGTCACGCTCAGGTGAGGTCGCGGGACCGGGTGACGTCGCCGCCGACCAGGCTCACCCCGGCGGCGGCGCACTCCGCCCGCAGCCCGGCCGCGAGCTCGCGGCACCCAACGCAGCTGCAGCTGCGGCGGCGCGGAGAACCCGAGGACGACCGCCGTGGCCCGGGCGCCCATCGCCTCGAGGTCCGCGACGTTGACCGCGACGGCCTTGCGGCCGATGTCGGCGGGGTCGGACCAGCCGAGCTTGAAGTGGACGTCCTGCACCAGCACGTCGACGGAGGTGACGAGCGGTCCGGCGAGCGCGAGCACGGCGCCGTCGTCGCCGGGACCCACCAGGATCGTCGTCGGCGGGCGGCAGGTCGGCGGTCAGGGCCTCGATGACGGCGCGCTCACCGATCTCGGCCAGCGTCGGTCCGGCAGGGCCGCCGGCCGGCACGGTTGAGGCCTGCATCGCGGGCCTGTCCGGTCAGGACGACGCGGACGGGTTGGACGGCGACGTTACGCGACCGCGGGCCCGAATCGAAGGAGAACCATGGTCGTTCAGGCTTACATCTTGGTCCAGACCGCTGTCGGCAAGGCAGCTGAGGTCGCTCAGGCGATCGGTGCGTCCAGGGCGTCGCCGCTCGCCGAGGACGTCACGGGTCCCTACGACGTGATCGTGCGCGCCGAGGCCGCCAGCGTCGACGAGCTCGGCCAGCTGGTGGTCGCCCAGGTGCAGGCCGTCCCCGGCATCACCCGCACGGTCACCTGTCCCGTGGTCCACATCTGAGCCCGTGCCCGACCGCCCTGCGGCGCCGCGGCGGCGCTGGGCTCTGTGGCCCTGGCCGCCTGGTGTCGGGCGGCTCCCGTCGTGACGATGGCCGACCCGACACCCTGGCCTCGGTCCGCCAGCACTGCGCCGCCGTGATGGCCGCCCTGCCGGACCAGGTGCTCGACCACCCACGACCCACGGCGAGCCGGGCACGCTGTCCGCCGCGTGGGGCGACCCGACCATCACGCTGCGGTGCGGCGTGGAGGTGCCCCCGGGCCTCGGTGACGCCAGCGAGTGCTTCGAGGTCGACGGCGTCGGCTGGTTCGCCGAGGAGGCCGAGGGCGGCACCTGTTCACCACCATCGGCCGGTCGGCCTACGTCGCAGGTCGGGGTCCCCAGCGCCTACGCGCCGGAGGCGAACGTGCTGGTCGACCTCGCCGAGGCGGTCAGGGACCACGATCCGGCCCTGCGTCAGCCCTGGCTGATCCGCTCGACGGGGATCAGCCGCTCGGTCGCGGCCGGCGGCTCCGTCAGCGCAGCCCGACGGGACGCTCCAGCGCCAGCTGGAGCAGCCGGTCCACCAGCTCGGGGTAGTCCAGGCCGCCGGCCGCCCACATCCGCGGGAACATCGAGTGCGGCGGTGAAGCCGGGCATCGTGTTGATCTCGTTGACGTACACCTGGCGATCGCGGGTGACGAACACGTCGACCCGGGCCAGCCCCTCGCAGCCGATCGCCTCGAACGTCCTGAGCGCCAGCCGCGCACGTGCTCGGCGATCTCGGCATCGATGTCGGCCGGCACGTCGAGGTCGACCTGCTCCTCGGGCAGGTACTTGGCCTCGAAGTCGTAGAACCCCGACTCGCGTGTGCACCCGGATCTCGGCGACCTGGCTGGCCTCGGGGAGCCGCCGCCGAGGCTGCCGAGCACCCCGCACTCCAGCTCGCGGGCGTCGACGAAGCCTTCCTCGATGATCACCTTGGGGTCGAACTCGTGCGCGTGCTCGATGGCGGCCACCAGCTCACTCGGCCCGCTCACCCGGGTGATGCCGAGGCTCGACCCGCCCCGGGCCGGCTTCACGAACAGCGGGTAGTGCAGCGCGGCCACGGCCTCCAGGCAGGCGGCGCGGTCGTGCTCCCAGTCCCGCGGCAGGATCGCACGAAGGGTCCGATCGGCAGACCCGAGGCGGCGAGCACGAGCTTCATGAAGTTCTTGTCCATGCCGACGGCGCTGGCCAGCACCCCGGCGCCCACGTAGCGGGTGCCCATCATCTCGAACATGCCCTGGATGGTGCCGTCCTCGCCGAACGGGCCGTGCAGCAGCGCGAAGGCCACGTCGAGGGAGCCCAGTCGGGCCAGCGCGAGCTCTGCGGCATCGGGACCAGATCGGTGCTGTCGGCGGGTTCGGCGTCCGAGGCGGCTCGGTCCGCACGGCCAGGTCGGTGCCGGTCGTCGTCCGCAGCCAGATGGCGTCGAGCAGGTCCTCGCTGATCTCGGGCAGTCTGCCGTCGACGACCTGCAGGCGGTCGTGCAGGTCCTCGGGCACCACGACCCAGCGACCGGAGCGGGTGATGCCGATGGCCACCACGTCGTAGCGCTCGGCATCGAGCGCCGCCAGCACGCTCCCGGCGGTGAGGCAGGAGATGGCGTGCTCGCTGCTGCTGCCGCCGAACACGACGGCGACGCGGGGACGGCCGGTGGGGCTGTCGGTCCTGGGGGCGCTGTCGGTCATCGCGCGCTCTCCGGCAGTGCGGGGTTCATCGCGCCCGACCCTACCCGGCAGGTGACCTCCGCCCGGGCAGGCGCGCATGCGGTAGGAAACACGATCCGTGACCTCCGTCGACGCCTTCCCCCCACGACTCCGCCCGCACGGCCCGTCGTCGAAGCCGGCAGACGGGCTGCATCCCGCCACCGTCGCCGTCCACGCGGGCCGCCCGGCGCCGAGCCCGACGCCCCCCTCAACCCGCCGGTCGTGTTCGCGGCGACCTACGTCGGCGTCGAGCCGTCCGGCCGGGGGAACGCGGCTACGGCCGATACGGGAACCCGACCTGGTCGGCCCTGGAGGAAGCGGTCGGCGCCCTGGAGGGCGGCACCGCGCTGGCGTACGCGAGTGGGATGGCCGCGGCGCACGCCGCGCTGGAGCTGGTCCCGGCCGGTGGCGTGCTGGTGCTGCCGACCCACTGCTACCTCGGCGTGGCCGCCTCCGCCGACGAGCGGGCCGGACGCGACGGACTCCGATCCGCCGGGTGGACGTGGCCGACACCGAGGAGGTGCTGGCCGCCGCCGAGGGGGCGGATCTCGTCTGGCTGGAGTCGCCCACCAACCCGATGATGGAGGTCGCCGACCTGCCGGCTCTCTGCGGCGCCCTCCGCGGTCGGGTGACCACGATCGTGGACAGCACCTTCGCCACTCCCCTGCGCCAGCGGCCCGCTCGAGCTGGGTGCCGACCTCGTGCTCCACTCCGGGACCAAGTTCATCTCGGGCACTCCGACGCGCTGATGGGACTGCTGATCGGCCGCGACCCGGCCCTGCTCAGCCGACTGGAAGGCGTCCGCAAGCTGCACGGGGCGGCGCCCGGGACCATGGAGACGTACCTGGTGCTCCGGGGTCTGCGGACCCTGCCGCTGCGGCTGGAGCTGCCGAGGCCAACGCGCAGGTG
The DNA here is from genome assembly GCA_963849635.1 of uncultured Chloroflexia bacterium. GTDB lineage: Bacteria > Chloroflexota > Chloroflexia > Thermomicrobiales > UBA6265 > CAVRUD01. The sequence continues at coordinate 160,573 of CAWKIA010000039.1, read as the reverse complement.
CTCGCCGAGCGACTGGCCGCCCACCCGGCCGTGACCGGGTGCGCTATCCCGGACTGCCAGACGATCCCGGGTACGTGGTCGCGGCCCGGACCATGGGCGGACCTGGCTCGCTGCTGTCGATCGAGCTGGCCGACGGTCCCACTGCGGCGGCTTCGTCGCGGCGCTCGACCTCTGGGTGTTCGCCACCAGCCTGGGCGGGGTCGAGTCGATGTTGGAACGTCGGCGCCGGTGGGCGTCGGAGCTGGCGACCGTTCCGGAGGGGCTGGTGCGGCTGTCGGTCGGGGTCGAGCACGTCGAGGACCTGTGGGCGGACCTGGCCCAGGCCCTCGAGGCGGCCGCGCACTGACTGGCTGAGCCATCCGGACAGAACCAGCCGTGAGGCCGGCTCGAGCCATCAGGTCGGACTGACGGCCTGGGCCAGCGCGGCGACCAACCTCCGCATCGACGTCCCGTCGGGATCATGGTCGGGGTTCGCTTCGACGACCGTCACGCCGACGATCCGGGGATCGGCGATCAGAACCGCCAGCAACGGGGTCAGGTGCTCGAGCCGCAGACCGGTGCCGTAGGTGGCGATGTCGGCCACCGGTAGATCCAGGGCGTCGAGGAGGTCGACGTCGAGATGGGCTGCCAAGATCCCTTGGCCACGTTGCGGTTCGGACGCCATTCAGTACCCGAGACGTAGCTCCAGAATGACACCCTACTGAAGAATTCGATTGCCTCAACGATAAGTACGGCAACAATTCCGAGGGTCGTCGCAATTGACAACGCGGCACACGCCAGCAGAATGACGCCGATGATGCGCTCCGAGAGGTTCCGGCGCTTGCCGCCCGTCAGTCCCAGCGCCCCGCGCTCGGCGATCACCGCCGCGCTTGGGATCGCTCCTATCTGAGTTGGCAACGTCTTTTGCACCATGCAATCTCCTGGACCGATCGAGATTTCTTCGGCGTACGAATGTGCGCGACCTAGCGAGTATAGAGAAGGAACCCGGCCAAAGCCGGGCAATTAACAATAGTTTTACAACCGGACGTTCGGACTCGAGTTCGCCCTACCCTTGGCCGGGAGAGAGGGCGCCGGGAACGATGCCTCGGCGCCCTCCACCAAGATCGAACGGGACAGATCGGACTTAGGAGCCTGCAGCCTGGCTGTCGGGCGGGGTCGTTCCGGCGATGGCGCCCTCGAGCTTCTCAACGCTGGCGGCGATGTCCTCAGCCGGAGCGTCCACGAAGCCGATGCTGGTAGCGATGGCGGACGCGTCGGTCACGTAGTAGCGCAGGAACTCCTGGAGCGCCGGGCTCTCGGCGAGGCTGGACGCCTTCACGTAGACATACAGCGGGCGGGCGAGCGGCGCATACGTGCCCGTCCGGATGGTTTCCGGATCCGGTGCAACGCAGTTATTGAGGTCGCCATCAGCGGTCACAGCAACGGCGTTGAGTCGATCCTGAGCTTCCGTGTAGTAGGAATACCCGAAGTGGCCAAGGCCACCTTCGGTGCCCGCAACGCCTTCGACGAGGGTGTTGTCGTCCTCGCTCGGCTCGTAAGAAGCGGACGGCTCGATCGTTTCGCCGGCCTCGTCCTCACCAAGGATCTCTTCGTTGAAGAAGTCGTAGGTGCCAGACTCCGAACCGGGGCCGAAGAGCGAGATCTCCATGTCCGGGAACTCCGGGCTGATCTCGTTGTAGTTCTCGACCTCGCCGTTCCAGATCTGAGCGAGCACGTCGGTGCTGATGCAGGTCAGGAAGGTGTTGCTTTCTGGGACTACAATGGTGATCCCGTCGAAGGCGACCTCGAACTCGAAGTAGTCGACGCCATTCTCACCGCAGAGGGCGACTTCATCCTCAGATATCGCGCGGGAAGCGTTCTGAAGATCGGTCTCGCCAAGGCAGAAGCGCTCGAAACCGCCGCCGGTACCGGAGATGGTGACGTTATTCTCGACGTTCGACGCGAACTCGTTGAAGTTCTCCGCAGCGGCGATGGTTAGCGGGCCAACAGTCGACGAACCGTCAGAGATGATCTCGCCTTCCAACTCACCGACATTGTCCGGCGGGGTGTATGCGCTCGCGGCCGGGGTCGAATCCTGGGCTACCGCCTGTACTAGGGTCAGCGTCGCCAGCATGCCAACCAGCGCAAGCACAGCGCTGATCCGCGCAACGGGCTCAACAATCCGCTTCAACACCTGCTCTGATCCTCCTCGATTCCTCACTCATTGGCTGAATGAATCTCATCCAGTCATCTCACCGCCAAACGCTCCACATCGTTGTCAGGCGGGTTGAGATCTATGGGTATGTGGGGTGCCCGCTATCGGGCACAGTCACGACTGGGGCTCAATGTTTTCGACGGGGGAGACGAAGCGGTATCCGGCCCCGTAGACAGTCCGAATCACGTCGTGATCCATGCCCGCGTCGGCCAACTTCCCGCGCAGCCAAGAGATATGAACATCAACCGTGCGCTCGTCGACGATGATCTCCTCGCCCCAAATTGCATCGAGCAGATCCTGGCGGCCAAACACCCGCCCAGGCTCAAGCGCCAGGGTGACGAGTAGACCGAACTCTTTGGGCCGGAGTTGAAGCTCGCGCTCGCCGACGACGGCCCGCCGCCGATCTGGCTCGATGCGCAACGCGCCCCTGTAGAGCACCGACGGGGGCCGTTGGGACGGCACCGCTCGGCGGCGAACAGCGGCACGTATTCGCGAGAGCAGTTCACGCAAGGCGAAGGGCTTGACGACATAGTCATCCGCCCCTAGTTCGAGGCCATCGACCTTGTCTTGCTCCTCACCCCGTGCGGAGAGCATCAAAACGGGAACGTCCGAGGTAGTGCGCAACTGACGAAGCACTTGGAACCCATTCATCCCCGGCAGCATGATGTCCAGGAGGACCAGATCCAGGGCGCTGTCTTCTCGCTGGGCGAGGGCAAGCCCACTTTCGCCATCCGCGGCGGTCAGAACCCGGTAGCCTTCGCGGCTCAAGTTATAGGCAAGGGTGCTCAGGAGGGTCGGGTCATCTTCAACGACCAGGACTGATGCGCGCTCGCGTTCCGATTGCGCGAAGGGGCCCGCCACCGGGGACGGCGGCGTGACTGCAACCTGCTGCACGTCCTCATCCTCACTCGTGATGCCGGCCAGCTCTCGGCTCGTTCTGTCCACGAGGGGTAGGATAGGGACGCCACGTTAACGGCCCGTAAGCGCCAGGTTAAATCGTCGTAATCACCGGAAAATATCTGACGCAGCGCTCATAGATGCGCGGGTTTACCCGCTCAGGCGCCGCGGTCGATTCCGTCGGTTTACTGGCCAATCGTCACTTGGATCGCCCGGTCAAGTTGGGGATCTTGATCCTCGGGCGTGCCTTCCGGTCGCTGCACCTCGACATTGGGGACGATTCCGGCCTTGTCGATGACTGTCTTGTCTGGGGTTAGCCACAGGGCGATCGTAATGCGCAGTGACGAGTTGTCCTCGAACTCATGGACGCGCTGTACTGAGCCCTTGCCGAAGGTCGTCACCCCGACGATCTGGGCGCGGTCGTAATCCTTGAGCGCGCCGGCGACGATCTCGGCTGCGCTGGCCGTCCCGTCGTTGACGAGTACCGTCAGCGGCAGGTCGAAGACCTCTGGCCCGCCGCCGATGATGGGGACTTCGACCAGTTCATTGTCCTCAGCCTGGTCATCGTCTTCGTAGAGGGCGACGCCGCTATCATCCGGGACGAACCGCCCGATCATCTCCTGAGCAGCCGTCACCCATCCTCCCCCGTTGAATCGGAGGTCGAGCACGATGCCGACTGCCTCATCCGCCAATGCCTGATTCAACGCGGTGTCGAGTTGGGACGTAGTCTTGTCGTTGAAGATCGAGACACTAATGACGGCGACGCCAGTGTCCTCGTCCAGCTCATAGTCGACTACTGGGGTATCGATCCGGCGGCGCTCAACGGTAACGTTGAAGGGGTCGGCTTGTCCGGGCCGCGCAATTGTCAATTCGACGGTCGTCCCTTCAGGACCCTGGACGAGCGTCTGCGCGTCCTCAATGGTCATCCCCTCGAGGCTTGTCCCGTCTACCGCAATAGGACGTCTCCTGGCTGCAGGCCGACCTCCTCGGCCGGCGAACCAGGAATCGGCGAGACGATCGTCAGCGCATTCTCGATGAGATCGATGTAGACGCCGATTCCCTCATACTCGCCATCGAGTTGCTGCTGGACCTGTTCGGCCTGCTCGGGAGGGAGGTAGGCGGTATAAGGGTCAAGCAAACCGAGGTCGGACGCGCTCTGCAATCCCCCTCGAAGTGAGCCGTAGTCAATCGCGGCGAGAAGGTCATCCTGCTGTTGCGAATCCTTGGGCCAGAAGTACGACTCGTCCTCTAACAATTGCTGGATCTGCGCGAGAGGTGGGCCCGAAGTGTTCCGGTCCGATCCACCCTCAATGACGAATCGCTCCGCCAGAATTCCGGCCGCAAAGCTGGCGACGACCAGAAGCGCGCACAGTGCGGCGACAAACATCGTCGGGAACGGCTTGGTTTGGGTTGGTGGCTCTTCGGGCGAGCCGCTCGGAATCTGATTCCAGACGTCACTCATTCGGATGGTGGCTCCAGGAGGGAAATCGAGAGAGTCTTCAGTATTGACGAAGACGCACTAATCTTCGATCAGTGATGATACGCTGCTGCCAATGACCGAACCAACAACAGTACACACACCTTGGAATCAATCATGCTGCTCGCGGTCGACGTTGGAAACACGAACACGAAGATTGCCCTTTGCGATCAGCGCGGAGATGAGATAGCCGCGTCCTGGCGGATCTCGTCGCTGCGCGACCGAATGCCGGATGAATGGTTTGCCATTCTCTCATCGCTCCTTCGCACGGAAGGGAAGCGGGCGGAGGACGTCACCGGCGTCGCCATTTCCAGCGTCGTCCCCGGAATCACGACCTGGCTGACTGAAATGTGTCGCCGTCGGATCAAGGTTGAACCCGCTATCCTCGCTTCAACCCAGGACCTTGGGCTGACCATCCTAACCGACACTCCAAGCGAGACGGGCATCGACCGCATCATCAATGGCGTTGCCGCCTTTGCCCGCTTCGGCGGACCAGTCGTCATCGTCGATTGTGGGACGGCCACCAAGTTCGATGTCGTGAATGCCGATGCCGAGTTCATCGGTGGCGCCATCGCGCCCGGGCTGGAAATCAGTCTGAACGCCCTGACTGGTCGGGCGGCACGGCTGTATGCGGTCAGTCTGGACGTTCCGGACCGCGCGATCGGCACGTCGACCATCACGAGTATTCAGTCGGGCGTCGTCCTCGGATACGTCGCCCTCTGTGAGGGGATGATCCGCCGAATCCTCGACGAGATCGGCGGGAGCGCCACAGTGGTCGCCACCGGTGGCGCCGCCGACCTCGTCCGCCGATCGATCCCCGCGATTACCGAGCACGTGCCGAGCCTGACGTTGGACGGCATTCGGGCAGCGTACCAGCGCCTCTCCTAGCCCCGCTTCGACCCCAGAAACGAAAGATCTGTCTCCGCCGAGAACGTGCGGGCGGCCGCTTCGAGCAATCGCAACGCACCCATTGCGTCCCCGATGTCGAGCGTCTCCACGGGCGAGTGAGAGTAGCGCCTGGCGATGTTCACGGCCGCCGTCGGAATCCCGGCGTTGACGAGATGGACTGCCGCCGCGTCGGAGTTACCACCGTAGAAGAGCGACCGCTGCACGGCGATCGATTCGGCATCAGCCACGCCGTTGAGAAAGTCACGAAGCCCAGGCTGGACGATCATCCCTGACGCTCCCCCCTGACTGACGAGCGTCAGGACGGGTCCCTTGCCCATCTGAGCCGCCAGATCCTTGGTGGCCGAAGTATCGGGCGTGCCTCCCGCCGGCATCGTGTCGACGATGATCGCCGCCGTTGGATTGAGGCGATGGGTCACCATCTTGGCACCGCGGAGGCCAACCTCTTCCTGCACCGTCACGACGAGGTGGAGCGTGCACCCAAGCGAGTCGCCCGCCAATCGCTCCGCCAGCTCAACGATGAGCGCGCAAGCGATCCGATTGTCGAGCGCCTTACCGGAGAGGCGGTTCGGGTTCGCCAGCCTCCGCATTGGGGCTTCGTAGGCAATCGCATCTCCGACCTGGATCCCAAGAGCCCGCACCTCGTCCGCGCTGTCGAAGCCAAGGTCGATGTAGAGCTCCCGCATCGGCGGCACCGCGAGCCGCTCCGCCGGAGGGGTCAGATGGCCTGGGCGGCAGCCGACGACCCCTCGATGTCCACGTATCCGGACCGCGCGGCCGACAAGCAGGCTTTCGACCACTCCACCGAGACGCTCGAACCGGATCATCCCATCAGGTTCGATCGCCTTGACCGCGGCGCCGATCTCATCCGAGTGGGCGGCGATCATGAGGGAGGGAGCGCCGTCCGGGCCCTGAATTGTGCAGACAATGTTGCCGAACGGGTCGACATCGACGCTGCCGACCACGGGGGTCAGGTCGGCGACCAGCCGTTCCACAATCGCATGCTCATGCCCAGCGACGCCATCGATGGAGGCGTACTCGCCCAACCGCTCGATGAGCCGTTCTCGTCCTTCATCGACTGCCTGCGTCACATAGACCTCCGGGTGAAAAACGCCAGTTTGGAGCATTAGTTCCGCCAAACTATTGTCGCAATGCAAAGGCTGCCTATAATACCGGCCACCGCCGAACCGGGTTTGCCCGAATGATCTCCTCGAATGGGCGGCTCACCACACCCCGGCGCGGGGATTCGGCACAACGACGGCGGCGGTCCGGTCTGTGCCGCCATGCGCCCAAACAGCGTCCCGGCACACTGTCAAGACCGGTCGCATTCCCGGTGGCCCGGTGGGGCAACGGATGCCTCGGCTGTGGTCACCGGTTACCGGTGAGGCATCGGAGGGCGCCGTGAAACAGTACCCCGCGGACCACATCCGGAACGTTGGCTTGTTTTCCCATGGCGGGGCCGGGAAAACGTCGTTAGCGGAGGCCCTGCTCTTCGACACCAAGGCGATCACCCGCCTGGGACGCGTCGAAGATGGGAATACGGTCTCCGATTTTGACCCGGACGAAACTAAGCGGCACATCTCCGTTAGCGCTAGCGTGATCCCTATCGAATGGCGTGACACGAAGATCAACGTCCTCGACGCTCCCGGTTACGCCGACTTCCTCGGCGACGTGAAGTCGGCTCTGCGCGTGGTCGACGCGGCCATCATCCTGATGGACGCCTCGGCCGGAGTAGAGGTCGGCACCGAGCAGGCATGGAAGCTGGCCGAGGAGCAAGGTATTCCTCGGATGATCTTCATCAACAAGATGGATCGCGAGAACGCGGACTTTGACAGCGCCCTGAACTCGGCGCGGGAGGCCTTTGGCAAGAGCGTCGCCCCGATTCAGTTCCCGATTGGCCGGGAAAAGTCGTTCAAGGGGTTCGTCGACCTGCTCGGCGAAAAAGCCCTCATCTTCCACGACAACCACGACGGCGGGTTTGAAACTGGCACGATCCCGGGGGATTGCGCCGCCGACTGCGACACGTACCGGCGTCAACTCGTCGAGGCCATCGCCGAGCACGATGAAGATCTCATGATGCGCTATCTTGAGGACGATCCGATCTCGAACGAAGAGCTGATCGCCGGCCTGGAATCCTGCGTCGCCGATGGGACCGTCGTGCCCGTGCTCTGTGGTTCCGCCACCGGCAACCGCGGGGCGCAGCCGCTGTTGGATTCGATCGTCGATTACCTCCCTCCGGCGTCCCGAACCACCCAACGCGCCCAGAACGGTGAAGGCGAGGTCGAGATGAAGGCCAACCCCGACGGACCGCTGGCCGCCTTTGCCTTCAAGACGCTGGCCGATCCGCACGTCGGCCGCGTGACCTACTTCCGCGTCTACTCGGGCACCTTCAAGTCGAACAGCCACGCCCTCAACGCCAGCAAGGCGAAGCCCGAGCGTATCGGTCAACTCTTTTACGTGCGCGGCAAAGAGCACATCAACACCGACGCGGTCGGCGCTGGCGACATCGGCGCGGTCGGCAAGTTGGCGACCGTGGTAACCGCCGATACACTCTCCGACGAGAACAAGCCGCTGACGCTCTCGGAGATTTCTTTCCCAGGGGCAGCGTTCGCCGCCTCGGTGCATCCGAAGACGAAGGCCGACCTCGACAAGATGGGCCAGGCCTTGCACAAGCTGGCGGAAGAAGACCCGACCCTGGTCATCAGCCGCGATCCGATTACAGGTGAGATGATCATCTCGGGCCTTGGTGAGCCGCACGTCCAGATCGCGCTCGACCGGATGACCCGGCGATTCGGCGTCAACGTGGATCTGGGGCTGCCGCGAGTCGCCTATCGCGAGACCGTCTCCGCCAAGACTCTGGCTGAGTACAAGCACAAGAAGCAGACCGGCGGCGCCGGTCAGTACGGTCACGTCATCTTAGAAGTCGAGCCATTCCACGAGGGCGAGTTCGAGTTTATCGTGCATGTTGTCGGCGGCACGGTCCCGCGCAACTTCTATCCCGCCGTCGAGAAAGGGGTGCGGGAAGCGCTTGAAGCTGGGCCGCTGGCGGGATATCCCGTCGTCAACGTGAAGGTGACATTGACCGACGGCAGCTATCACGACGTCGACTCGAACGAGATGTCGTTCAAGATCGCGGCAAAGGAAGCGTTCAAAAAAGGCGTCCTCGCCGCCAAGCCCGTCCTGCTTGAGCCGATGATGACCCTGCGCGTCACTGTGCCGGATTCCTACACCGGTGACGTGATGAGCGATCTTAACGGCAAGCGGGCCCACGTCAGCGGCATGGAGCCGGGGACGAACGGCACGACGACGATCGAAGCGATCGCGCCAGCCGCCGAGATCCAGCGGTACGCCACCGATCTGCGCTCGATCACGCAGGGGCGTGGTACCTTCACCTCAGTCTTCTCCCATTACCACCCGGTGCCGGTCCACCTCGCCGACCAGATCCGGGAGCAAGCCAAGCAGCAAGAGGCTGCCCACCACTAGTACCCGGCGATCGCGACTCGATGGCGCCGGTGGAACAGGACAGACAGACCGGTGTCAGACGATCGCGAATCGACGGCAATAACGGCGCTTTCGGACCTCGTCTCGTCCCTACGAGACGAGGTCCGCGCGTTGCGGACTGAATTAGACACGCTCAGACAATCGATACCGCCGGCTGCACTGTCGTCATCCACCCAGGCAACAACAGCCAGGCCGGCGCGGGAACGTGTCCTGAAGCCGCCATCTGGAACACTGGGCGATAACACATATGAGATCGTATTCGATGGCGGGTCGCTGGGAAATCCAGGCCGCGGGTATGGCAGCTACATCCTCTTCGGGCCGGATTCGTTGATTGAGAAGCAAAAACTCGATTTTGCCGATCACGGGCCGGCGGTGACCAATAACCAGGCCGAATACCTGACCCTGATTACTGCGCTGGAGACCTTGAGCGCGCGCCTGGGAACGGAGGCGCGACTAGCGACGGTCTCGATCTGGGGGGATAGCAATCTCGTCGTCAACCAGATCCTGGGGAGTTGGAAGGTGAAGAACGCCGAGCTCCTCCCCCTGGTCGAGCGGGCACGCACCGCCCTCAGTCGATTCAAGGCGAAGACGATCCGCTGGCACGACCGCTCGAATAGCGTCCGCTACCTCGGCCATTGATGCGTTCAGCTATCGATCAGGCAATTTTATGAAAAGTATCACCGTACCCGTCGGGTCGACGGCGCCGTACTGGGAGTTGAGAGACTCGACGGGATTACTCCATTGCCTTGATGAGATCCACGGCGACAAGTTGGTGCTCGTCTTCTTTCGCGGATTCTGGTGCGAATCGTGTCAGGCACAGCTTGAGAAGCTGAAGGCCGAGCACGAGGAGTTCGTCGATCGAGGAGCTATCACCATCGCAATTTCGGCCGACACCGCCGAACGGCCCGGTGGTAAGGCAGCGTCGCCGCCGTTTCTGGTGCTGTGCGACTCCGACCTGCTTGTGATTCGCCGGTACGGAGTGCTCCACCAGCCGGATGATCACGGACCTGGGATAGCTCGTCCATCCGTGTTCATCCTCGATCGGTCTCGGACGGTCCGCTATGCCTACGTCGGAGCTGATGCCACCGACCGGCCGAAATCGAGGCGTTGCTGCTCGCCCTCGACTCCTTCTAAGGGTGTGTTCAGTCTTCCTCTTCAGTGACGATATCTGGCCGCCAGCGCACGAGCAGCGTGAGGACCAAAAACCAGATGACAGAAACAAGAATGATCATCGTCATCCAAGGTAGCTGCATATAACGCTTCAGGATGACGACCAGCAGAAAGACGATGATCAGGCTCAGTAAGCAACTGGGGCCGAACGACCGCTCGAGTTGCGTGGTGGCGCGCTCGAACGCAGCGCGAGGTTCGATCACGTCCTCCGGGGGAATCACGATCCGCTCATTTTCGTCAGGTCTAGGAGGTCGTCGTGCCATGTTTGGAGTATAGGACGCGTCCGGTAGTGAAGCGGACCCGTAGCCGAACTTAGACGCCAGCCGCGCCTTGGCGGACGCGATCGAATCTTCTCGCTGCCCGGATCCTGTCCGCGATTGGCGGGTGGCTGGCCAGCAGGGCTACGAGGAGCCGGGGAGGCTCTGGGTCGGCCAGACTGTAGGTCGCCAGTTTGCCCATCGCGGAGGCGTAGGTCTCGCCATCGCCCGTCATGCGCAACGCGAAGTCATCGGTGCGGCGCTCGATCCGGCGGCTCATCGCCGCAAACAGCGGACCGATCACCAATCCGCCGGCGGACAAGAGCACCTGGAGCAGCGGCAAGCTGGCGATATCGTCAATCGAGGTCACTCTCGACTGCCTGGCGTTGGCCCGAATCCAACCAGGTGCCACCTTCGAAAGCGCCCAGGCGGAGGCAGTGCCGGCGACGGCCGCAGCGCCGACGAATCGCCACATGTCACCGTGGACCTGATGACCGAGCTCGTGCGCGACGACACCTTCGACCTCTTCGTCCGAGAACTTGTCGAGCAATGTGTCGGCCAGGACGATCCGCTTCGATGATCCGATCCCGGCGAAGAAGGCATTGGGCTTCTCCGACTGGCGGCTCATGTCCATCGCCATGACAGCGGCGATCGGCACATTGGCTCTCTCTGCCAGTCGCGATATTCGCGCCGACAGCTCGGCTTGGTCCAACGGCTTGAACGTGTTGAAGATCGGCATCAGCACGGTCGGGGCGACGTAACTCAGGCCGACCATGATTGGCACAGAGACGCCGGACAGGATCAACCACCAGTCATTTGGCCGGGATCGAATGACCCTAAACGCTCCAACCGTGATCGGCACTTGCAACGCGACGCCCAGGGCCAGAGATTTCGATTGTTCCGCGGCCCATTCTTTGCTTGTCTGCTTTGTCAGTCCAAATGCCCGCTCAACTCGGTATCCACCCCAATAGCCCAGGGGTAGCGATGTCGCCCAAGAGCCCAACGCTTCGGCGGCCACGTACAGAGGAGCGGCGAGTGCGGGATGTGGAGCAGCATTCTCGGCAATGGTTCGAACGCGGGCGGAACGGCCTGAGCGAGCGAACCAGAGAGTCCGAGCCATCGACAGTGCGGCGGCACTTGCCCCGATTGCCAATCGAACACGAGCGTAGCGTTTGGCCCGGGCAACATCGAAGCCTGGGAGGTCGCGCGCGGGGTCAAAATCATCCGCTATCGGTGTACCTGGATTCTGGCTCATGCTCGTAGTCCCCGGGAGCGAACGCGATGTTCATGGTAGGACGCGTCGTCACGCGCTGGGGCACATCGTACTCCGGGCGTGAGCCCGAAGACCGCCGCGAGCAGGAGCCCGAAGCCGTTCGTTCGTCAGGTCAGAAGATGTCCGCGAGCAACGGAATCGTTCGGTCGTCGTGGTCTCGGCGTCGACGTCGATCGTCACCCCGAGGGTCGGGTAGAGCAGCGTCATCATCAGAACGCCGCCGATGCCCGCCAATCCGGAGAGCACGGGCACGTAGAGCAAGCGGGCCTGCGCCAGGCCGAAGTCGTCCTCGCCCGACCTGACCGTTTCGCTCGAGGTGCTCCGCAGTTGCGAGAAGAGTCCGACCAGCGCCCCGACCAGGAAGAACGCCGTCGCCGCCGCGAGCGCCGTTCGCGAGGCTCCCGATCACGAGCGCCAGCGCCAGCAGCGCGTAGGTGACGAATCCGGTGATCATCCCCGTCCAGATCAGGTAATTGCGGTCTCCAGCAATCCGGCGCGGCTCTCGTCGCGGAAGCCGTTGATGGTCCGCCGGATGTTGGCCAGGACCAGCCGGGCGCCCCTCTCGTCGCGATCAGATCGGGGTCGGGCGGGGGTGATCCCGTGCGGGCGTCGTGGTCGTGGTCGGTGGTGCCGGCGTCCTCGGCGGCGGTCGCGCTGACCAGGTACTCCTTCCCGCCGAGGTCCGTGACGGCCCCGCGCAGTTGCGCCAGCAGCAGGTCGTCGTGCTTCAGTCCCGAATCGCCCGGTCCATCAACCGCAGCTCGTCGAAGAGCCCGTTGGCGACGACCTGCTCCCGCGCCTGCAGCACGAATAGCGCCGCCTCGGCGTCGTGCAGGCGAACCCAGAGATCGACGAAGCCCGAGCCCAATACCCACCTGCCGCCGGTGCTCTTCTTCGCGTCCTTGCCTCGCCCACCGTGTCGCCAGCTCCGTCCTCGGCCATGATAGTCGCGATGCGCGAGGGCGCTGTGTGCACGCGGCCTGCCCTTTCGTCGACCGCACGCATTGGCGGTTGACGAGGTTTGGCGCTCCTCGATATACTCACCGAACTTGGGCGGCTAGCTCAGTTGGTTAGAGCGCTACGTTGACATCGTAGAGGTCACTGGTTCGAGTCCAGTGTCGCCCACCAGATTGGAGTCCGAGCGGGGCCCGTGCCCCGCTCCTTGTTTTTTGGGTTTGCGCTACTACCGGTATGCGAGCCGATTCGGTTGACGGCGGTCAGTTCCGATTCGTACCATCTGATCAGCACCGCTCTAGGACGTGACCTGGATATCCCATCCCCTGGTAAGGAGCCGATGTTGGCTCGGCAAACCCGTTCCCGCACCATCAGACTCAGCCCGACTAGGGGCGCAGTCTCCCGTGTGATCGCCGCATCGCTGATCGTGCTGGCGATCTTGGGGCGATCCTGGATTCCGGTTCAGGCGGAAGAGTTTGGCCCGGACCTCGAGATCAACTCCGAACATTACATCGTGATCGACGCCGATACCGGCGAGGTGTTCGCGTCCCGCGACTCCACCGATCAGGTCGCGATGGCCAGCCTCACCAAGGTGTTCACGGCTATCGAGGCGCTGGAAGAGGGTTCACTCGATCAGGTCATCGTCACCGATGAAGCGGATCTGATGGACTCGACCAACTCCACGATGGGCTTTCCGGCGGGCGAGGAGCTGACGCTTGAGGATTTGCTCTACGGCCTGATGTTGCCATCCGGCAACGACGCCGCCCATGCGATTGCCCGCGAACTGGGCGCTGAACCCGGTGATTCCCCCGATGAAGCCGTGCAACGGTTTGTCGACAGGTTGAACCAACGGATCAAGGATGCCGGCCTCAACGATACGAATCTCGTCAATCCCAGTGGGTATGGTGTCCCCGGCCACTACACAACCGCTCACGACCTGGCAACCTGGATGATGTACGCCCTCAAGTACCCGATGTTCGAGACGCTGATCTCGACGCTTGAGCACACGACCACTACTGGGCAATATCTGCGAAACAACAACCGACTGATGACCTGGGGCTTCGAAGATCTCGTCGGTGGCAAGACCGGTTACGACAATGACTCGGGCTACTGCCTGATCGAAGTCGCTCGCCGCGACGGCAATACGATGATCTCCGTCACGCTGGACGGGATCGCCCCCGATGACTGGTACGACGACAACCAGGTCCTCCTCACCTACGCCCTCGACACCAAAGCCGAGCGCGAGGCCAATGGCGATCCAATCAAAAACCCAACCTTGGCGTATCTCGATCCTGACGCGGCGGCTATCTCGCGGACGGCGATAGGTGGCGCGACCGTTGGCGTCCCGCTCAATGCGGTTGCGAATGCGCCCGCCCAGGGCAGCCCGACTCAGTCAACTTCTGAAGCTGCCGGGACTGCATCAACCGACGTCGCGTTCTCCAATCCGGGCACACTTCTACCGGGAGGCGGAACTTCTGACGGTTCCGAGAACATCTGGGTCGTTCTCGCTGTTGTGGCCCTGGTTGTCGCGGCGCGAGGACTGGCCTCGTTTTCGACGCCATTTCGGTTGGGTCGGAGTGATCGTCGGCGCCCAGCTGCACGCGGCGGACTCCCTGTCTCGGCGCGCGGGAGCGTTTCATCCCCCGACCGGATCGCGACCGCGTCGGGACGAAAGTAGGCCTCGCCCGTTGACAGGGACGCCAAACCAATCCTATGCTGAATTCAACAATTGAAGACGGCAGCGACGATCAGGACGAGTAGGCGCGTGCTCATCGCCAGAGAAACCGGCATCGTGGTGAAAGCCGGTCCGATCTGAGCGGCGACGAAAACCCCCTGTGAGCTGACGTTCGAACCCGCTCGTTGAGCGCAAGTAGAACCGTCCGAATCGGCCTCGTTAGCGGCCAGATCGAGCAGCCAGCGGCATTTAATATGCTCTGGTTGAAACGAGGGTGGAACCACGTCGGTCCGACGTCCCTTTGCGGGATGCGGGCCGTTTTGCATTTAAGCCTGACATCAGCCCGGCATCCAGGATGAGGCTATCCGGAATGTTAAACCTGAGGAGGAACCCATGCCAGAAGCAACACTCGCCGAAGAAGCGGCCGAGATGGATGTCGCGTTCAAACCCGAATCCGGAGCGGCCTACGAACTGGCGCGAATGCGCCACTCCGCCGCGCATTTAATGGCCGAGGCGGTCCAGGAGATCTTCCCGGACGCCAAGTTTGCCATCGGACCCGCCATCGAGGACGGCTTCTATTACGATATCGACCTGCCCCGCTCCCTCACGCCCGATGATCTGGCTGATATCGAAACACGTATGCGCGCTCATCAGGCCACGCCTGAAGCGTTTGACCGCCAGGTCGTCTCGCGCGATCAAGCGATTCAGATCTTTGGCGACAATCCGTACAAGGTCGAACTCATTGAGGGACTGCCCGCTGGTGAGGAGATCACGACGTACCAGCAGGGGAACTTCCTCGACCTCTGTCGGGGTCCGCACGTCCCCTCCACGGGCGAAATCGGTCCATTCAAGCTCCTCTCAGTGGCCGGAGCATATTGGCGTGGTTCTGAGAAGAACAAGATGCTCCAGCGGATCTACGGCACGGCCTGGCCGACGCAGGAGGAATTGGACAAGCATCTAGAACGGTTGGAGGAGGCCCAGAAGCGGGACCACCGCAGGTTGGGCAGGGAGTTGGATTTCTTCTCCGTCAGTGAGGAGATCGGCCCGGGCCTGATCCTCTGGCACCCGAAGGGCGGCCTGGTCCGCTTCCTGATCGAACAGTTCGAGCAGACGGAGCAGCTTGCGCGGGGCTACGATCTGGTTTACACGCCCCACATCGCCTCAGAGAAGATCTACAAGCTCTCTGGCCACCTGGAGACGTACAGCGAGAACATGTACGCCCCGATGAGCATCGAGGAGGTGGATTACTACCTCAAGCCGATGAACTGTCCGGGCCACATCATGATTTTCAAGAGCCAGGTCCGCTCATACCGCGACCTGCCAATCCGCCTGGCCGAACTGGGCACGGTCTATCGCTACGAGCGCTCTGGCACGCTCCACGGCATGCTGCGGGTGCGCGGCTTCACCCAGGACGACGCCCACATCTTCTGCACGGAAGACCAGGTCGTCGAGGAAGTGAACGGGGCAATTGCGTTCGCGGAGCATATGGCCAGCGTCTTCGGCTATGAGTTCAAAACCTACCTGGCCACGCGCCCGGAGAAGGCGATCGGCGACGACGAAATATGGGAGATGGCAATCTCCCGCCTGAAGGAAGCACTGGCCCAGCGAAATCTCGACTACGAGCTCGATCCAGGAGGCGGAGCGTTCTACGGGCCGAAGATCGACATCAAATGGGTCGACGCCCTTGGGCGCGAATGGACGGGACCGACGATCCAGGTCGACTTCAATCTGCCCGAGCGCTTCGATGTGACATACGTCGCCGACGACGGCAATCGCCACCGGGCAGTGATGATCCACCGCACGCTCCTCGGTTCAATGGAGCGGTTCGTCGGCGGCTTGATCGAGCACTACGCCGGCAATTTTCCTGTCTGGCTGGCGCCCGTGCAGGCTGTCCTGATCCCCATCACGGATGATCAGGTCGCATTCGCACACAGCGTCAAAGCTGATCTGGAGAAGCAGGGTTTGCGCGTCGAGGTGGACGAGTCGAGCGGCCGAATGCAGGCGAAGATTCGCAACGCCCAGCTCCAGAAGGTCCCGTTCATGCTCGTGGTCGGCAAGCGCGAAGCCGAGGCCGGTGCCGTTGCAGTCCGGCTGCGAACCGGCGAGGATTTGGGCGCGATGCCTGTGGCCCAGTTCCACGAATATGCGAGCCGGCTTGCAGAATCCAGAGCTCTGAGCCTGACGCCTGAGGTCGACACTGTAGCGGCGAACTAGAGGCGAAGAATCGACTGGCGGCCCGGAAATTCTCCGGGCCGCCATTCTCAGCTACGTCGCCGCAAACCGCTCCATGATCCGGCAGATGTGTTTGATGCCCCGGATGTAGTCGGCAACGAAGATGTTTTCGTTGGGGGCATGGGCGTTTGAGCGCGGGTGGCCAACGCCAGCGGTGCAGCCGTCGATGCCAAACTGGGTGAGGAGTTGGTACCACGGTCCCGAGCCGGCTGACGTCGGCGCAATGACTGGCTCACCGTCATAGAGATCGCGGTAGGTCTCGACTACCACCCTGGCGATCGGCGCCTCCAGGGACGTCCTGGCCGGGTGCAGCGCGCTCAGCACTTGGATCTCCACATCCTCGAACCCGTTGGCGTCGAGGTGCTTTCGCAGCAACGAAGCGATGTCGGCCGGGTCCTGGTCAGCAACCAGGCGCATATCGACCTTGGCCATCGCGGTCGCTGGCAGGACGGTTTTGGTACCCGTGCCGGTGTATCCGCTCTGGATGCCGGCGATGGTGCAAGTCGGCTGGAAGTAATCGCGCAACTTCAATTCGATACCGGTCAGGCCCAGCAGGAATTCGGAGATGCCGAGTTTTTCCAGGCGCTGTGCTTCGACGCTCGGCATCCGCTCTAGCGCGGCTCGCTCGGCGTCGGTCGGAGCCTGGACTCGGTCGTAGAAACCAGAAATGAGCACGTTCTCGTCCGGGCCTTTGAGCGTCGAGAGTGCCCAGACCAGTCGCCAGGCGGCATTCGGGGTCGACGTCGCAACGGATGAGTGTTGATCGCCGCCGGCGCCCCGAACCCGGAGTTCGACGTAGCACATCCCTTTGAGGCCAAGGTGAATGAGGGGCTTGCCCTCTTCATTGACTCCACCGAACTCCCAGATGCAGGCATCGGCTCGACAAAGATCGGGGTGATCGGCGGTGAAATTGGCCAGGTGAGGAGAGCCGATCTCCTCTTCACCCTCGGCGATGAACTTGACGGTGAGGGGAAGGTCACTGCGGACGTTGCGCCAGGCATCGATCGCGGCGATTCTGGCCGCGAGGTTGCCCTTGTTGTCGCTGACTCCACGACCCCAGAGACGGCCGTCATTCTCAGCGCAGGCCCACGGATCGTGCTCCCACAGATCGAGCGGGTCGGCAGGCTGCACGTCATAGTGGTTGTAGAAGCTTAAGGTCCTGCTCGCCTTGCCCGGTAACTCGGCAAAGACAACCGGAAATCCGCCTCTCGTGTCGTACTGATTAGGTGAGGCGCCGACACCGCGCAGCATCTCTTCGACCAGCGCGGCGGTCTCAGCCATTCCGTCATTCTGGGCGGCGATACTGCGCTGCCGCACCAGCCTCTGCAAGCTGGCGATGTAGTATGCGGCGTGCTCGTCAACATAGCGATCGATGTCTTGCACGAGATTGTTCTCCTCGTCGCGGTTCGTCAGCCTCAAGCGCCGATCAGGGCCAATGCGGCCAGTGCGTACGCTTTGGTTGCATTCATCACCTCGTCCACACCGACCCACTCGTCGGGGACGTGGGCCAACCCTGGGTCACCCGGCCCGTAGATGATCGTCGGGCAACCGACTTCCGCGAAGAACCGGCCGTCGGAGGCCATGCTGAATCCCGCCAGGTCGGTCGGAAATCCCAGGTATTCATTCGCACCAACCATCGCCTTCACGACTGGCGATTCTGGGTCCGTCATCGTCGCTTTGCGCAGGACGAATCCGGGCTGACATTCGACTCTAAGGCCGGGGATTCCGGATATCACTCGCTCAGCGATCACCTTGACCTCGTTGAACGACTCCTGCGGGTCCTCACCGGGAATCACGCGGCGATCGATCGAGATCTCGCACCGGTCGGCGACGACGTTGCTCTTCACTCCGCCCGAGATCAGGTTGATCGAGGCCGATGACGGGTGAAAGTAGGGGTGCTTTCGCTCCGCGAGCTTCGGCCACAGCTCATTTTGCAACGCTACGATCACCTGGGCCATGCCCTCGATCGCATTGGCGCCCTCCCAGGGCAGGGCGCCATGCGCGGCCCGGCCATAGACGATCACATTGACGCCGGCGCCACCCTTCTCCCCAACAAGAACCTTGCCACGCGTCTGCTCACCGACGATCACGAAGTCCGGTTTGAGAATGCCGTCGGCGACGATGAAGGCGGCCCCTTTCTGGCCACCGACCTCCTCGTCCGCAACTTCATTGACGATCAACCGGCCCTTGAGCGGCACCGCCGAACGAGCCAGCGCAATCGCGGCCATGACTTGAGCGGTAACACTCGCTTTGTCGTCGCCTGCCCCGCGGCCGTAGACCCGACCATCAACCAGATCGGCGGCGAACGGGTCGTGCGACCAGGCGTAGCGTTCGCCGGTCGGCACAATGTCGAGATGGGCGTTAAAGCAGAGCGTCTCCCCGCCGTCAGGACCGAACTCTGCGATCAGGTTCGGCATGATCTCGTCGATGGCGACCGTCCGGCAAGAAAAGCCTTCCTTTTCCAGTTTCTGGGAGCAGAACGCGATCGCGTCACGCACATCACCAGGGGGATTGACGGTGGGAAAGCGCACCAGATCTCGGAGGAACGCGATCGTCTCACTCTCGTTGATCTCGGCAAGCACGCGATTGGCGGTCTCGTCGGAATACGGCGGTGAACTCATCCCGTCCCCCTCGTCGATTGACCTTGTGATGCCCCGCCCGTGCGGCGGCACTCGGCGCAAGTGCGCTACGCTATCGATGATTTCGCCCGTGCGGGCAGCATCGACGCAGGAGTATAGAAGCCATGCAAGCACAACAGAAGCGTGTGGCGATGGTCATCGCGCAGAACTTCGAAGACATCGAGGCGATCGGCCCGAAAGAGCATCTGGAGTCGCTTGGGGCAGAGGTCATCTTGATCGGGTTGGAGCCAGGGTCGGTTACGGGCAAGAAGGGTGCGACGCTCGCGGTCGATAAGACCTTCGCCGACGTCACGACCGCCGAGTTCGATATGCTCGTGATCCCCGGCGGCGGGGCGCCGGAGAACCTGCGCATCCACGATGAGGCCGTCGCCTTCTCCAAGGAGTTCGTCCATTCCGGCAAGCCCGTCGGTGCGATCTGCCACGGAGCGCAATTGCTGATCTCGGCGAAAGTGCTCAAGGGGCGGCAATTGACCTGCGTCAACAAGATCCGCGACGACGTGATCAATGCCGGCGGCATCTATTCCGACTACCCCCTCGTCGAGGACGGGAATCTGATCACCTCGCGCGTTCCCGGCGATCTTCCGATCTTCAACGAAGCACTCGGCCGGGCTCTGGTCGCTGCTGCCGTCTCTTAGGAGTTTCCATGACGACCGTCGACGCCAGACCCGGAGAAGATGCGACGGCAGTGATGGACGCCCGCGCCCGCCTGCGGGCGGCCCGAGCCTTCATCTTCGACATGGATGGCGTTCTCTATCGAGGCTCCCATCCGCTCCCCGGAGTCAACGACCTGTTCAACGCGCTTGAACTACGCGAGCGCCACTACATACTCGCCACCAACAATTCGATGTCCTCCCCCCAGCAGTACGTCGAGAAGCTCGCCGCAATGGGCGTGACCGTCCCGGTTGAGTCGATTAGTACAGCCGGGACCGCCACGCGGGACTACCTGATGGAGACCCTCGCGCCGAACGCGAGGATCTTTCTGATCGGCATGCCCGCCTTGGAGGAGCAAATCTTCGCGGGGACGCCATTCATGCGCGTCAACAGCGTCGAGGAGAAACCGGATGCGGTCGTTGCCGGACTCGATCTCCACTTCACCTACGACAAACTCAAGACGGCGTCGATCTCGATCCGGAACGGCGCGGCGTTCGTAGCCACGAACGCCGACGCGACGTTGCCGACCGAAACCGGGTTGGTGCCGGGGGCGGGCAGCATCATTGCCGCCATCGCAACCGCGTCCGGAGTGCAGCCGGTCGTCATCGGCAAGCCGTCGCCGCGTGTGCTCGAACTCTCTGTCCAGCACCTGGGGCTAACTCCCGCTCAGGGCGTCATGATTGGCGACCGGCTCGATACCGACATCCTTGCCGGCCATCGGGCGGGATTGCTCACCGTCCTCGTTTTGACCGGCGTGAGCAAACGAGAGGATCTGGCCACCGCCGAGGTCATGCCCGACCTGATCTTCACCGATCTCCCAGCCATGCTCGAAGAGATCGTCGGCAACGACCGGTAAACGCCCGAAATCACGCGGAATGAGGAGATCGTTGATGCTCGTGGCGATTCCCGAGGCGGCGAAGGCGACCTTGGAGCGGTTGTATCGGGAGGATGCCGCTCAAAGAGCGGCCGGGTTGCCCGTCGCACAACGCACCCGCAACATCGACCGCAATAGCGGTCGGTTCATCTCGATGCTGGCGCGGACGATGAATGCACAAGCGATCCTGGAAGTTGGCTCGTCCAACGGCGTTTCAACGATCTGGTTCGCCCTCGCCGCCGCCGAATCTGGCGGCAAGGTAACCGGGACGGAACTCATCTCGGAGCGTGCTGCCGAAGCAAACCGCAACCTCGCTGAGGCCGGCCTGAGCGGGGTGGCCACGGTACTACCAGGTGACGCTCGTCAAACTCTTGCCTCCCTCACCGGCCCATTCGACATCGTCTTCATCGACGCCGAAAAGGACGACTACACGGGACACTTCCTGGCCGCGTTGCCCCTCGTGCGCTCCGGCGGTGTCATCCTGTCCGACAACGTCGTCTCGCACGACGTCTCCGGTTACCAGGCGATGCTCCGGGAACGACTGGATGTCGACACTGTGACTCTGCCGATCGAGCGAGGGATCGAGTTCACCGTGAAACGATAGTATTTTCGCCGTTTCATGCCTTTTTACATTTGCGGACCATTGCGCCGCACAGTATGATCAAGCGCTTGCTTGCGAAGACTACGTTCGACTGACGAACCGCGCTTTCCTTATCGTCCGGGCAGATACACGCCCGGCCGGTTCGCGGGTGGGTCGGATTGGCGAACGCTTCGATAGCGAGCGCCGGGTCAACTACTGCCCCGGTTTGGTGGTAAACCGTTTGAATATCACCCGCCGGTATCCCGGACACATGTGCGCGTCAAAGGAGGTAGACGGCGCCAGGTAGGTCGATACGTCATCGCTCACGGAAGCGGACCATGAGGTTCGTAGATGGCCATTGTCGGACACGGAGAGTGAGATGAATCGTACGGTGAGATGGGTTGCACTGCTTGCCCTGGTCGCGGTCGGCTTCGTCGGAGTTGGCGCGCGGGCGTTGGGCCAAGATGACAACGCCGATCGCAGCGGCCTTCGGTTCGTTGTGGTCAGCCACGGCCAGGCATCTGACCCGTTCTGGTCGGTCGTGCAAAACGGCGTCAATCAGGCCGCCGAAGATATGGGCGTCGAAGTCGAATACCAGGCGCCGGCCACATTTGACATGGTTGAGATGTCCCAGTTGATTGACGCGGCTGTCGCCACCAGCCCGGACGGCCTTGTCGTCTCGATCCCGGACGCCGATGCCCTCGGCGAGTCGATCCGCGCCGCCGTTGAGGCCGGAATCCCGGTGATTTCGATGAACTCCGGTAGCGACGTCGCCGCCGAGTTTGGCCTTCTCAATCACGTCGGCCAGACCGAGTACGAAGCCGGCGTCGGCGCTGGGCAGCGCATGGGCGAATCCGGCGTGACCAATGCCCTCTGCGTCAACCAGGAAGTCGGCAATGCCGCGCTCGACGAGCGCTGCCGTGGCTTCACCGACGGCCTCGGTGAGTCCGGTGGCACGGTCGAGGTCCTTGAAATCGACCTGAACAACCCGGGCGAAGCGCAGTCCCGCATCGAGGCCGCAGTCAGCGCGGACGAGTCGATCAACGGCGTCCTCGCCCTTGGCCCGACCGGCTCCATCCCGGCCCTCGATGCCCTGCGCGCCGCTGACAAGCTCGAGACGGTCAGCCTTGCCACCTTCGACCTCTCGCCAGAGGTACTTGAGGCGATCGTCGCCGGCGAGATGCTCTTCGCCATCGACCAGCAGCAGTACCTGCAGGGCTACCTGCCGATCGTCCTGCTCACCCTCAACGTTACCAACCTGAACACGGTCGCCAACCCGGTCATTATGACTGGTCCTGGCTTCGTGACTCAGGAAAATGCGGAGCGCGTCATCGAGCTCTCCGCGGCTGGCACACGCTAGCAAGGTTCTTGGGGCCACGGGATCTCACGATCCCGTGGCCCCGCCCCTTTCGGCTCCACCGTCAGATTGAGGGACGACGATGTCACAGTCGCACGGTGCGGCGATGCACCCTGCCGCCGGCCCAGATGAGCGCGTTGCCAGGACAGGACTTCTGCGCCGTCTCCTGTCCAGGCCGGAGCTGGGGGCAGTTGCGGGCACGATCGCAGTCTGGATTTTCTTCGCGATCGTCGCCGGCGATAGCGGCTTTCTCTCGATGCGGGGCACCGCCAACTACCTGGAGGTCGCCGCCCAACTCGGTATTCTGGCGGTCGCCGTCGCGCTCTTGATGATCGGTGGCGAGTTCGATCTCTCAATCGGCTCGACCATCGGCGCCTGCGGCATGATCCTGGCCTTGCTTACGGTCGAATATGGCTGGAATATCTGGCTTGCCGCCGCCACCTCACTGGTCTTCGCCCTGCTAAT
The DNA here is from genome assembly GCA_963849635.1 of uncultured Chloroflexia bacterium. GTDB lineage: Bacteria > Chloroflexota > Chloroflexia > Thermomicrobiales > UBA6265 > CAVRUD01. The sequence goes on along the minus strand of CAWKIA010000039.1, from coordinate 137,471 downwards.
CGGCGCATTTAATGGCCTGCTGGTCCTGCGAACGGGTCTGCCGTCGTTCATCGTCACGCTTGGCACACTCCTGATCATCCGAGGCGTGACTGTCGGTATCACCCGCCGGATTACCGGACGCACAGTGGTGGTGGGCTGGACGACCTGCCCGGATTCGATGGTATCCGCTCGGTCTTCGCCCGGAGTTTTTCGATCGGTAACGCGGACTTTTCGGTAGCGATCCTCTGGTGGTTAGGGGTGGCGGCGGTCGCCACCTGGGTGCTGATGCGCACCTCGTTTGGAAACTGGATCTTCGGGGTCGGCGGCAATGTGCAGGCGGCCCGCAATATCGGCGTCCCGGTCTCGCTCGTGAAAATCGTGCTCTTCATGGCAACGGCGGCGGCGGCATGGCTTGTTGCGGTCATTCAGGTTCTGGATGCGCGCAGCGCGGACGTTGTCCGCGGCGGCGGATCCGAGTTCACGGCGATCATCGCCGCGGTTATCGGCGGGACACTGCTCACTGGAGGTTACGGTTCGGCGATTGGGGCCGTGTTCGGCGCTCTGATCTACGGCATGGTCCGGCAGGGCAACGTCTTTGCCGGTATCGACCCGGGATGGGAAGACGCCGTGTTGGGCGCGATGCTCGTGATCGCCGTTCTTGTCAACCGATTCATCCGCGCCCGCGCCATGGAGGCTCGCTGATGTCCTCCACCGAGACGCCGTTGGTTGAAGTCCGAAATGTCTCGAAATACTTCGGGAGCGTGATCGCCCTGAAGGACATCTCGGTTTCCGTCAATGCGGGCGAAGTCATGTGCTTGCTTGGGGACAACGGAGCCGGGAAGTCGACATTGATCAAGATCTTCTCCGGAGTCCACCAACCGGATGAAGGGATCTATCTGGTTGAGGGCAAGGAAGTCCGATTCTCCTCGCCCCGCGATGCACTCAACGCGGGCATTGCGACCGTCTACCAGGACCTGGCGATGATTCCCCTTATGAGCATCACCCGGAATTTTTTCCTTGGCTCTGAGCCCACAGTCGGCTGGGGACCATTCAGCCGGTTTGACCTGGAGACCGCCGCCCGGGTCACCCGCGAAGAACTGGCCAAGATGGGCATTCAGGTCCGCGATACAGAGCAATCAGTCGGAACCCTCTCCGGCGGCGAGCGGCAGTCGGTCGCCATCGCCCGGGCGGTCTACTTCGGGGCAAAGGTGCTGATCCTCGACGAGCCGACCGCCGCGCTCGGCGTCAAGGAAGCGGGTGTCGTCCTGCGCTATATCGCCCAGGCCCGCGCCCGCGGTCTCGGCGTCATCTTCATCACCCACAACATCCACCACGCCTATCCGATCGGTGACCGCTTTACCCTCCTCAACCGGGGCCGGTCCTACGGCACCTTCACCAAGGGCGATGTCACCCGCGAAGAGGTTGTGGCGATGATGGCCGGCGGCGAAGAGCTTGAAGAGCTGGGCCACGAACTGGAGGAGTTCGCCCGGGTGGACCGGATCGCAGGGGCAAAACTGGCGGAGACCGCCCAGGAATTCCGCTCCGAGGCAGAACATGTCTGATCCTGCCACGGAGGGATCGACCGTCATGATGGTCGGGACGGCGACGGTCAATTGGAACAACGACGACCTGCCCGGCTGGCGCCCGTTTGTGCCCTTTCCCGCGATCCTCGACGAGATGGCGGTGGCGGGCTACGCCGGGACCGAGTACAGCCCGGCCTTCGGGTCGGATGCGAATCAGCTCTTGGATGAACTCTTCTCGAGGAATCTCCGATTGGCTGGTAGCTACCAGTGGCTGCACCTCCGCGATCACAACACGCTTGAACAAGAGATGGTGACGCTCCAGGGCACAATCGCGCTGCTATTGGCCTGCGGGAGTTCTGATCTCGTCGTCGCCGACGCGATGTCGCCACACCGGATCGCCCTGGCCGGACATGTTCCGGCTGACGGCAGCGCCGGACTTACAGACGATGAGTGGGCACTGCTGGCGGGGGGCCTGCGCCTCGTCTGCGAGCAGGCGGTCGCTAGCGGCGTTCGCGTCCACTATCACAACCACGTCGGCACTTACGTCGAGACACCGGCCGAGGTAGACCGATTCCTGTTAGAGACCGCTGGCGAAGATCTCGACCTGTGCTTCGACACTGGCCACTACGCCTACGGCGGTGGCGACCCGACCGCCTTTGTCCTGGACCATGCCGCCCAAATAGGCTACCTGCACCTGAAGGATGTCTCCGCCTCTGTACTCGCCGAGGCGAGAGACCAGGGGTGGAGCTTCCTGGAGGCACTGCGCCATATCATTTTCTGTGAGTTCGGTGACGGCATCGTCGACATTCCTAAGGTTATCGATGTCCTGAAGGCGAACGACTACGCTGGCTGGGTTATCGTTGAGCAGGACACGAGCGCCCGGGACAGTACCGAGAGCGCAACGGCAAGTCGCGCCTATCTCCGTCGCACGAGCGGCATCTAGGACGAGCGGACAACATTTCGGCCACCATTCGGAGATCTGTCTTGGAACACGCAGTTATCGCCACCGACAAGCCGCCTGCCTCTTTTGACGAACTCAGGTCACTGGGGGCACGGGCGCGCGAACTTATCCTCAGATCGGTGCACAAGGCTGGAGCCGGGCATGTCGGCGGACCACTCTCCGCCACCGATCTGTTGATCTCGCTCTACTTTGCGGAGCTGCGGATCGATCCGGCACGGCCGGATTGGCCAGACAGGGATCGGTTCATCCTGAGCAAGGGGCACTCGTCGATCGGCCTGTACTCGGTCATGGCCCTGCGCGGGTACTTTCCGATCGAGGAATTGGAGACTTTTGACCAGATCGACTCACGCCTTCAGGGTCACCCGGACATGACAAAGCTGCCTGGGCTGGACATGTCGACCGGCTCCTTGGGCCAGGGACTATCACCCGGAATCGGAATGGCGCTTGGGGCCAGGCTGTCCGGCAAGGATTTCCGCACCTGGGTGATGCTCGGTGACGGTGAGATCCAGGAAGGGCAGATCTGGGAGGCAGCCTTCACGGCTTCGCGCTTTGGCCTCGACAATCTCGTCGCCATCGTCGACTACAACCGGTTGCCTCAGTTTGGGTGGCCGCAGGGTGGCGAACCAGGCAACTACTCACGCACCAACCCAATCGACGATCCGGCGACAAAGTTCCGCGCCTTTGGCTGGCGGACGGTCGAATGCAATGGGCATGACTACGCCGAGATTCGAGACGCATTCGCGGTCGCCAAGGAGACCGGAAACGGCCCTTGTTGCATCGTCGCCCACACGATCAAGGGCAAGGGCGTGAGCTTCATGGAAGGCGACCACCTCTGGCACGCCAAAGCGCCTGAGCAGTCCCATCTAGACGACGCCATGCGGGAGCTCTTTCCGGATAGAGCCGCCGAATCGGGGGCACGCTCATGACCGCCACAGCCACACTCACTGAGACACTGCCTCTCCAGGGCGCCCGCGAAGTGCCGATGCGCGACGCCTGGGGCCAGGCGATGGCCGATCTCGCCAATGAGTATCCCGAACTCGTCGTCCTCGACGGCGACCTTGCAAACTCCACCCGGGCCGACATCTTCGCCGACGCCCATCCCGATCGGTTTTTCGAGATGGGTATCGCCGAGCAGAACATGATCGGCGTGGCCGCTGGACTGGCGACCGTCGGCTACGTGCCGTGGATCTCGACCTTTGCCGCATTTGTCGCAAAGCGTGCGCTCGACCAGATCCGGGTCGTGGTCGCCCAGCCGCATCTCAACGTCAAGCTGTGCGGGTCGTACAGCGGCATCTTGACCAGCAAGACCGGCAAGACTCACCAATCGGTCGAGGACATCGCCATCTTCCGGGCAATGCCAGGAGTCACCACAATTGTCCCGGCCGATGTCGTTGAACTCCGAGCCGCGATGCGGGCCATGATGGACAATCCTGGGCCGGACTACCTCAGGGTGACCCGGGATGCGAGTCCAATCATTTTCACGGATGACTACAGATTCAAGATCGGAAAAGCTCACCTCCTTCGAGACGGGTCGGATGTCGGCATCGTAAGTACCGGTGTCCAGACAGTTCGCGTCCTGGCGGCGGCCGATGCACTGGCGACGGAGGGCATCTTCGTGTCCGTGCTGCACGTCCCCACGATCAAGCCCCTCGATCGGGAGGCGATCGTCGCCCTGGCCGAACGGACCGGCGCGATCGTCACCGCCGAGGATCATTCGATCTATGGCGGGCTGGGAAGTGCCGTCGCCGAGGTTCTGGGCGAGGAGCGCCCGACGAGGATGCGTCGCATCGGCTGGCAGGACACTTACGGCGAGTCGGGACCAAACGACGCTCTCCTGGAGAAATATGGACTCTCCAGCAGGCACGTCGTCGATGCCGCCAGGGCAATGCTGAATTCGAAACGCTAGACGCGGCTCAGTGACAGAGTCGCCTGTACGACGAGACGACCTGAAGGATTGGATGGAGATGTCAACGCGAGTCCGGGTCGCCGTCTTTGGGGTTGGTCGGCTGGGACGCCGCCACGCCGAGGTGATTGCCCGCCAGGTCCCGAACGCCGACCTGGTTGCGATCGTAGATGCCAATCCGGCCGCCGCCGAATCCGCGGCAACCGCCCTCGGGATCGAACGCTGGTCGAGTGATCCTGACGAGATCATGGCTGAGCCGGACATCGACGCGGTCGTGATCGCGTCATCAACCGCCACCCATGCTCCGCTCATCATTGCCGCGGCAAAGGCCGGGAAAGACATCTTTTGCGAGAAGCCGATCGCCCTCGACCTTGAAACGACAGACGAAGCAATTGACGCGGCGACAGCCGCTGGTGTCCGGCTCCAGATCGGCTTCCAACGGAGATTCGACCCGTCTTACGTCAAAGCCAAGCAGATGATCGACGAGGGCGTCATTGGCCGTGTCGAATACATCCGGGACGCCATGCGCGATCCTGTGCCCGCGTCGCGGGAGTATCTTGCGACATGTGGCGGGATGTTCCGCGATCTGACCATCCACAACTTCGATAACGTCCGCTGGCTGATGGACGATCCGGTCGAAGAAGTCTTCACGATGGGCTCGGCCCTCGTCGACCCCATGTTCGTCGAACTGAATGATGTCGACACCAGTGTCGTATCCGTCAGGTTCGCGAACGGAAGCCTGGCTAGCATCGAGAGCGGCCGCCGGTCCGGGTTTGGCTATGATGTCCGCACCGAGATTTTCGGCTCTGAAGGCGCTCTAATGGTCGGGTATACACGGGAAACGGCCATCCTCCACTACTCGAAGGCGGGAGTACAGAGCGATCACGTCCAGTGGTTCCTCGATCGTTTCGCCGACGCCTACACCGCGGAACTGGTTGCGTTTGTCGATTCGATCGTGAACGACACGCCGGTACAAGTAACCAGCGAAGACGGACGGGCGGCCCTTGCTATGGCCTACGCCGCCGAGCGATCGCTGCACGAGCATCGACTCGTCCGGCTCCAGGAGTTTGACCGAGGGAACTCATGGTGAACCCAGAGATCAATCTGCTCATTCGATCGGCAGAGATGGCGGAGGGGTCGGGTGATCTCATTCGCGTGACGCCGGAGGCCGCTCAGTGGGAATACACGGGCCTCCACGTAATGCGGATGGATGCGGGTGACACCTGGCAAGAGTCCACCGAGCAGGATGAAGTGGCGATCGTCATGCTCGGTGGCCGCTGCCGCATCACCTCGGGGAATGACTCCTGGGAGATCGGAGAGCGCGCTACCATCTTCGCTGGCCAGCCCTGGGCCCTGTATCTGCCGATTGGCTCAGAGTTTGCCGTTGAGGCGCTGACGGCCGCCGAGGTCGCGGTCTGCTCAGCCCGTGCCGAGGTCCGCCACGAACCAGTCGTGATCAGGCCAGAGGACGTCGCGATCGAGATCCGCGGGGCCGGCAATGCGGCTCGCCAGATCAATCACATCATTCCTCCCGACTTTCCCGCCCACCGGCTGCTCGTGGTCGAGGTCTTCACCCCGAACGGCAACTGGTCTTCCTACCCTCCCCACAAGCACGATGTCAGCAACTTGCCAGCCGAGTCCGATCTGGAGGAAATCTACTACTACCGGCTCGATCCAGACGATGGGTTTGCCTTCCAACGACTCCACACCGCCGACAACCGAATGGACCATGCCTGGGTGATTCGCGACGGCGACCTTCTCCTCGTCCCGGAGGGCTATCACACCTTTGCCGTCGCCCACGGCTACACCGGCTACTACCTCAACATCTTGGCGGGCAACGAGCGTATCCGGACAATGCAACCGTCGGACGATCCCTCCCTGGCCTGGGTCCGAGCGACCTGGACCGAAGAGCAGAACGACGGCGCCCGGAACTGGCGCGATATCGACGCCCGGATCAACCGCGGTGCGGGACACCGCGCTGACTAGCATTCGCCGATCGGAGGAAGCAATGGCTGCATCGATGGAGCGAATGACCACGGCTCAGGCAATCGTCCGCTACCTGAGTCAGCAGTGGATCGAGCGCGACGGTGTTGAACAACGCCTGTTCAAGGGTATGTTTGGCATCTTCGGTCATGGCAATGTCACCGGCATCGGTCAGGCGCTCGAAGAAGTCGGCGCCGACCTGCCCTACTACCGCCCGCAAAACGAGCAGGCGATGGTTCACACGGCGGTCGCCTACGCCAAAGCGAAGAATCGGTTGCAGATGTTCGCCTGCACCTCGTCGATCGGGCCCGGGGCAACGAACATGGTCACCGGCGCGGCGGTCGCGACGGTCAATCGACTGCCCGTATTGCTTCTGCCTGGCGACATATTTGCTAGTCGCCGGCCAGATCCTGTGCTCCAGCAGCTTGAGCACTCTCTCTCACCCGATATCAGTGTGAATGACTGCTTTCGCCCAGTTTCCAGGTTTTGGGACCGCATCTATCGGCCCGAGCAGATCCTGAACAGTCTGCCTGAGGCAATTCGAGTACTGACCGATCCAGCTGAAACGGGAGCCGTCACACTAGCTCTTCCCCAAGACGTCCAGACCGAGGCGCTCGACGTACCAGCGGCATTCTTGGAAAAGCGCGTCATTCGCCTTCATCGTGCTGCTCCCATCCCTGCGGTCCTTGAAGAGGTGGTTGGGCTGATCCGAGACGCCAGGTTGCCACTGATCATCGCCGGTGGAGGAGCGATCTATTCGGATGCGTCGGACGATCTCGGTCTGCTGGCCGAACGATTTGGCATCCCCGTCGCGGAAACACAGGCGGGCAAGGGCGTCCTGCCCTGGGATCACCCGTGGAACGTGGGTCCGATCGGCTCGGCGGGAGGCTCGGCCGCGAACAAGCTGGCCCACGACGCCGATCTTGTGATCGCTATTGGCACCCGCCTCGCCGACTTCACGACCGCCTCGCATACGGCGTTCGCGAACCCAGACGTCCGCTTCGTTTCGATCAATGTATCCAGTGCCGACGCCCACAAGCTGGGCTCGTTACCCCTGACCGGTGATGCCCGGGAGAGCATCCGGGCGCTGATCGACGCCCTCGCAGGCGCCGGCACTCGTCCCCGGGGAGGTTACGCCGAGTCGGTGGGCTCTCTCAAAGCCGAGTGGGACACCATCGTCGATGGCCACAGGAATGTGACTTCGCCCCAGGCACTGACTCAGGCCAACGTGATCGGCATCGTCAACGAGGAATCACAGCCCCGCGACACGGTTGTCTGTGCGGCCGGAGGGATGCCAGGGGATCTGCTCAAGCTCTGGCGTCCGCTAGACCCCAAGGGTTACCACGTCGAGTACGGCTACTCCTGCATGGGCTATGAGATCGCCGGAGGCCTCGGGGTGAGGATGGCCTCGCCGGACCGGAACGTCTACGTCATGGTCGGTGACGGCAGCTACCTGATGATGCACACCGAGATCGTCACCTCTCTCCAAGAGGGCCAGAAGCTGATCATCGTCGTCGTGGACAACAGCGGCTTCCAGGTCATCCGCGGCTTGCAGATGCAGTCCGGCTCACCGGCGTTCGGCAACGAACTCCGCGCTCGAAACCCCGTGACGAATCGCCTCGATGGCGCCTACCTGCCGATCGATTTCGCTCAGAACGCCTCCAGTCTCGGCGCCAATGCCATCCTGGCGACGGACGAGGAGTCGCTTCGCGCGGCGCTCCGGGAGGCGGCCGACGCTGACCGTACGACCGTGATCCACATCCGGACCAACCCAGATGACCGGCTCCCCGGCTATGAGAGCTGGTGGGATGTACCAATCGCGGAAACATCCGGCGAAGAAGGCGTCCGTGCGGCCCGTGAAGCGTACGAAGAGGCGCGGGGGCGGCAGCGCCTGCTGGTCTAGTGTCTCGGTCTTGAGATAGCATCCGCGACCGAATTCTTCATCTGTGGCGGGACGTCATGTAGGGTCGGAACTCTGTGTCCGCCTGGCTACCGCCCGCCCATTTTCGCGATCGGGACGGCGTTTTCAATCATAAAGCACCGTGTTCCGCGGCCGGGCGGACACAGAGGTCCGCCCCTACGATCGCTAGAACGTTCCGCAGGCACCGATACCGTTGTAATACCCACGCAGGACCATGGCAACGCGCTGCGAGCCCATGCCGTGGGCATTTGGGTGGGAGGCGGACGTGCCCTCGGGATCGCCAAGGTTATTGACTAGATCAAGGAGAACAAAGAAGTCGTCCTCGGTGAGCTTGCCCTCTTCGATCTCCCAGGCCAGGAACGCGCCCGCCATGCAGTCCGCTTCGAGCTCTTTTTCGACCGACAAGGTGTCACTCAAGATGATGCCGAGTTGCATCTGAACGTCGTGCCCTGCCTCGTGGCCGAGGGTGTAGTACGGCGAGGCAATGCCCCCCGTTTCGGCGTCACCAACCTCAAGCTCAAGGTCGAAGTAGATCGTCAGGTTCAGTCCACAGTAGAACGAGCCCACGCCAGGGTGGATCGCGCCCTCGGAGCAAGGCGCCTCGGACTCGCCTTCGATGATCTCCATGAATGGAGCCACATAGAAGATGTCTTCGTCCTCGAACGCCTGCCGGTAAAAGACCGCTACGTCCTCGAATGCAGATTCGGCGGCGTCCTTGACGTCCCTCGCGGACAATACGTCCGGCTCATCCTCCTCGTCGCTGTCGTCGCCCGACGTGTCCTCTGGCTCTACCGGCTCTTCGCCGGGAAGGGTGACGCCCCGCAGAAGGTCCTGGGCCACCGGGGAGGCATCGTTGTACGCATCGCGAACAGTGATCTGCCCGACCTCGAGGACGGCCTCGCCGTCGACCAGGGTCCAACATTCGGTGTACTCAACCAGATCGGTCTGGATATCATCGGTATCCGTGAACGACATCGTGTAGACGGCATAGGCGTTGGCTTCGTCGCCACCGGTGATCGGATCACCTCCGACGTCGGTGCCGATCTTGATGTCGGCGATCCCGTCTTCCGCCGCAAGATCGCTCTCTTCGTCCGCGACGCAGTCAAGTGCGTTGCCGCCGAATTCTTCGTACGCTTCAAAGTAGATGTAGCTCAACTGGTCAGTGAGTTCGAGGTAGTCGTACCCGCCCTCCGAACTGACTTCGACGACCTCCCACTCGTCACCCCAGGAGATCGACCAGTGGTAGGTCGGGCTGGTGTAGGTCGAACCGTCCACACCGTCCTGGGCGACCACGCGCTCGGCCCGGCCAAATAATGGAGTGAGCACAACGATCAGCACGATGACCCACGAGAACCTCTTCGACACGCTTGTGCTCCTTTTTGCAGAGTAATTCTGATCGTTTGCTGACTTAGAGATTCGCATCACTATTCGTGCGACTGTCCGCCGTCTTCGGCGTTGCTCAATGGCGCTCCAAGAACCCTGGACGCAATCTCATCCGTTTTCGCCGCCATGATGTAGTCGTTGCGGTGAAGCCCAGCGAATCGCATGCGTCCACCACGTCACCGTTACGCGTCGAGCCTCGGTCCGGATCACCGGGTGATGTCCTTCGATTTCGGCCAACTCGCCTACCATTTGGGTAATTTTGAGCGCCTGCGGATAGATCTTCGTCCTAAATGTGCGCTCTAGCCGGGGCACACCGTCGACCTCTACTCTTTGCCAATCTGGGATCAGTTTGCCGAGCGACTCCGCCTCCTGCTCGGTAACCCTGGGAGAGTCACGCCGGCAGGCCACGCAGCGCTCATTGAGCAAACCATCCAACTCGGTCATCGGCTTCTCCACACTCGAGTCTCTTATGTCAACGATCGCGCGGCCCCGAGAAGATCGCCTAGCAGCCGGCGCTTGGGCACATCGCGGACGAGGTTCGCGATCTTGCGCTGCTTCACCTTCTTTGAGGAGCCGTCGACTGTCAGATACTCGCGCGCGATCGACGATGCCAGTTCAGGGTAATCGCGGAAGAGATGCGGTCGTTCATGGGCGAACGGTGTCACGTTCCGGATCTTGTACAGATCCTCCATGATCACACTGTCGTCGACCAACTCCCGATACCGCGACAGCGAGGCAGCCGAGAAGTCACCTTTCGCGGCGGCTTCAACGATCGCCTGAGCGGCCAGCTTCCCGGACAGCATCGCCAGGTTGACGCCCTCGCGGTTGAGCGGATTGACGAAGCCCGCCGCGTCACCAACGACGACTACACCGTCGGCGTAGATTTGAGGAAGGCGGTTGTAACCGCCCTCTGGAATCAAATGGGCCGCGTACTCGATCGTCTCCCCGCCCTGGAGGAGCGGAGCGATGGCGGGGTGGCGCTTGAACCGGTCGAGCATGTCATTGACGTTGCGGCCGGTTTCGATCAAGTCGGTGAGCAACGCCCCGGTCCCGACCGAAAGCGAGTCCTTATTGGTGTAGATGAAGCCATACCCGAGCAGACCCCAGGTCGACTCGCCAAAGATCTCCAGAGCAGTGCCCAGCCCTTCGGGCAGGTTGAATCGATCCTCGATCACGGACGCAGGAAGCCGAATGAGTTCCTTGGCGACCAACGCCTGGTCGATCGGATCCCACTCCTGGTGGAGCCCGGCTTTTTGCGAGAGGAGGGAGTTCGCACCGTCGGCCAGCACGACGACGTTCGCCCATAACTCGCCATCGGGCTCGCCGGTCGTGACGCCGGCCACCCGGCCATCTTCCCAGAGCAGATCTGTGACGGTGAACTCCGGGTAGATCTCGGCACCGGCCGCTTCGGCGGTCTCGGCATGCCAGCGGTCGAACGGTGAGCGCAGCACCGAGTAGGCGTTATATGGAGGCTGAGCGAACTGCATCGAGCGGTAGGTTGCCCCGAGCAGAGCATCCTCCGTCAGCATGAGGTAGCGCTGCTCGATGATCGGCCGTTCGAGCGGGGCCGAGCCCTCGAAGCCGGGGATCATCTCCTCAGTCGGATTTCGGTAGAGAATCCCACCCCAGATGTTTTTCGAACCCGGGAACGCTCCGCGCTCCAGCACCACCGGCGCCAGTCCGGCGCTCGCCAGCTCCCGGGCGGCCGACACACCGGCCGGTCCAGCTCCGACCACAATCGCATCAAGTCGGTCTTCGGACACCGCTACTTCGCTCCAACCGCGAAACTAGATACTGTCAAGGTCATGGGCCTATCGGGTGCGAAGCATAGTCGTCGCCACCAGTGGATACCACAACGACCCGTCATGTCTTGCCGGCGAGCCGATACCACACAACAAGTGCGGCAAACCGCGGGAGCGCTAACTGACGCCGCCACCGCCAGGGCTCGATTGCCAGCCTGTACAGCCATTCCAGGCCAACCCGTTGGACGATTCGCGGAGCTCGCGGCGTCTTTCCTGAAATCATGTCCAGAGAACCGCCGATCCCGATCGCTAGCCGCACGCCCACCTGGGCGAGGCGGTCTCGGTTCCGCTCGATGAATGCGACCTGGCCGATTGCCCCATACGCGACGAAAAGAGTCCTTGCACCCGAGGCGCCGATACGCTCGATTGCTTCGGCGTCATCGGCGGAATCCGGCCGTCCACCGTCCCATGAGCCCGCGACAAGGGCATCCGGCCACCTCGAACGCAGCTTGGCGATCGCCGCAGCCGCGACGCCCGGTCCTGCGCCCAAGAAGTAGATCGGGGCGCCGTCGCTGGCGCTCGTGCGGGTAAGGGACTCGACGAGGTGCACGCCACTCAGCCGTTCAGCCTGCTTTCCAGCCGGACTGAGCAGGCGCGCGGCCAGGAGTACACCGACGCCGTCGACTGTGTTGAGATCGGCTGATCGAAGCGCCGCGAGGAAGGCCGAATCAGCTCGCGCAGTCACGACGTACTCTGGATTGACCGTCGCCACGTGGCGGCATTCGCCGTTCCACGGATTGCTCAGAAACCTTCTGATCTCGGTCTCCACCACGCAGGCCGGGCCGGCGCGGACAGGGACGTCAAGTACGTCAACGTCAGCCGCGTGGTTGGGCGGGCGGCTATCCGAATCCGCGCGATCCGCCACCAGACGAACCTCCCGATCGGCCGCCACCGGAGAATCCGCCGAATCCACCACCACGACCGCTCTTGCTTCCGCCGCCACTGGCCATTGCGCCAAAGACCGCGCCGGCGACGTTGAGCAAACCCATCAGGCTATCGCTTGAACCCTGGAGACCCTTGCCAGTCCGGTCACTGACGTCCTGCATGTCGGGCATGTCGACGTCCGGCATGTCGAATCCGCCGCCCCCGGAACCATCTCGATCCCAGGAACTCCCGCCGATTCCACCACCGAAGGTACCTCCCCCCCAGGTGGTGCCACCGCGCCGGCGTCTCCGTCCGCTGCTCGGCCCCATATCGAAGATGTCGCCCCCAAAGCTTCCGCCGGGAATCCCTTCGAACCAGTCTGGCGTCGGAGCGCTCACTTGGGCGAACTTGCCCACCCAGGACTCTTGCAACCCAAACGCGACCGCGTAGGGAAGATTGCGATCGAAGATCGCCTTTGTCTCGTCGAGCTGCTCGTACTTTTCGATGTCGTCCAGATAGCGGCGAAATGCCTGCCACTTGGCCGCCGCCTCGGCGCCCGCGGGCGTCTTTCGCGGCATCGCCCGGCTCAGGCGCATCAACACAAACGACAGCACGATCAGGGCGACAATCGGAATGATCACAAGAATGGCGTTACCAGCGAATGCGAATAGCAAGGCCACGCCGGCGATGATCGAGGCAATGAGCAGTCGTTTGCCGATCCGGCCCCACCGCTCTCGTGTGCTCTTCGGGGAGCCGATGAAGTAACCCCGCGAGACGAGTTCCGCGTACAGATCGTCGGCCAGGGTGTCCCGATATGCATCGAACTGGCGGCGGACCTCGCTCAGGTTCTTCGTCGCACCGTTTTGGGGATCGTTGCCGAACAGCACTTTGAGGAGATCACGATCGAGCTCGCGGGTGACCTTGCTCTGATCCTGAAGCGTCAGCTTGAAATCGGTCCGGCCACCGATCCCGAGAACACCCGATGCTTCGGTCTCCTGGATCGAGACGGCGCCGTTGTGGCTCAGATCGAGCAAGGTCGCGACGACGTCGCGCTCATTGACCTCCTCATCGAGCAGCGCTCCGGCCGCTCCCGGCGCCAGGTCGTCAGGAGGGGCCGGCAGGAACTCAGCTACAAGACCCGTATGCGGATCGCGCCCCTTGGTGTACCAGAGACCATAGACACCTATCCCGCCGGCGACTGCGAGCAGGAGTCCCCCGCCCAGGAACATCAGGTTGAGCAGCGCCGATCGCTCTTCGTTCTCTTCGTCTTTCTGGCGCTGGGCGTCGTCGCGCTGCTGCCAGGTCGGTGCGGCGGCGTTCGCGACCGGCGGGAACTGAAGTCCGACGATGAGATCCTCACCGTCTTCAATGTTTGAGGCGCTGAAGGTGAAGGACTGTCCGTCGCTCGAGTATGTGGCGGCATCGCCCTCGAAGTCACCACCGACCACCACTTGAGCAAGATCGACCGCCGTCGGCAGATTGACGGTGACGGTCGACTCGCGAACCGGGGCGACCTCGGTAACTCCGCTATCGACTGCAGTCCAGCGGATTTGCTGATTCGGGGGATCTTCGTTTGGATAGACCCGCAGGGCGCCACCGACGTCGTACTCGATCACGATGAGACGCTCAGCGTTCGTCACCGGCGAGAACGCATAGTCGATGCGCACCTCGGTGCTCGTAATCGCGTATGCGAACGTCCCGGGATCGGCATCGTAGTCGTCCTCGTCGACCAGTGTAAGCGGCGTCAGTGCGCCGTCCTCGTCGACACTGATGCGAACGCCGCCGATGCTGTCGATCCGGGTCAGCGGGATGTGCGCAAAGCCAGTTCGGAATGGCCCGCCGCGGAAGTCAACCGTCTGCTCCTCGGTCACATGGAAGGTTCCGTTGGGGCGCACATCGATCGTCACATCGTATCGAGCCCACTCGACTGACTTGGTCGCCTGGGCGACGGCACCGTTCGTAGAGAGCATGCCGCCAATGAGTGCCGCGACGACGATGAGCGCGGCCGCGGCCGCTAACTTCAGCGTCACTTGACGCGGCCACGAATCTTTTTTCACGTCAAATTGAGCCTTTCGAACCTTCATTGGTCGTGCTGCCTCAGGTCCCACAAGTGGCCTCGTCGCGCCTTGGTATGGCGCCCATATGAACACACATTGTCGCACGCGGATCATGGGGTACGTTCCGGCCCGCCGATCCTGAGACCGAGCCGGCGATGTGATACGCTTCCTCACGTGAATAATCATTCAGGTTTCGGCAAGCAGGAAAACCCGACGGTGGCCCAGGTCGTTGAGGCGCTCACTCGTCATGGCTATCGCTCGACCGCGCCCCGACTCGCCGTGGTCGAGTCTGTTCTTCAGTACGACCGGCCGTTCACCGCCGAGCAACTGGTCGCGGTCGTTCGGTCGGGGGATGGTTCGTTGGGGCGGGCAACGGTCTATCGAACACTCGAGATCCTGGCCTCGATCGATGTCGTCACCCGGATCCTCCAGCCTGGCGGACACCCCGCCTATGTTGTCGGCACTCCTGGTCACCGCCATCATCTGGTGTGCTCCGGCTGTGGCTCGACCGTGGCATTCACCGCCTGCCCGGTCGATGAACTCGTCAACGACCTGCGCCGGAATACCGACTATGCGATAAGTGGTCATCTGCTCGAAGTATTCGGCGTGTGTCCATCGTGCCAGCGCCCGGATTCGCTAGGGCGCCAATCGGCGTAGTCACCTAGCCCTGATTGGCTCCCACCTCCTCCCCGATCGCTTATTGACACAACGTCTCAATATTGCTAGTCTCCATGGACCGGTCCACCTTACGGCAGACCGGCGATCTTCCCTGTCTCAACGCTACGCCCGTTCGAAAGGTTCCGGTTCCGCCCCCATGATCTCGTCATCGGCACACCCTGGCGATCCCGCACTCCTGGAGCTGAACGACGTTTCGGTTCACTTCGGCCAGCGGTCCGCCATCGAAGACATCTGTGCCACGATTCGACCGGCCGAGATCGTCAGCCTGGTTGGCCCAAATGGCGCCGGGAAGAGCACCATCCTGCGCGTCATCGCTGGGATTCTGCCGCCGTCGCACGGCGTCGCCAGATTGCGCGGTTTCGCGAATTGGCTGCCCCGATCCGTCGGTCGTCTATGTTCCCCAGCGAGCGGGAGTGGACTGGACTTTTCCGGTCAGCGTGCTCGACGTCGCCATGATGGGTCGCTTTCGGAGACAGCCGCGCTGGCGGCCACGGGGAGCGGCGGACCGGCAGGCGGCGCTGCATGCCCTTGACCAGGTGGGCATTGCCCATCTGGCTCCCGTCCAAATCGGTACCCTTTCCGGGGGCCAACAGCAGCGGGTCTTCCTCGCCCGGGCCATCCTGCAGGGCGGCGACTTGATGCTGCTCGATGAACCGTTCGGCGGCGTCGACGCTCCGACTCAGGAGCTCCTGTTGAGCCTGTTCCGCGGATTTCGTGCTCAAGGTATGACTATCCTGTTCGCCACCCACGATCTCACCCAGGCCGCCCAAATCTCCGATCGCATCTTGCTTGTCAACCGCAGGTCGGTCGCATTGGGACCGCCATCCGAGGTCTTGACTGAGGAAAATCTCAGGGAGACGTTCGGCGGCCAAGCGATACTAGTTCCGGCGCACTCCGCTTCGGAGCTCCCGGTGGTCGCGACTGCACGAATTGTTGAACTGCAGGATGCTCGATGAGTCCGGGATTAATACTCGATTGGCTGGCGGACCCCTGGCAGCGCCAATTCATGCAACACGCGTTCATTGCCATCACGATGGTCGGAGTCATCTGCGGAGTGACCGGCACCTTCGTGATTCTCCGGGGTCTGGCCTTCATGGGCGACGCCCTCGCCCACGCGATCTTTCCGGGCGTGGTCATTGCCTTTATCTTCGGAGGTAATTTTTTGCTTGGAGCGCTGCTGGCCGCGGTGATCGTCTCGACGATCATCGGCGCAGTCTCGCAAGGCGGCAGAATCACGAACGACACAGCGATCGGCGTGCTCTTCGCAGGGGCGTTCGCCCTGGGCATCGTCTTGATTTCAACCCAAGACGCATATGCGCGGGACCTCAATGCGTTCTTGCTTGGCACGATCCTGGGCGTGACTCGCGACGACCTGCTCCTGACTGGTCTCGTCGGAGTGGTAGTCCTGGTCACGATGTACGCCTTCCGGCGCGAACTCGTTACCGTCGCGTTCGATCGGACGTTTGCTCAGGCGAGCGGACTTCGGCTATGGCACTACGATCAGCTCTTTTTGCTGATGCTCTCGCTGGCGATCGTCGTCTCACTGCAAACGGTCGGGAACGTGCTCGTCCTCGCTATGTTGGTAACACCCGCGGCCACCGCTCGACTCTTGACCGATCAACTGGCCGTCATGACCACGCTGGCCGCCGGATTAGGCGCGGCATCCGGGATCTTGGGACTCTACCTGTCGTACTACTGGGGATATGCGTCTGGCGCGAGCGTCGTTCTTGTAGCGACGGGCGTTTTCCTTCTGGTTTACCTCTTCGCCCCGCGCGCCGGCATCATCACGGTGCGACTGCGACGGCGGCTTCACTTCGCTCATCCAGAGCGGGATGAATTCGCGCCGGTGGCGAACTCCCAGGCGAGCTAGGTTTCTCTCTTGTGTAGCCTAAATCTCCTTTTGACACGTTTCACGGCGCGAGAAAGCGCAAGCAGGCTCGACTGTGGAACGTCGATTGCGTAGCTCGAAAGCGAACCAAGGGTGGTTCGACGCTGGAACGAGCAGCGCAACTAAGGAGAAGATTTATGACTGCGAGCGAAACCCAGACGACTGTGTCCGCCCCGATTGATGCCGGAAGCAAGACGATCGCCGATTGGCTAGGCGATATGGTTGCGCTGGAAAGCCACATGGAAGAGGCGCTTGACCGACAGCTTACCCTCACCAAGGACAGCCCGACAGTTGCACCGGTAGTGCAGCGATTCCACGACATGGTCAAGGGCAATCGTGATGCCCTGAAGGCGCGCCAATCTGAGATCGGCTCGACAGCAGGCAACCCAGTTGTCAAGGTCGGCACGACGATCCTGGGCAAGGCCGCCGGACTGATCGATAAGGTTCGTGCCGAGAGCATCTCGAAGGCTCTCCGAGACGACTACACCGCGTTCAATCTGGCGGCGATCGGCCACACGATGCTGCACACAACGGCAACGGCCCTAGGAGACACCGCCACCGCCAAGTTGGCCGAGAAGTGCCTCACCGGGCATGCGGCCGCCGTGCAAGAGATCAATCACATCGTTGAGGATGTCGTGCTCGAAGAGCTGCGGAAGGACAACCTTCCAATCGTCGACGCCAACGCTCCGAGCGTGACTCGCGCCGTCGTCGACAAAGTCTGGAAAGCTACCGACAAGAATTAGCCGGCGCTTCGGTTCCGAATGCAACGACGAGGGGCGGCGCAGAAGCGCCGCCCCTCGTCGTTGCGTGATCCGCAAGCACGAGGTTACCAGTGAACCTCGACACGAGTGCCAAGCCGCGCGAAGTCGAAGACCGCGCTGGAGGCCCCAGGTCCAAGGGCGACACATCCCCCGGTGGGTGCCGACCCGTTCTCCATGATGTTTCCGTTCTCGTCCTTCGAGTACGAGTGGAAACCATTGTGTCGATACGGATCGAAGCCGACCCAATCGGTGATGTAGACCTGGCCCCAGTCGGTCCAGACCAACCCCTGTTCTTTGGAGAAGACGTAGTAGGTACCGTTTGCAGTGGCGTAGAAGCCGTCGTCGCTCTGGTCGCGCCCTTGGGCAGACCAATAGGACGCCAGAGCGACATCGCCTTCAAAGAGTGTCACCATCGACGAACTACGGTCGATATCGATCCACCGCTCGGCCCCGGCCGGACCGTCGTAGCCGACGCTCGACGCCAAAATCCAGGCGTGTCCGCTCCAGTGACTGATCGGGACGTAACCGTTTTGTTCGTACCCGATGACCGTGACCGAATCACCCGACCAGACAAGGTCGATCGCTTCCGCGTTCTGCGAAGGGGAGGCCCGAACGTTGAGCGCGTCGGTTCCGACCCACGCCGCGATGCCGAGGCCGGCATCGCCGCTCATTGGCGCTTCCACGGCGTAGCCGCCGACACCGCCAATGCTCAGATAATCGCCGAATACCCAACCGGTGAAATCACCCCAGTAGCTGACGTGGTACCAGTTACCCTCGGTCGGTCCGTCTAAAATCCAAAGTGATTCCCCCCACACAACCTGATTGAGTATCTCGGCGCCGAGCCAAGGCTCCGCGCGTACATTCAACACATCGGTCGCGACGATAGCCTCACCGGATGCCGCCTCTGCTCTTGGGGCCAGCCATCCCACTCCGAGCAGCGCCAGCACCACTGCGAAAACCAGTCCACGCCGAACGACGGCAAAGCCGCCGCGCCGGACATGGAGTCCCTCCACTCCTGCCGAACGTGCCATCGGCCCAGCCCCCTGGATCTCGCGGGGTTTGAATTGTGCGGGGAGCTCTCGGGCGCGATTGCCAACTTGATCAACGCGCCCTGCAAAGCATGAACACTGTACTCAGTAAGGGCACAATCGGGCAATGACAGGATTGGAACGTAGATTTACCGCAATTACCTTCGAAATAGTGACACAATGTCAAAGTACCGCTTCCGGCGAATGATCGCGAAAACGAAGGTTCGTCCGCACGGAAGGCATTTGCACGCCGTCGCGACGGCGGATCTCGACGTGCGTGGTATCTCGTCAACCGAATACGACGGCGCGGGTGATCGTCGGACCTTGCATTCCTAGGCACAAATCTCCATCGCAGAGACACTTTTCTCAGGTACCGGTCAGTAGCGCAAGATACAAACTTCGGGTGTTCCAATGATCCTAGGTCATTCACCCAAAGGCCGTACTCGAGAGCTCAACCTCCCTGAATCGCGAGTCGGGACTCACCCTTCAATCATGAGTCCAGTACCATGCGGCCGAGGTGTGTTCGATTGTTGAGGTTCGCCCGGGGGTAAGGAACGACGATGTTCAACCGGCGACGACGAAGACCAAACGTGGATGCTCTCCCCCCTCCGACGCTAGAGGGCGGCACCGTAACCGAGATGAAATCCCAGGTTCGTGATCCGGAGCGGGTTAGCGTGTTCATCGATGGCAAGTTCTCCTTCGGCATCTCGCTGGAGATTGCGCTGACCGAAGGCGTGCGTGTCGGTGAGGAGCTTGACACCGACCGGGTCAAGGCGCTTGTGGCCAAAGATGAAGTAGGGCGAGCGACCGGATCTGCCCTCAATCTCCTGGCCCGTCGGCCGAGATCAAGCCAGGAGGTGCGCTCCCGGCTGAAGCAAAATGGTTTCGCGGAACCAGCGATCGAGGAGGCGCTGCAGCGGCTCGAAGGTTGGAATTACGTCGATGACGCCGACTTCGCCCGGTACTGGGTGGAAAACCGCGAGGCCAACCGACCCAGGGGAAGAAGGCTGCTGGAGCAGGAACTCCGTCACAAAGGGGTCGACCGCGAGGTCGCGCGTTCCGCCATCGACGCCGCCGAACCAGACGAGTTCGCCGCAGCGCTTGAACTGGCAAACGGCAAGCTTCGTTCGTATTCCGGCCTCGATCCACAGGTTGCCAGACGACGGTTGGCGGGATTTCTCGGTAGACGCGGCTATGGATTTGACGTCATTGGGCCGGTATTGCAGCGGGTGTTTGGCGAGGCCGAGGGCGACGAGGACCATGAAGGCGACGGTGATTCCGAGTAAGAAGCCGGTGGCCGTACACGCGCACACGTGTTCGGATTAACTCTTGGACGACGCGATGCCCCGTGGTACACTGAGAGAGGCCGTAGGATCGTTCGCGGTCATTCGTTTTTCCCGGCGCCTGCTAGCCCCCTCTTTTGCGATCGTTTTTTCGTAGCTTTGGAAGCTCGCCCCCGCGACCCGCGCTCACGTCACCCGTCGAGCCGGATTGAGGGGATCTGCGACCTGGCTCGATTTTTGCGTGCGTCGAGGCCCGATCGCTGCCTCGACGCTGTTCTTTGGTGGGCAATGGCTGAGTTTCGTTGGCTAGGACACAATTGCTTTCGGATCCGCGCCCGCGAGGCGACGGTACTCACCGACCCGGTTGACCGCTCGACCGGCTTTGCGGTCGCTAAGCAGACCGCCGATGTCGTCACTATCTCCCACGAGCACAAGGGACACGCCAACCTTGGACTGATCAAGTCCGAGTACCAATCCGTGCGTGGTCCCGGCGAGTACGAGATGCACGACATCTTCATCACCGGCATCCGCACCTACCACGACGACGAGAAGGGCAAGCTCCGCGGCTACAACACCATCTACATCATCGAGGTTGAGGGCATGCGGATCTGCCATCTGGGCGATCTCGGCCATGCCCTGACCGAGGAAAACGCTGAAGCCCTGAGCAACGTCGACGTTCTCCTGGTTCCGGCCGGAGGTGGCGACGTGATGAGCCCGACCGTCGCGGCCGAGGTCGTCACCGCGCTGGAGCCCAAGCTCGTCATCCCGATGCAGTATCAGACCGAGATCGGCGACAAGTCGCTGGGAACGGTCGAAGATTTCTGCAAGCACCTGGGCGTACCGGTACCAGAGCCAGAAGACAAACTCGCTCTTCGCGCGTCTGAACTGACAGAAGTCATGCGGCTTGTGGTGTTGCGGCCGGAGGCAGAAGCCGCCCGCAGATAGCAGCACGGAAGACGAGGCAATCGACAGACTTTTTCGGTAGGCAGTGGCTCGACTGACGGCGCGCATCCCGGGGAGACGGAAATGCCGAAGTACATCTTCGTGACGGGCGGGGTCGCCTCATCAGTCGGTAAGGGCATCACCACGGCGTCGATTGGGCGCCTGATCAAGAGCCGCGGCGCCAGCGTCTCGATCATGAAGCTCGACCCTTACCTCAATGTCGATCCGGGCACGATGTCGCCGTATCAGCACGGCGAGGTCTTCGTCACCGACGATGGCGCCGAGACCGACCTCGACCTCGGCCACTACGAACGGTTCACCGACGAGAACCTCTCCCGGGCCTCGAACGTCACCACCGGCCAGGTCTACTCGGCGGTGATCGCCAAGGAACGCCGCGGCGACTATCTCGGCGGCACGATCCAGGTCATCCCCCACATCACCAACGAGATCAAGTCCCGGATCAAGCTCGCCTCTCGCCAGCACGAGTCGGATGTCGTCATCGTCGAAGTCGGCGGGACCGTCGGCGACATCGAGGGTCAGGCGTTCATCGAGGCGATCCGCCAGATGCGGCGCGAAGTCGGCCGCCAGAACGCCCTCTACATCCACGTCACGCTGCTTCCTGAAATCGGCAGCACCGGTGAGATGAAGACAAAGCCGACCCAGCAGAGCGTGCGCGAACTGCGCTCGATGGGTATCCAGCCGGATGTGATCGTCTGCCGGGCGGACCGCGAGATCCCCGAGGAAGTCAAGGAAAAGATCGCCCTCTTCTGCGACGTCGAGCGGGAAGCGGTCATCCCCATGCCCACCGCCGACACGATCTACGAAGTGCCCCTCATGCTGGAAGAATCGGGTCTCGGCGGCTACATTGCCAACTACTTCGGATTGTCGCAGCGGGAGCCGGACCTTGCCGAATGGCGGAATCTTGTCGAGCGAATCAAGCGCCCGCGCGGCTCGGTGAAAATCGCCCTCGTCGGCAAGTACGTCGATCTGCACGATTCCTACATGAGCATCGCCGAGTCACTTGCCCACGCGGGTCTGGCCGAAGACGTCAACGTCGACATCGAATGGATCAACTCCGAGACGACCGCGACCGGAGGATCTGGAGCGGGCGTTGCGCCGGGTTTCGGGTGTTCTCGTCGGTCCAGGGTTTGGTCCTCGCGGGACCGAGGGCAAGATCGCCGCCGCCCGGTTCGCCCGCGAGCACGGCATTCCCTACTTCGGCATCTGCTACGGCCTGCACATGGCGGTGATCGAGTTCGCCCGCAATGTCTGCGGCCTCGAACGGGCCAATTCGTCCGAGATCGATCCCGAGACTCCCCATCCGGTCATCGACCTGATGCCGGGCCAACACGGAGTCGAAATGGGCGGGACGATGCGCCTCGGCCTTTGGCCGTGCCGACTCGAATCGACCACCATCGCCGCCAGAGCCTACGGTGACCCAAGCGTCTTCGAGCGCCACCGCCATCGGTTCGAAGTGAGCAACACTTACCGGCCCCAGCTTGAGGCCGCCGGCCTGATCGTCAGCGGCGTCTCCCCAGATGGAAATCTGGCCGAGATCATGGAGCTGAAGGATCACCCATTTTTCGTCGGCGTCCAATTCCATCCGGAATTCCGCAGCCGGCCGACTCGCCCTCACCCGCTCTTCCGTGATTTCGTCGGAGCCGCCAAGGCCTCGCTCCCAGAAGGAGCGCAGCGGGCACTACCTCTCAACGGCGCCGTAATCACAACGCAGTACCCGGTCGAAGATCTCGTCTCCGCCGCGGTCGACTGACTCCGTCTCAGCCCTGGTTGAATTGCGCTTGCACGGTCCGGTCTTTTGACCGGACCGTGTTTGCGAGTTCGGCCTGGAAGTCCGCCATTTGCTCGCGCAGGGCCAGATCCCAGGTCCCGAGAATCCTGACCGCGAGCAGTCCGGCGTTGCGGGCGCCACCGATCGCGACGGTGGCCACCGGGATTCCCCCTGGCATTTGCACGATCGAGAGCAGGGCGTCCAGTCCATTTAGCTGGGTGATAGGAACTGGGACGCCGATCACCGGCAGCGGCGTGGCCGATGCCAGCATCCCGGGAAGGTGAGCGGCCCCGCCTGCTCCGGCGATAATCACTTTTAGTCCGCGTTCGGACGCGGACCGGGCGTAAGCGAGCATCTCATCCGGTGTGCGGTGGGCGGAAAGAATCCGGACCTCATACGGGATTGCAAACTCTGCCAGGGCATCAATTGCTGCCTGCATCACTGGCAGATCAGAATCGCTTCCCATCGCTACGCCAACCAGCGGCGTGCCCGACCGCTCAGTCACCCAACCCTACTCCTCGCTACTGACCAGCAGCTTTGCGGCGTGTCCGAGCCCTAGCCATGGTCTCGTCTGGATCTTCACCAATGGCGGTGACGTGCCCCAACTTGCGCCCCGGTCGATACCCTTTGCCATAGAGGTGGGGAGTACACCCAGGGACACGAAGGGCGGCTGGGAGTCTGGAGCGCGGATCGACGGGTTCCGATCCACCAAGGACGTTCACCGTTGCCACCGCTGGAGCGGTGAGGTTGGTGTCTCCCAATGGCAGATCAAGAACTGCCCGCACGTGCTGGGCAAACTGCGATGTCCGGCAGCCCTCGATCGTGAAGTGTCCCGAGTTGTGCGGCCTGGCGGCCAGTTCATTGACGATCAACCGGCCACCGGAAACGAACAGCTCGACGGCGAGCAGTCCTTCGAGCCGAATCGCCTCGGCGATCGTCTGCGCTATCTCACGTGCCGCTTCGATGATTCCGTCATTCTCGCCAGCCGGCGCCCTCAACTCGTGGCAAATCCCATCGACTTGGACCGTCTCGACGAGCGGATAAACCGCCATCTCGCCATTTGGCCGTCGCGCGACAATCGACGCGACCTCCCGGTCGATTGGAATCCATTCCTCGAAGAGGATTCCGGCACTGGCTCCCACACTGTTCAGAAGTTGGTGGGCCTCATGGTCGTCGCGTAGAACCCATACACCGCGCCCGTCGTATCCGCCCCGAATTGTCTTTGCCACAAGGGGCCAGCCGTGGGCCGCGGAAAACGACTCAATTGTCGAGGCGCCGTTGACGACCTCGAAGGCGGGAATGGGGAGGTCAAGAGATCGCATCAATTCACGTTGGGCGAGCTTGTCCTGGACTAGGGCGACGACATCCGCCGATGGCCGGATCACGTGCCCCTCGTCTTGAAGCGTCTTGATTGCGTCCGCGTTGACCAGCTCGTGGTCGAACGTCACGACGTCACATCCGATCGCAAACTGGCGTAGATCGCTGAGAGATTGAGGCGAACCGAGCTCGACATGCTTGCCGACGAGTGCGGCGCTGTCGTCATCCCGCTCGGAGAGGAGCTTGATGTCGATCGCTAGCGACTCAGCGACGGGCAGGGTCATGCGGGCGAGTTGCCCCGCGCCAACAATCCCAACAGTCGTTACCCGGAATGGTGGAGGCCCACTGCTCATGAACAGGAGCATACCGGTTCTGGGCAAATCCCACGAGATTGATCGGCCAACTAGGAGGAGGTTCCCGCGACCGCAACATCCTGAGCGGCCTTAGTCACCGCCGAGCGCGCCGACATCTCCGTGGCGGTCAGCGCGGCGTGATCGTGGACCCTCGCCCTGAAGCGGTTGATCAATGCCTGCTCGGTTTGGGCCTGGGCTTCTGCGCCGGCCAGCTTCGCCTCGGCAACTCTGGCGTGGATCTTACCCGTGAGCTCATTTCCACTTTGGGGAGCGAGAAAATACGTGGCTGCGCCACCGATTGCAGCGCCAACCATCCCGCCCAGACCAAATTTCATCAGCCGCGTCAATGCGCTCATACAACCTCTCAGCAAGCAGTCATTTTGGACAATTCCGCAAACCGTGACGTCAGGACGCTCTTCGCCCGCCGCGAGTGGCCGCCCTGACGATCACGGCGACAATCGCCATCGCCAGCGCTCCGAGTGCCGCTCCAGCCGCAGTGCCACCAGCAACTGAAGAGTTAGGGGACTCGACTGTGCGGCCGATATGCAGGAGCACCTTGGCGCCAGGCTCGAGTTTGGTCGAGTCGGATCGAAGCACGAAAACCCGGCTCTTGGAGACCCGGGCCTCCTTGGCGTTCACGATCGCGGCGGAACCGGCGTGGATCACCGCATTGTCGGCGGTCAGGCGCATGACACCGCTACGGTCGAGTTGGGCAGATTTGGCCTCAATCGAGCGAGCGCCGGAGCGGTCCAACGTGACTCGCTCGGCGTGGATGGCATCGGCGCCGGACCGTTCCAGACGCACCGATGTCGCATTGACATCGCCGGCATCAGCCCGGAGCAACTCTTCGGTCTCGGAGGTCGCCGTCGACGCTTCCTTGCGATCAAAAACTGTTGGCATATCCTCTTCCGATCATCCGATCCCCATTTTGGGAGCCGCTTAACACGCTAATCTCTCCGGAGTGTACCAAACGAGCAACTGGTCATATGGTCCTCCTGGTGAGTCCGAATGGGGAATCGAATGGCACATCCACCTGACCACGATACGATTGGTGTCATCTTTCTGGAGGAGAATGGCCAACCCGCCGTGGAGACCGCTGGTCAACTCGCCGGGTTCATAGAGACGGCCAGGCAGACCATCGACGTCGCCATCTATGACTGCCGGCTGACTGATGGGCCGGCGGCGATCCTCCGCGACGCCCTGGCCGCGCGGGCAAAATCCGGAGTGCGGATCCGGGTCGTCTACGACGCAGGCGATAAACCAGAAACAATCGAGGATGTCGAGGCGCTCGGCCTGGAGCCCGTGCCGGTGACGACCCATGAGCGCATTGGGGAACTAGGACTCCCACATACGTCAATTCGGGCCATCACCGGAATGCGCGCGTTGATGCATCACAAGTACGTGATCGTCGATGGGCAACGAGTATGGACTGGCTCACTCAATTTGAGTGACGATTCCATGCACCGAATGGAAAACATGATCGTGACCCTCGCCTCAGCGGAGCTTGCCCGTGATTTTAAGCGCGACTTCGATCAACTCTGGTCCAGCGGCCGGGTCGAGGCCAGCGGCAAGTTCGCGACCGCTCCCCACGAATTGATATACGAAGGCGCTCCAGCCCCAACGGATGTCGACTTCTCTCCGGGACAAGGGCAGGCGATCAACGAACTGATCGCGAAGCGGGTCGCCCGGGCGACATCGCGAATCGTCATTTGCTCGATGCTGTTCACGTCCAGCCGGCTGCTAGGCGCCCTGGCCGATCACGTTGCCCGGGGCAGGATCGACATCACGGGGGTCTACGACGGCACCCAGATGGCGGGCGTGCTCCATCAGTGGAGCGAGCGTGAAGATCTCGCCTGGAAGATCCAGGCCGTTCAGGATGTGATCGCCTATGGAAATTTGGTTGGCAAGCCCAGCACGCCGTACCGGCCCGGGCAGTCGCACAACTTTCTCCATGTCAAGACACTCGTCGTCGACGACACAGTGTTGACCGGCTCGCATAATTTTTCACACGCTGCCCAGGCGAATGCCGAAAATGTGCTGTCGATCGCGTCCGCGGCACTGGCGGACAGGACCGTCGACTACGCGCATCGGCTCGCCGACCGCTATCGCAGCGTCTCCACTGCCTAATCCCGCGAAGATGAGTATAATACCTGCGAACGTACGCACCTTATCGCTACCTGGGAGGTCCTGGCCGCGACACTAGCACCCGCCGGAGCCGCTAGCGACAAACCTTTAGCCTGCGGTATGATCCCGGCATTCAACAGACGCAGAGTGCCCCACCTCGCCGGCACGCCCCGCGCGGGCGCAGTCGTGAACTTTGGTGTTGTCGTCGCACGCTCGGACTCGTTCTCGGAAATCGAACCAGGGGCCAATGCCAATGAGTCGCTTCGAACTCTATTCGCCTCGGTATCCGCTGCTGCCGCTTAAGAACGTCGTGATCTTCCCCCGGAATATCGTTACGCTCCTGGTGGGACGATCGCGCTCAATCCAGGCAGTCGAGGAATCACTCACCCGGGACCAGCAACTAGTCGTTACGGCCCATCGGGACGGGCAGCTCGAAGACCCGAAGCCAGAGGACCTCTTTGAGATCGGCACCCTGGCACGGATCAACGAGATCGAACGACCGGAAAGTGGTCAGATTCAGGTCGTTCTCGAAGGCATCAGCCGCGTCAAGATTGCTCAGTTCGATTCAACTCGACCGTTCTACACCGTCTCGGTCGACGAGCGGATTGACGGCGAGTACGACGCGATGGAGGCGTCCGCGTTTGTCCGGCACGTCCAGGACCTGGCTGCCAAGTACTCGGAATCCTCCGGCCGGCTGACATCAGATGTCCTCGAAATGGCCAACAAGGCCACCGAGCCTGGGCATCTGGCCGATCTCCTGGCAACCCAACTGTTGAGTGAAGCGACTGCCCTTGGCCGCCGCCAGCGGTTGCTTGAGGAGCAATCGCCCCTCAAGCGCTTGGAGGAGATCGCGGTCCACCTCTCCAGTGAAACTGAAAATGCCCTCCTTGAGCAAAAGATCAAGACGCGCGTTCGCGAGCAGATCGACAAGAACCAGCGCGAGTACTTCCTTAGGGAGCAACTCCGCGCCATTCACGACGAACTCGGCGGCGAAAATGGCAATGAGGTCGAGACGCTGCGCACCCGGGTGAACGAGCGCGGCTTCCCGGACGACGTCCGGGAAAAACTCCTCAAGGAATTGTCGCGCCTGGAGCGCATGCCCCCCGTCTCGGCGGAAGCGACGGTCGTCCGCACGTACCTGGAGTCGCTAATGGCGCTTCCGTGGCATGAGCGGACAGAGGACTGCCTGGAGCTTGGCACCGCCGAAGAGATCCTCAACAACGACCATTTCGGCCTTGAGAACGTCAAAGAGCGCATCCTCGATTATCTCGCCGTGCGTAAGCTCACCGTGTCGGCCGGGCAGGCAGACGCTGTCCAGATCCTCTGTCTCGCGGGTCCTCCAGGTGTTGGTAAGACCAGCCTGGGCCGATCGATCGCGACCGCAATGGGTCGTAACTTCGTCCGCGTCAGCCTCGGTGGAGTTCGAGATGAAGCCGATATCCGCGGGCACCGGCGGACCTACATCGGCGCGATGCCAGGTCGGATCATCGGCGCGATGAAGACGGCTGGCACGATCAATCCGCTCATCCTGCTGGATGAAATCGACAAGCTCGCCGCCGACTACCGCGGCGATCCCGCGGCAGCCATGCTTGAAGTGCTCGACCCGGAGCAGAACAACACCTTCACCGACCACTTCCTCGATGTGCCCTACGATCTCTCCACGGTGTTGTTCATCACGACGGCAAACAATGTCTATCAGATCCCGAAGGCGCTTCGGGATCGAATGGAGATCATCGAGATCTCCGGCTACACCGAGTTGGAGAAGGTCGAAATCGGCAAGCGCTACCTGCTGCCGAAGCAACTAAAGGCGCACGGCCTGGCGGCAGATGCCCTGGTCGTTCCCGAGGGAATCTGGCCCAGGATCGTGCGAGAGTACACGCGAGAGGCCGGCGTTCGCGG
The DNA here is from genome assembly GCA_963849635.1 of uncultured Chloroflexia bacterium. Lineage (GTDB taxonomy): Bacteria > Chloroflexota > Chloroflexia > Thermomicrobiales > UBA6265 > CAVRUD01. Next base: position 109,033 of record CAWKIA010000039.1, on the reverse strand, counting down.
TCTCGACCGGGAGATTGCCACCCTTTGCCGGAAATTGGCCCGCGACACAGTAGCCAGCCGGCTCGATGCCGATGGCACGACCGATGACGGCAAGCCAATCCTGACGGAAGGGCGCCTGGAACGTTACCTGGGTCCGCGCAGATGGGGCGTCGAGCACGAGGTTGGCGAAAACCTGATCGGGGTCGCCATGGGCCTCGGCACGACCGACGCCGGCGGCGAGTTGATCCCGGTCGAGGTGGCGAACCTCCCCGGACGTGGCAATCTGACGATCACCGGTCGAGCCGGAGATGTCATGCAGGAATCAGCCAGGGCAGCCCTCTCCTACGCTCGCTCACGCGCCGAGCAATTGCACATCTCACCCGATTTCCAGGAGAAGATGGACCTCCATATCCACTTGCCGGAAGGCGCCACCCCGAAGGACGGACCCAGCGCCGGCATTACCATGGCCACCGCTCTGATCTCGGCCCTGATCCGGCAACCGGTGCGCAGCGACACGGCGATGACCGGCGAGATCACTCTGCGCGGTCGAGTGCTCGCCATCGGCGGCCTCAAGGACAAATCGTTAGCGGCTCACCGTCACGGCATTCGCCGTGTGATTGCCCCAGCCGAAAACCGCCGGGACTTGCACAAGATCCCCGCCCCAGTGGTAGCGGAGATGGAGTTCATCTTCGTGTCGACGATGGACGAAGTGCTCGCCGCCGCGTTCCTCGACGATCCCACCAAACCGGTCGAAGCCATCGCGGATCTTGTCCTGCCGGCCACCGACGGACTGGACGTCAGCGTTTAGCGCACGGGGTCATTTACCCGGATCGTGCTGCCCGAAAATCTCGCGCCTCGACGTGGAGCCGAACTTTGCCGTTCCAATGATCGGCATCGATCGTTGCCGCGATGTCGATCCGGGGCTGGAAGAGCAGTTCCCGGGAGCGATGCGCAGCGCCCCACATCACAACCTTGACAAGGCCATCGCCGGTATCAACGGTAATACGGAGATGGCTACGATCGTTTCCCATGGTCGCGTAGTCGCGCACCGCCACGTCTCGGATCAGGAAGAGCGGCTGCGGGTTCCCCTCACCGAACGGCTCTAACTCACTGAGGGTGTTGACTGCGTCCAACTTCAAGCGTCGTTTGGGCAACTCGGCGTCGAGCTTGATCGTCGGAACGATCGGTACGTCGATTCCCTTGGTTCCGATCCAGGCACCGAGGTGCTCAGTCAGGCTGGAGATATTCGCCGTGGCGATCGACAGGCCGGCAGCCTGACTGTGACCGCCAAATCGCTCGATGATCGGCCCCGCGCCACTTAGGGCCTCTGTTATGTCGATCCCTTGCACCGATCGGGCGGAACCGCTGCTGACGCCATCGTGATCCGTCAGTACGATGGCGGGACGGCCATAGCGCTCTGCCAGCCGCGACGCGACAACACCGAGAAGCCCTGCCGGCCAGCCAGCTCCGGAGCAAACGAGCAGCGTTGAGTCAGCGAGGTCAGTTCGGGCCGCGATCTGGGCTTCGGCCAGTTCTTCGATCCGGCGGCTTTCCACCTTGCGGCGCTCGTTGAACTGCTCGATTTTAGAGACGAGTTGGTCCGCCTCAACCCTGTTGGTCGCCAGGAGGAGGTCGAGTGCCGGGCTCGGATCGGCGATCCGCCCGGCTGCATTGAGGCGCGGCGCGACTTTGAAGGCGATCGACCTGGCGGTAGTCTGCCCGACCTCTACGCCAATCCGGCTCAAAAGACGTTCAACTCCAATTCGGGGACGCTCGTTGATCCGCTGGATACCTGCACGCACGAGCGGGCGGTTGATCCCAGCTAATGAGGCGACATCGGCGATGGTGCCGATTGCGACCAGATCGAGATAGCTCGATTCGCTCTCGCCGCTCGGTGCGACATTGTGCCCGTGCCGGGCCAACCCGACGACCAGGAGGTAGGCAAGCCCCGCACCGGTCAAATCGTTGTAGTCAGAGTCCACGTCTCCAGACACGCGGGTCGATGCAACGATCGCCCCCTCGGGGCCGCCATCGCGCATCTTGTGGTGGTCGAGGATAACCACATCCAGACCGCGGGCGCGGGCACGGGCGACTGCCTCGTGATCGGAACTGCCGCAATCCACTGCGATGAGTAGGTCAGCCCCACCATCCGCGATCTCGTCGATGACATCCGGCCGCAGGCCGTAGCCCTCGTCACGGCGCGGCAAGCGCGCCGTGATCAGGTGTTTGTCCGATATCGAAGCAGTCAGAGCGAGTGTCAAGATGGCGGTCGCGGTGATCCCATCGGCGTCATAGTCGCCGAAAATAGCGATCCGTTCACTCGCATCGATGGCGGCACAGACGCGCTCGATGGCGGCCGCCATCCCAGGCACTTTTTCCGGAACCAATCCCGGAGTGGGTCTGACACGCACAAAATTGGCGGCACTGGCAATATCGGAAAAGCCGCGCCGGACCAGGAGCTCTGCGATCAGAGGGTCACGATGCAGCGCCAACAGGTCGGAGTCAATCGGTTCCGGCTCTATCCAGATTGGGGCGTTGGAGACAAGCGACGGCAACGGACTGGACACAAGCCCTCCAACGGTAGTCGCGACGTGAAGGGAAGGACGATCGGAAAGCCACTTCGTCAATTGTGTTAAATGTTGGCCCGCGCTTTTTCGGCGGCACTCAGGGTATTATCGCTTACAGCACAATCGATGTGAACGTACATGATACTGGCGCACGCCCGCACGTGCCGGTCCAGGAGATGCGTGAATGAGCCTGCGTCTTTCCGCTGCCCTCGTCCGCGTGGGGGCAGCACTCGTCTTGGCGACTGCCCTGGTCCTCTCGGCAAATGCTGGCAGTGGCGCCAGTGCCCAGGATTGGTCCGCCCCATCGACCGTCTACGTCGACGAGGCCGGCCACACGGTTGACGGACTCTTCCTCGATTTCTGGCGGACCCATCAACTTCTTCTGGGCGATCCGATTACTGAGGAGTTCACCCAGCCAGAACTCGAACCAGCACTGCCCGGCGATCAGGATTCGCAAGAGGACGACGAGGGCAAGGACGAGATCATCGTCCAATTCTTCGAGAACGGCGCTATCGCGTACCTTCCAGATAACCCACCCGGCGAACAGGTCGAGATGGTCCCGATCGGTGAGACCGCCGCTGCTGCTCTTGATAGAGAGCAGAGGCGCGCATTCCAGTCAGTGGATGATTGCGGTAGTTCGTCGTCTGGCTGCGTCTACGTCGAAGCGACTGATCAGACCGTACGTCACGGCTTCCTCGACTTTTGGGAGACCGGAGACGCGCAGATCTTGCTCGGCAATCCGATCTCCGAAGAGTTTGTCGGCGAGAAGAACGTTACCTACCAATATTTTGAGAGCGGCATTCTTTCCTGGACCCAAGCCGATGACGTGCAGATTCACCCGGCTGGGGAAGAAGTCGCCAAGCAACTCAAGCTCGACACTGACAGGATCGATCCCCCCGATGAACTTCCGTGGTATGACGAATCGCTCTTCATCGCGCCAGAACCGGAGATCGCCGTACCCGCGGTTGGAGCAGACAGCGGCCAGGGGCCGGGTCCGCAACAGGGCGCGTGGAAAGAGATCGTTATCTCCCTCGGCCAGCAGACCCTGTGGGCGTACGAAGACAGTGAGTTGGTGATCTCGACGCTTGTCAGCACCGGTACCGCCGAGACCGCCGCCGTCGAGACGCCTCTGGGCTACTTCCAGGTGTTGACCAAGTACGACGTGCAGACCATGGAAGGGACGATCTCCGATGAGTATTACCGGGTCGAGGACGTTCCCGACGTGATGTACTTCGACAATCTGGGCAATGCCATCCACGGCGCCTACTGGCACAACAATTTCGGCACTCCGATGAGTCATGGCTGCGTCAATGCTCCGCTCGATATCGCCTCCTTCCTGTACGACTGGGCGCCAATTGGCACCGCCGTTTCAGTGATTCAATAAGTGGGACAACCTGCGCAAACCCAGGTCGTACACCTTTCCGACGTCCGTGTCTGGACCGCCGAGGGTGCCCATTTACTCCGTGATATCAATTGGACGATCGAGCGCGGCGAGCACTGGGCGCTCCTTGGGCCCAATGGAGCTGGGAAGAGCACGCTCTTGGCGGTGGTCGCTGGGATCAGGTTCCCCAGTTCGGGCACGGTCGATCTGTTTGGCGGGCGATTGGGTGAGATCGATGTCCGGGCGACGCGTCGACGGATTGGAATCGTCAATCCCAGTTTGCGTCTGCACGACTGGATGTCGGTGCGCGAGGTGATCCTTACCGGGATCTCCGGCGCCCTCCGGTTACTGCCAGGGAGCTACAACGTCAGCGACGAATGCCGAGCCGAGGAGCTCGAAGTGCTCTTCGGCCTAACGGCATTGACCGACCACACGGTTGGAACTTGTTCTCAGGGCGAGCGTCAACGAGTCCGGCTGGCCCGGGCGCTCATGGCACAGCCGGAGGTCCTGCTCCTCGATGAACCCGCCAGCGGTCTTGACCTTCCGGCCCGTGAAGCGCTGCTCGCGTCGTTGAACGCCCTCAGAGCCGCCCAGCCCGACCTCACGACCGTGCTCGTGTCGCACCACCTTGAGGAACTACCCACGACCACCAGCCACGCCCTGCTGATCAGCAAGGGAGCCGTGATCGCCTCAGGAGTGGCGGATCAGATCCTGACAGGTCCCGCAATTTCCGAGTGCTTCGGAGTGCCGATTGAGATCGATCGCGGCAACGGGCGCTGGTATGCCCGCGCACAAGCATCCTGGGTGCTCTGAGCGTCGTGTGCATGGTCTCAAAGCACTGACTGGCGCTCCAGCTCCACGCGGTCGGAATCACCCCGCGCCGGCACAGGCAAACTACTCTGATCGTTCGCCGTAACCGGTGAGTTCGACGTAGCCCAGGCCCGTGACAGGCGAATCGGCGTGGCTTCCGCTGATTTCGACCTCGCCTTCCCAATAAATTACTCCCGTCGTCGCCGAGGTGTCCATCTCCTGGTCGACAATGGTGGGCATCACCGTTAGGGAAAGATCGACTCTTGGCACATCGACCTGCCAACCTGAGGGATACTCGATCCCGCTTTCGGGGCTCGTCCAGGTTCCGGTGGGTGTGATCGTGAAGTCTTCTGCCTCAAGGACCGTCAGTTCGCCGCTGGGGCCGACGATGGACCCGTCCAGATAGGCAGGCGAGTCTCCAACTCCGGGAACAACGTAGAGCATCACATCCGTGCCGTCCGAGAGTTGAAACGCGTACCAATCCCACCCCGCCCCATCGAACGTCGTGAAATATCCCCACTGGTGGTCCATCCACGCGTCGCCCGTCACAGGCACTGACTTTCCTTCTATCTGTAGCGTGCCGGAAATGCCAAGGCGGGTCCGCGAGTAGTAGTAGGTGTATTCACCCGTCCGTACGTGATGTAACCATCACCGTCGTGGAGCGCGGGCGGTTTATTCGGTTCGAGTGTGAGGGCGATGGCGTAGTCCGGAAGACTGGCCACGAGACGGTCGCTGCCGTTGCTCCCCCACATCCGCCAATCGCCGACACGCAGGTCGAACCCGGGCTCATTTGCGGGAGGCAGCGGGTCGCCACCGGTAAGGACAAGCCGCTGGTCGTACTGAAAGGTGCCGCGCTTGTTGTCGGTCATTGCGAAATGAGACGCGTATCCAGCGACGGCCCCGCGCTGCTCGCCCTTGAAGACGACAAACTCGAAACCATAGCGCTCGCCTGTCTCGGTAAAGAGATGACCGGTGTAGTACCACCATTCGATAGACGCTGGGTGCGGACCATCATCGGCCGGGAACGTCACAGCGTCAGGTGATGGAGTGCTGGCCACCGGAGAACCGAAATCTGCTTGCTTGAGACTCGCGGTAACTCCCCCGGTTGAGGCCAGTGCGCTTGCTAGCATCACGACAACCAGCACGAGCGCTGCGGAAGAACGGCGCCGATATTCGACGAGCAGCAAGGGTCTACTCCTCTTACAGGTCAACTTCACGATGCGCAATAGTTACCAATGTGCTTGATTATGTTTCCTCAATGCTGAGAAAGGTCCCATCTTCCTCTCGCTTGACAGGGCGGACCGAAACGACGGCGTCGACGTTCAGGGGTCCGTAGACATGGGGATACCGGCCGGAGTCATCGTCGAATTGAACCTGAGCGGAGATTCGGTCTTTGTCCAGCTCAAGGACAACGTAATTTCGGGCATCCTGTTTGTAGTACCGGTTCGCGACCTCCATGAGGTTCGCCTCACCAATCGTGAGATGGATGAACCCATCGTTGTCGTAGGCCTCCGGCACATACGTAGGGCCCGACTTCTGCCGATCCCAACTTTCCGTGGGCACGAGATGGAGGTAGCGAGCATCGTCTGCCATGGAAATCAACCCTCCGTTCGAATGTCTGTGACGCCTGCCGGTAAGTGGCGTTCGTTGACGGTATCGAGGCGACAATTCTATGATCGGGGTCATGGGTCCGGCGCTCTGGCCGGTCCCAGTACGTGCAAGGACGCAATAGTGCAGTCTCGAGACGAGATCCGCTTGACCACGCTGGCACGCGGAGCCGGCTGAGCGTCGAAGATGGGCCCTGGGGCCCTGGCGCAGGTGCTGCGTCAATCGGCGCTTTCATCCTACTCTCACCCACAGTTGCTCGTCGGGCTGCAAACCAGCGACGACGCGGCCGTATTCCGCATGTCCGCTACACAGGCGCTCGTCCAGACAGTCGATTTCTTTGCTCCCGTCGTCGACGATCCTTACACCTACGGCGCGATTGCCGCGGCCAATAGCGTTAGCGACATCTACGCGATGGGCGGCGATGTGCTCTTCGCCCTCAACATCGCCGCCTTTCCAGACGACCTGCCGGGTTCGATTCTGGCCGAGATCTTTCGGGGCGGAGCTGCCACGATGGCTAAAGCTGGCGGCGTGATCGCCGGTGGCCACACCGTCACCGATCCGGAGCCAAAGTATGGCCTGTGCGTGACAGGTACCGTCCATCCCGACCACATTCTGACGAAAGCGGGAGCGAAGATCGGGGACCGCCTCTTCCTCACTAAGCCACTGGGCACCGGCGCCATCACCACCGCGATGAAGAATCAGGCGGCGAGTGCGGAAGCAGCCCAGGCGGCGATCGACAGCATGCTCCAACTCAACCGCCAGGCATCGGAGTTGGCACGGAACGCCGGCGTCAACGCCTGTACCGACATTACTGGCTTCGGATTGCTCGGCCATGGTTTGGAGATGGCGACAAAGAGCGGCGTCCGGCTGGAGATCGATGGCAACCGTGTCCCGCTCCTGCCGGGAGCATGGGAGTGCGCCGAGGCAGGCTTCCTGCCAGGCGGAATGCGGCGCAACCGCGAACACTTCACCACGGTCGAGGGTGGAAGGGTGACGGTTGCCCCAGGAGTCGATCCCCTCGTCGATTCCCTCATGTTCGATCCAGAGACCTCCGGCCCCCTCTTGCTTTCCGTGGCGGGAAAAAACGTGACCGAGTTAGTGGCCGCGTTCGCCGCGGCAGATGCACCGCTCTGGGAAATAGGCCGAGTAGCCGAGGGTTCCGGAATCGCGTTGCTGCCATGAGCGACCTCGACGCCGAAGGTGTGTTGGCTCCAGCCGCCATCGCCGATGCACCATCCCCCACGAATAGCATCCCGAGCTCGCGCCGCGAATGGACTGCGCTGATGACCAGGCTGGGCATCAGGCCGAACAAAGGGCTTGGCCAAAACTTTCTGTTCGAGCGGGGCATCGTGCAGCGAATGGTGCGCTCGGCCCGGATTGGCGCCGATGATACGGTCGTCGAGGTGGGTCCCGGCCTCGGCATCCTGACCGATGAGTTGCTCCTGCGGTCCGGCCGCGTCATCGCGATCGAACTGGACCGAATGCTGGCGGCCCATCTGACCAGTCAGTTCGGCCTCAACCCCAAATTTAGCCTCCACTCCGGCGATGCATTGCGCATCGACCTCGGACCGGTCCTTGCCGGCGTTGCCGCATACAGGTTGACGGCAAACTTGCCATACGGCGTTGCCGCCGCGGTTATCAGGCGGTTTCTGGAGGCGGACAAGGCACCAACTCAGCTTACGGTGATGCTGCAACTCGAAGTCGCGGAACGACTGGTGGCCACTCCACCGAACATGACCATTCTGTCGGTCGCGACGCAGTTCTATTCGGTACCGCGCATCGCGTTCCATGTGCCCCCGACGGTGTTCATCCCGCCGCCAAGCGTCGAATCGGCGGTCGCGATCCTTGAGGTTCGGCCTGAGCCACTCCTGCTGGGAACTGACCGGGATCTCTTCTTCAAGATCGTCAACGCCGGATTTCGGCAGAAGCGTAAACAGGTCGCGAATTCAATCAGCGCCCAGCTCGATCTGCCAAAAGCGTCGGTATCGTCCTGGCTGACGAATGCCGGCATCGATCCGATGCGCCGCGCGCAAACACTCACTGTCGAAGATTGGATTGGCGTCACCTTGGCCGCTCCCGCCGAGCTGCGGTCGGTGGAATGACGTCCCTGACGCTTCAGGCGCCCGCGAAACTCAACCTTGGCCTGGCGATCACTGGTCGACGTCCAGACGGTTTTCACAACCTGGTGACCATTTTCCAGGCTATCGACATCGTCGACACCTTGGAAATGCGCGTTCCAGACCATGCTCCTGAACCATCATTGACCCGCTTCACCAGTACGGATCCGGCACTCGCGGCGCAGGATAACCTTGTCGTCAAGGCGGTCGACGTTGTTCGCGCAGCGACTGGTTGCACCCTCCCCGTCGAGATCCAACTGCGCAAAACGATCCCGATTGCCGCCGGACTTGGGGGCGCCAGTAGCAATGCGGCGGCGACACTCCGTGGCCTCGACAAGCTTTGGACTCTTGGCCTCGCGCTTGACGATCTTATGACAATTGCTACAGGACTTGGGAGCGATGTCCCGTTCTTCCTGCACGGCGGCTGCGCCTTTGGCCAGGGCCGGGGCGATAACCTGCGCCCACTTCCGGCACAAGACGTGTGGCATGTCGTGGTATTCCCGAAGTACGCACTGCCATTTGAGCGCAAAACAGCAGCGATGTTTGGCGCGCTCGATCCAACCGATTTCAGCAGCGGCGCGGAAGTTGCTGCCCAGGCAAATCGACTGGACGCCGGACTTCAACTCGACCCAGCGCTCCTCCGGAACGCGTTTGAGCGGCCGCTCTACGACCTGGTGCCTGAGCTGCGAAAAGTAAACCTGGCCCTTCGGAATGCAGGTGCCGCGCACGTATTCATCACTGGAGCTGGTCCCACTCATTTCACCGTCGCCGCGACGGAGCACAAAGCCAACCAGATTGCCCGCGCGTTCGTATCACAGTATGTTGGGGAAGCCGCCGTTTTCGTCTGTCGATCCTATCCGTTGTGAGATCGTGCTGGTTCACGGCATTTGCGTAGTTGCCCAAAGTTTGACGCATATTCGTGCTCGCTCCTAGAATCAGGCAGCAGGAGGCCCGCACTGACGTGGAGCAACGGACGGTCAACCGACGCTATCGAATTGATCGACGCATCGGCGAAGGGGCCAGGGCCGTCGTCTACCTCGGCCACGACCTGCTCGCCGACCGGCCAGTCGCCGTCAAGGCCCTACGCCCGCAGCTCATTGCCGATCGCGCCGCACGGGAGCAGTTTGGCCGCGATGCCTCCGTCGGAGCTGGACTCACCCACCCAAACATCGTCCAGATCCTGGATTTCGGCGAAGACGCGGGCACGCCTTACGTCGTGATGGAGCATCTGGAGAGCGAGCCCCTCCAAGATGTGATCAGGAACGAAGGTCCATTTGGCCCGGACGATGTCGCTGGGCTCCTCGAGCAGGTGGCCGCCGGCCTCGACTGCGCTCACGAGCGCGGCATCGTGCACCGCAACGTCACCCCATGGAACGTCCTCGTCGCCCAAACGGGCGTGGTCAAGCTCATCAACGTCGGCCGGGCCAACGCGCAATCCGCACCAGAACAACCTCGCATTGCAAATGGCCCCGTCCCGGAGCACTTCGTCTCGCCCGAGCAAGCCAATGGGTTGCCACCGACGCCGTCGTCCGACATCTATAGCCTGGGCATCATTGCCTATGAGATGCTAACAGGCACACTCCCGTTTCACGCTGCCACGCCTGCCGAGATCGCATCAGCGCACGTCCGCGTCCCTCCGCCGCCGCCCTCCTTGCGCATGCCCGGAGTTCCACTAAGCGTAGACGCGGCGATCTTCCAGGCGCTGGAGAAAGATCCATCGCGGCGGTTCCCCACCGCGGGGTCGTTCGCCGCTGCTATCGCGGCCTGGAACGTCCGCGCCAATCCTTCACCGCCGCTTGCAATTGTTGCAGCTGAAGCGGACGATGCCGATCTCGATGCCGTGCCCTCGCACACGCGGCCTCCGAGCTCGAATGTCCAGGCTCGTCGGGTTGGGATTCACGCTCTAGCGGCAAGCAAACCTTGGAAGGAACGAATAGAAGAGGTTGAGCCAATGCCGAGGTTCTTCCGCGCCCGGACAATCCTGTGGCTCTGGCTCCCGTTCCTCCTCCTGGCGGCATCATGCGGCGCTGCTGTCGGCGCGGTCAGGCTCATGCGGGCGGATGGCGATCGGGTCAAGATCCTCGGCAGCGGCGACGATGTTTCGATCCTGATCACAACCGGGCGAACTGAGTTACTCATCGCCACCGGCACGGACAGGACCGCGTTCGGTAACGCATACGACAGCGTGGCTATTGCTCCAGGTTCTCGGCCAGACATCCTGCTGGTCGCGGGATCAGGTCAGTCGCTCAACGTGCCCACATCCGCAATCGATCTGTACCCAAACGCGGAAACCTATGCAATCCATCCGCTGCGGGCCGGGCCCACCGCGGACTCCGGTCTCGAATCGGTAGCCACACTTCCCCGGAACCCGATCCGCTTCACGCTCGATGGACGGATTACCGTGATCGTCGAGTCACTTTTGATCGATGCGGACGCGAGCGCATTCGCCTGGCGAGCGCTGATTACTCGGGAGAACTCGCAAGTTGCGATTGTTTCAGCCGCGAAGCATGCTGAGTTGTTCACCTGGGTCGATCCGGTCTCCGCGCTCATCGTCGCGGCTGATGTTAGCGATCCGAATGACCTACCAGTTGATGCCGCCGCGATCATCGGATCAGCGGAGACGCTCGACCCTCCGGACGGCGCAACCGGTACGGCTATCACCGACCAGTCCCCAGCACACGTGGTTCCAGTCCGCCCGGGCAGCGTCGCGACACTGACATTCGTCCAGTCTGGCGTCGAACTGACAAGCGACGACCGCGTCTACAGCACCAATCGCTCCGTCTGAACCATCGAGTACTGATTGGGTAGTCCAACACGGCCCTTTGGAGGCAATGTTCGTTCGCCCGGCTAGTCTGCCGCGGCGGCCAAAGGCGCACCGCGCTCGGCTCGGGTGACTTCGAAGGATCGCCGGATCTCGGCGCGAAGGTCGGGATCGGTCAGGACATCGACACCGGCCAGCGCTAGCCCTTTCGCCACCGCAATGGTGTTGCTGTACCCCAGCGCCGAATCGGACGCGTCCACGACCTCCTGAGAGTGCCAGGTACACACTCGGTTGATGATGGGGTAGCTGGTCTCGACCGACGGGACCTCATAGCTGACGTTGCCCCAGTCTGTCGATCCCCTGCCCTCCTCAGCCCGGGCCTCGGGCATCTGCAGGCCGAGGCCGTCGAGGTGGACCTTGATTCGCCGGGCCAGGGGATGGTTCGTGATCATATCGAAGCTCGGCTTCTCCGAGAAAATGAATGACAACTCGGCGCCAGTGATCAGCGCCGCGCCCTCGGAGATCTTTCGCACCTTCTCGACGAGCTCGAACATATAGGCCATGGTCTGAGCGCGGATCAGAAAGTCGCCGGCGGCGAAATCCGGCACGACGTTCGGCGCCGCGCCGCCGTCGGTGATGATGCCGTGAATCCGAGCGTCACTGCGTACGTGCTGCCGGAGGGCGTTGATCCCGTTGAACACCTCGATGAGGGCATTGAGGGCGTTGACACCGTTGTAGGGGTCGGCCGCGGCGTGGGCAGCCTGGCCACGGAATTCGATCCGGATCCCCTGGCAGGCGAGCGCCTGTCCACTGCCCTCGACTGTCGGGACGACCGCCTCAATCGTTCCGGGGTGGGCGCCCATCGCGGCATCGAATCCGGTGAACAGGCCGGCTTCCGACATGAAGGCTTTGCCGCCGACCGCCTCTTCGGCCGGAGTGCCAAACACCGTCACCGAGCCATCGAGGATCTCCAAGGCGGCCTTCAATCCGATGCCCGCGCCGATACCGGCGATCGCGATCAAGTTGTGTCCGCAGCCATGGCCCAGACCCGGCAGAGCGTCGTACTCGGACAGAAAGGCGACGCTCGGTCCCGGCCGGTCGCCCGCGACCGCCTGAAACGCCGTTTCCAACCCCGCGACCGGCTTCTCGACCGCAAAACCCTGACCTTCAAGGTACGCGGCACAAGCCGCGCTCGCCCGAAACTCTTCCATCGCGATCTCGGGATTGGCGTGGATCTCTTTGGAGAGGGAGACCAGCGCATCACGCTCGCGGTCGATCGTGGTGATGACGGCTTCGCGCGCCCGCTCGATCTGGTCGTTCGACTCCACCATTTCGTGTGTTCCTTTCAGCGTCTCGCCTCGCTTTCAGGCAAAGATCAACAATGGCCGCAATTTTCCAGCGACCACACCATCTACGGTGGATGATCGCAGACCGTCCCTGCGTCTGTCAGGAGGGGAAGGATTGGATGCCGGAGCCACTGAAGGGGCGATCGAGCGTCAATCCCTTCAGGCGAATGCATCGTTTGGTTGCAAGACGGTTTGGGAGTGCCTAACGATCGTCTTCTCGTTGAGTGCCCGAATCAGCCGGTGGCGAAATCGAGTACCACAATACTGACGGACGTCGGTGCTGCGTGGCGGAAGCTTTGCCGTTGCGCTCAGCGCTATCCAGTGACCGCGAGCCGACGCGACGATGGACTTGCCCCCGCCGCGGGGTAGCATCGCGGCGGACGGCTACCGTACCTGAAACGCTGATCGATGACCCTGTTCCAACTGGTTCCAGCTTGCCGGTGTCGGCCCCGATGGGAACGTGAATCGAGCGGCGTCGGGAGGATGCACGCCGATAAGGTGTCCACCGGGACGTAGGGCTGGCTTCAGTCCCAAGTCGCATCCAGATCAGGTTGACCGTCCACAGTCCACTAACGAAGAGACCAGCGGTCGAGAGCGCGAGGAGCGTTGCCTCGTTGTGAGAGACTAGAGGTCGGAAGAGCGGTCCTCCGGCAAGCCACTCATCGATCGCCGAGAGATCGGACGGTCGTTCCAATTCAACAAGCATAAACGTGCAAATCCAAAGGGCATTGGCAAGACCGCAGAACATTCCGACTAGTCGGCCGCGAGCGGACGAAGCATGGCGCTCGACAACTCGCCCCGCACCGACGCCAAGGGCCAAACCCGCTCCGAGGCAGACGAGGGCGACGACCAGCCGCCCATCGACAGCACGTTCCTGAACGGCGCCTTTCAGCCAGCTGATCGGAGGAGAGATCATCAGGGCGCCGGTGACGACCAACCCCGCTCCCAGGACTCCTTCGCGAAATCCGCCGCGCCACGCGCCAACTGGCCCATAAGCGAGGACAAGAGCGACCAGCAAGAAATCGAGGAGGTGGATGGTTGGCATCGCGCTACCAGGGTGCTGGGGCGAAGCGACGAGCAAGCGCAGCACGCGGATCGAGGACCGCACCAACGCTTGCTCGAATGTATCACATGGCCACCGACCGGTACCCACTGAAAGTGCCTAGTAGTGACCGTCGGCGGCCTGATCATGCTACGATTCTGCCAATAGTGATTGTGGAAGCAAACTATCTGACGGCGCGTCCCTGATATAGGCAGGTGGAAATATTCCTCATCGAGAGGAGCATGATGGTCAATCAATCTCGCAGGCAGCGAACCTCAACGCGCAACCAAGAACCTATCCCAAACACCAATCAAATCCGGGATGTCGTAGATTCCAACGAGAGTGAGCCGACACTCCGTTGGTATACGATGGACCTCCACGTTCATACCCCTGCCTCAACCGACTATCAGCAGCCCCAGGTTCGGTTCCTCGATATCCTGCGCCAGGCCGACAAACGCGAGATCGATGTGCTGGCCTTCACTGATCACAACTCGGTGCGGGGTTACGCAGATCTCTGGCGCGAGATTGAAGACCTCGAGCTGTTGGAATATCTGAACCGCCTGCAGCCCGACGAGACGGAACGCCTGGCCGAGTACCGGGCACTCCTCGACCGGATTCTCCTTCTGCCCGGATTCGAGTTCACCGCCACGTTCGGGTTCCATATTCTGGCGATCTTCCCTGAGCAGACGACCATCCGAATGATGGAGCACCTGCTCCTCCTGCTCGGTATCAGTGAGAGCCGATTCGGGAGCGGCGAAGTCGGAGCAACGACAGACGTCCTCCGGACCTATGACATCCTCAACACACATGGCGCCCTCGTTATCGGCGCACATGTCAATTCGGCCAACGGCATCGCCATGCAGGGTCTCCGGTTTGGCGGTCAGACCAAGATTGCGTATACCCAGGATCCGAACCTCCACGCACTTGAGGTAACTGATCTCGTCGTCCATGGCGGCCGCCGCACGACGGCGGCGTTCTTCGACGGATCGAAGCCGGAATACTCCCGGCGTATGCACACCATTCAGGGCTCGGACGCCCATCGCCTGGAGCGCGACGTAGACCGGCCCAGTTACCTGGGTGTTGGCGACCGAGCGACGGACATCCTTCTGCCAGAGATCTCGTTTGCCGCGCTCAAGGCGCTTTTCACCAGCACAAACTTCGACCGGACAAGAGCGCATATCAATCGTGATGATCCGTTCGAGATGGTCAGAGCCGCCCGGATCGACGGCAATACCGCCCAGCAGGCGTTCCATGAGACGCTCACCCAAAAACGAACTGGCGCCGGGAACGTGCTACGGGACATCGTCGCCTTTGCCAACACGGGCGGAGGACGGGTCTTCATCGGTGCAAGCGCCAACGAGCGCCGCCCAGTTGCCGGGCTCGCCGATCCGAAGAGCACGGCCGCGGAACTCCTGCGTGAGGTGGAGAGACACGTCACCCCATCACTGACGATCGACGTGCAGACGCTGCCTGTCGGCAGTAAGCACGTCATCGCGGTGACCGTACCTTCTGGTTCGGAGAAGCCGTACGCGCAGCACAATGGCGGCATTGTTGTTCGTCGCGGGGGAGAATCCGAACCGGCCACCCGTGACGAGATCGTGGCGATGGTCCGCGGCACCGCACTGCCATCACGGAGCACACCGGTTGCCACAGAAATCGCTATCGCTCCCGCCATCACAGCGCCGCCGCCGGAACTCGTAGAGGTGGCG
This sequence comes from uncultured Chloroflexia bacterium, assembly GCA_963849635.1. GTDB lineage: Bacteria > Chloroflexota > Chloroflexia > Thermomicrobiales > UBA6265 > CAVRUD01. The sequence goes on along the minus strand of CAWKIA010000039.1, from coordinate 93,713 downwards.
CCAGAAGAAGCAGGGCCGGAACGTACTCCGGCCCCACCTCCGACCGATCGGACCAAACGGCGGCGAAGCGGTCGGCAACAAGCATCCAAGCCACCCGCGTCCGCCGATGTCCAGGACGATGCAGTTACCGCGCCCGTCCTCACCGTAACCGATTTCACTGGTGACCAGCAGCCATCATCAGATGAGGCTGAGATTGATCCGATTGCTCCACGAATCGGGGTGGAGATCGTCGATCAGCGGGAAGTCGATGGCGAGGCCGTGTTCACGATGCGTGACCTACGCAGCGGCACTCTGACCCAAAACGTTCCCAAGAGCACCAAGGGGCGACTATGGCGCTACGCCATCCAGGAGCAGGAACATCGACCGGTCGACCCGAAAAAGGTGAACTGGAACGGCAACTACGGCTACGTCAAAGCCTACCGGCCCCGAAACGAGAGAGTCCGCCACAACCTCGTATACCGGGATAACGGCACGATGCGCGTTTTTTATGGGGTCACCGAAGATGGGATGTCCGACGCCTGGAAGGCAACGCTTCCGTCCAGCGGCTCCTAACCTGGCTCAGTTCCGTGATTAACTGATAGGCGCCGGCCAACGTTGGCCGGCGCCTGTCGCATAACTGGGTAACGGGCTACTCGCGGCCGACGACGACGACATCCTGGTCGAAGACGACTGGAAGGCGGCCCGTCCAGGCTCCCTGACGGGTCCCTTGCAGCCAGGGCTTCTGGACGTACATCTGGTTCCAGGTGCCCAGCGGCACGTAGACCGCATTCTTCAGGAGCAACTCTTCGGCCTGGCTGTAGAGGTCGTCGCGCTTGTCTTCATCCAGCTCGACATCGGCTTCGGCGGTGAGCGAGGCGAAGTCGCCGGCTGCCTCTCCCGGATCGTAGTCACCAGTCTCTTCGAGGTCTGCGTGCCAGTTGAACCAGCCCGCCATGAAGGGTGAGTCCGGGTGGCAGGCGAAGGTCAACAACTGGGCTGTCTCGGTAACCGTTTGCCAGGTGATGATGTCGAATTGACGTCCGCCGTTGTCACCTTGCACGTCGAGGATTTGCTCTGATGTTCTGGTTGTGTCGTGCGTGATCGAGATGCCCAGATTCTCGTTGATCATCGTCAGCAACGCGGCGGCAGCCTCGATTTCCTCGGGGGTATCGTCGGCGCTCTGGTAATAGATGATCTCCGGGAGCCCCTCACCTCCGCCGAAATCTGCGTCCTCGAGTTCCTGGCGAGCCGCATCCAGGTCGAAGCTGAGACCATCCGGCGCTTCGTACCCGCTCGTCTCGTTGACGACGGGCGGCGTGAACGATGTCGCCGGCGCGTAGGTGCCACGGTAGATGTCGTTCGCCCAGGCGTCGCGGTCGATACCTTGCGCGATGGCGCGACGCACGCGGACATCGTTGAATGGCGGCTGACTGAAGTCCATGGCGATCGAGCGAACCGTGCCGGAGAGCTCGATGGTCTGCAACTCATCCGCGAGCGTCTCGTCGTTCTGGACTTGTTCCAGGAGCGCGAGCGGAACGTCAGCCGAAACCGCGTCCTCATCGGTGTACAGCGTCAGCGCGGAGCTGGCCGCAGTCGGTCCAGTGACGATCGGCCAGACAATCCGGGCCAGTGACGGAGAATTGCCTCGGTAGTGGTTGGTGTTCGGTTCCATCACGAACTGCGTGGTCGGATCGAACTCGGTGAAGCGCCACGGTCCGGTCCCGGCGTCCGCGAGGACGAAGCCGGTATCTCCCTGGGCCTCGATCACGGATGGATCGACGACGCTCCAGACGAAGGCAGCCAGGTATGAAGGAAAGTAGTTGACCGGCTGGCTCAGGGTGATCTCAACGGTCGCGTCGTCTGTCGCCGCGAACCCGATCTCCTCACTCTCACCAGCAACATATTCAGCATATCCCTGGACGTGCTGCATAAATGCCGCCATCGGCGAGGTGATGCTGGGATCGAGGGCGCGCTTCCAAGACGTCAAAAAATGATCAGCGATCACCTGGTTACCGTTGGCGTAGGTGGCATCAGACCGGATCTTGAAGGTGTAGACCGTCCCATCGTCGCTGACGGTGGAGGTCTCGGCCAGATCCAACTCGACCGCGCCAGTCTCCGTATACCGCATGAGTCCGCCCCAAACATTCGGGAACATGACCCAAAACGCTCCGGAGTTGGTCGTTCGGTGCGGGTCGAGCGTGACATCCTGGCCGTATGGGTCGAACGGGACCGAGATTTCAACGTCGGTCTGCACCTCGTCATCCTGATACCGGCGAGGAGCGGCGGTCCCATGCGATGAGCCCGCGGCACTGGCGCCGACGACACCGAACTTGGCCATCGCGATAGCGCCCGAGGCGATGGCGGACCAGCGCATCATGTCTCGGCGGGTGGGCGAGACGTTTCCGCTACGCAGGGTGGTCATCAGGTTGTCGTATGCCCGCCGATCGAATCTCGTCATCCGATTCTTGCCGTTGGAAACCGCCATGCAATTCCTCCTCATCGCCCATGGGGTCCTCACCGACCCTGGTGTCGCGCTCGAGTTGAAGCTAGTCCTTCGTCATTGGCGCACAGAGACAACCCAAGCAAACCCCACGACTGCGATGGGAGTAGCCGCGCCAACACGTAGTATCCGAACGCTACCACGGCCCGCCACAGTGGGCAAAGAACCATGGCTCGCCGGGCACGCTCGCAGGGAATGAGCCTGGAAGCGATGCTCGTCTACTGCCCTTAACGCCCAGACAGGCAGTCCGTTCCGCCGCGAACCACCTATGGCTGATCGTAGGCGTAATCGCGCGAGCCCGCCGCCTCCAGGTACTTCGCAAGCAGGGTAACGGAGTTCTCCAGGTCGCCCTGATGAACCATCTCGTTGACGGAGTGGACATAGCGCATCGGTATCGAAAGTGTCACGGCGGGAGTTCCTGCGCGAGACAGCTGCATCGCGCCGGCGTCGGTACCGCCGCGTGGCAGCAGCTCAAGTTGATAGGCGATGCCGTTCACTTCGGCGACGTCACGGAAGTGCCGGATCAGCTTCCGATTGGAAATGTGTGAGGAATCGAAGATCTTGATTGCGGGGCCGTCACCCAGCTTGGTAACCGCCGACTCCTTGGGACTGCCCGGAAAGTCCGCCGCGATGGTGCCGTCCAGAGCCACGCTGATATCAGGTTCGACGTGATAGGCAGCCGTCCGCGCGCCGCGAAGCCCGACCTCCTCCTGGGTCGTCGCGACCGCCACGATCTCGGCGCTTGTGCCCGAGACCTGCCGCAATGCTTCGATCATAATGTAGACGCAGACGCGATCGTCCAGGGACTTCGACATGACACAGTCGCCGACGACCTCCGTGGTCCTGTCCATGGTGACCATCGAGCCCTGTTCGACAACTTCGCGGACGCGGTCACCGCCCAGCCCGATGTCGACGAACAATTCTTCGACCTTCACTTGCTTGATGTCGGCCGGATCGAGGAGGTGGATTGGCTTGGCGGCCGGCTGAAGCGCCCCGCGGTACTGGTTCCCGTCGGTGCCGTGCACGATGACTCGCTGTGCTTCGAGCACACGCGCGTCAAAGCCACCCACCGGCTGAAGACGCAAAAATCCGTTTTCATCGATGTGCTTAACAAGGAATCCGATCTCGTCCATATGCGCTGCCAGCATCACCTTGGGACCGCCACTGCCGCGCTTGACCCCAATCACGTTGCCCAGGGCATCCACGGACATGTCATCAACGAGTGGTCGCATCTCTTCGATCACGATGGCCCGGACCGCATCTTCGTACCCGGCCACGCCGGGCGCTTCACAAAGGCGTTTGAGAAGATCGAAATTCACCCCAGTTGTCCTTTCTGATCGAATGCCCATCGCGCGGCCTCGTTGCCTGCGCGTCCAGCTCGGCTGCGATGCTATCAACGAGGGTCATCAGGTGCAAACAAGGGCCGGCGGATCGCCGGCCCTTGTTCGCATTGATTTTTGCGTTTGATTGAGGTTGTTAGGAGATGTACAGGATGGTGCTGGTGCCGATAGCTCCGTCGGCCTCGAATCCGACCGTCGCCAGAGCCTTGATCGCCGAGAAGCCCGCCGCCGGGGTCGCTTCGACGGCCGGCGTAGCGTCGGCCGTGAAGTAGTCCTCGCAGGCTTCGCCGTCGAAGTCCTGATCGAGATCGATCAGTCCGCCAGGATTTTCATCGTACGCGGCCTGAGCGGCCTCCTGGGTCTCGTACGGTCCACAGTCGGGCGCGGCATCGATGATCCCGGCCCCGCCGCCCATCGTGCCGAACAACGACTCCACCAGCCCGATGATCTGGCTGAGATCGAGATAGAAGACGGCGCCATGCTCCGATGGCAAGAGCGCCATCGTCTCCTGGTACTGCGGATTGTCGGCCAGGCTCTCGCCAGGCCCATCGACGTAGGTTTGGAGCATGTTGCCGTAGCCCACGAGGAGCTCGCCATCGACGACTCCGTACTCGACCCGGATCGGCAATGTGCCCGAGTCGTCTTCGACGAGATTGACCGTCGCGTCATTTACCTCGCGGGTGCTGTACTCGGTCTCGCCGCTGACGGCGGCAGCGACCAGCAGTGCGATCTTCGAAACGGAGTCAGAGAGGATGCTGGGATCTTCGACACCGGAGACGAAGATCGCCCCGATACCGTCTGTTCCGAGCAGATTCGCGATCGAGACCGCCAACCCGAACTCACCGGAAAGCTGATCGATGAACTCGGTCTGGAGGTTGAACCCGACCAGGTCGCTCGCCTCGTCCAGAACGGTCACCGGGTCGACGTCGACCGGCGTCGCCGATGCTTCGCCAGATGTGTCGACCGCGCCGGTCGCGCCCATCGCGAAGAGGAGAGCAAGACCATTGAGCAGGCCGCGTGTCGCCGAGGTTCTGGCCATTGGCGAACAGAATGGTGTCGGCCGGAACACGTTCGTCGAGCGTTCCGTCGAACGGCGCCATGATGGTCGAGTCAGTCGATCCGTCCGCGGGAACCGAGATCGTGTCGATGCGGAAGCCCGGGTCGTCCGCCCAAACGACCAGTCCGGTGTAGGCATCGAGCGCATTGAGCTGTGGCGTCACCCAGGAGCGTCTCGGCCTGGGGATCTGCGGCGCCCAGAAGCCCATCTTTGAGGGCCGGGCCATTAATGAAGGCGAACATCAAGTACTCGGCGTTCAGCCGGCTTTGTAGGTCTGAAAGATGGTCGCTTTCGGCGAGGTTCGGAATACGGCCGGCGTGTGCATCGATCAACGGTTCAAGGTCGGCCGCGACTTCCGCGAAGAGGATGTAGTCATCAACCCGCGCCAGCGCCGTCGAGCCCGCGCTCTCTTCGCCGGTCGCATCGGTAGCGGCCTCTGGAGCCGTCACCGATTCGATCGATACGCCCTGATAGTCGGTCGTCACAACTTCAACGCCAGCTTCAGAGGCGCTTGATTGCAGGTCGTCGTGCATCGCCGCAAAAGCGGCGTCCGGATCAGGAGCGCGAATGACCGCGCCGAAGCCCGATGAGGCCGACGACGTCACGGCCTCAACATCGCCAGCGACGACGGAGCCGAAGTCGATGCCCTCCGCGCCCGAAACATCGTTGACGATGAAGCCGACTTCGCCACCGAGAAAGGCATCGAGGCTGTCGTCCATGCCGGAGTCCGACACCGCCCCGTCGACTGTCTGCTCGACCAACCCGGTCAATCCCGCCCGGTCGAGCAAGGCTGTTGCCTGGGTGTACTGGCTGCTCGATTGATCGAGATTGACTGCCGCGTAAAGCAGCGCTGTATCTGGCGCGAATGCAGCAGTGTCGAGGTTATTCTCCTGGGCTTCGGTCGCTCGTGTGCGGGTTCCGATGGCCGTGGCGACGGTCATCAGCATGATCGAGAGAACAAGCAATCCAATGAGAAGCGATCGGCCGTGGTTCCTTGGGCCGCTTCGCGCTTGAACGGCGCCCACTTTCATCACTCTTTGCTCCTTTGTGTCCCGGACCGTCAAATGGGTGCCGATGGACGCGAGGCATGCCAGCGATGAGGCACAAGCGCATGGCTGTACCTCTGGACATCCCATTTGCAAGGTTAGTTTTGCATCCGGTCGTCGATGCCGGTTGCAATACCGAAGACGATCATGAAGAGGGCCGCAATGCCACCGATGACAGCAAGAAGGAAGAGAACCATCAGACCGGCTTTGATCACGCCCGCGATCAGATCCATCGTGTCATCCCACCTTGGTCAACGGTCCGCGGCCGACGAACCACCGCACGCTGATTCGAACCGAGTATACGCGCTGAGTTGTGACGGAAACGTCACGCCGATGTGCGTAAACTAAGAAGATGAGACCCACCCATCCACGCCACCGCAAGGCACATGCTCCAGACCCGTACGCCGCCCTACCAGACCTCTACGATTTGGAACATGCCGCGTTCGGAGAAGACATCCCCCTCTACTTGAATTTAGCGGAAGTGGTCGGAGATCCAATTCTCGACCTCGGCTGCGGCACCGGGCGAATTACCCTGCCCCTCGCCAGAGCGGGCTGGCGCGTGACCGGACTGGATCGCTCGGCCGCGATGCTCGATGTCGCCAAATCTCGGACGGCGAACGACCTTCCCGAGGCAGAGGTGGAATTCATCCAGGCCGACTATGGCCAGCGGGACCTTGGCCGGTCCGCGTACTATGGACTGGTCATCATTGGCCTGAACGGATTGATGCACCTGCCGACGCTGGAAGCGCAGCGGACCTGCCTGCAGGCGGCATACGACGCGCTCGATCCCCGCGGCCAACTCATCATCGACGTGGTCAATCCGACCCCGGATACGCTGCACTCATTCGAGCGTGGTGTCGTCCACGAAGGCAACTGGTCACTGCCCGACGGCCGTCAGGTCGACAAGTTCAGCGCCCGCAAGATTTCCCCGACTTCCCAAACGATCGACACCCACCTCTGGTACGACATCGTTGATCCCGACGGTGTCATCCGCCGGACAGCATCGTCATTCACCCTCAGGTATGTTCATCGTGCGGAACTCGAACTTATGCTGGAACTGGCCGGCTTCATCGAGTGCCAGTTCTACGGAAGTTACGAGTTGGATCCGTTCGATGACGCATCGGAGCGACTGATCGTCACGGCCGAAATTTCGCCATCCCCCGAGACGGACGACATCGTTCTGCGCTAGATCCGGGCGGATCGGTTCAACAGGAAGAGATCGGCCAAGACAATCGCGAGCATTGCCTCGGCCACAGGGACGGCCCGTGGCGCGACCGACGGGTCATGCCTTCCTTCGACGAGGATGGTGCGCGGGTTCAAATTCGTGTCGACCGTCTGCTGCTCGCGCGCAACCGACGACGTCGGCTTGACCACGATCCGCACGACGATCTCCTCGCCGGAGGAGATCCCGCCCAGTGTTCCGCCGGCCGTATTGGTCCTGGTACGCACCCGGCCGTCCTCGACGTAGAAGCTGTCGTTGTTCTGCGATCCGGTCACCTTGATGACGTCGAACCCATCGCCAAGTTCGACACCTTTGACGGCCGGGATGCTGAGCATCGCCTGGGCGATCAGGGCGTCGAGTTTGTCCATCGTCGGTTCACCCAGCCCAACCGGCACATTCGCCGCTCGCACTTCGATGATTCCGCCGAGGCTGTCATTGTTTGCCTTGGCCTCGCCGATGGCGGCGATCATTTTCTCCGCGGCGGCCATGTCGGCGGCGCGGACGATGTTCTTCTCGATCACGTCGCGGTCGACAGTCTCGATGGCGATGTTCCCGATCTGGCGGGTGAAACCGTAGATTTCAACCCCGACGGTCGCGAGGATCTTGCGAGCAATTGCGCCGGCCGCCACCCGGCCCCAGGTCTCGCGGGCAGAAGACCGGCCGCCGCCCCGGTGGTCGCGGTGCCCGTATTTCGCCCAATAGGTGTAGTCAGCGTGGCCGGGCCGAAAGACATCGCGCAGGTTGTCGTACTTGGATGAATCGGCGTCCTTGTTGTAGGTGATCAGCGAGATCGGCGTACCGGTCGTGATCCCTTCGAACACGCCTGAAAGCATCTCGGCGCGGTCGGTTTCTCCTCGAGTAGTCGTCACCGCCGATTGGCCCACCCGGCGGCGATCCAACTCGTACTGAATGTCGGAAACGTCGAGTGGGATCCCGGCCGGGCACCCCTCGACGACGACGCCGAGGGCGGGGCCGTGCGATTCCCCCCAGGTGGTGAGCTTGAAGATGCGGCCGAACGTGCTTGCCATGGTGAGCTTAAAACTCCTGGTGAAATGGTGGGCGAGAGGAGCGCGATCGGCCGCGGGCTGATGCCAAGCTGATACGGCGTTAGAATTCTTGCCTCTGGATCCCGGAGCCAGTGGCCATAGAGTCGATAGTCATTTGACCGGGATCGCTTAAAGCCGACGTGCTCGTACATGCGCTGCGAGCGGGCATTATCGCCCTGCGTGCTGAGGCCGATCCGACGCGCACCGCGTACCGTCAATGTCCCGAGGGCAAACCCTAGCGTCGTGCGACCCAAACCCCTGCCTTGATATTCGGGGTGAACCGCAATGCGATCCAAATGCCCCCAGCCCGGATAGGTCGTAACACCGGCGTAGGTAACGACCTGGCCGTCAAGCATTCCCGCGAAAATGGCGACCCCTGGCATGAAGCTGTACGCCGCTAGCTCCGCGGACGCGTTCCACCAGAGCCAGGGAAAAGCCATGTGATCCAACTGAAGGACCGCCTCGAGCAGGCTTGTGTCGTGCCCAGCGACCTGAATAAAGGTTAGAGGGTAGGTGTTGGTCGGGAGTCGCGCCGCCTGGGCCGTCTCATACGTGATCACTTCTTCGAGTTCGACGAACCCCATCCGCTCATAGAAGGCAGGCCGACGGCGCTCATCCATCTCGGTCATCAGGACGAGTTCCGCACCGCGCTCATCCGCCAGCCGCACCGCCTGCCCGATCAACGTTTCGGCATTGCGGACGGCCGCGACCTCCATCACGCCGGCAATCTCCGGACGATGCCGCCACGGCCCCAAGAGAACAAACTCGCGGGTGTCGGGCAGCCAGACGGACCGGCCGGGATAGACCCCGAGAAGCCGCTCGATGTCTTCGGCATCGTGGCGATGCTGCCAACCGAGGCGCAAGCTGGGGATATCCTCCGGGAGGAGAATGCGGATGTCGTGGTCGACGGTTTGACCGGTTTCGCGGCGGCCGATCCCTATCGCCACGACCTAGTGCTCCATCCAAACAGTTTCGAGCCGGATGATCCCCTGGGGCGTCACTTCGAGGTTGCGCACTCGGGACTTGGCCACCGGGTAGAGAACGTCGAAATAGAACGGTATGACTGCGTGGTCGGAGATCAGCAACTGGTTGGCCTGGGCATAGAGGTCCCCTCGGCGAACCGGATCCAACTCCTGGCGCGCTTCGGCGATCAGGTCGTTCATCGCGTCATTGCGATAACCGACGTAGTTATCGGCGCTGTCCTCGCCAAACAGCGTCCAGAGAATGTTCTCGGGATCGGGGTAATCCGCGCCCCAGTACCAGGCGTAGGAAGGAAACCGGCCAAGGGCCAGGCCATCGACGAACTCCGGCCAATCCGGCTCGATGATGTTGATCGTCAGGCCGAGGTCATCCTTGATCACGTCGCGCAGCGACGTGATCGGCAAGTTGCCAGATGAGGTAAAGATCTCGATCGGCGGAACCGCGTCCGGCTGACCATACCGAGACGCGGCAATTGAGGCTCGCGCCGCGTCCAGATCATAGGGTTCCTCGTCGACCGGCCAGTCACGTCCCAACATGCCGTTAGGCAGTATCCCTGGGGCCGGGTTCACGGCGCCGCCGAAGGTCAACTCGGCCACGCGATCCCGCGGAAATGCCTGAACCAATGCCCGTCGGACATTCGGGTCGTCGAGCGGCTCGGCATCGAGCCGGAAGGCAACGTAGAAGACTCCCAGCGATGGGGTGACGATAACCTCGTCCGAGAGTGTGTGGGAAGGATCGAGCGCGCGGTTGACGCTGTCATACGGAACGGAATCAATATCGACCTCATCGGCCTGATAGAGGTTGAACGAGTTGTTGGCGTTCGGCCCTAGCCGTACTTCAATCTTCTCCAAGAGCGGCGCTCCAGAGAAGAAATCATCGAAGCGGACGAGCGTCATGTGCTCCTCCAGGTCCCATTTCTCGACTTTGAACGGGCCGGTGCCGTTCGGCTGACGCCACCACTCCGGATCCGCTTCGACGGTCTCCCTGTCAACGATGGACGCCTGCGAGGCGGCGACTTTCATCAAGAACGCTGCCCTCGGCTCGGACAGGCGGATCTCAACGGTTAACTCGTCCAGAGCGGAGACCCCGCGCAGTGTTGTCGCCTGCCCGGCGAGCATCTCGGCGGCCCCATCGATGTCGCCTAGGAACGCCTGGGTTCCCAGCAAAGCCGCCTGCCCCCCGGCGGTCTCAGGCGACAACGCCCTCGTCAACGAGTAGACCACGTCGTCCGCGATGAGGTCCCTGCCATCATGGAACTTCAGGCCCTGGCGAAGGGTGAAGGTATAAACAAGGCCGTCGTCGCTGACCGTGACAGCCTCGGCAAGCTCAGGCACCGGCTGTAGATCCGGCCCAAGCCGCATCAACGCCCGATAGATCTGGCGCATAAGGAATGCGCTAGGAAGATCCTTCGTCAGGGCAGGATCGAGGGTCTCCGGGCCCTGGACGCTACCGGCCAGGCGCAAGACCTGGGCGCCCGTCGGCCGCGGGGATGACGTCTGCGCTGCCGCCGAGGTCCAGCCGGGCCACGACTGGATGTTGGCCGTCGCCGGACCGGGCGGCAGGGAAAGCCCCGCTACGCCGGCGGCGATAGCTGGAGAACCGCGAAGAAGGGAACGCCGGCTGATGCTCTTCATGTGCAGGATTCTAGTCGCGCCAGTGACTCGAAACAAACACAATCAGTTTCTGGTGGGAATCGGCGTCGGAGTTGGCTACCATGGCAGGCGGAAATCCACCCGCCGATCGTCGCCGGAGCTGCCTCGATGAGTGCCAATCCGCCCCAGGAACTCCCGCTCTTTCCCCTTGGAACTGTGCTCTTCCCTGCCGCTCCGCTCCCGCTCTACATCTTCGAAGATCGTTACAAGCGGATGATGGCGGACAGGATCGACCACGACCCGATCTTTGGGGTCGTCCTCACGAAGGTTGGCAGCGAAGTCGGAGACCAGCCATCAACCTATAGCATTGGGACATCCGCGTCGATCTTGAACCTCAACCCGCGGTCAAACGGGTGCTATGACCTGGCGGTCGTCGGACGACGGCGCTTCAGAGTTCTGTCCGGAGATTGGAGCCGCGGATATCTGACGGGCCATGTCGAATGGCTCCCCGAGGCGCCTTCTGGAGCATCGCGAGACCAGCTCCACGATCTGCGCCGGGAGGCTATTGCCGCCTTCAGCACTTTTGTACGGACCGTCGCTTCCCAGATCGATGCGAGTGTCCCCGAGGAACTCTTCCCTGACGACCCATCCGAAACGAGCTTCGCCATTGCCGCTCGCCTACCGATCAACACCTGGGAACGCCAGGCGCTGCTCGAATTGCCTTCAACCTCGGAGCGACTCCGGTCATTGGCCGAAACCCTCAATCGGGAGCGCACACTTCTGACGAAAACCGGCGCGGCCGGTTCGGTCATTGAACAGCCAACCCGCCGGTTCAGTGCGAATTGAGACGTCCTTCGGAACTAGAAAACCACGATTTCACTGCGAACCGCGCAGAAGATCGAGGGCTGCCTGGAGCGTTTGCTCCGGTCCCATGACCGCGGTGTCGAGCACGATGGCCGCCGCCGCGAAGGCGTTGCGGAGGCGCGCTTGCTGACGCCGATAGATCGACTCCGGCCAGCCCGCAGAACGCCTGTGCCTGATTGTTGCCAGATCGACATTGAGGCCGATAGTGACGTCCGGTGCGGTGCGGCGCCAGAGCGTCGGGATCTCGCTGTGCTCCTGACCGCTGACCATTGCCCGGTAACCGCACGATTGAAGACCGCGCACAAGCGTTGTCTTCCCCGATGCGCAGGGACCAACGACCACGATCAGGCGCTCATCTCTATCGTTCGCGAAGGCAGGTGGACCATCATTCATCACTACTAGACCTTGACTTGGCGGACGGCCAGGCATACCGGCAACGACTCATCGCCGCTTATGCCTGACCGATCGTTGCGGTCATCCGTCTGATCGGCGCACCACGATCGTCACTGGCCACGCCAAGCACCAGGACGGTCATGTCGTCCGCGGGCCGTCCCTGATCCCGCTGGATCGATTCGGCGAGGAGGCCGTCCGCGAGGTCCGCCATCGACCCAGCAGGAATGCGAACTCGTGCCGCCGCCTCGGCGAGGTCGAAATCTGAACCACCAGCGCGACGTCCAGAGGTGGCAACGCCGTCGGTGCCAACGATCAGAATCAGCCCGTCTTCCAGTGGAAGCTCCCAGACTGCGGGGCGATTGAGCGGAAAGGTGCCGATGGGATCGGCCTGGCACGGGGCGGAGTCGAACTGATCACCGCGGCCGATGATGAGCGGAGTGGAGGAATTACGCGTCACCAGCGCAGTCCGCGAACGCAGATCCACTGAGACAATATCGAGTGTTGCTGACACCTGCCCGTTTCGGAACGCAAAGAGATGGTCGTGGACCGCCCGGGCGACCGCTCCATCGCGCACGCCGTCCTTGATTAAGGATACCGCCCGAGCTGAAAGGAGGAGACTGAGCGTTTTCGCCGCCCGCCCGCTCCCTTGCCCGTCGATGGCGATCATCGAGATTCCACCACCAGGGCGCTCGACGATCTCAGCCGTATCGCCGCTTTCGCGAGAAGCGTGCTTGTTGGTCTTGGCGATGGCACAATTGATCACCCAACCCACGTCGACTCCAGCACGATTTGCCCGGCGCGGCGCACGGTGAATTCCCTCAGTTTGAAGGCTAGCACAGCCGCCTGGAACTCGAACCGACCAAATCCTCCCCGCCGGTCGCGCAAGAGTTTCCGTAGTTTCCGTGCGATGGTACGTTCCGAACGGTGTGCCGCGATCAAAGTCGGAGAAAGTATGACGTACGCGGTAACCCTGGACTTCCACAATACACTCGCCCAGTGCGATAGCTGGTTCGAATTGGAGGTTCGGGGCCTGCTCTCCCAGTTCCTGGAGTGGCATGCAGGTGAGACTCAGCTGGACCTGGATCTCGGAACGCGAGAGTTGGCCGCGACGATCTACCGCGAAATACGCCGGTCCGTGGTGGAATCGGGCTACGAGCTTACCGCCGAGGCGTGCGTCGCGACAGGACTCGAACGCCTGGGCCTCCAGGCAACATCGGCTGATATCGACCGGGGCGTCGAGCTCCTCATGCGAGCCACCCTACATGATCTAGCGCCGGTTCCTGGCGCGCTCGAACTGATTGATGACTTGACGCGGGCTGGAGTCCGGTTGGGAATTGTCTCAAGTGCCGTCTATCACCCGTTTTTGGAATGGTCACTCGAAGCATTCGGTATCGTTGGCTCATTCACCAGCGTCGTTACCTCAGCCAGCGCCGGTTACTACAAGTCCCGCTCGGAGATCTACATGCATGCCCTAGAGCAGCTCGATGCCGAACCGAGCCGGGCGGTGCACGTAGGAGACTCCTGGCGATGGGACGCGGGCACGGCGAAGCTGGCAGGAATGAAGACCGTGTGGCTCAATGCCAAGCGGATCGACGCTGACGTGACACCCGACCTTGAAATCGAGTCTCTTCACGGCGCCGCGCCGGCAATCCTGGGACTGCTTGGCATCCCTTCGACGCCTGCCTTATGAACGCCCAGACGCCACTCGACGGCCCAGCCGCGGAAGTCATTGAGCAGCGACCTGCTTCCGCCACGTATGACGATGGTGAGGAACCTGGTCGCCCTCCGCTGAGAGTCGATATCTTCACGCTCTTCCCGGGGATGTTTGCCGGGCCTCTGAGCGAGAGCATCATCCACCGGGCAGTTGGCCGGGGACTGGTCGAGATCGCAATCCACGATATTCGAGACTGGACTACCGACCGCCACCGGACGGCCGACGACACGCCGTATGGCGGCGGGGCCGGCATGGTCATGACCGCGACGCCCATCATCGCGGCCGTCGAATCCGTCCTCGGCGACGACCTCCCGCAGACACGAATCGTGCTCCTCGCCGCCGGAGGGCATCGGTTCGACCAGCAATCCGCCAGGGCGTTTTCGCGGGATCGACGGATCGCCCTGATCTGTGGTCATTACGAGGGCATCGACGAGCGAGTAGCGGTAGTTCTCGCGGCAGAGCAATGGTCAATCGGCGATTTCGTCTTGACCGGAGGTGAGCTGCCGGCCATGGTCATGGTCGACGCGATCACCCGGCTCCTCCCCGGCGTCATCGAGGTGAGTTCAATCGCGGACGAGTCTCACGAGGCCGGTCTGATCGAGTATCCCCACTACACCCGGCCGGCATCTGTCCGAGGACTCGAAGTTCCCGAGGTTCTCATCAGCGGCCATCATGCCAATATCAGGGCCTGGCGCCGCGCGCAGTCGATTCGCCGCACAGCCCGCTGGCGCCCAGATCTCCTCCCCCAGGCAGGTTTGAACCCCAGTGAGCAGGTACTGGCAAAGAAAGAGACGGTTCTCCTGGCCGGCGCGGAGGGCGCGGTGGAGCCTCCGGATTCAGGCGAGGAAATCTAGCGGGGTTGCGTTGTCGAGGCCTCGTCCATCGCGTGCCAGACCTTGAGGCTCTGCATGTCGCGCTCGGAATAGAACCGGATGTATCCGGCCAAGGCGCCTTCGAGTTCGTTACGCAGGCTCTGATCAAGAGGGAGGCGCACCGCGGCTGCCAGTCCCGACCGGTCGAGTGTCCGCAGGTACTTCTGGGCGTTGACGGTGAGAGGGAAGGCTCCGGCGTCGGCCGTGGCGCAGCGCGGGCACAACATCCCGCCCATCCGGTGACTGAGCGCGTTGCGCTCTGCGATCAGCTCGGTGTCGCAGTTGAGGCAGCGATAGAGCTCCGGCTTGTACCCCAGCAGCGCCAGTAACACGAGTTCGAAGTGGCGCGTTACGACGAATGAGTCGATCCCGTCATCCAGCAGCTGCAACGAACTACTGAGTAGGTCGTAGATTGCCCGGTTCTCCTGGCGCTCTTCGGTCATCCGCAGGAGCATCTCGACGAAGTGACAGGCGTGGCTGTAGGCATCGAGATCGGTGTGGAGGCGCTGATGGGACTGGGCCAACTCCGCCCCGGAAACCACGTCGAGATCTCGGCCCTTGGCCAGCATCAATTTCGTGCGCGAAAGCAACTCAAGGTGCGGTCCCATCCGGCTCGATGGGCGGCGACTGCCCTTAGCGATCACATTGAACTTGCCGCGCAGCGGCGTATAAACGGTCAGAATGCGATCGGCTTCATTGAGATCGATCCGCCGGAGGATGATTGCGTCGGTTTGGTAAAGACGTTCCCGGAGTGGCGCCGACATTGGGTCATCCTTGCGAAGGCCGCATTTATGTTTACTATTATAGCGGATTTTCCTGATTCTCACGACGTTCGGCACCCGTGCCGGGACGGCCGTCAGGAAATTGACACCGCCAAGAGCCCGGTGCTAGGTTTCGACCATGGGTGACGTCTCATTCGTGGCGGCGCTTGTCGCCGGGTTGCTCTCGTTTTCCTCGCCGTGCGTGCTCCCCCTCGTGCCGATTTTCCTCGCCCATCTGGCCGGTCTCACGGTCGAGGAAGCCGGTTCGCCGGGACGCCCACGGCTGATGGCGCATGCCCTGGCGTATGTCCTCGGATTTTCGCTTGTCTTCGTCGCGGTTGGCCTGGCATTCGGCGCCGCCGGGGCGCTCGTCGAGACGGCGTCGGTGGTCGCCGACAATCGCATCTGGCTGGTGCGGATTGGCGGCGCCCTGCTCATGCTCCTGGGCCTACAGCACCTGGGATTGATCGATCTCCCTTTTCTGCAACGTGAGCGCCGGTTCGATACGGATGCCCTACCAAAGGGAAGGCTGGCGTCGTCCTTCTTGATCGGAGTGACGTTTGGCGCGGGATGGTCGCCCTGTGCCGGCCCAATCCTCGGTGGCATCCTGACGCTGGCCGCCAGCCAGGGCGATCCAGAGCGGGCGGGTGTGTTGCTGGCCGTCTACGCGGCTGGAATGGGGATTCCGTTTATCCTCGCCGCCAGTGCCTTCGGATCGGCCCCTGGCATTTTGCGCCGGGTGAATCGGCGGCTGGGCGCGGTCACAAGCGTCAGCGGCGCCATCATGGTCGGCATGGGCGCGATCATGGTGCTGGGCATCTACCAGCAGTTCTTTACCCGTCTCGTCGCCGCGGCGCCCTGGATGCCCTGGGAACCGACCGTCTAGATACCCTGACCGGCGATACCCGCAATAGTCATCGGAGCACGGACCATGGCCGAACTCACATCCCAGAAAGTCGGCCAGCGATCCCTGTTCGAGGCGGCGATCGATCGGGTCTGGCGCTTTTTTTGCTCGGTCAGGGCGGCCATTTACGAGATTTCATTTCTGGCTCTCCTGGTTCTCATCGGCACGTTGCGCGGCAGCTCTGTCCCGCGGAACATTGCCGACCTCTTTCCGTTCACCGAAAGCGTGGTGGACGCTTGGTATGACTGGGATGTCTTCAAGTCGTGGCCGTTCGTGGCGATCTGCACCCTGCTAGCAGTCTCCATCGCCATTGGCGGGATGATTAACCGGGCGCCGGGGCTCTGGCGGGCAGTCGCCCACCCGACGGTCCGCACCAGTCGCGGATTTCTTCAGAGCGCCTCGCCGACCGCCACCCTGCAGACTCCCGCTTCGGCCGACAAGCTGCTCGGCGACCTGACAGAATTGTTCAAGTCCCGTCGCTACCGGGTGCTCACTGAGACGCACGGCAACGACATTCACGTCTTCGCGGACAAGAATCGCTTCGGCAAGCTGGGTACATTCCCCTTCCACCTCGCTCTCATCCTGATCATGGTCGGTGGCATCGTCGGGGCCAGATTCGGCTTCCGCGACACCGAGTTTGTCATCTCCGAGGGGGAAACCCGCTCGATCGGCCATGGGACGGGATATAGCCTGTCACTCAATCGCTTCTACGATGAGTACAACTTCGATGGTTCCGCCAAGGAGTACACCAGCGATCTGGTGCTCCTCAACAACGGCGATCCCGTCAAGTCCGAGAGCATCACGGTCAATGACCCGCTGACCTATCGCTCGGTGAGCGTGTACCAATCGAGCTTTGGGCAGACGGTGATGCTCAGGGTTACCGATCAGTCTGGGAATCCGCTCTACGAAGGGCAGATCCCGATGGGGATCTACCACTCCACCGCGAATCCCGATGCCCCCGCCGGGACGATCACTCTGCCGCAAGCGGGTGTCCGACTGACGGTCATCGGACCGGACGAGAAGCCCTGGAGTCTGCCAGAACTCGATCAGTTGAACCTGCAATCGGGTGAGATCTACCTGCAGGCGGAACCCCTGGCGGGCGCGGTGGCACAGGATGCTCCAACAGGCAATCGTGTTCACCGGGAATACTCAGCAGGTCGGGAATCTCAATGTCGAGTTCCTACGCAATGGGCGCTACGTGGTACTTCAAGTCGGACGAAACCCGGGCATTCCAATCTTCATCATTGCCTCGATTCTGCTCATTGGTGGCCTGGCGATCACGTTCTATTTCCCGCATCGCCGCATCCGCGGCATCATCACACCCAACACTGGAACCGGCGCCTCTGCCAGTTTTGCGCCGATGGCCCGCCGGGAATGGAGCGGCCAGCGGGATTTCACCCGGTTGTTCGAAGGGGTGCGTGAGCGCCTGGGTATCGAGCCGGTGATTGCGACGGCTTCGCAAGCGGGACCCGCGTCCGAGCAGTACCGGGCGGAAGAGTAAGCGCGCCGTAGACCACATTCCTCCAGGGCAGCGCATCAGCGCATCAGTCGGCGGCGCCTCTGCTAACCAACAGCCAGTGTGCTCCGTATACTGATTGTGGATGCATTCAATCGAAGCCCGACCGGTCTTCGGCAGGGAGCCGCAGCTGATGGAAGCCCTCGTCAAACTCTCGTTCTACGCGTTTACCGCCGCGACAATCGCTCTGGTGTCCGCGTCGGTGTGCTACATCGTCCAGGCGGTGGGGCAGGTTCGCGTCCGGCGAGCAATGCTGGCGACCAGCACGGGCCAGACCGTTACCACGCACTCCGCGGAATTCGGTCCGGGATCGGAGTCGCTCGGCCGCTACGGCACGATGCTCGGCTGGTTCGCGGTCGTCTTCCAGGGCCTCTCCATCCTCCTCCGCAGCTGGGCCGCCGAGGCCGGACCGGCAAACATGTACGAGTTCTCACTCGTCTTCATCTTCGCGGTTGCCCTGATCTACCTGCTGTTCGAGCGCAACTACGGCGTCCGCCATCTAGGCGCTATCGTGATGCCGATCGCGGTGGGCATGGCCGCGTACGTCTACAGCCTCCCGGTGAGCGAGCGTGAGGTCGATCCCCTCATCCCGGCCCTCCAGAACAAACCGCTTTTGACCATCCATGTTGGCGTCGCGATCTTCGCCTACGCCAGCTTCTCGGTCGCCTTCGCCGCCGCGGTGCTCTACCTGATCAATCACCGCCGCCGGATCTCCTGGCTGCCCAGTCCTGAATTGCTCGATGACATGGGGTATAGGGCGATCACAATCGGCTTCCCGCTAATGGCCATGGTTCTAATTCTTGGCTCTGTCTGGGCCCACGAGGCCTGGGGTTCCTACTGGAGCTGGGACCCGAAGGAGACTTCGGCCCTCTTCCTGTGGCTGATCTACGGCGTCTATCTCCACACCCGCACGCTGCGGGGCTGGCGCGGCTCCCGCAGCGCCTGGATCTTGATCTTTGGCTTCGGTGCGACACTCTTTACCTACTACGGCAATTATTTCTTTGGCGGCCTCCACGCCTACGGCGGGGTGTAGTCACACTCGTGGCAGGTCGCTCTCTGGCCAAACCGGCCGCAACTCCAAAGCCAAAGGACGCGCCCACAAAGGGCAAAAAGCCGGCCAGGAGTCAGGCTATCGTGGGGCTGTCGCTGGCTCTTGCGATCGTCGCCGCCGCCTGGTTCATTGGCGGTCGGGCCGGCTTCGGCGATATCGGCGAGGGCGGCATCAACCGGCAGTTCTTGCCCGAGGTCGGCGAGGCGGCCCCCGACTTCGTTGCACTGGACAGCACCGCCTCTGGTGTCTGGCTGCATGACTTCAAGGGCAAGCCGGTCTGGTTGACCTTCTGGGGCTCCTGGTGCCCGCCGTGCCGGTCGGAAATGCCGGAGATTGAAGCGGCATACAAGCAGTTGGCGCCAGAGGGGCTTGTCTTAATGGCGGTGAGCGTTGACGAGCCGTACGACGTCTCGCTGGCGTTCGCGCAAGGGCTTGGCGCCACGTTCCCAATTCTCAATGTTCCCAAACGCGATCTCATCGCCGACCGCTACGATGTCTACAACTACCCGACCCACATCTTTATTGACGAGAACGGCATCGTCCAAAAGATCATCCCTGGCCAACTCGACGAGGAGACGGCCCTGGCCGAGGGCCGCGCGTTGCTTGCAGCCGGCACCACGGCATCTAATTCCTGATGGTCAACCGGCTCCTCAACTAGTGCCAAACAAGTCTCACCGGTCGGATTGGGCCATGGCGCGATGCCGCCCCGTCCTCCCCGGTCTGCACAGACAAGCTCGGGATGACAGGGGAAGTCGGGGCAGTCTCCCCTCGAACGAGCGTTAGGGTACATTCCTTGCGCTGCACCCTGATTGGTGCGAGATAACTCTGACGTCATCCACCTTGCCAAAGGCGGAGGGTCGAATGGCACCAGAGACGGACCTTCGAGTTGACTCGGGCAACAGCATGGGGGCGAATGCCACTCTCGACGTGCCAGGCGGGATCGTCGCGTTCCTGTTCGACCTGGATGGGGTACTGACGCAGACAGCGAAAGTACACGCGGCCGCGTGGAAAGAAGTATTCGACGGCTTCCTCGAAGAGCAAGCGGACAAGAAAGGCGAAACATCTGTCCCGTTTGACATCGCCTCCGACTATGGGCCGTACGTCGACGGCAAGCTGCGTGAGGACGGAGTGCGTAGCTTCTTAGCGTCGCGGGGGATCGAGCTACCAGAGGGTAATCCGGACGATCCGCAGGACGCCGAGACCGTGAATGGTTTGGCCACGCGCAAGAATGAGCGGGTACTTGCCCTTATCGAGACTCGCGGGGTAGAGGTTTACGATGACTCTGTCCGATTTGTTGAAGCGGCCCGAGATGCCGGCATCAGGCGGGCAGTTGTATCGGCGAGCAAGAACTGCCGGGCAGTCCTGGCGGCGGCCGGGATCGAGGACCTCTTCGAAGCACGAATCGACGGCGAAATAGCGGCTCAGGAAGGTCTACGCGGCAAGCCGGAGCCGGATATGTTTCTAGCGGCGGCACGGCGACTCGGAATTGAGGCAGCTGCTTGCGCGGTCTTTGAGGACGCACTCGCCGGCGTGGCAGCCGGACGAGCGGGACGCTTCGGTTGGGTTGTCGGTGTCGACCGGATCGGTAATGAACACGCGGACGAACTACGGAAGCACGGAGCTGATACTGTGGTAGGCGATCTTAGCGAACTCTTGGAGAGCTCATGATCGAGCCGGGCGTCTTCTCGACGGATCCGTGGTCCCTGACAGAGCGGACGCTGCGCCTGGACCTCCTTGGGCAGACAGAATCGCTCTTCGCACTGTCGAATGGGCATATCGGCCTGCGTGGCAACCTGGACGAAGGGGAGCCGCACGTGACGCCTGGGTCCTACCTGAACGGCTTCTTTGAACTCCTCCCGATGCCCTATGCCGAGGCAGGATATGGCTATCCGGAGCAAGGGCAGTCGCTGATCAACGTGACCGACGGCAAGCTCCTGCGGCTACTTGTCGACGACGAGCCATTCGATGTCCGCTACGGCACATTGCGGCGGCACGAGCGGACGTTGGACCTGCGAGCCGGTACGCTCCGGCGCGAGGTGGAGTGGGTTTCGCCGGCGGGTCAGGAAGTGCGTGTCAGTTCAACTCGGATCGTATCGCTCGTACAGCGATCGGTCGCGGCGGTGCGCTACGAGGTCGAGCCGATCGGCGATCCCGCGCGGATCGTCGTCCAGTCGTCACTGGTCGCAAACGAGGAAGTACCGGAACGGCGCGATGACCCCAGGGCCGCGGCGGCGCTGCGGGCACCGATCGAATCGGAGTATCACCGCCACAACGGCCTGGATGTCTCGCTGGGCCACCGGACGCATACCAGCGGGCTACGGATGGCTGCCGGACTGGACCATGTCTTCGAATGTTCCGAGGACACAGCCACTGAGTCGATGAGTGAACCGAACCTTGCTCGGGTCGGGTTCAGCACGGAGTTAATGCCCGGCCAGTCGCTGACGGTGATCAAGCTCCTGGCCTATGGCTGGTCCAGCACTCGGTCGATGCCGGCCCTTCGCGACCAGGTGGATGCGGCACTCTCGGCGGCGATGCGCACAGGGTGGGATGGTCTGCTTGCCGAGCAGCGAGCGTACCTCGACGATCTCTGGGGCCGATTTGACGTCGAGATCGATGGCGATCCGGCGTTGCAGCAGGCGGTGCGCTTCGCGATTTTCCAGTTAGTGCAGGCCAGTGCGCGGGCCGAGAACAGGGCGCTTCCCGCGAAGGGATTGACAGGTCGCGGCTACGACGGGCACACGTTCTGGGACCAGGAAATGTACGTGCTCCCGGTGCTCACCTACTCGCTGCCGGAGGCGGCCCGCGATGTCCTGGAATGGCGCCACGCAACGCTCCCCCAGGCGAAGGCACGAGCGCGAGAACTGCGTCTCGCTGGCGCGGCCTTCCCCTGGCGCACAATCCGCGGTGAGGAGTGCTCCGGCTACTGGCCGGCTGGGACGGCGGCGTTTCACATCAACGCAGGCATCGCCGACGCGGTGCGTCGATACGTCGCGGCGACGGACGACACCGAATTCGAGGCAGGAGTGGGGCTGGAACTGCTCGTTGAGACTGCCCGGCTATGGCAGTCGCTCGGGCACCATGACGCGGAAGGCTGTTTTCGGATCGATGGGGTGACTGGTCCAGACGAGTACACCGCACTTGTCAGTAACAACGTCTACACAAATCTCATGGCGGCGAGAAATTTTCGATCCGCGGCCGACGCGACAGCAAGGCACCCGGAGCACGCGGCGGCACTGGGTGTCGATGGGGCGGAAGCCGCTGCCTGGCGAACAGCGGCAGACGCGATGGTCATCCCGTTTGACGAGGAACTCGGCGTCACGGCACAGTCGGAGGGTTTCACGAGGTACCGGCATTGGGACTTTGAGAACACGAAGGACGACGAATACCCGCTGCTCCTTCACTTTCCGTACTACCAACTCTATTCGAGTCAAGTAATAAAGCAGGCGGATCTCGTCTTTGCACTCTACGCTTGTGGCGACTCCTTCGATATCGAGCGCAAACGACGGGACTTCGAGTACTACGAGCGGATCACGGTCCGAGATTCGTCGCTCTCGGCCGCGATCCAGGCAATTGTCGCGGCTGAAGTCGGGTACGTCCGGCTGGCATACGACTATTTCCGGGAATCGGCGCTCGTCGATTTACAGGACCTCGATGACAACACCGATGATGGACTCCACCTCGC
Organism: uncultured Chloroflexia bacterium; assembly: GCA_963849635.1. Classification (GTDB taxonomy): domain Bacteria; phylum Chloroflexota; class Chloroflexia; order Thermomicrobiales; family UBA6265; genus CAVRUD01. The sequence goes on along the minus strand of CAWKIA010000039.1, from coordinate 71,193 downwards.
GGCGCTCGCCGGAACCATTCAGGCTGTCGTGGCAGGGTTTGGCGGCGCGCGCCACTATGACGGTGTTCTCGCCTTTGCTCCTCGACTGCCGGAGCCGCTGTCCCGCGTAGCCTTTCGCTTGCTCGATCGCGGCCGGCGGATGTACGTGGAGATCGGTCCGGAGTCAACCTCGTACCGCCTGCTCTCCGGTGAGCGACTGAGAATTTCCCACCATGGCGAGGAGATCACGATAGAGGTAGCAACGCAACAAGTGCGGCCGAATCCGCCGGCTCCGGAAATCGGGCAGGTCAGCCCCCCACCAGGCCGGGCTCCGCGGGGAGGGGCATAGAGATAGCGTCAAACAAGCCCCTCGACCTGAACCGTTTGTCGGACCACTGACCCCAAAGTACACTGAAATCAGGGCTCAACGGTCCAGAGGCGCTTAGTGACCGGGCCCCGGATCGTCCGACCACGGCGCTCGAGCATGCTCGACCCGGCAACTGAAGGGTCGTGCTGTCAAGATGACACAACCAGCGTCGAACGGACCGCCCGGTGTTGACCTTCGTGTTGTCTTCTTCACGATCCATGATGGCCGCCTGCTCGTCGCGCTCACGCCTGGTGAGGTCGGCCCCCGGTTGCCTCGCGGTCTTCCCGCCCTGGCGGAGACGCTCGACGGAGCCGCCAGGCAGATCGTGCGCACGGCGACCGGGGTCCATGAGCGCTATCTGGAGCAACTCTACACGCTCAGTGTGCGCGTCCCTCCACCCTGGACGGTTGTGGTCAGCTACGTCGCCCTCGTATCGACCGATGCCGGGACACGCCCTTGTGGGGCGGATGACCTGTGGCATCACGCCGAAGACCTACCCAGCTTGTCCGAAACAGACCGGATGGTCGTCGACTATGCCCTCTTCCGGCTGCGCGCGAAGCTGGGTTACACGAACATTGCCTTCCACCTGATGCCGCCCACCTTCACGCTTACCGAACTGCAAGGCGCCTATGAGACAATCCTGGCGGGACGTCTCGACAAGCGAAACTTTCGGCGACGGATGATCGCATCCGGCATCCTGGAACAGACGCCTGAGAAGCGGCGTGAAGGTAGCCACCGCCCAGCCACGCTCTATCGTTTCCGGCCAGAATCCGACGGCGAGACCTATCTCACGCCGCCGTGGGCGGACGAGGCCTAGGGGCTCCGCGTTTACCAACGAAATCCAGAACACACTCAGAGATCTGGGTCAACGTTCGACTGGGCTTCTGAACAGGAAGGGCGATGACGCGGATTGGATTGATTGCGGCCCGTGGGAAGGCCGAGGCCGAGGATCTCATCGACGAGGTCGTCGCCTGGCTGCGTGAACAGCGCTGTGAGGTCATCCTCGAGGATCAGCTCGATCTCGATCAGGGCGCCAGCGCCGACGCGATCGTCGTCCTCGGCGGCGACGGCTTGATGATGCGGGTCGCGAACCATTACCCGGATCGGCCACTACTCGGCATCAACTTCGGCAAGGTTGGATTTCTGGCACTTGTCGAGCGGCGCGACTGGAAATCGGCGATCACGGCCCTGGTCGAGGGCCGCTTCAAGATGCAGGAAGGCGCGACGCTCAAGGCGACGCTGGTGCGCGATCAGGTTCCACATGACCAGGGATGGTCCATCAATGACGTCGTCATCCGCGCCGGCGTGCGCATGGTCGACGTCGAGGTCTACGTCGATGGGCATTATGTCAATACATATCCAGGGGACGGCATGATCGTCGCCACGCCCCACGGGAGCACGGCCTATGGTATGGCCGCCGGCGGACCAATCCTGACGGCGGGCGTACGTGGCTTCGCCTTGGTGCCGATCTCCTGCCACTCGCCGATTCGAACACCGCTCATCGTGGACGAGGAAGCGAAGATCGAGATGGTGATCGCCGATGATGACGAAGCGACCTTGATCCTCGACGGCCGGCCCACCGAATCTCTGGGCAACGGCGATCTGATCGTCGTCGAGCGCGGCGAGCACCGCTTCCGGCTGGTCAGCCTGGAGTCGACGAGCTTCTTCGAGGCGGTGCGAACGAAATTCAACTTCCAGATCCGGCCGGATGCGGTTCCCACTCGACGTCCTACACGGGGCGTCGAGTAAGGGCTATCGCAGGTTTGTTCCGCCGCGTCAGGACCGCTCGTTCTCGTCTGAAGTCTTATCGCCGTCGGCTGATGCCGGCGAGGCAGTCTTCGCTGGTTTGGGGACGTCCACGACGGGCGCGGTGGAGCCATTCCCTTGTGCCTGTGTCTCACGGCCGTTGGATTGTGGGCCGATTGTTTTCGCTGTTTCGGAATCCTGGCCGTTCTGCTCAGCGCGGCCGTTGGTCGAGCGGACCTGGGGCCGGAACCGGCCGGTTGCCGGTCGCGGCGGTGTTCCGGCCACGATCGTGAACGGCAGCGGCGACTCGGTGATTGTCTGCCTGGTGGGTGGCAGGGCAGGACGCTCGCCCGGGGTGATCATCCGGCGTGGAGCAGGCCCGATGGCGGTCGCGCTGGGGCGAATACCCGTCGGGAGCTCGCCCTCAGCCGGGGTCTTCCTCGGGGCGAGGTAGCGCGGCTCGGGCTCCGACACCTTCGTGATCGAGGCCGCTACCGCTTCCTTGCCCTGGTCGGCCGCACAGAACGGGCAGACGGTCCAGATCAGATCGACCAGCCGGCCACAGGCGTGGCAGTTGTCCCGCAGCTTGGTGTGACAATGCGGGCAGAGGACGAAATCGTCGTGGACATATCGCTCACATGAGGGGCACAGCGGCAGCTCCTCCAGATCCTGGAGGAGGTATTCCTCTTCCAGGGAGCGTTGGAACGTGCTGTCCAACGTCTCCTTCGGGCGGAGGATCATGTAGAGCAGCACACCAGGGATCCAGAAGAGGACCACCAGCAGCGTCGAGAAGATCTGGGTGATGACGTTCTTGGATCGTGATTCGATATCGCGGTAGGTCCAAACGACGAGGACAAACCACAGCGCGATCAAATAGGCGCCACCCAACGCCAAGAGCAATTGGGCTCCCCGGGCGAGGACTCCCTCAATTCCCATCGATGCGGTGTCCCCTCTCCAACGCCCGACCGGGAACGAACCGGCGTTTTCTCAAGCTAGCCGATGCGCTCGTATCGCTCGACACGTAGGACGAAAACCGTCGCACCGCCGATCTCGACTTCGACCGGGTTCGCCACAAAGAACTCACCGGGCTCGATGATCGGCATGAGCGGGTTGACGAAGCGGGTCCGCGAGTAGGAGTTGTCTCGAACGATTCGCAATACTTCAGGTGCATACGCCTCTTGAACGCCTATGAGCAGCGTTACGTTGCTTTCGCGCAAAAACCCACCGGTGCTGTCGATCCGAGTTGCCCGGAATCCACGGGCGGTCAGTGCCTGGACGAGCCGATCGGCATCCTTGCCCTGCACAACCGCCACGATCAGCTTCATGATGTCAACCAATACTTTCTGCCGGGTGCGTCCGCGCCGTCCGGCATCAGCGCCGGAGGAGCCGTGGCATCACCGCAGAGAGAACCGCGGTTGTCACCTGATCGGGGGTGGCACTCGCGTCGATGACAACCCAGCCATTTGGGTCCTCGGCCGCAAGCTTAAGAAATGCATCACGCACCCGGCGATGAAAGCCGAGTTCCGCGACATCCAGCCGGTTCACCTCCGCGGCGTCCGCGAGACGCCGTTGCAGACCAACCTCTACCGGCAGGTCAAGCAAAACACGGAGGTCCGGAACCAGACCGCCTGTCGCGTACTGCTGGATCGATTTCAGCGCCGCCATATCGAGCTGCCTGCCGCCGCCCTGGTAGGCGAAGGTGGAGTCGACATACCGATCGCAAATGACCACCGCGCCCGACTCCAGTGCCGGCCGCAAGACTTCTCCGACGTGCTGAGCGCGGGCCGCAGCGTAGAGAAGCACCTCGGTCTCCGGGAGCATAGCACAGTTGCTTTGGTCCAAAACGACGGCACGGACCTGCTCCCCGATCGCGGTCCCGCCCGGCTCCCGCGTCAAAACGACGGGAAGACCAGCGCGGGAGATCTCGGATCGGAGAGCAGTTGCCTGGGTCGACTTTCCCGCGCCTTCGGGGCCTTCCAATGCGATGAAGAACCCCGAAGTGGCGCGGGAAGAGTCAGTGTTCCTTTTGGACTCGGTTCCGATCACCGAAAGACTTCGACGTGGCGATGGGGCTCACGTCCGCGGCTGCGGGATGCGACGTTAAACCGGTCAGCCAGCTGATGCTGCAACCGGCGTACGAAGGCGACCTGAGGATTGAGCGAGACCGCCGGCGAGCCGTCCATTACGGCTCCGATCGCCTCCTCCGCCTCTTCGAGCGCGCGGTGAACCAACTCATCGTGCGGCCGGGCCAACGGCGTCGGCTCGGCAGTAGCATCGATCGACGCGATGCCGGGCCGCCGGGCCGCCATCGGGAAGATGCCGCTCAGAACCTGCTCCATCTGGAGGCCAGTGTTCGAGCGCAGAACGTAGACTGGTGTGCCACGAGACTCAGCCTCGCGCAGGGGCTGAGGCTTCTGCCGGAAGTAGTTTTTTAGGGTAATTACCATGTCGGCTTCGTGCAATTCGCGCACGATGACGGCTGGCACCGCGAGCGAATTGATTGCCTGCTCCAGCCGGTTGCGGCTGACCCCGAACGGGTACAGCCGGAGTGGCTTGGCCAGCGTCCCCCTCCCGCGCGGGAGTGCCGGCGCAGGCTCTGGCTCCACTACCTGGGTAGGAGCGGGAGCGGGAGCGGGCACAGGCGCCTGCGGGGCCGCTGGAATCGGGTCGGGCGCGAGGAAGAATTCGGCGTCCCGGATCTGGGGCTGGCGGGTCGAGATATCAACAATCCCTCGCCGAGTCCCCCGGCTTCCATTGGATCCAGAGCCGTGTGCGTTCGGATCGCGGCGCTGGTCGTCGGACGACTTGATGCTGACGGTGCCATCGTCGGTCCGCTTGCGGTGTTCCGCCCGTGGGGCATTGCCGCGCAGGATCGCGTCGACCGTCGCGGCAACGTCGCGGTGAACGGCAACCTCGTCTCGGCTGACAATCTCGACCATCACGCCAAAGGTTGGAGGAGCCTTGCGCTCGAGGATCGACTTCTGGGTGCCACGGCGGCGAGCCTCCTCGTCAGAGAGGGTCACCGACTGGATGCCGCCGATCAGATCGGACAGCGTCGGATTGAGCATCAGGTTTTCGAGGGTGTTGCCATGGGCGGTGCCAATGAGCTGGACACCCCGCTCGGCGATCGTGCGAGCGGCCATGGCTTCGAGCTCGGTGCCGATCTCGTCGATCACGACGATCTCGGGCATATGGTTCTCGACCGCTTCAATCATGACCGCGTGCTGCAACGTCGGTGTCGGCACTTGCATTCGGCGGGCACGACCGATCGCGGGGTGCGGAATGTCTCCGTCCCCAGCGATCTCATTGGAGGTATCGACAACCACGACCCGTTTGCGCAGGTCGTCGGCCAGGACCCGTGCCGTCTCCCGGAGCATCGTTGTCTTGCCCACACCCGGCCGGCCAAGCAGCAGAATGCTCTCTCCGGATTCGATCAGATCCCGGATGATCGCGATCGTGCCGAAGACCGCCCGGCCGATGCGACAGGTAAGGCCGACGATCTCGCCCTTACGGTTCCGGATCGCGGAGATCCGGTGCAACGTTCGTTCGATGCCAGCACGGTTGTCATCACCGAAATGGCCGATCCGGCTGGACACATAGGCCAGCTCGTCGCGGGTCACATCTCGATCGGAGAGATAGAGTTCTATCTCCTGGAACCGCGCTTCCGGCCGCCGGCCAAGGTCGAGCACCACCTCGATCAGTGCTCCCCGGACATCATCTTGTTCGGACTGAAGGTCGTAGAGAGGGCCGGAGATCGACGGGGGAAATACGGAAAGCAAGTCTTCGAGGTTGTCCGTAATCTCTTGCTCGTACTCCGGTCGCTCGAATTCTGAGGTCATATCGGGGTACGAATGCGGCATACTGCTCAATCAGATCTCCTGGGCCACTAATCGCCGAACGGGATCGGCGATTACGACGCGGGCGATGCGCGTGGATCTTGCTGTGATCGGCCTCACGTGGCCGATTCGTCCGGTTTCGTGCCGTGCAAGAATGTTGGGACGCGCTGCGGCAACTTCTCCCGAACTTCCAAATGAATAGGCACCGAATCCGCGTTCGGCACACGGACGTTGGCGGTTGTGTACTTGAGAAAGAGGTCCTGTTCCAACATCGGCCGGAAGCCTCGTGTGATTAAGGCATCTTCCGCTTCCGCTTGATAAGAGCGGAGGGCGCAATAGACCCGCTTCGGCTGATGCTGGACCACGTGGGACAGGGCACCGTCTATCATATCCCCGATGACTTCACGTCGATCGGGGTGGTAGACCAACTCGATGACATGAGTTCCCTCCCGTGACGCGACTCGAACGTAGCCTATAACGTGGTGCCCCTCTTCGATCAGCCAGCCGGTCATCTTGCCGTTTTTCGGCATGCGACCAGGGCGTCTGGCGACATCCCAGCGATGACTGGTGTACGCCTCTGCATACTGAACCTGGCGGGGCACCGCCGCGTTATACAACTGGTGAATAGCCCATGTGTCAGTTTGCTCCTGCGCCCGCAACAGCGGGGCGTTCGTTGGGGCCATCGGGCCCTGGGCCAGAAAGACTGTCTCCGAGGCATACGCGCCAAAGCCAACCGCTCGAAACGCGTCGGCTACCTGGCCACGGCCATCGACGCGGCCAAAGACCCGTTTCACGCCGTGGCTACCAGCGGCCACGACCGCATGAGCGAGGAGGGCCTCGGCGGTTCTCGTCTCAATCGGTTCCGACCCGGCTCCGCCGATCTCAGTGATCACCCAGCGCTGGTCGGGCCAGACCGGCTCGACGTGCACGAAGCCACGGATGCGGTTTCCGTGATGCGCAACCAACATGCGAGATCGAGTGCGCGGCAGCGGCAATGAACTCGCCAGCGATTCGCGAAACGGATGGAACCGGTCCAGCATCGCCTCCGGCTGGTTCAACCGGACAACGCTGCGAACACGTCTCAATCCAAAGGCATCGCCTGCGCGAGCACTTCGGACCGTGAGGATTGGGGATGATTCGTGCGGAGGGTTCTGGGAAGCGTCCGAGTGGAGTGGTCCCGTAGGCGAATCGCCTTCAGGCAGGCCTGGTTGGTCATGACGAACATCTTGTTCGTCAGAGGATTCCATCCTGGAATCGATCTCGCTCAAGAGGTGGGCCGTACGCCTCTCCATTCACACTTGAGCCGCGCGAAACGCGTCATTGAGGTCCAGACCGGACACTCGCTACCCGAACGTATGATGACACGAGTTGACCACCGTAATCCAGCCTCCTGGGGACGAGTTCTAGATCGCACGGCGACCGGCCAGGGCCCGACCGAGTGTGATTTCGTCCGCATACTCAAGATCGCCGCCGGCGGGGAGCCCGCTGGCCGGTCTGGTGACGTTTACTCCGAGCGGCACCAGCAACCGATGAAGGTAGGTCGCGGTCGCGTCTCCCTGAATATCTGGGTTCGTCGCAATAATGACTTCGTCCGGGCCTTCGGTCTTAACCCGCTCGATTAACTCGGCAATGCGCAACTTGTCAGGTCCCATGCCTTCCACCGGCGATATCGCCCCATGCAAAACATGGTAGCGCCCCTTGAACTGACCTGTTCGCTCCAGGGCAACGACATCGAGCGGCTCCTCTACCACGCAGATCGCGCCTGCCCGGCTCTGATCTAGGCACAGCCAACACGGGTCCGATTCGGTGATGTTGAAGCAGATCTGGCAGAGTCGGATGCGCTCTTTGACGTCGAGAATCGCCTCAGCCAAAGCCGTGGCGTCTTCACGAGAGCCACGCAGGAGGAAGAACGCCAGACGCGAGGCCGTCTTCGGGCCGATACCCGGCAACTTGCCGAGTTCGTCGATCAGTCTGACCACGGGCTGCGCCGTGATGGAAGGAGCCCGGGTGCTCACTTTCTGGTATCCCTTTCGTGCTATCAGGTACTGGGGCAGGAGTTCCCCGCGCCGACAGTACTAGACCCATTATACCCTGTCTGAACTGATAATTCCGCGATCTGACGGGCTTTTTCGCAATGCTTGCCACTGAGGCACCATTATTCGAACGCGGGCGCCTGCACCCGATGCGTGAGCGTTCTCTCGCTTCATCACGTCCGGAAGAATGTCGAGATTTTCACGTATTGCGTTCATGGCAACCCTTTGATAACGTGGGCAATACGTTCTTTTCGGAGACGCGGGGTCGTGCGCTGGCTAGCGGCGGGGTCGATCCGCAGAGCGGTGCGCCACGGCTGCCCGGACGATTGGGGGGATAGTCTGCCGTGGAGCACGTGGACCGCACGTTAACCTGTCGTGATTGCAGTTCGGGATTCATTTGGACGGCTGGAGAACAGCACTTCTTTGAGCAAAAGGGACTGGTCAACATCCCCGTGCGCTGCCCCGCATGCCGGTCGGCGCGGAAAGCGAAGCAGGGTTTGCCGGAACGGGCTCAGACCGAGGTTACCTGCGCCGAATGCGGCTCGGTGACGACGGTCCCATTCGTGCCGCGAAACGGTCGCCCTGTTTACTGTTCGCGCTGCTTTGACGCGGTGCGAACGCCGGCGTCGCTCGCGGCCGCTGTCTAGTCGGACGCAGATTCGGCGACGCCGTTAGTTATTCATCGCCAATGAGGACCGGTCGGCCCTTGAGGCCGTCCGCTGGGCCGATCACGCCGTCCATTTCCATCTGCTCGATCAGACGGGCGGCGCGGTTGTAGCCGACCCGCAACCGCCGTTGCAGCATTGACGCGGAAGCCGTGCCACTCTTGCGCACGACTTCGAGCGCCTCTTCCATGAGCGGATCGTCTTCAATCCCGGCATCGTCGGCCAGCCCGCTACTCGGCAGTTCCAGCCATTCCTTGGCGTAATCCGGCAGTGGCGCGACGTCATGCCAGTGCGAGACGATGTACTGCAGATCTTTGTCATCGATGTAGGCGCACTGAATCCGCTGGGGCTTGGCGGCCTCCGGCGGCAGATAGAGCATGTCCCCCCGCCCGAGCAAGTTCTCTGCGCCGGGTAGATCGAGGACGACCCGGCTATCGATCCCGGAAGCGACGGCAAACGCGATCCGGGACGGCACGTTCGCCTTGATGAGACCGGTAATCACATCCGCTGTGGGACGCTGGGTCGCGATGATCAGGTGAATTCCGGTAGCACGGGCGAGTTGCGCCAGCCGGACAAGCAATCCTTCGACCTCATCGGCGGCCGTCATCATCAGGTCGGCCAGCTCATCGATGATGACCACGAGGTAGGGGAGGTGCTCGAAGTTTCCGGGCTCATCGGCTGTCTTGAGCTTGTACCCTTCTAGATTCCGCACGCCCAACTTGGAGAAGATGTCGTAGCGGCGGAGCATTTCCCGCACGGTGAGCTTGAGCGCGCCGACGACCTTGTCCATCTCAGTGACGACGGGGCATTGGAGGTGGGGCACGCCGTTGTAGCCCACCATCTCGACCATTTTCGGGTCGATCATGAGCAACTTGAGATCTTCGGGTGAGCGGGTGAGCAGGAACGTCGAGATGATGACGTTCAGGCAGACGCTCTTACCTGCCCCTGTCTGACCGGCGATGAGTAGGTGCGGCATTTTGGTCAGGTCGCCGACGACATAGCGGCCATTGACATCGCGCCCGAGCGGGATCGGTAACTTCGTCTTGCCTTTGACGAAGACTGATGACTCCAGCACCTCGCGCAGGCCGACGATCATCAGTTCCTTGTTCGGGATCTCGATCCCGACCCGGGCCATGCCGGGGACCGGCGCCTCGATCCGGATACTCGGCGCCGCCAGGGCCAGTGCCAGATCCTTATCCAGTGAGACGATCCGGCGGACCGGCACACCGACGCCTGGCTCCAGGGCAAACTGAGTAACCGTCGGCCCGGGGTTGATCTCCCGCACACGCGCTTCGACGCGGAAGCTACTCAGGGTCGCCTCGATGACGTCCGACTTGCGACGAAGGTCGATCTTATCCGGCTCGGCGCCGTCATAGACCATCAACTTGGAGAGGTCGGGCAGTGGCAACGGGCCGCCCGGTTTAGCTTTCGCCGGTTTCGTGGCGCCACTCGCGGGAGACTCGCGCTTTGGGACGTTGACGACCGGTTCCGCTGGCACGAGTGGCGGGAGAACCACCTTAGCTGGACGAGCGGCTGATTCTACTGAGGGATCAAGGGCCGCAATTGGACCTGGCGTATCGGCCCGTCGCCTTGGCCAGAGCCCTCGAACCTCGGCTTCGAGGGTGCGAACATCCAGATGAGCCAGCAGGAAGACGCTGGTCAATCCAACTGCTGTGATTAGGATACCGGAGGCGAATTGCCCAAGGGCGCTCTCCACGACTCCGCCAACTGTCCGTCCCAGCTCTCCTCCAGGGCGCTCGCGGGATCCCATCTCGCCGAGATGGATGATGCTGGTCGCGGCAATTAGGTACCCAGCGGCACCGAGGTAGTGCCGTAGGAGAATCACTGGGCCTTCTTGATCGCGAAGGGCCCGGATGGCGGTCAACGCGATCAGAACCGGCATGAGACCAGCGGCATACCCAAAGAGCCCACGCAGGACCGAACCCCACCATTCCGCAATGGGGCCATCGGTGGCGCCGCGCCCCAGCGCCCAGGCTGAAAACAGGGCGGCGAGGATCAGGGCCACGCCTCCGGCTTCCCGGCGGAAGCGATCGGTCATGACGAGCGATGGCATCCTCAGCCGAAGGCCGCTCATCCTTCTGGCGAGACTGCTGAGGCCTAAATTCGGCAGCCAGGATCGGGTGGACGGGCGCTTGTGAGCGGTCCCCTGCTTCCTGGATGACGATGCGGGAACCCTTGTCGATGCGGCCATTCCGTCGTACCCCGTTCCGGTCGCAGCCTGGCGGCACATCGAATCTGGTCGCCACTCAGGGCACGAGTAAGCGTCCGGCCAGGATGTACGTACTACTATACACCGGAACAGTGAGTTAGCGGAAAACCGTCGTTACAGGTCGACCGGCGTATCGACATCCAGCACAGTGATCTGGAGAACCGGTTTTCGCCGGGTCTCCCGATGGACCGTGCTTCCAATCGCGCGCCGGATCGCCCGTTTGACCGCCTGGCCCACCGCCGCGTCCTCGCCGGCGTAGGTGTCAAGCTCCGTGAGGGCGGCATCGACAGCCCGGTTCTGCAGCTTGGCAAGCAGACCGGTAGCGCCATTTGGGTCGACGAAGCCCCGGGGCTCCACGACCGGCCCGGCCAGCAATGTCCGGCTGGAGGACGAGATGGCCACGGTGGTGGCGATAACGCCATCCTGGCCCAGAAGTCGTCGGTCGTTGACGACCTCCTCAGTCACGGTGGCGACCCTGCCCGCATCCAACAAGACCTCTTCGAGATCAATGCGACCGACGACGCCGATCGAATCCGCATCGAACTCGATCACGTCTCCTAGGTCGCTGAACGTGACGGCGTCGGGTCCGTATCCTTCCGACGAAGCCAGTTCGGCGTAGAGGACCAGATGACGCTGCTCGCCGTGAGTTGGAATGATGTGAACCGGATTGGTCAGGCGGATCATGTCACGCAGATCGTCCTGGCTGGCATGCCCGGAGACATGGACCCTTGCCCGTCCGCCGTAGAGGACATTCGCGCCCGCGCGAAAGAGCTGATTGATGATCCGGAAGACTGCCGTCTCGTTCCCCGGAATTGGGCTCGCCGACACGATAACGGTATCGCCCGGACCGATGACGACTTCGCGGTGGTCGCCGTTGGCGATCCTGGCCAGCACCGCCATCGGTTCGCCCTGGCTACCGGTAACCACATAGACAACCTTGTCGTCTGGGAGATCCGCGGCGTACTGACGATCGATGATGACGCCTTCCGGATCACGCAGGTAGCCAAGTTCGCGCGCGACCTGCGTATTGCGAACGAGGCTGCGGCCGAGGAGCACGACCGAGCGCCGGTAGCGCGCGGCCGTGTCAATGATCTGCTGGATCCGTGAGACGAGTGAGGCGAATGTGGCGATGACGATCCGGCCGCCAGCTTCGGCAAAGACAGACTCAAACGTCTCGCCCACGACCGTTTCGGACGGTGTTCGACCGGGATATTCAACGTGGACACAATCGGAGATCAGCAGCCTGACCCCGCGCCGCCCGAACTCCGCCAACCGCTCGTAGTCCGTCAACTTGCCGTCGGCCGGCGAGGGATCGAACTTGAAGTCGCCGGTTACGACGACAAGGCCGCCCGGGGTGGATATGGCAAATCCGACGGCGTCCGGGATGCTGTGGCACACCCGGAAGGGTTCGAGCGTGAAGCATCCGGCCTTGAGCCTGGGGTGTGTATCCGGATCGAATCCGTTGAGCTCGACTCGCTTAGAGAGTCCGTGCTCAGACAGTTTGACGTCGATCAATCCGACGGTCAGTGGGGACGCATAGATCGGCGCGCGCAGGTCGGGCCACAGGTAGGGCAGCCCGCCGATGTGGTCCTCGTGGCCATGCGTAATGAAGATCCCGCGGATATTGGCGGCACGTTCGCGCAGGTAGGAGATGTCCGGCAGGATCAGCTCGACGCCGGGCTGGTGCTCATCGGGGAAACCGATCCCACAGTCGACAACGATGATGTCATCATCGTGCTCCAGAACGAGCAGGTTCTTTCCGACCTCGGCAACGCCGCCCAGGAAGATGAGGCGCACGCGGTTTCCAGTTTCGATCGGTCTACCTCGCTCTGGGTCGCAACGACGTGCCGAATCAGCCCGGGGGCTAGAAGAGCGACATCTGCTCGGCGGGCGGCTCGTCTTTCGACGACTCTGCCTCCCGCTGGTCTTCGGCGTCCGCCAGGATCTTGGGCAACTTGGCGAAGTCATCCTCAATAGCGCCGCGCAGCGACGCCTGATGCAAGGCGGCGGCCGGATGATACATGGGCACAATCAGCCGGCGGCCGTCCTTCTTCGGCTGCCCATGGATTCGAGAGATTCGCTCACCCGGGAACCATTTAGACATCGAAAACCGCCCCAGGGTGACGATCACATCTGGGTCAATCTGGGCGATTTGCCGGTCAAGGTAGGGGGCACAGGCGGCGATCTCATCGGGGAGGGGGTCGCGGTTGCCCGGAGGGCGGCACTTGACGACGTTGGTGATGAAGACGTCATTGCGCTCGAGCCCGGCCTTGCCGAGCAATTCGTTCAGGAACTTGCCCGCATTGCCGACAAACGGCAAACCCTGCTGATCCTCATGCCATCCTGGCCCTTCTCCAACCAGCATGACCCGGGCATTCGGGTTGCCTGCGCCCGGAACCGCATTGGTTCGGGTCCGGGCAAGCTCGCATTTCGGGCAGGTTCGAACCTCTTCGGCGATGAGTTCGAGACTGTCTCCCGAGGTCTTCTCTTCCAAGCTTGATCAACTCCGGATCGAGGCACATCAGGTCAAGAGCGCGAGTATACCAGGGGGCAAACCACCTCCCAGATTTGGCAAGGGCAAGCGATGTGTTCAACCGCTCGCAATGCCTGAATTACTCAGCGGCGTCGTCCACAACTTCGATGTCGCCGGTGGTGTCATCAAGTTCTTCCTTGACGATTGCCAGTTCTCGGGTCACGTCGTCATCTGAGAGGGCCAATGCCACCCGCGCCCGCTCGGTCCAATCGGGACAACTGGACGTGAGATCCAGGGGCAGAATCGCCGGATGCCCGTCGTTCTTAGACAACCACCTGAGCAAAATGTTCGTCTCGTCGATGATGTCGTGACTGATCGGCGGCAGGCCGGAGACCGGAATCCGGCTGTGGCAGGCCGCCAGTCGCGCGCCAAGCCCGTCCGGGTCGGAGCGTTCGGCGCGGATCTGCGCCCAGAGGCGGCCACCAACGACGAACATGATCTCTCGGCAGCAATTGTCTGCCGACGGCTGCACCAACAGCAGATTCGAGTGATCCGCGGCTTCGCGCAATTGGCGCTGGGCATTGACCACAGCGGTCACCTGACGGAGGTCGTTACGCAACTTGCTCGCCCGCTCAAAATCCATCCGGGCTGATGCCTCCTCCAGTCCCTGCCAGATTCGCTCCCGCAAGGCTTCTTCGTCACCGTCGAGAAACCTGACCACGTCCCGGACCATGCCGGTATAGACGTCTCGGTCGGCTCGACCGACGCAAGGTCCGGCGCACCTTCCCAGGTCCAGCTGAAGGCAGGGCGATCCGTAGGACCGGGCATTTTTGAACGAGCGCGAGCATGTGCGCAGTGGGACCACCTGCTCGATGACCTCGACCGTTTTCCGGGCAGCGCTGCTGCTTCGGAACGGGCCGAAGTAGCGAGCACCGTCGTTTTTGCGCGCCTTGGTCAGGGTGATGCGCGGCCACGGATTGGAGACATCCACCCGGATGTAGGGGTACTGCTCAAACGAGCGCAGCGCGGTGTTGTACCGGGGCTGGTACCGCTTGATCAGCTGGGATTCCAGCAGCAGCGCCTGCAACTCAGAGCCGACCACCTCAACGTCGACCCGCGCCATCGACTCCAGCAGGCCATCCATCTTTCGCGTGTAGCCAAGCGGCTGCGAGTAATACGAGCCCACCCGGTCGCGGAGATTCTTCGCCTTGCCGACGTAGATGACATTGCCGAACTCGTCGCGCATCAGGTAGACGCCTGGCGCCTTCGGGACCTCGGCCAGGAGTGAACGATCCAGTACAGCCCGTCCCCGCCCGACGCGATCGCGCGGCCGCGGTTGACTGCCCGCGGTTAGCGCCCGCAGATCGTCGATCGTCCCTCGCCCCATCGCCTGGGCCTGGCGAACGAGGGTGACCAGAACATTGCCGGTCAAATCCGCATCGACGCCCGCCCGGTGAATCTTGCGCGGTGGCAGGCCGAGCTGGGTCGCGACATTGTCTAGAGAAGGCTTGCGCAGGCCCGGGATCAGTTTGGTCGCCAGCGGGAGCGTGTCCAGGCGCTCGTTGATCAGTGGCTCACGTCCGGCTCGTTTGAGTTCGCCATTGAGAAAAGAGATGTCGAACCCAACGTTGTGCCCGACGATCAGGTCGCCGCCGATAAACTCGATCACCTCGGCGGCGATATCGGCAAACTTCGGTGCGTCCTCGACATGCGTGTCGGTGATGCCGGTCAAGCCGACGATGTACTTCGGGATCTTGCGTTCCGGGTGGCAGAGGGATTCGTACCGATCGACCACCAGGCCATCTCCGAAACCGGATCAGCGCGACCTCGATCACCCGCTGATGGTATGGCCGCAGTCCGGTCGTCTCGACATCGACGGCCACGAAGTCGGGGAAATCGACCGGTCGATCCCGGCTGGACCGCTCCCGGAACCGCCCAATAGCCGTCGGAACGTAAGACCAGAAGATCGCTGGCGCTGAGCGCCTGACGGAGAAGGGGGCGCCACAGCGCTGGCGACCCGCCAGTGCCGAAGACGTGGGTGATAAGAACGTCTTCTGGAGCCGCTCCGCCTCGCTCCTGGATGAAGACCTCGGCACGCTGGCACAAGAAGGCGTAGCCGCCCGGCTCACTACCGGAGGACTGCTGCGTCGTATCTGAAGTGGGCGAGGAATCAGAAGCGGGCATCGACAGCAAGGACCGCTATGATAGACTCGGGCCGGGTGAACGTACACCGGTCGCGTTGTCCGCAAGGTATACCATAGTTGAACACCGGTTCTACATCGCAAGGATTCCACGCACTCGGAGGGGTGGCCGGCGTGATGGTTGATGCGACGCAATCCCAGCAACGGGTCGACGACCTCCGCGCTCTGATCAACCGATACAATTACGAGTATCACGTCCTCGACAACCCAAGTGTTACGGACGCCGAGTACGACGCCCTGATGCGGGAACTGCGCGCCCTTGAAGACGCAAACCCGTCTCTCATCACGCCGGAATCTCCCACGCAGCGGGTCGGATCAACGCCTCAGGCTGGATTCGCCGAGATCGCCCACCCAGTCCCGATGCTCTCCCTGAGCAACGTGTACAACAAGGACGAACTCGTTGCTTGGTCGCAACGGGCAACTCGGTTCGCCGGCGATGTTCCCCTTACCTATGTGGTTGAGCCGAAGATCGACGGCCTGGCAGTGGCCGTGACCTATGTCGATGGCGTCTTCGACCACGGCGCAACGCGTGGCGACGGCTACCACGGCGAAGACATCACCGCCAACCTGCGCACCCTGCCGACTATCCCGCTCCGTCTCCGCCAGTCGACTGAGTACGAAGTCCCGCCGGTTCTCGAAGTACGCGGCGAAATCTATATGCGCACGGCAGACTTCCTCGCGATGAACGCCAGGATCGTCGAGGATGCCGAGCGGAGCGGCAAGACGCCAAAGACCTTCATGAATCCGCGCAATGGCGCCGCCGGCTCCTTGCGCCAAAAGGACGTGCGCATCACCGCCTCCCGGCCGCTGCGCCTGTTCGTCTATGGCATCGGCTACGTCGAAGGCGCCAAAGCCCCAGCGACACACTGGGACTCACTCGATCTGCTCAGCGCGGCGGGCTTTGATGTTTCACCGGATCGGGTGCGCTGCGACTCGATCGACGATGTCTGGGAACGCTGCGAGTGGTGGGAAGCCCGGCGGCTCGAAGTGCCGTTCGAGATCGACGGGGTCGTCATCAAAGTCGATAGCCACCGTCTTCAAGAGGAGATCGGCTTCGTCGCCCGCGAACCTCGCTGGGCGACTGCTTACAAATTCCCGGCAACGCAGTCGACCACGGTGATCAAGGACATCGAAATCAATGTCACCCGGACCGGAGCGCTCACGCCCACCGCGATTCTGGAGCCGGTCCAGATCCTCGGCGTGACTGTCCAGCGGGCAAGCCTGTTCAACGAAGACGAGATCGCGCGCAAAGACATCCGCCTCGGCGATACCGTGATCGTCGAGCGGGCCGGGGATGTCATCCCGTATGTCGTGCGAGTGGTCGAAGAAAAGCGCTCTCCTGACTCGGTGCCGTACGAGATGCCGACCGAGTGTCCTGTCTGCGGCACCGCCGTCATCCGCCTCGACGGCGAAGCTATGCGCTACTGCCCCAATGCGGAATGCCCCGCTCAGCTGAAAGAGCTGGTCCATCATTTCGTCGCTCGCGGTGCGATGGACATCGCCGGGATGGGCGATAAGCTCACCGACCGCTTTGTTGACCTCGGCTGGATCACCGACGTGGCTGACATTTACTCACTCGATTGGGAGAAGGTCGGCCAACTCGAGCGCTTCGGCGAAAAGAGCGCGGCGAATCTTCAGGCGGCGGTCGACACCAGCAGATCACGGCCCCTCGCTCGTCTGATCTTCGCCCTTGGTATTCGCCACATCGGCGAGCGGGCGGCACGGCTGCTGGCAGATCGATTTGGTTCGATCGACAGGATTGCGGCCGCGGACGTCGAGGAGATCAACAGCATTGGCGGGATCGGCAAAATCTTAGCCGAGAGTGTGGTTGCCTGGTTCGCCGATTCTCACAATCAGCACGTCATCGAGAAGCTCAAGACAGCAGGCGTTCGAGTCGAGGATCAGCGCTCGGAGTCTCAGGCAAC
Source organism: uncultured Chloroflexia bacterium (assembly GCA_963849635.1). Taxonomy (GTDB): domain Bacteria; phylum Chloroflexota; class Chloroflexia; order Thermomicrobiales; family UBA6265; genus CAVRUD01. Next base: position 53,738 of record CAWKIA010000039.1, on the reverse strand, counting down.
TAGCCAACACCTCAAAGGCAAGACCTTTGTCCTCACAGGCCGACTCGACACGCTGACGCGCCCGCAGGCTGAAGAGCGTATCCGCCAGGCCGGGGCCACCGTGAGCGGCTCGGTCTCGAAGAAGACCTCATTTGTCGTCGCCGGAGAGGAGGCGGGCAGCAAAGCCGAGAAGGCCGTCGAGCTGAAGGTGCCGGTCATCACCGAGGCGGAGATGATCGCAATGCTCGAGGGAATCGAGTCCGACGAGACCGACCAGGTCGAACACGAAGAATCTGAAGAAGGGGAAGAATCCGCGCAAAATTGATGGTGCGACCGGAAGCCACATGCTACGCTAGCGGCGTTCTATTGCGTGGGAGTGGGCGGTCCCGGTCGCCGTACGTGATGGTCAGGAGTTAGACGATGGCTGGCGGCTACGCGGTGCCGTCTCGCGAAGACGATCCTGTCCATACGGTGCGCACGATCGCCCGGATCGCCCAGATCATCATCGAGCTTCGGGACGAATACGTGAAACGGCCGCGCCCCGATCTCCTTCGTCAGATCGAGCAGCGCCTGGACGACCTCATCGCCCAGCGCGAAGAACTGCGAGCTCGCATCGCGAACTCGACTCCCCCCGATTAATCCCAAATCAGACGCCGTCGTTACGCGGCCGGCACCTGGGTTGTGCCCGGTTTGACCAGTGGCACGCCCGCGGCACAGAGTGGGCACTCGGCCGGCAGCCAGGTCTCGATGTTGAGCGACGCAAGCGGAACAAGGGGCACCCCAAAATCGACCTTGCCGCCGCTGCGATCGACGAGCACGCCGATGCCGATCACCTCCACCGGATGCCGATCAAGCGCGGCCAGGGTCTCCCGCACCGATCCCCCGGTAGTCAGAATGTCGTCGACCACGAGCACTCGGGCACCAGGCTCAAAGGTTGTGTCCCGCCGGATCTCGCGGCCGGCGGCGCCGTCCGACCGCCGCTCGGCATAGGCTGCCATCACGCCTAGCTGCCGGGCGACCTCAAAGGCAAGCAAGATGCCGCCGGTCGTCGGTCCAACCACGACATCGACATTGCTGCCGGAAAATCTGTCTACAAATCCGCGGCACGCCAATTCAGTGGCGCGCGGACGGCGGAGGAGATCGAACTTCTCGACATACTGCCCGGAATGGCGTCCTGACGAGAGGAGGAAGTGCCCCTCTTTCAAGGCGCCGGCGTCGCGAAGAACGTCGAGAAGGTCGCTGCTCACGTCGGTCACTCCCATGGTGATCACATTCAGGAACGAGTATTTGCCGGGCTGAGACTCACGGCACGAAGAAGAACGCAATTCCCAGGATGACGTAGAGCGCCAGCAGTTCCGCGCCCTCGAGCCAGTTCGATTCGCCGTCGTGGGCGATGAAGACCGCAATCACGGCGCCGCCGACAAGAGCGGCCAGCTCAAACGAGTTGAACACCAGCGTCATCGGCTCATTCAGGATGATCCCGGCCAGGACGAGGACCGGTGTGACGAACAGCGCAATCTGCAACCCAGATCCAAGTGCAATGCCGAGGCTGAGATCCATCTTGTTGCGCATCGCCACCTGGACCGCAACGAAGTGCTCGGCCACGTTGCCGACGAGCGGAACGAGCATCACACCGATGAAGAGATCGGTCAGGCCCCAATCCTCCGCGGTCGGCTCCAGGGCTCCGACGAGCAACTCGCTCATGAACACAATGGTCAGCGTCGCGGCCGCCATCAACCCGATGGCGACGGGTAATTTCATCGACGGCTGCTCGGTGTCATCAGATTGGAGTTGTTCTCCCGGAGAAGATTGGCGCAGGGAGTAGAGGAGATAGAGTCCGTAGAGCACGATCAAGACGATTGCGACCCCGTCGCTCAACAGTTCGATGTCATCCGCCGTTGGACGGTGCGAAACCTCACCCAGGGCGAAGATTGCGGGAATCACGAGTGCGATGACGGCCAGGAGCATCATGGTTGCGCTCGTGCTGGCAGCGCGGATGTCGAAGGTCTGGGTGCCGTTTTTTAGACCGCCGGCCAGCATCGAGGCGCCGAGCACAATCAGGATGTTGCCAACGATCGAGCCCGCGATACTTGCCTTGACGACGTTAACGAGGCCTTCACGTAGCGCGACGATGGTAATGATCAACTCCGGCGCATTGCCGAGCGTCGCATTCAGCAACGCCCCAATCTTTGGGCCTGTGTAGATCGCGGCCTCCTCGGTCGCACGGCCGAGAATTGCGGCCAATGGCACCATCGCCAGTGCAGACGCCGTAAAGACGGCGGCATGGCCACCTATATCCGAGATCTCAAGGATGACGGCGATCGGCGCCAGGATCAGCAGCGCATAAAGGATTCGTGACGTCATCCGGCGGCCACCGCCAGTTCAGTCTCGATCTCGAGCTCAACCGGCGGTCGGCCATGCCAATGAGACGGTTGCGCGGCGCCTCGGATCTCCGCGATCGAGACAATACCTTCTCGGTCCATCCAGGCATCCAGGTCGTCAATCAGGCGGGTGAGCATTCGTGGTTGGGCAAAGATCGCCGTGCCAACTTGCACCGCAGTGGCGCCCGCGAAGATGAATTCCAGGGCGTCGTCCAGTCCCATGATCCCGCCCATTCCGATCACCGGGAATCTGGACCGCGCCAGCGACCTGATAGACCATCCGCACGGCGACTGGTTTGATCGCCGGGCCGGATAACCCACCTGTCATGTTGGCGAGGATCGGCCGGCGTCGCTTGACGTCGATTGCCATCCCGACCAGCGTGTTGATCAAAGAAACGGCATCTGCTCCCGCCTCTTCAACGGCACGCGCCACGCTTGCGACATCGACCGCGCCTGGACTGAGCTTGACAATGACAGGCAGCGTGGTCACTTCCCGCACCGCGCGGGTCACATCGGCGGACATATCGGCGTCCCAGCCGAAGCAATACCCGCCGGCGGCGATGTTGGGGCAGGAGATGTTGACCTCGATGGCGGCGATGCCTGGCTGCTCATCGAGGGCGCGAGCCATCATCGCGTAGTCCTCGATCGACTCCGCCGAGATGTTGACGATTGCCGGGACCGTCCACTGCTCCCAGATCTTCGGGTATTTCTTGATGAACCCGCGTATGCCCGGGTTTTGAAGGCCGATCGCGTTGAGCATGCCGGCCGGTGTCTCAGCGATGCGCGGCATCGCGTTGCCCGAACGCGCGTGCGGCGTAATGCCCTTGCTGACGAAGGCGCCAAGCCGCTGGATGTCGATGGCGCCAGCGTATTCCTGGCCATAGCCGAAGCAGCCTGAAGCCGCGATAACTGGGTTTCGGAGGCGTAACTCCCGTGGATTGCGGGGCGCCAGATCAACGCTCAGGTCGGCCATCGAAATGTGTTCCTATCCCGGCTTTCGCTCGCAACCAGCTACCAGATGACGTCGTCCATGTCGTAGATCGGACCCTGCACGCAGGAGGTCTGCATGCCACGCTTCGTCTCCACCACGCAGCCAAGGCAGGCACCGAGACCACAGGCCATCGTCCGCTCGACGGAGACCTGCACCGACGGTTTGCCCTGAAATCGGTGGGGATTGGCAACATCGCGGAGCGAGCGAAACATCGGTTCGGGACCACAGGAGAAGATCTGGTCGGCCCACTGCATGTAGTTCGGCACCAGGTCAGTGACGAAGCCATGGTGGCCACCACTGCCGTCGTCTGTGGCGGTCAGATACTCGACCGCGCTGGGTAGGAACGCCGGGGACAAAAGTCCGTCCGCCGTAGCCGAACCCATCAAGAATGTCACGTTCAGATTGCGGGAGAGGGCGAGGTCGGTGAGGAAGACAAGAGGGGCCACGCCGACGCCGCCGGCCACCATGAGCAGGTTCCGGCTGCGCGGCTTGATCTCATAGGTGTTTCCTAACGGCCCGAGGACATCGAGCACCTCGCCGGTCTTGCGACGCGACAGCCAGGTGCTGCCCCGGCCAAATGGCCGCACCATCAGGGTCAGCGTGTTGGCGCGGGGATCTGTGCGAAAGATCGAATATGGCCGGCGCAAGAGAGGATCGAACGAGCCATCGACGCGGCAGAGAACGTCGACGAAGTGACCGGGTCGGACGGAGCTCGCCAGTCCCTGGGGGAGCGAGAGGGTAAGTAGGATGGAGTCGCCCATCACCTCGTCGACCGCGATTATCTCGCTCTCGAACTCGCGTCCGCTGGGCAACCGCGTCTCCCCCTGGCCGTTTAGATCGGGCGCGGCGTCAACGCCGGTATCGAGGTCCACCATCGCGTTCGTTTCTCGCAAGTGTCCGCCGACCGGCGATCGACAGGAAGCATTCCCTGCACCGGGATTTCGTGCTTCCTAGTATCCAAATCCGCGGCGGCGATACTCCGGCACCGGCTGAATAGTATAGACGGCACTTGTTCCGCCCATGGCATCGACCATCGCCCGGGCGGTGTCGATCGAGGTGATGCAGGGAATGCCGCGCTCAACCGCCGCCCGACGGATGCGGAGACCATCGAGTACTTCGCGGTCAGAGAGTCCCGGCGTGTTGAACACGCCGCGGACCGTGCCCTGCATGATCACGTCGAGCACATCCGGCTTGCCGCGACCGATTCGCTTGGTGACCGTCTGAACTGGCATGCCGTTGCGCTCTATCATGGCGGCGGTGCCTTCGGTTGCATAGAGCCGGTGGCCCCGCTGAACGAGCTTTTCGATCATCTCGGTGGCGTCGTTCTTGTCCTCATCGGCGAGCGTAACTAGCACACCGCACTTCTCCGGCAACGCTAACCCTGAGGCCACCAGTGCCTTTGAGAACGCCTTCTCGAAGGTCAGGTCGATGCCCATCACCTCGCCGGTCGACTTCATCTCCGGCCCGAGGTGGACATCAACGCCTCGGAGCTTCGCCATCGAAAAGACGGGCGCCTTCACGGCCACCAGCGGCTGGCGCGGCCAGAGTCCACCTTCGTAGCCCTGATCCCGAAGCGAACGGCCAAGCATGACGTTCGTAGCCAGCTTGACCATTGGCACGCCAGTCGCCTTGGAGAGGAAGGGGACTGTGCGTGATGATCGGGGGTTGACCTCCAGCACGTAGAGCCGCCCGTGGTGGATGACGTACTGGATATTGATCAGTCCCTCGGCGCCGAGAGCCAATCCAATCCGAGTGGTGTAATCGACGATGGTGTCGATCTCGGCGGGATAGAGATTGATCCCAGGGTAGACCGCGAACGAGTCGCCCGAATGGACGCCGGCTCGCTCGATGTGCTCCATGATGCCCGGAATCAAAACCGCCTCGCCATCGCAGATGGCATCGACTTCGACCTCTTTGCCCAGGAGGTACTTGTCGATCAGTGTCGGCCGCTCCGGCGTCGGGCTGGCGACGGTGCGGATGTATCGGGCCAGTTGGTCGCCACCGTAGACAACCTCCATCGCCCGTCCACCAAGGACATAGCTCGGTCGCACCAGAACGGGATAGCCGATCCGGTCTGCAATCGCCTCAGCGTCTGCCAGGGTGGTGACAGCCGCGCCGGGGGCTGAGGGATGCCCAGGCTCTTCAAGAACGCCTCGAACCGCTTGCGGTCCTCAGCGAGGTCGATGGCATCTAGACGGCTGCCCATGATCGGCACACCTAGGTCCGTCAGCGGTCCAGCCAAGTTGATCGCCGTCTGTCCGCCAAACTGGACGATCGCCGGCGGTATCGCATCCCCACGACCACTGCCGTTGCCATTGGCGCTGCCGTTCGCTCCTGGGTTTTCGTGGCGCATGATTTCGGAGACGCTCTCGGCATCCAGCGGCTCGAAATAGAGCCGGTCGGATGCGTCGAAGTCGGTCGAGACGGTCTCCGGGTTGGAGTTGATCATGATCGAAGCGACACCGGCATCGTGAAGCGCCCTGGCCGCCTGGACAGAACAGTAGTCGAACTCGATGCCCTGACCGATCCTGATTGGTCCGGAGCCGATGACCACCGCCCGCTCACCCTCGATTGGCGGGGCCTCATCCTCGAACTCGTAGGTCGAGTAGAAGTACGGTGTCGCGGCGGCGAACTCACCGGCGCAGGTGTCGACCATCTTAAAGACCGGCGTCATGCCCAGATCGTGGCGGTGTGTTGTGACTGCCGCCTCGCCCATGCCGTTGAGCCGGCCGATCTGGGCGTCGGAGAATCCCGCCCGCTTCGCCGCCCAGAGCAGATCCGCTTCGAGCGGCTCAGATGCTAGACGTCGCTCTAGCGCGACAATAGCTTCAAGCTTCCACAGGAACCAAAGATCGATGTCGCTGCGCTCGTGCAGCGTGGCCGCGGTTACTCCACGCCGGATACTGGCCGCCAACGCCCAGAGTCGGAGGTCGTTTGGCCGGGTGACCAGATCCTCCAGCTGGGCGTCAGTCCAATGGGGATCTTCCCAGCCCAGATCCTTGGCGGTGGTTTCCAGAGACCGGACCGCCTTCTGCAAGGCACCTTCGAAGGACCGGTCGATGGCCATGACCTCGCCGGTCGCCTTCATCTGGGTGGTGATCGTGCGGTCCGCGTGGGCGAACTTGTCGAACGGCCAGCGCGGGATCTTGACCACGCAGTAGTCCAGCGCCGGCTCGAACGCCGCTGTGGTCTTGCCGGTGACGACGTTGGTCAATTCATCGAGCCGGCGGCCGATGGCGATCTTTGCCGCGATCCGGGCAATCGGGTATCCGGTCGCCTTCGACGCCAGTGCAGAGGAGCGGCTGACGCGCGGGTTCACCTCAATTACGCTGTAATTCATCGTGTCCGGATCAAGAGCGTACTGAACGTTGCAGCCGCCCTCGATGCCGAGTGCCCGGATGATGTTCAGCGCTGACGAGCGCAGCATCTGGTACTCGCGATCCGAGAGGGTCTGCGACGGGGCGACAACGATGCTGTCGCCCGTGTGCACGCCCATCGGGTCGATGTTTTCCATGTTGCAGACGGTGATGCAGGTGTCGTTGGCATCCCGCATCACTTCGTACTCGATCTCTTTCCAGCCGAGCAGGGACCGCTCAAGGAGTACCTGGCCAATCGGGCTGGCGGATGATGCCGCTGGCGACGAATCGCTCCAGATCAGCCTGGGTGTGGGCAACGCCGCCGCCCGATCCACCGAGCGTATACGCCGGCCGGATGACCAGCGGGAGCGGGACCTCCTTATTGAACTCTTTCGCTTCCTCGATCGAGGTGACGATTGCACTATCAACGACCGGCTCGCCGATCTCCGTCAGGAGATTCTTGAAGAGCGCGCGGTCCTCGGCCTTCTGGATCGACTCCAATGGCGTACCAAGCAGCCTGACGTTGTAGCGATCGAGGATGCCCAGCTTGGCGACCTCGACCGCGAGGTTCAGGCCGGTCTGGCCGCCGAGGGTCGGCAGCAGACCCTCCGGCCGTTCACGCTGGATGACCCGCCGGATGACGTCCGGAGTGAGGGGCTCGATGTAGACGGCGTCGGCCTGGTCCTCGTCGGTCATGATCGTGGCCGGATTGGAGTTGACCAGGATGGTGCGAATGCCTTCCTCACGCAGCGATCGGCAGGCCTGAGTGCCGGCGTAGTCGAACTCTGCTGCCTGGCCGATGATGATTGGCCCCGAGCCGATGACCAGGACGCTCTTTGGCGTCGGCAGCGACTGTTTGATCTGACCCGCCGTCACGAAGTCCTCCCCTGCGGGGCGAGACTCCGCCGCGCGTCGACCATCTCCAGGAACCGATCGAAAAGCCCACCGTTGTCGTGCGGTCCGGGACTGGCCTCCGGGTGAAACTGCACCGACAGCACCGGCAGCCGGTCGTGGGCCAGCCCCTCAACCGTGCCGTCGTTGAGATTCACAAGGGCGACGTTCCAGCCATCGCCGGTCGGAATCGTGCCGCCGTCAACCCGAAATCCGTGATTCTGGGCGGTGATCGAGACCCGACCAGTGCGCTCGTCGCGGACCGGGTGATTGCCGCCGCGATGCCCGAACTTCAATTTTGAGGTCTCGGCGCCGATCGCCCGGGCCAGCAGCTGGTGCCCCAGGCAGATGCCAAAGTAGGGCCGCTCGTCGGCAAGCAGGTTACGGACGACATCGAGCCCGCTGTCCAGATTGGCGGGATCGCCCGGCCCCGGCGAAACGATCACTCCGTCAGGATCGAGGTTCGCGATCTCGGCGTACGGCGTGCCATACGGCACGACCGTCACTCGGGCGCCACGAGCGACCAGCGAGCGGATGATGTTCCGCTTGACACCACAGTCGAGCACCGCGATGTGCGGTCCGGCCCCGTCGCCATAGCTCTCGGCGCCTTCGGTCATGACCTCATCGACGACATCGTGCTCGCCAGGGAGCGGAGCCTGCTGTGCCAGCTTGATGAGTTCTTCGTCAGCGCGATCGGCCGCATTGTTCACCAGAACGGCGCGGGTATCGCCGACGGAACGAATGTGCCGGGTCAGGGCGCGAGTGTCGATGCCGCTGATCGCCGGGATGTCGTGGCGCCTCAGGTAGTCGTCCAGCGTCCCGGTCGAGCGCCAGTTGCTGGGAGACTGGCTGTGCTCGCGCACGATCAACCCGGCGATCCACGGTTCGCGGGACTCATCGTCGTCGGCATTGACGCCGTAGTTGCCGATGAGCGGATAGGTCATGCAGACGATCTGGCCACGGAAGGATGGATCGGTGCAGACCTCCTGATAGCCAGTCATCACGGTCGTGAAGACCGCCTCACCGGCGGCGTCTGTCGCGGCGCCGAAGGCGGTGCCTCGATAGACCGAACCGTCGGCAAGTGCGAGCGCCGCATTCGTTTTGGGAGCGTATCGGGCCTTGGAATCACGCACGGAATCGCTCCTCACCACCTACCAGCGTCAATCGCGTCCTTCCCTGCATCTCCATCCCAAGCAGCGGGGTGTTGTGGCTCTTCGTCTTCAACGATTCGGGGGTCACTGTCCAGCGTTCGTTCGGATCGAACACGAAGATGTCCGCGATGCTGCCGGGGGAGAGTGTTCCAAGCGGTTTCCTGAGCATTCTCGCTGGGGCGGTGCTCAACTTGTCGATCATCGTCATCAGGCTGAGGTGCCCGGCACGCACCAGAGCAAGCATGGTGGGCAGCGCAAGCTCCAGGCCGCTCAGTCCGAACATCGCATCTTCGAAGGCCCGCTCGACCTTTTCGCTGGCCGCATGCGGTGCATGATCGGTGGCGATGATATCGAATGTGCCATTCTGTAGGGCGACTAAGAGCGCCTCTGTATCCGCAACCGGACGCAATGGCGGGTTCACCTTCGTATCTGGATCTCCCGGCTTCCCAGGCTTGCCTGGTGGTTCAGCGGTGTTGTGCAGGGTGCGGTCGCCGTCAATCCAGCGGTCCGACATCGTCAGGTGATGCGGCATGACCTCGGCGGTGACCCGAATTCCGGCTGCCTTCGCGTCGCGAACGAGCTCGGCGCCGTAGCCGGTGCTGACATGCAGGACGTGCAGCCAACCACCGGTCAGGCGGGCGAGGAGAATGTCGCGAGCAATCGAGATTTCTTCGGCTTCGGCCGGAATCCCTGGAATGCCGAGCTTTCGCGAGATCTCACCTTCATGCATCGCACCGGTCGCCAGGTAATGGTCTTCGCAGTGGACCATGACTGGCAGATCGAGGGCGACGCTCGCCTCCAGCGCGGAGCGCATCACAGCGCTGTTCCGGCAGGAGGAGCCATCATCGGAAAAGCCGATCGCACCAGCTGCCGCCAGGGCGGCGTAGTCGACGGCCTCTTCGCCGGCTCGCCCGGCTGAGATTGTGGCGATTGGGTGCACGCGGACACTGGCGTCGGCGTCGATGGTTGCGGCCAATTCTCGGAGAATGGCGGGAGAGTCCAGCGGAGGTGTCGTGTTCGGCATGCAGCAGATGGTGGTGAAGCCGCCGGCGGCCGCGGCGGCCGTCCCCGTCGCCATCGTCTCCTTATGCTCGCCTCCAGGCACCCGCAAGTGGACATGAACGTCGATCATCCCGGGCGCGACGACCATTCTCGCTCGCGTCGAAGACGGATGCCCCGCTCGCGTCGAGAGACGTTCCCACGGCGGCGATGTGACTATCCTTGATCAGCACGTCGGCGATCTCGTCCCGTCCGGTCGACGGATCGATCACCCTCCCGTTCTTGATCAACCAATCCGGCGTGCTGGGGCTAACCATCTGATCTGACCTCGTCTGGGCGGCCGTTGGGCACAAAAAAACGCCCCCGGTCCCATCGGACCAAGAGGCGTCGCTGCGGCGCTGGTTCGGATTCCGCGTTCAAGCCGGCTCCGTCCGCCCTCGGTGATCGTACAACCGGGGAAGTATAGGCAGCTACGGCCTTCTCCGTCAATCGACGGGCGGAATCTTCGAGAGCGACTCTCCCCTTTCCCCGCACGGGAAAGGGGAAGGGTACGGGGGTCAGGCGGCCACCGCCGCCAGCCCAACCTGGGACCGGAACAGGTCGAAATACCGCCCCCGCCGCGCCCACAGTTCCTCGTGTGTGCCGGTCTCGACCATCTCGCCGTCGGCCATGACCAGGATGCGGTCAGCGTTGACGATCGTGCCCAAGCGGTGCGCGATCACCACCGTGGTTCGACCTCTTCGGTTCTCCTCCAGTGCCTGGAGGATGCCCTGCTCAGTTGCCCCGTCCAGGTTGCTGGTCGCCTCGTCAAGGAGCAGGATCGGGGCATCCTTCAATAGGGCGCGGGCCAGGGCGATCCGCTGCGCCTGGCCAGCCGAGAAATTTTCCCCGCTGCGCGCCACCTGGGCGTCGTAACCGTTGAAGAGGTCCGAGATGAACTCGTCGGCATTGGCAAGTTGGGCGGCGCGCTGGATGGCGTCATACGGCGCCTCGTGCAGGAGGGTAATGTTTTCGGCGACCGACTGCTGGAGCAACATCGAATCCTGGAATACGGCACTGATCGCGCGTCTAAGCTCGTCTGGCGCTATGTGGCGAGTGGAGATCCCGTCGATTCGGACATTCCCCGAGGTCGGCAGGTAAAAGCCGGCGATCAAGTTGGCCAGTGTCGACTTGCCCGATCCCGTCTCGCCGACGATTGCAACGGTTTCGCCTGCCTCGATCGTGAAGTTCACGTCCTTCAGCACTGCCCGGTGGCGCTTGTAACCGAAGGTGACGCGCTCGAACTCGATCCGGCCGCTGACAACGGACAGCGGCATTGGATCGGTCGTCCGCTCGGCCTCAGCCGGCAGGGCGCGGATTTCCTCCAGGCGCTCGATGCCGAGCAGGGCGGAACGGATGACCAGCATCGTCGCCGGAAAGCGCTGGACTGGGGTCAGGTAGAACGCGACCATGCCGAAGAGGACCAGCAGGTCGCCGGCACTCATCTGCCCAGAAAGGACGCGGTGGCTGCTGTACCAGAGGATGGCAGCCGTGATCAGCGAAGTCGCCAACCAGCTCCAGGCCGTTGGCAGCGCCATCGCCCGCCGGTTGTCTCGTCGCGCCCTCGCCAGGGCTTCGAGCCGATCTTCCAGCAGCGTTCGATAGCGCTCCTCGGCGGAGAAGATCTTGATGGTGCGAACGGCGTCGAAGGTGTCGACCATCTGGGCGCCGAACTCCTCCATCCGGACCATGGCGTTGAGCTGCGTGGCCTGGACGCGCTCGTTGAGCAGGACCGTCGCCATCAGGATCAGCGGCGCGGCGGCTCCTGCAATGAGGGCAGCGAGCGGGTCGTAGGTGTAAATGATCCCGAGCGTCGCCAGGAACATCACCACATCGGCGACCAGGAGGACGCCGGTCTCGGTGACGGCAAGCTGGATCGGCTCGGCCTGGGTGATCCGCATCACCATCCCGGGCACGCAGCGGGCGTCAAAGACGTGCATCGGCAACCGCAGCAAGTGCCGGACATACTCCCCACCGTAGTCGCGGTGGATGCGCTGGCCGACCTGGGCAACGAGCCAGAGGCGGCCGAACTGGAGGATAGCCTGGAGCCCGCTAAGCAGGACGAGACCAAAGCCGAGGGCGACGAGCAGTCCGTTGTCGCGTTCGGGCAGGATGCGGTCGACAAGGATCTGCAGGAAAAAGGTCGCCATCCAGCCAACTGAGGTTGCGATCAACGCGGCGACAAGGGCAACGAGGAGGGTGATCTTCCGCTCCCAGGCGAGACGAATGAAGAGCCGGATGGGACGAACGCTCGGAGCCTTGGGGCGTAACTCCGGGGTCACGCGAAAAACGACGAGGTAACCGCTCCAAGCTGCCTCGAAATCGGCCCGGCTCATTCTTCGCAGGCCGTAAATGGGATCGAGGACGACCACTGCGGTCGGCGTCCAGTGGGCAAGGACGAGGTAGTGCCCCTCCTCAGCCTTCAGGTGGACGATCGCCGGGAGGGCGATCTGGCCGAGCGCCTCGTAGGTGGCGTGTGCGGGACGGGCGTCGAGACCGATAGCCCGGCCGCCGTCACGCAGACCGGCGAGGCTCGTGCCGTCGCGGTCGGTGCCGACCAGAACGCGAGCCTCCTCGAGGGTCAGGTGGTGTCCGTGGAAACGGGCCAGCGAGGCAAAGACCGAGGCGCCGCAGTCGCGCGGTTCGGCCGCGAGGACCCATGGCAGGCGGCGAGCAATCCGCCATTTAGTCAGCATCGGATGACCCTTGCATAGCGATTGCCCTCACCGGCTCCGACTCCTCGATGTTCCCCGCCAAGAGCAACGCGGCGAGGTGCTCGTAGATCGGTAGGCCGGCAAGGTGGGCGACGAAGTCGAACTGACCGTTCGGGTTGATCTCCAGGAATACGTGGTCGCCCTCTGGGGTGACGATGAGGTCGATCGCACCGTAGACCAATCCGAGTCGCTCCATGAGCGCGCGGAGCTTGGCTGCAACGTCGGCGGGCAACTCGTATGGCTCATGCGGCGTGTTGTCGAGGTCGTAGCGTCGCCAGTCCTCGCATGCGCGCTCGCTACGCTGGGAGTGGATAGCGCAGGCAAAGAGGTGGCGGCCGACGGCGATGACCCGCAGCTCGACGTGCTTCTCAACGTAGGGCTGGAAGATGCCGGGCGTCGGCAGGAAGCCGTCGCCCTCGACCAACTGCTCGGAGGTCACGCGGTTCGTTAGGAGGCGCTGGAGGCGCGATGGCTGGTCGCCTTCCGCCACGATCATCCGCAAGTAGGGTATGAACGGCTTATAGATCAGCGAGCCGCCGTGCTCTTCCGAGAAGACGCGGGCTTCGGGAAGGCGGGTGGTGAACAGCGTCGGCGGGATGGTGAGACCGACCTCACTGGCGAGGGCGAGCTGGCAGCATTTCTCCTCGTAGGCAATGTTCCAGGGAGGGGGATTGACGCAGAAGACGCCGCGCTGGGCGAGTAAGAGCGCGAAACCCCGATGAAAGATCTGCCACTGCTTCTCGTAGAAGCGCCATTCCGCCGGTCTGGCGGCAAGGGGCCGCAGCCGCGCCTCAAGTGGGTCGGGCTGCCAACCGCGCCAGAGCCACGCGGTCCGGACCTCGGCCAGGTCGATCGACCGATCGCCGAGCCGAAGGATGCTGCGCGTGCCGCCGTTCGGATCGTTGGCGATGAGGACGGCGGAGGGTCGCTCCATGGTCGACGAGCAGACGACAATGGGGTCGGAGCCACGGTCGCGCAAGAGCTGGGTTACACGGCGGACCGAGGGATCGTCCTCGAACTGGGTGAGGATCAGGATCATGCGCGACTCCTACGACGGCGAATTCAGGACCGTGACCCCACCACACTCCGGACGTTGCATGCCGGACGGGGTGTGGGCATGGACGCTCGCCCGTGCCCACGCCCGCGTGCCGGCTTAGGCCAGGACTATCTGGTCGGAGTCATCGCAGCCGGTGCCGGTGAAGCCGCCGGTCACATCGGTCCGGATCAGGCAGCCGACGACATCGTGGATTTCGGCCGCCTCTTCCTCAAGAAACCGCAGACCGAAAATCGCCGGCATCGGCTCCAGCTCAAGCTTCGGCTCGAAGCCGTCGTCCATCCGAATCTTCTTCATCCGCTTGTCCATGTGCAGGTCTCCTTGTCGAATGTTGTGTCGCCGACCATCGACGACCCTGGCCTAGATGATGTGGATATCGCTCTCAACGAACATCCGTAGAAACTACGTATTCATGAGGTCTGCACAATAGGATTGATTTCTCCTACTCTGAGGCATCAACGCTAAAATATGCATTTGGCGCGGTCAGCCCTCTTTTGAGCCGATCGCGTCAAGGGCCGCGCCACGCCAGTTGAACGAGAGCCTGGACGGCTACTCAGTGTTCGTCGTAGGGAGAAAAGGCCGCGGCGGCCTCTCGTCGCGAATCGACCCCCAGCTTGTTCAGAATGCTGGTGACGTGGGTGGTGACGGTCCGGTAGCTGATGAAAAGGACGTCGGCGATTTCGCGATCGGAATAGCGCATCACCAGCAGGTGGAAGACTTCACGCTCTCGGGGCGAGAGCCTGGCGAGTGCCGCCTCACAAGGCCGGGCGGCATGCACGTTTTGCCGGCCCGGCGAGACGATCTCTGCGGAAGTGCGCGGGCGTCTGTCGCGCTCGCCGCGGCCGGAGAGTGCGAATCGCTCCCGTGTTCGCGGCGGAACTGGCCTCGTGAAGTTCATTTTTCACCTCATCTGCGCCCGTGGGTGAACCGACGGGCGTCGGGCGGCGCGGCATTGAAGACCGGCCGGGCGTCTGCGAGGTGTCCGGCGGATCCCGGGTCGGCAGCGCACGGTCTGGAGGGAAGGGTCCGGCTAGTGCGCTCCGATGCTCCGATCCTCGCCCACTACGAGAAAGGGCGCATCGGCAACCCTGCCGGTTCGCTGAGCGCACCCTCCGGAATGAATAGGCAGAGCTACTGGGGTGCGGGACGGCTCCTTCAGCGCTGGCCCGCTAAGCGAAAGAGGCTTAGTGAAATCGCAGCGATGATCTCCCTCAGAAATGTTCGAAAGACATTTAGTCCTGTGGAGGCCACAGACGGCCAAAGTCGTTCTCGATTAGGCGGGTTGATCGCGTCTAGAAAGCCGCTGATCACGTCCGGCCATTCACTTCGAGACCATATTCACGGTATCCCCAACGCAAACTCTGCACATCACAAGAGATACGTACTTCCGAGTGCGCCGAACGGCAAAATAATTGCCTACGTAGCCACATTGGCAGCCGAAAGGGTTAAGCATTACTAGGGCGGCGCCCCAGCGCACACAGACAGCACGCTCTTGGCGATTTCCGAGAGGGTGCTATCGCCTTTTTCTCCCGATGTCAGCAAGTCCCGGCGGCCACAGCGGTACACTGAAGCGATGGCAGATTCGACGAACCGGATTGGTGATCTCCACGACCGCATTGACCAGATGCTGCCCTTGCTTGTGCAGCAACACGGGCACCGTACGTGGCATTCGCACAGCGATCCGCTCGATGAGCTGATCATGACCGTCCTCTCTCAGCACACCTCCGATATCAATACCGAGCGGGCATTTGCATCGCTCAAGCACGCCTTTCCGGACTGGGAGTCGGTTCGCATCGCACCGACCACTGCTGTCGCGGAGGCGATTCGCTCGGGCGGGTTGGCAGGCGTCAAGGCACCCAGGATCCAGTCGATCCTCGATGCGATCCTTGAAGGAACGTGGTTCATATGACCTCGACCATCTCAGTTCGATGACCTTGCCGGACGCGCAACACGTGGTTGGTTGAGTTGCCAGGAGTTGGTCCGAAGACTGCGGCCTGCGTCCTCCTCTTCAGCCTCGGGCGGCCATCGTTGCCCGTGGACACCCATGTTCACCGGGTCTCAAAGCGATTGGGCCTAATCGGACCGAACGTTTCAGCGGAAGCGGCGCACCCGATCCTTGAAGCGGGACTTGGCGACGACCGGGACCGGGTATACGATTTTCACCTGACGATGATCGCGCACGGGCGAACCGTCTGCACCGCCCGGCGCCCATTCTGCGAGCGCTGCTCGCTAACGGAGCACTGTGACCACTTCATCTCTACCTCCTACACCGGCACTGGCCCATCATCCGCATCTTCGCCACCCGGCCGAAGGCGAAACGACCCTCTACCTGATCCGTCACGGCCGCACGGAGAGCAACGTCCTTCGGAAGTTCCAGGGACAGCTTGATACTCCCCTCGATACCTTTGGCATCAAGCAGGCCCATCTGCTTGCAGCCCGCGTGGCCGGGGAGATCGAGGCGGACGTTCTCCTATCGAGTCCACTGCAACGCGCTCTGGTGACCGCCCAGATCGTCGGCGCCAGCCTCGGGCTCGAACCGATCGTCATTCCTGAACTCTCTGAGATGGATTTCGGGGCGATGGAAGGCATGACCATCGACCGGCTCGAAGCCGAGCACCCGGAGATCGCGGCTGGGATGTACGACAACGACGACGACGACTTCGGCTGGCCGGAGGGCGAATCCCGTCGCGACTTTCACGGGCGCGTCCGCACGGTCTTCCAGACGATCTTGGCTGACTACCCCGACAAGCGAGTCGTGGTCGTCGCCCACGGCGGCGTTATCGGCTCGTTCATCGCCCAGGTCGAAGGGGTATCCCCCAATGACTGGCGGAGTCGCCCGATCTCAAACTGTAGTCTGACCCATCTGCACGTCACCTCGGAGCATACCGCCGTCCATCTTTTCAACGACGCGGTCCACCTCGAAGTGCTGGACTCCGATCAGGTGGAGTCGCAACGATGAAGCTGACGGTGCTGGGCGGCAGCGCGGCGGGACCGGGGCCGGGACAGGGTTGCTCCGGATATCTGGTCGAGAGCGGCGACACACGAATCGTGCTCGACCTGGGACCGGGAACGCTGCCGGAATTGCGTCGCCATACTGACTACCGGACCCTGGACGGGATCGTCGATCTCCCATATGCACCTGGATCATGTACTAGATCTCCTCGCCCTTCGGTTCGCGCTGGCGTACAACCCCATACCGGCGCCGCTCCCCATCCCCCTCTGGTTACCTCCAGGCGGCACCACGGTGTTGCGCGATGCGGGCGCGGCATTCAAGACGTCGGACTCAGCCGACGACTTCTTCTCGCCAATGTTCGCGATCTCTGAATACGATCCTGGCGCCTCTTTGACGATTAGCGATCTGACCATGACCTTTGCCCGGACGGTGCACCCATTGCCGTGCTGGGCGATGCGCGTCGCGGCAGCGTCCCAGCCAGGACAAGACCTGGTCTACACCGCCGATACAGGCCCAACAGCGAAGCTCGAGAATTTTGCACAGGGATGCGCCGTGGTTCTTGCCGAGGCAACCTTGCCTGTCACCCGAGAAGATCCCTACGAGACTCGGATTCATCTCATGGGCCGCGATGCCGGTGAAATCGCGGCGAAAGCGGGCGCCCAGACGCTTGTGCTTACCCACATGTTCGAGGAGAACGATCCGGTCGACTCCCAGCTTCGGGCCGCCGAGGCCTTCTCTGGGCCGATCCACCGGGCGGTCCCTGGACTGACCGTCGAATGGTGACCGAGATGTTTCGAGACCTTCCAGCCGATGAGTGACGCACCGTTTGCCACAGTCAAGGTCGGGCATTGGACCGACCATGAAGCCCGAACGGGATGCACAGCGGTGGTATTCGACCGACCCTGTCTGGCGGCCGTCGATGTCCGCGGTGGCGCCCCCGCCACGCGGGAGACCGACCTCCTCGCCCCTGGCCGCCTGGTGCAGTTTTTGGACGCAATTGTCCTGTCAGGCGGCAGCGCCTTTGGACTGGCGGCTGCAGACGGCGTAGTCAGCGAACTGGCCGCGATGGGTCGCGGCTTCCCCACGGGTGTTCGCCCGGTCCCAATCGTCCCCGCTGCAGCTCTCTTCGACCTCGGTGTTGGAGATCCAACGTCACCCAACAGCGCCGCCGGGCGCGAGGCGTTCCGTTGTGCGGTTACCCTGGCAGAAATCGAACGTGGCGCGGTCGGCGCCGGAACCGGCGCCACAACGGCGAAGCTGCCGGTGTTCGGCGGAGAGCGGCCGGGCGGAATTGGCCTGGGAACGGTCGAATGGGATGGAGGCTCGATTTCCGCACTCGTCGCCGTCAATGCCGTGGGCGAGGTGCGAGAACCGTCGACATCTCCGGCCAAGGAGCCAGCATATGCCGCTGAAAGGCCACAGGATCCTCGCTGGGCGATCCTGGAGGGTCAAGGGGGCGCCGATACCCCTCCGGCCGGAACCGCGACGACTCTGGGCGTTGTGATCGTCGCTGGGCCGTGTCGCCATGGCGACCTGATCCGGTGCGCCGTTGCCGCGCACGACGGCCTGGCCCGGTCGATTTCACCGAGTCACACGCCGTTCGACGGCGATCTGATCTTCGTCGTGACGCTCAGCGAGGGCGATGCGGCGGCATCTGAAGTGCTGAAGCTCAGTGTCGGCACCGAGCTGGCGGTAGAAGCAGCGGTCGCCGACGCGATCAATTCTTCGCGCAAGTGACCCGAGGCGGTTGTGCGCGATTACCGCGTTCCGTCCTGCTCCAGTGCTAGACTGCTTGACGTAGACCGTGCGTCCCGAACTGTATAAATCCCCGAACTGGAAAAATCCGACTGAGTCGACCCGGCGATCCTCTTCACCCGTAGGTGGCGCCGATGCTCCCCTCTCCCGCGAACGCACAGATCTCGCTCTCGCTTCGACCGTCGTTCCTGACACGCGTCGGCAGTTTGTTCTCGGCGGCGGCGTGGAGCGGAATCTCCGAGATCGATGTCGACCTCTCCGATGGCCGGCTACACAACGCCGCGTCACTCGCCCGCCATGCCGCGGACGCCAATGTTTCGATCCGGGCGATTTGGCTGCCGGAGCGAGACCCGCGACAGCAGGGAAAACAGCGGACTGAACTCCCGGACATCGTCGCGAGCCTCGCGGATGCAGTCTCCCCAGCGGCGATCATCGTCGACCGGCCGGTCGACCGCGCCGATGTCCTTCAAGCGGATCTGATCAAAGCAATGCGATCAGTTCTGCCGGAGACGACTAGCCTGGTCTATGTCATCAGACCGGTTGCCCTGCTCGGCACGCGCGAGCACCTGACTGAGCTGACCGCGCTTCGCCACATGGCCGAAGAATGGGATCTTGGCTTGGCCCTGGACCTCCATGGGCCGATCGATGCGCGCTGGGAAGCCGAGGCCGCCGTCACGAAACTGCGATCCCGGCTCGTGGCGGTGCGCTTCGGACCGCTCACTTCGCGGCCTCCAGGGCGGGGCCGAGAGCGCGCCACCGCGAGGGTCCTCTCAACGCTGGCAGACAGCATGTACGACGGGGTAATCGCAATCAGCCCGCAGGTACCGCGTTACCGGCTGCCGACAGGCCGGGCGCTGGCCGACTCGTGCCTGGAAACGATGAAGTTCGTCCAGTCGCGTTTCTCGCTCCTCCAGAGTTCGCTCCCGACGAGGATCGAATACGAGTACTGGCACCCTAACGAGACACAAAGAGACGGACCCAGCTGGCGATAGCCAAACTGGGTCCGTTCCGCTTGTCGTGGATTGTCGCGGCTGGGTGGGCCGGAAAGGCCGTCCTAGCGCTTCGTGTACTGAGGCGCCTTGCGGGCCCGCTTCAAACCGACCTTCTTCCGCTCCTTGGCGCGCGGGTCGCGCGTGAGCATCTTGGCGGTTTTCAGCGTTGGGCGAAGTTCCTCGTCGAAGCGAAGGAGCGCCCGGGCGACGCCATGCCGAATCGCGCCAACCTGGCCGGAGACACCCCCTCCGACGACCCGGACGGAGACATCAAAGCGCTCCAGGGTACCGGTCAGGCGCAGCGGCATGCGGATCTGAAGCTGGTGCTGATCGCGGCCGCCGAAGTAGTCGCGCGCGGTCTTGCCGTTGACGGTGATCTCGCCGGTGCCCGGCAGGAGCCGAACCCGGGCGACGGCCGTCTTGCGCCGGCCGGTGCCGTAGAAGTAGGTCGCGGCCTGTTTGTCCGCCATCTCTTAGACGTTCCTTCTCGCCTGCCGGCGGATTACGAGTCAGCGTGGCGCAGCGCGCCAGCCTTTTCGAGCGTTTCGATCGGGAGTTCGGCCGGATTCTGCGCCGCGTGCGGGTGCTTCGGGCCGGCGTAAACCTTGAGCTTCTTCAACTGTTGCTCGCCGAGGACATTCTTCGGCAGCATACCGCGGACGGCCGCCTCGATGATGCGCTCCGGGTGGCGCTGGCGCATCTGCTTCAGTGAAACCGCGGTCAAACCGCCCGGGTAACCAGAGTGGCGGTAGTAAAACTTCTGGGTTTCCTTCTTACCGGTGGCCACGATTTTCTCGGCATTGACCACGATTACGAAGTCGCCAGTATCGAGGTGGGGCGCGTACTGGGGCTTGGTCTTACCGCGAAGCATCGCCGCAACGGTCGACGACAGACGACCAAGAGTCTTGCCCTCGGCGTCCACGATGTACCACTTACGTTCGACCTCGTTCGGCCTCGGCGTGTATGTTCGACGTTCCATCGTACCTGCTCCTCATCGTCGGACCGATCGTCCGGCGCAGCTCATTCCGCTTGTGCCGGATCGGGTTCCGGCTGATCTATTCCGTACCCGACCCGCCAGAGTGTCAGGCCGTCTGGAGGAGCGGTTCCTCCCCCAAGTCTGCGGTCTTTGGCCGCCAGGACCAGATCGATCCACTCGACCGGTTGTTTCCCCTGTCCAACCTCAACCAGTAACGCGACGATGTTCCGGACCATCCGCGGCAGAAAGCCATCCGCCACGATTCTGACTTCGAAGAGCGTCCCGGTCCCCGGCTCGCCCCACCACGGTTCGATCCGCCTCGCGGAGCATCGGGTGATCCGGCGAACCGTTCCCCGTGGAGCATCCTGACGCTCGGACCACGGAACACCCTCACCACCGCCCGCAACCGCCGCCAGGTCTCGCTCACCGAGAAAGATCCTGGCTCCGGCCACGAGTGCTCCGGCGTCCAGCTCACCTCGCATCTGCCAGGTGAACCGGCGGCCGAGCGGTTGTGGCGGACCGCTCCAGATCCGGTACCGATACTCGCGCCACCGCGCGTCGAACCGGGCGTGAAAATCTTCCCGTTCCCGCTGAACCGCGACGGCGGCCACGTCCTCGGGCAGATGTGCGTTGAGCGCCAGAAGCCACTCACGCTCAGCCATCGTTGGACGCGCATCCCGCAGGCTGACGACCTGGCCGGCGGCGTGAACGCCGGCATCTGTCCTGCCCGCGAAGACCGTCGAGACCGGAGCCCCAGCGAGTCGTTCCAACGCGCGGTCCAGTTCTGCCTGAACCGTGCGTTGTCCGGGTTGGATCTGCGATCCCGCATAGTCGGAGCCGTCGTAGCTCACGGTGAGCTTGAGCGCTGCCCCGGCCACGCCGGATCCGAATCCCGAGGTGCACCGGCGTTGCCGCCGGTTACTCCTCGACGAACTCGATCAGGGCCATCGGCGCGGCATCACCGCGGCGCGGACCCAGCTTCGAGATGCGGGTGTAGCCGCCTGGCACGCCCTCGTACCGGGGAGCAAGGATGTCGATCAGCTTGAACATTGCGGGTTCGTGATCAAGCTTGCTCATCAGCAGCCGGCGATGGTGAAGCGTATTTTCACGCGCCATCGTCACCAGCTTCTCGACAACAGGTGCGATCTCCTTGGCCTTGGCCTCAGTCGTCATCACCCGCTCATGCAGGATGACTGAAATGGCAAGTTGCCGTAGCAGCGCCTTACGCTGGGCGGGATTGCGCCCGAACTTGCGCCCCGCCTTTCCGTGCCTCATGCGTCACCTCCGTTGCCCTGAGAATCTCCCCGGACCGGGGCAGGGTCATCGTTGCGCAACGAGGCAATCGCCTCGGCGACTTCCTGGGTATCTATGCCATCCTCATCGTCGTCAGCGCCGTCATCGAGACCATCGTACAGGCCGCTGCCGGCAAAGACGTCGATCTCGCTCTCCGGCAGGTAGCCGTACTCGGCGAGCTTCTGGCGCAGCTCGGTCAAGGAGCGCGGGCCGAAGTTGCGGATCGAGAGGAGTTGCTCGGGATCCATCGTCAGAACCTGACCGACCTTGTCGATCTGGCGGCTGCGCAGAGCATTGAGCACCCGCGGCGACAGGCCAAGCTCGTTGAGCGGGCGGTTCTGGACTTCGTCGCTCAGGAACGGGACGGCGCCAACGACATCCCCGTCCTTACGGTTGAAGTCGGCGAAGACACGAGCATGGTCAACCAAGATCTGCGCTGCCTGGGCAAGAGCATCATCCGCTTCAATCGTCCCATCCGTCAGAATCTCAAGGATGAGGCGGTCGAAGTCGGTCATCTGCCCAACCCGGGTGTGCTCCACGACGAAGTTGACCCGCTCGATCGGCGTGTAGATCGCGTCGATCGGGATATCGCCAAGCTGGCGGATCTCCTGAGACTCGGCGGGGCGGTAGCCACGGTTGCGGCTGACCCAGATGTCCATATCCAGGACCGCGTCTGCGGACTCAAGCGTGGCGATCGGCTGCTCGGGGTTGATGACTTCGACCTCGGCCGGCCAGGCCACATCGCCGGCGGTAACGACGCGCTCAGTGCTCCCTTCGCCACGGGAGTAGAGGTGGGCGCGAACCTCGCCCTCCATCTCCATCATCCGCTTCAGGCGAATGCGCTTCAGATTGAGCACGATCTCCGTAACATCCTCACGCACGTGCTCGATGGTTGAAAACTCGTGCCAGACGGTACCGACGTGAATCCGCGAGACCGCGACACCTTCGAGCGACCGGAGGAGAATGCGGCGCAGAGCGTTGCCGAGCGTGGTGCCGTATCCCGGCTCCAACGGCTCGACCTTGTACCGGCCGTAGTTCAGGCCGGACTCTACGGTTTCGATTTTGAACTGGGGCTTCTCGGACAAGCGGAAACGCCTCCTCGGTAGGCGCTCGACGGGGTGCTGTCGGCGGCGCCGGTAAACGGCTCCATCCGAACCCGGCGCCGAGCGCCGGTCCGTCGCCGTAGGGAAAAGTCAGATGCTACCTGCTGATTACCGGCTGTAGAACTCGACGATCAGCGCGTCGTTGAATGCCGGAACCTGAATCTGGTCGCGTGTCGGCAACTGCTGCACGCGGCCAGCGAGATTGGTGCGATCGAGTGTGATCCAGTCCGGTGCGGCTTTGGTTGCCAGCACGTCCTGGAAATCCTTGAAGTACTCACGCTTGCGACTCTCTTGGCGAACGCTGACGACGTCGCCGCCGCGCACCAAGAACGACGGGATATTGGTCTTGCGCTCGTTCACGGTGAAGTGCCCGTGGCGAACGAGCTGTCGAGCGGCCTTCCGGGAATCCGCGAAGCCCATCCGGTAGACGACATTGTCCAACCGGGACTCCAGGATCTGGAGCAAGTTGTCACCGGTCACACCACCGCGGCGGGTAGCCTCGACGAAGTGACGATGGAACTGACCCTCGAGCAGGCCATAGAAGCGGCGGACCTTCTGCTTCTCACGAAGCTGAAGACCGTACTCCGACGGCCGCCGGGTGCGGCGTTGACCGTGCTGGCCGGGCGGAAAATTGCGGGCGGGAGAGCGCTGCACGATCGGGCACTTAGGTCCCTCGCAGCGCGCTCCCTTCAAGTAGAGCTTCAGGCCCTCGCGCCGGCAAAGCCGGCAGACTGGCCCTGTGTATCTCGCCATGTCGAACAGTAGCCTCCAATAAAGTACCGAGTGCCGAGTACCGAGTGCCGAGACAAAGTACGAAGGCCGAATCCTCGGCACTCAGCACTCCGCACTCGGCACTGGTGTGTTAGACGCGCCGCCGCTTCGGTGGGCGGCAGCCGTTGTGCGGAATGGGCGTGGTGTCGGTGATCGACGTCACCTGGACACCAGCGGTCTGTAGCGAGCGGATCGCCATCTCACGGCCAGAACCAGGACCCTTGACGTAGACATCGACCTGGCGCAGACCATGCTCCATCGCGCGCCGGGCCGCCTGCTCGGCGGTCACCTGGGCGGCGTACGGCGTGCTCTTGCGCGAACCCTTGAAGCCGTTGGCTCCAGCGCTCGACCAGGAGAGCACATTGCCGGTCGGGTCGGTCAACGTCACGATCGTATTGTTGAACGTTGCCTGGATATAGGCACGCCCGCGAGGGACATTCTTACGGTCCCTTCGCCGGACTCGCGTCTTACCCTTACCCGCGCCGCCGGCGCCACGTCGTCGTTCAGACATTCGTTTACTCCGCCTCCCTTATGGAGATTCACCGTAATTCCCGCAAGGACAAGCATGTGGCCGCCATTGGGCCTGTACACAGAGCGAGCCGGTTCCGACTCCCGCGAGTCGGCCGACACTCGCCCCCATCCGCATCACGTACTACTTCTTCTTGCGAACGCCGACCGCCCGTCGCGGACCACGCCGGGTGCGAGCATTCGTGCGCGTGCGCTGACCCCGGAGCGGCATTCCTCGCCGGTGGCGCATCCCGCGGTAGCTCCCGATATCGATCAGGCGCTTGATGTTCATCGAGATCTCGCGGCGAAGGTCACCCTCGACGCGCATCTCTTTGTCGATCACTTCGCGGAGCCGGTTGACTTCGTCGTCGGTCAGGTCACGCACGCGGGTATCCGCGCTGATGCCTGTCCGCTCCAGGAGTTTCTGGCTGGTGTGCAATCCAATGCCAAAGATGTAGGTCAAGCCGATTTCGACCCGCTTCTCACGGGGGAGATCGATTCCCGAGATTCTCGCCATCTGCTGTCCTCGACTCGCTTCGTGCCCGACGACGTCCAACAGTCCAATCGTGGCAGCCGCGCTATGTCGTCAATCCTGCGATCGGACCGCTCTGCCCAGCAGCCCTGTCGATGTGCTACCCCTTAACCCTGGCGCTGTTTGTGCTTAGGGTTTGAGCAAATCACGCGGATAACACCCTTGCGCTTGATGACTTTGCAACGCTCGCAGCGCCGCGTCACCGAAGCTGTAACCTTCACGCTCGCGCTCCTTCTCTGGCCCGTACGGGCATTTCAAGCACCGTTCGAGCCGTGCCAAGTCCAGCCCGTGCCGAACACGGCAACAGCGCATGTCCGCAGACATGCGCCACGATCCGTCATTGTACCACTGCAACCAGCCGTTTGGTCAAGATTTCCGGCTCTCCGCCGGTCACCACGACGGTATGCTCGAAGTGTGCGGCCCAGGAGCCGTCCTCCGTCACCACCGTCCAGGCGTCTTCGAGTACCTCGGTCTCGGCTCGTCCCAGCGTCAGCATCGGCTCGATCGCGAGGGTCATCCCAGGTCGGAGGATCGGCCCCTTGTCCTCATCGCGATGGTTCGGGATGTGCGGGTCTTCCCACATCTCCCGGCCAATCCCATGTCCACCGTACCCACGCACGATTCCGTAGCCTAACGGTGCGGCAAACCGCTCAACGGCCTGACCAATAGCATTCAACCGCGAACCTGCCCGGGCGCCGCCGATCCCTTCGTAGAGCGACGTTTCAGTGTCACGCAGCAGACGGGCGGCATCTTCACTGATAGTGCCGACGCCGTAGGTCCAGGCAGAGTCCCCATGCCAGCCATTGATGATCGCCCCAACGTCGACACTAATGATGTCGCCATCCTGCAAGACCCGTTTGCCCGGGATGCCGTGGACGATTTCGTCGTTGACCGAGGCGCAGATGTGGCCCGGGAAACCATGGTGGCCGTAAAACGAACCGGTCGCGCCATTCTGCCGGATCACAGTCTTCGCGACCTCATCCAGATATTCGGTTGTTACCCCAGGACCGAGCGCTTCCTGGATGGCGACGTGGACGAGCGAGACGACGTGCCCCGCTTCGCGCATATAACCGATCTCGCGCTCATTTTTGATGGTGACGCCGGAGGGACGGCGCTCCCGTGGCCGGACAATGGGCCTGCGTGCTCGAATCATGCGTTCACCAACTCTTGTTCAGCTGCGGGATCTACTTCGACGCCTTTTGAATTGAGGGCGGCGATGATCGCGGCCGTCACAGCGTCGACTTCCTGATCGCCATCGATCTCGACCAATACTCCGGCGGTCCGGAAGTACTCGATCAGTGGCTCGGTCTGGGCGAAGTAATTGGTCAGACGACGCTGAATGGCCTCGGGCTTATCGTCGTCGCGCTGGATGAGTTCCGCTCCGCAGGCATCACAGATCCCCTCGACCTGTGGCGGATTGAACTCGACGTGGAATGGCCCATGACCATTCGGGCAAACCCGGCGGCCGGAGAGCCGGCGCTCCAGCGCGTCCCGTGGAACCGAGATCAAGACGACTGCGGCAATGGCTTCTCCGCGCCTCTGCAGCATCCGGTCGAGCCCTTCGGCCTGGCCGGCGGTGCGAGGGAATCCGTCGAAGAGAGCGCCCGCCGCCGGTTTGCCACCGCTCGATTCATGGGCAATCTCATTGAGGCGGCCATCGACGAGCCGGAGCGTCAGGTCGTCCGGGATGAGGTCGCCACGGTCGTAGATTGCCTTGATCTCCAGGCCGAGCTCGTCGCCGGTGGCGATGGCCGCCCGAAAGAGATCGCCCGTCGATAGGTGAACGAGATGAGCACGGGGAGCAATCTGGGCCGCCTGGGTTCCTTTCCCGGATCCCTGGGCGCCCATCAAGCCGACATGCCGAAGAATTGCTCCGCGTCCTGCCATTCGCCTCTAAACCGCTCGGGCCGATTTCCTGGCGGCTCCCGCGTGGTTCCCACTCCGCCAGAGATGCCGGAGCCGTGGATGGTGACCCAGCGGGCTCCGGCAAGGTTCGGCCAGCGGCGGGGAACCGGCATTCGCCGTCAGGATGTCGGTTACCGGATAAAGCCTTCGTAATTGCGCATCATCAGCTGCGCTTCAAGCTGCCGCATAGTATCGATCGCCACACCGACGACGATCAGCAGCGACGTCGAACTCAATTGCAGCGTCCGTACTCCAGTGATCTCGGCGCCGATGAACGGCAGGATCGCGACGACGCCAAGAAAGAGGGCGCCAATCAACGTGATCCGGGTCAGCACACGCTGCAGGTACTGCTCGGTATTTCGCCCAGGTCGAACGCCAGGAACGAACGCGCCCTGGCGCTGGAGGTTCTCAGGGATCTTCTGCTGCTGGAAGACAACCATTGTGTAGAAGTAGGTGAAGCCGACCACCATGAAGAAGTAGATCAGGTTGTACTGGAAGGTATTCGGCTGGAAGATCCGCGTCAGGTCCTCGGCGATATTTCGGACCCACTCCCGGCTCGAGCTCTGCAGAAAGCTGGCGACCATGCCCGGAAAGACCATGATCGAGACCGCGAAGATCAGCGGGATCATGCCTGCCGAATTGACTTTGAGCGGGATATGGGTCGTCGTACCGCCGTAGACCCGCCCGGCGCGAACCCGGCGGGCGTGGTGAACCGGGATCCGACGCTGCCCCTCATTGATGAGTACGACCCCGACAATTGTCGCAAGGCCGATGATCAGGAAGAACGCCGTCCCCATGAAGTTCTGGCCGACGGAGTTACCCGTGATCAGCGTTCCAACCGATCCAGGCATCGACGCAACGATACCGCCAAAGATGATGATCGAGATACCGTTGCCGACACCGTTCTCGGTGATCAACTCACCAATCCAGACCAGGAGCATCGTCCCGGCGGTCATCGAGAGCAGGATCGCCACTGTCGGCAGCCACGTATCGCTGGAGATCAGACCGAAGTCCTTGATCAGTGTGCCGGTGCCGGCCGAGTTGGACTGGTTCGCGAACAGCAGCGCCTGGCCGTAGCCCTGGAGCAGCGCCAGCGGGACCGTCAGGTAGTGGGTGTACTGGTTGATCCGGTTCCGGCCCTGCTGGCCCTCGTTGGAGAGCTCGTTCAGGCGCGGGATGATCGGCGTCATCAGCTGCATGATGATCGAGGCGGTGATGTACGGGTATACGCCCAACGCCACGATCGAGAAGTTAGTCAGCCCGCTTCCGGAGAAAAGGTTGAGCATGCCCAGCAGCTGGTTGCTATCGATGTAGTCGCGCAGGCCCTCCCGGTCGACGCCAGGGATGGGAATGCTGGCGATGAAGCGGAAGATCGCCAGCATCGCCAAGGTGAAGAGGATTTTTCGGCGAAGATCCGGGATCTTGAATGCGTTGAAGACGGCCTGCAACATCGCCTGGGTCCCCCGGCTCCTTAGGAGCTCTGACCGTTTCGCCGAGCCGCAATGGCATCAGAGCGGCTTGGGCCACCGACCTTACCGACGCGGGCAGCCTTGAGTTCGCGGTCCAGCGGGAGGCGGCGGCTACGTGGGCGAACCTGGGCCCACTTGTCGTTGCGCTCGAGAATCTCGGTCGTGCCACCCGCGGCAGTAATTCGCTCCTGGGCAGATCCTGAGAACGCATGCGCCTGGACCATGATCGGGCCAGAGACATCGCCGTCGCCGAGGATCTTGACGGGATGGTCCAGACCGCGGATGACACCGTGAGCAAGGAGAACCTCGGGAGTGACGGGCTCGTCGGTCGGAAGACCGGCAAGGTCACTGAGGTTCACGACTTCCCACTGGGTCTTGAAGATGTTCGTGAAGCCGCGCTTGTACGGCAGCCGCTTTTGGATCGGCAGCTGACCGCCTTCGAAGCCCCACCGGACTCCGCCGCCGGCGCGGGAGTTCTGGCCCTTGGTGCCGCGGCCGGAGGTCTTGCCCCGGCCACTACCGTGACCGCGCCCGACGCGCTTCCTATCTTTGTTTGCGCCGGGATTACCGCGCAAGTCGTCCAATGTCAGTGGCATGTTGCTCTCTCGACTTCGTGAACCGGCACAACAGTGGCCGCTCACGTTCCATCTCTCGCGGTGGACTATGAGTCCCCGGCGGGAACCTCTTCGACTTCGACGAGATGTCGAACCTTGGTCACCATGCCGCGGATCGACGGCGTATCCGGTCGCTCAACCGTGTGTCGAATCCGGCGAAGCCCAAGCGCCTTGACGGTCTTTCCCTGGGTGTCAGGCCGACCGATGGTGCTTCGCACCAGTGTAATGCGAAGCGTTCCTCCGCTGCTCTGCTGGACCGGCTCGCTCATGACTGCTCACTCCGTCGGCGAGGCCCACGACCACCGCCCTGGCGACCGGGACCGGAGTTCGGTCCGCCGCCATCACGTCCACCGCCCTGGCGCGGCGTTGGATCCGCGACGACCACGGCCGCCGCCATCACTTCCGGCGTCGGGAACGGCTTGCGCATCGGCTTCGTTCGCCCACGCCGGGCCTGAACGGACTGGGCGGACTCAAGCTCCTGTAGTGCGGCCATCGTCGCCCGAACCACATTGATCTTGTTGTTACTGCCCAAGCTCTTGGTGAGGACGTCCTTGATGCCGGCCGCCTCGACGACGGCACGGACGCCTCCGCCGGCGATCACGCCTGTGCCCGGCAGAGCGGGCTTGAGCAGCACACGGGACGCTCCAAAGGAGGTCTCGACCTGATGCGGGATCGTCGTGCCCTCGATCGGGACGACGATCATGCTTTTTTTAGCGGCCTCGACGCCCTTCCGGATCGAGTCCGGAACCTCGCCGGCCTTGCCCATGCCCATGCCGACGCGGCCCTTGCCGTCACCAACGACGATCAGGCTGCCAAAGCTAAATCGGCGGCCACCCTTGACCACCTTCGAGACGCGGTTGATCTGAACCACCCGCTCCTCGAACTCGCTGCCGCCGCTGTCATCGTCCCGGCGGCGGGGACCGCGGTCATCTCGACCGCGATTACGATCTACCATTTTTGAGTCTCCAGTCGTAATTGAAGTTCCGAGTACCGAGTGCCGAGTGCCGAGAAGAAATAAGCGTTCTCGGCACTCGGCACTCGGTACTCAGCACTCAGAAATCGAGTCCACCTTCGCGGGCACCGTCGGCGACGGCCTTGATGCGCCCGTGGTAGAGGAAACCGCCGCGGTCGAAGACGACCTTCGGGTAGCCAGCCTCCTTCGCCCGCTCGGCGATGACCTCGCCGGTGGCCTTGGCACGAGCAACCTTTGCGGCGCCCTCACCCGCGCGGGCCTTGACCTCTTCCTCGAGATCGCTGGCCGCGGCGATCGTATGTCCAGCTTCATCGTCGATCAACTGCACGTAGATATGTGCCGCCGAGCGGAAGACGTTCAGGCGGGGCCGCTGCGGCGTGCCCACGACCTTCGCCCGCACCCGCTTGTGCCGGCGCTGCCGGGGATCAAGTTTTTTCGGAACTTCAAACGCGGCATTCTGTGCCTCCATTGGTCCTTCGGGCCCTACCGGTGCCAGACGAACCCAACTCGATTGTCGGATCGCCGGCTGCTTGGTGCGGCCAGACCGAGCCAGTGTCTACAATCCTTGGCGAGCGTTACTTCTTCGCCTTACCTGTCTTACCGGCCTTGCGCCGGACAACTTCGCCGGCGTAGCGGATGCCCTTGCCCTTGTAGGGCTCTGGCGGACGAGTTCGGCGGATGCGCGCGGCTTCCTCACCAACTACCTGCTTGTCGATTCCGGTCACGGAGATCCGGGTCGGGGTCTCCAAGGTGTAGGCGATGCCATCCGGCGGAACCATGCGGACCGGGTGGGAATAACCAACCGCGAGGACAAGGACCTTGCCGTCCATGCTGGCACGGTAGCCGACGCCCTGGATCTCCAGATCCTTCTTGAAGCCATCGGTCACGCCCGTCACCATGTTGGCGAGCAGGGTGCGGGTCAGGCCATGGAGTGAGCGATGCTCCCGCTGATCGTCCGGGCGATCGACGGTCAACGTGCCATTCTCGCGCTGGAACAAGATGTCCCGGTTGAACTGCTGGTTCAACTCG
Organism: uncultured Chloroflexia bacterium; assembly: GCA_963849635.1. Taxonomy (GTDB): domain Bacteria; phylum Chloroflexota; class Chloroflexia; order Thermomicrobiales; family UBA6265; genus CAVRUD01. The sequence goes on along the minus strand of CAWKIA010000039.1, from coordinate 23,311 downwards.
CCCTTGGGGCCCTTGACCCGAACGAGGTTCTCATCACCAATAACGATTTCGACATTTCCCGGCACAGCAATTGGCCGGCGACCAATCCGCGACATCTGTGTACCCCCTTCGGCGACCGTCTAGCGTTCTAGAAGACGGTGCAGAGAACCTCTCCACCGATTCCGCGGCGGCGAGCCTCATACCCGGTGATAACGCCCTGGGGCGTGCTGACGATCGCGATCCCGAGGCCGCTGCGCACGCGCGGGAGGGCGTCCTTGCCCGCGTAGACCCGCAAGCCCGGCTTGCTGATGCGCTTGAGCTCCCGGATCGTGTGCCGCTTGTCGGCGCCGTAACGCAGGGTGATCTTCAACTGATTTTGCGGCCGCTTCTCAATGACCTCATGCCCGTTGATGTATCCCTCTTCCTGGAGGATCTTGGCGATTGCCACAAGAACCTTCGTCGAGGGCATTACGAGTTCTGGCTTGCGCGCCATCCCCGCGTTGCGGATGCGCGTCAGCATGTCGCTGATCGGATCGTTCACACTCATCTGCACTGTCTCCGATGCGACCGCTGGTTTGTCTGGGTTCCGTCCCGACACCCGGCGGCCGTGGCATTTAAACGAGTTCTGAGTACTGAGTACTGAGTGCTGAGTGCTCGGCACTCCTCGCACAGCACTCCATTACCAACTCGACTTGGTCACACCCGGAAGCCGGCCAATCGACGCCAGCTCGCGGAAACAAATCCGGCAAACGCCGAACTTTCGCATGTACGCCCGGCCGCGGCCGCAGGTCTTGCAGCGGTTGACCTGCCGGGTCTGGAACTTGGCGGGACGGTTCGCCCGCACGATCTGAGACGTCTTCGCCATGTGGTTTGCTCTCTCCTGACGTGTGTATTACCGCTGCTGGTCCGGTCGGGAGAACGGCACACCCAGCTTCGCTAGCAGGCTGCGTCCTTCTTCGTCGTTCTGGGCGGTGGTGACGATGCTTACTTCGAGGCCGCGCACCTTGTCGATCCGGTCGTAGTCGATCTCGGGGAACGCGAGCTGTTCGCGCAGACCGAGGGTGTAGTTACCGCGCCCGTCGAATGAGTTCGGCGAGACACCGCGGAAGTCGCGGATGCGCGGCAACGCAACAGAGACTAGCCGGTCGAGGAACTCGTACTGGCGGGTTCCGCGCAGGGTGACCATTGCCCCGATCGGCATGCCCTCGCGCAGCTTGAACGCCGCGATCGACTTCTTGGCCTTGGTCACAACCGGCTTCTGACCGGTGATGGCCTGAAGATCACCGACCGCCGCGTCGATTGCCTTGGCGTTCTGGATTGCTTCGCCGAGCCCGATGTTGATGACGATCTTCGTCAACTTCGGGACCTGCATCACGTTTTTGTAGGAGTGCTCTTCCATCATTGCCGGCACAACTTCCTGCCGGTAGCGATCGAGGAGTCTAGCCATCTCGTTCGTCCTCTTCCGCCGCGAATGTGTGCGGCTCGTGGCTCGTCGTCCTTATCGTGGCGTTTTCGCCTGGTCCGCACTATCGCGCTCAGGCCGCCGATCACCTATGACTGTCTTCCAACTTCCAGCCGGGTTGCCCCAGCCGGAAGCCCGCCTGATTGAGCGGGTTACTCGATTACTGGATTGGGAATGGTCGTCCCGGTCCGCTTGCAGTAGCGCTCGTTCTTGCCAGCGGCGTTCTGGCGGATGCCGACCTTGGTCGGGAGTCCGTCCGCCGGGCTGATCAGACGCACATTTGACACGTGAAGTGCGGCCTCAACCTCGACAATTCCCGCCTGGCGAGCACGACCACGCTTGATGTGCTTCTTGACGATATTAACGCCCTCGATCACGATCCGATCGCGCTCGATCAGGTTCAGCCGTACCCGGCCCCGCTGACCTTTGTTGCGACCGCTCATGACGAGAACCTCGTCTCCAGTTCGAATCTTTCTCATCTCTACGTCCTACCTCACTCTGGTACCCGCCGACGACGGGCCCTTAGAGAACCTCTGGCGCCAACGAAACGATCCGCATGTACTGTCGCTCACGCAGCTCGCGCGCGACGGGGCCGAAGATGCGAGTGCCGCGGGGATTGCCCTGCGGATTGATCAACACGGCCGCGTTGTCGTCGAACTTGATGTGGCTGCCGTCCGGCCGCCCGAACTCCTGCGCGGTCCGCACGATCACCGCCCGAACGACATCGCCCTTTTTGACGGCGGCATTCGGCTGAGCCTGCTTGACCGCGGCGATGATCGTGTCACCGACGCCGCCGTACTTGCGCGACGACCCGCCCAAGACGCGGATGCACATGATCTCGCGGGCGCCGCTGTTGTCCGCGACCTTGAGACGCGTCTGAACCTGGATCACAACACACTTCCTTCCACAGACGTGAGTCGTGAGTCGTGAGTCGTGAGAAACGAGAGCTCTGTACTCACGTCTCACGTCTCATGTCTCACGACTAGATTTGGATGCCGCGCTCCAGGATCTCGCGGACGACCCAGCGCTTGTGGGCCGAGAGCGGTCGCGTCTCTTCGATGCGGACGGTATCGCCCGGCTTGCACTCGTTGTTCTCGTCGTGCGCCATGAACTTGCTCGTCTTCGTGATCCGCTTGTGGTACAGGCGGTGACGGCGCACGTAGTCGACGGCCACGACGACCGTCTTATCCATCTTGTCGCTGACGACCTTGCCGACCTTCTGGGTCCGCGGCGACTGGCCCCCAAATCGAGGAGCCTCCGCGGAGCTATCGGTGGTTGCCGTCGATGTCGCATCACTCATGGGCTAAACCTGCGTTTCCTCTCGTGGACGGCCAGGAGCCTCCCACCAATCGTACGAATGCTTGAACGTTATCGCTTGCTTTTCGGCAACTTACGCTGCCGTGGGAGATGTCCCGCTTCAATTGCCACCGCAAACTCTCGCTCGGTCCGGATGGTGTGGATCTGAGCGATCGTCTTGCGGATCTCGCGAATCCTGGCTGTCTCTGTGAGCTGCCCGACCGCCTCCTTGAAGCGGAGGTCGCGCCACTCTTCGTGCAACCTGGTCAGGGTGACAGAGATGTTGTTGTCATCCATCGCCCGAATCTCAGCCGGCTTCATGCCACGGCCTCCTCGGCGCCATTCCCGACCTCGACTTCGACCGTCGGCACTTCGCCTTCATTCTCGTAATCGTCGGGGAATCCGACGCCAATTTGCTGCCGTGCGATGATTTTCACCGCCATCGGGAACTTCATGCCGGCGCGGCGCAGCGCCTCCTCGGCGCGCTCCTGGGAGACGCCACCGATCTCGAACATGATCCGGCCCGGCTTGACGACCGCGACCCAGAACTCTGGGCTGCCCTTACCGGAACCCATGCGAGTTTCGGCGGGCTTCCGCGTCACCGGCTTGTCGGGGAAGATCCGGATCCAGACCTTACCACCGCGCTTCAGGTAGTTGGTGATCGCCCGCCGGGCGGCCTCGATCTGGCGAGAGCTGATCCATGCCGGCTCGGTCGCCTGGAGAGCGTACTCACCAAAGGAGATGGTCGAGCCGCGGATCGCCTTGCCCGGCATCCGCCCCTTCATCATCTTGCGGTACTTTGTCCGCTTCGGCATCAACATGGCATACGCTCCGAGAGAGATATCAGCTTTCAGCGTTCAGCCGTCAGCTTTTACGGTCGGTTCCCTCAGCTTGTAGGGACCGTTCTGAAATCCGCCCGCTATGTCCGTCGTGCTGACGGCTGACAGCCGACGGCTGAAAGCTAATCCGCCGGCAACGCCGCCAGATCGGCGGTAAGCGATTCGGCGGTCGCCGGCCGCCGCTCCGGGATAATGTCGCCTTTGTAAACCCAGACCTTCACGCCAATCTGGCCGTAGGTCGTGGCGGCGTGGACGACGCCGAAGTCGATATCCGCCCGCAGGGTGTGGAGCGGCACGCGGCCGTCCATCTCCGTCACGGTCCGGCTCATCTCAGCGCCACCCAGGCGGCCGCCGAGGCGGATCTTGACGCCCTTGGCCCCACGGCGCATGGCCTGCTGGACGGCGTGCTTCATCGCCCGGCGGTAGGAGACACGGCGACCGATCTGTTCGGCGATGCTCTCCGCGATCAGGCGAGCGTCGGTCTCGGGGACCTTGATCTCTTCGATCTTGAGGTGGACCTTCTTGCCCACTTCCTTCTCGAGCATCTGGCGCAGGCGCTCAACGTTGGCGCCCTGCTTGCCGATGACGATGCCCGGCTTGGAGGTGTGCAGGGTGGCATCGACCTTGTTGGCCGAGCGCTCCAGCTCGATCTTGGAGATGCCGGCCCGGGTCAGGTCCCGCATGATCAAGCGGCGAATTTTGAGATCCTCGTGCAGGAGCTCAGTGTAATTGCGCTCCGCGAACCACTTGGATTCCCACGTGCTGGTGATGCCGAGTCGAAACCCGATCGGATTTACTTTACGCCCCATTTAGCGTCCTTCCCTGTTCTCGGCGATCACCGTGATGGAGCAGCTGCGCTTCAGGATGCGACCGACCCGGCCGCGAGCCTTTGGCTTGAACCGCTTCATCACCGGCGCGTCGTCGGCGTAGATCGCCTTGATCCAGAGATCTTCCGGATCGAGATCGTAGTTGTTCTCGGCGTTGGCCGCGACGGATCGCAGCAGCTTATTGACCTCAAACGCGGTCTTGTTGGGCAGGAAGCGGGTGATCGAAATCGCCTCGCTCACCGACTTATCCCGGACCGTATCGAGGACCAGCCGGGCCTTGCGCGAGGACACTCGCACTCGCTTCAGGCTCGCGGTCACTTCCATTGCGTCATCTCCTTCATCGGCGGCCTCGGGCCGGCTTTGCTGCTTTCCAGCCGTCCTTACCGCCGGTCAGCTCCGCCACTTAGCGGCGAGCGCGCCGGTCCGCGTCCTTGCCGTGTCCTCGGAACGTCCGGGTCGGCGCAAACTCGCCAAGCCGGTGTCCCACCATCTGCTCAGTGATGAAGATCGGAACATGAGCGCGACCGTTGTGGATCGCGATCGTGTGGCCGATCATGCCTGGGTAGACGGTGCATGCCCGCGCCCAGGTGCGGATCACGCTCCGGTTGTTCGACCGGTTAAGCGTCTCCACCTTCTTCTGCAACTTGGGGTCGATGAACGGCCCCTTCTTTGACGACCTACCCACGGGCTTCTCCTCTTAGCAGTTCAGCCAAAAGCCTACCGGCGCGTTCGAGATGCATTGCGCTTGCGGACGATCATGCCGTCAGTCCGCTTGTTGTTGCGGGTCCGCTGGAAGGCGGGCTTGCCCCACTTGGTCTTGGGCTGGCCACCGATTGGCGCCTTGCCCTCGCCACCGCCGTGCGGGTGGTCGCTCGGGTTCATCACCGATCCACGCACGGTCGGCCGCTTGCCCATGTGGCGGGAGCGGCCGGCCTTGCCGATCTGGATGTTCTCGTGATCGACGTTGCCGACCTGGCCGAGTGTCGCCATGCAGTCGAGGTGGACCAGGCGAACCTCACCGGAGGGCATCCGGACCTGGGCGTGGCTCTCCGACTTCGCCATCAACTGAGCCGAGGTGCCCGCGGAGCGAACCATCTGGCCGCCCTTGCCCGGGTAGAGCTCGATGTTGTGGATCTGCGTACCGGTCGGGATATTGCGCAACGGAAGCGCGTTGCCAACGCGGATCGGCGCATCCGGACCGGCCACGACCATATCACCGACCTTGATGCCGACCGGAGCCAGCATGTACCGCTTCTCACCGTCAAGGTAGAAGAGGAGGGCGATGCGGGCGGTGCGGTTTGGGTCGTACTCGATCGCAGCCACGCGAGCGGGTACGCCGTACTTCTTCCGTTTGAAGTCGATGAGCCGGTACCGCCGCTTGGCGCCGCCGCCCTGGTGGCGAACGGTGATCTTGCCGCGGTTGTTGCGACCGGCGTGCTTCTGAAGGGCCTCAGTCAGGCTCTTCTCCGGCCGCTTCTTGGTGATCTCTTCGAAGGTGCTAACGCTCATTGAGCGGCGCCCCGGCGAAGTTGGCTTGTACTTACGAATAGGCATGTCGCGTCCTCCTTTCCCGGGTGCGCCTAGACCTGCTCGAAGATATCGATGCGCTGGCCCGCCTGAAGCGTGACGACAGCCTTCTTCCAACCAGCCTCGTGGCCGCGGATGCGACCCCGGCCGCCGCGGGTACCGCGGACGCGATCTTTCTGCTTGTAGTTCATCGTGTTGACGGCCTTCACACGCACGTTGAAGGTCTTCTCCACGGCTTCCTTGATCTGGATCTTGTTGGCGTCGGGCAGCACCTCGAAGGTGTACTGGTCCCGCTCCATCAGCCAGGTGTTCTTCTCAGTGATGAGGGGACGCCGGATGACGTCCTCGACTCGAATCTCAGCCATCTTAGGCCTCCACCGCCGCCGCGGCCGCGGTTCCCCGCTGCTTGGCGATCAATGCCGCCAGCCGCTTCTGCCGGAAGCTGCCGGGCGTGCGCTTGTCCGCCGGAAGCGCCCAGAAGCCTTCGATCACCGCCAGAGCCTCTTCGGTCACGACAAGCCGCTCGTACTTGAGGACATCGCGAACATTGAGGACGTTGGCGCGGATCGTCAGCACGTCTTCGAGGTTCGCGGACGAGCGGTAGATCGGCTCGACATTGTCATGAACCACGATCAGGTACGAGCGCGACTCCGGCACCGAGCCGAGAAATCCCTTCATCGCCTTGGTACGCGGCTCGATCTCACCCAGACCGCGAACGACCGTGACACGCTCATCACGGAGCTTGGCGGAGAGGGCCGAACGGATCGCCAGGCGGCGCATCTTGCGTGGCAGCGCCTGAACGTACGAGCGCGGGTGCGGGCCAAAGACCACACCGCCACCCTTCCACTGCGGAGAGCGGATCGAACCCTGGCGGGCGCGGCCGGTTCCCTTCTGGCGCCACGGCTTCTTACCACCGCCCCGGACCAGTCCGCGGGTCAATGTGTTGTGCGTACCCTTGCGGGCGTTGGCCTGCTGGCGCAGCAGAGCCTGGTGCATCACCGCGATGTGCGGCTCGATCCCCCAGACGGTCTCATCGAGCTCCGTCTGAGCGACCACCTCACCCGTGGTGCTATGAACGTCAACCTGCATCGTTCTAACTCCCTAACGACATAGATCTGATAACTGTCTCGTGTCGTCAGCTATCTCGTATCGCGGCGGGTGCGGAGCACAATCTCCGCTACTTGCTCGCTCTGGCCTTGACCGCGCGACGAACGACCACCTCTCCGTTGATCGGCCCGGGGACCGATCCCTTGATGAGAAGGATGTTGCGCTCGGTGTCGACCCGCACCACCTGAAGGTTCTGAACAGTCACCTGCTCGTGCCCCATGTGGCCCGCCATCTTCATACCCTTCATCACGCGTCCCGGGGTGGCGCTGGACCCGATCGAACCAGGCGCCCGGTGCCGGTCGGACTGACCGTGGGTTTTCGGACCACCATGGAATCCGTGGCGCTTCATTCCACCCTGGAAACCACGGCCCTTCGAGGTCGCGATCACATCGACCATTTCGCCTTCGGCGAACGCGTCGGCATTGATCACCTGACCGACTTCGAATTCCGAGACGTTGTCGGCGTTGACCTCTCGCAGCCACCGGGACATGAAGCCGCTGGCGCGGCGGTGTCCCTGCTCCGGTCGGTTGAGGCGCTTGTCCAGACCGAAACCAAGTTGAACGGCCTCGTAGCCGTCCTTCTCGGTCGTCTTGACCTGAGTCACGACGCACGGTCCCGTCTCGATCACCGTGACCGGAAGCACCACGCCCCGTTCGTCAAATACCTGGGTCATCCCCAGTTTCTTACCAATCAATCCCTGGATCATTGGCTCTTTCCTGGCCCTTTCCTGTCTCCAGGACGCGGCGACAGCACTCTGGCCGGCCCCGCATCAAGAGCGTGAAGACGACAGAAGTTGCAAGTTACAAGTCTCAAGTTTCCAAGTGAAGTCGAACGTACTTGGAACTTGCCCCTTGGAACTTGTCACTCTCTTACAGCTTGATCTCAATATCGACGCCTGCCGGCAAATTCAGCCGCATCAGCGCCCGGATGGTGTTACCGCTCGGCTCCAACACGTCGATCAGTCGCTTGTGCGTCCGGATCTCGAACTGCTCCTGCGAGTCCTTATCGATGAACGGAGAGCGGATCACGCTGAACTTCTCGATCCGCGTCGGCAGTGGAACAGGTCCCGCCACCTTGGCCCCGGTCGATTCCGCGGTCTCGACGATCTTGCCAGCCGACTGGTCAAGAATCTTGTGGTCGTAGGCTTTGAGACGAATCCTGATTTTCTGCGTCGGCTTGCGTGCGACCATCGAACACACCCCTCCTGAGTCGTGGGAGTCGAATCGGTTGTCAAAGAGCGAAGACGATACGGCTCAGGACCATCCTGACGCCGTGAGGCGGCCGGGCCCGAAAATGGGCCGGCCGCCTCGCGTTGACGGGTCGATAAACCCGCCCTGGTACAGGGGTTACTCGATGATGCGGGTGACGACGCCGGCCCCGACCGTGCGCCCGCCCTCGCGGATCGCGAAGCGCAGCCCCTCCTCGCACGCCACCGGCGTGATCAGCTCCACCCCCATCTCCACATTGTCCCCCGGCATCACCATCTCCGCCCCCTCGGGCAACTCGATCGCCCCGGTGACGTCCGTGGTCCGGATGTAGAACTGCGGCCGGTACCCCGGGAAGAACGGCGTGTGCCGCCCCCCCTCCTCCTTGCTCAGCACGTAGACCTCGGCCCGGAACTTGGTGTGCGGGTTGATGCTCCCCGGCTTGGAGAGGACCTGACCGCGCTCGACATCCTCGCGCTCGACCCCGCGCAGCAAACAGCCGACGTTGTCGCCCGCCTCGCCCGCATCGAGGGTCTTCTGGAACATCTCGACGCCGGTGACCACCGTCGCCCGGCGCACCCCCATCCCGACGATCTCGATGGTCTCGCCCGGCTTGACGATCCCGCGCTCGACCCGGCCCGTGACGACCGTGCCGCGGCCCTTGATCCCGAAGACGTCTTCGATCGGCATCAAGAAGGGCTGGTCGATCGCCCGCACCGGGTCGGGGATGTAATCATCAACCGCCTGCATCAGCTCCAGGATCGGGGCGTACTCCGGGGCGCTGGTGTCCTTGCTCTCCGAGGCGAGGGCGGCCAATGCCGAGCCGCGCACGATCGGGATCTCATCGCCGGGGAAGTTGTAGGTGCTGAGCAGCTCGCGCACCTCCAGCTCGACCAGCTCGAGCAGCTCCTCGTCGTCCATCATGTCGACCTTGTTGAGGAAGACGACCATGCTGGGGACCTCGACCTGACGGGCGAGCAGGATGTGCTCGCGGGTCTGGGGCATGGGGCCGTCGGGGGCCTAGACGACCAGGATGGCGCCGTCCATCTGGGCGGCCCCGGTGATCATGTTCTTGATGTAGTCGGCGTGCCCGGGGCAGTCGACGTGGGCGTAGTGGCGCTTGTCGGTCTCGTACTCGACGTGGGCGATGGCGATGGTGATGCCGCGCTCGCGCTCCTCGGGGGCGTTGTCGATCTGGTCGAAGGCCTTGGCCTGGGCCCGGCCGGAGAGGGCCAGCGTCTTGGTGATCGCCGCCGTCAACGTCGTCTTGCCGTGGTCGACATGCCCGATCGTGCCCACGTTCACATGCGGCTTCGTCCGCTCAAACTTCTGCTTCGCCACGAAATTACTCCCTACTCCATTTCGGTCGACCTTCGGTTCCCCACCGGACCCGAATTTATGTCGACCAAACTACCTGAAGCGGATGACCGGCGATCCCGGTCACCCGCCAACGCTCAAATTAGGATCGCTGTGCCTTGGCGACGAACTCTTCGGCCAGGTTGGTCGGCAGCGGCGCGTAATGATCGAACTGCATCGAGTAGACCGCGCGGCCCTGAGTCGTGGACCGAAGGTCGGTTGCGTATCCGAACATTGCCGCTAGCGGCACCGTCGCTCGGATGACCTGAGCGCCTGCGCGCTCCTCCATGCCTTGGATTTGGCCACGACGAGAATTGAGGTCCCCGATGACATCGCCCATGAAGTCGTCCGGCGTTGTGACCTCGACCTCCATGATCGGCTCGAGGATGCTTGGTCGGCCGCGCCGGATTGCGTCCTTGAGCGCCAGCGAACCGGCAATCTTGAACGCCATTTCCGATGAGTCCACATCGTGGTAGGAGCCATCGATGACTGTCGCCTTGATGTCCACGATCGGGAAGCCCGCCTGGCCACCCGTCAGCATCGACTCAACGATGCCCGCATTGATCGGAGCGATGTACTCGCGCGGAATCGAGCCACCGACGACCTTGTCCACGAACTCGTAGCCCGCGCCCCGCTCCTGAGGCGTGAACTCGACGATGCAGTGGCCGTACTGACCCTTACCACCCGACTGCCGTACGTGGCGACCCTCGGCCCGAACCGGAACCGTGATGGTCTCCTTGTAGGCAACCTGTGGGCGGCCAACATTGGCCTCAACCCGGAACTCCCGCATCATCCGGTCCACGATGACTTCGAGGTGAAGCTCACCCATTCCGTCGATGATGGTCTGGCCGGTTTCCTCAGCTGTGCGGACCCGGAAAGTCGGATCCTCTTCCGCCAGGCGCGCGAGGGCGTTACCCATCTTGTCCTGGTCGGCGCGGGTCTTAGGCTCGATCGAGACGGAGATCACCGGCTCCGGGAAGGTGATGTTTTCCAGCACGACCGGAGCGGCGGGATCACAAAGTGTGTCACCAGTCGTCGTGTTCTTGAGACCAATGACGGCGCAGATGTTGCCGGCGTGAACAACGGGAATCTCTTCCCGCGTGTTCGCGTGCATCTGAAGCAACCGGCCAACACGCTCGCGCTCGCCCTTGGTCGAGTTCAGCGCGTAAGAACCGGACGCCAGAGATCCGGAGTAGACGCGGATGTACGTCAGCTTGCCGACGTGCGGATCGGCCTGGATCTTGAATGCCAGTGCCGAGAACGGCTGACCATCTTCGACGCTGCGGATCACCTCTTCGTCGGTCTTCGGGTCGGTGCCGCGAACAGCCTCGACATCCTCCGGTGAAGGCAGGTACTCGATGATCGCGTCCAACATCGGCTGCACGCCCTTGTTCTTGAGGGCGCTGCCGCAGAGGACCGGGACGAGCAGGTTGTTCAACGTCGCGGCGCGCAGACCTGCCCGCAGCTCATCGTTGGTCAGCTCCTCGCCTTCGAGGTAGCGCATCGTGAGCTCTTCGTCGCTCTCGGCGACCGACTCGACGATGAACACCCGGGCAGCAGCAGCCTCTTCGACCATGTCCGCCGGGATCTCGACCGTTTCGATGTTCTGGCCGAGGTCATCGTGGTAGATGTAAGCGACCTGCTCGATGAGATCGACGACGCCCTTGAAGTTGGACTCAGCACCGATCGGCAGCTGGACTGGGACCGGCTTTGCCTTCAGGCGGTCGACGATCATGTCCAGCGTGCGCTGGAACGACGCACCGGTGCGGTCCATCTTGTTGACGAAGCAGAAGCGCGGCACGGCGTACTTGTCCGCCTGCCGCCAGACCGTCTCCGACTGCGGCTCGACACCCGCGACGGCATCGAACACGACGACGCCACCGTCGAGGACGCGCAGGGACCGCTCGACTTCGACCGTGAAGTCGACGTGACCGGGCGTGTCGATGATGTTGATCCGATGGTCCTTCCAGAAGCAGGTGGTGGCGGCTGAGGTAATGGTGATACCCCGCTCTCGCTCCTGCTCCATCCAGTCCATCGTGGCCGCGCCCTCATGGACCTCGCCCACGCGGTGCACGCGACCGGTGTAGAAGAGGATCCGCTCGGTCGTCGTTGTCTTACCCGCGTCGATGTGGGCAATGATGCCGATGTTGCGGGTCCGCGAAAGAGCGGTCCGGGCGTCCGTGGCACCTGGCTTGGTGGCGGTAGCGCTACTCATTAATGTCTCCGAAGGGCCCTTGGCCCCGAGCTATCAGTGATCAGCCGTCAGCTATCAGCAGGTTTGGGTCGGCCGCCAGTTCAGTCGGGATTTCTGACGGCTGAGGGCTGATTGCTGACGGCTAAAAGCTAGAATCGCGCGTAGTGAGAGAAGGCGCGGTTCGCTTCGGCCATGCGATGGGTATCTTCCCGTCGCTTGATCGTTGCGCCCGTGCCGTTAAATGCATCCATCAGCTCGTTGGCGAGCTTCTCTTCCATCGACTTGCCAGGGCGATTGCGAGCTGCCGTCAGCAGCCAGCGGATCGCCAGCGAGCGACGCCGGTCCCCTTCGATCTGCACCGGGACCTGGTAGGTGGCGCCACCAACACGCCGGGGCTTGACCTCGACGACCGGAGTGGCGTTGTAGACCGCCTGCTCGAAGACTTCGAGCGGACTACGGCCGGTCCGGGTCTGGATGGTCTCGAACGCGCCGTACATGATGCGCTCGGCCAGGCCCTTCTTACCCCGCTGCATGATCTTGTTGATGAAGCGGGTCACCAGCTCGCTGTTGTACTTCGAGTCTGGAATGATGATCCGCTTCTGGACTTTCGCTCGCCTTGGCATGTTTCGTCTGGCCTCCGTATTACCGCAGATTCAAATCCGGCCGTGCGGGGCGCGTGCAACCGTCGCCACCGGATGACGCCATCGCCAGATCGCTCTGGTGCCGGCATCTATTGGCTTCCACAGACGTCGGTTCCGAGTGCTCCTAAACACACGAAAAGCGGTCAGCGTCTCAGAGACGCCGGGCCGCTTCTCGTGGGAGTCACTCAGTTCCGCCGAAGCGGGAAGCACCCGATTATCGATACCGGCCGCGTGCCGGTCCGTTGCTACCGCTTGGCGGCGGCAGCCTTGGGCGCCTTGGTTCCGTACTTGGACCGCCCCTGCTTCCGGTTCTCAACGCCACGGGCATCCAGGGTTCCGCGAACGATGTGGTAGCGGACGCCCGGGAGATCTTTCACCCGGCCACCACGTACCAGCACCACGGAGTGCTCCTGAAGGTTGTGCCCCTCGCCCGGGATGTACGCCGTGACCTCAAGATGGTTGGTCAGACGCACGCGGGCAATCTTGCGAAGAGCGGAATTAGGCTTCTTCGGCGTCATCGTTTTGACTTGGGTACAGACTCCGCGCTTCTGCGGCGAATTACTGCCGCGACGCAACTCGCCCGCATAGCGGCCAAGTGCGTTGTTCGTGAAGCCCAGAGCCGGCGCCTTCGTCTTCTTGGTGACGCGCTTGCGGCCCTTTCGAACCAACTGATTGATCGTCGGCACGAAAAGCTCCTACCAGACGAGAGGCTACTACCGTGCTCTGCCGGCTCGGCGGGGACCTTCCCCGTTAACCAACAGCTGCGGCGCCAGTCGTCCGTCGAGGGATCGTTCAACGTCCTTCCAGGGAATGGACGAGACAACTTCACCCACATGGCCGCCTAGCGGCGGCCACGAAGGGCTATTCTACGCAGAATTCTCCGGTGCGTCAACCTTGAAACTTTTGCATCCAGACGCGTCCAGAGCTATGGGAAATCGCTGGGACGGCCGCGCCTCAACTACTCCTCTTCGGTGATGGCAAACGTCACCATCACCTGGCGGTAGATTTCGACGACTGGCTCGGCGGTCGGGTCAAATGCGGCGACGGTGAAACCTCCAACGATGGGGGAAGGCGCGACTGGCTCACAACTATTGCCAGGATACGGGGAGAGCGCCGTGACTGGAATGTCGCTCGACACAATGACCTCTCCCAGGTCTACGCCCAGGATCTCGGCCTGCACCTGCGCTTGCGCGCGGGCGTCCTCAACGGCAGATTCGCGAGCCGCGCGCCGGACCGGCGCGCAGTCAGTGACCTCGTACGCAACCCCGACTTGCGTCAAGAACAGGCCCTGGTCGCTGGCCTCTTGACCGACGGCGTCGACGAGTTGATTCAACTCGTCCTGCGTCGGCTCGGCGACGGGGAACTCGACGAAGACGGCGCTGGAACTGCTCGGACCGTATGGTCCGGTCAAGGCCAGGCTCGTCGTGATCCGCACGTCCTCCTGGTTCACACCGTTGCTCACGATCAGGTCAACGACCGGAGCGACGGCCTCGCGCTCCTCGCTGCCGGGCTCAACTCCCGGGCGCGGGCGGGCCGGTGGACCAGTGAAGGGATCGTTCAGACTGAGGAAGAACTGAAGGTTCGCCGTGTCGGCGGGGACTTCGGCCTCACCGAAGCCGATCACCGCGATGCTGGGCACCGTCCCGTTCGCGGAGGTCGGCTGCGCGGCGGCGGCGTTCGGAGCGAGCAATCCGATCAGTCCAACGGCGGTCGCAAGGCCAGCGAACCGGAGCCGCCGAACGCCCGTAGATCCCGGTCTAGATTCTCTGGAAGCTGCCATGTCGCTCTCCTTTCGCTAGGCAACCGCGTCCTTGCCGCGTACGACGTCAACCACAGTTCGCGCCTGTCCTCAGCAACAACTCGGGCATCACGAGGTTTCGATCGGGGTCGCCTCGGGAGACGCAAACGGGGTCGCGCCCCGCGGATCGCTGACACCAGCCGCCGCCGGTAGCGTCAGTGCCCCGACCAGCCCCGACGGCACAACCGCCGAAGGCAAGAAGTTCGGCCGATCGCGCACCTGGGTTGCCTGCTCGAAGGCGTATGCCAGCTTGATCAAGGTGCCTTCACTGTATCCACGGCCCATGAAGCTGACGCCAACCGGCAATCCGTAGGCGTATCCGGCCGGGACTGTCACGATCGGATAGCCAGCCATCGCGGCATCGCCCGAGCTTGCCCCCAGGAAATGGTCGCCGTTGACGAGGTCGATCTTCCACGGCGGGCTGCCGGTTGGAGCAACAATCGCATCGAGATTATGCAGATCCATCAGCGCATCGATGCCTTCTTCCCGGGAGAGGCGTGTGTTCTTCTCCAGGGCATCCAGGTACTCCTGATCAGTCAACGGACCCTTCGCCTCGGCCAGCTCGAACAGCTCCTGACCGAAGTAGGGCATCTCCTCGGCGGCGTGATCCTTATTGAACTGGATCAAGTCGGCCAGTGTCTTCACCGGTGACTCTGCGCCTCGTGTCGCCAGATAGGCGGTCACGTCGGCCTTGAACTCGTAGAGCAGGACGGTGATCTCGTCCCGTGTGCCCATGTCCTCCTGGTTCGGATAATCGGCCGGGTCGACGATCTCCGCGCCGAGCTGGCGCATCGCCTCGATGGCCGCGTTGAAGATCTCGTCTGCCTGGGTGCTATAGCCGGTGTACCCCGCCGTGCGCGGCACACCAATCCGGGCGCCCCTGAGGCCATCGGCGTCGAGGAATTGGGTGTAATCGGCCTCGAACTTGCCGGCGCTCTCCTGAGTTTGCGGATCGCGCGGATCTGGCCCGACCAGAGCACCCAGCACCGTGGCAGCATCGGCTACCGTGCGCCCATGGGGACCGATGGTGTCCTGGGTGTGGGAAATCGGGACAACGCCGGCCCGACTCGTCAATCCGACGGTCGGCTTGATGCCCACGACCGAACTGGCGTTTGATGGGCAGACGATCGAACCATCGGTCTCCGTCCCAATCGCCACCGTGGTCAGGTTGGCCGCAACCGCCGCTGGGGAACCTGAACTTGAGCCGCAAGGGCTGGAGTCGAGGACGTACGGATTGAGGGACTGGCCGCCCCGGCCGCTCCACCCACTCGACGAGTGCGTGGAGCGGAAGTTCGCCCATTCGCTCAGGGTCGTCTTGCCAAGAATGACGGCCCCAGCGGCCCGCAGGCGCGCGGCCGTCGTCGAGTCCTGCAACGGCTTCGTTGAGGCCAATGCCAGTGACCCGGCCGTCGTCAGCATGTTGTCGGCCGTGTCGATGTTGTCTTTAAGGACGATGGGGATGCCGTGAAGTGGGCCGCGAATTGCGCCAGCGGCGAGCTCTCGGTCGAGTTCGTCGGCGATCGCAAGTGCGTCCGGGTTGACCTCCATGATCGAGTTGAGCTTAGGACCGTTGCGATCGATCGCGTCGATGCGGGCGAGATACATCTCCACTACCTGGCGGCTAGTCAGCCGCCCGGCGTCCATGGCCGCGCGCAGCTCGGCGATCGTGATTTCTTCAATCTCAGGGAAGGGAGCCTGTTGGGCCGAAAAGGTCGTCACGTTGTCAGAACCACCACCGCTTGCACCTGTCCCGTAAGCGACCGCGCCAAGTGCCGGAACGGCGGCCGATGCTGCGCCCCACCGCAGCAGACTTCGACGATTGACCTTGCCAGCGCCATCAGAGTTCGCAGGTTCCATTGCCCACCCCCTCTTTGTCTGCTACTCGTCATGGTCATCGCGTTGTGTTCCCGCATCCTACGCCGTGCGGTACGGCAATGCTACGGCAGAATTGATTAATCGCTCACGCCGATAAGAGCACAGCGCCCGGAGGAAATCCGGCGGGATATTGCGAGGGAGGAGCATCATTGCCCTGCTGTCGCCAGATTCCCCGATCGAATGTAGATGAGGACGCGCCCATCACCCAGTCGCAGGTACATGTAAGTCAAGTCAGGTTTTGCCTTAGGTTTTACCCAGCTCCGACAGGAGTGGCTTCAGGAGTGGCCTCGGGCGACGCAAACGGGGTCGCGCCCCGCGGATCACTGATCCCCGCGACCGTCGGCAGCGTCAGCGCTCCGATCAGCCCCGATGGCACGACGGCCGAAGGCAGGAAGTTCGGTCGCTCGCGAATCTGTGTGGCTTGCTCGAAGGCATACGCTTGCTTGATCAACGTGCCTTCGCTGTACGCACGTCCGATGAAACTGATCCCCACCGGCAATCCGTAGGCATAACCGGCCGGGACCGTCACGATCGGGTAGCCGGCCTTCGCGGCATCGCCTGAGCTTGCCCCCAGGAAGTGGTCGCCATTGACGAGATCGATCTTCCACGGCGGGTTGCCGGTTGGGGCGACGATGGCGTCGAGCTTGTACAGGTCCATCAACGCGTCGATGCCCTCCTCCCGAGATAGTCTCAGGAGCTTCTCCAGGGCATTCTTGTATTCCTGGTCGGTCAGAGGTCCCATGGCATCGGCAAGTTCGAAAAGGTCCTGCCCGAAGAACGGCATTTCCTCAGCTGCGTGGTCCTTGTTGAACTGGATCAGGTCGGCCAGCGTCTTCACCGGTGACTCCGCTCCCCGGGTCGCCAGGTAGGCGTTCATATCCGCCTTGAACTCGTAAAGCTCGACAGTGCCCCCGTCCCGGGTGCCCATCGCTTCCTGATTTGGGTAGTTTGCCGGATCGACGACCTCAGCCCCGAGATAGCGCATCATCTCGAGGGCGGCGGCGAAAATCGCCTCGACCTGAGGGCTATAGTCGGTGTAGCCGGCCGTGCGCGGCACGCCAACCCGGACACCCTTGAGGCCATTGGCATCGAGATACTGGGTGTAGTCGGTCTCGAACTTTCCGGCACTCTCAGACGTTATCGGATCTCGCTGATCGACACCGACGAGGGCGCCGAGCACCGCTGCGGCGTCGGCTACGGTCCGGCCGATCGGACCAACCGTGTCCTGGGTATGGGAAATCGGGACGACACCGGCGCGGCTTGTCAGTCCAACGGTCGGCTTTATGGCCACGACCGAGTTGGCATGGGACGGGCACACGAGCGATCCATTTGTCTCGGTACCTATCGCCACCGCAGAGAGGTTCGCGGCGACCGCGGCCGCGGAGCCTAGAGCTAGATCCGCACGGACTGGAATCGAGCGCGTAGGGATTGAGAGCCTGACCACCGCGGCCGCTCCAACCACTCGAAGAGTACGACGAACGGAAGCTCGCCCACTCGCTCAGGGTGGTTTTGCCAAGGATGACAGCGCCAGCAGCCCGCAGCCGGGCGGCCGTGGTCGAGTCTTGGGCCGGTGTCGTCGAAGCCAACGCCAGCGACCCGGCCGTCGTCAGCATGTTGTCGGCTGTGTCGATGTTGTCTTTGAGGACTATCGGGATCCCGTGGAGGGGTCCACGGCTGGTGCCGGCGGCGAGTTCACGGTCGAGCTCATCGGCGATCGCGAGCGCGTCCGGGTTGACCTCGATGATCGAATTGAGCTTGGGACCGTTGCGATCGATCGCTTCGATGCGCGCCAGATAGATCTCAACGACCTGGCGGCTGGTCAGCCGCCCCGCGTCCATCGCCGCGCGCATCTCGGCAATCGTGACCTCTTCGATCTCAGGGAACGGCGTTAGCTGGGCCGAAAAGGCGGTCACGTTTTCAGAATCGCCACCACTCGCACCCGTCCCGTACGCGACCGCGCCAAGAGCAGGAACTGCTGCCGACGCGGCACCCCACCTTAGGAGATTGCGACGATTGACTTTCCCAGCGCCATTTGAGTTCGCGGGTTCCATCGCCAACCTCCCCTAGAGACATTCGCGCCACGGCCATCGTATTCGTTGACCACCTCGCATCCTATGCAGGCGGGATAGGCAATGCAACGGCAAGGACTTTTCGCGGCCGGCGTGTTTGGCCCATCGCCATCACGTGAACGCCGGAAAAGCGCGACGGCGGGGCATTGCCGCCCCGCCGTCGCACACTTTTCAATCAGTCCGCAGTCGCGGCCTACTCCTCAGATTCTGAGTCAGTCTCGTCGATGGCCAGCTCGTCAGAACCCTCGACGAGCAGCTGCATCGAGATCCCCTCTTCCTCGTCGGCCACGTCCTCGAAGCCATCTGCGTCGTCATCGGCAACGGCGGTCGCCGATCCGGCACGATGGGACGAGCCCTTGCTGCATGAGATCGGCGTAGTCCTCGTCGACTGCCTCCTCGACACCGCTCTCGGCGGCCATCGCCGCGATCTGGGCGAGCTGCACCTCGTCCAAGTCACTCAACGGCATGGCAGTCCGCGCGCCGAATCCTGACCCCGCCGGGATCAGCTTGCCGATGATGACGTTCTCCTTCAGGCCGCGCAGGCCGTCGACCTTGCCGTTGATCGCGGCTTCGGTCAGGACCCGAGTGGTCTCCTGGAAGGAGGCGGCTGACAGGAAGGAGTCGGTCTCCAGGGAGGCCTTGGTGATACCGAGCAGTACCGGCATCGCGGTGGCCGGCTCACCGCCCTGGGCGAGAATGTCCTCGTTGATCTGGTTGAACTCGAACCGGTCGATCCGCTCGTCCTGCAGGTAGTCGGTATCGCCCGGGTGGACGATCTGGACCTTGCGCAGCATCTGCCGGCACATCACTTCGATGTGCTTGTCGTTGGTGTTCACGCCCTGAGAGCGGTAGACCTTCTGAACCTCATCGATGATGTAGCGCTGGCAGGCCTCGCGGCCGAGGGTGAGCAGGATGTCCTGCGGATCCTTGGCGCCGTCCGTCAGCTGCTGGCCCGGCGAGACAACGTCGCCGTCGTTGACCAGGATCTGGTAGACAACCGGAACGGAGTGCTCCTCACGCTCAGTCTTCTCGTTGCGGACGTACATCGTGCGGTCGTCGAGGAAGAAGAAGCCCTCGATCTCCGATGTCACCTTCTCACCGTCCGGCTTGATGGCGAGGACCGTCTTGTCCTTGTCGACGTGATCGCCCTGCTGAAGCTGGACTTCCCAGCCCTTCTCAAGACGGTACGAGCGCGAATCCTGTTCGATGCTGGTGATCGAGAGAATGCGGCCCTGATCGGTCTGCTCGATGGCGACCGTGCCTTCCTTCTCCGAGATCAGCGCCTTGCCCTTTGGCGAGCGCGCTTCGAACAGCTCCTCGACGCGGGGAAGACCGGTCGTGATGTCCGCGCGGGCCACACCACCGGTGTGGAAGGTGCGCATCGTCAACTGAGTGCCGGGCTCACCGATCGACTGCGCGGCGATGATGCCAACAGCCTCTCCCTGCTCCACAACCTTGCCACTGGCCAGGTCGCGGCCGTAGCAGGCCTTGCAGACGCCATGCGTCGACTCGCAGGCCATCACGGTGCGCAGGTAGAGCTTGTCGAGACCGGCGGCGATAACCTCACCGACGACGTCGCGGATGGTGCCGTCGCCCGGCTCGAGACGGTCGCTCAGCTCGTGACCCTCTTCGACGATGATCTCGCCTGTCTCCGGGTGGATGATCGGCGCGAGCGTGATCCGGCCGGTGATCCGGGCGCGGTACTCGTCGTCGTTGAGTTCCTTACCGTCAGAGTCGATCCGCTCCGCCCAGAAGCCTTGCTCCGTACCGCAGTCGTCCATCGTGATCATCACGTCCTGGGCGACGTCACACAGGCGGCGGGTCAGGTAGCCAGAGTCCGCCGTCCGCAGCGCGGTGTCAGCCAGACCCTTGCGGGCGCCGTGGGTCGAGAGGAAGTACTCGAGAACAGTCAGGCCCTCGCGGAAGTTGGAGCGGATCGGGATGTCGATGATCCGGCCTTCCGGGTCGAGCACGAGTCCGCGCATACCGGACATCTGGCTGATCTGGTTCATGTTTCCCTTCGCGCCAGAGTCCGCCATCATGTAGACGGAGTTCTGGGCGCCGAGCCGCTCGCCGACGTGGCGCTGCAGTTCGTCGCGGGCACCGTTCCAGATCAACTCGAGCTCGCGCAGTCGCTCGTCCTCGGTCACAGACCACGGCGATACTGCCGGTCGACCTGCTCCGCCTTGGTGTCGGCGTCGTGCAGGAGTCCTGGCTTGGACTCTGACATGACGACGTCGGCCACGGCGATGCTCATGCCGCCCTTGGTCGAGTACTCGAAGCCGACGCGCTTGATCGCGTTCACGACCTGTGCGGTCTTGACGGCGTTCTTGAAGAGCCTATAGCAGTCAGCGACGACGCCGCGAAGCGCCTTCCGGCCCATCGTGTCGTTGTAGAACTTACCGAGTTCCGGCGGCAGTGCCATGTTGAAGATGACCCGACCGACGGTCGTCTCGATCTTCTGTCTCGCGCCGTACCGATCGGTGTGGACGGTGATCTGCGCCTGCAGGTCGATCGCGGCGCAGTCGTAAGCAATCCGGACCTCTTCCATCGACGAGAAGACCTTGCCCCAGCCGCGCGGCACGCGGCCCATGGCAAGATCCTCTTCGTGGTCGCGAAGAGAGGTCATGTAGTAGCAACCCAGAACGATGTCCTGAGTCGGCGAGACGATCGGCTCACCGTTCGACGGCGAGAGCAGGTTGTTGATCGACAGCATCCGCTCCCGGGCTTCGGCCTGGGCCGCCTTTGAGAGCGGAACGTGGACCGCCATCTGGTCGCCGTCGAAGTCGGCGTTGAACGCGGTGCAGACGAGCGGGTGGATCTGAATGGCGGAGCCTTCGATCAGGCGAACGCGGAACGCCTGGATACCCAGCCGGTGAAGGGTTGGAGCGCGGTTCAGCAGGACGACGTAGTCCTTGATGACCTCTTCCAGTACCTCCCAGACACGGGAATCGACGCGCTCGACGAGCCGCTTGGCCGCCTTGATGTTATGGGCGTGGCCATGATCGACCAGCCGGCGCATCACGAACGGCTTGAACAGCTCCAACGCCATCCGCTTCGGGATACCGCACTCGTCCAGATCGAGATCCGGACCGACCACGATCACCGAGCGGCCGGAGTAGTCAACGCGCTTGCCGAGCAGGTTCTGGCGGAACCGGCCCTGCTTGCCCTTGAGCATGTCAGACAGGCTCTTCAGCTTGTGCTTGCCCGAACCAGAAACGACGCGACCCCGGCGACCGTTGTCGATCAGGGCGTCGACCGCCTCCTGGAGCATGCGCTTCTCGTTGCGGACGATGATGTCCGGCGCGCCCAGCTCGAGCAGCCGCTTGAGACGGTTGTTCCGGTTGATGACGCGGCGGTAGAGGTCGTTCAGGTCGGAGGTCGCGAAGCGGCCGCCGTCGAGCTGGACCATCGGCCGCAGTTCCGGCGGAATAACCGGCAGCGCGGTGAAGATCATCCACTCCGGCTTGTTGCCGCTCTTGCGCAGCGCCTCGACGACGCGCAGGCGCTTAACCGCCTTCTTGCGCTTGACCTCGGAATCGGTCTGCATCTGGTTACGCAGATCGACCGCGATCGCGTCGAGATCGACCTTCTTCGAGACGTAGTCGTAGACCGCCTCGGCGCCCATCGTCGCCCGGAAGACGCTCGACGGCACGAACTCGAGGAGCTCGCGGTACTGCGTCTCGGTCAGGATCTGCAGTTCCTTGAGGTCGTTGATGCTCTTGAGGGTCTCGTCGCGTTCCTTCTCGGATTCCTTGATCTGCTCGGCAAGGCGCTTGGTGATCTTTTCCTTGCGCTCGTCGGCCTCATAGGTCAGTTGGTCCCGCTCAGCCCCGGCCAGAGCCTCGGTGCCGCCCGCCTCGTTCGTCGTCGAGCTCTCAATCGTCTCGGTCTCTTCGCGATAGACCTCATTCAGCGCGGCAAAGCGGTCGTCGTTGACGGCCTCGTCCTGCTCGACGATCAGGCGCCCGCGGAAGGCGATCGTCTCGCTCGCGGCGCTGCCACGGACGGCCTCCAGTCTTGGCGACGATCTCATCGAACTCGCGCTGGAGCTCGTCCAGC
Organism: uncultured Chloroflexia bacterium; assembly: GCA_963849635.1. GTDB lineage: Bacteria > Chloroflexota > Chloroflexia > Thermomicrobiales > UBA6265 > CAVRUD01. The sequence goes on along the minus strand of CAWKIA010000039.1, from coordinate 1,074 downwards.
TGGACCTGGCGCCGCTGGTCGATGTCGGCGGTGAGGGTCGCCTCGCCCTCATCGAGGTTGCCGACATCGAGCTTGAGGCGCTGGTCGATCAGAGCCAGTTCGTGGTCGGACTCGGACCGGAGTTCTCCGATCGAGGCCTCATGCTCCTCATTGATCTCAGCAATTGCTTCCAGCTTCGCCTCCTCGTCAACATGGGTGACGAGGTAAGAAGCGAAGTACAGGACACGCTCAAGGTTGCGCGGGGAGATATCGAGCAGCAGACCGAGGCGGCTCGGCGTGCCCTTGACGTACCAGATGTGCGCGACTGGGGCCGCTAGCTCGATGTGGCCCATCCGCTCACGGCGAACTTTGGAGCGGGTGACTTCGACGCCGCACTTATCGCAGACCGTGCCGGCGTGGCGGATGCGCTTGTACTTGCCGCAGTAGCACTCCCAGTCCTTGGTGGGACCGAAGATGCGCTCGCAGAAGAGGCCGCCGTGCTCCGGCTTCAGCGTCCGGTAGTTGATGGTCTCTGGCTTGGTGACTTCGCCGTAGGACCAGCCGCGAATGCCTTCCGGCGAGGCGAGCATGATCTTGATGGCGTCGAAATTGTTGACGTCGAGGACGCGGCTGCGATCGCCACGGTCACTTCGGGAGTATCCATTTCCGCCAGTCCCGAAAGCTCCTGCTACAGGACGGCTACCGGGTGCGGTACTGTCGGCGACTGGCGGCAGCGGACGCTCGACACTGCGGAAATCATCAATAGTTGTCGACATTCTTCCTCCGAACGTAGCTGTCAGCCGTCAGCTTTCAGCCGTCAGAACTTACCTGACGACTGATAGCTGATAGCTGATGGCTGAATTAGCTTTCGGTCCGCTCGAAGCCGCTGAGATTGATCCGGTCCAGGTTGGAGAGGAGGTCGCGGGAGGTGTCTTCCGTGAACTCGACGGTCTGCTCGTCCTCGTTGATCACCTCGATCGAGAGACCAAGCGAGCGAAGCTCTTTGACGAGGACCTTGAAGCTCTCCGGTACACCGGCCTCGACGATCTCGTCGCCCTTCACGATCGCTTCGTAGGTCTTGACGGCCCCACGACA
>CAWKIA010000038.1:0-195510 GCA_963849635.1 uncultured Chloroflexia bacterium | reverse complement strand
TCCACCGACTGCCCGCCTCCCTCCACCAACTTCGCGATGCGCCCCATGCCTGCAGCGATCGAGCACTTCACGGCCCGTGTTTCCCGAAGCGCTCCTGCACGGCAGCATCAACGTGAGCCGTACGGAAACCACACATGGGCTGACGCGGCGAGCCGTCAGCCCTTCCGGTCCACATCAACCACGGCCGTCATTTCACGTCCCACTTCACCATCTACCCCAAACACGACATGGAACCCCACCCCATCCGTACTGGGGCACAGCCACCAGCGTGGTGGGAGTGAGGGGAAGCAAGCGTGAGGGATCGCGGAAGCGGCGTCCGGCAGCGGCGATAAGGTCGTGGATGTCGCGCCCCCGCAACTCCAGGCGCTCGTTCGAAACGGGCGACTCGACATAACCCGTGACCAATGACCTGTTCTCGATCGATCCGGCGCCAAACAGCGTCAAGACCCTGCACTTTTCGTATGAACTCCCCGGAGAAGATCTGGACCCGCCTGCACGAGGCTGCCGAGCGCAGCGTCGTAATCCTCCCGCTCGGCGGAACGAAGACATTCCAGATGTACGCAACAACGCGGTGCCCCCATGCTCTGGAACGCGTCCTGACGCAGCTGGCGGAAGGCAAGACGTCGACATCCTGACGTGCCCCTGGTTCCCCATCTCGGGCAACCCCTTCCCCGAGCTGAGCTGGTACTACCACGTGCCTGCCCACCTCACCATGACGCTCCAAATCCTCAAGTTGCTCCACGCCGCTCAAGAAGTTGGGCCGTACAGAGTACATGCTTATTCCTAGAGCACGACGTCCTGTCTTGTACCCAGAAAGGTATCAGACATGAGCCATTCTCCGAGGACGTGCTCCTGAACACGAACTACATCAGTATATGCGGAGAAGGAATAACAACCCAATAGCCACCGCGCCGATCCCCTCTTCAGCTCACGATGAAGCTGCCCGCCGCGATCGAGCACTTCACGTCGTGCATATCTAAAGCGCTCCTGGGAGAAGTCGGTCTAGAGCCGAATCGGAGAAAATGGGCGTCTCGAAGCAGCACTGAGCCGGCCGTACACATCAATCACGGCGCTCATTCACAGGATCATTTCGCCTACTACTGAAGGACAAAATCGAGAGTAGCCACCCTTACTGGGGCACCGCCGCGACCTGGTGGGACTAACTGCGTGAGCTGGTGATCTTCGGTCTGTGCGACAGCCTGTACCGACGCCGCCGTCCAGCAACTTCATACGGCGGACGTGACCAGCGACATCCACCAAGCCTTCCTCCACCTCGGCGGCGCCCTCCTGACCTGGGTGGGACGCTATCAACCGGTTGTAAGACGCTCTTAGCACCTGATAATTACACAGTGCGGAATGAACGTTATGCCACGAATCTTCTTCACAATGACGTGCATCAGCGGATCTTCGGTGTCATTCACGACGTCTTGTTCAGCCGCCGCAACATATGGCGCCAGACGCGGAAAATACGCAGCAGCACTCCTTCGCTCCTCCCTGGCAAACAACGGCGTACTCACCAGCAGAAAACTTCTATGAGATATCTTCGCAGATGTATATACTCCGGGCGCGAGAAATGGGAAGATGATCTGAAACATTGGAATATTTGGTGCGCCCAAAGATGGTCGCCATCGTCTTATGACGAGCCGAAATCGAACCTTTGCAACAGGTCGTGTAGAAAGATGGATCACTTCGTTGCCGGTCAAAAAGGTGAATGGGGAAAATCGCTCATATCGATCGGGTTGACGTCGACACCGACGATCCGCGCAGCCCGGAAGTGCTGGTCCGCGTACGGATGGATGACTCCGAAGCAACACCAGATACGATCATGAGATGTGTTCCTCGCGCATCGAGCGTGAGTAGCTCGTCATACTGGACCAGGTAGTTGTGGCCACCTGATGCCTTATCAGTGTGAAATTATTAACCCAGTTGTCCAGCGACGCTTCCAACGCAACGCCTCCCCCTACCTCGGTAATGCGCGTAGTTCCCGCCCCGGTTGTGCATCGCCTCTAGGCGATCCAGCCGCAGGAGCATCCGCCCGTCTCGGCGAGGGCTTGCTCAAACCCAGCTATGGCCAGCTAGCAGTCCAAATCCGGCCGAGGGCGCGAATTTCGACGACATTTCGACCTCGCTGCGGGGCTGGACGGGGCTGCCGACGCGGTAGCCAGCTCATAATGATAGATTGGCCGCGCCGTTGCGCGGGATATGCGCAACACGGTCGGCGAACGCTTCAGCGGAAGCGACCTGGCCATGAACCCTCGTCCAGGCCGGTGAAAGCCCGACGCTCATCTCATGGTTTCCGGATAATCTGGATCCAGCCCTGTGCGTCGCACGTTTCCACGGCATCCTGGAGGATTGTCGTTCGTTGGCGCGAGTGTGATGCGACAACGGCGACCGTCGACGTGAGCCGGCAGACCAGGACGAGGTCACGTCCGGCTCATCTCACAATGTCGAGCCGTACGGAGCTTCACGTGGGCAACGCGGTGAGCCGTCGAACCCGCCGGTCCACATCAACGACGGACATCATCTTCGTTTCTCCAAGTGCCCAAGCATGACATTGACGTCACACCCGTACTGGGGAGCCGCATCATCTTGGTGGGCTTGACCCGCTGTGACCACCTGACGCCTCAGTCCCTGACCTCCGCCAGGGCGTTGGTCTGCTCGGCGCGCCGGCGCGGATGAGCGGAGAGCGTCGAGCGACCGGAACGACATCGCCATCGCGTAATCACGGACGACTCCGAGGTCGAGAGTCGGAGCCGCGTGGCGGCGTGTACTGCCCTGCCATGAAGGCGTGCTTCGAGAATCGCTGGTCGGTATGCCAGCAGTGGATGTGGGGGAAGTGCGTGATCGGCTCGTCCGATGTGCTGGATGCGTCGAGGAGGACGGTGCGCTGCGCGTCGGGAGCGCAGTGGTTGACCGCGATCTCGCTCGCGTACTTCACCGAAACCTCGCGGTACCAGCCGGGCCATGCTCCTGGATCGTTGGCGAATTCCTCGGTGATCAGGTGCTTCGTCACCTGCTCGCTGATGGCCGCGGCCTGCCGCACGACCGCCGTCGGGCCGTACCACGTCGAGCCGACGTTCGTGTGGCCCCGGTGGACCAGCCCGAACCGCTCCGCCAGCGCCCGCAGCCGCTCGGGCACGTCCTCGTTGGCGTAGCCCCCATTGCCGAAGACAAACGCCGCCGGCCGGAAGTCGTGCCACGCCGGCGTGATGAAGGTATCGGCGTCCGTCCGCAGCAGGTGCGTGTACCGCTCCAACTGCTCCGATCCCGGCCCGTTCAGGCAGGCGATGGCGTTCACGTACTTGTAGCCCTGCCAGACCGGGTGGTCCGTCGCCGGCCGCTGCTCGATCTTGACCAGATCGTCCGGAAGCTGCGCCAGGACATTGCCCGGCCCCATCGCCACCAGATCCGTGTTCGGACTCCCGACGTACAGCCAGGACTCCCGCAGGGCAAGCATCTGCTGGATCAAGAAGGGCACGTCGTCGACAAACACGACGATCGCGCGGTGATGCTCCTGGTCGTCCATCTCGATGTCGATGATGGCCGGCGCCGATGCCACGGCAGCCTGATTGGACTGGCTGGATGGGGCGACCACTACCTGTTCGCGTGACCCATCACCAGGGGGAGAGGCGCGGAGGAGTCAAACGGGGTGAACGCCGCCGTGATCCCTGCCGCGCCCCCTCCGCCAGCGCCTCCTCGACTACCCTGGTGACGGTCTCCTTCGGCAGGTTCTCCTCGAAGTGGGCGATGATCGGCGCCAGGGGCAAGCCCAGCTCCGAGTGGCCGATGATGTAGTTGCGCAGCTTGTCCTCGATGAAGAGCGGGTACGGCACCCCGCTCGGCCGGCTGAAGCGGTGCAGCCACCGCAACCACGGCAGGCACAGCGTCCGCCCGCCCGCCTGCCGCATCTTCTCGTGGATGTACCCCTCTTCGCCCCCGAACCCCCGAAAGTGCGGGTTGAAGCCCGGCCAGGCCGCCCCGCGGCAACTGAAGATCCCCAGGCCCTGCATCGGGATGTCGAACGGCTCCCCCTCCGGGTCCTGCCCGCGCGGGTCCGTCGCCCAGGTACCCCACATCTGCCCCCGCCACTCCGGCGCGAAGTGGGTGGAGAGGCTCGTCAGGTCGTCGTAGACCAGCGGCCCCTGGATAAGGTCGATCGTGTCCGGATGGTCGCGGTAGTACTCCCGCAGCCGCGCCACCGTCCCCGGCGCAGAAGACGTGGGAATCCATGCACAGGACGGCGTCCCCGACGCCTCCCGGAAGACCCGGTCCCGCGGCGCCGCCGTCCCGACCGCATCCGTCGCCAGGATGTACTTGCCCCTTCGCCCAGCCCTGGACGAAGTCCCGCATGTGGTCGTCGCCGAAGTTGTCGACCACCACCAGCTCCGTGTCGGTCATGTCCTGGTACATCCGCAGCGCCTGGATCGTGAAATAGACGCCGTCAAAGTCCTTGTACACCGCCATCCCGATCGTCAGCGCCACCATCGCGTCACTCCCTGGCAACTTTGCGTCGCACGCGTCGAATCCGTCAGGTCACCGGACCCGATCGTCCTGGGCCGGTCCGACCGCCGGCTCTCCGATGCCGGCAAGCCGGCGACCGAATCTTGCCAGACCGGCAACGACATCGCCGGTGGCCCGTGTCTACCGTGGCAATCATGGTCTGCCCTCCGCCCAGCGTCAAACAATCGCTCCCCAATGCTGTCAGAAGGGCAGTTTCCGGTCATCCCGGTGGGGCCATGGTGCTCGGGTCGGCGCGTTCGCCGCCGCCGTCGACCGCCCATGGGGACAAAAGGGGCATCATCGGCGGAATCCTTCCTGTCCGGAAGCAATAAATGCCTTGACGCACCAGTACCGAAACGGTAGGCTGGACCCACTCTGGTACATGTACTATGGGTCGAACGCCATCCCCGCAAACAGTCCACTCCGGTGTGCCCGCGTTGGCCGGTACGACTGGGTGATGCAGCTTCGATCCCGTATCAGCTACGACGGCAACGTCCCGGCACAGGTACCGGTGGTGCGACACGTGTCCCGCGTGAAGGGTGTCATCAGGGCAGCCGGATTGCGGGAATGGGAGGGGCATTCAATTGGACGGACGAGATTTCGACAATCTGGCGCGTAGACTCGCGCGCCTGCGTTCCCGCCGGGATGTCATCAAGGCGGGTCTCGGGGCGGCGGTAGCTGGCGGTGTGCTTGCTGGGCGCGGGGTTTCGCCAGGTCGTGTCGCGGCGGAAGACCCGACCACGACGACGGAAGCGCCGACGACCACAGAGGCGCCGACGACCACCGCGGCACCGACCACGACGGCGGAGCCAACCACCACCACGGCGGCCCCGACCACGACCACCGCGGCCCCGACGACGACCGCCGCGCCGACAACCACGACGGCCCCGACTACGACGGCGGCACCGACAACCACGACGGCCCCGACTACGACGGCGGCACCGACTACGACCACGACCACCACGACCACCACGACCACCCCGCCGCCAGGGGTCACGGTGAACCCGGTCCGCGGCGCCGTTGGGTCGAACTTTGACCTCACGATCGTCAGCTTCCCGCCGAACGCGACGGTCAACCTCCTCTTCATCGGGACAACCGGGAGCAACGTCAACCTCGGGACCGTCCAGACCAATGCCTCCGGCGGCGCCACCGCCACCCGTACTGTCCCGACCGTCCCCGGCGGCCCGAAGGAGATCCGAGTCTTCTCCGGCAACGAGGTCGAGACCACCGCCTTCGAGGTCGCCCCTCGGGTCCGCGTCACCCCGGAGACGGTCCAGCGTGGCCAGTCGGTCTCCGTCGGGCTCACCGGTTACGGCCCGGCCGAGTTCGTCCGCATCCGCTGGCTCGTCGGCAGCACCTACGTCCAGGTCGGCACCGCAACCACAGGAACCACCGGCAGTGCCACCGTCAACGTGACCGTGCCCGCGAACGCGCCCGCCGGCGCCACCTCCGTCCGTGGCGACGGCACCGCTTTCTCCGCCCAAACCAACGCCGTCACCGTCGTGATCCCGCCGCCGCCGGGTGTGATCCTGTCGCCGCAGCGCGGCACGGTCAACTCCGACGTCGACTATACGGTGGTCAACTTCCCGGCCAGCTCCACGGTGACCATCACCTGGCGGAGGACCAGCGGCAGCATCATCACCATCGGCACGGTTCAGACCAACGCCTCCGGCGGCGCGACCGGTTCCTTCCCGTCCCGGCCACCCCGGGCGGGCCGGGTCAGGTCGTCACCTTTACCTCCGGCAGCGTCTCCCGCACCTCCACCTTCGAGGTGGCCCCCCGGATCAAGGTGGAATCCGGCTTTGTTGGCCAGGCCGTGGATGTCTCTCTGCGCGGCTTCGGCCGGGTGGAGGTGGTCCAGATTCGCTGGCTGATCAACGGCTCCTTTGTCCCGGTCGGCCAGGTCACCACCAGCAACACCGGTAGCGCCAATATCGACGTCACCATCCCAACCGGGGCGGTGGGCGGGGCCAACACGGTCCGCGGCGACGGCCCCCTTCCGCGCCGAGACCAACGCCGCCACGGTGATCGCCCCCTAACGGCAACCACCAGGCAGGCAGCACGCGTGACCTACCAACCGGAGGCCGGCAGCGGGTAACCGCCCCGGCCTCCGGCGTTTCTCCGCTCTCCAGCCACGCGCCGGCCGGCCGTTACTCCCCGGTAGAGAGCGAGCAGGCCTGACCCCCAGCGGTCGCGCCATGCACTCACCCGGAATCCCGTCCGTGCCAAGAATGGCTTCATGATCCGGACCATTCCCGGCTCAAGAGCCGGACGCGCCTTGACTCGCCGGAACCGAGACGGTAGGCTGGACCCGCTCTGGTACTTGTGCTCTGGGTCGAATGTCATCCCCACAAACAGTCTCCCCCGGTAAACCAGCATTGGCCGGTCCGACTGCCCAGGGGTTCGCCCACGTTTCAGCCACGTTCGAGACGTTTCGGCACTGGTACCGATGGTGCGACTTTAAGGGTCCCGCGCGACGGCTGCCACCGGGGGCAGCCGGCTGTGGGATAGGGAGGGGCAGTCTGTTGGACGGACGCGATTTCGATAACTGGGCGCGTAAACTCGCGCGCCTCCGCTCCCGCCGGGATGTCCTCAAGGCGGGCATTGGCGCGGCGCTGGCCGGCGGTGTGCTCGCCGGCCGCGGCTTCACGCCGGCCCACGTAGCCGCGCAATCCAGCACCAATCCCGACCCGACCTGCGCCGGCGGCGACGCCTGCACAGGAGCGACGCCGTGCCCCGGCAACCTTGCCGGGTGCTCGTGCGCAACCCTGGTCGGGGGCGGTGGTGTTTGCCGGGTATCAGCGAGCGACTGTGCCGCGCCGGTAGGCTGCAATACCAACGCAGGTTGCACCGGCAAGATCAGTTCTGCGTCGTCGTCGATGGCTGCTGCAAGCCAGCCCGGGTTCGCGGGCATCTGTTCGACGCGCTGCCCATCGTCTCCACCGCTCCCCACCACGACGACCACGAGCAGCAGCGCCGACAACCACGACGACCACGGCAGCGCCGACGACCACGACCACCACGACGGCTGCGCCAACGACCACCACCACGGCTGCGCCGACGACGACCACGACGACCACCACAGCAGCGCCGACAACCACCACCACGACCACACGGCAGCCCCGACCACGACGACCACGACCGACCACGGCTGCGCCAACGACGACCACCACGACCACGACCACCACCACCACCACCCCGCCGCCGGGCGTCAGCGTCACCCCGGTTCGCGGCACGGTCGGGTCCACCTTCGATTTCACGATCGTCAACTTCCCGCCGAACGCGCAGGCCACCCTCCACTTCATCGGGATCGCCGGGGTCAACGTCAGCCTCGGTACGGTCCAGACCAACGCCTCCGGCGGCGCCACCGGCACCCGATCTGTCCCGACCGTCCCCGGCGGCCCGAAGGAAGTCCGGGCCGTCTCCGGCAACGAGGTCGAGACCACCGCCTTCGAGGTCGCTCCGCGGGTCCGCGTTACCCCGGAGAGCGTGCAGCGCAGTCAGTCGGTCGCCATCGGCCTCACCGGCTTCGGCCCGGCTGAGTTCGTCCGCATCCGCTGGCTCGTCGGCACCACCTACGGTCAGGTCGGCACCCTCACCACTGGGGCCACCGGCACCGGTACGATCAACGTGATCGTCCCGGCGAACGCCGCCGCCGGGACCAATACGGTTCGTGCCGAGGGCACGGTCTTCTCCGCCCAGACCAGCGCGGTCACGGTCGTGGTCCCGCAGCCGCCGGCCGTGACCCTCGAGCCGGTCCGCGGGCACGGTCAACACCGACGTCGCCTACACGGTGGCCAACTTCCCGGCCAACGCGGCAGGGACGATCACCTGGCGCCGCACCAGCGGCAGCATCATCGACATCGGCACCTTCCAGACGAACGCCTCCGGCGGGGCGACCGGCTCCTTCCCGGTCCCGGCCACCCCGGGCGGCGCCGGCCAGGTGATCACCTTCACCTCCGGCACCGTTTCCAAGACATCCACCTACGAGGTTGTCCCCCGGATCAAGGTGGAGACCGGCCAGGTCGGCCAGGCGGTCGATTTCTCCCTGCGTGGCTTCGGCCGGGTGGAAGCAGTCCGCATCCGCTGGCGGATTAACGGCAGCTGGGTCCAGATCGGCCAGGTCACGACCAGCAACACCGGCAGCGCCAACGTCAATCTCGTCATCCCGGCCGGGGCAACGGTCGGGGCCAACTCGGTCCGCGGCGACGGCACCACCTTCGCCGCCCAGACCAACGCCGCCATGGTGGTCGCCTCCTAACGGCGCTCACCAGCTCGCCAGTAGGTCATCAACCACTGCGAACCAACTGGAGGCCGGGCGCGGGACACCGCCCCGGCCTCCAGCTTTTTCAGGTGGAGCCAAGATGCGAATCCCACCAAACTCCAGGCCGCCGATTCATCGTTCAATGATGACGCCACCGAATCGCTGATCCTGATCGTCACGCTTGCCCCCGCCCAGCCCAAAGACTCGTCGACCATTTCCGGGATGGGCGATGCGATCGAGGCCGCTGGGCAGGCTGGACAGCAGGGCAGGCTGGTTCAGCCGGTCAAGGTGGGCAGGGCGGCTTGGGCGGTGGAGCCAATCCCAGTCCATCTCCGTCTCCATCTCCTTCCCCGTCCCCCCTCGCCAGATCCGAGCACGGGGTCAGGGCCAATCGATCCGGATATCTACGGTTCCACGACGGGCGGCGCCGTCTCCGACCGGTTTGGCGTCGATTACTACATCGACCTCGATCAAGACGGACTCGTCCTGGCCGAAGAGCAAGCACACGGGTCCGATCCCAATAAGGCGGATACTGACGGAGATGGTCTCTCCGACGGCGACGAGGTGGTCCGCTTTGGCTCATGGCCCAACTCGGTCGACACCGAAGGCGACGGCCTCTGGGACGGCGATGAGGTCCGCCTGGCCGGAAACCCTGGTAGCTCCGATACGGACGGTGATGGCCTCTCGGACCTGACCGAAGCGAACCCCGGCACCGCCCTCGGCAATGCCGATACCGACGCCGACGGTCTCTGGGATGGCGACGAGGTCAACTGGGGCACGTATCCGACCGCTCCAGATTCCGACAACGATTGCGTTTGGGACGGCGACGAGATCCGCTACAGCGGCAATCCCCTCGATACCGATACGGGCGATGACGGTAACTGGGATGGCGTTGAGTGGACCGCGACCAACATGGTGACCCCGAACAGCGAAGCCTCCGCCCCGCTCTCCGACTATTGCAGCCCACGGGATTGACGCGACCAGGGCGGATGATGCGATCCTGCTAGGATTCCCGGTCCGGCGCCGCACAGAGCACTCGCCGTCACCGGCAATGAGAGAGGATCTGCATGTCAAAGCTTGTCACTATCACCGGGGCGGGCGGCAACGCGGGCCAGGCGATCGCCCGTGTTGCCGCCAACGCCGGCTTTCGCCTCCGCCTCGCCGACGTGGTCCCGCCGGCTGCCGACGTCCTTGCCCTGGGCGAGTTTGTCCGGTGCGATACCCGCACCGTCACAGATGTCCAGCAGGTGGTAGCGGGCGCCGACGCGGTCATTCACCTCGCGGCCTGGCACAGCGCCCACCGGCCACCGGTCAGCGATGCCACGATCTTCGCGGTCAACATCGACGGCACCTTCAACGTCTTCGAAGCGTGCCGGGCCGAGGGCGTGCAGGCCATCGTCTACGCCTCGTCGATGGCCTACGGCTGGAGCAGCGTCTACGGCCTGACGAAGGTCCTCGGTGAGGAGATGTGCCGCTCCTACCACGAGATCACCGGCGCCGCGATCGCCATGCTCCGCTACCACGAGTTCGTGCCGGCGCCGTATCTCACCTTTGGGCCCCGGTTGCTGCGCAACGGCGTTGATCGTCAGGACGTCGCCGACGCCACGGTCGCTGCCCTCCAAGGAGCCCTCGATCGCCGCTTCGGGCTGTTCAAGACGATCGTTCACACTGACCACGGTATCCCCGCCGAAGTCCTGGCCGACTTCCCAGCATTGGGGCCCGATTGGCTCGAATCGCGTGTCCCCGGCGCACGCTCGCTGATCGAGACCTACGACCTGCCATTGCCCCAGACCGTCGAGCAGCACGATCTCTCCGAGGCGGCGAACCTCCTCGGTTGGCGGCCGACCATCGGCTTTGTCGAGTTCCTGGAGGATCTCAAGCAGCGAGACGCTCGCGGCGAGGATGTCCGGGCGCTCTTCTCCTTTGGCGCCCTGGCCGATACGCGCTAGGGGCCCGAGGAACCCGAATTTCACTCCGTGCCGGCGCCGCTCACCCGCCGGCATTGAATAGGCATCTTTGCCGATGGAGGCGTTTAACTCGGTCTGTATCGTGACCCTATACCCGGCAACCTACGCCGGAAGGACGTCAGGAGGACCGAGATGGATGCGGAACGGTTCGATGCCTTGACCCGACGTTTGTCCCGATCCCGTACCCGGCGGTGGTTCGTCAAATCGGTTGCAGGCGGAGCGGTTGCCACGGTGGTTGCAGCCAAGTCGGCCTCCGATTCGCTCGCCTTCTGTTCACGAATCTTCAGCGACGAACTGCCGTGCTCCACCAACGCGCAATGTGGCGCTGGCGCCTTTTGCACTCCGGCTCGCTTCTGCTGCCCGAACGGCTCGCGATTCTGTGACAATAGCTGCTCCTGTGTCCCCACCAACCGGCCTTGCGGCGTCGATTGCTCTCCCGGTTTCACGCGTTGCGACACCGGTTGTGTGCCCACCAGCACCGATCCCAACAACTGCGGCGCCTGTGGCCACCATTGCGCGGTTGGGCAAACCTGTTCCAACGGCCGGTGCTGCCCGAAGGGCACGATCTCCTGCGATGGAGTTTGCAAGCCCCTGAACCAGTGCACGTAACCACATTAGATTTATTGGGAGTCGCATTCCCCAGGCTCCGCACCGCAATAGGCGTGGCGGGCGGCTTCGACCTCATGGTAGTGGGCATCGGCCCAGTCGCGCAGCACTCCTAGGGCATCGACCAGGGTCTCGCCCAGTGGCGTGAGCCGGTATTCCACCCTGGGAGGAGTATCCGGGTAGACCGTCCGCGCCACCAGGCCATTGCATTCCAGATCGCGCAGGGATTGGGTGAGCATCTTCTGCGAGACACCGGCGATCTCGCGGCGGAGGGCGTTGTAGCGATATGGCCCTGCCGCCAGGGTCGTGATGATCAGGACGGCCCACTTGTCGGCGATGAGGGCCAGGGCCTGGCGCGGGCTCGCAGGACTGGCCTCGCGGACCGTGCCCCCGCGCGATACCCGCACCTTCTCCAGCCGGTCCAGGCCTTCTGCCGCGTCCAGCCTGTCGATCGTCTCGCTCACCACGGGTGCCCTCGCTCTCGTCAACCAGGATCAGTTCCATCCCTAAGGGTACGTTTGGGTGCCTACCGCACTTTTGAGTGTCTACTTCCATTCTTATAGCATAGCCCGATACGATGGACCTCGCTCGCCGGTGCCAACCCCCGGAGAGCGAGGAGGAGCCCATGCCGACCACCCTGACTAACCCGACCACCCTGATCAACCCCGCAACCGAGTTCGGAGCCCGGGCCGCGCAGCGGCTGCGCGACGAGCGGATCATCTGGCTGACCACCGTCCGGGTGGACGGCACGCCGCAGCCGAGCCCGGTCTGGTATCTCTGGGACGAAGGGGAGGAGGAGTCAATCCTGATCTTCAGCTACCCCAAGACCCAGAAGCTGCGCAACATCGCCCGGAACCCGATCGTTGGGCTCCACCTGAACGGGGATCGCGCCGGCAACGACATCGTCATCCTCACCGGCGTCGCCCGGATCGTGCCCGACGCCCCACCGGTCCCCCAGGTGCCCGACTTTGTGCGGAAGTATGAGGAGGAGTTCCGCACCTGGAGCTCTCCGGAGGAGATGGGGCGCGACTTCTCCGTCTCGATCCGGGTCACTCCGACCGGCCTCCGCGGCTTCTAGCCGGCCAGCCGGCCGGCTAGCCGACTATCCGGCTATCCATTTCGAATCGTAAAGTAAGGATACGAGACCTCCATGTCGCAGACCGATCGCCCGACCACCACTACGATCCATCCAACCCGCCCCCTCAAGATCGGCTACTCCCTGCCCGAGACCGAAGGCCGCCGTGGCCCCGATGTCGCCCGCTGGCGCGAACTGAAAGCGTTAGCGATGCGGGCTGAGGCGGTTGGGTTTGACTCCCTCTGGGCCGTCGATCGCCTCCTCTTTCCCGTCGGGGAGGAGTATGCTCCGGAGCTCAACGCCTCCCTCGGCGTTGCCCCGCCCGATCTCGCCACTGGCGAAGCCACCGGTGGGTGGGAATGCTGGTCGCTGATGGCGGCCCTCGCCGCCGTGACCGACCGGGTCGAACTCGGCCAGATCGTTACCAACAACCTCTTTCGCAACCCCGCCCTCCTCGCCAAAATGGCCGACACCGTTGACGAGATCAGCGGAGGCCGCCTGATTCTCTCCCTCGGCGCGGGCGATGGCGGTGGCGACGCGGATCGGTTCGGCTTCGAGACCAACAACCGGGTCGGCCGTTTCGAAGAAGCGCTCAAGATCATCACCGGCTTGCTCCGCGAGGGCCGCCTCGACTTTTCCGGCACGTATTACCGGGTGCGGGAGGCGGAACTGCGCCCGCGCGGTCCCAGACCGGGTGGTCCACCCATCCTGATCGGCTCCCAACTCGGCCCGCGGATGCTCGACCTGACCGCCCGCTTCGCTGACGAATGGAATACGTTCCTCGACCTGAAACCTGAGGATGTCCGCGAGTCTCTGGCCCCGCTCGACGCTGCCTGCGCGGCGATAGGCCGCGACCCGGCAACCCTGGGCCGCACCTTGCTCCTCTCGATCGATCTCGACCTGCCCCGCCAGCACCCACCCTCCACCGCCTACGGCCGTTCTCGCGAACAAGAGGCGGCGGAGGGTGCGGTCCTGCGCGGCGACCCCGCCCACATCGCCGGCCAGCTGCGCGCCTACGCCGCGGCGGGCATCACCCATATCATCGTCTTCCTCGATCCGGACACCGTTGAAGGACTGGACGGTTTTGGCGAGGTGCTGGCGGAACTGGACAGGGCCGCCTGACATCGTTGCTGGACGAGCGCATCATCGCCCGCCCCGGATCCGGGGCGGGCGATCTGACGTTGGCGCGATGCGACCCCTACGTCGGTTTCTGCGTGAGGATCATGCGCAGCGCGATTGCAGCCGGTTGGGATACCGCGCAGAGACCGACACTACGAAAAATCAGCCGTCAGCCAGCGCTCCGGTTTGATCCGGAAGAGAACCAGGGTCGGGCCGGGATTCGCCAGTTCGGCATCCGCAAACCCCTGGGCCATCTCCTCCGGCAGGTAGCGCCGGAGGATGGCCAGCATCTGCGCGGAGGTAGGCGGCCGTTCGATGGCGACGAGCTTGCCCTCGATCGTGGCGTTCTTGTAGGGCGGCTCGGCTTTCTGGACGGTGAAGGAGACCACGCCGGCCTTCTCGATCAGGCGGGTCTTGCGGGCCGTCCGCCCCTGGGTGCCGGTGAAGAAGGTCAATTCGCCGCCCGGCTCGTAGTGGTGCCAGACCGGGACGGCCAGGGGTGGTCGCCCGTCGTCGCTGGCCACGCTGAGGACGCCGATGCGCGGCTCGGCCAGAAACGCTTCCCAATCCTGCTGGGTCATTGGGGTCTTCGTCATGAAACTCCTCCGATCATGCTGCTGCTTGTGCAGGCCGATCCTTGCTCCAGATGGTGAAGTTGAATAGGGGGAGATAGCCCATCGCCTCGTAGGCGGGCTTGCCTTCCGGTGTGGCGATCAAGAGGGCAAGAAGATCCGGATCGGCCAGGGTCGCCTTCCAGGTGATCGCCGTCGCGTAGCCGCGCCGGCGCGCCTCCGGCACCGTCGCCACCAGCGTCACATCGACAATCCCCTCGGCGACAAAGGCGGAGGCGGCGCAGACCGGTCGGTCCTCCTCATACCCGACCCAAAGGTGCTCGCGGGGATCGCGGAGCGCCGCGGGCGCGAAGATCGTCCAGCCGTGCGCTGCCGAGGCGAGCTCGTCCATCCCGAATCCGCGGGCCAT
Organism: uncultured Chloroflexia bacterium; assembly: GCA_963849635.1. Classification (GTDB taxonomy): domain Bacteria; phylum Chloroflexota; class Chloroflexia; order Thermomicrobiales; family UBA6265; genus CAVRUD01. The sequence goes on along the minus strand of CAWKIA010000038.1, from coordinate 180,998 downwards.
AGCCGATTGGAAATCACGCAGGCCGTCCTCATCCGTCACCCGCTCGATCCGCAGGGCCGGTGGAGGAATCGGCGCCTGTCCGCCTCTGGGCCGGAGCATGAACGAGCCATACCCCTCGATCGACCACCCGTGGAGCCGCAGGTCGGGGGTCGGCCAGGGAGAGAACAGGAAGACTGAGCCGGTGCGAGTGTCCCGCTGATCGGCAAAGCCGTAGTAGCTGTCGATGATGCCCATCACCTCGGGCGTGTCGTCTTGATAGAGCGGCGCGAGCAGGGTGACCACGTTCGCCCCGAACGACGGGCGGCCGATATCCGAGGCGGAGAGATCGTCCCGGGTCAGGGTTTGGCCGCCCAGGTCGGCCGCCTGGGCGGCGATGCCGGCGGTCCAGTTGAGAAGAAAGGCCCGCAGGAGCGAATCGCTGGCGGGAACGTCCGGCTCCCAGCCGGCTTTTTCCGGCTTGCTCGGATCGAAGACGTGAATTGGCATAGCAATCTCTCAGTCGACCAGTTCACCGCAGGTGACGCCGAAGCCGCCCGTATTGGGGTAGGAGCGCAGGTCCGGCCGGGCCGTGATGGCGAGAATGACGCCACCCTTCCCCTTCATGTAACGCCCCTCCGCCGTCGAAGTCAGGAATTGGGTTCGCATCGCCGTCGCTACGGGCTGGACGAAATCGTCCTCGGCCATCTCGATCAGGGGCATGCCCTGGACGTCGTCGATCGAGATCGCGTTGAACGAGATGTCAATCTTGCCCGTCCTGGCCACAACCCCGGACAGCAATTCCTCGCGCGACGAGCGATCCAGGGCATCGACGATCGCCGCATCGGCCATGCCGCCCGCCGCCCTGATCTCGGTCGCGGCCACCTCCAGCGGCGCCAGGGTGCGACCCGCCAGGATGACCGTCGCGCCCTCCTGGGCAATTGCACGGGAGACAGCTCCGCCAACAGAGCCGCCGGCGCCGTAGATCACGGCGACCTTGTCCCTAAGCAACATGGGACGGTCCTCAAGACGTGAGACGAGAGACGTGAGAAGAACGGATTCTCGTGCTCACGTCTCACGTCTCACGTCGCACGACTTAAGATGTCAGATACGCATCGAGCACGTTGAAGGCGCTGTCCCAGCCCTCCCGGTGCCCGTCGCGGCTCTCGACGTTCTCAAAGGTCCCCTGGCGAAAGGTCATCAGAGTCTGGGTGGCATTGGGGCCATGTTCGGCCAGGGTGATGGAGACCAGCGTTTCGTGGCCGGGCGAGCCGTCGGCCTCCTCCCAGGCGAAGGTGTAGACCAGCCGCTCCGGCGGGACGATCTCGCGGATCACGCCGCCTTGCAGGTGCTCATCCCCCTCAGGAGAGCGCATCCCCAGCCGCCATGCTCCGCCGGGGCGAGCATCCAGCTCGACGGTCGTGGCCGAATAACCCTCCGGGCCGCCCCATCTGGCCATGTGCTCCGGATCGGTCCATGCCTTGAAGACCAGGTCGCGTGGAGCGTTGAAGACCCGAGTGATTTCCAGCGCGAGCTCGCCGGTCTTGGTCTCAAGTGCGGTGGTCGTCATCGCCATCTGGCTGTTCCTCCAGGGTTTGGGTCGGCTCGCTCGCCGGACCCGCATTGCCTGCCGGAGATTGGATCTCCCGCAAGTAGTTATCGAGGCGATCGAAGCGACCCTCCCAGTACGGCCGGTACGCCTCTAACCATCCCGCCGCCTGATGCAGCGGTTCGGCCTGCAGACGGCAGGGCCGCCACTGCGCCCGGCGGCCGCGCGCGATCAGGCCGGCCCTCTCCAGCACCTTGAGGTGCTTGGAGATGGCGGGCAGGCTCATCGCGAACGGGGCGGCCAGCTCCGAGACGGAGGCCTCGCCCGCGGCAAGGCGGGCGAGGATCGCTCGCCGAGTGGGATCGGCGAGGGCGGCGAAGACCGTACTGAGTGGATCGGACATCATGTAATCAACCTCTCGGTTAAATAACCGAATGGTAAAATACAACACTGAGACTCAAGCGTCAAGGCGACGGTGATCCATGCCGATTACAGGCCGATGTGGCCCCGATCCCGAGCCGTAGGGGCGTGATTTATCACGCCCGGCTGCCAGAATCGAGCGTTCGCGTTCAGGAGGAAGGCGCGATGAATCGCGCCCCTACACGGTATTCCGCATTAGGCGTCTGTGTCCGCCGGGGGACGCGGGGTGCCGAAATCCGGGACGAATGTCGCCAGGAACTGATCAACGAATTCGGTGTACGCGACGGGATCGGTGACGTACGAACTGGCGTGGAGGGCGCCGTACTCTGTCAGCTCATAGACCGTATGGTCGTGATTGCTGTTCGCGTAGATCTCGTCGGTTTGCTCATAGGGGGTGAAATCGTCGGTCGTTGATTGGATCAGGAGGGTCGGGATGGTTACGTCTTTGATCGCCTCCGCCGGCGCGGCGTCCGACGGATCGAAATCGCCCCGGAACCGTGCCCAGAATCAGCGCGCCCGGCACGAACGCCTTCGCCCAGTTCCCGAACAACGCCCCGGCCTGCACCTTCGCGATGTCGCGGAGCGACGAATACGACGCGTCCGAGATCACGAACGCAAGCCCAGGCCGCTCCGCCGCGGTCAGGATCGACGTGGCTGCGCCGTATGACCAGCCGATCAGGCCGACCTTGTTCTCCGGCAAGCCGGTTCGCTCGATGAACCAGTCGAGCGCCGCAATTTGATCCTTCCGGTCGAGGACGCCGTAGGTGTGATCCCCTTCGGAACTCTCTCCATGGCCGCGCAAGTCGTAGAGCAGCAGGTCGCAGCCGCGATCCCAGAAGAGCGGGGTCGGCGCCATGATCCCGCCCTTATTGCCGGAATACCCGTGAAGCATGACCACGCCGCATCCGGCGTTCGCCGGGTTGTCGAAGTACCAGCCGGAGAGGTTGATGTCGCCAATAGTGATGGTGACGTCCTCCGGTTGGGGCAGCCCGAAGTCCGCGAAGGCGATCTCGGGCGCGGCCGGGAACTGCACGCCGATCAATCTGCTGGTGAAGGTCCAGCTGATGCTGCTGTAGAGAACCACCAGAATGAGGAGCGCCGCGGCCGTGACGATCCACCGCCAGGGCAATCCTCGCCGTTTCGGCGGCCACGGCGGTCATCAACCTCGGCGATATTGACTTCGGCCATCGTGATCCCCTTTGCGTTTCGGTCCGCCGCCGGTTCGGTTGGCAGGCGGATTCTCGCCTGCATCGTTGGTGACGGCAACGGCACCACAGGCACCCTGTCTTGTATATGCAATTCAAGGTATATAATGTGGCGTCAAAAGATGCAATGCGTGTAAGGAGGACTTCCACCACTCATGGCCAAGACGATCGGCGACCGAGGCGCGACACGCACTATCAGTACCCGCCAGATTGCCGCCGGCGATGCCCGTTGCGCCATCGTTCGCATGACCATCCAGGCGCCGGTCGATGTGGTCTGGAGCGCCTTCACGAATCCGGAGCAGATCGTACGCTGGTATTCGCCCGTAACCGGGGACTTCCGGGTTGGGGGCAGGGTTTCGGTCGACACATTCGCTGACTGCGAGATCCTCGCCTGCGAGCCTCCCCGCTCCTTTCGCGCCACCTGGGCCCATCCTGGACGTCCGGTCGACGAGATCGAACTCCGCCTCACCCCAGAAGGCGCGGAGACGACACACCTGGAGTTCTCCCACGCGATGGTGCCCAAGCTCGTCGAGTGGGAAGGGCAGATGCTCGATCCCCTCCCCGACGTCGGCGCCAACTGGGAATTTTCCTTGAGCTACTTGCCCCCATTCCTACGCGGCGAATTGCCCGCAGGTCGTGCGATCGACTGGTTCGAGCACACCCCCGAAGTTCAGGCGGAGATGGACCGCTGCAACACCGTCTGGATGGAGTTGATGCCGTCATCAGCGGGGAGCGAATAGGGAAAAAGCCCCCTAACCCCCCAGCCCCCTTCCCCCGTCGCGACAAGGGGGAGGGTGAGAACGGCGTCTCTCATCGGACGCGGCTCTGCCTGAGGCCCCTCTCCACCGCAGTGGGCTAGGGGAGAGAGGGGGTAGGGGGTGAGGTCCTTTCTCTCCCTCCCCCCATTACCTATCCGCCAACCCCCCATTCCTCCTCCCCCAATTAGGCGAACTTGCCGATGGGCTGCGCCGTCTGCGCAGGGCAGGATATGACCACACCGCTGAGAGCGGACGGCCCATTCCGACCTGCTGGCCATGCGGCCAGCCATTGACTCAGCCGAAAGGGAGACACAGATGTCGTTCACGTTCCGCCAGTCCAGCCAGTCCAGCCCGATCGACAGCGCCGCCGAGACCGAAGCCGGTCTGATGCGGTCGGCCGTCTCTGGATCGGTCAGCCGCCGGGAGTTGATCCGCCGCGGTCGCCGCGCTGGCCTCGGCCTGGCCGCCGTCGCCGCCCTGGCGATGATGCCGCGCGAGAGCAGCGCCCGGACGCAGCGGGGAACGGCCGTCTCCCCCAACTGCGTCTACGTCTGCTGCGACGGCACGAGCAATTGCCTGTTCGACGACACTCCTATGTGTCTGAAGTGCTTCGACGAGCGCTAGACGCCCACTCTACGCTGCATTGATGACGCCGACACCCTCTCTCCCCCTGCCGCACTAGGGGAAAAGGGTGTCGGCGTTACAGTGCATCTCTCGTGCCCTCCTACCCGCACGCCTTACGCCTCTTACGAAAACTCCGTGACCTCACGGATGGCGCGACATCTCCCGTCGGCCAGGATGAAAGCACACCGCACCGAGCGGATGGCTGATTCCGATCTAATGACCGAAAGGAGACGGAGATGACACGCCAAGCGAGCCACATCGAACAGACCGCCGCTCTCGCGTCCGAAGCCGAGTTGATGCGATCGGCGATATCCGGGGCACTGACCAGGCGGGAACTGATCCGCCGGGGTCGGGGAGCCGGTCTGGGGCTGGCCGCCGTTGCCGCCCTGGTCCTCGCCCGGCGTGATGCCGATGCCAAGGGAACGTCGATCCCGCCGAACTGCATCAGGGTCTGTTGCGACGGCACCTGTGACTCCTGGAAAATGTGCTGGAAGTGCGTCCAGTGGCCCAAACCAACCACGACGGCCGCGATCGCGACGCCCCTTAGTGCGAGGCCCCGTAACCGGCGTGCGCTCGGCTACCGAATGACCTGCCGCCGTCAGGGATTATCGCCGACGCGGTTGTCTTCTGTCTCTCCATTCCCGTAACTGCCGAACGATATTACCCAATGAATCCTGCGCCGTCAGCGGGGTATTGCCAGAACCGTCCCCGCTGTCGCTCTCCTTCACCCACCAGCCATCACCTCTCGCGGCCGGTCGTGCTATGACAGTCCTCCCCCAGGTGGGGTGGGAAGAAATACGCATATCTCCCGATGTATCCCCGGTCCGAAAGCCTTATACTCCTTTACAGGCGCCCCCGTCGATCCAAAGGATGTCCCCACGGAACAGGGAACCGGCGCGCAGAGGAGGTATGAGCATGCGGATCAGGTCGGTTTTCGTAGCGGCCCTGGCGGTGATCGCGCTTGCCTTCAGCGGCATGGCGCGCGTCTCCGCCCAGGATGGCGGTCTTGCGTCGTTGGGACTCCCTGAACTCACCATCACCCTGACAGACGCCGGACTCGAAGGCGTTCCGGCGGAGACCGCCGCCGGCTGGTACCTGGTGAGCTTCACGAACAGCATTACCCCGACCGGCGATCCGTTCGAAGACTCCTGGCAGGTCGATTTCATCCAGGTCCCTGAAGGCAAGACCGTCGAAGAGATCGGCGCCTTCTTCATGGGCCCGCCCCCGGGTGCCGAAGGAGAGGCCGAGGCCAGCCCCGAGTCGATGGAGGGCATGGATATGGCCAGCCCAGCGGCTGAATCGCCAGACGCCTTCCTCTACGAGACGTACATGCCCGGCGGTCCCGGCGCCCTTCAAGGTGAGACCGGTCAGGGAGCCGTCTTCCTGGAGCCTGGCAACTACGCTGTGCTGACGACTGGCTTGACAGCCGCCGTGCCCATGACGGTGACGGGTGAGGCAGATATGGCCTCCACATCCTTCACCGCCACATCGAACATCACCGAGGTCGGCACCAGCGGCTCCTTCGACTTCCAGGCCACCCTCACCGAAGGTCCCGGCATCCTCGAGATCTACAACGATGCGACCAGCCGCACTTCATCTTCGCCGTCCGCTCGGACGTGCCCTTCACCGAAGACGAGGTCGTCGAGCTGCTCTCGGAGGAAGAGCCGCCCGAAGGCGCCACCCCCGAAGCCGGAGCGGCCGAAGGGCCACCGATCAGCCCGGCCTTCATCACCGGCGTCCAGTCCTCCGGAGACGACCCAGTACCTCGCGGTCGACTTGGAGCCCGGCTACTACATCCTCCTCTGCTTCGTCGGCGACCCGAACATGGACGGACTGCCCCATGCCTTCGGTGGCATGATCGAAGTCGTCCCGGTCGGCGTCGACGCTGGCACCCCGGCCGCCTAAGGCATCCGTCTCGCCAGGCGACCCCACCATCGATCTACGCGTGACGCGGCGCGGCCGGCATCTGCTGGCCGCGCCGCGCTGTTCGTCAGTCATTCCGGATGCCTCAACGGGAACCGGCGCGGCCGTAGAACCGTTTCCCCATTAGAACAGCCACTTCTGTTGGCGGCCGAAAAATGGGGACTTCTCCCCATGTACGGGTACGCTGGACCCTCGTACAGTGGTCCCATCACGACCGACCTCGCTACCCGGAGCGACCAGGATGATCACGATCAACCAGACCGCCCGCGTCCGCTTCGCACTTGTCTTCTTCGGCGCGGTGCTCGTCGCGTTCTTCGGCTTGGCGTCCGGCGCTGCTCGCGCTCAGTCTGGGGGGAGCGTCGTCTGGGACCGCTACGACGTTGAGATCGATGTCCAGGACGATGGCACGTTCCAGGTGACGGAGCGGATGGAAGTCACCTTCTCCGGCAGCCATGAGTACACCTTCGGCTACGCCGAGATCCCCCTTGATCGGGTCGAAGAGATCACGAACGTGGCCGTCCGCATCGGCGAGGGGACGGGCGACGACGTGACGATGAGCGCTGCTCGCCTGGTGCCCCCCAGTGAATACGAGCGCGAGCCAGGAACCTACAAGGCGGTCGACACCGGTGCTGACATGTTCGTCGAATACGCCTTCGCGCCGGTCAGCAACGGCTCCATCACCGTCGAGCTGACCTATGACGCCCTCGGCGCCCTGCGGGTCTACACGGACGAAGATCCACCCAACCAGCAGATCTACTGGATCGCGATCTCGGACGACGTGACCGCCATCGGCCCGATACGCGCGGCATCGGTCACGATCCACCTTCCGGAGGCTGTCGCTCTGGCCGATGTCGTCCTGGGTGAAGACTCACCCGGCCCGGCGGCGGAGCGGACGACGGACGGCCAGACCTGGAGCTGGGAATCGGCTGGCCTGGTCGAGGGCGACGACTTGGTCGTCCGGATGCAGTTCCCGCCGATCACCTCGGCCACGGAGCCGAGCTGGCAGGACCAAGACGACGCCGAACGGCAGGAGCAGGCGGACGCCGAGCGCCGGGAGACGATCCTGGGCATGGCCGCCCTGAGCATCGGCGGCCTCGGGCTCTCCGGCGGCGGTATCTGGCTCTATCGGAAGTGGTACGCCATCGGCCGCGATCCCCACGTCGGTCTGGTGGCCGAGTACCTGACCGAGCCGCCGGACAGCCGCTCTCCGGCCCTGGCCGGCGCCCTGATCGACGAGGTCGTGCGCACACCGGAGTTGGTGGCGACCATGCTCGATCTCGCCCGCCGAGGCTTCTTCGTGATCGAGCAATCGGGCGAGAAGGAGTTCGCGCTCATCGCCGGGGAGATCGGCGCGACGAATGGCCTGCGCCCCTACGAGCAAATGCTGCTCGATGCCCTCTTCCCCGTTGCCACCCCAGGTACCCGGGCCGAATTGACCGACGTGCGCCTGCGCTTGACCGCCGCCTCAAAGCAGATCAGGGAGGAGATTTACGACGAGCTGGTTGATCGAGGGGACATGGTTGAGAATCCCCAGGCCGTCCGCCAGCGCTGGACGGTCGCCGGCTCTGGGTGCGTCGCCGCGGCGGCCGTGGTTGGCTTCCTCTTCCGTGGCCCGCTGGGCTGGCCCGCGTTCGTGCTGGTAGCCATCCTTGGCCTGGCCGGGGCGGCCCTGCTCCTGACGGCGAAGGCGATGCCGCGCCGCACCGAAGACGGCGCCGTGGCGGCGGCGAAGTGGCGGGCCTTCAAGCGCCACCTGCACGAGATCGAGCGCTTCGGCTCGGATTCTCCCCTCGCCCGCGATCCAGACCTCTTCGAGCGCTACCTCCCCTTCGCCACCGCCTTCGGTGTCGAGAAGTCCTGGGTGGAGACCTTCGCCCGGGCAGGCACCCCCGCCCCGCGCTGGTACGACCCACCCCGGGGCCAGGTCTGGTGGGGCCGCCCGATCAGCGGCGGTTCGAGTTCAGGCTCGGGAGGAGACCGTGATGGAGATGGTTGGGACGGGCCGTCCATCCCCAGCCCGCAGGGCATGAGCGACTCCGCCATGCGCTCCCTGTCCTCAGTCAACGCCGGCATGCTCGGCTTCTTCAACTCGGCCGCAACCGCCTTTACCCCACCCAGCAGCAAGAGTAGCGGCGGCGGCTTCAGCGGCGGCGGTGGCGGTGGGGGAGGCGGCGGCGGCGGCAGCCGCGGGTTCGGATAGACGGATCACGATCCGTTCGTGGCAGCCCATTCCCCGTCGAGCATCGCGAAGATCAACTCGTCGGTCCACTCACCCTTGACCCACTCGTTCTGGACCAGATGCGCTTCGCGCCGCATCCCCAGCCGCTCCAGCAGGCGGGCCGAGGCGGTGTTGCGGGCATCGCACCGGCCGACGATCCGGTGCAACTTCATCTCCTCGAACCCCAGGCTTAGCAGCACCCGGCTCGCCTCGTAGGCGTACCCCTTGCCGTGATAGGCGGGGTTGAGGACAAAGCCGATCTCCCCCTGTACGATGCTCCGCGCTCTCCCATTTCAGCACCACATCGCCGAGGAGAGCGCCGGTCTCCTTCAAGATCACCGCCAGCACCAGCCAGTCGCCTACCGCCCGGATCGCGTCGCAGGTCGTGCGCCGCGCGAGCAATGTTGCGGCTTCGTCTCGGTTCTTGATCTCCCAATAGAGGTAGCGCACGACCTCTGGAATTCGCAGGGTCTCGTAAAAGTCTTCGAGGTCGTCTAGCACATAGGGACGCAAGAGCAGCCGATCGGTGGTAATGGGGTATGTGGGGTGTAGCATGCCGGCAATCTTAGCAAGGCGTCAGTCGTGCGTGAGGAGATTGCAAGGCGGCAAGCAACCGTCATCCCGAGCCTGTCGAGGGATCTTGGCGCTTTAGCGCCTTCGGTCCCCGTTCTCCGGACGCGAGGCTCCGATTCGGGACCGCGTGCTGCGCCGTCGGTCCGCGGCAAAGGCCGGAATGACGGCGAGATCCTTCGCTACGCTCAGGACTAACGGGTACTGCGTGACGCCTGCCGCCTAACGCCTATCCGTCGCGATCGAGCAGCAGCCCCACCAGCAGCCCCGCGACCACGCCGAGGACAGTGCCCGGCGCCAGTTCGCCCACCAGGGCGCCGAGGCCGGCTCCCACCCCCGCGCCGACCAGTATGCTGCCCAGAGTGAGGAGGCGGGAAGATGGACCCCGGCGAGCGAAGGACGGCTGGCGGGGAAGGCCGATGCCCGGATCGTCAAGGGGGGCGAAAACGGGCGGGAGCGTACCGGTGCTGCCCGCCGATGCCGCATCCTCACCTGATTCGCGGTAGGGATCGATCACATCGAGGTCAGGCAGATCGGAGGCGGCCCTACCCTGCGGGACGGACTCCACCCCGGGGTCGCGGGCGGACGATTCGCGCTCCAGAAGGACGCGGCGGACCCAGTTGCGGCGGTCTTCCTCGAACAGGTCATCGACCGACGACGTCAGGGTGTCGCGGCCGGCCAGCACAAAGCCGGCCGCGGTCGCGAACCCGATCCAGACCAGGACGCGGCCATCGCGGAGGCTCCGCTCCATGGCCCCGGGCCCGTCTCCTGTGCCGCCGCCGTCCCAGACCTCGAAGATCGCCGCCCCGAACCCCGTCGCCAGCGCCGCCACGAGTCCGAAGGCAATCGCCCACCTGATTCGCCGCACGACTCCCGCCTGCTGTGCGCGACGCGTCGTACCCAACTGCCAGTCCTTCGGCCTCGTTGGGCCACACGCCGGAAAAATGTCCCGATCGAATCCCGAGTTGCCAGCCAGCCAGCTTGCCAGCCAGCCGCGGGAGACAGTACGGAAACGTCTGCCACCCTCGGCCGGTTACGCGGCCCACGATAGACACCCGATATCCGCCGGACCACCGCCAATCGCACGGCAGCCCAGCGGACTCGCTCATCCACCGGTACACAAGTACCTGCACAGAGCGTACCAGGAGTCGCGCCTTCGCAGGAGACGGCGTAATACTCTATCCGATTGTGATGCCTGGGGTCTAGAAGCGGCGGCTCGGGATCGACGATGACCCTGGGAGAGCGAGGCGGGATTCCTTCGATGGCCAGAACCTGCGCGATATCCGCCGCTCCCGCTTCGGTCAAGAAGGACTCTGTCGAGTCCCTGAGGCTGACGGTTACAACGATAGGGTGCCGCAGAGTTCGGCTTCGATCTCGGCCGCCGGACTACTCTCCACCGCTAGATCCGTCTCCGGAGTGCCCGCCTCGGCGCCGATACCGGCGCTGGACGTATCGGACTCCGTCGTGCCGATCTCTGGAGAGGCGTCCGGGCTGGCTTCCAGCTTCGTGCGAGGCCAGACGGCATCTCACTCCGCCGCTGGCGCGACGGTCAGGACCAGCAGGGCCGACAGCCCTGGTCCCGCGTTGCGCAGTGCGCGGTCCAGACCAGGGGGTTCCATCATCCCCATGCCCGCCGCGACCGTGCGAGCATTACGACCGGTCAGAGCCAATGTGCCCGACTCCACCGCAACGAACAGCGTCTCGCCGCCAGGAGGAAGACACGGGCGCCAAGACCGAGGATCACCCGGCCGATAGCAACGCTGACCGGGCCCGTCGACCAAGTATCCACCCGTTCTCTGACCAGCATCTGGACGGCCGGTGGGGGTGAATCCGGGGCCAGGGACTTACTGTCGAAGAATTCGAACACCCCCACCTCTGGATGTCGCCGCCCTGAGCGGTCGACCCCGTTGTCGTCGATTGCCAGCGTCGCCGCCAGCACTGCCCCCGGCTCCGTGCCATCTTGACGGAGGGAGTGCCGCACGGCGGCCGGCACGATCGCCCCGTCGCCCTGGCGCAGGACGGTCTCGATGACCCCACCGCTTGTGGCATAGGCGTCGTCTCCGGTCTCGATCTGTCCGCCCGCGCGCAGGATCTGCCCGTCGTAGGCGATGCGAATCCACAGCGCACCAGACTCCACCACCAGCAGCGTTGGTCCCGCGCTGAGGAGACCGTCCGTGCCCGAGCCGACGGCAAAGGTCAGTCGCGCCAGCACCACGCCGGTCACGGCCGGCGGGAGCGCGTCGAGGCGCGCTCCGAGCAGCGGCTCGGCCAGCGTTGCGCCCTCGAGGCCGTTTCGCCGCTCCGCGATCTCACCGTCGACGAGCCGAAGCGTATCGACCGGACCCCATGGCGACGTCGCGCCCGCGACGGGATGGCCAGACACGCGCACCCGCACGGTGAACATCTCCAGGAGGCTTCCCACCACCTCGTCCACCAGCAGACGCATCTCGGGCGATGCCCGATGGAGATCGGCCACGTAGCGCTTGAGCCCAGCACGGTCGGCCGCCTGTCCGGGGCAGGGCAGGCACCAATCGACATCCGGGGCGACGAGCGCGTCCAGCGGGTCCGTGTCTCCGGTGCGGATCGCCTCGTTCACGGCCGCATAAAACAGCTCCACCGCGTCCGCGTTTTCCGCCGCGGCGACCGCGACGGGACTGGAGAATGTTACCAGCGAGCCCGGGTTCGTCGGGACCTCGTTTGCCCCCACCAGGGCTGCTCCCGCGGCCAGCAGATTGCACAGCACCAGGAGGAGGAGCATCGAGCGGCGCAACCTGGCACGCCGCCGAGAAGGGTGCGGGACGCTTGCGACTACGGGGTGTGCTGCCATCTCGCCACTGCCTCACGAGCCGATGCCGTGCCGCGGTCGTCACCCAGGGCCGGCTCTCACGCTCGGCAGCAGGGCGGTCACTCGGACCGGTATCGATATGCGCCGAGGACGCGTCTCGCCCAGCCGGGGGGCGGCGCCAACATCAGGTCGGAGCGCCCCCCGGTCACCAACCGCAGTGCCTCCCGCTCCCGCGGCGTGAGGCCACCTCGCTCGTCAGCCCCTGGCTCCCCGTTGTCGCTGTGGGGATCCTTCGATGGGAGGGACTCGTGTGCGACGTCGGGGGCGACCGCCTCGGACGGTGCCTCAGGCGTAGGGGGCGCTCAGTTCCAACTGGACGTTATCCGGATCGCGGAAGGCCAGGATGTAGAGCCCGAATGCCGCGCCCAGATCTTTCATCTCTCCCCGCGGCACGCCTCGCTCGTCCAGCACCCGAGCTGCCTGTTCCAACTCGTCCCGGCTGCCGACGCCGAAGCTGAGGTGGTCCAATCCGACCCGGTTCTCGTCGAAGCGGTCGCCGGGCGCGGCGTTGGCGGGGTCCGGGTGGGGTCCCAACCCCAGCCCGACGCTCCCGTTGGAGAGGAAGACCCCCGGGTTGAGGTCCATGACGGCGGCGAACCCGAGCACCTCGGTATAGAAATCCCGGGCGCGGTCGACGTCGGTGACGGTGAGGCGCAGGTGGTGGAAGAGGAGTCGGTCCTCCGGCGACAGCAGATCGTGGCGCTCTTCCAGGCAATCGCCGACCGCATAGTCTGGAGCCGCACCGTCTCGGTCGCGCGGAGCCGCCCATCAGCAATCGGCAGGCCGTGAGTCTTGGCGCCGCGGCGAGCGCAGGCGATCAGCGAGTGAAGTACGTCATGACGTCACCGGTGTCCGGCCGCCGCGGTCAGCGACTGGGCCAGGGCCGCCGTCGCAGGCTGGGCGACCGTGCTCGAAGTTCGTCTGGAGACCCTGCACGCATGGAGCGTTATCCCGCCTGCGCAGATCCCGTTCAGCACGGCGGCGTCGTTGCCACCGATGTAGACGGTGATGACTTCGACGTCGTGCGCCGATGTCCTCCCCGTGCGCGCGGCGAGCGCCTCGAGCGCAACGTATAGTCGGGATTGAAGCAAGCTGTCGTCGTGCCGCCCGCTCGCCCGCGAAGCCGTACAACTACTGAAGTCTGGCCAGTGATGCCCCGGCGCAATCCTGCTTCCCGCAGGTAGTCGAGCAAGAGCGGTACGTACACCGTGCTGGAGAGATCATACGCCCCAGGCCGACGCGAGGAACCCCGAGAGGAGTAAGCGCGTCGAGCCGAGCGAGGACCGCAGGAGGCGGAGGCCGATCGGCGATCGCCCGAAAAGAGAGAGAAGAAATAGCCATAGATCGCGCTCTAAGCGGGAAAAAAGAAGAGAGGATAGGTGCAGGACAAAAGGGCGTTCGTGACACTTCGTGAGACGATTGGAGCGGGATGCTTACGCGTAGCGAAACGACGGCGAGCCTCGGAAACCGACGATAGTCGGCCACCGACTGACCTGCGCCACCTGCTCGAAGTTCCGGCGAGGTGTGCCCATCGCCTGAATGAGTAGAGGAAGGGAGGGGAGGAAAAAGGGGGAGAGAAAGGAAGAGAGGAGCGATATGGAAAGAGGAGAGAGAGGGGAAGGAAAAGGGAAGAGGAAAGAGAGGGTCGAGCAGAGAGCATGCGCTGGTCCGCGGAGGTGCGGGTCGTCTCCGCCGCTACTCATGGCAGCCAGGAGCGGGGCGCGCATCGTCGATCCTACTGAGTTCGGGTCGGAGCCGTTGCGAAGGGGGAGGCGCTGCTCCCCTCGCACGTCGTGGTCAGGCCAAGCCGCGTCGCACTGCCTCGGCGGCGGCGGCGGACCGCGCGGGGGAACGTCGAGCTTGGTCAGGATGCTCGTCACGTGGTTGGTGACGGTGCGGTAGCTGAGGGCGAGCGTCGCGGCGATCTCCCGGTCGGAGTGCCCTTGGCGATCAAGCGCAGACCTCGATCTCGCGCGGCGTGAGGCGACCTGGGTGGCTGGAGCGATCGGTTCTGGGGGCAATGTGCGATCCGACGCCCACCCAGCGCTTCAGCGAGCACCTCGTCCAGCGGCAAGTCGCGGCCCGCCGCCCACGCCGCCGCGTACGTCGCCATCGCCTGGAGGGCCAGGCGCGTCGGGCCGAGCCGCCTCCTGGACGGTCAGGGACCGGGGCACAGCGGCGCCCCGCGGCATCGCGCAGCAGCAGCCGCCGCGCTGGCCAGGCGTGCCGCCCCGACCTCGCGCCGCGCGGACCTCCGCCAACTCCTCCAAGGCGAGGGCGATGCCCCGTCGCCCCCGCGCCCCGCCCTCTCCGCGCGCCGCGCCTCGTCGCCCGCCCGCCCGCGCCGGCGCGCGCCGTCCCCCGCTCCCCCCGCGTTCCTCGTCGCGCGTCCCGCTCCCGTCGCGCCGCTCCCCCCTCCCCCGCCGTCTCCCCGCTCCCCCCGCCGCAGCCCTCTCCTCCCCCGCTCCTCCTTCCCGTCGCTCCACGCTCACATATCTCCCCCCCACCCCCCCCCCCAGCGTTCCCGCCCGATCAGCAGTCCGGGTGCGCGCGCTGTGAGCCGAGGAACGCCGCCGCCCGCACGTGGCGCACCTCCCGCGCGCACCAACCCCCTCAAGCATGGCCGTGGCACCGCCAAGCCCCCCGCCCGTACCAAACCCGCGCCAACGAGGCCCGCCCGCGCCGCGCGAAATGCCGCCGCCCGCCGCGCGAGATCCCTCAGCCAGCTTCGCTCCTCTACCAGTGGACGGCACGTACCAGAACAGGAGAGGGCCAGCGCCGATTGCGCCGCGCGTACCACCCAGCCGACCTCGGCGGCTCCCGGCCAGCGCCACCCGCAGGTTGTCGTGCGCGGCGTCGAGCGGCCAGCGCAGACCACATTGGTCGTGACCCCACAGGGCGCGCCGCCCGCTCGACCAGCCCAACGTAATCGCGTGCGCCGCAATGCCGCTCGCCGCTCGCCGCCAACAGCCAACCCGACTCGCGCACCGTCTCCAGACAGTAGCGCGAGCACCCGCGTCCCCTCGCGCGCCGTCGCCGCCGATCCCGCCTCCTGCCGCACGAGCTGCACGAGCGCGCGACGCCGTCGACGATGCGTCGGCGACCAACAGTAGCACCGCGAGCGCAGGAATATTGCCCGCTTTGGTCGCCAGCAGGCGGATGGCCAGTCGATGGCGGGCCGGTACACGTGCGCAGGCGCACCCGCTGTTGCGACCGCCATCAGAATGTCAGGAGGACGCGCCGACGCTCCAGCCCGCGCAACCGCGCCGCCGCGGCGGAACGCACGGCCCAGCCGCCAACTCGATCGCCAGGGCAACCCATCCAGCTTGGCGCAGATGCCGCGATCGTCGGCGCGTCGGCCTGCGGTGAGGACGAAGTTGCTCCTCGCAGCCGTCGCCCGCGCGATGAAGAGTCAACCGCATCGAGCCGATCGCGCGCTCCCCAGCACGCTACCCCGCGACAGCGAGAGCGCCACGCGACGCGGCTCGCCAGAGCGAGACCGACCCTTACAATCGCACAGACGCTCACATCTGATGTCTCCCCAACCACTACGCCCATGCCGTGTCAAGCAACGTCCGCATCCGCTACTGGGGTGTGCCCCATAGCGGTTTCTCGCAGACCGCGGGTATCTGCCACCGCATCCCTGGCGACCAGTCACGCGTCGCGATCGGGCGATGGCGACTACCCGATGCCGTCAAGGTTTGCGTCCGAGATTTCTAGAGCAACCCGGCTGGCCTTGACGCTCTTGCCGAAATGAGGCCGGGCCCGGTCAGCGCGATCAGGCGGTACCCAGACGGACGATGCAAAACCGTGGGGCACACCCGCATCTATGAGGCCGAATTCGCCTGTGGTTTTCGCTTTACCCTTGCGCGCACCCTAGATGGGACCCAGGTCGTGTTTGCAAAGGCCGGTTTGCCCGAGGAAACCACCCGGTGCTCAGCCCTGGAAGGGCTTCGTAGGAGGTAGCCCGGGGATTTCCATCCCTCTAAACCCTGCGGGTTCGGCCGCCGCGGCGTCGCAGCCAGCTGCTTTGCTAACAGGCCCTAACCCATATAGGTTGCCCGGAACACATACTCACCCGCCCCCGCCGTAAACACCGCCGCTCCCTGTTCTTCGGCCGCGGGTATCAGCCCAGATGCGGACGCCGCCGGCCCATCGCCCTCCATCACCGCACCCGGATCGCTCGTCGGGACCGCGATCGTCGCGGTGCTGCCTGGCGGGATGGTCACGCGCAAGGTCAGCGTCCCGCCGTCCAACTCCCAGCCGCTGGCGATCTCACCGCGGACCCCGGCGTAGGTCGCTCGCGCCCAGGTGAGGCCGCCCCCGGGCCGCGGCCGGACGACGACATGGGCAAACCCTGGCCGCTCCGGATCGAGGTCGATCCCGGCGACGGAGCGGTAGAGCCACTCCCCGACCGAGCCCAGCGAGTAGTGGTTGAAGGAGTTCATATTCGGGGTCTGGAAACCCTTCTCCTCCGTCCAGCCGTCCCACCGCTCCCAGATCGTCGTCGCCCCGTTGCGGATCATGTAGCCCCAACTGGGGAACCGCTCCGAGCGCAGCAGCCGGTAGGCCAGATCGACGTGCCCGTGCTCCGTCAGCAGCGGCAGGATGTACCCGACCCCCGTGAATCCGGTCGTCAGCACTCCCCGCGCCTCGATATCGGCCACCAATCGCGCCAACGCCGCCTCGCGCAGATGATCTGGCACCAGATTCATGTGCAACGCCAGCACGTACCCCGTCTGCGTCTCGACATCGCCGCCGGGTTCGTCCGTCTTCCCCCGGATCGTCTGGTGAAGCGTTGGTCTTCCACGGGTTCGGCGGACCGGCGATCCGCCCGTCCGCCCCGATGTAGGCCTGGGCAAAGGCCGCCCCGATCTCCGCCCGCAGGGTACGGTAGCGGGCCGCTGTCTCCGCCTCCCCGGCCACCTCCGCCATCCTGGCCACCAGGTCGGCGCTGTAGGCGAAATAGGCCGTCGCCAGCAGTTCCTTCGAGGTGTCCGCCCCGACCGCCAGCCAGTCGCCAAAGTCGTTGTTGCGCTTGTTCTGCCAGAGCAGGTTCGGGTTGGCCGCGTGCAGGTAATCGACCCAGGCGACCATCCCCGCCAGCCGCTCGCGGATGACGCGGGTATCCCCGTAGACCGTGTGCACCACCCACGGCACGATCACGCCGCCGTCGCCCCAGGCGGGCGCCCCATCCGCCACGTCGATCAGGCGGGGGGCCACATCGGAGAAGGCGCCCTCCGCCGATTGGGCATCAGCGACATCCTCCAGCCAGCGGGTGAAAAAGGCCGCCACCCCGGCGTTGGCGGTCGCGGTTCTGGCAAAAATCTGGGCGTCGGCCAGCCAGCCGAGGCGCTCGTCCCGCTGCGGGCAGTCGGTCGGGATCGAGACGAAGTTGCCCCGCAACCCCCAGACGATCGCGTGCTGGATGCGGTTGACCAGATCGTCCGAGCAGGCAAAATCGCCCGCCGGCGGCAGATCCGACCCGATCACCACCCCGGTCAGATCCCCCTCAGTCAGCTCGCCCGGATAGCCGACTAGCTCGACATAACGGAAGCCGTGGAAGGTAAAGCGCGGCTCGAAAACCTCGATCCTCTCCGGTTCCCGCCAGCACGAAGGTGTCGGTCTGGTGAGCGGAGCGCAGGTTGTCGATGTAGATGCTGCCGTCCGGGTTGAGCACCTCGGCGAACCGGAGGCGGATCGCCGTCCCGGCCGGCCCATTGGCGCGCAGGCGAGCCCAGCCCGTCATGTTCTGGCCCAGATCGACGATCGTCGTGCCGTCCTCCCTGGGGGTGATCGAGACCGGCGTGAGCTCGATCAGCGAGCGGATCGGCTCGGCCCGGTCGGCCACCAGCGGCGTGCCATCCCGCGCTTCGGTCGCTACCGGCTCCCAGCCGCCGGTGGTGGACGCATCACCAGGTCGGTCCCACCCAGGGAGCTCCTGGCGGGCGTCGTAGACCTCGCCCATGAGCAGGTCCGAGGCCAGAATTGGCCCGTGGATGCCTGCCAGCCGTCGTCGGTGCCGATGGTGACGCTCGTGCCGTCGTCGAACTCGACCGTCAGTTGGGCCAGCAGGCGCGGATGCGCCCCGTAGAAGGCGGTCTGGCCGAGCCAGCCGATGTGGCCGGCGTACCACCCCGTGCCCAGCATCGCCCCCAGGGTATTGGCGCCGTCGCGCAGCAACGGGCCAACATCGTAGGTCTGGTAGCGCAGGCGAGAGCGGTAGTCGCTCCAACCCGGCGCCAGCAGGGCATCTCCCGCCCGTTCCCCGTTGAGGCGCAGTTCGTAGACGCCCCGCGCCGTCGCCCACAGCCGCGCCCGGCGAATACTCGCCACCGGCTTGGGCAGCTTGAACGCGCGCCGTAGGTAGGCGGCGGGGCGCAGATCGAGCTCCTCCCACGGTCGCAGGATGCCGGGCCGATCACCGGCTGGCGGCGGCTCCTTGGGCGGCTGCGTGTCATTCCGCCCGATCCAGTCCGCCCGCCAGTCACCCTCCGCGAGCAGCCCCATCTCCCATGAGGCGGGCGCGGCCGTCGCGGCCGCATCCCCGGCGGCGTTCCAGACCTGCACCGTCCACCAGGCCCGCTGCCTGGATTCCAACGCCGGCCCGTCGTACTCCACCGCCAGCGTCGCGACAGAGGACGGATCGCCGGTCTGATCTGGGACCTCGCCCGTATCCCACAGGTCGCCGCTCCCGGCCAGGGCTCGCTCGACCGTGCTGGCGACGACCACGCGGTATGAGGACTGCCGCTCCCCCCGAGCCCCACCGCGCAGCGCCCAGCTCAGGCGCGGTCGCGCCACGTCGATCCCCAGTGGCTCCCGCAGGTATTCGCACCGCAAGTCGACCGGCTCGAGCAGGGGTGTTTCGGATTCGGCGGCGGACGGCGCGGACATGATTCCTCCTCAAACACCGAGGGTGAGTAGTCGAGGCGGTTGGATGCCAGCCAACTCTGTCAGACTGGAAGCTGCCGCCCGGAAGGCGACAAGGGCGACGGTGTTGTAGCACGGAATCTGGAGGGGCGAAACCGGCGAAGGCCGCGTGGTTGTCACCATGGGGCAATTCACGTGCGGGGCCGGAACATAACGTCCGAAGTACTATGTACTGCGTAGCAATGAAGAGGAGCCCCATGGACCATGAAACACGCTGGTATGACCAGATTCGGACGATTGTCGACACATCATCCCAAGAAGATTGGCTTTCCCGTCTCAATCAGTTCAACAACCGCCCACCGGTAAAGAAGGCAGGGACAACCTTCTCTTTACCCAAGGACGGCCATCCACCGCCGTGGTTCAACGGCGACATCACCGCGCTCAATCCAGGCGAGTGGGTCCTTGTCGTGATGGACAATCCCGATGCGGACATGATCTCGACCCTGGACCTCGATGACGACGAGACCCCCGATGCGTGGTGGAACCATTGGCGAACATTCAACGCCGAACATGCTGACTGGACAGAGAAGCCCGTTTATCCGTGGCTGGTGGAGACCGCCGCGGCCACCTTCGGAATCGCGATCGACGGTAATTCGGTCGAAGGGCATCAGTTCGCGACGAATCGCATGCTCTTCGTCGATTTTTGTCCGTACGCATCGTCCAAATGGCCGACCATTGAGTGGGAACGCGATATGAAGCCGATTGCGAATCGCGATCCGGGTATTAGTCGGGCCCGACAGATACGGCAGCTCATCTTCGATCATGGACAGCCCAAATGCGTCCTGTGCTTTGGCAGGTATGCGACGTACGACGTGAAGGGTGAGCAATTCAAGGAACACCATATGTCCAGAAAGAGTATTGGATGGAAAGGCCAACAATCAGGTGTCGTGCACCTCTATGCCGGAACGTACAAACCAGTAAACGGAGAGCAGTTCCTCGTCTTGGGAGTGCCCGAGGTGAGGGACTGGAAAAGGAATCCCGCGCTGCAGCGAGAGGTCATCGAAGCCTACGTCAACGGGACTGTTGACCGGTCAGCGCTTTCTATCGAAGACAGTCCGAGGGCCTGGGAAGTTGTTCCATCACAGCGACGGGCGAGCCGGATGGTGCGGTCCTAGGCCGCACTGAATTCCCTGCCCCCGGTATTGGGGGGTGTTCGCCCGCGAAAGTCCGCTCGTTTCACAGGTGCTACGCTGTCGGCGAGTCGCCGCCTGCGTTAGGTTGCCCCGGCAGCCGCCCTGGTTGGAGGTGAGTGCGCGATGTCGCTCATATCCGGAATGCACCACGTCTCGACGCTGACGGCCGATATGGACCGGTTGATCGGATTCTATGAGCGGGTGCTCGACGCGCCGGTCGTGCTCGATATGGAGGAAGAGGGGCTGAGGCACGCATTCATCCCGCTTGGCCCCACGACGATCCTCCATCCATTCGAGATCCCCGGCATCGACGTGCCCCAGGGCGAGCTGCCGATGTTCGGGCGCGGACGGATCGACCACATCGCCCTGATCGCCACCGATGAGTCCGCGTTCTGGGAGGTGCGCCGGCGCGTCATCGCGGAGGGCGCGGGCACCGGTGAGGTCACCGACTTCGGACCCCACTACGGCCTGAGCCTGCTCGATCCCGACGGCCTCTGGCTGGAAGTAGTCTGGAACAAACCGGGCGCCCCCCTTGACGAGATGTCCACGCGGGCAGATTGGCGCACCGTCGAGCCTCCGGTGTCGACCCCATAGCGCCATCGGCCCTAAAGGGTCGTCAGGCGTCAGCCGTCTGCCGTCTGCCACTGGGTGTGGAGCCTGAGCCAATGAGCAGCCTGTCATCCCGAGCTTGTCGAGGGATCTCGATGGGCACGGCATCGCGAGGTCGCCCCGGCCTCCGAGATGACGGCGTCGTGCTCTCGAACCCAGCGGCGCTATCGCAACGCCATTCCCCTTGAGATCCCTCGACAAGCTCGGGATGACAGGTGGGGTGGGCGGCTCGGGCGACATGGCTGACGTCTCACGTCTCACGTCTCACGTCTCACGTCTCACGTCTCACGCTGTCCGGCACGATCCCTGCGGTAGTCATCACGACGGATCTGCGTCGCGGAAGAGAGAGGGCCCGTGCCGCCACCCGTTCCCGAAAACCCAGCCGATATCGATCTCCTTGTCCACGATCTGCGTACCGCCCTCACCGTCGCCTCGATGGGGATCCAGTTGGCGATGCGCCGTATGGCGGCGGACGAACACCCGGGCACGGAGCGGGCCACCGCCGGGCTCGTCGCCGCCCTGACCTCGATCGACGCGGCGGCCGTCTGTACCCAATCCCTGATCGATCTCATCCGCGATACGCCGGCCGGAGAGACCTGATTCACCGGGCCACCGCAGGCGCCTCGTGCAACAACGGACTCCTGGCAATCGCCAGGAGTCCGTTGGACCGCTTCGGGTTGGCCTAGTCCCCCGAAGTTCGTGCCAGACGGTGCAACATGAGTCCAGTCATTCCGGCTCCGCAGCAAAGCCCGACCGTCGCTGCTATCCAGACCATGTACCTGGCAACCGAGGACGAGCCGTCCAGGCCGGTCCCGGTGTTTGGTAGGGAAGTCACTGCCACGCCGCCGGTGCCGGACGTGTCCTCTGTGGCCGGAACCGGCACATCAGGCGGAGCGGGATCTTCGTCGGCATCATCGGCGGGCGTCGTGACCGGATCGGAAGGCTGAGGCGCGTCATCTCCCGTGACCGGGATCGTGTACCAGTCGCAGCGGACGTCGCTTCCAATCAGGGTGACATCGGCTACGCCCAGTGCGGAATTGCCCGAGTCGATGATCGCCACACCCGTCTCCACTCCATCGGCCGTGCAGTAGACCGAGATCGTCGCGGCGAATGGCAGTTCCTGGATCACCCGGGCCACGCCGCCGCCCACCGAGAAGGAGACGAAGCCATCTGCGCTCGTGGCGGTGGTGGTCTCCGGAAACTCTGTGTTGGGGCGACCGGCCCGATAGTGCATCCCGGCGGCCGGGGAGTCGTAGCACGTCTCGAAGAGCGAGCCAGCTTCGATCCCTGCCGGGCAGAGGACGCTGTAGACCGACACGGTCGACGTCACTGGCACCGGCGGCGGATCCGATGGATCGGACGGGATTGGTGCTTCGCCACCGGTCGGCACGACGACGAGATCGGCGTACTGGCAGGACGATTCCCCGCCACAGCTCTGGAACGGCAAGTCGGAGACCGAGGCCATGAACGGATCGGACCCGGCCGCCGGGGCGTAGCCCGCCGGTAGTCCATCGATGGCGGAGATGCTGAGCCACTGGCTCGTGCTCGCCAGGAAGTCGGCCGAGTTCGAGCCGATCGGGTTCATCGCCGTCGCCAGCGGCCCACCGGCCAGCTCGTCGCCGTCGAGGACGATAGAGAGGGCCACGCCGGCCAGGGATTCGCACGAGCCCAGGTCGGTGTCCGCCGTGGGGCAGGCAAACACCCTGGCTATTACGAATGTCTCCTCACCGGGCGTTTCGTGCGCGCCATCGTCGATGTCGGGGGTTGTGGGGGGAAGCGATTCCTGAGCGGAAACCGGGCCCGCCGCGATGGCGAGCAAGACCGTCGCGAGCAGCATGGCGACAGCACCGGCGCGGACAAACGGTTGAAGGGAACGGAAGACGATCGAGCGAGACATGGCGAGAGTAGGCAGGCGACGCATCGGGGTCGGATCTCCATCATGGTGAGGCCGGTTAGGCTCGTTGGGCTGATTCGTGACCCCGGCGCGCTCCAGTCGCCGCCCAGGTCGATCACTACCCTATCGATCCATTCCCGATGCCACACCTGGATTTCTACGTAACCCACCTACGTAGATCCACAAACCCGTCTCTCGCCCCTCTCCTACGTACCTCACCTCCGCCTGGGGTGCATCCCCAATCCACCATTCAGGACGGTGTTAGGCATTCGGGCGCCTTCCCCCCGCGCTCAAGAAAACAAACCCCTCTCCCACGCGTGGGAGAGGGGAACGAGGGATGAATGACGCATCGGAAACGACGACGCTCCTGTCCCCTCGCCTCCGCAGAGGCGAGGGGACAGAGGATGAAGCCGGATGGTAGCCCTTAGTTCTTCCCGTCCAAGATCTCTTTCATGCCGTAAGCGGCGATCCCGCCGATGACCGCCTTGCCGACCGGCGAGCTGAGCAGGTCGCCGAAGCCGCCAAGCATGCCGCCACCGCCGCCGCCGGACTGCGTCCCGGTCTGGGACCGGGAGTTATCGTTGCCACCACCGAGCAGGCCGCCAAAGATGTCCCCGAGGCCACCGCCTCCGCCGCCGCCGAGCAGGCCGCCGAGAATGTCGTCGACGCCCATACCGTCGCCGCCGCTGCCGGCCGTGCGGTCGCCCGCCTGCTGGATCGGCACGTTCCCGCCGCTGGCTTGGCGCTGCTGGAGCATCTTGGCGAAGTCGGAGCGCTGGCCGGGGCTCATGTGCTCCAGCGCCTGCCGGGTGGCCCGCTGCATCTGGTCCGGCGAGGCGTTCTGGGCGACCCGCTGGAAGTTCGAAGCCGCCTCGTTCTCGTCGTAGCCCTCGGTGGGATCGCCGTCGAGGTACCGGCTGATGAAGCTCTTCGCCTCACCCGGGTCAGCGCCGATTTTCTTGATCCTTTCATCTGGATCGTTGTCACCGCCACCGCCGAAGAGTCCCTTGATCGCGTCGCTCATGGCATTTCCTCCAATTCTGGTCCATCCGCAACCCGCAACGTCGCTGGGTTGCCCCGTTCGTTCCAGCGCACACGCTGGCCCTGGACCCACCATGTTGAGCATAATGCGCGCCAAGAACGCGAATTGCAGCGCATTCGTCGGAGAATTTGCGTAGCTTCGGTCCGTCGCGGCGCGGTCAAGGGGCTGGACTGGCCTAGCAGGCATGGACCGCAGATTGCGAGCAGTACCGCGGCCTGACCGCAGCGCACTGGCCACCTGGCACGATGGATTGGCAGGCGCTTGGGTGCTAAACGGTTGACTCCTGGGGCGCCAGGGCTTCACCCGGTCTGCCTCCTCTAGACTGAGGCACGGTAACGGTGTCCCGGAGCGTCCCCAGGCGCCAGCGCTCGGAACGCGGATCGTGGGGGGCGTACGGTTGGATCGCTCGGTTCGTTCGGAGGGGAGCGTCATGCGCATCGACCGTCGCGTTGTTTCGTTCCTGGCCTGCGTGGTCGTGCTGGCGGCTCTCGCTATGCCGTTCGCCGGCCGGGCTGCCCAGGATGAGCAGGCCGACCTGCGCGACCGGGCCGGCGCGGCGTCGGCTGCCCAGAACCTGCTCGACCTCGCCGCCCAGGCCAACTACCTCGCCATGTACGACGAGCTCCACCCGGACGCCCGCCAGGTCTTTCCCCGGGCGGCCGCCGTCGGGGTGCTGACCGAGGTCTACGGCACGGCCGCCGCCGGCACCGGCCAGGTTGTCGGTGTTGGACTGGGCCAGTGGGAGTGGCCCGTCACCGGCACGGCCTACGACCGCGCTGCCGAGGTGAGCTTCGTCCTGCCGATCAAGGATGAGGCCGGCGCCACCGTCTGGGCCGAAAGCCAGATGTATCTGGTCCAGGACGACGGCGGCGCCTGGCGCTGGTTCCTGGGCGACAGCCCGGAGTTCGTCGAAGATGCCATCGCCCAGTACGGCTCGTCCGACTCCGCCGCCAACGCCCCCGCCGCTGGCAACCTCCTCGAAGGCAACCTCATCGAGAACGTCGTCAACGACCTGGACGCCTTCTATGCCGACGTCATCTCCTACACGAGGTACACCTACCACTCGCCGGGCGTGGTCGTGGTTGGCGAAGGCGAGGGGGCGACGAGCGCCTGCGGCCCCGCCCAGGGCACCTTCGCCGGCTTCTACTGCCCGCCGGACCAGACGCTTTACCTCGACGAGGTATTCATGCAGAGCCAGGACCCGTTCGCGGCGGCGTTCGTCATCGCTCACGAGTGGGCCCACCACGTCCAGACCAGCACCTCGTTCGTCCGGGTGGATCCCGGCGAGGAGCCGACCACCTGGAACTCCGTCTACAGCATCGAGCTGGAGATCATGGCCGACTGCATGTCCGGCGTCTGGGCCTATGACGCCACCGCCCGTGGCGCCCTTCAGGAGGGTGATATCGATCAGGCGGTCCAGTTCGCCCTCGAGGTCCTCGGCGATCCCGCCTACGTCGGCCCATACGATCCTCAAGCCCATGGCACCGGCGACCAGCGCGCCCGGGCGATCATGAACGGCTATGAGCAGGGCTTCCTGGCGTGCAACGTGAGCATCGATGCGTAGGGTGCCGGGAACCAGGATCGAGGTGACCAACCATGGCTGAGACAGATCGACCCAACCAATCTCCCTCCGGTCCCGCGCCCCTGGCCCGTGTCCTGGTGCCGCTGGACGGCTCCCAGGCGGCCACCCAGGTCCTACCCTACGCGGCGGCCATCGCCGGGGACAGCTCCGGTGGCACTGTCGTCCTGCTCGAAGTCACGCCCCCGGCCAGCAATGTCCGCAACATCCTCGGCCGGGAGATCGCCCCGGCGGCCCAGGTTCAGGAGGGGTACACCAAGGTCGCCACCGAGCGGCTGGAGGCCGCGGCGGCGGCGCTGCCCGCGGGAGTCGCGCACAAGACCCTTGTCGCCACCGGCGATCCTGCCGCCGAGATCCTCCGCGTGGCCAGCGAAGAACGGATCGACCTGATCGCGATGACCAATTCCGGCGCGGGGGCCTGGGGGCCATTCGCCTTCGGCCGGGTCGTCGATCGGGTGGTCCGGGCGGATGCCCGCCCGGTCCTGGTTGTGCCTCCTCGACCGGAGAGTGGGGGTAGAGCGTCGTCATCGAGTCCCGATCGTTCGCCGGCGACGGGCATCCTGGTCCCCATCGACGGATCGGACGCGGCCTTCGCCGCCTTGCCCGTCGCGGCGGCGCTGGCCAAGGCCCTCGGGGTCGAGATTCGGGTGGTCCAGGCCGTCTCCAGCGGACCAGCCGCTACGGAGTTGCCCCCCGGCATCGCCCACCCCGATGTGATCGAGCGCGAGTTCCGTGGCGCCTCCCGCGCCGTCGCGGAGGCTGCCGTCGCCGACGCGGTCTCCCGCCTCCAGCGCCTGGGCGTGACCGCCCGCGGCGACGTTCTCACCGGCAACCCTGTCTCTACCGTCATCTCCGAAGCCCGCCGCACCGACCTCGTCGTCCTCACCAGCCGCGGCCAGGGCCAGCAGTCTGGAGGGGCGACCGCCTCCGCCGGGCCATCTCGCGTCTCCTGGACCCTCGGCGGCGTCGCCGACAAACTCCTCCGCTCCGGCACCTCGCCGGTCGTGCTGGTCCCGGCGTAGAAGGCGGTCCAGTGGGCGGCTGCAGGCCCATCCGCCTTTTGTTTCCCGTCGATGGCAACAGGCATCCAGGATCTACATGAGAGGGGGCATGGGCATCCCTATCGCGCTCGGATTGCGCCGCCCCGCGGCGCAGGCCGGTTCGACCGGCGCTGGCTCCGATCCTGAGCGTCCGGCCGACATGGGCGATCCGGTCGAGACGGACGACTGGCGCGTTGCGGCCCTCGATGCCCTCTGGGGCCAGGATGTCTACGACCGGTACGATCCCGACGATCGGAGAACCACGCGGCTTGGGGATACCGATCCGGCGGGCATACCCCGTTGGCTGGCGCTACGAGTGGTGGTGACGAACCTGCGGGATGCCGAGGCGTTCCTCTCGGCGACCGCCTTCATGCCGGCCGATGCGGACGGGTTCGCTATCGCCGACGTGCTCACCCTGACACCACCTGAGCCCGACGCGGCCGGGGTGTACGCCCCAGGCGAGGAGCGTGATGGGTGGGTCGCATTCCTCCCGCCCGACGATGCCGCCGCGGAACGGGTCGCGTCGGTCCGGTACCTTCCGTTCCGCGACGACCCCGAGTCCCGGTACATCGATCCGGACTGAGCGAATGAGAAAACGTCGGCTGGCCCGAGGCGACGTTCCAGACACGCTCTGGCGTCATAGCCTGAAGAATTGGGGCCGCGATTCAGCGACGTAACATCGTGTCCCAGCTGGATCGTGGCCCAAGATCGAAAAACCCAAAGCTATGTCGAATGACGATGTCGACCTATTCGATGCGAGCCAGTCCTACAGTCCTGCCGGCCTTAATGTTGAGGACAACCGCTCTCCCGTCCGCTGTTTCTGTACGTCCGGGTCGAGAGTCTGGTCAGATCGATCGTTCTGGAACTCATGCGGTTCACGCTGGCCGCCGCTCGCGACATCGTCCCGTTGGTCGGCTACGTGCCCTTGCCGGACGCCGAGTATGCCGCGCGGCAAGCCAAGCTCGAAGCAACCACGGTCGGCAACGCGCCGCCGGATGGACCAAGGACACCTAGAACCGGTTAGGAATCTAACGACGTGGAGATTCGCGCGTGCCGGCGGTGGAAATTCGGTGGTCGGGCTTTTGTCTCATCCCCTCCAGCCGTTCGGACTCGTGTGCTATAACACTGCTCATCGCGAGACCCGGATAGACATCTCAACCGTGCGTGCCGGAGGAGGAGAGCCATGCGCTTCATGCTCATCGTCCACATGTCGACGGAGACGGCCAATGTCGCCGTACGCGAAGGGCGGGTCGGACCGCTGCTGCAGCGGGTGATGGAGCAGCTCCAACCCGAGGCCGCCTACTTCGGGCCGGGGGAGGGGTCGCGCACCGCGTATCTCGTCGTCAACATCGACGACGTCTCCCAGATTCCGGCGATCTCCGAGCCATTCTTCCAGGAACTTGGCGCGCGCATCGACTTCGTGCCCGTGATGACGCCGGAGGACCTGGCCAAGGGCCTCGCGGCGCTCTCGTAGGGGGCGTAAGCGACAACAGGAGACCGCATCACCCGGGGCCGAGGCGGAGCGTGCCGGGGCGGATGCCGGGCTCGCCGTAGAAGGCGTGAACCCGCGGAATGCCTGGTGGCGCGGATTCGTGCGCTTGCCCGCAAGATGGTCCCTGCCGGCAGACGCCTTGAATCTACCCGCTATGGGCAGTGGACGATCAGTCGTTTGGTGCCGATCGCAAGCCCAGGCGTGCGGCCATGGTCACCAGGTCCGGCAGAGAGTCCGCCTGCATCTTGCGCATCACCTGGCCCCTGTGCGCCTTCACGGTGATCTCGCTGATGCTGAGTTCGGCACCGACCTGCTTGTTCAGAAGGCCAGAAACGACCAATGCCATTACCTCGCGTTCGCGCGGGGTCAGTGACTCGTAGCAGACCCTGAGATCCCGCATCTCCGCCTCGCGGCGGAGGGCCGCGCGGCTGCGCTCGATGGCGCCACGAATGGCATTGAGCAGCACATCGTCGCGGAACGGTTTCTCCAGGAACTCGACGGCGCCGGCCTTCATCGCCCGCACGGTCATGGGCACGTCGCCGTACCCGGTGATGAAGATGATCGGCATGTCTGCCCGATCGGCGAGCCGCTCCTGCAATTCCAGGCCGCTAAGCCCCGGAAGCGTCACGTCGAGTACCAAACAGCTTGGTACCGAGGGATTGGGGCGAGACAGGAATTCCTGCGCGGAGGCAAAGGTCTCGGGCTGCCAGCCCGCACTCGAGATCAGCAATTCCAACGATTCGCGTACGGAGACATCGTCGTCGACGACGAAGACTTTCGCGGGGACGTCCGCCATGGTGTGGGCCTCGATCAATGTGGAGGCGACCGCCGAGGCCACAGTATATGTTCGAGGCGAACCGTCCGCCGGGCCGTTCGGCGGTTGACCTATCCCGTCCGCAGCGCGGTGTTGAGCGCCGCCAGCAGGTCGGACTCGCTAAATGGCTTGAACAAGCACTCGACCGCGCCATGGGCGAGCAGACGGGGGCGAATCGTCTCGTCGCCAGTGGCGGTGATGAAAACGATCGGGATCTGCTGGCGCCGCAGGATTAACTCCTGCTGCAGATCGGGGCCGGTCATCCCAGGCATCGCAATATCGAGGAGCAAGCAGTTCGTTTCGGGGACAAAGTCCGACGCGAGGAATGCCTCGGCGGACGAAAACGCCTCGGCGGCGAAGCCGACCTGCCGCAGAAAGTCTGGCAGCGACTCGCGCACCGATTCGTCGTCGTCAACCACCGAAACGAGAGGAAGCTTGCTCATACGGGTGTCCTTCTAACTGGGTCCCAGACCGGATCGGTCTCTGCGGCACGGGGGATGGAGAACGCAAATGTCGCGCCAGGGCCGTCTTCGTTCGGCTCGGCCCACAGGCGGCCCTGGTGCCGCTCGACGATCGAGCGGCAGATGTACAACCCGATGCCCATGCCTCCGCTCTTCGTCGTGTAGAAGGCATTGAACAGCGTGGGCAGGCTCTCGGCAGGGAGGCCAACGCCCGCATCGCGGACGGTCAAACGCACACGGTCGCCGTCCTCCCGTTCGGTTGTGATCGTTGCCCGTCGCGGCCGATCGTCGACCTCGGCCATCGCGTCCGCCGCGTTGTGCAGCAGGTTCGAGATGACCTGTTGAAGCTGGAGCCGATCGCCGGTGACGATCGGGAGATCGCCAGCTAGATCCGCCTGGAGGATCACCCGGTTCCGTTGGAGGTCGCTCGACGACAGGGCGATCACCTCTCTGACCGCCTCGTTTAGATCCAACGGCTCAAGCGCGAACTCCCGCCTGGTGAACAGCGCCCGCAACCGGGAGATCACATCCGCGGCGCGGTTGCCATCGCGGATCGTGCGCCGAGCCGTTTCGCGGGCGCCTTCGAGGTTCGGCGGATCGGCGTCTAGCATCCGCAGACTGGTGCCGGCGTTGGTGATGATGCCCGCGAGCGGCTGGTTCACCTCGTGGGCGATCGACGCGGTCAGGGCGCTCAGCGTCGTCATGCTCGACACATGCGCGAGCTCGGCGCGGGCTTTGCTCAGCGCCTCCTCCGCGACCATGCTCTCGGTTACGTCCTGGAGGGCGCCGACGAACATCGGCCGCCCCTCGACTTGTTCGATGACGTGGGCGACACCGCGGATGTGCTTCACTGCGCCGCGGTCGGCCTGGATGCGGAAGGCGAAACTCACGTCCACTCCGGTCATCGCCCGCCCGATCATGGCCTCGAACCCGGGGAAGTCGTCCGGATGGATGATGGACTGAATCCGCGGCAACGTTACCTGCGACCCGGGATCGAACCCGAAAATGTGGTAGGTCTCCTCGGACCAGTTGTGGTTGTCCTCAACGAGGTCGGTAATAAAGCTGCCCGTTTTGCTCAGCCGCTGAGCGTCGGCAAAACTGTCATACGCTCGCCGGAGCTCCGCCTCGGCGAGCTTTCGGCCGGTGACGTCGGTCACCGCGCCCACGAATTCTGGCGGTTCTGTACCCGGCACCCTTTGGACAACGACGTGGACGTGCTTGACGGAACCGTCTGGCATGAGCAGCCGGTGCTCGAAGTCCATGTTGGCCCCATCCCGGGCAGAGCGCTCGACCGTCTCCTGGACGAGCGGAAGATCCTCGGGGTGAACGCGATTCAGAATCAATTCGACGCTCGGTGTGACCGTTTTGGGATAGCCCAGGAGGCGATAGCTTTCATTCGACCAGGTGATCTCTCCGGTCGAGATCTTCCACCAGAGGCTGCCCGTCAGGGTCAAGCTTTGGGCCTGGGCCAGGAATGCCTCGCTCCGTCTCAGGTCCTCTTCCGCCCGCTTTCTGTCCTCGATGTCGGTGTTGACGCCGTACCACCTGACGATAGCGCCGTTCTCATCACGCAAGGGATTCGTGCGGAAGAGGAACCATCGGTACTCGCCGTCGTACCGGCGCAGGCGCGCCTCGGCTTCTCCCTGGCATTTCGGACGCCATGATCCGCTGCCAGGTCTCCGCCAGACCGTTCAAATCCTCAAGGTGGACGGCCGATGTCCAGCCCCAGCCGCTCGCCTGCTCCTCCGAGAGGCCGATGAAATCAAGATAGTGCTGATTGAAAAACTCGGCGCTTCCATCCAAACGTGCGGACCATGCGAGTGCCGGGATGGTATCGATGATGAGCTTGAGGTTGCGCTCGCTCGCGGCGAGCGCCTCCTCAGCGCGTTTGCGTTCGTCGATGTCGATGAGCAGGTTGTACCAGCGGACAATGTTCCCATTTGAGTCTAGAAGCGGTAATCCCCGAGATTCGAACCACCGGTAGACACCATCAAACCGGGGAGCACGGATTTCAAACGCGAAGGGGTCACCTGTCGCGATCGAATGGGCAAACTGCTCGACGGTATCGGGAAGATCGTCGGGATGGGTCGTGCCGCCGGCTTCCCAATGCCGCAGTTCCTCCGCCGTCTTGCCGAAGTACTCAAGGACCTGGCGGTTGACGGATTCAACCTCACCGCCGGACGTAAATACCGCGACCAACCCGGGAATGCTGTCCACGATCTGGCGCGACTCGCGTTCGCTCTCCCGCAGCGCCGCCTCGGCGCGTGTCCGATCGTCGATGTCTGTCAAGAGGACGCACCAGCGAACAATTCGGCCGCTTGAATCGCGCAGAGGGAAGCCGTCATTCTGGAACCACCGATAGACACCGTCCGACCGCCGGAGTCGCTGCACGATCCCGTACGGAGTGCCTGATGCGATCGATTGGCTAAAAGCCTGGATCACCTGAGGAA
Source organism: uncultured Chloroflexia bacterium (assembly GCA_963849635.1). Taxonomy (GTDB): domain Bacteria; phylum Chloroflexota; class Chloroflexia; order Thermomicrobiales; family UBA6265; genus CAVRUD01. The sequence goes on along the minus strand of CAWKIA010000038.1, from coordinate 149,466 downwards.
AGTCCTCTGGGTGAACGATGTCGCTCGTCCCCCATTGTTTGATCTCCTCCAGAGACCTTCCGGTGTATTCGAGGATCTGGCGATTGGCGAAGTGGACCTGACCGTCCGCGGTCATGAGGGCGACCAAACCTGGGATGCTGTCCAAGATCGCACGCGAATTGAGCTCACTGTCGAGAAGATCGTCACCGGCATTGGCTGGCTCGATTGGCGCATCCACGTCACACCGCCGTTGAAGGGCACGGGCTGTCGGGCACAAAGGCGGCAACGAGATTCCGGGCAATGTCGTCCATCACGATGCACCCCCCATGCGTATTCGTCCCACCATCGAGCGTGTCCGCGCAGGGTAGCGCATCGCCAGATCTCCGCAGTCTCCGCTTCTCCCCGTCGACAGGTACCGTCTACGCGGCAGAATGATCGGTCCGAGCGCAATCGTCCATTAGACCTTGGTATCGGTTCCGCTACCTCTGTGCCCAATCCCCACCCGCGCGGACGGCGACACAGCCAATACGAAGGTATCGTCAATACCTTCGTCTAATTGCCTGATCGTCGCGCGTCTGGTTTGATGTATTCAAGGCTACAGCGCACAGCCCGCCGCGTCGCAACCCGAATTGGTGGGCTCAACCTGCTTACACCAAGGAGCCGTCATGCCCCAAGCTCCACCGTCGGCCGGCGCCCCGAACCTCACCCTCGTCCAGCGATCCATCGACGATAGCGTGAGTGCCGCCATCTATACCAAGGTCGCGAAGCAGGCGCCGGACGGCGTCGATAAGCCGATGGTGACGAGCCACCCGTTCCGTTTCGTGCCGCAAGACCTGGCCCATCCAGGAAGTAGTCTGGGAGCGCCTCAGACTGCCAATCGCTCCCCATTAGCTAGGACTCGCATGGATGTCAGTTCGTCGTGGCCGACGTCACCGCCGCCGCTCGTCGGACGTGATCGCGAACTCGCCGTCCTGCACGACCGCCTGATCGCCGCGCAAACCGGTCGCGGTAGCTTGGTGCTGATCAGCGGCGAAGCCGGCATCGGCAAGACTGCCCTCGCGGACGCGCTCTGCCGCGACGCGACGGACGCGCGGATGACCGTCCTCGCCGGCCACTGCTACGACCGCACCGAGACGCCGCCCTACGGCCCCTGGATCGAGATCGCCCGGCGCGTCGAAGCCCGCCTTGACACGGCGAACGCACTGTCGGTCTCCCGCCTCGATGGAGCAACGAGCCAGGCGGACCTGTTCGCTCAGGCGCGGGCCTTTCTCGCCGCCCTGACTACGGAGCGGCCACTCGTGCTCGTGCTCGAGGACCTCCATTGGGCGGACAGCGCCTCCCTCGACCTGCTGCGCTTCGTCACCCGCGGGATCGCCGACCTGCCGCTCCTCCTCGTCGCCACCTATCGCAGCGAGGACGTTGACCGGCATCATCCGCTTGCCACGACGGTCCCGCTCCTCGTACGGGAGGCGCCCACCGAGCGCCTCGGCCTGCGCCCGCTCGACGCCGCGGCCGGCCGGGCGCTGGTGCGGGCGCGCTACGGCCTGGCGGAGGCAACGGTCCAGCGCATCGCCGCGTACCTGCTCGCGCGCACCGAGGGCAACCCGCTGTTCATGACCGAACTGCTGCGGAGCATCGACGAGGAGGGGCTGCTCGATCGCCTCGCTGGCGGATCGTCCACGGAGAGCCTGGCGCAGATTCCCGTGCCGACATTGCTGCAACAGATCGTCGACGACCGGCTCAGCCGCCTGAGCGACGAGACCGCCGCGCTGCTCGCAATCGCCGCCGTGGCGGGGCAGGAGGTACCGCTCGCGGTCTGGGGGGCCGTCGCTGGGATGGACGAGGAGATCCTCTTGGCCGCGGCCGAGCGGGCGGAGGCGGCGCATCTCGTGACGGCATCGGCTCGGGGCGACGGCATCCGCTTCAGCCACGCGCTGATCCGCGACGTGCTGTACGAGGACGTTCCCGCGCTGCGGCGGGGGCGAATCCACCGGCAGGTGGCTGAGGCGCTCATCGGGCTTCCCTCCCCAGATCCGGATGCGGTGGCGTATCACCTCCGGCAGGCGGGAGACGAGCGCGCAGCCGCGTGGCTGGTGCGGGCGGGCGAGCGGGCGGAGGATGCCTACGCGCTGGTGACGGCGGCCGAGCGCTACGAGGCCGCGATGAAGTTGCTCGATATGCAAGTGGCGGATCTTGCTGAGCGCGGGTGGGTGCGGCTACTCGCTGCCGCACTGCGCCGCCACGACGATCGCGATCAAGCCTTCGAATGGGTGGAGGAGGTGGTGCGACTGGCCGCCGCGGCAGAGGACCCCAGTCTCAGTGCTCGCGCGCAGGCGTTGCTGGGGCTGCTCCTTGGCTATGGTGGCGACCATCGCACTGCTGTCGCGACCATCTCCACCGCGGCGGATATGGTTGACCAACTGCCTCCGGGGATAGGCGCCGCTCGCCGCCGCGAACAACGGATCGACAAGGTCGCGAACCGCGGCACGCTGATCGCCATTCTCGCGCGCGGCGGACACCTTGCCGAGGCGCGCACGCAGGGTGAAGCCTACCTCGCAAAGATGACCGATCCAGCGTCCACGCCCGGCGAACTCGGTGCCATCGCCGATGCCCACAGTGGACTTTCGATGGCCTACGCATTGCAGGGCGAGCCGGGCCTGGCGCGACGGTCGTACGCCGCGTCGGTCGCCGCATTTCTTGCAAGCGATCTGCACTTGTTCGCGTTGATGCGCAAGCGCGAGGAGCTGATTCTCGCTGTATTGCCCTATCAAGCGGACGACCTGGCTGAGCGGGAGCTGGTTGCGGCGGCGGCGGAGCGCACGGCCATGTGGGTGGTCGAGCACGGCGGCCACGTGAACGCGAATCTGCCGCGGTACGCCCGCGTCCCGCTGCTCGTCCTCGAAGGGCGGTGGCGCGAGGCGCGCGAGGTTCTCGAGCAACACGATACATGGGACCTTCCGTACCTCGCGGGCGTGCGCCCCTTGTACCTTGGGACCCTCGCCCGGGCGCAAGGCGATGCCGAGCTAGCGTGGCGGTGCGTGCACGAGCCGGCGCGGATTCGTCCCGCGAGCGAGCCCGGCGAGCTGGTGGGTCAAATGCCGGTCCAGTTCCAGCTCCTGGCCGCCGGGCTCGCGCTCGACGCGGGCGATCTCGATGCCGCCCGATGGTGGCTCGACCTCCACCGGCGGTGGCTGGACTTCATGGACGCGACACTCGGGCGATCCGAGGGCGAGGTCCTCGACGCCGAGTGGCACCGCGCCGCGAGTGACACGGAGCGAGCTCGCGAGCACGCCGAACGAGCCCTGGCGTACGCCACCACCCCACGGCAGCCGCTCGCACTCATCGGCGCGCATCGGATGCTCGGCATTCTCGCCACCGACGCTGGCGACAGCGCCGGAGCGGAGGACCAATTTGCTGAGGCGCTCAGTCTCGCCGACGCCTGCCGCGCCCCGTACGAGCGTGCCCTCACCCTTATCGCCCATGCCGAGCTCCGTGCGATCACCGGGGAGCAGCACCGGGCGCGCGAGACGCTCGAGGAAGCAAGCGAACTTTGCCTGCCTATGGACGCACTTCCCGCCCTTACGCGGATCGACCGGCTCGCCGCCCGGCTAGGCGAGTCGACCGATCGACCGCCGGCGGGATTGACCGCGCGCGAGGTTGAGGTGCTGCGCCTCGTGGCCTCCGGGCTGAGCAACGCGGAGATCGCGGACCGGCTCTTCCTCAGCCCCAACACCGTCAAGGTGCACGTCGCCAGGATCCTCGCCAAGATCGAGGTGAACAACCGCGCTGGCGCGACCGAGTTCGCGATCCGGCACGGCATTGCCTGACGTCCCCGTCGCCGATGTGACCGGGCTGCCAAGCCGGGTAGCAGGCCCGGCGGCCGCAAGTAATCCTCTCAATTAATCATTTCGGGTGATGCGCACGCCGCCGGTATCGCCCATTGTGGTGATGTCACCCGGGCGGGACCGAAAGGACCGAACGGGGAAGCGCCGCGATCGACCTGTCCGCGCCGTCAGCGAGGAACCTGTGATGGACAGCTCGAACGCGAGCACCCATTCGCATCGCGAGGACGGACGGGATCGCGGGCGCGCGGATCGCTCGGACGCTCGGGGTCGTGGAAGGCATCGCGATCCGCAGCCGCGGCATTAGCGGCAACATCATGGCGGGCTGACGCGCTTGGGATCGGCAGCGCCCTCGACGAGTATCAGGACTCTGCTCGCCGCGGTCCGCCGGGACGTGCTCGCACGGATCGAGCGGGCGGCCCTGGGTACCGGGGGCGAACGCGGTCATCGGGATGCGCTTCTACACCGCCGAGGTCGGGCGCGAGATGGTCGAAATCGTCGCCTACGGCACCGCGGTCGTGCTCCAGGACTCCTAACCGCACCCAGTCCACACGCAGATACCATGACCATCCCGGTCCCCGCTTACAGGGGACTAGCGGGGAGGGGCTGCTCAGCCGCACCCCCTCCCCTTCCTCCTCTCCCCTTCCCCAGATCGGGGTCGCACGTCCCGGTCTCCTTTCCCCTTCCCCTCTTCCCCTCCCCACCGGACCGGGGTCGCGCGACCCGGCCCTCCCCTCCTCTCGGTCCGGCCGGAGAAAGCGAGACGCCACCGCCCCAGATCTGTTCGCTGCGACCTCGGTCGATCGCTCACCCGATCTCGCCCGAGTCACCACCGAGGAAGGAGACCCCATGTCCGCTGGACGATTGCCGCACTCTATGCTGACCTCCACAGCGCCTCCACCGCGATCCGCCCCTTCCGCTTCGAGGCTCCGCGAGGAGGACGCTCGACGACCTGCGCCGGCGCATCGCCGCGACGCACTGGCCCGAACAGGGAGACCGTCGCGGATCGACTCCCAGGGCGTGCCGCTCGCGACGATGCAGGAGCTCGCGCGCTACTGGGCGACGGACTACGACTGGCGCAAGGTGCGAGGCGAAGCTGAACGCCCTCCCGCAGTTCATCACCGAGATCGACGGGCTCGACATCCACTTCATCCACGTCCGCTCGCAGCACGAGGACGCGCTGCCGCTCATCGTCACCCACGGCTGGCCCGGCTCGGTCATCGAGCAGCTGAAGATCATCGACCCGCTCACCGATCCCACCGCGCACGGCGGCGAGCGCAGCGGACGCGTTCCACGTGGTCATCCCGTCGATGCCGGGCTACGGCTTCTCCGGCAAGCCGACCAGCACCGGCTGGGGCCCCGAGCGCATGGCCCGCGCCTGGGCGGAGCTGATGACAGCGCCTCGGCTACACCCGCTACGTCGCCCAGGGCGGCGACTGGGGCGCGTTCGTCGTCGACCAGATGGGCCTGCAGGCGCCCGCGGGCTTGCTCGCCATCCACACCAACATGCCCGCCACCGTTCCGGCCGACGTCGACAAGGCGCTCCTGGCCGGCGACCCGCCGCCGTCCGGTCTCTCGGCCGAGGAACGACGCGCCTACGACCAGCTGGTCAGAACGTTCAAGCAGGTCGACTACGCCAGGCTGATGGCGTCGCGCCCGCAGACCCTGTACGGCATCGCGGATTCGCCCGTCGGCCTGGCCGCCTGGCTGCTCGACCACAACGACGCCGACGGCCAGCCGGCCGCGGCGGTCGCCGCGGCGCTGACCGGACCACGAGCGCCACGGGCGAACTGACGCGTGACGAGATCCTCGACAACATCACGCTCTACTGGCTGACGAACACGGGGGTCTCCGCGTCTCGCCTCTACTGGGAGTACAAGGGCGGCTTCTTCAACGCCAAGGGCGTCTCCATCCCGGTCGCCGTGACCGTCTTCCCCGGCGAGCAGTACCAGGCCCCGCGCAGCTGGGCCGAGCAGGCCTACCCCAACCTCATCTACTTCAACGAGGTCGACAGGGGCGGCCACTTCGCCGCCTGGGAGCAGCCGCTGCTCTTCACCGAGGAGTCCGCGCGGCGTTCCGCTCGCTGCGCTAGTCGGCGGTCAGAGCGTCCGCGCTCGCCCACTGCCCGACGACGGCCGCGTCATTCACGGCACCGGCCTCGTGGCGATGCCAGACACACGCGGACAGGCGCTTCAGGGCGCGTGCCGTGCCGAGTGGGTCCAGGCTCGGCACTCGCACACGCCGCAAGGAGCCACCATGGCCACGACCGCACCCGTCGGCCGACACAGCCGCGATCCGCCCCTTCCGGTCGAGGTCCCGAGGCCGAGCTCGCCGACCTGCGCCGGCGCATCGCCGCGACGCGCTGGCCCACCAGGGAGCTCGTCGAGGATCGGTCGCAGGGCGTGCAGCTGGCGACGATGCAGGAGCTCGCCCGCTACTGGGCGACCGATACGACTGGCGCAAGGCCGAGGCGAAGCTGAACGCGCTACCGCAGTTCACGACCGAGATCGACGGGGTGGACATCCACTTCATCCACGTCGGTCGCCGCACGAGAACGCGTTGCCGCTGATCATGACGCACGGCTGGCCCGGCTCGGTCATCGAGCTGCTCGAGACCATCGGCCCGCTGACCGACCCGACCGCGCACGGCGGCACGCGCCGAGGACGCCTTCCACCTGGTGCTGCCGTCCTTGCCCGGCTACGGCTTCTCGGGCGAGCCGACCGAGCTCGGCTGGGACCCCGGCCGCATCGCGCAGGCCTGGGCGGAGCTGATGAACCGCCTCGGCTACACCCGCTATGTCGCCCAGGGCGGCGACGTGGGCGCCCTCGTCACCGACGTGATGGGCCGCCAGGCGCCCGAGGGGCTGCTCGGCATCCACATGAACTTGCTCGTGACGGTGCTGGCCGGCCCCCCGCCGGCGGAGTCCGAGCAGGAACGCGCGGCGCCCGACGCGCTCAACACGTTCAGGACGACGGCTTCGGCTACTTCCTGGAGATGGCCACGCGGCCGCAGACGATCGGCTACGCCCTGCTGGATTCACCCGTCGGGCTGGCGGCCTGGATGCTCGACCACGACACGGACAGCTACTACAAGATCTCCCGCGCGTTCGTCGACGGCGAGCCCGTGGGCAACCTCACCCGGGACCACATCCTCGACAACATCACGCTGTACTGGCTGACGGGCACCGGCGCCTCGGCCGCCCGGTCGTACTGGGAGGACGGACGAGCCCTGGCCAGCACTGCGTCCGGCCAGGCTCCTCCGGGGTCTCGCTCCCGGTCGGCTTCACCACCTTCCCCGGCGAGATCTGGCGGACCCCGCGCAGCTGGGTCGAGAACGTCCTACCCCAACCTCACCTACTTCAACGAGGTCGACAGGGGCGGCCACTTCGCCGCCTGGGAGGAGCCGGAGCTCTTCTCCGACGAGGTCCGGGCGGCGTTCCGCTCGCTGCGCTAGGTGCAGACAAGGAATACGGGCAACCGCGGTGCCCGTATCTTCCCGCCTGTGGCCGTTATGTTGACGCGACGTCGGCCGACGCCCAGCGGCACCCACCTGGCGGGGCGCCACCGGGGGCGGCGATGGGCACCCTGGTCTCCTCGAAGATCAACCAGTGGACGCTGCTGGTCGGGATGCTTCCCCTGGCCTACTCCCTCGCCCTGGGCGAACTCCAGGCGCTCGCCCTTGACCGGCCGCCAGGACGACGAGCTCCTCCTGACGGTGGCCCAGACCCTCTTCGCGGTGGTGATCATGCTCGACCTCGCCTGCACTGGTACGGCGCGCTGATCCTGTTCGGGCTCTTCGTGGTCGGGTTCGTCTGGCCGGACCAGCACGTCGCCCTGGCGGTGGTGTACCTGGCACTGGCCGTCGGCGCGACCGTCGTCCGACCGCCGGGAGATGGGCGTGGTGCTGCGGAACGTGCGCGGCTCATGCCGCGAGGGCCACGTGAGTGCCGCCGGCCGGGTAAGGAGAGGACGTCCCGACCGTGACGAAGGTCGTCGGCGTGATCCGGCGCCGCTGTCGGACCCTGGACGAGTCGATTCCAACCCACGGCGGCCGGCCGAGCTGCTGACGTCGGCCGACGTCAGCGAGGCCCTGGCTCCTCACGCTCACCCCAGCTGGCGCTGGTCGATGCCACCGGGCAGCCGCACGCGGCCGGCTAGAAATCTCCCGCGACAACGTTCGTTGACGAAGCCTGGAATGGACAACCTCCTTCGACGGAGTCGAGCATTCTCGACCGGTTCTTGGACGTGAACCCGACGCTCAACGGCGCGGGGGATCAGCCGCGTCTCCCTTGGCGGAGTCACTATCCGTCGACCAGCCGTCGAGCGCTGCCGGTACCTCCTGCGTACTGCCCCGCCCGAGGCGATCGAACAGGCCCACGCCGAGGCGTTCGCCCAACTCACACCCGAGCAGCGCGGCTCGCGTACTGGAAAGCCTGAATGGCGATCTGCCACCGCAGGAGCAGGCGAATCGCGACGACGCGCGCTCCCTCGCCCGGTTGGCGTCGAGCGCCGAGTTGCGCCGACCCGGCACACTGGAACGGACCTTCGGCGGAGCTGATCCGCGCGGTGCCGGGGTTGGTGGGCTCTTTGCCGGCAACTTCCTGAACACCATCGCCGCCGTCGTCATGGGCACCGTCATCGCCGAACGCCTATTTTCGACAACGTGAAGCTACGACCAGGCTCCAGGACGGCACCGATCTCGCCGATCCGACCAGGGCGCAGAGCGGCCGATGCCGGGTACGACGGCGGCGACGCAGGTCTTCGACGGTTCCGGAGACGCCAGCGGCGGCTTCGGCAGTTTTTTCGGGGGTGGCGATTTCGGCGGCGGGGAGTTCTGAGCGCGGTCACTTGGAAAGGAGACGTTCCATGCGCGCCCTACTCGCCTATGCTAAGGACGACCCTCGCGGACTGGTCTACCAGGAAGCCCCCTTTCCGTCTCTCTCGCCCGACGACGCCCTGGTGCGCGTCTACGCTAGTGGCGTCAGCCCGACCGAGCTCGACTGGCCCAGTACGTGGCTGGAACACGATGGCTCGCCGCGACTGGCGCCAATCGTCCCTGGGCACGAGGTGGCGGGTGTCGTCGAGGAGTCGGACCGGCGGCGGTTGGCGTGTCCGTTGGCGACGCCGTGTACGGGTATGATCAGCCCCCACCGCGACGGGGCCGACGCCGAGCACGTGGCCGTGCGCGCCGCCGACCTCGCCCCGAAGCCGGCCGCGCTCACGTTTCGCCGAGGCCGCGGCCGCGCCGCTATCGGCACTGACGGCCTGGCAGGCCCTCTTCGACCACGGGGCCTTCGGCCCGGCCACGGGTGCTGGTCCACGGCGGAGCCGGCGGCGTCGGCGCGTTCGCGGTCCAGCTTGCCCGCTGGCGCGGCGCCTCCGTGGCGACGACGGCCTCGGCGCGAGATGCCGACCTCCTCCGGGAGCTGGGTGCCGACGAGGTGGTCGACTACCGGTCTCAGCGCTTCGAGGACGTCCTGGCCGACGTCGACGTCGTCCTCGACACGGTCGGCGGCGACACCTGGGAGCGGTCGTGGCGCGTGCTCCGCCCGGGGGGCCGGCTCGTGTCGATCGCCGTCCCGCGGCCGCCGGACCGGGACGGAGCAGACGGGCAACGGGCGATCTGGTTCGTCGTCCGCCCGGACCGGGAGCAACTCGTCGAGCTGGCCCGGCTGTTCGACGGCGGGCAGCTGCGCGCGATCGTGTCGGCCATCGTCCCCCTGGCCGAAGGGCGCGGGGCCTACGGCCCGGCCGCTCCCACCACGGCCCGGGAAAGGTCGTGCTGATCGTGGACGGGCAGACGTCGTCACCCCGCCGCCGGCGTCTGCGGCGCCTGGACAGTCAATGTTGTCCCTCAGCGGCCCCGTAGAGAAGACCGCCGATCCAAGTGGCGGCCCGCACTGGCGGCCGCAAAGACAGATCGTGCCGTGGCGCTGCCGATTGTCGCGAGACAGCGGTCATGGTGACCGGAGTCAATCGATGGAGGAACAGACAAGCCATGGAAACCCAAACTCACCAAACCTCGACGACCGCGATGGCGACGCGCAGTACCTGGGCGATCGACCCGGCGCACTCGCACGTCCAATTCGCCGTCCGGCACCTCGTGGTCTCGACCGTCAAGGGCCGCTTCGGTGACGTGAGCGGCACGATCACGCTCGACGAGCAGCACCTCGCCGGCTCGAGCGTCGATGTCGAGATCGATGCGGCGACGATCGACACCCACGAGGAGCGGCGAGACGCGCACCTGCGCTCGGCCGACTTCCTCGACGTCGAGCGCTTCCCGACCATCACGTTCCGCAGTACCCGCGTCGAACCGGGGCGCGGCGACGCGTTCCGGATCGTCGGTGACCTCACGATCCGCGGGGTGACGCGGCGGGTGGTGTTGGAGGCCGAGCAGACCGGTCGCGGCACCAGCCCGTCGGGCGCCGAGGTGATCGGCTTCGAGGCGACCACGAAGATCAACCGCAAGGACTTCGGCTTGACGTGGAACGTGGCGCTCGAGACGGGCGGCGTCGTGGTCGGCGACGAGATCAAGATCACCATCGATGTCGAGGCGACCCGCCAGTAATAGCGGCAACCGCAGGGCAGATCTGTGGTACCCGTCTTCACCGGCGCAAGAGTTACTCGACGTTAGATGAGGAGGACCACCTTGGACACGCTGCGCGACCGAGCACCCTGCGGTGCTCAACCACCTGACCACCACGCAGATGAACGAGCTCTTCCAGCAGTTCGACGACGGCGACCGCCCGTCGTTCGACGAGCACGTCGCAAGCTACGGACTCGACCGCGGCACGGGCAACCGGATCTGGGACTGGTTTTCCGCACCAAGAGGAGATGACCGTCCTGACCAGCCATGAATCGACAAGGCGGTGATTGGCTCACGACCGAAGCCGGAGGGTTTCACCATGGCAGAAGGATTCATTTCGCGCGCGTTTCGCGGTCGCCGTCGGTACCCGGAGTTGGAGGGGCGTCTGCCCCCGGGGCAGTATCCGGAAGCGGACTTCCCGGTGCTCTCCGCCGGGCCCACGCCGCGTACCCGGCTCGACCAGTGGGACCTGCGATTGATCGGGGAGGTGGACCCGCCCCGGCGGTGGACGTGGCAGGAGTTCCAGGCGCTGCCACGGGAGACGGTCACCGTCGACATCCACTGCGTCACCAAGTGGTCGAAGTTCGACACGGTCTGGGAGGGCGTCTCGCTCGACACGCTGCTCGACGGGGTCGAGACGAGCGCGGACTACCTGATCGCCCACTGCGACGGCGGCTACACGACGAACCTGCCGCTCGAGGACGTCACCGGCGGCAAGGCCTGGATCGCGTTCGGGTACGACGGGGAGCCGCTGGCGCCGGAGCACGGCGGGCCGGCGCGGTTGCTGGTGCCGCACCTCTACTTCTGGAAGAGCGCCAAGTGGATCCGTGGGCTCGAGCTGAGCCTCGACGATCGGCCCGGGTTCTGGGAAGAGCTCGGCTACCACAACTATGGTGACCCATGGCAGGAACAGCGGTACTGGGGCGACTGAATTGGGTGCTCGCCAACGTTGTCGAGATCATCGTCGAGACGCCCCGGACGAAGAGCCTGGTGCTCGACGTGCCGGGGTGGCCTGGACACCGGCCGGGCCAGCACGTGGACGTGCGGCTGACCGCCGACGACGGGTATCAGGCGCAACGGAGCTATTCGATCGCCTCGGCGCCGGACGGCGAGCGGGTCGAGTTGACGGTCGATCGGTTGGAGGACGGTGAGGTCTCGCCGTACCTGACCGATGCGTTGCGGCCTGGCGACAAGCTCGAGCTGCGCGGTCCGATCGGTGGCTACTTCGCCTGGGATCCGACGGACGGCGGTCCGCTGCTGCTCGTCGGCGGCGGGTCGGGGGTGGCGCCGCTGATGGCGATGCTCCGCCACCGCGCCGCGGTCGGCAGCCACATCCCAACCCGCCTGCTCTCCTCCTCGCGGTCCTTCGAGGAAATCATCTACCGCGAGGAGCTGGCCCGTCTCGCCGCCGACAAGACGCTCGAGGTGGTCCACACGCTCACCCGCGCCCAGCCACCGAGCTGGACCGGGTACGGGCGCCGGATCGACGAGGCGATGCTGGCCGAGGTGGCCTGGCCGCCCGCCGCCCGTCCGCTCGTCCTACGTCTGCGGGCCGACGCGGTTGGTGGAGGCGGTGGCCTCGGCCCTGGTGGGGCTCGGGCACGAGCCGGCCCGAGTCAAGACGGAGCGGTTCGGCCCCACGGGTAGCTAATGGAGGGATCGTCATGACAATGGAAGACGCCGACCTCCGGCTCGACGGCAACGCCGCGGCCGGCCTGCTGGCCGAAGTATTCCGGGTGGAGATGACGACGGCGGAGGTGACCTGTACCGGATGCGGCACGGTCGCCGCGGTGGGAGAGTTGATGCGCTACGGGCACGAGATGGGCGCCATCCTCCGCTGCGCGAAGTGCGATACCGCCGTCATCCGGGTGGCCCGGACCCGGCGCCGCCACTGGCTCGATCTGCGGGGAGCACGCCTGTTGCGGCTCGACGCGGCGACAGCGTGAGCGGGGCACCGCCGACCCGGCCGCCGCCGCACGCTTCGCAAGGGTGGGTGCGCTCAGACGGGCGCGCCTGCCGCCACACTCGAAAGGAGGGCGGCCATGGCCGTCATGGAGCGGACACCCGAAACCTGGCCGGCGTTGCCACTGGAGGAATGGCGGGAGACGCAGGAGACACTCCACCTGTGGACCCAGGTCGTGGGGAAGGTCAAGCTGGAGTTGACGCCCTTCCTCAACGAGTGGTGGAACGTCGCCTTCGCTATCACCCCGCGCGGCCTGACCACCGGCCCGATCCCGGCCGGCGACGGGGCGTTCGCGGCCGACTTCGACTTCGTCGACCACGCTCTCTTCGTCCGCGCCAGCGACGGGCGGACCCGGGCGATCCCGCTGATCCCGCGGACGGTGGCCGCCTTCTACGCTGAGTTCCTGGCGACGCTCAGTGCACTGGGCATCGCGGTGGCGGTCAACCCGCTGCCGGTCGAGATCCCGAACCCGATCTCCTTCGACATGGACACCGGCCATGCCTCCTACGACCCGGAGCCGGTCGAGCGCTGGTGGCGGATCATGCTCCGGGCCGAGCAGGTCCTCCAGCGCTTCCGTACCCCGTTCGTCGGCAAGAGCAGCCCGGTCAACTTCTTCTGGGGTTCGTTCGACCTGACCGCGACTCGCTACTCGGGGCGGCCTGCCGCCCCGCCGGTTGGAGCGCCGTACTTCCTGCAAATTGCCGAGACCCAGGAGAACTTCGCCTGCGGCTTCTGGCCCGGCAACGCGACGATGACCGGATTCGAGCTCGGGGAGCCGGCGTTCTATGCCTACGTCTACCCCGCGCCGTCGGGGTTCACGGAGGCGGCTGTCCGCCCCGACGCGGCCCGCTACGACCCTGGTCTGGGCGAGTTCTTGCTGCGATACGACGACGTCCGCCGTGCCGCCGCCCCCGACGTGGCGATCCTCCACTTCTTCGAAAGCTCCTACCGGGCGGCGGCGACCCTGGCCGGCTGGGACCGCCAGGCGCTCGAACGCACCCCGCCGACAGGAGCGCCCCGATGAGCGTGCCCTGCACCCACCTCGACCAGATCCGCGACGTCGTCCCGCGGACGCCCGACGGCTGCGAGGAGTGCCTGCAGATCGGCGACACCTGGGTCCACCTGCGGCTCTGCCTGATCTGCGGTCATGTCGGCTGCTGCGACGACTCCAAGAATCAGCACGCGACCAAGCACTTCCACGCCACCGGCCACCCGATCATCCGGTCCTTCGAGCGGGGCGAGGACTGGATCTGGTGCTACGTCGACGAGGTCTACCTGGGGCCGTCGCGGTAGACGAGGGTTCCGTCCCGCGCGGCAGACGTTTGGAGCCGGGAAGTGCGAGGAACGACATGGACGCCGTGCAGCAAGACCGGGGCAAATCGATGGCTGAGATGCAGCGAGGGCTTAGAGAAGTCGTCACCATCGCCGCGGTAGGCATCGCGCTCATCCTTGCGTCGGGGGGCCTCGGCAAGGATGACTGGGCGGCCGAGCTCCCCTACGACCTTGGCATCGCATGCCTCATCGTCGCGGGCATCAAGTTCGGGCTCCGGCGTGTCCTGACGCAGACGCACCGGATCAGGGATTTATTCGATTTTGTGGCGCACGGGACTAATCGCACGTTGGGACTGTCGATGGAGGAGCTTCAGGCAACACTCGATGATCCTGCCTTGAGCCCTGGACAGAGGCTTATGGCCCGCCTGGAGATGGAGCATGTTGAGCGGATCATGCGAGGGCCTGAGGATCCGACCCCAATAGCGTAGTGGCGTACCCAGTCAGGGCTAACGGAAGCGCCCCACCCAACGCCAGGGCGACCGCGGCACACGGGCAGCCGCGGTCACCCACCGCACCGTTTTCTTCGATCCCACACGACACCGTCGAGAGAGGGCTCCCATGTCCGCGACGTTGACCGAACTCGACGCCGAGCTGCAAACCGTCCCTGGCTTGTTTGTCGCAATCTTCAAATTAATGAGACATCTGATTGACAGAAGTGGGGTTTGGTTTAGAGTGGACGTCACTTCGATCGCACAAGGTCAGGCGAGGGACGTCGTTTTTCTTCGCTTATTCGCCTTAGCGCGGCACCCGTGGGCGCGACCGACGTGGGCAGACCCATGGACTGCCCTGGCTCTGGCCGGCTCGGCGGGCTCGCACTGTAGCTTGTGTTCACCATCTACGAGCGAATCACGTTTCCCCCAACGTCGACTCGCCGCCCGTTCAAAGGAATGGTATGACCGATCTAGACTCCGAGGTCATCGCTCCCGTTTCCTTTGCGGGTGGGACGCTGGACCCGTACCGGCACGTCTGCGCGTTCGTCAACAGCCGGGACGAGGAACATCTCATTCTCGACCGCTTCGTGAGCGACGGGTTGGTGAACGGAGACAAGGTCGTCTACATCCTCGATCCCTTGGAACGGGCGACCCTGGTCCGTCGCCTCGGGCACCTCGGACACGACATGCCCACGCTGCTCGAGCAGCGAACGTGCGAGGTGCATACGTGGTCGGAGACATACCTCCGAGGCGGCCAGTTCGACCAGACCGCGATGCTCGGTCTCCTCGACGGGTATCTCGGTAGTTCGCGATCTCCTCGGGTCCGGGTGGTCGCAAACATGGGCTGGGCGGTTGAAGAGCAGGATTTTAGCCGCGTGATGCTCGAGTACGAAGCGCGGGCGAATTCCGTCTATCCCAAACACGAGCACATCGTGATCTGCGTCTACGACATCGCCAAGTTTGGCAGCGACGTTCTGATCGACGTTCTGCGTACCCACCCCATGGCCCTGATCGGGGGTGTACTGCAGGTGAATCCCTACTTCGTGCCAGCAGAGGCGTTCTTGGAAGAGTTGAGGTCGCGTGACCGCCAAGCCACGGATGCCTGACGAGGTCTCGGCGAACGGTGAGGAAGCGAACGCGTTCATTCAGGAAGGGATCGACGCCTTAGCGGTCTCCCGTCGAGGGTTGCGCGATCTTGCCGCGCTGACGGCGCTGCCGGCCATGTGGTTCGACCAAAACCCTTCCACTATCGCCACGGGGCTACTCGGTGTCCTATTTGGAGTGCTCGGCCTGAAGAGTGCATACGTGCGATTCGATGATCCCCAGGGAGGACTCGCGCTCAGGCGCTGGCGGCCAGATGGCCCCAAGGTACCCATTGAGTTGGGGTCGGTACTGTCAGCCGCGAAGGGCGTGAACAGGGGGCGGTGACGGTATCAGTCGTCATGCCGTCGGGTGAAGGTGCTGTCCGCGTCACCCGCATGTCGCCTGCACTTCCGGGGGAAGAAGGGGTCGTCCTGGTCAGCGCACGTAGGGCCGACTTTCCGACCGAAATCGAGCTGTACCTCCTCCGCGTCGCCGTCGGCCAGGCAACGATCGCGATCCATTTGGCCCGGCGCCTCGCCGACGAGCGGGCCGCCCGGGTCGCCGCCGAGGAGGCACTGCGGCGCAGAAATGCGTTCCTGGAGGGTTATTCTCAAGAATTGACGGCGGCGGTCGCGGCGTTCACGGAGCTTGCGAACCTGTCCCACGCCCTCGCCACCGAGCCGGACCGACCATCGGCGCGCGCCGATGTAGAGGACGATCCAGAGACGGACGCCGGAGATGGATTGAGACCCCAGGTCAAGCTCATGCCCCTCGCGATTCCCACACCGTTGTCCCGGCGCGAAGCCGAAGTGCTGGGCCTGCTTGCGCAGGGCCTGAGCAACAGGGAAATCGCCGGAGTCCTGTGGCTCAGCGAGCGAACGGTCGAGCGGCACATCACCGGTCTCTATCGGAAGATCGAGGTCGAGCGACGTAGTGAAGCAACCGCCTTCGCCCTGCGCCATGGTCTTGGCGACATAGCCGAGCACGAGGCGTAGCCACCGTTCTGGTCTGTTGACCCCATAGATCCCAAACAGATTTCCTCGCGGCCGTCACCGGCGCGCGAGCGTGGCGGGTTCCCCTTACCGAGGGCGAGGACCCCGCCAGGCAATTGGGTGGTTCCCCGGAAGGAGCGCCCCGCCTCCGAGGCATAAGGTTGGCGTTGTCGGGGAACCATTCGAAGCCACCGGGGCCCACGAACTCACGAGCCCACGTCAGTCAAGTGCGTGAGCACGTAGTCGACCTTGGGTGGTGGTGCCGAGTGAAACGGCCCCCGTTCACGTCCTCTCTTCCAGTACGGACCTGGGGACGCGACTTCGGTTCACCTCACCACAAGGAGTCTCCATGACCCAATCCACCTATGTTCGCTTTGGCGGACCGCTCAAACGTCAGATTTCGCGACGCGGCGCGATTGGCGGCGTCCTTGGTGTGGGGGCACTCGCCTCCGCCGTTGTCACTGGTTCCCGTGTAGGCGGGAGCAGCCCGGTTGAAGCCTCATCGCCGCAAGGAGAGATCATGTCTCAAGCAACCGCGGATGCATCCCGTATCGATACCGATGGCCCGACCGTTGTGCTGGTCCACGGCGCCTTCGCCGACGGTTCCAGCTGGGCGGGCGTGGTTTCCGCGCTCCAGGACGCCGGAGTCAAGGTGCAGGCACCCGCAAACCCGCTCCGCGGCCTCACCGCGGATTCCGCATATGTCGCGAGCGTCGTCAGCCAGATCCCTGGCCCTGTCCTTCTCGTCGGCCACTCCTACGGCGGCGCGGTGATCAGCAACGCGGCGCCTCAGGCCGCCAACGTGGTGGGCCTGGTCTACGTCGCCGCCTTCCTTCCGGACGAAGGGGAGACGCTGCAGGGCATCGCAGAGCAGGCCACCGACAGCCTCCTCGGGCCCGCGCTGCGGCCAGTCCAGTATCCAAACGGCAGCGCCGACGAGCCCGGAACCGAATTCTACGTCGACCCTGCGTCGTTCCCCGCGGTCTTTGCCGCCGATCTGCCCGCGGACCAGGCAGTGATCCTGGCCAACAGCCAACGGCCGGTTTCCGCTCTGGCTTTTGGGGATGTCTCCGGACCGGTCGGCTGGAAGAGCCTACCCTCCTGGGCGGTCATCTCCCCCAGCGACCTGGCGATCGGGCCGGCCACAGAGCGCTTTATGGCGGAGCGCGCCGGGGCCGAGATCGTCGAGATCGACGGCTCGCACGTGGTCATGATCTCGCACGCTCAGTCCGTCGCCGACGTCATCCTGACCGCCGTCGCCGCAACCAGCTAGCGGCTGAGGCGATGGCGTTGCAAAGGAAGCTGCTCCGTTCTTGTTGGCCCTTCTGGACACTATTCGCACGGAGACTCCCATGACCTTACTCGAAACGGTACCCCGACCCGATTCTGTCCAGCACGCCGCCACTCCGGCGATCCGCCCCTTCCACATTAGCGTTCCGGATGCGTCCCTCGTCGATCTCCGCCGGCGTATCGCCGCGACGCGGTGGCCCGACCAGGAGACCGTCACCGACCGGTCTCAGGGCGTCCAGCTCGCCAAGCTCCGCCCGCTCGTCGAGTACTGGGGGACCGAGTACGATTGGCGGAAGGTGGAGACCCGGCTCAACGCGTTGCCGCAGTTCATCACGGAGATCGACGGGCTCGACATCCAGTTCGCCCACATCCGCTCCCCGCACATCGACGCCCTGCCGTTGCTGATGACCCACGGCTGGCCGGGGTCGATCGTCGAACTGCTCAAGGTGATTGAACCGCTCACGAACCCGACGGCGCACGGCGGGAGGGCCGAGGATGCCTTCCACCTCGTCCTGCCGACGATGCCCGGCTACGGCTTCTCGGGCAACCCGGCATCGGCCGGCTGGAGTCCGGTCAGGATGGCGAGCGCGTTCCATGAACTCATGCTCCGGCTCGGCTACGAGAACTACGTCTCCCAAGGGGGCGACTGGGGCGCGATCATCTCGCAATTGCTGGCGGTCCAATCCCCTGAGGGGCTCCTCGGCATCCACGTCAACATGCCCGGGACCGTGCCGCCGGACGTCCTCCGGCACCTGCGCAACTTTGACCCCGCGCCCGCTGAGCTGTCGGACCGCGAGACGATCGCCTACGACCGGCTGCTGCACTTCTATCGCGACGGCTTCGGCTACGCGGCGATGATGAACCAGAGCCCGCAGACCATCGGCTACGCCCTGGCGGATTCCCCAGTCGGGATGGCGGCGTACTACTACGACAAGTTCGCGGAGTGGACCGACACCGGAGGTGAGCCAGAGATGGTCCTCACGTACGACGAGATGCTCGACGCGATCACCCTCTACTGGGTCACCAACACCGGCACGTCGTCGTCGCGCTCGTACTGGGAGGGCGCCCAGGCGGGAGGCGGACCGTTCAACGCGTTCGACATCCCGACCGTCCCGGTCGCGGTCTCCGTCTTCCCGGCCGAGATCTACCGCGCCCCACGAAGCTGGAGCGAGCGGAGCTTCGGCAACCTCGTCTATTGGAACGAGGTCGACAAGGGAGGCCACTTCGCCGCCTGGGAGCAACCACAGCTCTTCAGCGAAGAGGTGCGCGCGGCGTTCCGTTCGCTGCGTTAAATCGACACGGGGCGAATGACGGGCACGTCCAGGGCGTGCCCGTCATTCGCCGCCACACCGGGAGCGGATGACGAGACCATTGGAGGTGAAATCGTGGACATGAAGCTAGAAGTTGTTGTGCTCCCCGTCTCCGATGTCGATCGGGCAAAGCGCTTCTACGAGTCGCTCGGGTGGCGACTGGATGCTGACTTCGCCAATGGTGCGGACTTCCGGGTGGTGCAGTTGACCCCGCCCGGATCGGAAGCCTCCGTTATATTCGGCACCGGCGTGACGACGGCCGTGCCGGGCTCGATTCAAGGTGTGCAACTCACGGTGACAGACATTGAGGCGGCCCGCGGGGAGCTCACCGGTCGCGGCGTCGAGGTGAGCGAGGTCTTCCATGATGTGGGAGGTATTTTTCACCACGCGGGGAACGTCGGACGGGCGTCCGGCCCGGACCCAGATCGCCGCGACTACGGTTCCTTTGTCTCGTTCCGCGATCCGGACGGCAACGAATGGTTCGTGCAAGAGATACGGCAGCGGGCGCCGGGTCGGTAACTGGATCTATCACGCGTGCACGCAGGAGACTTGCCATGATGACGGCGAGCGAGGAATCCATCAAGCGCCTCCTGGAGGAGACGCTCGCCGCGCACTCTGTTTACGAGACGACCGTCCTCGGCGGTGTCTACGACGAAGACTGGTCCGACTGGTACGCCGCCTACCTCCTCAAGCACGGCCTGCCGGGCCTTCTCCCCCATCACAACGCGATCTCCGCCGCTCGGCTTGGCGCGATCTTGAAGCAATTGGATGCCGGCTTCCTCCGGGAACGGCCCGAGGGAGAGTGGCCCGCCTACTACGCCAAGCGTCTCAGTGCGGCTCTGGAGTAATTCCATGCTCATCCATACTCGTCCTGGAGATCGGCGGGCAATACAGCAGCGGTGACATGATCGGTGCCGCGATGAGCCTCGCCGCGGACGACGTGCAGACACTAGTCCTCCCTGGTTCCGGCCACTGGGTCGCCGAGGAAGCAACCGAGGAGCTCCTCGCGGTAGTGACCACCTTCCTGGCGCCGTACCGTGACCGCTCGGTCGCATCCCGCTGAGACGTCGCTCTCGGTGAGCACCACGTTCTGTGCGGAGGACGTCACCCGAAACTAATCCGTCCGAATAGTCATTTCGGGTGACGTCCAGTCCGCCACGAACCTCTACTGTGGTGACGTCCCCGATCGGGGGACGCGAGTCGGCAGAATGAACCAACCGGCGCTGTCGAGAAGTCGCTACACCCGCTGCATTCTCTCTCCCTTCCGTATCCTCTTGATCGGAGGCGAACGATGTCGCCGACGGTGTCCAAGCCCGCCCTTACCCGCCGTCTCTTTCTGGGGAGTGCTGCCATGACGTTGTCCGATCCCTCCAGCGCTCGCGGTCTCATCCGCTCCATCGCCCATCGCCTGGCAGGCGCGCGAGCCGACCTCCCGGACGAGGGACGTCTCGCCCCGTTCGACGGAGCCACCGGCTGGCTCAACTCCGAGCCCCTGACGCCGGAGGGGCTGCGGGGGCGGGTCGTCCTCGTCGACTTCTGGACCTACACCTGCATCAACTGGATCCGGACGCTGCCGTACGTCAAGGCCTGGGCCGCCAAGTACGCGGACGTCGGCCTGACGGTCGTCGGGGTCCACACGCCGGAGTTCGGCTTCGAGCGGGACGTCGACAACATCGTCGTGGCCGCCCGCGACTTCGGCGTGGACTACCCGATCGCGATCGACAGCAACTACGCCGTCTGGAACGCCTTCGCGAATCACTACTGGCCGGCCGTCTACATCGCGGATGCCGAGGGACGGATCCGCTTCCACCACTTCGGCGAGGGCGAATACGCCGCCACCGAGATGGTGATCCAGCAATTGCTCCTCGACGCCGGCGCGACCGAAGTCGATCAAGACCTCGTCATGGTCGACCCACAGGGTCTGGAAGTCGCCGCCGACTGGCCCAACGTGCGCTCGCCGGAGTCGTACACCGGCTACCGCCAGAGCACCGGCTTCGCCCAGGACCGCGACGCCCGGTACGACGAATCCGCCGACTACACCTTGCCCGATCAGCTCTCGCTCAACGACTGGGGTCTGGCTGGGACCTGGACCGTGGCCGAGCACGCCGCGGTCGCGAATCAGCCGGGCGTCCGGGTCGCCTTCCAGTTCCAGGCGCGCGACCTCAACCTCGTCATGGGGCCGGTCTCCAAAGGCGCGTCGATCCCGTTCCGGGTCTTCCTCGACGGTGAGCCCGCGGACGGGGCGTACGGGACCGACGTGAACGCCGACGGCAGCGGGTCCGTCGCCGAGCAGCGCACCTACCAACTCATCCGCCAGTCGGGATCTATAGCCTCCCGTCGCTTCGAAATCGAGTTCGGCGACGCGGGCGTCGAGGTCTACTGCTTCACCTTCGGCTAGTTCACCCTCCCCGGGAAGGAGTACGTCATGTCCTGGTCGCTTCCCCTACTGCGCGTGCGTGGCATCGACATCAAGGTCCACCTCAGCTTCTTCGTGATCCTCGTTTGGGCGGCCTTCTCCTGGGGCAGCGGCATGGGCGCCGGGCTGGAGGGAGCGGTCTACGGCATCGTGGTAACTCTCCTCCTCTTTGCCTGCGTCACCCTGCACGAGCTCGGCCACGCCTTTGCCGCCCAGCATTACGGCCTCGCGGTCAAGGACATCACGCTGCTACCCATCGGCGGCGTGGCCCAGATCGACATTCCCCAGAACCCGAAACAGGAGTTGGGGATCGCCCTGGCGGGCCCCGCGGTCAACGTCGCCATCGCCGTTGTGTTGCTTCTCGTCGGCGCGGTGCTGCGGGCGACCTCGATCGAATCCCCGGCGCGCGTGATGGACGCCATGGGGGGGACCCAGTGGAGCGAACTGCTGCCGTACCTGACCATCGCCAACCTCGGCCTGGTGCTCTTCAACGCAATCCCTGCCTTCCCGCTCGATGGAGGACGGGTCTTGCGGGCGCTGCTGGCGCTCCGGACCAATTACGCGCGGGCGACGCGCATCGCCGCATCCCTTGGCCAGGGGCTGGCGATCCTCTTCGGGCTCGCCGGCTTCGCCAGCGGGGACGTGATCCTGATCGTGATCGCGTTCGTGGTCTGGTTCGGGGCTAAGGCCGAGTCGCAGCAGGTCGCAGCCAGCGACAAGGCCCCTAGTGGGGCGTCCGTCGGCCGGGGCATGATCCGGCAGTCCCAAACTCCCGAACCGCGACCGTCCTAATCACGCGCCAGATGCAACGTCGCGGACTGAACCACCCGACAGAGGAGGACAACGAGCATGAGCATCCTCGACCGGATCCTTGGCCGCCGATCTGATTCCGCTGGCGGCATAACGCAACGGCCCATTCCTGGCCCGCAACCCACGGAGCCGCTGACTAACGAGCAGGCCGTCGAACGCTATCGGTATCTGCTGCGCACCGCACCACCCGATGCGATCGAACAGGCGCACACGGAGGCGTTCGCACAGCTCACGCCCGCGCAGCGCCGGCTGTTGCTGGAGAGCTTGAACGGGGATCTGCCTGCCCAGGAGCGGGCGGATCGCGACGACCCGCAATCCCTCGCCCGGCTGGCGACCCGAGCCGAACTGCGCCGGCCCGGCACGCTCGAGCGAACCTTCGGCGGAGTCAATTCATACGGCCCCACCGGCGGCCTCCTGGCCAGCAACTTCTTGAGCACCATCGCTGCCGTCGTGGTCGGCAGCGCCATCGCCGACGCGATCTTCGCCGACGGCAGCTACGACGAGGGCTACCAGGACGGCGCCGATGCTGCCGGCACCGATCCGAGCAGTGCCGATGCCGATTCAGGCTATGACCCTGTTGACCCTGGATACGACACTTCAGGAGACCTGGGCGGCGACATCGGCGGCGACATCGGCGGCGGGGACTTCTAAGGGCGGTGGGATCGCCGCACCGATGTCCTTGGCGGGACCAGAATCAGCGATCAGGCCGTGCAAGCAAGTTTCAATGTCGCCGCCGGCGCCTCGCTGTATGCATCCTACGCCTGCGTCGATACCTGGCTGACCGACTTTCGCCCCGATCTGCCGAAGATCGACATGCCCACCCTGGTGGTGCATGGCACCGAAGTCCGGATTCTGCCGTACGCCGCGACCGCCGCCCGGCTGCCGGAACTGATCAAAGGACTCCGCCTTCTCACGGTCGAACGCGGACCGCTCAACATCGGTTGGACCCATCCCGACGAAGTCAACCGAGCGTTGCTCGATTTCCTCGCGGATTCCTCGCGGACTAGCCACCTAGACGCGGCGCCACGCTTCGCGGCGCCACATTGATGATGCTGTCGGTGCGGACCGGCAGGAGCAAGACGATGAGCAGCGAGATCCCGATGACGGCAAACGCCGGGCCCCTGCCGCGGCTCGAACCCTTGCGATCGATTCGCACCGACGTGCTAGAGGTCGCCTACTTCGAAGCAGGTCCGGCCGGTGGCCCGGTGGTTATCCTCCTCCACGGCTGGCCCTACGACATCCACACCTACGCCGACGTCGCCCCACTGCTGGCGGCAGAGGGGTACAGGGTGATCGTTCCCTACCTGCGCGGCTACGGCCCAACGCGCTTTCTATTGTCCGAGACCGTGCGGAACGGCCAGCAGGCGGCGCTTGCGGCCGACGCCATCTCCCTGATGGATGCCCTTCAGATCGAGAACGCAATAATCGGCGGTTGCGATTGGGGCGCGCGGACGGCCTGCGTCGTCGCGGCGATCTGGCCCGAGCGCTGCAAAGCGCTGGTCTCCGTCAGCGGGTACCTCATCGGTAGCCAGGAGGCGAACCGGAAGCCCTTGCTGCCCCAGGCGGAGTACGCCTGGTGGTACCAGTACTACTTCGCCACGGAGCGTGGCCGGGCTGGCTACGAGCAGTACCGGCGCGAGTTCTCCAAGCTGATCTGGCAACTCGCATCACCAAGGTGGGCGTTCGACGACGCCACCTTCGAGCGCGGCGCCGCGGCCTTCGACAACCCCGATCACGTGTCCATCGTGATCCACAACTACCGCTGGCGGCTCGGTCTGGCCGATGGTGAACCCCAATACGACGACCTGGAACGACGGCTAGCTGAGGCCCCGGTCATCTCCGTGCCTACGATCACGCTCGAAGGCGATGCCAACGGCGCGCCGCACCCGGACGCGAGCGTGTACGCATGCAAGTTCTCTGGCCGATACGAGCACCGGGTCATCGAGGGCGGAACCGGGCACAACCTACCCCAGGAAGCCCCACGGGCCTTCGCCCAAGCCGTATTGGACGTCGATTCCTCTGCTCGATAAACCGCGCGTGCCGTTGCCGGGCTTCCGGCCGCGCTCGCCACGGAGGAGGTCGACCATGCGCAACTGGGTCCTGATCGCCGCCGCGGCGGCCGTCTCGCTGCCGGGCATTACCCTCGAGCTGGGCGCCTACGGCGTGGCCGAACGCGCCCTCCGCGCGCTGGTCTTCGGCGTGGCCATCGTCGGGGCTGCCTTCCTGCTCTCCTGGGCGGCCGAGGTCTTGCCGCTCGATGTCTCCCAGGGCCTCGCCCGCGGCCTCCTCGCCCTGATCGCCTTGCTATCCCGCGCTCCTACGGATGGAACTTGAGCCCCTTGACCACCTTGTCCGCCACCTTGCGCTCCGCCCGGAAGGCGATCCCGACCAGCGACAGATCCTCCCGATTCGACCGCCTTCACCGCCGCCCGGTTCGCGCCATCGTTCCCCGTGGTGAATAGCTCATCGGTGAAGACCGCGAACTCGACCCCACGCGAGATCGCCCGCTCGAATGCGCGGCGCAGATCGTCAGCCGTGGCCGCGTAGACCAGTCCCGGCTGGCGGAACATCGGCAGGTAGCGGGTGCCGGAGGCGTCTTCGTAGGGCTCGCCCACGGTGGTCGGGTCGGTACCCGCGATCCCGCTGACCAGAAAGAGGGTCGCGTTCAACTTCTGCCAGACCGGCAGATCATCCCGCAGGACCACGACCAGTTTGGTGTCGATGACCGGCGCAGCCTGGCCATCGGTCTCCGTGTGATCGATGGCCCTAGTCTCTTCCGCGCTCACGCTGGGGACATCCTCCTCGATGCATGTGGCTCATGCGACAGTCATATGGGCTGCCGGATTGCCGGTGCGTCCAGCGCCGATTGTCGATGGTACCAGGCGATTTCATCTGGTTCTTGGGGCATTGTGCCCTTTGCGGCGCGACATTCCCGCGGCACCCGGACCCAAACGTAGCGATTTCACCCGCACGTACCGCTAAACGTAATCCAGCCCCATCCCGCCCAGCGCTGCCAGCCCCACCACCAACCACGGCGGCAACTTCCAGAACATCAGCAGGCCGAAGCAGATCAGCGCCAGCGCCACATCTTCCGACTCGGTTATCGCGCTCGTCCAGACCGGGTCGTACAGCGCCGCCATGAGGATGCCGACCACGGCGGCGTTGATTCCGCGCAGCGCCGCCTGGAATTCGCCCCGGGTGCGCAGGGCATTCCAGAAGGGCAGCGCCCCGAAGATCAACAAGAACGACGGCACGAAGATGGCAACGAGGGCCAAGATCGCCCCGGCAAAACCACCCGCTATCTGGCCCAGGTAGGCCGAAAAGGTAAAGAGCGGACCCGGCACCGCCTGGGCCGCGCCGTACCCGGCCACGAACTCCGCGTCCGTGACCCAGCCGGGCGGCACGACCACCTCCCACAGGAGCGGCAATACCGTGTGCCCACCGCCGAACACAAGCGATCCGGTCCGAAAGAACCCGTCGATGATCGCAATGTATTTGCCGCCAACGGCTTCGGCGAGCAGTGGCAAACCGGCCAGCAACCCGAATAAAGCTACCCAGCACCAAATCGCCGTTCGCCGCCCGATCGGGAGGACGAGCGCCAGTGCCGGCAGGGAAGCCTCCCGTGAGAGGATCCGCCAGCCGACGACGCCCGCGACCACGATGGTCAGAACCTGCGCCAGGGCCGTCGACCAGAGCAGTACGGCCACCGCGGCCAGGATCGCGATCGTGGCGCGGGGCCGGTCCGGGCAGAGGTTGACCCCCATCCCCCAGACCGCCTGAGCGACCACCGCCACCGCCACGATTTGTAGACCGCGCAGCCAGCCGGACCCCGACGGATCGCCGATCTCACCGACGCCCAGGGCGAACAGCACCATCAAGAGGGCAGATGGCCACGTAAACCCGACCCAGGCGGCGAGCGCTCCCCGCACCCCCGCCCGGTTGAGCCCCATGGCGATGCCGACCTGAGAGCTGGCCGGCCCGGGCAAGAACTGGCACAGGGCGACGATGTCGGCGTACGTCTCCTCGTCCACCCACCGTCGGCGCTGCACCAGCTCCGCGCGGAAGTACCCCAGGTGGGCGATCGGACCACCGAACGAGGTCAACCCCAGTCGAGTGAAGACTGCCAGCACCTCCCGGGCCGAGCCGCCCGCGTCGCCGGATGCTTCCACGATCTGCGCTCCCTGGACCGGGACTTTCGTGGGCTGCCGGACGTCTGTTGACACCGCAACTCCTTCATGGATACATGTGCGTGCGCCGCGTCCCCGTAGCCTACCCTGCCCGGCCATTCCGGGGGTGAGCATTTTCGCCGTGTGTGCTGGATTTCGCATGACCGAGCGCGGCGGCGTATTAGGAGTGGCCGCAGGTCCGGGGCAGGCCGTAGTCGACCGTGCCCGATTCGGCTTCGCCTGGCGGCAAGTACAGGCGATGCTCCCTGGTGGGGTTCCCCCTCGCCCTCGCCTTGCGGCTGACGAGCAGGTTGCGAGCGCCAAGGCGCCGACCGCGCACGCTCGCTTCCTTGTCGCCTCGTGCTCCGCCGTCGCCTTCGGATTCGGGACAAATGAGCAACCCTAGGCTTCCCAAGTGACGGGCCGCGCCGGAGGTGATCCGGTGCGGCCTGTCGGTTTGCTACACTCGTCTGATCGCGAGCTCGTTCCATCGCTTGCCGCGCCCGCCGACGAACGTCCGGCGCCGCGCCGGGGTCCACCCATGCTGCTGACCGCCATCGCCCAGCTCCGCTTCGCCCTGGCCCTGGCAGCCGGCCGCCCCATCCCCGTTCGGGCCCTGGAGCGCTTGACGAGCGACGCCGCCGCGACCGTCCGGGAGTTCGGCGCCGTCGGGCCGGACGGCCAGGAAGCGGTCGCCGGCCCGACCCTGGACGAGGCGACCCGGCGCGACGTCCAACTCCGCCGCTTCCGCACCCAGGCCAAACGCGCCGCCGCCGAGACGACCTACTACCCGCCGATCTTCGCCGAACTGGGGCTGGACCCGGCCAAGCTGGAGTGGAGCGATGTCGCCCGGCTGCCCCTGACCCCGAAGGAGGCCCTGCGCGAGGCGCCGGACGCCTTCGTCCGCCGTGACGTCAAGGTCGCCCTGCGGTCGACCACGACTGGCACCACCGGCGCCCCGACCCGCGTCTGCTTCTCCTCCCGCGAGCTGCGGACGATGATGGCCCTCTCCGGTCTCGGCCACCTCCTCAACGGCCAACTCACCTCGGCAGACGTGGTCGTGATGGCCTCCTCCTCCCGCGCCACCCTCGGCAACCTGGGGTTGGCCGGGGCCTGCGGTCACGTCGGCGCCCTGCTGGAGCCGGTCGGCTTGGTCGAGCCGGAGTTGACCCTGCGCCTCCTAACCGAGGAACTGCGCCTGCCCGGCAAGAAACCGCGGGTCAGCGTCCTCTCCACCTACCCGAGCTACCTGGGGATGTTGGTCGAGGAGGGGCTGCGACAGGGGCTGGGCTCGAGCGACTTCGGGCTGGAACGAATCAGCGTCGGCGGCGAGATCGTGACCGCCGGTCTGCTGCGCCGGGCCCGCCGCCTTTTCGGTGAGGGCGTCGCGTTCGACACCGGCTACGCCATGACCGAGACCTACCCCTTCGCCGGGATGCCCTGCGACGCCGGCCACCTCCACTTCGAGCCCTCCCAGGGTCTGATCGAGGTGCTCGACCCCGAATCGAACGAACCGGCCGCGCCGGGCGGGCTCGGCACCCTGGTCGTCACGCCCTTGCCGCCCTTCCGGGAGACGACGCTCCTGCTGCGCTACGACACCCAGGATCTGGTCCGGGCGCTCGACGGACCGACGACCTGCAACCGCAGTGGATTGCCGGGGACGAGCGACGTGCTCGGCAAGCGCCGGCTCGCGGTCCGCCACGCGGCGGGCTGGACGACGCCACGCGACGTTCTGGAAACCCTGGAGGCGGTCGAGACCGTGCCGCTGCCAGCCCGCTGCGGCTTCTGGGCGGAGGCCGACGGCGTGACGATCGAGGTTGTCGTCCGCGATGAGGGTTGGACGAGCCGCGCCGAGATCGAGCGAGGACTAGGGGAGCGAGGCGTGCCGCTGCACGAACTGCGTCTGGTGGACGACCCGGCGGACCTCCGCCGCCCCTTCCCGCTGCGCGGCGACCTGCGCGAACTGAACTTCCCGGCCCCACCGCCGGCGCCGGTCGGGACGGCGCTCGGGCTCGCCGCCGGAGGGCGCTGACGTGGGGCTCGCGATCGCCGTCGTCCTGATCCTGAGCGGGGTCGCCGTCATGGGCGGCTGGGTCTACTTTCGCCGCTACCGGATCACCCGGCCGCCGATCGGGGTGATCGACCTGGGCGACATCGCCTTCATGGTCGGCGGCATCATCCTGGTGCCTTACCTATACCTCTGGCTGCCATTCTGGCTGGTCCTGGCCCTGCTCGTCCTGGGCACGCTCGGCATCCTGCTCCTGGTTCTAGAACCGGTCGTAACGTACCGCCCCGGCCGCTGGGCGCTGGCGTTGTGTCTGATCGCGGCCGACGTGGCTCTGGCATTGACCGCCGGGGTGGGGAGCAACGCCTACTTCGCCGTCAACAACCTGGTCCTGCTCCTGACCGTGCTGGGCGTGACCAATCTCTGGGCTCAGAGCGGGATGCGGGCCCGAGACGCGGCCCTTCTGGGCGGTTTCCTGGCCGTCTATGACCTGCTGGCCACCAGCCTCTCCACGCTGACGGACGACATGGTCGAGCGGCTGGCAGACCTGCCCTTCCTACCGGTCGCCGCCTGGGGTTTTGGCCAAGACGAGTGGGCGGGGATCGGGCTCGGGGACCTGCTCTTCGCCACCGTCTTCCCGCTGGTGATGCGGAAGGCGTACGGCAAGCGGGCCGGGCAGATCGCGATCGGGGTTGCCCTGGCCACGATCCTGGCGATATTCGCGGTGGGCGTCGCCGGCTGGCTCGAGGGCACCTTCCCGGTGATGACCGTCCTGGGGCCGCTGATGGTGCTCCAGTATCTCTGGTGGTCGCGCCGTCTGGGACCGGAGCGGACGACCCACGCCTATCTCCTGGCCGACCCACTGCCCCAGCCCGCCGCAGTCGTCGGCTGACGCCCGCCCGCACCCACGCTCGCACACGAACACGACGCCTACCAGCGGAAACCTGCGGCCGGATGATGTCATGTTCGCGAGGGAAGGTTTTCAGAAGGTTGGTCCACTAAGGTAATGACAGACGCGGCGGGGCGAGCGCTCCGCGCAACAACCGAAGGAGGCCAGCCATGACTCGACTCCGCGCGTTCCAGGCGTACACACGGTACGTGCTCGCGGCGTTGGCCGTCATCGCCATGGGCATCCAGAAGCAGTAGCCGGACGAGTTCCAACGCAAGTTTGAAAGGACACCAGTCATGACTCGCATCCGCATCTTCCACGCCTACGCGCGCTATCTAGTCGCCGCCCTGGCCGCTATCGCCTTCGGCGTCCAGACGCAGTAGCCGGTCGAACTCCCGCTCCATCAGGAAAGGACACCAACCATGACTCGCATCCGCATGTTCCAGGCGTACGCGCGCTACGTGGTCGCCGCCCTGGCTGTCATCGCCATGGGCGTCGAGAAGCAGTAGCGCAGCACACATTGCTCGGTGCTCGACGTGTCGGCCGGGGGGTGATCCTCCCGGCCGTCGCCATGTCCAGGCCACGCATGTCGTCGTGTCGTTGGTCGACCGAGTAGGCAATTCTGCTGGTCGTGGGGTGCGGTCTCACCCAGAGCGGTTCGGTAGTTCTCCGGATGCACCAAGCGAACCGGCGGCGCAGAATGGTGCTACGACCAGCGGGACGGCAAGCCAGCCAGCCCCATTGGGCGCATCGGAGTTACCACCGAACCTTCAAGAAGGGATCCGACGATGCACGCACTCAAGACAACCCGTCGTCACGCTCGCTACCTCCTGGCCTCGCTCGCCGCCGTCGCGTTCGGCGTCGCCCTGAACTAGCTCGAAGCGGCCAACTGTCTCGTTCACTCATCAAGGATGAAACGAATCATGCAGACCATGAAGTCGGTGCGCGCCCACGCGCGCTACATCTTGGCGTCCCTCGTGGCCGTGGCGTTCGGGACGTCCTTCAACTAGCGTGTCAGCGACCACGCCGAAGCTGGCGAGCGCGTTCCCAGGACTCCTGATACCTGCGAAACCGGAGGGAGGGAGCGATGCGGCCGGGCATAACGCTTCTCGGATGTGCAGCGGTGCTGGTGCTGGCAGTGCTGCTGGCGATTAGTTGGGAATTTTTGAGTAGGTCCAAACGCTCATGATCCCAACCCGCCGGTTCCTGCGGGAATCTACGTGTCGAAACCTTCGTTGGAACGGAGTCAGGGAACGCTGGTCCGCGTGGAGCACGCCGAGCCCCGGGTCGAGGCCCACCGTCAGGCAGGCGATGCAGGCCTCGACTTCGAGCGGCGAGTAGGAGTCGTTCACGAGGACGTTGGCCGGTTTGCCCGCACCCCGGACGGACTGCCCGCCGCCCCGCTCACTCCCCCGTCGACCGGTGGCGGGCCCTGGCGCGCGCGACCGAGCGGATCGCCAGGATGAGCACGACCGCCACGAGCTGCCCGCCGAGGATCACCCGATTGAGGTCGAGCGCCGGCTCCCAGCTGACGGTCTCGCCGCGGATGACGTAAACCCCGGCCGGCGAAGCATGGAGGCCGAACCCGGCGCCGCTGCCCTCCTCCCGGCCGGTTGACTTCTCTGCCCCGGCGCTACCCTCCTCCGGGCCCGGGGACGTCGCCGACCCGCCCCCGCCCCCGCCGCCGCCCCACACCCGCGCGACCGGGATCACCGTCACGCCGTCCCGCTCCACCGGGTCGCCGAAGACCCGCTTCACCGTCATCGCGTCCCGCGCCTGCGCCAAGACCTCCCGCACGTCCATCGACCCGCTCCTTCGCTTGGCGCCCGGGGACCCGGGCGGATCCCACGGCGGCGCAGGGCATGGTGACGGCCCGGGGCAGGGCCGAAACCGCGGCCACCGCCGCCGTCACCGAAACCCGCGCATTGTATGCCCGTCGGCCGGCCCGCCGCCAGGGAGGCGGGTCGCCTCGGGCGCGTAGGTGCCTGACGATCTCCGCCATGCGGTACGCCCTGTACACCCTCGCCGAGGCGGGTGAGCCGGAGCTGGTGAAGTGGTCGGAGCACGGGCTGGGGCACCTGCTCAACCCGACCGACCCCGAGGGCGACGACCGGGACTGGATCCGCCAAGCGTGGGAGGGCGTCGTCCGTGGTGCACTGGGGCTGCCGACCGAGGAGCCGTCCTGGCTCGACTTGCCGGCCCTCTCGCGATTGACGGTCTCGGGGCCGGAGTTGCTGAAGCCGTTCGAGCACCTGAACCGGATCAAGCCCTACGCGGACCAGGTCAAGCCGTTCAACTTCCTGCTGGCGGCCCACGTCCGGCCGTTCGGCCACCCGGAGGGCGTCGACCCGGCGCGGTTCCAGCTGGTCGCCCCGTTCGAGAAGGATCCGGGGAAATGGGCCGGGCTGCCATGGACCAACCGCGCGACCGGGGTACGGAACCGGCGGAAGTGACGGGCTTCGCTCTTACGCACGCACCACGGCGACCGGCGTCGTCCTGGTGGGCCTGCCCCCGGTCCGACGCACGGTCGGCACCTCCGGCCGTGCGCCGTACTCCCGCGAACGCCCCCGAGAATTATCGGCTGAGGAGCGAGCCACAATTCGCGCCCTGGCGTCCACCAAAAGCCTGCGCTCCCTGGCCGCCGACTTCGGCGTCAGCCACGAGACCGTGCGGCGCGTGCTCCGCGAGGCGGAGGCGGCCGCCGCCTGACGCGCGGGGCCCCTACGCCTCCGCGAACCGAGCGCCGCAGGGGCGTCGGTTGCCTTGGTGACGCCCGGGCGTGGGCTAGGCGTGCGCCGGCCGGAGGACCCACCGGAGGGACTGGAGCAGGCGGGCCAGGCGAGGTTCGCGCGGTGTGGCCGTCTCGGCGGGGATGCCCACCGGGCTCGGCTTGGACCGCCGTGTGGCGTCCCGCAGCAGTGCCCTGCGTTCGGCACGCTTGAGCACGAGGTCGCGGTCGAGCTTGAGGGCGGCGGCGTGGGTGTCGAGATCGGGAAGCATGGCCGACTCCTTCCGTGGTGGCTGGTCGCTCGTCGGGCCTCGGCCCGGCGCCCGCTCCGACGGGCACGGCCCCATCCTGCGCCTCCGGCACAGAGCGGCGCCTCCGCCGGTCGGCGGGTTCGGCATGCGTACCTGCGTCGGCGAGGCGGTCTACGCGGGTCGTACGCGGGTCGCGGGCGACAGGCAGGCGGGGATCAGACCAGGCGGTCGCGCACGGCAACGGCGGCGGCCTCGGTGCGGGAGGCGACGCCGAGCTTGGCCAGGATGCTGGTGACGTGGGTCTGGGCGGTGCGCGGGCTGATGAAGAGCGCCTCGCCGATCTCGGGGTTGGACCGGCCCGCCACCAGCAGGCGCAGCACCTCCACCTCGCGCGGCGTCAGGCCGGGGGCGTGGTCCTGCGGCTCGGCGCCGCCTGGCGCTGTGCCGCGCCGCGGCCGCTAGTCGGCAGCTCCTCGGCGTACACGCGGCTGCCCGTCGACGGCCTCTTCCCACGACAGCGCCCGGCCCGTCGCCCAGGCCGCGGCGAAGTCGTCCCGCCCGGAGCCTGCCCCGGGTGGCAGCCAGGATGCGCGCGGTCTCCCTGTCGCGCCAGGTAAGCGGGGGCGGACCGGCTCGCTCACGAAACGCATCCGCCGCCCCGATCAACCGCACCGCGCGTCGGCCTGGCCGCCGACCCGCGCGCACAGGCACGCCGCGCCGCCCACTAACTCGGGCAAGGTGCGACTGAACCCGCACGTCTCGGAAAACGGCAAGCGCCGCCAGGGCGTGTCGTGCCCCTGGCGCGGATCGCCGTGGCGCGATCGTCCTGCCCAGGAGAGGAGCGTCAGATTCCCGCTTCGGCCCAGCGAAAACCGGCCCGGCGCGCAGCAAGGAGCGCTCCGCCGACAACGCGACGGCCCGTTCGAGGTCGCCCGTGCATCAGCGGCGATCAGCCAGGTAGTTCGCAGCACGGACCTGCGAGCGCATCATCACCGGCGGGCCGCGCCAGCGCCTCCTCGTACCGCGTGTATCGCCTCATCGAAGTCGCCCCGGGTCGTCGCCACCCGAGCCAGAATGTACAGCGCGCGCGCCCTGCGCGCGGCCGTCGCCGAGCGTCCGGACGAGCGCCAGCGCTCCCTCGGCCGCGCCTCGGCCGCCACGAGGTCGCCCGGTCGTACGCCAACAATCCGAACGCGGCGAGAGCCCGGGCGCGGGCCGCCGCGACGTCCCGCCCCGCCGAGGGCGAGGGCGCGCTCCAGCCAGCTCGCGCCTCGCGGCGGTCGCCCAGGTTCCAAAACGCCCAAGCATCGGCCGCCGAGCCGCAGGGCCGCGGCGGCGTCGCCCCGGTCAAGCCCCCAGCCCGACGGCCGCCCGCAGGTTCGCCGAGATCGCGCGTCCAGCCGGTCCAGCCAGCCGGCCGCGCTCCGGCCCGCGCCATGGCGCGGCTCGGCCCGCTCGGCCAGCGCCAGGAACCAGGCGGCGTGCGCGTCGCGGACCGCCCGTCCTCGCCGCTCGCCGCCAGCTGCTCCAGCGCGTACTCGCGCACCGTCTCCAGCATCCGGTAGCGCGGCTCGCCGTCCGGGCCGTCCTCCTGGCGCAGCAGGCTCTTGGCCGACCAGCGAGGCGACCCCTCCAGCACGTCGACGCCGAGCTCCCCGGCGCTGCCGCCACCGCCTCGGCCGCCTCCAGCGTGCCGCCGCCGACGAAGACGGCCAGCCGGCGGAAGAGGACCTGCTCCTCCGGCGTCAGCAGGTCGTGGCTCCAGGCGATCGCGTCGCGCATCGTCCGCTGCCGGTCGGGCAGGTCCCGCGCCCCGCCGGTCAGCAGCGGGAGGCGCGCATCCAGCCGCCGCAGGAGCGCCGCCGGGGGCAGGTGGGCGACCCGGGCGGCCGCCAGCTCGATCGCCAGCGGCAGCCCATCCAGCCGGCGGCAGACCTCGGCGACCGCGCCGGCGTTCTCCGGCGGTGAGCGCGAAGTCGGCGCGGGCGGCCTGCGCCCGCTCGACGAAGAGGCGCACCGCCTCGGTCGCGGCCTGGTCCGCGACCGGCCGGTCGGGCGTCGGGCAGGGCCAGGGGCGGCACGGCGACGACGCGCTCGGCCGAGAGGCGCAGCGGCGCGCGGCTGGTGACGAGCACCGTCAGCCGCGGGCAGGCGGCCAGCAGGCCGCCGACCAACGGGGCCGCCTCGACGACCTGCTCGAAGTTGTCGAGCACCAGCAGCAGCTCCCGGTCGCGCAGGGCGTCGGCCAGCCGCTCGGCGAGCGGGCGGTCGCCCGCCTCTCGGACCCCCAGGGCCTGGGCCACGGTCGGGCGCGACGAGGGCGGGGTCGGTCAGCGGCGTCAGGTCGACGAAGGCGGCGCCGTCGGCGAACGCTGAGCGCCACGTCCTGAGCGACCTGCAGCGCCAGGCGGGTCTTGCCGACGCCGCCGGGGCCGGTCAGCGTGACCAGGCGCACGTCGGGCCGGTGCAACAGATCACGGACCTGCGCGACCTCGCCCTCGCGGCCGACGAAGCTGGTCAGTGGGGCGGGCATGGGCGCGCCGAGGCGATCTCGGGTCACGACCGAGGCAGGCAGTACCGGTTGCGGCTGGCTCCGGTCGGCGGGCGTCGGGTCGGCCACGGGCGGGTCCTAGGCTGGGTGCGGCTACGTGTGGCCATGATGCGGACGGCGCGGCCCGCCGTCAACCGCGCACTCCCCCGCACGCAGGGCTTATGCGTGAGCGGATGGCGTGGAAAGGACTCGTTTGCGAGGATAGGTGTCTCTGACGCACCCAGGCCGCAAAGGAGTCCACCGTGCAGTCTACGTCGCGCCCCGCCGCCACCGCCACGCCCGGTGCCGCCGCGGCGAGCCTGGCCACTGCGTTCGCCGATGTTCCCGATCCCCGCCGTGCTGCCAGCGTCCGCTATCCCTTAGCGGCGGTCTTGGCCCTCGCCGTCGCCGCCGTCTTGGCCGACCACCGTTCGGTCCTCGCCATCGCCGAGTGGGGCGCGCGCCAGGCCCCGGCGCTGCTGGCGACGTTGGGCTTTCCCAGCGACCAAACGCCCTGCCAATCGACCCTGCACCGCCTGTTTCGGCAGCTCGATGGCGATGCGTTGGCCGCGATCTTGGCCGCCCACATCGCCCCGGCCGCCGCCCCGGCGACCGGCCGCCAAGGCGTCGCCATCGACGGCAAGGCCCAGCGAGGGCGGCTGCGCTTCGCGGCGACGGCGGGCTGCCCGGTGCATGCCCTGAGCGCCTTTAGTCATGAATCCGGCCTGGTGTTGGCCCACGAACCGATCACCGGCGTGGGGGACAAAGCCGCCGCCGAACTGTCGGTCGCGCCCGCGCTGCTGGAGCGGATCGATTGGGGCGAGCGGGTGCTCACCGGCGATGCCTTGTTCTGTCAACGCGGCCTCTGCCAGCAGGTTCGTGCGGCCGGCGGGGACTACGTGTTGCTGGTCAAGGAGAATCAACCCGCCTTGCATGCGGCCATCGCCCTGCTCTTCGACCCGCCGCCCGACCTTGGCGCCCTCCCGTTGCTGGACCGGCGCGAGGCGCAGACCGTGGAGCGGGGTCACGGTCGCACCGACGAGCGGCGGCGCTTGGTCGCCTCCACCGACCTCGACGCCTACCTCGCGTGGCCGGGCGTGGCGCAGGTTTTTCGCCTCGAACGGACGTGGCGCGAACAGGGCAAACCGCACCGCGCCGTGCACTACGGCATCACCAGCCTGTCCCCGGAGCAGGCCGACGCCGCTGCCTTGCTGGCGTTGCGCCGGGGGCACTGGTCCATCGAGAACGCGCTGCATCGCCAGAAAGACGTCGCCTTCGGCGAGGACGCCAGCCTCATCCGGCTCGGGCAGGGACCGACGGTGATGGCGCTGCTGCGCGACGCCGCCCTCAATCTGCTGCATCAGGCCGGCATCCGACGACTCGCCGCACGGCTCCGCCTCCACGCCCAACACCCCGAGCAGGCCGTCGCCCTCGTTGTCGCAGGATGCCCCGCTCACGCATAAGCCCTCCCCCCGCACGGCGAGCGAGTGTGCCACCGGTCCCGGCCGTCACCGCGCCGTCAGGCACGCGGACGTCGCCCGGCCGCGGGTGCCGAGGGGTGGAGTTTTGCTGCCTCCTGTCTCGCCACGAAGGGCCGGGCCGGACGTCCTCGGACCCGAGCACGTGCCCTGCGGTAGTCAGTCGTTGAATAGGGGTGCTGTTTTGCCGCTTCCTATCTCCTATCCCGGTATCCGTTTGACGCCCCGTCACCCCCGCGCCTATACTCGTTCGACGGCCGTTGCGGGGGCGAGATGGCTCAGCGCAGCGGTTCTTGCTGTTAAGCGATTTGCGCGAGCTATTTGAGGGACGCACGGAGCGGACCCGCTGTCTCGACCCTCGCCATCACGATCTTAGGGAGTTGATCGATCATGAAGCGGACGTATCAGCCGAAGCGGATCCCCCGCAAGCGCAAGCACGGATTCCTGGAGCGGATGAGCACCCGCACCGGCCGGGCAGTCCTTGCCGCCCGCCGCCGCAAGGGCCGCCACGCCCTCACCGTCTCCGACGAGAAGAAGTTCACCCAGAACAAGTAGGCGAGTGCTGAGTGCCGAGTGCGTGAGAGGCCTGTCGTTTCCTCAGCACTCGGCACTCAGCACTCGGTACTGCGCGCCGGAGGGCGTATGGAACGGTCGCTGCGGCTGCGCCGGGAGGCCGAAGTCCGGCGGGCGCGCGGCCGGGGCCGGGCCTGGGCCGACGGGCCGCTGGTAGCGCGCATCCTCCCCAACGGCCTCACCCCCCCGCAAAACCGCTATACCGTGGTCGCCGGTAAGAAGGTTGGTAAGGCCCACGAACGCAACCGGGCCAAGCGCCTGGCCCGCGAGGCCCTGCGCCTGCTCCACCCCCGTCTGCGCCAGGGGTACGATATCGTCGTAATCGTCCGCGGAACCCTGGACGAACTGCCCACCTTCGCCGTCGCCGACGCCTCCCTCACCCGGATCATGGGCCGGGCCGGACTCCTGGCCACCGAGAGCGTCCCGCCCGGTCCGCCGAAACCTCCCGATTCATCCCCCGCCCCGGCGAGCACCGCATGACCACCGAGACGATCAAACGCGCCCCCCGCTATCCCTTCCTCTGGCTGATCCGCGGCTACCAGCGCGCCATCTCCCCCATCCTACCGCCCTCCTGCCGCTTCCACCCCACCTGCTCCGAATATTCCTATGAGGCGATCAGCAAGTACGGTATGATCAAGGGTGGCCGCCTCGCCATCTGGCGCATCGTGCGGTGCAACCCCTGGGGAGGCCACGGCCACGACCCCGTGCCTTGAGGCGTCAGGCATTAGGCGTCCGGCATTCGGAATGGCGGGTTGTTCCCAGGTGGCATCGGATGGGATGATTCACCCACCGGCCAATTCGCGTGAGGATCGGCTTCCTTCGATCGATCATTGCGTCTCCTAACGCCAAACGCCTAACGCCGTAGCCCCTAGCCCCACGTGCCGAGGAGGCAACCTTCCGTGCTCCTGCCGCTGTCCGACCTGACGGCCCTCCCCGCCGCCATCGTCCCCGCCGTCTCGATTCCGATCTGGAATCAGTACGTCGACTTCCTTGAATACGTCCTGAACGACATCCTGGCGGAGAATCTCCGTTCGGGCGGTCTGGCGATCATCGTCTTCACCATCCTGGTCAAGACGCTCCTCCTTCCCCTCACGATCAAGTCCACCCGCTCCTCCAAGGCGATGCAGGAGCTGCAGCCCAAAATCGCCGAGCTCAAGAAGAAGCACGGCAAGGATCGGCAGGAGCTCTCCGCCCGAACGATGGAGCTCTACCGGCAGTACCAGGTCAACCCCATGGCCGGGTGTCTGCCGGTCCTCGTCCAGATCCCCATCTTCTTCGGCGTTTACAGCGCCATCAGCTCGCTCTCAAAGGGTAACGAGGGCTTCTTCGCCGATCCGTTCCTGTGGCTTCCCAGCTTAGGCGAGCCCGACCCGTACAAGATCCTTCCCTTCGTCGCCGCCGGCTTCCAGTTCGTGCAGACGAAGATGATGCGGCCGGCCGGCCAGGGCAAGATCTCCGATCCGCAGCAGGCCATGATGAACACGATGATGAACTTCATGCCGCTGATGGTCATCTTCTTCGGCTGGAGCTTCATCTCGGGCGCCGTCCTCTACTGGGCGATCCAGAGCGTCTACTCCGTCGTCCAGCAGTGGCTGATCACCGGCTGGGGCCAGATGAAGGACTGGTTCCCGAACCTGCCGGAGATGCCGGAGCATCGCCGTCTCGGCTACGTCGCCCCGCGCAACCTCGATGACGTGGTCGTCGTCAGCGGCGAGGCCCCGCCGCCCAAGGGCGTCATGGGCTGGATGCAGAAGCGGATGGCCGAGGCCGAGAAGCAGCAGGCCGCCCGCCGCGGTTCCCGAGGCGGTTCCGAAGCCGCCGCGGCGACCACTGGCTCGGGGGGTGGCGGAAGCTCGAACGGAGGCGGCGGTTCGAGTGGTTCGAACGGAGCCAGCGGAGCTGGGCGGCCCGGAAATGGCGCCCGGGGCGGCAAAAATGCCCGCCGCGGCCCAGCCGCCGCCGGCAAGAGCGCCAGCGCCAAAGCCGCCGCCGCCCGCGACGTCGAGAGCGATGATGCCGCCGAGGAGGTCGAGGATTCGACCTCGAGCCGGCGCCAGCAGCGCCGCGGCACCTCCTACCAGGACCGCGTCAACGCCGCCACCAACCGCAAATCGAATAAATAGCGGCCGAATACCCGGAGTGCACACGGGACAACAGCGTATTTTCGTCGTGCGGGAACGAACGGCGCCATCGAATCTCTCGGACCACTGCCATAGGGGCGGACCTCCGTGTCCGCCAGGTATCCGCCCGGTTTGATTCGATTCGGGAACGGCGTCTCCACGTCGGAACCGAGGCGACCTGCCACCGGGCCAACACGGAGGTCCGCCCCTACGACAGGGGAACCGATCTGGATGGTTCGTTTGTAACCGCCTCTACACCCGATCAAGATTTCGGATTTTCGCCCGGTGGCGGTATGATGTCCCGATCAGTGACCGGCTGTCAGGGCCGGGAGCGCACCGATTCCGCGCCCCGCCCTGTGCCTATCCGCCGTTGAGGCGCCACCGACGACGAGGTTTGTGCATGGCCGGGAACCAACCCGATAACCCAAACCGGATGACCAGCGTCGAGATTCAGGCCTACTCCGTCGAAGAGGCCGTCCGCCTCGCGCTGGAGCAGCTCGGCTTGGACGAAGCCGACACCGATATCGAAGTCCTCTCCGACGCCGGCCCCGACGAAGACGCCGAAGCCCTGGTCCGGGTCACCGCCAAAGGCATGGCCTCCCAACCGGTCCCCAGCAACCAGGGCCGCGGCGGCCAACCTTCCCAGGGCGGCGGGCGCGGCGGCGACCGCTCCGACCGCTCCGAGCGTGGCCGCGGCCGGGGTGATTCCGCCCGGGGGCCGCGCCGCGTCCCCGGCGACCGGCCATCCTCCCGTGGAGCGCCCCCGCACGGAGCCCGCCCCGCCGCTCCGCCCGATCGCGTCGTCGAGCGGGCCGCCGCCGAGGACGAGCAGGTCGCCAAAGAGATCCTGCGC
Source organism: uncultured Chloroflexia bacterium (assembly GCA_963849635.1). Classification (GTDB taxonomy): domain Bacteria; phylum Chloroflexota; class Chloroflexia; order Thermomicrobiales; family UBA6265; genus CAVRUD01. Next base: position 109,840 of record CAWKIA010000038.1, on the reverse strand, counting down.
GAACTCCTCACCCGGATGAACGTCGACGCCGATGTGGTCGCGGTGGACAATCCCTCGACCGTGCCGCTCAGCCAGGAGGACCCCCCCACGATCTTCCTGGATGTCCTCGGCCACGATCTCGGCATGCTCATCGGCCGCCGTGGCGACCATCTCGCCCAGATCCAGTACCTGATCAATCTGCTGGTCAACCGCCGGATCGAGACGTACACCCGCGTCATCGTCGATATCGAGGGCTATCGCTCCCGCCGGGAGGAGAGCCTCATCGGCCTGGCCGAGCGGGTCGCCCGCCAGGTGTCGCGCTCCCGCCGCCCGATCCAGCTGGAGCCGATGCCACCGAACGAGCGCCGCATCGTCCACCTGGTCCTCCGCTCCAACCCGGATGTCACCACCGAAAGCCACGGCGAAGGCAACAACCGCCGGATTACGGTTCAGCCTCGTGCCTGAGAACCCGCGGGACCTTTCCGAGGAGACCAGGGCCTCCGCTGAGGACGCCTCGGATTCCGCAGCCGGTCAGCCCGGCGCGGGCGAGGCCGATGGCGGCCGCCCGGCGCGACCCTATCGCACCGTACGCGCTCGCCCCCGTGCCCGGGCGGCGGACGAAATGGGGCAAGATACCCCTGCGCCCCCCGTGGACACCGGTCAGGACCAGCGCGAAGCCGCCCAGCGCCGCAGCGATGCCCGCACTGAGGAAATGACCGACCGGCCCCGGATCGTCGAGCCCACCGTCCGCTCAGATCGCGCCGACCGCCCGGCCTGGACCGACCCATCGTTTACCCGCCCCGCCCCCCGTGCCCCTCGCCGCGACGGCGGCCGTGGGCCAGGATCTGGAGGTCCCGGCAACAGTGGCAACACCGGCCGCTCGGAGCGCTCCGAGCGGCCCGAACGGCGCGACCGTTCCGAGCGGGGGGAACGGAGCGAGCGGTTCTCCGGCCCGCCCCCGCCGCGCCAGGTGACGCCCGCCTCACCGGTCGGTCCCGGCAAGCGGACGAAGCAGAAAAATCCTTCCCTGCCCCCTGGACGGCGCACCACCCCGCCCCGGCAGCCGCTGTCGGCCAATCGCGGCCTCAGCCCGATGCAGTCGTCGCGCACACCGCAATACCTGGTCATCGGCCACATCTGCGCCGACCTGACCCCGGAAGGCGAGGTCATCCTCGGCGGCACCGCCCTCTACTCCGCCCTGACCGCCGCCCGCCTCGGCTGGCGGGTCGGGGTGCTGACCCGAGGCGCCTTCGGCGGCGAGTTCGCCGGCATGAAGGTACCCTCCCTCGACGAATTCGGGGGCGAGATCAGCATCATCTGCCAGGATGCCGACGTACCCACCACCTTCATCAACGTCTACAGAGCCGGCCGTCGCGAGCAGACCATGCCCCACTGGGCCGGTACGATCGACCTGCGCGGCCTGCCGCCCCACTGGCGCAACGCCCGCGTCATCCACCTGGGTCCGATCGCCCAGGAGATCGACCAGAAGCAGACCGGCGCCCTCACCCCCCAGTTTCTGGGCATCACGCCCCAGGGCTGGATGCGCGAGTGGCCCCGTCCCGGTGGCGGTCGGGTCCGCCACACCCACCTGCGCCTCGCGCCGGAGCTGGCCAACCGGACCGACGGTGTGATCGTCTCGATCGAGGAGATCAGCGAGTCCCGTGACGTCGTCGAGCAGATCGGGGCCCAGCGCCTGGGTGTCATCACCAAGGGCGAAAGCGGCTCCCGCGTTATCTACGGCGGCGAGTCGATCGACCTCCCCGGCTTCAACGTGCCCGCCGTCGACCTGACCGGCGCCGGCGACGTCTTCGCGGCGGCATTCTTCACCAAAGCCGCCGACCGCTCCATCTCCGCCCTGAACGCCGGCGTCTTCGCCAACGCCGTCGCCGCCCTCAGCCTCCGCGGCGTCGGCGTCTCCGGCGTCCCCTTCCTCAAGGACGTCGAAGCCCTGCTGGCGACGAACCGCGGAAGATAGGCCGGGATCACCGAGAACCCCTGCGTTCGTTAGCTGCACTGCTCCAGCGGCACGCAGACTCCGCCGCAGTTCACTTGCCCCTGACCGCAGCACTTGCCGTTGGAGCAGTGTGAGCCTTTGGCACAGGTCTGGCCGCAGTGGCCGCAGTTGCGCGAGTCGGTGCGGAAATCACGGCAGACACCGTTGCACAGCCGCCAGCCGGTCGGGCAGCCAGAGCAGTTATCCCGGCAGAGCCCATTGCAGTTGACCAACCCCGCCGGGCAGCGGCAGATCCCCAGGGTGCACGTCCCCTGGCAGCATTCGGAGTCGGCATTGCAGTACTCGCCGGAGGCGTAGCAGATCGCCGCCTCTCCGCTCCGCGCCGCCGGCCGGGCCGCCCCGCCGATCACCGCCAGCATCGCCCCCGTCAGGCCGCGCAGCACCCGCCGCCGCGAGACTCCGGTCTGCCCACGTACCCCCGCGTCGTCGCCCGTATGCCGCCGCTTCGCCAGTCCCCGTGCGATCTCGTCAAACCGTGTTCCGTCCATCGCAAGGTGCCTCCCGATTCGACCCGGGAGCATCTGGCGGCACCCCTGCCGCCCGCCCCGAAGCTGCCCTCAGGGTGCCGGACACGCTTAAACACGCCATCGGCAAGAATGCCTATTCGTTTCGGGGCATCGAGCCAGCAGTCACCGTGGATCGACGGAATCGCCTCGATCGCGCCGAGATTGGAAGCGACATTCAACGTCCGAGTGATTCGATGTCGCGCGTAGCTCCCTGTCATCCCGAGCTTGTCGAGGGATCTAGAAGGGCACGTGGCAACGACGAAGCCCCGACCGCCGAGAAGACAGCATCGTACTCTCGGAGACGGCGGCCCTAGCGGAACGCCGATTCCATCGAGATCCCTCGACAAGCTCGGGATGACAGTGTGCGCCGGGGCATTATCGATACTCGCCGCCCGCCGTCCGCCGCCCGCCGCCCACCGCTCTATCCCCGCGCTGCCGCCACCCGCTCCCGGACCGCAGGGGCGACCTCCTCGATGAAGAGGCGCAGCGATCGCTCCTCTGGTGGGGTCCACAGGATGAAGGCCGAAAATCCCTGCTCCAGGGCGAGGCTTGTCAGGGACTCGACCCAGTGCTCAACCGGTCCCAAGATCTGGCGATCGGTCGGCGCGGGCGGATGAGCGGCGGCGGCCGTGAACTCGCCGCCCACGTTGTAGATCCGGCGGACCGCCGCCGGATCGCGCCCGACCTCGCGGGCGCCGGCGTCGATCAGGGCGTTGCGTACCGCTGTCTCGGCCGGCGGCACATAGGACATCGACGGGATCCAGCCGTCGCCGGTCCGCCCCGTCAACCCCAGCATCCTCGGTCCCAGAACCCCGAGCCAGATCCCGATATCGTGGGCCGGTCGGGGTCCCGGCCGCGCCCCGACAACCTGGTAGTGCTCGCCCGCGAAGCGCACGCTGCGGTCATCGCTCCACATCCCCCGGATGATCTGGATGCCCTCCTCTAATGAGGCGACCGCCTCGCCCGGGGAGCGCACCGGACCGCCCATCGCCTTGACCCCGTCCCAGAACGCCCCGGCCCCCAGCCCCAACTCGAACCGGCCCCCGCTCAACTGATCGAGGGTAGCGGCGTGCTTCGCCAGGACGGCGGGCGGGCGCAGCGGCAGGTTGGCCACGTCGGGGAAGAGGCGGACCCGCTCCGTCTGGCCCAGGATGACACCGATCAGGGCCAGGGCGTCGAAGTGGTTTGCCTGGTAGGGATGGTCCTGGATGCCGATCAGGTCGTAGCCAAGCGTGTCGAGGGTCCGAGCCAGAGCCAGGGTGCCGGCAGGGTCGCCGTGATCGGGGAGGAGAAAGTAGCCGAACTCGATCGGGTGGCCGTAATCGGGCATGGAACAACCTTTCGGCGGTGAACAGGCACGGGAAAGCCGCTAAAACCATTACTCTCGCGCCATGGTATATTCATGCGCATGCATCTTTCAAGATGCCACGCAATCGCCACCTGTCGCCGTCCACATTCCGCGCCGCGGATTCATCCTTCAGGAGCCAAACGTCATCATGCCCCCTCACGCCCCGGCCGACACGACGCGCCCCCACTCCCAACCGACGAGCCACGGCGAAGCCCTGATGGCCGAGCTGCGCTGGGTCCACGATGCCATCCGCCGCGACCTCGAGACCGTGCGCAACCTGAGCGTCGCCGTCCGCGACGGCGCCCCGCCAGCGGTGGTCACCGACGCGATCTCCGGCCTCCAGACCAACGGCCCCCTCTGGAAACTGCGCGTCAACTGCCTGCACTACTGCCGCTTCGTCCACAGTCACCACCACGGCGAGGATGCTCTCCTCTTTCCCGAGCTGCGCCGCACCAACCCCGCCCTGGCGCCCGTCGTCGACAAGTTGGAGGCCGACCACCGCGTCGTCTCCGACTACCTCGACGAGATCGAGGCCGCGGTCCATACCCTTGGCCGAGAAGATTCCCCCGCCTCCCGGGAGCGGATCGTCGCCGGCCTGGACGGGCTGGCGGAGCATCTGCTCGCCCACCTCGCATTCGAGGAACGAGAGATCGCCCCGACCGTGCTGACCTGGGAACGCTGGCCCGGAGCAGAGTGGAAAAGGAGCTAGCAGCCTATGACAGAGCCTGCCAGTCGATCCCCATTGTCTGCGCCGCTCGATCTCGCCCACTCCAGTGGCGAGGTCGAGCATTCCGGCGATGCCTGCGCCCGGGCATGGGTCGCGTGGCGGGGTATCCACGCCATGATCACCGAATCCCTGACGGCCGAACTGGGCAGGGAGTTTGGGCTGGCCCTCAACGAGTTCGAGGTCCTGACTGCCCTCCAGCCCCGGCCGGGCGCTCCAGCCGAATCCGCTAGCACGGCGGCTCCGGTCCGGATCCGCCTGGGCGATCTCGGCCGCTACGTCACCCTCAGCCAGCCCGCGATCAGTCGCCTCGTCAGCCGCCTGGAGGAGCGGGGCCTGGTCCACCGCCTCGGCGGTGATACCGACCGGCGCTCAGTCCTGGTCGAGGCGACACCGGCCGGGATTAACCTCTACAAGCGGGCGGCCCCCGTCCACGCCGCCGCCGTCGGCCGCCACCTCATCGGCCACCTCACCGATGCCGAGCAGGAGACCCTGGTCACCCTCATGACCCGCCTCTACGACAAGGCCTGCTCCGAGTAGCTGTCAGGCGTCAGGCATTAGGTGTCAGGAACACGATTGCCGTCTCGGACACCCAAGCAGCCCGTCATCCCTAGCTTGTCTGTCTCACGCAATCACCTCTTAGACCTTCTGTCTTCTCCAACGATTCGCGGCAACTCGATCGGGGTCGACCAGATTGCGTGGGAAACACAGTCCAACCACTCACCGTCAGCGGCAACACATGGTCGGAGGCATCGCGACCGGCGAGTGCGTCGGCCTGGTAGCGCCGTAGCGGCAATCGAATCAATCGTCAGGAACGCGGACCGAGGAGTGATCTCCCCGGCCCGCCGCCGTGCGCGAAGATGCGGCCATGGAGCCCCTGAGCCTGGGTACCGACTACATTTGACTTCGATGGCTAACCGCTCAGATCTCGACATCCGCCGCCACAACGTGAAAGTCCGCTGGCGGAATCTCGTCGCGCAGGTGGCGGACGAAGTAGTCCCAGTGGCGCCGCAACACGTAGGGATTGCGGGCGTAGCTGTCGAGGTGCCTGCCCTCGGGCAGGATCAGCAAATCGAAATCCTTGTCCGCCTCGATCAGCGCCTGCACAAGCCGCATCGTGGTCGAGAGATAGACGTTGCCGTCCATCGCACCGTGAATGAGCAGCAACTTCCCGGCCAGATTCGCCGCCAGATCGGGGTTGGCCTGATCCTCGTAGAGGTCGCCCTCCAGCAGGCCGATGTAGAACTCGCCCCAGCCGGCGCTGTAGGCCCGCTGGTCGTGGTTGCCGGCGTTGGCGACGCCAACCTTGTAAAACTCGGGGAACTTCAACAGGGCGCGGGCTGTGGCATAGCCGCCCCCGGAATGCCCGAAGATGCCGACGCGCTCCAGGTCGAGATAGGGCCGATCGGCCGCCAGTTGCGTCCACACTCCGATGCGGTCGACCAGCCCGCCCGCTTCACCAAAATTGCGGCCGGCGGCGACATCCTTGAACGACTTCGAGCGGAACCCCGTGCCCTGCCCATCGACGACCCCGACGACGAAGCCCAGCTCGGCCATCGCCTTGATCGCCACCATATTGCTCTTCGACTCGATCGTGAGCCACCCGTTTGGCACGAACGACGACTGCGGCCCGGGGTAGATGTATTCAATGAAGGGATAGCTCCCCTCCGGGTCGAAATCGGTCGGGAAGAAGAGCACGCCCCAGAGATCGGTTTCCCCGTCGCGCGCCTTGGCCGAAAACATCTCCGGCGCCCGCCAGCCGCGCTCCCGCAGCCCGCTGTCGTCAGCGGTATGGACCGTGTTCACGAGGCTGCCATCAACCCGCCGCAGGACGGTCACCGGCGCCAGGTCGACCCGCGAGCAGGTGTCGAAGAAGAAGCGCTTGTCCTTCGACAGTTCGATCTGGTGGTCGGCATCCTCCGGCGTCAGCAGGGTCAACTCGCCGCTGGCCAGGTCGAGCTGGTAGAGGTGGGCGTAATAGGGATTGCGGCCCTCTTCTCGGCCTCCCGCGGTGATCAGCGCGGTCCCCGCGTCCTCATCGACCGCCAGGATCTCGCGGACCTGCCACGACCCGCTTGTCAGTTGCCGCTTGACCTCGCCGGTCGCGCCGTCGAGTAGATAGAGATGGCCCCAATCGTCCCGCTCCGACCACCAGATCAGGTCGCCGTTGCTCAACACATGAACCTGTGCCCGCGACTCCACCCGTGCCGCCGAAAGCTCGACAAAGGTCGCCATCTCCTCACTGGCGAGAACCTTCATGGCGCCGGTGGCGGCATCGACCGCCAGGTAGTCGGCATGCTTGGTGTCGCGCGTGGTCCGGGTGAAGTAGAAGGTCGCGCCATCCTCGGCCCAGTTGCCGCTGTCGGCCTCGGTTGGGCCGGCGAGCGCCGTCGAGAAGGGCGGCAGTTGCACGTCGGTTCGCTCGCCGGTGGCGACGGAGAAGATGTGCAGGGTCAGTTTCGCCAGCACCTCGTCTCCAACCAGGGAGTAGGGAAAGGCATGCAGCTTCGCCCGGTACGAGCCGTCGCGCGGCACATGCTCCAGCAGGTGCATCTTCGGCAGCAGCCGGCGGTCGCGGCGTTGCGTGATCAGCCGGGTAGAGTCCGGCGACCAGATCACGCTCGGCGGCTGCGGCGTCTCGTGCAGCCGGTCGTTGAAGATGCCTTCCTCGCCGTGCGCCGGTCGAGCATAGGAGTATTCCGGCTCACCATCGCTCGTCAGTTGCCGCACGCGCCCGGTCGCCAGTTCCCGCACCCAAAGGTTCGGTCCCTGCGAGAAGGCGACCCACTTGCCGTCGGGCGATTTGCTCTCCGCTTGCCCGACCGCTTCCCAGGCGGCAAGCTGGCGCACCGTTCCGGCCGGGACCTCGTAGCGCCACGACGCGTCCTCATACCCGACGGTGATCGCGCTGAGATCCGCCGCGATGTCGGTCACGGTCACGGCCGAAGGCTTCGGAAGTACCTCGCCGCCGGCCACCGCATGCAGCGCCGGGAGCAGCGCGTCGCTGCTGGCGAGCACATCAACCACGCCGGTCTCGGCGTCGATCACGATCACTTCGAAGCCGCCGGCCGTCTGCCGCTGCGCCCAGGCCTGGGTTGGCGAGAGCCATTTGGGACCGGTGGTTAGAGCCAGGACGGTCCCAGCCAGGTTTCCGGGCAAGAACTGCCTCGCCCGCTCGAACCGGGCGAGGATCGCGGCGTCGGAATCGGTCATGCAACGACGTCCTTTCTTGGCGTATGAATTGATGGAACTGACGCTGTCGTTTACGAGGAAGCCGCGCTGAGGCATCCCTCCTGGCGCCCTCGTCCGAGGTGCGAGATCCACCCGCCGCATGAAGGCCGCGCTATGGTACCGGATGATCCCGCGGAGGCCGTTCGCAGTTGGCAGGTTCCGCGTAGGCACGGTGCGCTATTGCCAGGGGACGTGGTTCCACCACGGCGCAGCGCACCCCGATCCCCTATACCGGCGCCGCCGATCCGAGCCGGCGTTTTGTCCGTACCCGGGGAGCGCGGATTCAGTAGTTGGACGGACAGACGACCCCGAGCCGTGTCAGTAATCTGAAGCTATTGCCGGTGGTCGGCGCCGGCGCGCTATCGATCACCAGTCTGGCGCACGCATATTCCCGGGGTCGCCGATGGGACCTGTTAAGAGTGCGTCGCCATATCCACCCAGGAGATCGCCATGGATGGTACCCGTTTTGACCGCATTTCCCGTCTCTTCGCTCAGAACCGGCTGTCGCGGCGCCAGGCACTGACCGCCACCGCCGCCGGAGTTGCGGCCGGGGTCGCTGGCGTCCAGCGCGCCGGCTTCGCCCAGGACGCAACCCCGCATGCGACTCCGGAGACTGGGTTTACCGGCGAGAAGACCACCTACCTCTTCGTCCAGTCTTTCCAATCCGGAACGCTGACGAAGAACGAAGCCGACGAGCGCCACACCTTGACCCTCAACCAGGGACTCGGACAAACCATCTACTTCGGCGACCGCCCCTCGCGCGAAGTGGGCGTAACACCGACGGAGCAGTTCCTCCAGGGACTGGGCTTTACCGACGACAACCCGCCCAACGCCGCCCTGATCGTCGAAATGGGAGACGGCGAGACTGATCTGGCCGTGCTCGAACTCTTCGCGCCGACCTACGACGCGGCGACACATACGGCCACCTATCAGGTCAGTGGGCTTGAGGCATGGGAGGATAACGTCGACCTTGGGTTGCAGCAGACGCCAACCGATCTGGCGGGGATGCCCCCGGATTTCACCGCGGCGCACCTGCTCATCGATGACTGCCTCAACGCGACGGTCGATTGCTACGCCGCAGGAGCAGATAGTGGGTCCTGGATCGGTTCGATTGACAACCAGCCCTTCTGCTACAACTACGGCATCTGCATGCCCTGTGAGCCCTACGGCAATGTCCAACCGGACAAGTGCTCGACGATTCACTATTGGGGGGGCAAGTGCAAGGACCAGTTCCAGTACTGCAAAGATCACGGCTGCTACGCTGACTTCGGCGGGGCCATCTTTATGGGGTGCTAAAGCCTGGACCGATGATGCGAACGGAGCGGACCGGGGAGCGATTCCCCGGCCCGTTCTCGTCTCCTAAACAGTTGACCTGGCCCAACGCCCCCGCTACGATGCGGCCGGGGACACCATGGCCATCTGCTGGCATCCAGGGCGCGACCCGCGCCCCGTCTTCGCGTGCGCGCGACAGCGCGCTCCTGAACCACGAGCACATGCTCGGGGAATGCGGAGGAGATGACCGCGATGTCCGAGAGCCAGATCGAGTTGTTCCGACACAACGTTTGGGCGACCCAGCGCCTGTTCGATGCCTGCGCGGGCCTCAGCGACGCGCAGTTGGACGCTACGGCCGGTGGCACCTTCGGCACCGTCCGTGACACCCTCATGCACCTCGTCGGTGCGCAGGAACGCTTTGTCACGGCCCTGGCCGAGCACGGGCCGGTTCGCGTGATCCGCGAGCGCGAGCCATTCCCCGGTGTCGCCGAGTTGCGCGACGCCGCCCGCACAAGCGGCGTCGCGCTGGTCGAGTTGGCCGCTCGCGCCCAATCTGGGGCCACCGCGACGACGACGTGGCGCGGCGAGGAATTCACCCTGCCGGTCTGGCTCCTCCTCCTCCAGGCCATCACCCACGCCACCGAGCACCGCACGCAGGTCGCCGCGATCCTCACCCAACAGGGCATCCAGCCGCCTGGCCTGGACGGCTGGACGTACCACGAAACGCTCTTCGACGGCGACTGGAGCCAGCTTTGGGCGTGGTAGACGGGTGGGACGGCACCCTGACCTGATAGTCCGGAACGCGGACGCAGCCAATGCACCAATTCGGGGTTAAGTCGACCGGGGCGCCGCTTGATCCAGGCGGCCGGCACCGATGACGCGGTGGCCGGAGTCAAGGTCCGATTTCGCGCGTTTCCCCCGCATGTGCGGTCAAATCTTGAACGCGCTAACCGGCGCCGGGGATTTCCCCGGCGCCGCGTCGCGTGTAGGCGATCGTCACGGCGGGACAAGGAGGCATCACCACCTGGCAGGGGGAGGATTCACCCGGCAAGGATCGACCGACGCACGATTCCGCTGGGCCGTACACCTGCTCTGACGTCCCTCGTTCTCCAGGGATACGAGGTTCCTGGTCGGCAGGAGTCGATCAGGCTCCTGGACAGCCTGCTGTAGACGTGTAGGATGCCGTTGCATTCGTCGAATGCACTGGTACGCTCGCCAGCCCGTCCAGGTACCGAAACCGGGGTGTTGGTGCGACCGGTACCCCATTGGTACCGACCCAGTACCCCGAGTCCTTGAAGCCGCCGCTACATCCCCTGGAAGCCCCCCCGGTCCCTCCCAGGGGACATGCCGGACAGAGTGGCACCACCGCCAGGCTTAGCCCCTAACCGACGGTCCTCGGCTTTGCCTCGCCCAGGAGCCCGATCGTCTCTACGCGGCGATGGGTTCGCCTTCGACCGTGGTTTTCGCAAATACGCGCGCGACGAAGATGCCGACCTCGTACAGCAGCGCCAGCGGGACCGCCACCACCCCCATGTTCACCGGGTCGGTGCTCGGGGTAATGATGGCCGATGCCACCAGAATGCCGAGGAAGGCGTACTTGCGGTATTGCCCCATCTTTTTGGGGCTCACCAGGTTGAGTTTGGCCAGCACGAACATGATCACCGGCATCTGGAAGGCGAAGCCCAGGCCGATCATGAGGGTCAGGTAGAAGTTGATGACCTCGACGCCTTCAGGCGACCACTCGAACAGGCCAGAGAGGAAGTTCGACAGGAACGTGAGGGCGCGAGGCGCGGCGAAGAAGAAGGCATAACTGGCGCCAAGCACGAATAGGATCGTCACGAACGGCAGGGCGGAGAAGAGGAGTCGCTTCTCCTTCTTGGTCAGGCCGGGGGCGAGGAACGCGATGAGCTGGTAAAGGATCATCGGCATCGCGATCGTGACCGCGATGTAGAGGGCCACCTTGAAGTAGAGCGTGATCGGGTCGGTCGGACTGACGACGTCGAAGCCGTCGGTGTTGGCTCCCTTGCGGATGTTGTCGAGGAGGGGACGAGCGAAGATCACGCCGATGACGAATGCCGCGCCGACGGAGATGCACACCCTCACGATCCGGGAGCGCAGCTCGTCGAGATGCTCGTAGAGGGACATCTCCTCGAACACGTCTGGCTGGGAGACGTCGGGGAGCCGGGGGAGGTGGAGGGAAGGAGCCTTCAACGCGAAGTTCGGGCGCTTGATGAGGCGCGCCATGGGAGCGGGACCTTGCCTGGGATCCGGTCGGCGTCACCGGGCGAATCCCGTGTGTTCCAGGCGACGCGGGCCGTGTGGGGGATGGGCGTCGTCGCGCAGGGATGATCCCCTGGGCAGCGTCGATGGTAGCACGGACGGCGCTCAGAGCATCTGTCTCTGCGACCCTGCCGCTGGCGACTTTGAGTCGGACGTCAATTTCACGGCGACGCAATGCTCGGACTGGGGATACGCGCCCTTCGAACGGGCGTCCAGAAGGGAGCAACCGCCGCGCCAAAGACCCGCCGCGGCCTCATCGGAACCCTCGCCGCCGTCGGGGCCGGGGTGCTCGGCGCTCGGGCAGCCGACGCCCAGGTGTTGCAGCGGGACTGCGGCAACGTCGTCTGCGGAAGCAATCCGAGCGTCTGCACCCCGGCTGCGTCTGCTGCACGTACTCCAACGGCAACAGGCGGTGCATGCCGCCGAACAAGTGCACCGGTACCGTCGCGACCACCACGACGACCACCACCGCTGCGCCGACGACCACGACAACCGCCGCCGCGCCCCTTCTCGGTCTGGGGGAGTTCTGTACGAGCGTCGCCCAGTGCGACCAGTCGGGCGGGGAGACGCGCTGCGAGGACCAGGGTTGCGGCGGCCCCGTCTGCTGCCGCCCGATGGGGGCCAGCTGCAGCGGGCTCTGCTCCTGCTGCGGCGCACAGACCGCGTGCGTCGACAATATCTGTGTAAACATGGCGGGTGGCTAGGCGGGCGGCACCTCGGGGGAGACGGATGCGGCGCGGGCCGATCATCTGAACCCGGCCTGCCCCTTCTTTGCCATCGGAGCACGCCCCGGCGCCGATGGTCCCTTGACGATCGGACGACCGGATGGCGTCAGTTCGGCGTTTCCCCCCACCCTTGACCGGCCCCGTCGCCCCCGCTACGATTCGACCACGGACCACACGGTCAACGGTCGTCATCCGAGGCGCACGTCGCGCCCCGTCGTCATGCGCGCACGGGAGAGGGAACGGGACATGGATCGGAGGGGAATCGTCGGCCGGTTGCTGCTCGTGGTGCCGCTGCTGGCGGCCGGGCTCGCGCTCGGGGCACCGCGCCCTGCGGCGGCGGCCTTCGCCTGCACCACCGACATCATCGGCGGGACGATCAAGGAGAGCGTCGTCGTGTCGGCGGGGACGTCGTGCACCCTGAATGGCGCCGTCGTCCGGGGCGGGGTGACCATCGAGCCCGGGGCGAGATTCCAAGCCAACAACGGGACAGAGATCCGTGGGGCGGTCACGGCGACGGCGCCGTCGTCTTTCTTCATCGCCAACACGGTCGTGCGCGGCGGCGTGACGGTCACCGGCGGCACGGACATGGCCTCTCTCACCGTCCGTGACTCCCAGGTGCGGGGCGACCTCGTCTTGACCGGGAACGTCACCACGGTGGGAAGAGGCATCGAGGTACTGCGGAACACCGTGCGGGGCAGCGTCGTCCTGCGGAACAACATGACCGGGATCTTGATCTCCGTCGAAGCGAACGCCATCGAGGTCAACCTGGACTGCTCAGGCAACACCCCTGATCCGACCGACGTCGGCCACCCCAACACCGTCGGCGGCGTCGCGACCGGCGAGTGCGTTGGCCTGGTCGCGCCGTAGCAGCCATCGAACCGATCGGAGGGAACGTGGGCCGGGGAGATCACTCCCCGGCCCGTTGCTGTGCGCGAAGATGCCGCCATGGAGCCCCTGAACCCGGGTGTCTACCACCACACCAACACGACGATCGTCTGGTGCACCCGCTCCGCGATCAAAGTGCTTGGGCTGGCGCCAACGACATAACGTCCGTCTCCAGCGCCGCATTAGGTACCAGACTCCGTACCGTCCCAGAAAGAATTCGGTACAGGGACGGATAGCCGCCTCGCCTCACATACCGCAAACTGGTTCCCGTAGCGATACGCTGGCGTGACGCGCGCCTGAGAAGGACGACCGGGAGACGGAGGAACACTTTGACACGGGAACTGATCACGCGGCGATCGATCGTAAAGGCGGGCGGCGGGGTCGCCCTGGCGCTGACGGCCATTGGGGCCAGCCGTGTCGGACGTACGAACGCACACGAGGCCACCCCTGGCGCCACGCCGGAGGCCGGTAGTCTCCTTGGCAAATGGGTTACCGTCCGCTCGCGCACCCTCACCGGGGATGTGCTGGCGGACGAGGTCCTCAGCACCATCGAATCAGGCTATGTGCCCCTCTTGCACGACATCCCGGGGTTCGTCGCCTACCTTGGCGTCATCGACCCGAATTCCGAGGCCAGCGCCTTCGTCACGATCTTCGACGATCAGGCCGGCACCGACGAGTCGACCGTCCAGGCCGGAGCCTGGCTCCAGGAGAACAATTACACCTTCTTCGAGGGCGACCCTGTCGTCGCCGAAGGCCCCATCGGCATCGCCACCGGCAGCCTCTCCGGCGGCGGTGACATGGCTACCCCAGCCGCCGGTGGGCTGGATGGCGCTTACGCCGCCGTCCGCTCGCGCAAGCTGAAGGAGGCCGCCGGCGCCCACCAGTTGCTGGATATGGTGCAAGAAGGCTTCGTCTCCATCATCGAAGGCGTGCCGGGCTTCATCGCCTATATCGTCGTCGCCAATGAAGAGAATCTCGACCAGATCGGCATCGGCATCTACGCCGACGAAGCCGGCGCCGCCGAATCCACCGCTCGGTCCATTGAATGGGGCGCAGGTGGCGCCGCCGACCTGACCGAAGGCGACCCCGTCATCTTCGAAGGAACCATTGGTCTGGCCGAAGTGGCTGGCTAGGAGGAAGGACCTCACCCCCTACCCCCTCTCCATTGCGGTGGAGAGGGGGCGTCAGGCAGAACCGTTTCTTGAAGGCTCCTCACCCCGCCTTCATCGCCGTCCCCTTGTCATCCTGAGCGTGCGAAGGATCTTGGCCGTTTACGGCCTTTGCGTCCGACCCCGACACCACGGTCTTGATGCGATACCCATCTTTCTCGAACGAGCACGGAGGCGCTCACGCGCCAAGATCCTTCGCACGCTCAGGATGACGTCGCGGTGGGGTGATGCGGGGCCAGAACATTGACGCTTGGCATAAAGGAACGACGCGGTCCGACGCTCGCCCGGCGCTCCTCCCCGTTCCCCCTGCCGCAGCGGGGGGAAGGGGGTTAGGGGGTTGTTCGCACCATCACCACGGATATTGCCAATCCCAAAGGTTGACGCCGGCCGCCAAAATTGTGACGATCACGGCGCTGCCGATGGGGACGGCTTCGATCCTCCGCGTCGTAGGGGTGGCGGTGGCCGTCTGCGCCGCGAGGTGCTTGGTCCAATAGTGGTGGGTCTTTGCCACGGCGGTGACGACGTTTTTGATCTCGTGGCCGAGACGGAACTCTGCGCCAACCGGCAGATAGATCACCTGCTTATCACGTCGGACCGCGATGTTCTCAGCGGTGATCGCGATCGTCAGCCAACGTGCCGCCTGGGTTGTCGGGCAGACCAGCCCGATCCAACCAACCCTGTTGGCCGAATCCGAATTGGTCGTCGGCCAGCCGGTCACCAACCGCAGGCCCCGGGAGATCTCGTCGTACGCGGTCTGATAGGCCACGTCTTCAGCGCTGGCGTTCACCGGGGCTGGCTGCAAAACGGTATCGCGATGGGGCGGACCCCCGGCCAGAGCCAGATCGCAGAAGTTGCCCCAGATCGCATTCCAGGCCACCGCACCATCGGGCTCGTAGACGAGGTCGGCAGCCCCCATCGGGGCATTGCTGACGACATGACCGTCGCGGTAGCGTGGCGGGAGAAGATCCTGGATCGCTCGCTCGTCGCGGCGCTCTCGCCACCATCGGAACAGGATCGCGCCGGCACCAGCCACCGCGACCAGCGCCAGAAGGAGCGGCCAGCGGCTGACCATCTCGGATCTCAGCGATGAGTCGCGGCGATAGGTCGCCAGACCGTTCAGGGTGATGCCGATCCCCAGCACGGTGACGATCGCGGCGCTGCCCAGCGGGAGCACCTTGCTCCAGCGGCCGCCCAAGCCCCCGAAGCGCTCGATCAGCGAGCGGGAGCGCACCAGCAAGATGCCGATCCCGATCAGGACGGCGGCCAGTCCGAGGCTGAACGATACGATCAGGCCCAGCCCCAACACGATCCGGTTGAGCCCGACCGCGATGATCATGATGCCCAGCGCCTCAGGGCAGGGCACCAGCCCGCCCGAGACTCCCATCGCCACCAGGCTTCCGGCCGTCAGGCCCTCTGCCGGGGGTAGGTGAGTGTGGACCCGCCCGTCGCCGTGGTCGTGGGTGACGCCATTGCTGTGATCATGGCCGTGGGTGATGGCCGCACCACGGCGTCCTCGAATGGAAGACAATCGCTGCCAGACCAGCCGGGCGCCGAAGGCCACGACCAGGAGACCAGAGAGGACCTGCATGGTCGGCACGAGCACACTGGGGACGATGAACTGGCTGGCGAACAGGGCGAGCAGCCCGATCGCGATCACCGATATGGTGTGGGTAAAGGTGACGATCCCGCCCAGGGCGACAGCATGGCGCACCGTGCCCCGGCTGCCAACCAGGTAGGCCGCGACCAGCCCTTTGCCATGCCCGGGAGTCAGGGCGTGCAGCCCACCGAGGACCACCGCCAGCGCGAGGGCAGCCGCCAGCTTCCAGGCCGTCAACTCTGGGGCATCGAGATACCCCAGCAGCCGTCCCACCTGTCCGGTGACGTCGGCGGACTTCGCTTCTGTCTCGGCAGTGGATTCAGACGGCGCAGTTGCGCCGGAAGCGTAGTCGACCGTGATGCTCTGCTGGATATCGTCGCGGTTCTGGGTGCCCAGCGTGATCGCCGTGCCGGTCTCGACGAAGGTGTTGACCTGATAGGCCGTGCCGGTCGGAGCGTAATTGTTGGCGTATGAGAGCGCGTGATTGCTTGTCGTGCCTTCAGGCAACGCGGCGTCAGCGAAGACGCGGATCGTTCCATAGCCAGCCTGAATGATCAGGTATTCGGGCATGTCGATCCGCGTAACCGCGAGAGATACCGGTTGCCCATCGATCTGAAGCGTCACGTTGCTCAGGACGGCGGCGACGTAGGCCTGCCCCTCGGCGTCCGAGATCTGCTGGTCTCCGTCGGCGTCGATCTGCGCCAGGATCTCCGGAGCGACCAGCACCCCGGGCGTCAGGTCCAACTCGACGCCGACCTGATCGGTGCCAACCGTGATGTAGCTCGCCTGCAGGTACTGATCGAGCGAGTGGGCCTGCGCCGCCCGCGACGGCGCCAGCAGCCCCAGCACCAGGACGGTCATCCCGAGAAGTGGCACCAACCATAGCCTGCGCCATCCGGCGCTCCCACGCGGTGTCATGACGTGAGCGTGACGCCGGTGTACTCGGCGCCGTAGTCGTTGGTCGGGTGCCGGTAGATCCCGTGGATATGGTCGGCCGCGTTCCCGCCCATCGATTGCGGCGAGTACTCGATCACGACCTCCGGACCGGCGACGCGGAAGTAGGCCGCTTCGCCCTGAGTCGTGGAGCCGTACCAGGCAAGGTAGGTCTCGCCCAGCGTCTCCGTGATCTCGGCGATGCGCGCGGCGGCAGCGTCGTCGTTGACCAGCCCGGCGTAGTGACCGATCAGGTGGAGGAAGGCTGTCTGCTGCTCTGCGGTCATATCGGCGCCGGCCAACCCTTCAGGCTGGACGGTCTTGCCGTCTTGTCCGGGGCCAAGGACTAGATCCATGTAGTCGTCGCCGAGGACGGCCACCGCCTGCTGATCGGCATCGAGCGAGTTGATCAGCGTGAATGCCTCGTCCTCGATATCACCCAGCGGACGCACCGTGGTGCCGTTTGCGTCGGTATAGGTCGCCGGCTGGACGCCGATGAAACTTGGTGTAAGGGCGATATCGGTCCCGACGACCGTGGCATTGACGGTCACGTGGTGACCACCCCACTGCCATTGCCAGGGGTCTGTCTCGGAGGGCTCGCCGATAAGGGCGACCCAGTAATACTGAGTGCCGAAGGTCAAGCCGCCGCCTCCACCACCGCCACCGCCGCCACCCAGATGGTCGTCGGCATTCCACTCTGCCAATACGCGCTCGTACCCTTCCGTGCTCATAGTTGCCCGCATCAGGCCGAGCCAGGCATCCTGTTGGGCCTCGCCCAGGTTGCCCCACATGAGACCAGCGCGCTCGAAGCCGCCCTCGGGCAGGTTGGACCAGCGCTGCTTTTGGGTGGTGTCGTCCCAGGCGAAGAGGGCGGCCCCGCGCTCATCGTCGCTGAGCGTATCGAGGAAGGCATTTGCGGCGGCCACGATCTCCGCGGTCGGCGATTCGGCCGGGGTCGCCTCGTCCTCCTGTGCCGCGACCCCGAGCCGGGCCAGCGCCCCGGCCCCCGCCAACCCCGCGCCCAGGGCAACGCCGGAGCGCATCAGGGTCCGCCGGTCAAACGTGCTCGCCGCCACCTGGGTGCGAATCATCGAAATATGTTGACTGGACATGGTCGGAATCCTCACGATCGTTCGTTGTCGCGGTCCCCAGGATCCCAAATCGCCCTGGCCCCATCCCGCGAACACCCCCAGCGTAGTGAAGGGAGCGTATGGCGGACGTATGGTGGGCGGCTGATCGCCAGGCACGTCGATAGAACGACCGATCCGACGCTCGTCCCGATGTGGAGACGGCGCAACGCCTCGGAGGGACGGACGCTCGCGGCAAAATGAAACCCATCCGCCCCGGCGACCCAGCCGGTTGATGGAGGTTGCGGAGTTGAATGGCTGTTTCTTGCGCCTGCGCTGGGGTTGCGGCGTGGCGGGTTCGCGAGCCGGCTTTAGCCGGCTTCTGCTCCAGAGGTAGCCCGGGGTCTTTTAGCCCCGGGCGGGGCCAGGACAGCGTCTCCTGTCCCGCCCACACCGCCGCCAACCGTCGGTCAGTTTCGCAACCTCCATCAACCGTCTTCAGTGAAAGAGACCGGGATTGCAGTCCCACTAGCTAGGGGAGACGCCGAAATGGCGCACGGGTTCGCCCCGGCGCCACGAACATAGTGCCAACCCATACGACGGGCCCCCTAGCCGAAGGTGTTCACCTTGGTGGGGATGAACCGGATGGCCACCCGGGTCTCGCCGGGCCGGTCATTGCCGCGTACATCGCCCCCCGGGCCGTACTTCCCTTTGAGCCGGTCGGCAAAGGCGTAGTCTGGGTCGGGCCGGATCTCGGCGCGGGCCCTGATCTCCAGTGTCCGATACGGATTGGCGGGATCGACGAAGAAGAGTGTCGTCACCGGGGTGCGCACCAGGTTCTTCGTCTTTTGTCGGCGGCTGTTTAGCGACATGGCGACATTACCGTCGTCGTCGACCAGGAACCAGACCGCGCTGACCTGAGGAGAGCCGTCCGGGTTGATGGTGGCCAGGGTGACGATCGGGGATTCGAGCAGATCGCGGTGCGTTTCGGGGATCGTTATGGTGGACATCTTGGTTCCCTTGGTCGTATTCCTATGAGGCCGGCACGTTGAGCAGCAGGCGGTTCCCGGATGGATCCGTCACTACCACCGCGTCTCCCTGTCGCTCGACCGGAAGACCGGCCCCGTCCAATCGGGCGATCGTCATGTCGAGGTCGTTCTGAGAGCGCAGATCGAGCGTGAAGTGGTGCAGCCCGGCGGCCCCGGTGGGCCGTTGGGGCCGGCCGCCGCTCTCCCAGATGTTGGCGGCGAGCCGGTGGGGGAAGGTGCCTCCGGCCGACATGTCGGACATGCCAGAGCCGGGCCTGTGCATGTTGATCGTGAAGCCGATGGCGTCGCGGTAGTAGGCAACCGTCTCGTCGAGGTCGGCGACCCGCAGGTGGACGTGGCCCATGATGGTCCCGGCCGGCAGCCCGGGCCGGGTATCGCCGTCGGGGACGTGAGAGAAGAGCCAGGCGAGGTCGATCGGACCGCGGCCGCTGTGGGGACGCCCCTCGGAATCGACAAACCGCGGGCCGTTCGGCCCGATTTCCATCGAGCCGTACCGCTGCCGCGTCTCTAAGGCGAGTTCCAGGCCGTTGCCGTCCGGGTCGTCGGCGTAGTCGGCCAGATGCATGAGATGGTCGGTGGGGTAGTGGTGGTAGCCGGCGGCATCGAGGCGGGCGACCACCCGGGCGAACTCTTCCAGACTCGGCAGGTGGAGGGCGAGGTGGTAGAGGCCGCTGTAGTTGCGCGGCAGAGGCCCGGTCGCCCCCGGGTGCAGCACGACCAGTTCCCGGCCGTCGACACCGAGGCGAATCTCCGGCCCGGGACCGTCGATGAGTTCCATGCCGACGAGGTCGCGCCAGAACCCCAGCGCCCTCTCCCCGTCGGTGATGTCGAGGTGGACGGCTCCGAAGGTCGCGAAGTCGCTCTCGGTGCTGGAGACGGCTGGAGTAGTGAGAGATGCTTCCACTATTGTAAGCTCCTTTCCTTTTGTTAGCGATTCATACCCTATCTCCCAGCTCGGGCGCAAGAACGGAGTGCAAGAGGGCGGGAATGCGGGAACGACGACCAAGTATGGCCCACGGGTCTGTCTTCTTCATTCATTCGTCACGTTATGCTGGATGAGCGAGCAATTGGGCATACGCCAGAGTTGCCCCTGAGACCGGCGTTCTCGATCGCGTTGCCTCCGTGGGCAAGACCTCGTGTCGCAGTCGGGACAAAAATGGAGGGAGGAGGGTGTCGATGACCACCGCCGAACGACCCGCGAGAGGAGCGCGAGCCGTGGTCCGCGTTCCGGGTGAAGGGCGCACGATCGCCCTGGGCGACGCTGGTATCGTGACGCTCAAGGCGACCGGGGCCGACACGGATGGCACCGTCTCGGCGTACGAGTTCGCCGTGCCGCCGCAGACGGCGGGCCCGCCGGTTCACCTGCACCGCAATTGGCATGAGACGTTCTACGTCCTGGCGGGCGAGATGACCTTCCTCATCGACGGCGAACGCCGCGACCGCGCCGGCCGGAACGCTCATCTACATCCCCTCTGGGGTGCCGCACACGTTCTGGAACGAGGGTGACGCGCCCGCCAGGCAGCTCACCGTCTTCACCCCTTCTGGGATCGAGGACTACTTCGACGACCTGACTCGGGTCCTTGAGGCCCCCGACGACGAGACGCGAGCGGCAGCGGAAGCGCTGATGGAGCGGCACGATATGGTTGTCGTGCCAGACGCGCGGCCGGCATACGGAACACTGGGTCAAGATCCCTCGGATGTGTGACCGGTTCTTCTGGACGTACGGCGCTGCGTAGTGGTGTGATGATCTGCGTGTCAGCCATACGCCGGTCCGGCCGGACCGGCGTATGGCGAGGGTCGATCGAGTCAACTCCCGGCGTACGGGTCATCCTCGATCACCGGGATGAACGGAGCGCCGGGTCCTTGCGGTTCCGGCGCGGACTGCATCCTGGGCGTTTCGGCCGGCAGCGATTCCGCCCCGGCCCGGCGCAGCAGGTCGGCGGTCTGGGCCTCGACCCAGGTCTCCGTCACCTGACCGCCGGCGATGCGGAAGGTGAACGTCCCGGACTCCTCGTGCGGGCGGCCGGTCGGCGCCAAGCCGGCGAAGGTTCCCAGAGACGTTCCGCGTAGGGACCACCGCACCTCAACGCGGTCCTCGACCAGGTCTACACCCTGGACCGTCAGCACCATGTCGGGGAAGGCGCGCCGGTACTCGGCAGCGAGGAAGCGGGGTCCGGACGAATCGACCATGTCGGCACGCCCGGCGACGTGGAGGACGTGGCCGAAGGCGATCACGTTGTCGATCGGGTGGTCGTCTTCCCACCGAGTAAGCCCGTCGTCTCCACCGTAGTCACCGCCGGTGAAGGCGACGGGGGGTTGGGTCAGCACGGCCACCGCCCGCTTGGCGACGGCGATAGGATCGGAAGCGGCGTAGCCCGAAGCCGGACCCGAAAGCCCGATTACGCCGACGAGCAGGGCGAAAACGACGGCAGGGCAGCGAAGAAGGTGAACCATGGTGATGCCTCCATCGAGCGATCGATGTCACCGCTGGAGGGCGTTCCCGCCAGCACACCGGCGCAACACGTCCGGGCAGTTCCCAGGGTGCGCCGCTGCCGTGCGGGCCGCACCGTCCGGATGACGTGTTTGGTGACCGGAGTGCTTTTCGAGCAGGTAGGTATTTCGTGCAGGGGATGGCCGGCTATGCGAGCCCGTGGCGGACGGCGAAGGCGGCGGCGGCGGCGCGGGAGGACAGACCCAGTTTGCCGAGGATGCCGGCGACGTGGCCGGCGGCGGTGCGCCGGCTGATGAAGAGCGTCTCCGCGATCTCGTCGTTGGAGCGCCCGTCCGCCAACAGGCGCAACACCTCGACCTCGCGAGGGGTCAGACCGCCCGGCGATACCTGTGGATCCGTGGGGACAGCGCTGCCCTCCGGCCGTCGATCGCCCACGGTGCGAGCCTCGGCAACGGCGTCTTCCAACAGCAACGTCCTGCCCGCCGCCATCGCCGCGGCAAACGCCTGATCGTCCATCCGGTCCCGAACTTCCGTGACGGCACGCTCGTGGCCGGCACGGAACGCGGGCAACAGGGGCACCCCGATCCGTTCGAGCAGGGCTTCCGCCGCACCGAACAGCCGCGCCGCCTGGTCAAGATTCCCGTAGCTCCCCGCGACCTCGCCCAGGCCGGCCAGGGCGTAGGCCGCGATGCGCCTGTTGCCCCGCTCCCACGAGAGCGTGAGCGCCTCCTGGTAGAGCGCGAGCGCCGCCCCCCAGTCGCCTTCGTCGCGCGCCACGTTGCCGCGCCCGATCAGGGCCAGGAGGAGCAAGGACGAGTGCCCGAGGCGGCGGGCACGAGCCAGCGCCTCCTCGAACTCAGCGACCGCGCGCGAGCGGTCCCCCTGGCCGTAGGCGGCGGACCCGAGGTTGTTGAAGCAGACAGTGCCAAGGAACGAAGGGCCGTGGTCTTCGTCGCCGAACGCTTGCAGCAGGACCTGCGCCTGCTCGTGGAGTGCCAGGGCGCGCCCGTAGTCTCCCTGGTGCAGGGCCACGAGGCCCGAGCCCACCAGCGCGCGCGCTATTCCGTACTGGTCCCCACCGCGCTCGAAGAGCGCACGGCTCTCGTCGAGATACCCGGTCGCCCGGCCGGCGTCGAGTTGGTACAGGGCCAACAGCCCCGCCCAGAACAAGGCGAGGCCCCTCAAGTCAACGGCGGCCCCTGGCGGCCGGGCCAGGACGCGGTCAAGCCACCCCAAACCCTCGTGAAAATCGCTCACCAGGAACCAGAAGTGGCCCATTGCCACGACCAGGCGCAGCAACTGGGCCTCGTCGCCCCGATCGTCCAACCAGGTCAACGCCGCCCGCAGGTTGTCGATTTCGGCCGCCAACCGCTCCCGCCACATCTCGTCGACCGGATCAGGCAGCATAAGCCCAACAGCGGCCGCTTCGGCGAACTCGAGGAAGTGGGCGGCGTGTGCATCCCGGACGGCCCCCTCCTCGCCGCGCTCGGTCAATTGTTCGAGCGCGAACTCCCGCACGGTTTCCAACATGCCGAATCGGGCTCCGGCCCCCGTAGGGACCGGCAGGTGGTGCACCAGGTTGCTGTCTACGAGCAACGACACACCGTCCAGCACGTCGGCCGCGGTATCGGGGAAGCCGCCAGCAACGGCCTCAACCGCCTCCAGCGTGAACCCGCCGGCAAAGACGCCCAGCCGCCGGAAGAGCCGTTGGTCCTCGGGAGAAAGGAGATCGTGACTCCAGGCGATGGCATCGCGCATCGTCCGCAGGCGGGCCGGCTGATCGCGGGGTCCCCCCCGCAGCAGCGGTAGCCGCCGATCCAGGCGGGCGAGGAGCGTCTTGAGTGGCAGATGGCTCACCCGGGCGGCCGCCAGCTCTATGCCCAGGGGCAGCCCGTCCAGCCGCTGGCAGATCGCCGCAACGGTCGTTGAGTTCGCTTCGGTCAGCGCGAACCCGGACTCCGCTGCCCGGGCGCGATCGACGAAGAGATGGATCCCTCCATACTGGGCGACCCGATCGATGGGCTCCAACCGATCGGAAGTAGGGAGTGGCAGAGGAGGTACCCGGATGGCGTGCTCGCCGGAGATGTGCAGCACGGCACGGCTTGTCGCCAGCACCGTTAGGCCTGGGCTGGCGGTCAGGAGGTCGGCAATCAGCGGGGTAGCGGCCAGCACGTGCTCGACGTTGTCCAGGACGAGCAGCAGATCCTTCCCCTGCAGAAACGCGGCGAGTACATCGACGGCGGACCGGCCACCCGTGTCGCGCAGGCCGAACGTCTTGGCCAGGGTCGGCAGTACCAGCGCCGGATCGAGGACCGGGGCAAGCGGAACGAAGGCAACCCCGTCGGCAAACTCGGCCGCCACCGCCCGGGCGACCTCCAATGAGAGGCGGGTCTTTCCCACACCGCCCGGCCCGATGAGCGTCAGGAGCCGGACGCGCCGGGGACGCGCGGCCAACACATCCCGAATCGCGGCGAACTCCTGCTCCCGGCCAATGAAGGTGCTGAGCGGCACCGGCAGGTTGGGCACGAGAAGCTGGTTCGGCCAATCGAGCGGCACGATGGGCCGCGGCCGGGGCGTCCCGGGATCGAGCGGGTGAATGGTGGACATGGGGCACCCCGTGCCGGAACTGTGGGGATCGACGAGCCCCATAATGCCGTTCGGTCGCACAAAGGTCAATCCGCACCTCAGCGCGGTCCACTGCGGCGGCCGGACCTACCCAGAGTGCGACCTGCTGGACGAACTCGACTTGGTCGCGGTACGCGGCGGAGCTTCGACCGAGCCTTCCGCCTGGTTTGGACGTCGTATTGGCACCTTGATTGTTATGCGCAGTACGGTGTGTCAGACTCTGCCCACTCCCCATTGCCGACCCGACGCGCATAACAGAGCAGCGCAACCTCTTGCGGCGATTCACCGATTGCACTTAGGCGAAGGGAGGCCACGACATGGACCGCACCGTTGCGCCCACGGCGTTGCTCCGCAGGACCACTCCCACGAGCAGACGGGAGATCCTCAAGCGTGTGGCTACAGGTGCTGTCGCCACGCCTGCCCTGTTCGAGACGCTAACCAAGGACCTCGGGAACCCCGCCCAGTCCGTAACGATCACCAAGAACCAGGAAGACCAGCCCATCAGGGGTGGGGTGCTCACCCTGCTCGGCCACCACGAGATCGCGAGCCTTCATCCGGATGAAGCCACGCCGGCGGTCCACCGGGTCATGGTCGCGCAGATCCACAACGCGCTGGTCGAGCAGGACGAAAACTTCGTCTTTCAACCGGTCCTCGCGAAGACCCTTCCTGACGTGTCCGAAGACAGCCTGACCTGGACGTTCCAGCTGCACCAAGGCGTGAAATTCCACAATGGGGTCGAGTTCACGTCGGCGGACGTGAAGTACACCTACGAGTGGTACATGACCCACCAAGATGCGCTCAATCACCAATTCTTCGCGGATGTCGCCTCGGTCGAAGCGCCAGACCCGTACACCGTCGTCGTCACCCTCACGGCCCCGAACGCCGCCTTCTTCGTCCAGATAGCCGACACATTCATCGTGCCGGCCGCCTACCACGAAGAGCTCGGCAAGGAACGCTACGGCGCGGCTCCGGTTGGGACGGGCGCCTTCAAGCTCAAGGAGTGGAGACCGGCCGACTACACGGAAGTGGAGCGCTTCGACGAACACTTCCGCGGTGCACCGCATCTCGACCGGGTCCGCCTCAACGTCGTGCCGGAACCCGCCGTGCGCACCATCGCGCTGGAGACGGGCGAGGCCGATTCGTCCGTCTGGCCGCTGGTCACCGAGGACAACCTCCGGTTTGCGAACGAAACGGAGCGATTCACGGCCTTCGTCACCTCCAGCCTCTGGCTCAACCACTTCCCGCTCAACAACAAGCACCCGATCCTCTCCGACAAGCGGGTGCGCCAAGCGATGATGTTCGCGATCGACCGCCAGTCGATCGTCGACGCGATTTTCCACGGAGCGGCGACGTTGGCGACCGCGAACCTTTCTCCGGCGCTTCCGAATTTCTACAACCCAAA
The DNA here is from genome assembly GCA_963849635.1 of uncultured Chloroflexia bacterium. Classification (GTDB taxonomy): domain Bacteria; phylum Chloroflexota; class Chloroflexia; order Thermomicrobiales; family UBA6265; genus CAVRUD01. Next base: position 84,582 of record CAWKIA010000038.1, on the reverse strand, counting down.
CGTGCCCCGGTACCCATACGATCCGGTGCGAGCCGCCGCCCTGCTCGACGAGGCCGGCTGGGTCCGCGACGGGGACATCCGCGAGAAGGACGGCAACCCGCTGGCCTTTACCTGCACGACGATTTCGGGCGATTCGACCCGCCGCCAGGAGGCGGAGTTCGTCCAGCAGTACCTGGCCGAGGCCGGCATCGAGATGGGAATCGACGAAGCACCGTTGGCGACGATCATCGCGAAGCTGCGCGCCGCAGAGATGGACTCGTCCCTGTTCAACGCCCCCTACGGCGGCGAACAGGGGGATCCGGACGCCACGACGTTCCTCGTGACAGGGGCAAACAACAACTTCTCCCATTTCGAGAACGCTGAGGTCGACGAGCTAATGCAGCAGGGTCTCAGAGAGCTGGATCCGGCAAAACGGGCAGCGATTTACCACAGGATCCAGGCGATCGTGGCCGAGGAGGTCCCGTTCCTCTTCATGATGTTCTGGGACTGGTACGAGATCTTCAGCACCCGGGTCAAGGGTCTGCCGGACTCGTACCGCACCGACGCCGCCATCTACTCGAAGGCATACCAGTGGTGGAAGGCAGACTAGGCGGCAATCGGCGATCGGCGCCTGGCCTCGAAAGCCGCGAACATTGGCAACGGTCGGCAGCATCAGCGCGGGATCGCGAAGCGGGACGAGCGGAACGAATACCGTGCCGTCGGCGAAGTCTGCCGCCGCCGTGCGGGTCACCTCGAGCGCGAGGCGCGTCTTGCCAACGCCCACCGGGGCCGATGAGGGAGACGAGGCGCACACGGCCACGATGCGCGAGCAGATCTTCAATGCCGCGGCCCGTTCCTGTTCGCGGCCAACGAACGTGCTGAGCGGCCAGGGCAGATCGGGGGAAAGGGACGGCTCTGCCCGATCGAGCGGGACAGTGAGCATCGGTCGGGGCCGACCCGGGACGGGTAGGCGATGGGTAGACATTGGCGTTCCCTATGCCGGGAAAGAGGAATCTGGCTGACCCCATAATGCGCTTTGGCCGCACTGAGGTCAATTGCACATCGGCTGAATCCATGCCCTACGCGGACTACCGGCCTATCCGAGAACCGGTGCTCAATGGCGGAAGTGCCGGCGGCCCGTGGCGACCATCGCCAGCCCTAACCGATTCGCGGCGGCGATGATCTCATCGTCGCGAATCGACCCGCCGGGATGGACCACCGCCGTCACACCGGCCGCCGCCGCCCGTTCGATCCCATCCGGGAACGGAAAGGCCGCATCGGAGGCGAGTACGCTCCCGGTAACTCGGTCACCGGCAGCCTGTACCGCGAGCGCGACGCTGCCCACGCGACTCGGCTGACCGGTGCCGACGCCGACGAGCACGTCATCCCGAACCAGTGTGATTGCGTTTGACGCGACGTGCTTGCACAGCCGCCACGCGAAATGAGGTCCCGGACCTCCGCAGGGGTGGGCGGCCGGTCCGTCACCGCGTCAAACCGGAATTCCGCCTCATCGAAACTGTCCGGCTCTTGGACGAGCACTCCACCGGAGATCGGTCGAATCTGTACTGTTCGTGGCGAAGGCGGATCTGCCCGCAGCACACGCAGATCCTTCGACTTGGCACGAAGGATGGCGAGCCCGTCCTCGCTGAAGGCCGGCGCGACGAAGACATCCCAGCGCTGGCGTTGCCCGGTCAGCGGGTTGCGAAGATCTCGTACCGCTGCCGCTAGCTCGGCATCGACAGGACGGTTGACCACCACGATGCCGCCGTAGGCAGACAGTGGGTCTCCACCAAGAGCGAGCACATACGCATCGACCAGATCGGTTCGGGTCGCGGCGCCACACGGAGAGGCGTGCTTGACAACCACGCACGCCGGAGTGGCTATGTCCCAGACGGCCTGCCACGCCGCATCCGCATCGACGTAGTTGAGGAACGACATCGGCTTGCCGTGGAGCACATCGGCGGTCGCGATCCCGCCAGAGACGCCGTCATCCCGGATGTAGAGGGCGGCCCGCTGATGGGGATTCTCGCCGTAGCGCAGGTCCTGACGTTTTGCGTACTGAAGGTGGAGTGTCTCGGGAGTATCCATAGAAGAGTGAGTTCCTCGTGCGCCGGTCAGGCATCCAACGTGTCCAGCTCCTCCTCGATCAGGCCGACCAGTTCGGCCATTGTGCCGGCGTCGAACGCCAGACGCGCCCCGGCCGCCGCGTACAGTTCTGGCAGCGGCCGGGTGCCGCCGAGGGCGAGGGCGCGGCGGTAGGCGGCGACCGCCCCGGCTCTGTCGACCTGGCTGGCGCGCCAGATCTGGAGCGCGGCCAGCTGGGCGAGGCCATACTCGATCATGTAGAAGGGGAACATAAAGATGTGTGGGCTGTCGTACCAGCCGGAGGTCCGGTCCGCCTCGAGTCCGTCCCAATCGAGCCCGGGGTTGAAGCGGTCTCCAAAGCGCACCCAGGCGTCGTCCCGCGCCGATGCATCGTGGCCCTGGCCACTGGTGTAGATCCAGGTCTGGAACGCGTCGTCCCGGGCTACCCCGGCCAGCAAGCGCAAGACCCCGTCGAGATGTTCCGCCCGGGCGCGGCGGAGCACCTCGGCCTCGTAAAAAGCGCCGCTCTCCCGGTCCAGGTAAGGCGCCGCCAGCAACTCCATCGCCATCGAGGCGACCTCACCCATTTCCGCTCCCGGATCCCGCTGGAAGACAAACGGAAGCGCGGCTGTCTCGAAGATGTGAAAAGCGTGGCCGGCCTCGTGCACCAGGGTCGTGACGTCGTCGGCGACTCCTGCTCCCGTCATGAAGATGAAGGGACGTCCCCGGTGCGGTAAGGCCGAGCAGTATCCGGCGGGCAGCTTGCTCGGCCGAGCGTCGAGATCGAGTAACCCTTCGGCAGCCATGGTCGCGAAATGTCCGCCTAGCGCCGGGTCCAGGTTGGCAAACGCCGCCCCCGCCCGCGTGATCAGGTCATCCGCCCCCTCGTACGGGCGCAGCGGTGGCCGCCCGAGGGGATCGACGCCGATGTCCCAGGGCCGCAGCGTCTCAACGCCGAGCTTCTGCCGCCGGCGTTCGCGTCGTCGCTTCAGCAGCGGGACCACCGTCGCCTCGACCGCCGCGTGAAACTCCGCGCTGTCGTCCGGCCCGTAGTCGAACCGGTCGAGGACTCGGAAGGCGTAGGCGCGGTGGTCCGGCAGGCCGGCGTTCCCCGCCAGTCGCTGGCGCAGGGCATACAGCTGGTCGAAGATGCCGGCGAGTTCCTCGCGGGCGGCGATGAAGGGTGCGTTCCAGAGACGGTAGGCGCGCTCGCGCACGATCCGGTCCGGGTCGAGCAGGTACGGGGCGAGGAGCGGAAGCGGCAGGGATTCCCCCTCCCACTCCGCCGTCATACCACCGACGATGGCCACATACCGGGTGTTGAGGTCCTCGATCTCCTGCAAGAGGGAAACGTTCTCTGCCCGGAAGAGGTCGTGCTGGTTGCGGAACCGGCGCAGCATCGTCTCGACGTCGGGACGGCTCCAGCCGGTCTCGAGCAGGCGGGCGGTCAGGCGGATATCCTGCTCGTGGCGGCGCGGCGAGATCTCTCCCGCCCAGCGCTGGTGGGCCGCTTCTTTCTCCGGGTCACCGGTGTCACAGGAGTAGGCGATCCATGCCAGCGCCTCCGCCTCCGCCAGCGCTTCCGTCAGGGCCGACCACTCCGCCAGCCATGTCTCCGCGTTCGTGGCGTCGAGGGGAGCGGCAGCCAGTCGCTCGTACCAGGGTAAGATCGCGTCCCAGCTTGCCTCGGCGAACTGGTCCGGTGTCGGCCGTGCATCGAGCGGCCCGTCCATTTTCACCGTCCTCACGTGCGATGTCGTTGGCCGTGGGCGACGTGTGCCGGGGTGCCAGTCATTCGGCGCACAGGACGCCACTCGGTCAAGTTCGCGGTCGAGTACTCCGCGATCATACGCTACGTCCGATCGCTCTCTTTCCCATGCGGAAGACGTCCCAATGGTCACGGACCGATCCGCACCGTTTTGCTGCCGTATCGCACCGTGGGATGTTGGTATCGGGGGACATCGACGGCATTAGCGTATCGGCCGCACGCCGGTCCGTCCCGCTCCGCTCCCGCCGTCGACCGTCAGGGCCGCGCCGTTCACGTAGTCCGCCAGCGGCGACGCGAGCAGCAGCACCGCCCCGGCGATGTCGGCGGGCTCGCCCGGGCGGCCGATCGGGATAGCCTCCCGGGCCGCGCGCTTGTAGGCTTCGTCCAGGTGCGTTCCGCCCTCCGGGACGTCGATGTATCCCGGCAACACCGCATTTACGCGGATGCCATGTTCGCCAAGCTCCAGCGCCATTGCCCGGGTGAGCATGACGACCGCCGCCTTAGACGCGCAGTAGTGGGACCAGCCCCAGAGTCGCAGTGTTCGCCGCGCCCGAGGAGATCAGGACAAACCGCCCGCCTTTCCCTGCCCTCACCAAGGCGCGAGCCACGGATTGGCAGGTCAGAAAGACGCCTTTCAGATTCGTGTCGATGACGCGATCCCACTCATCTTCCGACACATCGAGAAACGGGGTATTCGGGTAGATCCCGGCGTTGGCGACCGTCACGTCCGGGACCCCGAGTTCGTCTGTCACCTGTTCGACCATGCGCCGCACCGCGGCCGCGTCGCGTACGTCCGCCGCGAAGCCGCGGCAGGCGATCCCCGCGGCGCGGAGGTCCGCCGTCGCCTGCTCCGTCCGCTCCGGCGCAAGGTCGTTGAGCGCGATGGTCGCCCCGGCTCGGCCGAACGCCTCCGAGATCGCGAGTCCCAGGCCCGTCGCCCCACCGGTGACGAGCACGACCTGCCCCGAAAAATCGATCGCCGTCGTCACATGTCCACTCCCTCAGCGCGGTTGGTACCCGCCGTCGACGTTGATCGTCTGGCCAGTGATGTAGGCCGCGTCGGCGGAGGCGAGGAAGCTGACGAGGCCGGCGATGTCTTCGGGGCCGCCGTGCCGTCCCAGCGGGATCGCCGCCCGTACCTGCTCCACCGCCGCATCGAACGGCATCCCCGCGCCATCGGCGCGGCGCCGGAGCGCGTTCCAATGCATCTCCGTGGCCATATTCCCCGGGCTGACGCAATTGACCCTGATCCCGTGCGGCCCGAGTTCACGGGCCAGTGCGTGGGTGAGCGCCACAACGCCTGCCTTGGTGGCGCCGTAGGCGGCTGATCCCGCCGGAGTATCTCGCCCGAAGATCGACCCGACCGTCAGGATCACCCCGGAACCCTGCGGGATCATCGCCCGCGCCGCCGCCCGGCACGAGTAGAACGCGCCGTCGAGGTTGACGGCCAGGATACGCCGCCACGCGTCGTCGGCCATCTCGGCCACGGGCGCACCACCGCCGATCCCGGCGTTGGCGACCATCAGGTCGAGGCGGCCAAACTGCTCGACCGTCGCCGCCACGAGCCGATCCACGGCGGCGGAATCTGCCACGTCACAGCGCTCTCCGCTCGCCCCGTGACCGATGTCGGCGGCGGCGTCGGTCACCGCCGGATCGACATCGGCGAGGACCACCCGCGCCCCGTCCGCGCTCAGGCGCCGCGCGATCCCCAGCCCCAATCCTCGCGCTGCGCCGGTCACGATCGCCACCGAACCCGTGTGCCGCCGCGGATGGCCAGACGCGTCAGTCACCGTTCGGCCCCGCGGCCCGCCCGCGGAACCCCTCGGCGGCCTCCCCGAGGGTCGTGAAGCGGACGCTCGGCTGGGCCCGCATGTGGGCGATCAGCCGCTCCAGCATCAGCATCCGGTGCCCCCGGCCGATCACCTGCGGGTGCATCGTCAGGGTGAAGACGCCGCCCGGCACATCGCGCAGCATGAAGTCGAACTCCTCACGCCAGATCTCCTCGACTTTCGACCCCGCCGAGAGGCCCGGGCTCACCCGGTTCGCCAGCCGCACATACTCGAAGTGGGGGAAGTCGTCCAGGATCCAGCTGACCGGCATCTCGACCAGATCGACCTCCCGGCCGAAGAGGTACGGGCCATCCTCCTGAATCTGATCTCCTACTCTGGCCCAGTAGGGGACGAAATCGTGCCCCATCAGCGAGCTCTCGTAGCGAAAGCCGTACTCCAGCAGCAACTCGATCGTGTGCGGGCTGTTGTCCCAGGCCGGCGACCGGTACCCGACCGGCCGCACCCCAACCGTCTTGTCGAGCGCTTCCAGGCCACGCTCCAGGACGCGCGCCTCGGCTTCCCGCGAAGGCAAGCCGACCGGGTTTTCGTGCAGATAGCCGTGATGACCGATCTCGTGGCCCGCGTGCAACAATCGCCTGCACCGAACTCGGGTAGGTCTCGGCCGTGTGCCCCGTCACGAAAAACGTCGCTGGGATGCCGGTCTGGGATAACAGCCGCAGGATGCGCTCGACCCCGACGACTCCGAACTCGCCCCGAGAGATCATGCTCGGCGACGTTGCCCCCATCGGCCCGATCCACAGCGAGATCGCGTCGAAGTCAAAGGTGAGGCAGACCGTGGCCTCCCCGGTGCCAGCAACCGTCATCCCATCGTCCTCCCCGCGCGTACCAGCCGGTGCCGCCTCCTAGAGATTGTACGTGCAGGTGTTCTGGGCGACACAATGGCCGCCGCAGGTGTCGGGGAACGTGGCATTGCACTCGAAGTTCCACCGTGACTGGTTGACCTCGAACGACCTCTGACCCAGCACCGTCGGTTGGCACGTGCCGTTGCGGGCCTCGCAGACGCCAAACCAGTCAAGGTCGCCGGCCTTTTGTCCGTTGACCCAGCATGTCATCATCGTATTTTGCGGACAAAAGTTGACGCGGTCGCCGTAGAGGTCGTAGTCGTCGATGAAGAGGTGGGCGGCGCCGAAGGTGGGCAGGAGTTGAGCCAGGTCGGTGTCCGTTTCGGCGAATCTGTCCCCTCCTCGCCGTTCCCATTCGGCCAGCACCGCCACCTCGTAGGTTGCCGTCCGCGTCGGCTCGTCGTAGCCCGGATCGAACAGTTCCAGGACCACTAGCTCGGTCTGCCCCTCGTCCGTCTCGACCACCAGCGCCGCGTTGGGCGGGTTGCCTTCGGAGAAACCGAGCTCGGACAGGAACTGCGGCGTCGGCATCGAGCCGACGATACGATCGGGCCGGTCCGAAAAGTAGATCGTGTGGCCCAGGCCCTGCTCCAGGGTCAGGGTGTAGCGGCCCACGGTGCCGCTCGGGACCACGCTGCCGGCCTGGAACGACTGGACGAAGAGCATGGTTGGCCCTTCACCATCGGCCGCCAACGCGGCGGGGGTGGACGTCTGAGCCCGGGCTGGCAAAACAAGACCGGCTGTGGCGAGCGCTCCGGCGGCGAGCCCTGCCCCGCCGCCTGCCATGGCTCGCCGCCGCGACAGGCGGCCGGCAAACAGCTTGGTCATCGTGTCAAAGCGATTGGCTTGCATGGTGTCTCCCTGGAGACCCGTCTTGGTCGGCAGCTGGTGGTTGCGGCGGTGATCTGGCGCGAGAACCGCTCTACGGCGTGCAGGTGCTATCGACGACCCCGCACCGCCCTTCGCCGGTCGGGACACAGTTGTTGTAGAACTGCGAGTCGCTGGTGAAGCAATGGGTGAACCCCATGTTGTGCGCCAGGCAATCGTCGAGCGTGTCGCAGGTGAAGTCGGGATGGCAGGAAATGCCGCCGGTCTCGTAGCAGACGAGCCCATCGGTCGTGCTTGCGCAGGCGTTGCATGCGCCGCAGCCTGCGCTGTAGCACACTCCGGCCGCTAGGGCGGAGACGTAATCGTCGATGAACAGGTGGGCCGCGCCAAAGGTGGGCAGGAGGGTGGCCAGATCGGCGGTCGTCTCCGAGAATCCTGCCTCGCCGGCTTGGCTCCCTTCCCGCTCCCACTCGGCCAGGACCGCCACCTCGTAGGTCGCCGTCCGGCTCGCCTCGTCATACGTCGGATCGAAGAGTTCAACGACCGCGACCTCGGTTTGCCCCTCGGCCGCTTCGACCACCAGGGCGGCATTGGGCGGGTTGTCGTCGGGGAAGCCGAGCTCCGCCAGAAACCGCGGTGTCGGCATCGAGCCGAAGATGCGGTCGGGACGATCCGAGAAAAAGACGGTGTGCCCCAGCCCTTGCTCTAGGGTCAGGGTGTAGCGGCCCTCTGCCCCATCCTTCGGGACGACGCTGCCGGCCTGGAACGACTGGATGTAGAGCATCGTCGGGCCGTCCCGCTCGGCATCGGGGGTGGCGTCCTGGGCCTGGGCCGGAGTGAACTGGCCACCGGCGAGCACGCCGGCGGCGAGGCCCGCCCCGCCGCCGGAGAGGGCGCGCCGCCGCGAGAAGCGGCCAGCGAGGAGCTTGGCAAGCGAGTCAAAGCGAGTGGCGTCCATGACAGCTCCCAGGTAGAACGCCGAAGTCGGGGTCATCAATCACCGACCCGGTGCGCACAAGGTCCTTAGGCAGAACGACGGTCTTGACCAGAAAGGTGAGCGAGCCAGCTCTGAATGGAGATCGGCGCCAGAGAGATGCGCCGGCTCGATCCGGCGGCCGCAATTGCCGTTCGGTCCGGGCTGACGACGATAAGCCGGGAAGGTTGACGCGCGGCGACGTGGGCGTGCCAGGCGTCAACAGTCAGGTCACGAGCGCGGACAGTCGTGCGTGGCAACGGCTTGATCATCATCGGAGTCGGTCCTTTCTGGGACAAGGGGGCTGAACCAGCGGGCAATCCCGCCAGCATCGAACTGAATCGGTGCTCCGTGAGGGGTCGAGTGCGGGTCGGGTGGACGCTATTCCGCGCAGCCGAATGCCGGGGTCTCCATGGAGGCCCAGCAGTACCCTGGCCCGAGGGCGTACTTCTGGTCGCAGCCGTACACCCGGTCACACTCCAGTGCCCAGGTGTTGTACCAATTCGGGTCGCACGGTTTGCAGCACGCGAGGTCCCAGTGCCAGCAAAACCCGATACCGGAGAGTGATCCGCGACTAACGATCTCCGTCGACGGATCCCCCGCGTAGCAGGTGACCCCGCCGTTCGGGCAGTCGTCGATGAAGAGGTGCGAGGCGCCGAACGAGGAGCCGAAGGCCGACAGGTCGGCAGCCGTCTCGGAGAAGGTCCCCTCGCTCCGTCCGCTCCCACTCCGCCAGCACCGCCACTTCGTAGGTCGCTGTCCGCGTCGCCTCGTCGTAGGTCGGGGCGAACAGCTCCACCACGGCGAGCTCGGTCTGCCCCTCTGTCCGTCTCGACCACCAGGGCCGCGTTCGGCGGGTTGTCGTCCGGGAAGCCGAGGCCCTGCAGGAACTGCGGCGTGGGCGTGGCCCCGACGATCCGGTCCGGGCGGTCGGAGAAGTAGACGGTGTGGCCCAGCCCCTGCTCCAGGGTCAGGGTGTAGCGTCCTTCGCTGCCCTCCTTGGCCGCGACGCTGCCCGCCTGGAACGCCTGGAGGAAGAGGAAGACTGGCCCCTCGTTCTCGGCAGAGGCCGCCGCGGAGGGAGTGGCGGCCTCGTCCTGCGCGGCGGTTGCGGCCCGGTGAGCCAGCCCGGCCGCCCCGACGGCCGCGGCGAGGCCGGCCCCAGCCTGAGCCAGGGCCTGTCGCCGCGAACGGCGAGTGGCGAAGAGCTTGGAGATCATGTCGAGTCGGGTGGCGTTCATGGATGTCCTTTCGCTCGGGCGGTCAACCGCACACGGCCCCGAAGCTAGTGCTGGCGAAACAGTTCCCGGCGCAATGGTCCGAGAACTTGGCGGCGCAATAGGCGTCGAGGTCTACCGGGTCGCACGGCTGGCATGCCTGGTCTGCATCCGACCAGCACAGATGTCCGGTGCCGAGATCTCCGTATGGCGGAGAGGTACAGCTGTTATAGCAATAGACGCGCGATAGATCGCAACTGGGCGTTCCCGAGCCGCGGAGACTGTCGATGAAGAGGTGGGCGGCGCCGAAGCTGGTGAGGGCCTCGGCGGGATCGACCGTCGTCTCGGAGACGGTGCCATCCGTGGCGCGCTCCCACTCCCCCAATACCGCCGCCTGGTAGATCGCGGTGTGGCTTGCCTGGTCGTAGGCCGGGGCGAACAACTCCACCACGACCACCTCGGTTCGCCCGTCGTCCGTCTCGACCACCAGGGCCGCGTTCGGCGGGTTGTCGTCGGGGAAGCCCAGCTCGGCCAGAAACCGCGGCGTCGGAGTCGCGCCGACGACGCGGTCGGGCCGATCGGAGAAGTAGACCGTGTGGCCGAGTCCCTGCTGCAACGTCAGGGTATAGCGCCCCTCAACGTCGCTGGCGGAGATGCTTCCCGCCTGGAAGGCCTGGAGAAAGAGCAGCGTCGGACCGTCCTCATCGGCTGCCGCCGCTGGCGTGAAGCCCAGCGCCCGGGTCGATTCGGTCACGCCGCCCGCAGCCAGGCCGGCGGCGAGGCCGGCCCCAGCCCGGGCCAGCGCTCGCTGCGAGCGGCGCTCGGCGAGAAACCTGGCGATGGAATCGATGCGAGTGGCGTCCATGACGATCCTTCCTGATAGCCGCGGCGCGGCGCTACGACGTCGCCGCGGGCGTACCTAGCGGCAGCGGCCCCGTCTCCGCCACCTCGATCCGGGTCGCCGCCCCGTCGAAGGCCAGTTCCTCCATGAGCGAGCCGTCGGGCGCCTGCTTGTAGTACGGGCCGGTCGCGCTCAGCGCGTTGTCGCCGTCCTCAACCTGGATGGCCAGCCTGTAGGTCAGGATTCCGGGCGTGACCGCCGTGGGGGATGGGTCGAGGTCCTGGAAGACGATGGTGAGGCTGATGGAACGGTCGCTCGTCGCCTCCCACGCTCCTATGCCGACCCCATGCCCCGGGTAGTACTCGACGTAGGTGCCGTTGGCCTGGATAACCGCGTAGGAGGGGTCACCCGGGTGGAGGCGGTCGTTCTCCCACCGCCAGGTGCCAACGGCCGGATGGTCGGCCGGAGAGTCGTCCTGGGCGGCGGCGAAGGAGCGGACAGCCGGGACGGCGGCGAGCAAGAGGACGGCGACGGCGACGATGGGCACCCACGTGCGGCGTATCGGCGACGCTTCGTTGCTTGCCAGGCGGTCGATCTCGGTCTTCCAGGACATCACGATTCACTCTCCGATGGGTGATGTGCGGCGAGCCGGTGACCACCACCGGACACGAATCGAGACTACGGATGTCATCGTCTGCCCGGTACCCGTCCAACTACTGAATTCATGCGTGATTGGTACGGACATCCTCGGCCTGTTGCCGCTGTCCGCCGCTCAGGTTGGCCTCGCGCCGCGTGGGGCGCCCGCCGCGGCGCTTCGCGCGACCCGGACTAGGCGCACCCATTTGTCCAGCTCGTATTCCCGTACTGGTTGGGACGGCAATTGCCGCCCGCGCACTGGCTGAAACTCGCGGAGCACGCGTCCCGCCAGTGGCGGAATGACATGCAGGCGTCGGACTTGACGTGGCCGCCGGGTGTACAGGGCTCGCAGCGGAGATAGTTGTAGCAGAAGCCCTGGACCCCCAATGAGCCGACATACTCCGTGGACCCGCTCCCGCTCACGCCCTCATTGAGGTAGCAGGCGATCTCCTCGTCGGCGCAGTCGTCGATGAAGAGGTGGGCGGCGCCGAAGCGGTCCCCGAACGCCGCCAGGTCGGCCGGCGTCTGGTGGAAGCCCATCTCCAACGACGCCTCCCACTCCTCCAGCACGGCCACCTCGTAGGTGGCCGTCCGGGTCGCCTCGTCGTAGGCCGGGCTGAAGAGCTCGACCACCGCGATCTCGGTCTGCCCATCCGCGGTCTCGACCACCAGGGCGGCGTTGGGCGGGTTGTCGTCGGGGAAGCCGAGCCCCTCCAGGAACTGGGGGGTGGGGGAGGCCCCGACGACGCGCTCGGGACGGTCGGAGAAGTAGATGGTCTGGCCCAGCCCCTGCTCCAGGGTCAGGGTGTAGCGGCCCTCGGCCCCCTCCTTGGGGGCGACGCTGCCCGACTGGAAGGCCTGGAGGAAGAGGTACATAACCTTCTCTCCCTCCTCCGCTGCGGCCGGGGTGGCGTCCTGGGCTCTCGTTGGCGCGGCGAGGCCGGTGGCGGCCAGGGCACCGGCGGCCAGGCCGGTGCCGGCCTGGGCCAGGACCTGGCGCCGCGAGCGGCGGCCGGCGAAGAGCTTGGCGACGGAGTCGAAACGCTTGGCATCCATGAAAAATTCTCCTACCGGTGGTGCGAGCTTGGCGTCCTGCGCTGGCGAGCTACGGTCACGACGTCTTGCCCTGGATTGCCCCGTCACGCGCGGGTAGAGAGACGCCGGGTCCGACCGATCGGTATCGGTCGGCGACTCCATTCGCTCGCGTGGGGCTAGTTGAACGAGATTCAGCATAGGGATGACGGACTGGGATTACTAGACGGGGGTGTACCCAACTTTTGGCGGTTGTGTACCCAATATTGTCGAGTTCGGTACGTACCTATGCTGTGCTGTGGACGTACTGACCAGCCCGCTTTGCGCGAAGCTCGCCCGAGCGCCTACAGCGTGCCGCAAACCCCCCAGTGGTCGGTAAAGCACCCGCTGATGCAGCTCGCGAAGTTGAAACCGCACTCAAAGGCGGTGCCTTGCCAGTCCCCAACGCACGGGTGGCACGTCCAGTCGGCCCACGACCAGCACATGCCCCGGGTACCCAGGTTGGCGACCGGATCGGAGCCGCACTCCTTGTAGCACTGGAGCGGAGCGGCGTCGGGGCAGTCGTCGATGAAGAGGTGAGCGGCCTCGAATCGAGGGAACTGCTCGGCCAGGCTCTGGGTCGTCTCCGAAAAGACCGCGCCGCCGGTTTCCCCCTGCCGCTCCCACTCCGCCAGCACCGCCACCTCGTAGGTCGCGGTGTGCGTCGCCTCGTCGTAGGCCGGGGCGAAGAGCTCGAGGACGGCGACCTCGGTTTGCCCCGCCTCCGTTTCAACCACCAGCGCCGCGTTGGGCGGGTTGTCGTCGGGGAAGCCCAGCCCCTCCAGGAACTTGGGCGTCGGGGCAGCGCCGACGATCCGGTCCGGTCGATCCGAGAAGTACACCGTCTGTCCCAGCCCCTGCTCCAGCGTCAGGACATATCGCCCTTCGGCCCCTTCCTTCGGTACGACGCTGCCCGACTGGAAGGCCTGGAGGAAGAGGAACATTGGCGCTTCGTCCTCGGCGGATGTGGTCGCTGGAGTAGCAGCAGCATCCTGCGCCACAGCCTGGCGAGCCAGTCCAGGTCCCCCGACGGCGGCGGCGAGGCTGGCACCTACCTGGGCCAGGGCCTGCCGCCGCGTACGACGACCGGCGAAGAGCTTGGAGATCGTCTCGAAGCGGGTAGTGTCCATGCTCCTACTCTCCGTTGTTGAACGGTCGGACCGCCGCGATCGGCGACGTCCGCCGATCAGCAGAGACGGGTCGAATCGGGGGTTCAGTCCGAGAATACCTCGCGGCTCACGAGCCAGCTGGCCAGCTATCCCGGAGTTGCCCGGCATTGACCACCGCACGCGGAAAAGGTGCTGTTGCACTGCCCTTGCCAGAACTCCCAGGTCGCATTGATGGACGGCTCGCTGTGGTAGTAGGGATCGCACGGAACGCACACCGGGAAGTTGTAGCAGTAGCCTTGGCGCGCGAACTCGCCGACCCACGTGCTGCCCTCGCCGACCCGGCAGGCGATCGGGGCGTCCGCGCAATCGTCGATGAAGAGGTGGGCGGCGCCGAAGCGCTCCCCGAACGCCGCCAGGTCGGCCGGCGTCTGGTGGAAGCCCACCCCCAGCGACTCCTCCCACTCCTCCAGCACCGCCACCTCGTAGGTGGCCGTGCGCGTCGCCTCGTCGTAGGTCGGGCTGAAGAGCTCCACCACCGCGATCTCGGTCTGCCCGTCCGTCGGTCTCGACCACCAGGGCGGCGTTGGGCGGGTTGTCGGCGGGGAAGCCGAGGCCCTCGAGGAACTGGGAAGTGGGGGAGGCGCCGACGACGCGCTCGGGGCGGTCGGAGAAGTAGATCGTGTGGCCGAGCCCCTGCTCCAGGGTCAGGGTGTAGCGGCCCTCCGCGCCCTCCTTGGGGGCGACGCTGCCCGACTGGAAGGCCTGGAGGAAGAGGTACATCGTCTTTCTCGCCGCCGTCCTCGGCGGCGGTGGGGGTGGCGTCCTGGGCCGGACGGCGCGGTGAGGCCGGCGGCGGCCAGGGCACCGGCGGCCAGGCCGGTCGCCGGCCTGGGCCAGAACCTGGCGCCGGGACCGGCGGCCGGCGAAGAGGCGGGCGACAGAGTCGAAGCGGGTAGCCTCCATGGGCAAAGTCTCCTTTCGCCCGCGGGTGTGCGGACGGCGGTTGGCACGAACGGGGAGCGGTCAGTCGCGTATCTGGTGGGGTTCCGAGAACAATTTTTAGCTTAGGGGCGGTATCCAGGTCCGTCTAGCCGACAACGTACCCAGTTTCGCGGGGCGTCGTACCCATTTGCGTGGGCACACGTACCCATCCCTCGCGACGCGGGCGACAACACGCGGGAGGGATAACGGACTAGGACTGCTCGTCGGGGGTGTACCCAACGTTGTTGAGTTCGGTACGCAACGCCGTGCGTGATCTGGACGCCACCGGTGATGGACCCGCCTTTCGCACGACGCCGCCGGCATGGACGGAATTGCGGAAGGGAGTGTCACGCCGGACAGTAGAAGTCACCCGCACCGCTCACCCAGGTGCACCGGCCTTTGCAGAGTTCCTCGCCCCAGGTGTTGGTGCAGTAGGTGGGAGGGTCCTGACACGGCCTGCAGCACGCCCGGCCCAGTCCCAGCAGAACCCCACCGTGACGGCGTATCCGAGGATTTCTCCCGTCGATGTGCGGCAACTGACGAGCCCATCGGCGCAGTCGTCGATGAAGAGGTGGGCGGCGCCGAATTGAGGGAATTGCTGGGCCAGGTCCTCGGTCGTCTCCGAGAAGACCGCGCCGCCGGAGTCGCCCGCTTGCCCCTGGCGCTCCCAATCAGAGAGGACCGCGACCTCGTAGGTTGCCGTCCGGGTCGGCAGGTCGTACGAGGGGGCGAAGAGCTCAAGGACGGCGATGCCGGTCTCTCCCCCCTCCCCCTCGACCACCAGGGCCGCATTGGGCGGGTTGTCGTCCGGGAACCCCAGACCCTTGAGGAACTGCGGCGTCGGAGCGGCGCCGACGATCCGGTCCGGCCGATCCGAGAAGTACACCGTCTGCCCAAGGCCCTGCTCCAAGGTCAGGACGTAGCGATCCTCGTCGCCCTCCTTGGGCACGATGCTTCCCGCCTGGAACGACTGAAGGAAAAGGAACACCGGCGCCTCGTCTTCGGCGGACGTTGTCGGCGGAGTAGCAGCCGCATCCTGCGCCACAGCCTGGCGAGCCAGTCCTGGCTCCCCCGACGGCGGCGGCGAGGCTGGCTCCGGCCTGGGCCAGGGCCTGCCGCCGCGTACGACGGTCGGCGAACAATCTGGAGATCGTCTCGAAGGAGGCGTTCATATGGATCCCTCCGTTCCTCCGGAACATTCAGCCCGGATTTCCCTGGCGGATCAACGCCGCCCTGCAGCGCTAGCAAAACCCAATCGGACTGGTGTAGCAGTGGCCGTTGCACACCGGGAAAGTGGCATTGCACTCCGCCGCGGCTGTGGTGTGGTTCCAGAAGGAGCACGGGTGGCACTGCCAGTCATCCCACGACCAGCACATGCCCTTTGGACCCAGTGAACCGGCGGTCGGCATGATGTCCCCATTGGGAGAACACGAGGTGTAGCAGATGGCGTCGAAGTCCGGGCAATCGTCGATGAAGAGGTGGGCGGCGCCGAAACCAGAGTCGAAGGCCGATAGGTCAGCCGCCGTCTCCGTAAACGTCCCTGCGTCGGTTCCCCCCTGCCGCTCCCACTCCGCCAGCACTGCTACCTCGTAGGTAGCAGTCCGCGTCGGCAGGTCGTACTCCGGGGCGTAGAGCTGCAACACCACGACCTCGGTCTGCCCCTCACCGGTCTCGACGACCAGGGCGGCGTTGGGAGGGTTGTCGTCCGGGAACCCCAGCCCTTCCAGGAATTTGGGCGTCGGGGCGGCGCCGACGATCCGGTCCGGCCTGTCGGAGAAGTAGACCGTCTGCCCCAGCCCTTGCTCCAGGGTCAGGACGTAGCGATCCTCGGCGCCCTCCTTGGGCACGACGCTGCCCGCCTGGAACGCCTGCAGGAAAAGGAACACCGGCGCCTCTTCGTCGGACGCCGTCGAAGGTGGGGTGGACTCCTGGGCGGAAGACGTCTTGGCCAGCCCCGCGACGGCCATGGTGGTGGCGGCGAGGCCGCCAGCCTCGGCTAGCATCCGCCGCCGTGACCGGCGGCCGGCGAAGAACTTGGCGACGGAGTCGATTCGGGTAGTGTCCATGCTCATCTCCCCTACGGATGACCGCCAAATCGGGCGCTGGTTCGGAGCGAGTGTCTATTCGTCGGACGCGACGCCGATCGTGCCTTCGTAGATGGCCGGATCGCCGTCGAACCATTGGTAGCCGTTATCGGCAAGCCACTCGGCGGCCCGGCGGTTGGACTCGTCGGCCCCGGCCTTGTCGGCGAAAACGCCGATGTAGACGGCGTTGCGCGTCTCCGGGTCGGCGCTGCCGAAGTAGGTCACGAAGCCCGGGACCCCTTCCATCAGCGGCACGAAGTCGGCGGCGATGATGGCCGTCGCCTCGTCGATGTCCTGCTCCGGCAGGAAGGTGCGCAGCCGCACCCCGACGTACTTGCCCATGAACCCACACCCCGCGGCGGGGGTGGCCTCCTGGGCAGCTACCCGCCGGCCGCCCATCGCCGCGGCGGCGACGAGGGCCGTGAGGGCGGCCCCACCGCCGATGGTGATCGCCTCTCGTCGCGTCGACTGAGTCGTGTTGCGTGCGTCGATCCGGTTCATTTCTTTCTCCTGACTGGTATGAGCCGCCTTGTGCGGTGAATAAGCGGTCGATGGTGAACGGCGTCCGGGGGCATGGCCCCGGCGGGAAAACCAGTCGTCGATCGTCACCTCCTACGGCGTACTTACCCTTGCCTTTGCGGTACCCAGTAACGCCTGCGGTCTGGGGAGCCGCCTACACCAGACACCCTGCCGTGCATAGAAGGGCGGAGCCGGGGCTGCATGTCCCCGGCGGACGGCAGTGGGAGTTGCCGTTGGAATAGGGGCAGCAGACGCAGCCTTCGTTGCAGATACCCGGGTCGTGCGCGCACATCTTGTTGCCGCACTGCACCTGCGAAACCTGAGCGCCGGCGTCGCGCCCCGAGCCGGCGGCCGCCACCAGGGCAACCGCGCCCGAGAGGGCAGAGCGGCGGGAGAGTCGGCGGGCAGCGAATAGACGGGTAAGCGGTCGATTCGATTAGCGTCCATTGCGTCATCTCCCATTGCTGGCGCGCGTGCGGGCGATTGCTGAACAGCATCTTCCGGAGTCCGTTTCTCGGCAGCACGAAACACCTACCAACCGCCCGACCTCAGGCGGCGACTGCTTACTCGCGTATCAAGGTTTTGAGAACGAGATTCAGCTTAGGGATTGGGGAGGAGACAGTCTAGCCGACGGCGTACCCAGTTTTGCGGGGCTCCGTACCCAATTGCGCGGGCGGACGTACCCATCCCCCGCTACGCAGACGACAACAAGCGCGCTGATGCGTCAGGCTCCGGTGTCAGGAACAGTGTTGGCGGCGCCACTTTCGCTGGTCGCCGGGAGCAACCCGGCGGCACGGGCCGCCTCAACCGCCGCGGACCGGGAATGCACACCCAGGAGAGTGAAGAGTTGGGCGACGTGGCGCTCGACGGTCCGCTCGCTCAGATACAGCGCCTCGGCGATCTCGCTGTTGCTCATGCCGGCAGCCAGGAGGGGCAAAATCTCGGCAGTCCTGGGCGGGAGAATAGGGACTGGCTCGGCAGGAGGGGCGACCGTAAGGGCCAGCGCCTCGGCGACCGCCTGATCCAGCGTCAGCGACCGCCCCGCCACGAACGCCGCCGCATACCCATGCGCCTATGTCGGGGTCCCCGGTGCGACGAGTGTAGGGCCTTCCCCGCTGGTTGGATATCGGCCCCCGAAATGCGGCTCCACCATCCCGTCCGAACTATGTAGGTGGGGGGAGTGTCGTCGCCCGGGTGCCCGATCGTGGCGACCACGGACGGCGGGCGTTGGGCAGCGCAGTGTTGACGACGAGGCGCTCCGTGCCGGGTAGACCGTCCCGCTTCAGAGCCGAGCACGGCTCGACACGTATCGTTGCAGGCCGGGAAGGTCTGGTTGCAGCGGGGCCCGTTCCAGCGGAAGCCCTGCTAGCCCAGGTCGCCTACCTGCGTCGAGGTACTGTCGATACAGACGACGCTTCGATCGGGGCAGTCGTCGATGAAGAGGTGGGAGGCGGCGTAGCTGGCGGCGGCGTGCGGGCCGGAGTGGGCGCTGACCGTGAACCGCATGTCGACCCGGCCGGTGGCCCATGAACCCCTAGCATCCGACGGGCATAACTATCGCCCCCCAACCGACCCCACACTTCCCGAGTTTGCACTTTTTGGGGTACGTTTTGTCGCACGCGTTCACCCAGACGTCGTGGGTCGCGCAGTAGTACGGCGGGTTGTGCCCGAAGGGCTCGCAGGGTTGGCACACTGCGCCCTGGTAGCACATCGGGGTCGGGGAGGCCCGGATGCGGCCGAGGTAGTCGGCTTGCTCGTAGTCGGGTTTGCTGTAGCAGTCGATGAATGCGTCCGGACAATCGTCGATCAGGAGGTGGGCGGCGCCGAAACTGGTAGGGACGCTCGAGAGATCGGCCGGCTCGTCATGGAAGCCCATCGCTTCTGTCCGCGAGAAGTCGGCGAGTGGTGTGGCATCGTAGGTTGCCGTCCGGCTCGCCTCGTCGTACGTCGCGCTGGTCAACTGGACCACGGCGATGTTGGTGCTGCCGGTGCCGTTCTCGACAAGGATGGCGGCGTTCGGCGGGTTGTCAGGCGTGAAGCCGAGGGCTTGCTGGACCTGGGCGGTGGGCGTCGCGCCCACGATCCGCTCGGGCCGGTCCGAGAAGTAGATCGTCTGACCGAGACCGTGCTCCAGCGTGAGCGTGAACGTTCCTTCCGCGCCCGCCTTCGGCGCGATGCTGCCGGACTCGAAGGACTGGACGAAGAGGAAGCCGGCCTTCTCCCCGCCGGCACCGGCGGGCGGGGTGGCGCCAGGGGTCGCCTCCTGGGCCATTGCGCCCGCCACGTTCCCGCGAATGGCTTCGCGGCGGGCGAACCGGCGCTGCGCGAAGAGCTTGCTGATCCGGTCAACGCGGTGAGGATCCATGCGACTTCTCCTGAAGGTGGCGCGTCCGGGCGTCGTCCGCGCTCGGGTGGGGGTCGGCTGGCAGCCCCGCTGGCGTGGCCTCGGGCGTGGCGTCCTGGGCGAATGCCGGTCCAAATCTGGAGGCCAGCAGGCTCGTTGCGGCGACTTCGGCACCATCCGCGGTAAGCGCCTGACGGCGGGCGCGTCTGGTCGCGAGGAGCCGGCTGTGGCGGTCGAAGCGGGTCAGGCCCATGGGGCGTCCTCCTCGGTGCCCCGTCGCACCGGTCAGCGGCGGGCCTCGAATTCAGTGTAGAGACCGGAGAGGAGGGTGGTCCAGACCGTCGGGTACCCAGTTCCGCGTACCGGACTACTGAATCCGATCGTGCGCCGGTACGTAGCCATTTTGGGGGGGTGGTATCGGTAACGCGGAATTGATGCGTGCTTCGGAGTGGCCCGCACGCATGAGGATCGAGCCGAAAGAGGCGATCTATTCGCCCAGCAACCCTGCGGCAGTCGCGGCCTCGATAGCCGCCGCCCGCGAGTGGACGCCGAGGATTTTGAAGAGGCTGGCCACGTGGCTCTCGACGGTCCGCTCGCTGAGGAACAGCGCCGCGGCGATCTCCGCGTTGCTCATGCCGGAGGCCAACAGGGGCAGGATCTCGGACGCACGCGGCGGGAGCTTGAGGGTGGACGAGACGGGCTTGGCGATCGTGAAGCCGAGTGCCTCCTCGACCGCCTGCTCCAGCGTCAGCGACCGCCCCGCCGCGAACGCCGCCGCGAATGCCGCCTCACCCAGCGCCGTGCGCGAGATCGCGACGTCGCGCTCGTGCTCGGCGCGGAAGACGGTTTCGATCGGCCGTCCCAGGCGGTCGCGTTGGCCAACGGCTGCCGCGTAGAGTCGTGCCGCTACCTCCGGCCGGCCGGTACGCCCGGCGATGTCGGCGATGTTTTCGAGGTGGTGGTAGACCGGCCACCGTTGGGACCAGTCGAAGGCAAGCACGTCGCGGCTGCACGCCAGCGCCCGCGTGAAGTCGCCTTGCTTGGACGTGAAAAAGGCGATGCCGTGCTGCGTGCGGGCAGCGCCGCGCCGGTCGTCGATCGCGCGGAAGTGCACCAACGCTTCCTCGAAGTGGGCGAGGGCGAGGGCGGCCGGGTCGCCTCCCTCATCGACCGCGTCGCGGCCGTCCAACCAGGCGAGGTGGTTGAGCGTCCAGCCTATCCTGCCCCGTGCGCCCAGACGCCGGAACCCGGCCAGCGCAGCCTGCAACCATCGCTGTGCGTCGGCGAAATCGCCCGTCCAGAACGCGAGCGTGCCAAGGCTGGTCGACGCGCACGCGATACCGAAGACGTTCCCGTCGCGCTCGGCGACGACGAGTGCCTCTTCGGCCAATTCGCGCCCGGCGGCAAAGTCCTGGCGGACCTGGTCTGTCCAGGCCCCATTGAGCAGCGCAGTGACCCTGGTCGCCGGAGAGCCGCCTGGCATCGCCAGACCACGGCGAATCCATTGCCCTTGTTCGAGCGCCTGCGGCCCATTCACCCACAACGGATCAAACATGGCACTCGCCACGGCCAGGGCGGTATCGGTTTCTCCGTGCGCGTGCGCCCAGGTCAGGACGGCCCGGAGGTTTCCCCGCTCCGCGTCGATCGTGGCCTGCCAATCGCCGGGCTCGTCGCTCGAGTACGTCCGCTCCGCCCGCGTCGCCAGTCCCAGAACGTACGTGGCGTGCCGGCGTCGCACGTCCTGCTCGCCCCACTCGGCCAGCCGCTCGACGGCGAACTCGCGCACCGTCTCCAGCATCACCAGGCGCGGGGCGCCATCGGTGTCGACCACCCGAACCAGACTCTGTTCCACCAGCGACTCGATCGCGCTGATGATATCGGGCACGGTCGCGGACCCGCAGACTGCTTCGGCTGCCTCAAGGGTGCAGCCACCGACGAAGGCGCCTAGGCACCGGAAGACCGTCCTGTTCCGTCGGAGTGAGCAGGTCGTAGCTCCAGGCGATCGCGTCGCGCATCGTCTGGTGCCGGGCGGGGAGGTCGCGTGGACCATGGTTGAGCTCCGGCAGCCGGTGCTCGAGCCGGGCCAGGAGCGCGGTGGGGGAGAAGAGTTGCCCCCGGGCAGCGGCCAGCTCGATGGCCAGTGGCAGGCCATCGAGGCGGCGGCAGATCTCGGCGACATCGGCGGCATTCGCCTCGGTGAGCACGAACCCTGGCCGCACACCGCGGGTGCGCTCAACGAAGAGACGCACCGCATCCGAGGCGTGAGACGTGAGACGTGAGTCATGAGTAAGGTCCTCATTCTCACGTCTCACGTCTCGCGTCTCACGTCTCAGCGAGAGCGGCGGCACCGGCACCGCCCGTTCGCCCGAGACGTGGAGGAGCGTGCGGCTGGTCACCAGCGTTTTCAGCCGTGGACAGGCTCGCAGCAACTCGGTCACCCGTGGGGCCGCCTCCACGACCTGCTCGAAGTTGTCGAGCACCAGCAGCGCTTCCCTTGTATGCAGGAAGGCCTCAACAGCTGCTTCGGCGGCCTGGTCACCGCTCGGGCGAAGGCCCAATTCATGGGAGATGGCCGGGGCCACGAGGGTAGGATCGCGGATGGAGGCCAGGTCAATAAAGGCGACGCCGTCGGCGAACTCGTCCTCCACCTCGGCGGCCACCTGGAGCGCGAGGCGCGTCTTGCCGACACCACCCGGCCCGGTCAGGGTCACCAACCGGACAGCCGGATCGCGCAGGAGCGCGGCGACCGCCGCGACATCGCGCTCACGCCCAACCAGCGTCGAGACGGGTACAGGCAGGCGTCCGAGCACTGCTCGGCCCGTGGGCTGTCGCAGCGGGATCGGCGCTACGCGGCGCTGGATAGCAGTGGGATCGGTCGACATCGCCTGCGCCTCGGCCGAATTCGGGACGACATGGCGATTCTGGGTGACACCGCCGCAACGCGTCAACATGTGCATGCCGGTCACTGCTTCGTTTTCGAACTCCTTCTCATCCGTACGGGTTGCGAAGCTCGTCGGGGCCGGGACGCACATCCCGGCCCCGTTGCTTTTCCGGCACGGCGACTGGCCTCCTGCCGGAATCCGGGGTGATTCACTGCCAGCGCCCAAATTGGACAACATGGGGCCCGTCAGGACTCCGTTTCCCCCCTGCCCCCCCTGAGCCATTACACCCTTTGGCCCATGCCTGGCGGGCGGTCAGTCCCGATGATGGACCGCAATGGAGCGGTCACGCTGGCCGCCGTCGCCATCACCGGTTGGAGGCAAACCGATGGGTATCTGGGACGAAAGAGGCCGTCACGGCACTGCGCTGGATGAAGGCGCGCCCAACCCGTCGCCACGGGAGATACCGGCGATGGCGGACCTGACGCTGGATGATGCGTCCCTGTACCTCATGCTCCACGAGCGGCGGGAATCCGATTCGACCTCCGAACGGATCGCCCTGCAAACGCCCGACCGGTGGATGCGCCTGCGCGCGTTCGACGCGCGTCGAGTGGGCCTCGGGTCCAGCGTCGCACCCAGCAGGGACAACGTAGCGCGCTAGAAACCAGCTGGGTGCGATGCGGGTGGCGGTTGGATTAGGGGATTCGTGCAGAGCGGGGGCGGTTCCCCAGATAGGCTCCGCAATGGCCTATCGAACTTCGCCGGCGGCCCCGACGAGTTCGCCGCGGATCACCGTCACCGCCTGGCCAAGAAGCTTGACCCGATCACCGGCCAGCCGCACGCGCACGATCCCGCCGCGAGCCGACGCCTGGTAGCCGACCAACTCGTCCTTGCCCAGCCGTTCCGCCCAGTACGGGCCAAGGCAGCAGTGCGCCGAGCCGGTGACAGGGTCTTCCGGAATGCCCGCGGCGGGAGCGAAGAAGCGGGAGACGAAGTCATAGCCGGGCGAGGCCGCGCGGCTGGTGACGATCACCCCGCGGGTCGGCACCGTCGCCAGGAGGCCCATATCGGGCTGCGCCCCGCGCACGATCTCCTCGCTGGCGACCTCGACAATGATGTCCATGCGGTTTCGGCCAATACTGACCGGCTCGACGCCAAGAGCGTCAAGCAAGTGTTCGGGCGCAGCGATCGGGGAGGCGGGTTCTGCCGGAAAGTCGAGCTCGATCCAGTCGCCGCGCTGGTCGGCCGTGAGCAGACCGCTGCGCGTCTGGAACCGCGCCTGCTCGCCGGCCGCGAGGTAGCCCTCGCTCCAGAGGACGTGGGCGCTGGCGAGGGTCGCGTGACCGCAGAGATCGACCTCGATCGCCGGGGTAAACCAGCGCAGGTGGTAGGCGCCTGCCTCCTTATAGAGGAAGGCGGTCTCGGCAAGGTTCATCTCCGCCGCGACCTGCCGCATCCAGCCGTCGTCGGCCGGGCCCTCGAGCACGCAGACGCCGGCCGGGTTGCCGGCAAAGGGCCGGTCGGTGAACGCGTCGACCTGAACGATGGACTGGCCCATCGGTGGAAACTCCTTCCGCTGACTCACCCGCGATCGAGCTCGGCCAGCACCGGCGCGAAGGCCTCGACGCCCGCCGGGTCGGCGGTATTGAGCCAGATCATGGAGTGGGTGATGCCCGCTTGCCTGTGGCGGCGCAGCCCCTCGGCAACCTCCTCCGGCGACCCGGCAAGCGGCGCGGAGGCGAGGCTCCCGCGGGCAGCGTAACCGGGGAGATCGACCATGATCCCGGCCGTCCGGACCAGCGTTCCCGGATCGCGGCCCACATCGGTGCAGGCGGCATCAACCTCTTGCTGGACCGGGGGGATCTGTTCCGGCTGGTTGCGCCAGTCGATGTTCCACCAATCGGCGTAGCGGGCCGTGAGGCGGAGCATCTTCTCGCCGGTCGTGCCGATCATGATCGGCGGACCCTGGGGGCGCGGTCCGCGGGGCCGCAGCTCGCTGTCGCGGGCGCTGTAGTACGTCCCTTCAAAATCGACGTGGCCGGTCCGGAGCAGACCGTGGATGATCTGAAGTGCCTCGGCAAAGCGGGCGTAGCGGTGATCGAAGGAGACGCCCAGTGCGTCGAACTCGGCCCGGTTCCACCCGGCGCCCAGCGCCAGGACTAGCCTACCGCCGCTGATCTCGTCGACCGTATCGGCCATCTTGGCCAGCAGGGCCGGATTGCGCCAAGCCGTGCAGAGCACGAAGGGGCCGAGTTCAACGCGGTTCGTCGCCGCAGCCAGCGCCGCGAGCAGTGACCATGCCTCCCACGCCCCCTCCGCCTCCTGTTCGGGGCGACGGAACAACACGTGATCGGGAACCCAGATTGAGTCGAAGCCCACCGCCTCGGCGCTCCGGGCCTGGGCCACCAGGTTCGCCCAGCGGTGACCATCCCCGGGTACCCCCTCGAATGGCACCAGCAGCAGGCCAACCTTTAGCGGTCGGGTCGTCGGTTCTCCCATCATGTGCTCCCCCTGGACGATCGTGCCTCGAGCCAACGGCGGGCCCGCTCCCAGGTCGGGAGTTCTCGGATTCTAGGGGGAGCCGCAAATGGGGCACAAGGGGTAGGGCGAGATCGACGCATCCTGCCGTGCCTCCCCACCCCAACGTCATCCTGAGCGGAGCGAAGGATCTTGGCCGTTTACGGCCTTTGTTGCCGACCCAGAGTGCTCGTGTTCTCCAACGAGCACGAAGGCGCTCACGCGCCAAGATCCTTCGCAAGCTCAGGATGACGGCGGGGTGGGAGAGCGATGCGGTTCATATCTTTCCAGGCGATCATCCCCCGTCCCCTGCCGCGCCACGAATGAGCGAGTGGAAGAGGGACGGGGGGGTGGAGGCGTTCTTGGAACTTGGAACTTGGACTTGGATCCCGTTCTCAGTTCTCTCGCCTCACCCCCATATAGTGCGCCCGCTCATCCGCCCCGGCGTGCTCCAGGGCGAAGCGGAGGGTGACGCGCGGCATCCTCGCCGCGTGCGCATCCAGCAGGGCCAGCAACCGTGGCCGGTCGATATCGCCCGCCACCCGGAGCCATCCCCCGACCGCCTTGTTGATGATGTCCTCGGGGTCGTAGAGCAGGACCTCGCCGATTCGAAACGTGTCGTCCGCCTCGTCCTGGCGCAGGAAATACGCCGTACTCGCGATCGCCGTGCGTCGCTCCCAGACGTTCGCCGAGCGGGCCAGCTCATAGAGGACATCGCGCGGTTTTTCGAACGCAAAGAGGTAGCCGCCGACCACGAACGGCGCGGCGACATCGACCAGATCCCAGTTGTTGATCCGGTCCATCCGGCCCAGATAGAGGTCGTACAGCTCCTTGCGACGGGATTCGGGCGTCTTCTTCCGCCGCGCCTGCTTGTCCATCACGCTCAGGCCGCCGGCCCGCACCTCATGAAGATGGCTCTCCAGCAACCGCTCGATCTCGGCCGGCGGCAGCTCGATGAACTCCTTGGCCAGGGCGAAGACATCGCCCATGCGCACGCCCAGGAAGGTATCGCCCTCACCGTACTCGCCCGCGCCCGCCTTGAAGTAGCGCTGGATCTTGGCCAGCTCCACATCGGACTGGACCGCCCGCAGCCGCTCGATGAACCGCTCCGCCGTCAGCTCGACCTCACTCACCGGCCGGGCGCTCCTGGACTGTCCAGCCGTTGCCGTCCGGGTCCTGGAAGAAGATAAACGAGTTCCAGCGATCTCCGGGTCCGTCGACCAGCGTGGCTCCCTCGAAATGCTGCACCGGGCTGACCGCTACGCCCCGCCCCGCCAACATCTCCCGGGCGGCCTGGATATCGCTTACCACGAGTTGCAGGCCCTGCAGCG
Organism: uncultured Chloroflexia bacterium; assembly: GCA_963849635.1. Classification (GTDB taxonomy): domain Bacteria; phylum Chloroflexota; class Chloroflexia; order Thermomicrobiales; family UBA6265; genus CAVRUD01. The sequence continues at coordinate 58,728 of CAWKIA010000038.1, read as the reverse complement.
ACCCAGGCGCCATCTTCGCGATGCCGCTGCCGATTACGATCGAGCAGCTGGAGCCGGGTGGCGTCAACTGGATCAGCCGCATCTCGTCGCTTATCGATGTATCGTGATCGACCGCGAACCCCGCCTGCTCCGCATAGAAGGCTTTCGCCCTGTCCAGATCCGACACCGGCACCACGACCACTTCGAGCGTCCAGTTCATCGTTTCGCACTTCTCCCGTCGGTAGATCGGATCCAAGGGACATCAATTTGCAGACACAGGGGCGCTACGCGCCCAGCGTTCCGCTCGCGATCAGTTCGTCCAGGCGGTCGAAGCTGTCCCGGATGCCCCCCTCCATCCCGGACCCGATGATCGCTGCATCCCGGTCCGCAACAGTCTGGAAGACGGCGTTCTGGTAGAGCAGCGTCTTGGCGCCCTGCCTCTCGAACGTCACCGTCTCCAGGGAGACGTGGCCCGGGGCGCCCTCGTACTCGAAGGTCTGGACGATGCCCTCCAGCGACGGCGTCCCGTGAAAAACCCCGTGGAAGCCGTATTCCGTCCCGTCCTCCTCCCGATTGATGTAGCGCCACTTGCCACCGTCGCATGGCTCGAAGGTGTCGATGACCATCGCCAGGCGGCGGGGTCCGAGCCACTGCAACAGCAGTTCCGGCTCGGTGTGGGCCCGGAAGAGCGCCTCAGGCGATGCGGCGAACTCACGGGTAATCAAGATCTGGGGCACGCCGGGTTCGGCAACGATCTGGACATCAGCCACGATGCTCTCCTCCACAAGTCGAGGGCGGCGCGCCGCCCGGGATATCCGCTAGTACTCCGAGCAGGCTCACTTGCCCGCGTTGGGATGTCGTTGTCGCCCTGACTCCCCCCGTCATCCCGAGCTTGTCTGTCGACCGGGAGAGGGGTAACGGTGTGCGGGGACAGAGGTTACACCGCTCTGGGCGCGAGTCGAGGGTGGCGACCTCACGCCGACAAAAGACACCTGGAAGAGTCATCGGTGTGGTCGGCCGCACCGCCACCGGCAGCCCGATCAGGCCGCGACTGACGAACCAGCTCCGACCGCGGAAGCTGATCGCCCCCTGGTCCCGCACCAGGCGGACCTGATCATCCTGGAGGTGATCGGCGCGCGGCTCGGGAAAGGCCCGGGAACTGGCGGCGTAGCGGCTGGCGGGCACGGCGTAGGCGAGGGCCTCATGCGGGCGGTCGTGGTTGTAGACCTGGCGGAAGGCGTCGAAGGCGGGCTGGCAAGCAGCCAGATCAGGGAGGGAACGGTGGGCGAAGACGTCGGCGGCGATCGTGCCGTGCATGCGCTCGACCTTGCCCTGGGTCTGGGGTGGTAGGCGCGCCCGTGCGCGGGGAGATTCCCAGGCCAGCAGCCAGGCCGCCAAGCGGTGAGGCCGCCGCCGCCGCTGGTGCCCCAGGCGGCCGTTGTCGGTCAGATCGCCCGGGCAACCCGTAGCGGCGGAAGCAGGCGGTCAGGTGCGCCTACCACCTCTGCTCCTCGCAGGAGCAGGCGACAAGGCGAGCAGGAAGCGGGAATGGTCGTCGAGGACGGTCAGCGGTGCACCCGCTACCGTCCTCGACGGGCGGTGGCCCAGGAAATCGAGTTGCCACAGGTCGTTGGCGCGCGTGCTCGAAGCGCTGCCACGTGCGGGTGTCGCGCCGCGCCAGGAGGTCGTGCGCGCAGATCGCGGTGATCGTGCTCGCGCCACGTCGCCCACCCCCTGCTGCTGCAGGCAGTGTGGATCTGCCCCACCCCAAGTCATGCCCCCCGCACCGCCACCACCCGCTCCTCCAGCAGCCGTGTCCAGCCGCACCGCAGCACCCGCACCATCCCAGCCCCCCCCCCAGCCCCCCCAGCGTCAGCCACTTGTAGCCCTCTCCCATCCCATAGCGCCCACAACTCCCACTCGCTCCTCCCTCCCCAGTTCCACACCTCCTCCAACTCATCACCACTGCTCCTCCACCATCCTCCCCCTCCTCCCCACACCCATCAGGTGTACCTCTCTCCCCGCACACCCGTTACCCCTCTCCCCGGTCCGCCACTTGTCGAGGGATCTCGATGGAGACGGCGGTTCGATCTTGCTGCCGTCTGCGAGAGAACGATGCCGTTTTCTCGGAGACCGGGGCTTCGATGTGACTTCTTGTCCTTCTAGATCCCTCGGCAAGCTCGGGATGACCGGGTGGGGCGGGGCGGTATCACTTTCTGGTCCAATCGGACAGAGGAGCCTGCACAGGGAGCTTGGTTTCGACCGACCACCGAGTCAATCGGTCCGCCGACTCGGCTCCGGTGGCGTATCGGTGAGCGTCGCAAGCAAGTCATCCAGTCTCGAATAATTCTCCTCCCAATATGCGCGGTAGGCCGCCAGCCAGTCTGTCGCTTCCCGCAGGGGCGCCGCCTCAAGGTGGCTGAGGCGGGCGGTCGCCCGGCGCCTGCGCGAGATCAGCCCCGCCTGCTCCAGCACCTTGAGGTGGCGCGAGATCGCCGGTTGGGAGACCGAGAATGGCGCCGCCAGCTCGGCGACATTGGCGTCGCCCTGGGTGAGCCGTGCCAGAATCGCTCGCCGCGTTGGATCGGCAAGGGCTCCGAAGACGGCGCTGAGATGATCGGCATTCATATATAACACTCTCTTTCTATAATATATGAGTTATATAATCACCGTGGCCTGATGTCAAGCTTTGCGGGCGCCGGCAATCAGCGCGGGGATCCGGGGCCCGGTGATGCGGAACTCCAGCACGTGGCCATGACCGCTGAATCCTCCATCCCCGGGCATCATCCCGGTCGCCACTTGGAAGACGACCGCGTCACCCTCGATAGCTTGGCCGATGTGCGTCTGGTTCTCCGCAATCGTCCCGACCAGAGCGAAGAGGTCGGCGGTGAGCGATCGCATCGATCCGGCCGGCCGGGCCCAGGTCAGGCCGACCCGGTAGACGCCGGCCTCCTCGATCGCCTCGCGCTCGAGTGTCCAGGGCGATCCGGGTTCGGCGCAGGCGCGGCGCAGGTGTGGCAGCAGGTGGGCATCTGGTTCCTCGGTTATCCATCCCGGCGCGGCCATCGCCGCCAGTAGCGCCCGTAGGCCGTCCGCTCCGGCGAGACCATCGCCCAATCCTGTCCCACGCTCATCGCCATCCCACCGCCGCGGATTCGCTGTGCCCATCATCGTCACCCCATTCTGATCATGGTCAAGCCATGCCCACCATCCCGATCGATCCTTGCCGAGAGTCTGACATGTCGTTGCGAGGCTGGGGCCGACCATACTCCGGACCGATCATACATGCGTCAGAGGCGGTCGTTTGCGCCGATCAGTGCCTCTGCAATGGCGATCTGATCCTCTCTCATTTAAGGGATTGACCGGTTTCGCTGGGGTCCGGATAATCGGGCGATTGGACCAACCCCGAACGCGGAAAGTGACGTCCCGTGGAGATCGGCCCGGCGTCAGCACGGAACGCTGCAGTGATCCCGTCGTTCGCGGCCAGCGGGCCGGACCCGCTGATCGGCCGCAAGTCACCGCCCAGCCCCGCCCTCATCCCGCCGGTCGAACTCACCGAGCGCCAGCTCGACACCATCCAGCGCCTGGCCGATGGCGAAACCGTGCAGGAGATCGCCGCTGCCCGCTACGTCCAGCCCGGGAGCATCTACAGCCAGATCGCCGTGATCCGCACCCAACTCGAGGCGATGACCACCGAGCACCTCGTCGCCCTGGCGATCCGGCGCGGATTGATCTGAGCACTGCCTGCCAAGCACCTTAAAGATTCCGGCCGTCTGCTGCCACCTCCGCCCATTTTCCGGAATCTTTCCGATTGCGACACCAGGCCGTCCCCGGCACCATGGATTCACGCGGAAAGCCAACGACGTCGGGAGTAACGCACCGACCCCTGGACGTTGGTCCTACTGCACCTACGGCAATGTGGTTCGTCCGCGTACATCCCACCTGTTCCGCGAACGTGAACAGGTTCCCTCGTACCTCCTTCCCATAGTGCCCCGAATCCGCGGCACCCGTCGAATTGACGTGTGACTTTGCGGAACAGATCCACGTAGGCTCGGCACCGGCCGGACCTGGGGCCAGGAGGACCCCTTTTGATGACGTCATCCAAATCCAACGCCGTCCGCATCACATCGCCCACTACCGGGGTGAACTCCCCGTCCGGCCTTCGGATCGAGGTCGCCACCGCGATCGGGACCGGGAACACGCCGATCTCCTCATTCGACCACGCCCTGTGGCGATGCGGCATTCACAACTACAACCTGATCCCGCTCTCCTCGGTCATCCCCCCCGGCGCCGAGGTCGTCGTCCTGGATCGCTGCGAGCGCCCTCAAGACGAGTGGGGCCACCGGCTCTACATCGTGATGGCGTCGTCCCGCTCGGCCACGCCCGGCGCGGTCGTCGCCGCTGGGCTCGCCTGGGCGCAATGGTGCGACGGCCGCGGCGTCTTCGTCGAGCACCACGCCGAGTACCCCGAAGGTTCACCGGAGGAGATCGAGGCAGAGATGGATTGCCACCTGGTTTCCGCCATCCGCGATCTGTGCGAGATCCGCCAGGTCGCCAAGGGGCGGGTCGAGATCCAACGAAGGATCGTCGCCGCGCGGGTCGGCACGGAGCCGACCACTGCCCTCGCCATCGCCGTTTACCAGGAGGAAGGTTGGCGATGAGCGATACGACCGTCCTCCAGCGCATGCCCGAGACCGAATCCCCGGGATGGTCATCGTCCGACCCGGCCCATTGGTGCCTCCGCGATCAGGTGCGGACCGAAGCACTCATGACGGCGATTGCGCGGAAAGTGCGGCCCGGCGATACGGTCGTCGAGGCGGGGGCGGGCTCCGGCATCCTCTCCCTGGCCGCCGCCGCGGCCGGCGCCGGCCATGTGATCGCGATCGAGCTCGATCCAATCCTCGCCTATTGGCTGCCCCTGACGGCCGCCGCGAACGGCGTCGCCGACCAGATCACCGTCGTCACGGGCGATGCCCACACGGTTGACCTTCCCCAGGCCGTGGATGTCGTCATCGCCGAGTTGATCGATACCGGCTTAATCGACGAACGGCAGGTCCCCGTCCTCAACACCTTTCACGCGCGCGGGGTGATCGGTCCCCATACGCGCCTCATCCCCGAGCGTTACACCACCAGGATCGACCTGGTCGAGGTCGACGACCGCTTCTACGGCCACCGGATCGCCGCGCCGATCCACGACTGGCCCCTCTTCCACCACGGTGTGCACGGCTGGCATCCGCTCCCGGTGCGCCCACTTACCGGGCCGGTGGAGGTGGCAGCCATCGACTTCTCCCAGCCCGTGGCGCCCCGCGTCGCTCGCCGGGTGCAGCTCACCACCACCGCCGGTGGCACCGTCAACGGCCTGCGGTTCACCGGCGTCGCCCACCTGGGCCCCGGCCTCGACCTGGGTGCCACCAACGCGATCAATGGGGACAAGATCCTGCGTCTCGAAGCCCCCGTGCGCGTCCGGGCGGGAGAGCGGATCGCCGGCCGCCTCGGCTACGTCATGGGCGCCGGGCTCGGCTCGGTCCGGTGGACGTGGGAGGACTGAGGCGTGCCGCCGCTCCCGAACTTCCCCACCTTCCGCCCGCTCGAGATCACCGACCGGCCCCTCATCGAATCCGCGACCGCCGATTTTCCCCCCTACTCCGACTTCGGCTTCACCAGCTTGTGGGCCTGGAACACGGACGGAACCTGCGCCGTCGCCTGCTTGCACAGAAACCTGGTCGTCCGTCTGGCGGACTACACGACCGGCACCGCGCTCTACTCGTTCATCGGCGACGCACATGTGCTCGAGACCGCCCTGGCGCTGCTCGACCACGCGCGGCGGGAAGGTGCGCCCGCCCGGCTCGGCCTTATTCCCCAAACCGTGATCGCCGCCGGCCCGCGCCTCGCGCAGCACCTGACGGTGGCGGAAGACCCGGACAACCACGACTACATCTATTCGATTCCGGCCTGGGCCGCGCTCGTGGGCTCATCCTTCCGGGAGCACCGGAAGTACATGCGGCGGTGTCGCCCCCGCACGGCGTTCACCGGACGGCCGCTGGACCTCGGTAGCCGGGCGGATCAGACTCGCGATGACCGACCTCTTTGCCCGTTGGGCGGCGCAGTCACCGGCATCCAGGGCGGAGGAGCACCAGACCGAGTTGGCTGCCCTCCGGCGCGCCTTCGCCCTGGCGGCGGAGGGGCGCCTCTGGACCCACGGCCTTGAAGATGGGGGGACCCTGGTTGCGTTCACGGTCTGGGAGGAACTGCCCGGCGGGATCTACTGCCAGGCCCACTTCCGGAAGACCGACCGCTCATACGAGGGCCTGACCGCCTACGTCCAGCACGAGGAGAGCCGTGTGCTCAGCCACCGCGGCTACCGCCTCATGAATCTCGAGCAGGATCTGGGGATTCCCGGCCTCCGCGCCTACAAAGCGTCCCTTCGCCCGTGCGGCTTCCTCCGCAAGTACACGATCTCCGCGTAGTAACCCATGGACAGGGGGGAGGCCATCGATGCGCCACGGTCATGACGAACAGGTGCGATTGTGGGAGCGCGTCCTCAGCGCCGACGAATGGTTCCACGCCTATTTCGCGGATCGCGCGGACCTGCCCGGCGCGGTCCTGTTCACGGCCGAGCGGCCGGACGCTCCCGAGTTCGACCTGGCCCTGATCGGCAGGGTCGCCGACGACGCGGCCGAGTTGACCCTCTCCCGGATCGACCGTCACTTCCGGGAGCACAGGCGGACACCACGCATCCGCCTGACCCCACGCTCTACTCCTGGCCACTGGCCGGCGATCCTGCGCCACGCCGGATTCCATGAAACGGACGAGCGCCACGTCTACCTGCTTGCCCCAGAGACGTTCCGGCCGCCCACCAACCCGGCCATCCGGATCGAGCGCGTCGTCACCCCGGACGACGCCGACCTGTTCTCGGCGATCCAGGTCGCCGCCTTCGGTATCGCTCCCGAGCACCGGGCGTGGGATCGGGACCTGGCCCGGCGTCACCTTGCGGTGGGGGAACGAATCTTTTACCTGGCCTGGCTCGATGGTCAGGCGGTCGGCGCAGCGATGAGTACGCCGGTTGAGGACGGGACCACGCTCCTGTCAGGGCTCGCCACCCTCCCAGACGCCCGCCGCCAGGGTGTTGCCACCAGTCTGCTCCGCCGCCGGGTCGACGACGCACGGAACTGGGGGAGCACCACGATTTTCAGCACCGCCCTCGCGGGTGGGTACCCCGCCCGGCTGTACGAGCGCCTGGGGTTCATCCCGCTCTTCGCGGCCCGCACGTTCGCTCCGTAGCCCCGAATCTCCTTCGAGCGCCGACCTTCTCGCGAGGACCTCGGATATTGCGGTGTCGGGCGTTGTCGCCCAGGCGCGGGAAAACTGAGCGGGCGCCAGGTTCGCCCGAACCAACCCGACCGTGGATTCCCAGCCAGGACGGGCCGGCGGCGGAACCCGGAGGCCGACGGCGCGATAGAGGGCGTCGGCCGCCCCGAGGAGCCTGGCCGCCCGCTCGAACTCTCCGCGATCGGCCGCCAGTCCGCCCAGCCCGCCGAGGACGTTGCCGATCTCCGTGCGCGTGCGTCGTCGCAGGGCGATCGAAAGCTGGTCTCCGTAGAACTCCTCGGCGCACACGAGATCGCCCATCTCCCGAGCCGCGTCCCCAAGGACGCCGAGCGCGAATCCGGCGTCCAACTCGTCGCCGATCTCCTGGGCGATCTCCAGGGCGTGCTGACCATGGGCAGTCGCCCCCGCGAAGTCCGCACGCTTGTAGGCGATCAAGGCCAGGTTGACGAGTTCCGAGACCGTCCAGGGAAGATTTCCGAGCCGCCGGAATCGATCCAGCGCCTCACGGTGCGCGCGGTCGGCACCGTCCAGATCGCCCCGCGTCATGCGGAGATTTCCGATCAGGGCATACGCCCGTGCGATCGTCGGCTCATCGGCGACCGCTTGGGCCATAGCGAGCCCGTCACGGCCGTAGCCCAGAGCTGACTCGGCATCGCCCTGATCGTGGGCGAAGAGGCACGCGCCGATGAGGGCGCGCGCCCGGCCCATTGACGGACCCTGGCCGGCGCTGGCGGCGACCGCCTTTTCCAGCCACTGCCTGCCCTCGGTCAATCGACCCCGCAGATACCATGCATCGCTGAGCGCCCCGGCCAACCGGAGGCCATCCTCGAGGTGAGCTTCCCGTCCATCCTTGAACGCCCAGGCCAGCGCGGCCCGGTGGTTGCCATCGTCGCGGTCGAATCCGCGCAACGCTTCCGCCTCGGCCGCCGTGAACAGCGCCGGTACCGCCCGCTCCGCCCGCTCCAGGCACCAACCCAGGTGCCGGCCGCGCGCCGCGTCGCCTTCGTCGTGGGCCTCTAGCCGATCGAGGCCGTACTCACGGATCGTCTCGAGCATCCCGAAGTGCGGCGCTCCGTCCTCGTCCATCCCACGGGTCACGAGGTTGTGATCGAGCAGCACCGCGACGGAATCGAGGAGCCACGTGGGCGGGCCGATTTCGGGTGGCCCGCCAGGCTCGCCCGTCCCCATCCCGTCCCAGTTCGTCGCCTCGGCGGCGCTCAGGTCGAAAACACCAGAGAAGATCGCCAGGCGGCGGAAGAGGATTTGTTTCGTCGGGGGCAGGAGGTCGTAGCTCCAGGCAATCGCGTTCCTGAGCGTCTGCTGGCGCAGCGGAAGGTCCCGTGGCCCATCGGTCAACACCTCCAGCCGCCGGTTGAGCCGGCGGAACAGCGCCTCGAGTGAGAGCGTCTTGACCCGGGCGGCAGCCAGCTCGATGGCGAGCGGCAGCCCGTCGAGCCGCCGACAGATCTTGGCGATGGTGGCGGCGTTGGCCTCGTTCACCGCGAACCTGGGTCCTCCGGGCAAGGCGCTTCCCGCCCGTTCGACGAACAGGCGGACCGCGGGCGCCGCGGCCACGGTCGCGGCGGACGGGTGGGCGGAAACGGGCGGGGACTCCAGGGGGAGGACCGGCAACTCCCGCTCGTCGCGGAGGCGGAGGGGCGTCCGGCTGGTAACCATGATCACCAGAGGTGGACAGGTGGCCAGCAGATCCTCCACCAGTGACGCCACCACCGGCACGATCTGCTCGGCATTGTCGAGAAGGAGCAGGCGTCGCTCGGCGCCAAGCGTGGCCCGGATCCGGTCGAGGAGCGGGTGCGCATCCCGGCGCGGGAGGCCAATAGCCTGCGCGATGGCCGCAAGGACCTGCGCCGCGTCGCCACAGGGGACGAGCGAGACCGAAGCGACGCCGCCGGCGAAGGCGCTCTCCAGCGCGGCGGCGGCGCACAGCGCGAGGTGCGTCTTGCCGACACCGCCAGGGCCGGTCATCGTCAGCAAACGGACTCGTTCGTGGAGCAGCAGCTCTTCGATTGCCGCAAGGGAATCCGCGCGGCCGACGAGCGGCCGCGCCGGAACCGTCAGCGCGGCCACGCCCGGGCGGAGCGCCTGGCCGTCGACGAGGTCGTATCGCGGGTCGTCACCGACGAGATCCTCGGGCGTGAGACCAAGCGCGTCGGCCAGATCGATGAGTGTTCGGGAGGGGAGTTTCCCCCCCATCAGGTCGCGCTCGATCTGTGACACCCAGGCCTGGGTGATCCGGGCGCGACCCCCCAACTCCTCCTGGGAGATTCCCAGCCACAGGCGCCGCTGTCTGACTCGCTGGCCGAGGGTGGATGGATCGTTCATACGTGCTCATCCGGCCGGCGTTGGCCGCGGGGAAAGGAGCGACGGTGGTGAACGTGGACGCGAAGCAAGAACTATAGCCGATCCATAAGTGACTTATTTGACGTGTATTCCTAGCCCGATACGATGGTAACCATGGCCTAAAAAGGTTAAGGCGAACGTGGCAATGCCCGGGAGGGGGCATCGGATTGCCGTCGTGCCGGCAGGCACGGTCTGATCTGGAACGGCACGAGGAGCCCGATCGCGGACCAGCGCTGGCCCGACGCCAGCCGTGCGGCCGAGGTTGGTCCCGCGGCCGAAAAAAGTGCGGTCGGATTCGTCCTTGATCGGGGAGGACACCGGAATTCTTCACATTGACGGCGTGTTCCGCCACGAGCATGCTGACGTTACGCGGATAACCAGCGACATCGGATCGGGACCGCCCCGGGCCCTGGATCATCGTGTCCGGATCGTCCCGCCGCGTCGCTCCGTACTCGCCAGGCGGTGCCGCGGCCACCGCCTTCATCGCGTCATCCAGCGAGGGAACTACATGCACGCACTACGAACGTTGCCCCGTCTCCTCGGAGCGAGGAGGTTATAGGCGTCGCGCTCGCGACACCCCGGATTATTCGCGATCTCTCTCGACAAGGTGCGCTCCATGACATCCGGCACATTGGTCCCTTTCCCCGCGCGACGCCCCTCCCGAGTTGATGTCTACCTCGACGACCACCGCGCCGCACGGGACCGGGCGATAGTCGTCGACCGTGGCGGCCCGGAGGATCACGGCGCAAAGGGGCTCTGCCCTGATGCCGACGCCGAACCGGCATTCGACGCCCTCACAAAACGCGAATGGGCCGTGCTCTGGCTCCTGGCGGAGGGTCTGAGCGACCGCGACATCGGTGTGCGGCTCAACATCGGCCGGGAAACCGTCCGCACCCATATCTCCGGCCTGCTCACCAAACTCGGCGCCGAATCCCGCCTCCAGGCACTCGTCATCTCCGTCCGCCACGAGAAGGTGAAGATCCGGTAGGGAGCGTAGACACCGCCGCGCTACCGTGAGCCGTCGAACGAAACGTCATCGACAGATGCTGCCGGGACTGCGGAAACAGCATGTCCTACCTGGGCGGGGCGCCCCTGGGAGTTCAATCCCAGGGGCGCCCCGCCCTTTTGCCGTTCGCCATGTTTCGTCTTTCCCACGCGATCGCCGGGTCATGCCCACATGATCCTGACTGCTGGCTAGACCGGTCCGTCCTCAGTCCCGCAGGGACTTCCGTCAGGTGGTCCGGGACTTCGAGTCCTCTAACTGCGGGCGGCGCCGAGACGCGGTCACCATCCCGACGAGCGCTCACGCCAATGTCGCGCAACCGCGCCACCCCTGGTAGGTGCGTTCGGCTCTCGTATGCCCGACAATCGCGCTGAACACAGCAGCGACCGTCCAAGGGCTGATCCGGCCGGTCGCTGCTCGTCAATGCCGTGCGGAGCCAGGAGCCGATCGCGATGCCGAACCGTCTACTCGCGCCACTCATCCCCGGGATCTTGGCCATCGCGCTCTTCAGCGTGACAGGTGCTGGCCCAGGGTTCCGGGCAGTTGCCGCCCAGGATGACGCCCCCGGCTCACTCTCCGTCCTCACCGTCAACGGCGACGACGAACCGGTCCTTGGCGCCTGCTACGACCTGTTTGTCGACGAGGACGGTCCGACCGAATTCGTTGCCGAGCAGTGCGACGCCTATGACGGCGCCGCCGACGGCACCACGTTCTTCGCGGACATCCCCTCAGGCGACTACGTTCTCGTCCAGATCTTCGTTCCCGCGGGGTACAAGGCCGGCAAGGATCGCTCGCTCGCCATTGTGGCTGGCGAACAGGCCGCCTACTCCTTCCGGACGCCACGCGGCGGCCGCACCGTGACGCTGGCGCTTCACGACGAGAACGCCCAGCCGCTGCCGGGAGGCTGCTACAGCCTCTACCCGGCCGAAACCGTTGGCGATTCCAGTCCGGCACTGAGGGTGGCTTGCGACTTTTACGACGGTGCGGACGACGGCACGGCCACGTTCGCCGGGCTGGACAACGGCGACTACGATGTCATCGTTTCATCTCCCCCAGAGGGCTACACCATCCCCGTCGGCCAGCGCATCAAGGTCGGCGGGGGGGACCTCTCCCTCATCTTCGACGTCGCCCTCGGTGGCGAGACCGTCACCATCGCCAACGTCGACGAGTCCGGCGATCCGGTCACAGGCTCCTGCCATCGCATCTACACGGATGCCGGCGACGGCATGCGCGGTGAATTGGTCGTAGTGGGCTGCGATCACGCTGACGGCGCCAATAATGGCGCGATCGTCATCGTCGGGCTCCTGCCCGGCGCATATGTGCTCGCCGGACCATCCGCCCCCGCTCCTCCCGTCGGCGACGGCTCCGCCGGCGGAGCCGTCGCTGCCACCCCCGCCACCCCAGTCGCTTCCGCAGACATCCCATTCGAGGTCATTGAGGGCGAGGGCGCCCAAGTTGAGGTTGTGAGCCTTCCCGTCGTGGACTGACCATGCTTCATCGATGGAGCGTCATAGCACGTCGGCAGTCAACACCTCCGCCAGGACCGCGCCGCAACGCCGAGAACCAGTAGACGGTGGTGGTGTCCGCTCCCACATCGGATCCGAGCGGGACGCACACCGGTCACGACGGTCACCGGGCCGTGACACAGACCCCACAGACCAATCAAGGTCGGACAGGCATTGGCCATTCGAGCCGGTCCGTTACCGTCACCAGGTCGCAACCGAGTCGTGACTTGGCGACGGCTTGGGCTCCGATGTCACGTGGGTCCCGCCTTTGCCAAGAGGGAAGGAGTGCAGGTCGATCTGGAGTCTATCCTCGGTATCGGCCGGGCAGTGGCACTCCAGCGCCACCAACCGCCCCTCTCCATCGCAATGGGCTAGGGGAGAGAGAGGGCAGGGGGTGAGGTGTTTTAGCTCCCCACCTTGCCCCCTCCGACCTATTCCCTATAATGCCTGCCTGTCAAATACCGGGTGGGTCATGATCACCATCGAAAGCGGGGGAACTCGCCATTAGGTGATCCACCATCCGATCCCGGTGGTCTCGGCCGCAACGTCGCGGCCCGGGTCCAGACAGGTCATGGAACGGAACGGGAGGGACAACGTATGTATCGTCGTACAGGTCTGGCACGCTGGTCATCGCTGCTAGTCGCCATTGTCGTCGGCAGCCTCGTGATCGCCTCGGCTGGCGTTGCTGCCCAGGGCACACCGGATGCCTCTCCAGCTGCCGCCACCGGCGGTGGCCTCGCCACCATCCCGGTCGCCCCTGGCGCCGATCAAGCGGGCGCCGACCCGGACGCGACCGTCACCCTCAACCTCGGCGCCGAGCTCGACTCCGGCGATCCCCAGGCGGGCGTCGCCTTCCTCAACGAGATCGAGATCTCGTCCAAGGTCTTCACGCCCCTCCTGGCGCTCACCGCCGAGAACGAAGTCGCCGACGCCGGCGCCACCGCGATGGAGGTCTCCGAGGACGGCACGGTCTATACCTTCACCATCCGTGAGGGCTTGACCTACACCGACGGAGTCCCCGTCACCGCCGAGAACTACGCCTGGGCCATTCGCCGCGCCTGCGATCCCAACGTCGGCGGCGTCTACTCCAACATCCTCTACGCCATCGTCGGCTGCCAGGACTGGCGCGAGGCCGACGTCGCCACCGCCGACCTCGCCCCCTTGCAGGCCGCCGTCGAGCAGTCCGTAACTGCCCTCGACGATCAGACCCTGCAGATCACCCTCACCCAGGCCTCCGGCTACTTCCCCTACGTGATGGCCACCTGGGTCACCTACCCCTCTCGCCAGGACCTGGTCGAGGCGGGCGGCGCCACCTGGTGGCAGAGCCCCGAGACCTACATCGGCAACGGCCCCTTCACGCTCGCCAGCCACTCCCCCGGAGAGGAGTGGGTCTTCGAGCGCAACGAGTCCTACTTCCGCGGCAACCCCGGCATCGCCCGCCTGGTCTTCCGCGAGATCGACAACACCCAGACCGAATTCCTCGCCTATCAGCAGGGCGAGCTCGACCTGATCGCCCCGGCCGCCTCGTTCCTGCCCCAGATCGAGGCCGATCCGGCCCTGACCGAGCAGTTCCACCGGGCCGTCGGCGCCAATACCTTCTACTTCGCCTTCAACATGTCAGCGCCGCCGTTCGACAACCTCCAGGTTCGCCAGGCCTTCGCCGCCGCCCTGAACCGGGAGCAGTACATCAACCAGATCCGCAGCGGCGTCGGCCAGCCCGCCGGCTCCTTCCTCTACGAAGGCATCCCCGGCTACCAGACCGACTACCAGCAGACCTACGACCCGGAGCGAGCCAAGGCCCTCCTCGCCGAGGCCGGCTACCCCGATGGCGAAGGCTTCCCCCAGCAGCAGCTCCGCTACATCGCCGACGACGCCGCCTCCCAGCAGCAGGCGACCTTCTGGCAGCAGAACATCCAGGAAGTTCTGGGTATCGAGCTGGAGCTGGTCCCGCTCGAAAGCACCGAGCTCCAGAGCCTGCGCACCAACCGCGACCCGTCCCTCACCATCTACCTCGGCAACTGGTTCGAGGACTACCCCCACCCGCAGAACTGGCTCTCGCTCGTCTTCGGCCCAGGCTCCACCCGCTCGCCCCTCGGCTGGGACGACCCGACCTACAACGACCTCGTCACCCAGGCTGACGCCCTCCCGATCGAAGAGGCGATTCCCCTCTACCAGCAGGCCGACGCCTACCTGATGGAGCAGGCCCCGATCGCCCCCTACTTCCACAACGAGAACCTGGTCCTGATCCAGCCCTCCTTCCAGGGCTACGTCACCTACCCGACCAGCGTCGCCGACACCATCTACCAGGTCGAGAAGATCTATAAGACGGCCGAGTAATTCCACCCCGTCACCGCGCCCCTTCGTCATCCCGAGCTTGTCGAGGGATCTCGATGGGGGCGCGGTAACGACGAAGCCCCCGCATCCGAGAACGCGGCATCACGTTCTCGGACGTGGCGGCGACATCGGATGTCGTCTCCATCGAGATTCCTCGACAAGCTCGGAATGACCGATGGTGCCGGCGCGTCATCGCCCCGGCAAGGCTGGCACGTTGGCGGCTCCCGAACCGCCCCTACCCGTATTCCCGTCTAAGGACCCGTATTCGTGCTCAGACTCGTTATTTCCCGCTTCCTGTGGGCTATCCCCGTCCTCTGGCTTGTCGCCACCGTGACGTTCTTCCTCATGCACGCCGCCCCGGGCGGTCCCTGGGATGCGAAGTCCGGCGGCGGCCGCCAGCTAGACCCGGCGCTGGAAGCATCGTTCGCGCGCAAGTACGGCCTGGATGAGCCTCTCTGGCAGCAGTACGCCCGTTACCTGGGCAACGCCGTCCGCTTCGACTTCGGCACCTCCTTCACCCAGGAGGGGACCGACGTCTCCGAGATTGTCCTCCGCGGCTTCCCGGAGTCGGCCACGATCGGGGTGCTGGCCTTCGCCGTCTCCCTGGCGATCGGCCTGCCGATTGGGGTGCTGGCGGCGCTGAAGCAGAACACGCTGGTCGACTACATCAGCCTGCTCCTCGCCACGATCGGCTACACCCTGCCCAGCTTCGTCCTGGCGATCTTCTTTCTGGTGATCTTCGCGGTGAAGCTCGAGTGGGTGCCGGTCCTCTTCAACGGCGGCACGTCGTACATCCTCCCCGCCCTCGTCCTCGGGATCGGTGGCTCCGCCTTTCTCGCCCGCCTGATGCGCTCCAGCACCTTGGAAGTCATGCGCCAGGACCACGTCCGCACCGCCAGGGCCAAGGGCCTGCGCGCCAGGATGGTGACGACCCGCCATATCGTCCGCAACGGCATGATCCCGGTCATCACCGTGATGGGCCCGACCCTCGCCGGCCTGATCACCGGCACGATCATCATCGAGCGCGTCTTCGGCGTCCCCGGGATGGGTTACCTCTTCATCGATAGCATCACCCGCCGCGACTACCCGGTCATCATGGGCACGACCATCTTCTACGCCTTCATCGTCGTCCTCGGGAACCTGCTGGTCGACATCGCCTACATCGTCGCCGACCCCCGGATCGGGCGATGAGCAGACGACCTCACCCCCTACCCCCTCTCCTCTCTGGAGGAGAGGGGCCGTTGCGAACGCACTATCCAAATACGGAACACAGCGCCACCGGACGCCCCTCTCCACCGCAGTGGAGAGGGGGGAGGGGGTGAGGTCTTATCGTGGCGTCCCTAGCTGCCGAGTCCAAGAAGGTCCCCGCGCGCCGTGGTCAGGGCCGTCTCCGCACTCGTGGCCTCTGGTGGGACGCCTGGCGGCGGTTGCGGCGCAACCGGGCCGCCGTCGCCGGGCTGGCCTTCATCCTCCTGATGTTCCTGGCCGCGTTGCTCGCGCCGGCGCTGGCTCCCCACGATCCGGAGAAGATCCCCGCGACCGCCCGGATCAACACCCCGCCCTTCTGGATGGACCGCAGCGACCCAGAGTATCTGCTCGGGACCGACAGCCTCGCCCGGGACGAGTTGAGCCGCCTGCTCTACGGGGCGCGGATCAGCATGATCGTCGGCTTCGTGCCGATGATCCTCACCCTGCTCATGGGTGCGTCCCTGGGGATGCTCTCCGGTTGGCTTGGGGGCCGGGCCGACAACTGGCTGATGCGCGGCGTCGATGTCGTCTACGCCTTCCCCTCGTTCCTCTTCTTCATCATCCTGCAGGCATCGCTGCGCGACACCTGGCTGGGGCAGCAGCTGGGCGGGTTGCTCCTGCTCTTCGTCGCCTTCGCCCTGACGGGCTGGGTGGGGATGGCCCGGCTGGTCCGCGGCCAGGTCTTGAGCCTGAAGGAGCGCGAGTTCATCGAGGCCGCCCGCGCGATCGGCGTCCCGACCCACCGCATCCTCCTCCGCCACATCCTCCCCAACTCCCTGGCCCCGGTCATCGTCTCGGTCTCGTTCGACGTCCCTGCCTACATCCTCGCCGAAGCCGGCCTTAGCTTCCTCGGCCTCGGCATCCGCCCCCCGACCGCCAGTTGGGGCAGCATGGTCTTCGAGAGCTTCCCCCTGATCACTTTCCTGCCCATCTTCGTGATCATGCCCGCCACCCTGATCGCCCTGATCATGATCGCCTTCGCCTTCGTCGGCGATGGCCTCAGGGACGCCCTCGATCCCCAGATGAGCCGGTAGGCGAGGAAGATCGCCGCAATGGCCGTCACCACGGCCTGATGCTTGATAGTCCTGCGAGTCATCGTTGGTTGCCCGCCCCCAGCTCGGAGTGGCATCGGGCCTGCATGACCAGTTAGTGCACGGCCGGTGTCACATCTGTCCGGGCTGGCTCGTCTTCCTTTCCGGTCGCGTTCGACGAGCCGAAAGGAGAGCGACATGGGACTCATCGACGACCGCCTCGAGAAAAATGTCTTCACGACCTCGCTTGACTTCATCTTCAACTGGTCCCGCCGCTCATCGCTGTGGTGGCTCCAGTTCGGACTGGCCTGCTGCGGCATTGAGATGATCTCCGCCTCTATGCCTCGCTTCGACCTTTCGGAGCGCTTCGGGATGCTCTATCGCGCCTCTCCCCGCCAGGCCGACCTCATGTTCGTCGCCGGCACGGTTACCAGGAAGATGGCGCCCGTCGTCAAAGCACTCTACGATCAGATGCCGGAGCCGAAGTGGGTGATCTCGATGGGCTCCTGCGCCAACGTCGGCGGCCCGTACGACACCTACGCCGTCGTGCAGGGTGTCGACCAACTCATCCCGGTCGACGTCTACGTCCCCGGTTGCCCACCGGGCCCGGAAGCCCTCTATAGCGGTGTTCTCCAGTTGCAAGACAGAGTCATCAAGTACGAAACGATGGCCCGGAAACAGAGCCCGGCCATCGCCGCCGAATGGCGCGCCGCCGAACGCCAGGTTGCCGCAATCGCCGCACACTGATTGAGTATCGAGACGTGCTACGTGAGCGGATAGAGCCGAGAATATCTGACGGCTGATAGCTGACGGCTGAGAGTTCAGTCATCGCCAGCACGTCCATCTCACCTAGTTAGCAGTTCGTCGATTCGGCGTGCCCCGGGCTATCGACGTGGCGAGGCACGGTCTCCAGCGCACCGCCCGCAACTCGGGCGCCCCCCAAAAATACAACGCCACCCTCAGCCGGGCCTGGGTCGAGTTGGTTGGGCACCGCGCTCTTGCCGAGTCCGCCACCGTCGATTTCGCTGCCTTCGTGACCTGCAACTCGGCCCTGCTGGACAAGCGGCTGATCGCTCACTTCGACACCCCAGTCACCCTCGCCAGCCTCGGGACTTGGCCAGGTCAAGCCTTAGCGCGCGATCTCCACCAGGATGACCCACGCCTCGGCCAGGGCGACCACGAACGACGCCACGAACGCGGTGGCCAGCCAATACATGCCCGCGTCGTCGCTCCGCGTCAGGATGATGCCTCCGACCACGGCTGGAGCCGTCGCACATTGGTGGGTCAGAACCGAGACCACGTAATTGGTCCGATACGCAGCGTCAGCATCCACAAGGCGGACGCTGCGAACACCCAAGGCGGTGACCAAGATCCACGAGGCGGCTCCAGCACCGAGCGTCTCAAGTCCGAGTGCGCGGATGGACTGGCCGGGGATCAGGATGATGGACGACAACACAAGAACACCGGTAAGCATCGCGATCGTCGTCGCGGCGCGTAACCGCATTGCGGGGATGCGGAGGAGCCGTTCCAGGTTGATCGACACGGCAACGAATATGAGGCCGGCCAGGGCCGCGCTCGCACCCGCCAGGGCAACGGCGAAATCGTTCCAGCTTTCCATAATTCCTCCGCCTGGGTGCTACGGCGCGCCGCGCGATGGCTGGCCTGATCGGGAAAGACGAGTCCCGATAGAAGGCGAACGAATTGGCGGTGGCGCCGAATCAGAAGCGAACTCTCCGGCATTTCGGTCGGTGACATTAGGGCCGGAAGATATCGCATTCGACCTAGCAACCGCTGTGGGCACCTTCCCGGTGCTCGCTTCGGCCCAGGCGCGATCGACATGAGCAACGTGATGATCTCGGTAAGCCATTGCGCTGGGTGGCCCACGTCGCATTGAGCGAGCGCTGGGTTTACGCGATACAGAAGATCAGCTCGCTTTGGATGGCTACCAGTGAAATCCATGCTGCCCATCTTCGTGTGGATGCCCGCCACCCTGATCGCCCTGAACTGATCGCTTCGCCTTTGTCGGCGACGGCTTCCGCGACGCGCTGGATCCCCAGATGAGACAGTAAGTTCGGGACTTCCTTTCCACGGTACACTCGCCGAAGCGGCACTCTGCATGAGCAGGGACAGGAAGAACCACCATGGCGACGGTCAAGAGCCCACCGGAACAGCGAACTATCCTCTACGACGTCTCGTGGGCAACGTACGAGCAGTTGCTCGCCGACAACATCGACCGGCCGGCGCCGCGCTTCACGTACGACCGCGGAACCTTGGAGATCCTGGTGGCGCTCTCGACCGAGCACGAGGAAACGAAGCACACACTCGCGATACTCGTCGAGATGATCGCTGTGGAACAGGGGATCGATATCAGGACTGTCGGTTCGATGACCTTCAAGCGCGAGGACCTCGCTCAAGGATTCGAGCCCGACGTCAGCATTTACCTCCAGAATGAGCCACGGGTACG
Organism: uncultured Chloroflexia bacterium; assembly: GCA_963849635.1. GTDB lineage: Bacteria > Chloroflexota > Chloroflexia > Thermomicrobiales > UBA6265 > CAVRUD01. The sequence goes on along the minus strand of CAWKIA010000038.1, from coordinate 39,474 downwards.
CGGCGTCGAGCAGATCGACCCAGTGATCCACTCCACCCCCGGACCTCGTGATCGAAATCGACATCTCGCGCCAATCGTTGAATAAGCTGCCCGTCTATGCCGGGTTCAGGGTGCCAGAGGTATGGCGGGTGCGGGACGGTGCCGTCATTGTTTACACCCTCCAACCCGATGGGTCTGGCGGATACGACGAAGGCGCTCCCAGCCGCGTTCTACCGCCGCTGGACGGGGAGATGCTGACCCGCTTCCTGGCGGACGGTCTTTCGCGCGGCCGCGCTGAGTGGATGCGGTCCATCAGAGCCTGGGCACAGGGTGCAACGGGATGATCGCAGTTCTCCGAAGCTAGCTGCAGTGGCGATACGTTTTGAGTTCGATTCCGCAGTCAAGGCTCTACGTGGCCTCAAGAGGCGAGGCTTACCGAACCGTTGAGGTTGACGAGTCGATGTTCATCGATCTCGATGAGCACGGCAAGACGCTGGGCTTCGAGTTCGTCAACGCTTACGACTTCCTGATTCATCGGACTCACGGCGGATCCAGATCCCCGAACAGATCGACGAGTGACCGACGACTTGCTGGTCCTCGCCGATTGATACCATTGCGTGCCGGTTGCCCCCTGCGTGCCGTTATCGATGGCCCCATCGGTGGCTTTTCCCTGATGGCCGCCATCATGTTGGGATTTGAGGCAGACGTCGCGCACGCCGCGTACCGCGACCATACCTAAACCGCATAGACAGCATTATCGAGGCGGAGATATCCGGAGCGGCCGCACCAAGGATGCCGACAAGCAAACTAACTACGGTTTTAGGCGGACGGGTTGCAGCGGTCTGGAACACATCATCGAGAAGACGCGCTCGGAAATGGCACACCGGCGGGAGCAAGCCCCGGTCGCGCAACGCACGCCGAACCGCCAGCTAGAGGATATTGACACCGCCGTCCGTGCCAGCATGGGAAGACCGGACAGCGAGCCGGAGTTCACCCCGGCGAAGCAACCGGCCGGCGCTACTACCCCACCGCCGGCGGACACGCTGAGCGATGAGTAGCAGCCTGGCTATCAGAGGGAGGTAGTGACCAATATGGGCGAGTCACCGAATAATGGCACCGCCGAATCTCGTTTGATGACGGAGCATGGGATGAGCGAGGCCCAGGAACCGGCGCCCGAACCGTTGCCGCCTGGCACGAGTCGCGTGAGCGACAACGAGGCCGAGGCGTTCCTGGTCGGCCGATTCGGCGCCGGGGTGACGGACGTCCAGCCGATTGGCGGAGGCGCGTGGTCGAAGGCGTACGCCTTCCGGCGCGACGGCGCGCACTTCGTCGCACGCTTCGGCGGCTACCCGGACGACTTCGAGCGGGATCGGTTGGCCGGGAGCTACGCGTCGGCCGACCTGCCGATCCCCACGGTCACCGAGATCGGACAGGCCTTCGGCGGGTACTACGCGATCTCGGAGCGGATGTTCGGCGGGTATATCGACCACCTGGACGGGGAGCGGATGCGGGCCACCCTGCCGTCGCTGTTCGCCGCGCTCGACGCGGTCCGAGGCGTGGACCTGTCGGCAACGACGGGGTACGGAACGTGGGACCCCACCGGCGTGGCGCCCCATCAGAGTTGGATGGCAGCCCTCCTCGACGTCGCGACCGACCGGCCGGAGGACAAAGGGCACGGCTGGCGGCGGCGCATGGAGGCGTCGGCCACGGGGGCGGAGCGGTTCGACGAGGCGCTCCACCATATGTCCGCCCTCGCCGCGTTCTGCCCGGAGGAGCGTCACCTCATCCACCGGGACCTGATCCACTTCAACGTCCTGGTCGCCGACGACCGTATCTCGGCCGTGTTCGACTGGGGCTGCGCGCTGTACGGCGACTTCCTGTACGACCTGGCCAGCATCGCGTTCTGGTCGGCGTGGTACCCGGCGTGGCACGGCATCGACGTTCGGGCGGAAGCGGCGCGCCACTTCGCGGCCATCGGGTTGGAGGTCCCGCACTTCGCCGAGCGGTTCCGCTGCTGCCAGGTGCATGCCGGCCTCGACGCGCAGCAGTTCCAGGCCCTCGTCGGAGACTGGGACAACCTTGAGCTGGCAGCCGGGCGAACCCTGGCGGTGGCGCGGGGGGAGATATAGCCGGGGATGCAAGGCCGGAGCCGCTCGCGGATCACTACCTGTGCCGACGCAGCGCAACGCACGTCGGCGAAGCAATCGCCCAGCGCCCTACCCCTCTGCCGTTCTTCAAAGGATGCCTGTATCAATCGGTAATGCTGGTTACTTTTATCACCTTCACCCGTAATCTGTACGTACCTACAGGTGGGAAATGGATGCAAGAGGTAAGTGCGTTAGGGTCACCTAGCGAATGTCAAACCGGAGCAGCCGCTCGATCTTCCTCCGGATACAGTGTATGTCGTAACCATCGAATCCGAGAGCCCAGATCTTGCGCCCACGTAAGGCGAAGAAGTCAGAGAGCATCCTCTGATGCGCATCAGGCGTTTGGCGGTCGACATGGGGGTCGACGACTTGTCGATCAACCACGACCACTATGCTCACGGTGCGCCCAAAGTCGTTGGCGATGACCGGTAGCGCCTCGCCGCCGGGATACACCCTTGCGTTAATCAGTACACGCGACCAATGGAACGAGGCGGCCGCCCGATGGGCGGAACGCATCGCAGCCACCGGCCAGCCGCTCATGACGACTGAGTTCGTTCTCTTTGAAATCGGGGACGCGCTCGCGAAGGGGCGATTGCGGCAGCAAGCCTCGGATGCGATCGTCACGCTCCAATCCGATGAATCTATCGGGATCGTTCAAGCATCGTCTGCGTTGTTCGCAAAAGCGTTCGACTTGCATCGCTCCCGATAGGACAAGAGTTGGGCGTTGACCGATTGTGCTTCGTTCGTCGTCATGGGTGAACGCAACCTTCAAGTAGCCCTTACAAATGACGACCATTTCCGCCAGGCAGGGTACCGAGCGCTTCTCCTGGAATAGCAGTCCCGGAACGGCACGGTTCTCCCCTCCCCTTCGGGTACAATACCGCCGCGCGCGACGGTGGCTCCGTCGTGGGACAATCGTGGACTGCAAGTCATCGCGCGGGAATGGGACGGGTGCGGCCTGTCCGCGTGATTTGGACCGAGCGATCAGAGCGACGAGGGGAGCGAACGAAGCATGCCCGCTGCCGACCAGCCGTTGTGGTTGACGTTCATCGTCGGGTTCATCCTGATGAACGTCGTCCTCGTCGGCATGGCCTACATGACCTGGTTCGAGCGCAAGATCATCGCCCGCTTTCAGGACCGTCTCGGTCCCACCCGCACCGGTCCCGCCGGTCTCCTCCAGCCGATCGCCGACGGGATCAAGCTCCTTGGGAAAGAGGACCTGATCCCGGCCGCGGCCGATAAGATCGTCTTCTTCTTCGCTCCCCTGGTCATCTTCGTCACCGCGATCGTCTCGGTCGGCGTGATCCCCTTCGGTGGCACGGTCGAGATCTTCGGGCGGGATGTGAACCTCTTCGCCGCCGATCTCAATGTCGGGGCCCTCTTCATCCTCGCCTTCGGCAGCGTCGGGGTCTACGGCATCATCCTCGGCGCCTATGCCTCCGCCAACCGCTACTCGCTCCTCGGCGGCCTCCGCTCCGCCGCCCAGGTGGTCTCCTACGAGATCACCCTTGGCCTGGCCCTGGTGGGCGTATTCATGCTGGCCGGCTCCCTCAGCCTGCGCGAGATCATGGTCCAGCAGCAGACCTCGCTGGACATCGGCCCCCTCTCGGTGCCGAACTGGTTCATCCTCTCCCAGCCGCTCGCCTTCGTGATCTACCTCATCTCCGCCGTCGCCGAGACCAACCGCGCCCCGTTCGACCTCCCCGAGGCCGAAACGGAGCTGGTCTCCGGCTTCCACACCGAGTACTCCGCCTTCCGCTTCTCCTTCTACTTCCTGGGCGAGTACATCAACATGATCGTCATCTCGCTCTTCGCCAGCACCCTCTTCCTGGGCGGGACCGACGGACCGGGCTCCGAAAAATACTGGGGCCTGGGCATCATCTGGCTCCTGCTCAAGACGGTCGCCTTCCTCTTCTTCTACGTCTGGCTCCGGGCCACCCTGCCCCGCTTCCGCTACGACCAGCTCATGGGCATCGCCTGGAAGGTCCTCCTTCCCCTCGTCCTGGTGAACATCCTGATCACGGCCTTCATCCGCCTGGTCGCCAACGACGACCTGACCATGCCCACCTGGGGCTGGGTCGTTCTGGCGGCGATCTTCGCCGGCCTGATCGCCCTCTCGCTCCGTCCCGTCGGCACCGCGGCGCGAGATGCCGCCCCGTCGCCGCGGTAGGGTGAGACATCATGAATGACGATCGAGAGCCGTGGTGCGCCGCCTCATTGCTGCGGTCGAAGGCCGCGGCGGTCTATGGGGCGCCGTCCATGGCCTGATCGAGGCTGTAGAGTCCCGGGCTGCGTCCACGATATCCCCTTGAAGGAGGCCGGAACATGCGGTGACTTTGCTCGCTCTCCGACGCTCTGCGCTAGATGGCTGCCGACTGAAGCCGGCTTATCGGGCTCAAGCCCGGGTCGTTAGCCACGAGCGACGCCGCTCGGTTCGGTAGGGTTTCTCACTCTCAATTCTCAACGTCTCACGTCTCACGACTAGGGAGTCGCGATGTCCTGGGAACTGGTCATCTTCTACATTCTCGCGGCGGTGAGCGTCCTCGGCGGGGTCGGGGTGGTGACCGCGCGGAATCCGGTCCATGCCGGGATCTTCCTCGTGATCTCCTTCTTTAACTCCGCCGGCATCTTCGTGATGCTCGGGGCGGAGTTCCTGGCCGCCGTCCAGGTCATCGTCTACACCGGGGCGATCCTCGTCCTGGTGCTCTTCGTCTTGATGCTAGTCGACACCGATGCACTGCCTCAATTCTACGAAGGGCGTCCGATCCAGCGTACCGTCGGGTTAATCCTGGGGGCGATCCTTCTCCTGGAGATCGGGGCGGCGATCCTGAACCGCTCCGTCGTCGGCCCCCAGGGCACCGCCACGCCGGAGGCGATCGCCGCCGTCGGTGGTAACACCCAGGCGCTGGGCCGTTTCATCTACTCCGACTACCTGCTCGCCTTCGAGGTCGCCTCGCTCGTCCTGCTCGTCGGCGTGATCGGTGCGATCGTGCTGGCGCTGCCGGAACGGCTGGGTGAGCGCGTCGGCCGGCGCAGCGGCACCATCTCCCTCGGCCATCCCCGCGGCGTCGACCTGGCCCTGCCCAGCGGCCCCCGCGGCGAAACCCCGATCCCCGGCTCTGTTGCCGCCGAGGAGCGCGAAGCCGCCGCCGCGACCGGCTCCCGCGACTTAATCATGGTCAAGGACGCGGACGAATTCACGACGATCGGCGTTAGGCGTTAGGCGTTAGGCATTGGGCGTTAGGAGGACGGTTGGGGTTAGGTCTACGGGTTGGCATCAGGATTCATGCTAACGCCTAACGCCTAACGCCTAACGCCTGCCGGAGGCACCGTGAACGAACTCCAGATCGAGCACTTTCTGTTTCTCAGCGCGACGCTCTTCATTATCGGGATGATGGGCGTGCTGATCCGGCGCAACCTGATCATCATCTTCATGTGCGTGGAGTTGATGGTGAACGCCGTCAACATCGCGCTGATTGCCTTCGGCTGGGAGAACAACTCGCTCCAAGGCCAGGGATTCGTGGTCTTTACGATCACGGTTGCCGCCGCCGAAGCCGCAGTGGGATTGGCGATCGTCCTCGCCCTGGCCCGCCGGCAGGACAACGCCACCGACGTCGACTCGGTTCGCAACCTTAGGGACTGAGCGGAGAAGACCTCACCTCCTACCCCCTCTCCACCGCAGTGGAGAGGGGCGTTCTCGGATGCCGTTTCTGGGTTTGGGCGTTCGATGGCCTAGTGGTCCGCAGGTCGCTACTACCCCATCCGGCCCGGTGATGTGGGCGGATCGGGGAGCGGGTTCGCAGGGGCTACGACCGGGCGGGACGTCCGCCGGGAGCGCGCGCTGGGGCCTGGATGACGGCTGGGAACCCGAGCCGGACAGGGTGGAGCGCTGCCCAGGCCCGCATCCCCGCCGGGTGTGCCGCTTGTCTACAAATTAGATCATATGTTCTATATTGTCAATACCTGAGGAGAGAGAATGCGCTCGGCTCCGGATGATCGATTCCCCACAATCACGAGGGGCCGCCTGACACATAGAGGACGTTCCATGCCGAACATCTCGCGCACGCTCCTCATCGGCGGGCTCCTGGTCGCGCTTTTGCTGACGCCGCATGCGCAGGTAGGAGCTAGGGGGTGTGGCGAGATCGAGTCCCTGGCCGCCCCGGACGGAGACGAGCCGGTCGAGCGCTGGCGCTACACCGATCCCAATGCCGGGAGTTACCAGATTACGGGTCAAGATCGTGGAGTTGTCTATGTCGGCGCCTCGAGTCCCTGGTGCGCAATCGACTTCTCGTCCTTTGCCGCGTTGGATGATGAGACGGGCGAGGCGATCTGGGAGATCGGCAGCGACGACCTGGACGGCAATGTCTCGGGCAACATCGAGCAGTTCGACGACCGGATCATCTTCCCGCTCTTCGGTGACGATACTTCCGGCCTGACCGCGCTCGATGCCGCGACCGGGGACGAGGTGTGGCGGCTTGATGGCCAGGGCAGCACGCCGGATCCCATCGGGCTGGTCGATCAGCTCCTGATCACGGTCGAGAGCGACCTCGATCTATCCACGGTGGCCGCCGTCGATCTGGAGAGCGGTGAGCCAGCCTGGTCGGTGGACCTGGATGGTTATGCCGGTGACCTGTTCATCACCGACGATGCCCTCATCACGTCAGTGCGCACGGGCGACTTTGACGCCTTCCGCTGGGAGACCATTGCCCTCGATCCCGAAGACGGGGATGAGCTGTGGACGTTGCCCGAAGGGGACGTCGAGATCAGCGTCGAGGCTGAAGACGGTGGCATGGCCTACGCCATCGCCGGGGAACCGTTTTTGGCGGCCGAGGCGGTGATCGCGTTCGAGCCCGCTACCGGAGACGAGCTCTGGCGGACGGAGTTGGATCCTGAAGACCTGTGGATTTTCGCCGGGATCGTCGATGACGGCATCCTGCTGCGCGGCGGGCTTGCCGAGACGCTCTCCTTGATGCTCATCGACCTCGAGACTGGGGACGAGGTGTGGAGCGCCGAGGAGTTGGACCATCCGGCTGGCACCCCGAATGCCTTCGTGCCGCATACGGACGACCTCGCGGTCGTCGAGTGGCGGGACGACGCCGAGGGTGTCGTGACCCTGACCGCCATCGACCTGGCAGACGGCGAGGAGGCGTGGGTGTCCGATCCCATCCCCACCGGGCTAGGGTATGCCGTCTCGGTCTGGGATGAGACAAACGCGGCCTACGTCACCGTCAACTACGGCGAGTCCTCCGCCATTCTCGCGCTCGATCTGGATGACGGCGCCCTCGTTTGGGACATTGCCTACCCCGATCTTGGCAATCCGTTCATCCAGCTTGCCACCGATGAGACGATCTACCTCTCCGGCGACACTGTCGACGAAACCATCCTCATCGCGTTGGCAACCGGCTAAGAACCTCGGGTTGAAACCCTGGGCTAACCCAGACAAAGCCTTTCCAGGGCTGAGAACGGGCTGGTTCCTCCGGCCAACCGGCCTTCGCAGACAGACCTGATCGCAGGATACCCCGGCACTGGATTGTGCCCACCCAGGTGTGGGACGATCGCGCTACGGCCGCGTGAACAGCACCGAGGCGTTCTGGCCGCCGAACCCAAAGCCGTTGGCGATGGCGGCGCGGACCGCTAGGTGGCGGGCGGTGTGGGGGACGTAGTCGAGATCGCAATCCGGGTCGGGGTCGTCCAGGTTGATGGTCGGGGGCACGATCCCGTCTCGGATCGCCAGGATGCAGGTGACGGCGGCCAGGGCCGCCGCCGCCCCGAGCAGGTGGCCGGCCAGCGATTTGGTCGCGGAGACCGCCAGGCGGTCGGCATGCTCGCCGAAGGCGGTCCGGATCGCCCTTGTCTCCGCGATGTCCCCGACTCGCGTGCTGGTGGCGTGGGCGGCGACGTAGTCGACCTCCTCCGGGCGGAGGCCGGATCGCTCCAGGGCGAGGCCCATGGCGCGGGCGGCCTGGGCACCGCTGGGGTCCGGGCTGGTCAGGTGGTAGGCGTCGGAGGTGGCGCCCGCGCCCGCGGCCAGTGCCAGGACCGTCGCTCCCCGGCGGACGGCGTGCTCCTCTGATTCGAGGATCATAGCCGCCGCCCCCTCCGAGAGGACAAAGCCGTCGCGGCTGGCCGCGAACGGGCGGCTGACCCTGGCCGGGTCGCCGTTGCCAGGCGAAAGAGCGCCCAGGGCCGCGTATCCGGCGATGCCCAAGGGGGTGAGGGTGGCATCGGCTCCACCGGCGATGACCACGTCGGCCTCGCCCCGCTCGATCATGGTGATCCCGTCGAGGATGGCCTGGGTGCCGCTGGCACAGGCGGCGGCAGGAGTGACCGTCGGCCCATGTATCCCTAACGCGAGCGAGATCTGGCTGCCGCCCATGTTCGGCAGGCTGAGCGGGATGGTCAGCGGACCGACCCGGGCCGCTCCGCGCTCCCGCAGCGCCGCGACGGCCTTCTCCAGGCTGGCGATCCCACCGTGGCAGGAGGCAATCGCCGTCGCGATCCTGTCCCGATTTGCATCGGATACAGTCAGGTTCGCCATCGTGATCGCCTCACGAGCGGCCGCGACCGCGTAGCGGGCGAAGGTGTCCATCCGCCCCGCTGAGCGGCGGTCCATGTGGTCCCCGGCGATGAAGTCCGGCACCTCCCCGCCGATCTTGACCGGCAAGTCGGTGGTGTCGAAGCCGGTGATCGGGCGGATGGCGGATCGGCCCGCAAGCAGGCCCTCCCAGAGCCGGGTAACCCCCACTCCGAACGGGGTCACGGCGCCGAGGCCGGTGACGACGACGCGGGGTTTGGCTGGGGCCGCGCCTGGAGCGGGATGCGTCAGGGAAGGCGGCGTAGGGATCATTGGGTTCCTCTATTTGCCGTGATCGACGGGTCGACGACCGCTGCCGAGCTGGCCTGCCGGCCTGCTGGTTCGGTGGCCGCCGCGTGCATGCCGCAGGCCGGGACGAAGCCGGTCATTTCATGGCCAATAGGACGTCTCCGGCCCTGTCGAAGTGCATCACTGGCGCACCGTTGCCGTCTCTTCCCCCGCCGAGCACGTCTTCCATCGCCTCCGCCACGTCGCGAATGTCGTCGTCCGTCAGGTAGACGTAAAGGTCCAGTGTAATCTGGATGGAACTGTGCCCAAGGATCTGTTGGACCTCTTTGGATGAAATGCCTCGGTTGATGAGCAGCGTCGCCGCGGTGTGCCGGAAGCCATGCGGTGTGAGTCGACGAAACCTCGTGTCTTCGATCAGAGGCGTAAGTCAGGACGATGGCGGGCAGTATTCGAGACTTGCCGCCACAACGAACCCGGCTTGGTTGCTTGCGTTGACCCGCACCGGGTACCAGTCCGGAGTTCCATCAATAACCGGGCCGGTGATCGTCACCTCCGTACCGACCGCTAGCTCTGCCACCTGGTCGCCGTCCGCCGCAGGCTCGGTGCGCAATCGGGTCAAGCGCATCACCGTCACTGTCGTACCGATCGGCAGAATGCCTTCTTGCGCGAAGCGGATGGCTGGTATGCAGGAGGCAGGAGGAGCGGCCGTCTTTATCTCGGCCACCGCGGCGGTCACGGCTGCGGCAGTAGTTACCCCCGCCCGCTCCAGGACGACCGACATGAGTCGATCGGCCGCGAGTTTGCCGCCATTGGGCCCGAATTTGTTCGAAACGAAGGTGACCACAATGAAGTCGTCGGAAACCGCGCACTGGGTAATCCCGACCCTCACCCCGTCGAGATACTCTTCTCCCCAGGTTCGCTCGATCTCGTCGCAGCCAGCGATGGGGCGATCCGGGGTTTCGCTTTCCTGGTCCGTCCTGGGATCGGCGATCCGGTCCTCCAAGCTCCCGAACCAGACATCCAGTACGGCCGCCCATGCCGTCCGAAATCCCGCGGCGCCGTTCTCGACACGGGTGGCAACGATGTACGCGCGGGATCCCTCTGGGCCGAGGTAGAGGGCAAAGCGCGTGTCGACGGTGCCCTCTGCTTCAAACGACGTTGCTCCGGATGTGCTCAGAATCCATCCATCGCCGAGGACCGATCCGCCGGGGATAAAGTCCCGGGTCTCGAGAGGATCGTCATCTTGTGCAGAGCCGAGCCCGAAGGAACCTATCAGTGCAAGTGAAAAGGCGACCAACACCGTTGTCCAGCGCCGTCTCATGAAGTCCTCCTGACGCGCATTTACCTCAATGTCGTCATATCTCTCGGCCTCTTGGTTCGACAAGAAAACCCCGTAACGCAGAGCGAAAAGAGAACCAAGAACAAGTGGTCTCTACATTTCGATTCGGTAGTCCCGTAGTCACCGGGCTACTTCATTGGAGGTCACGTTGCGAACGAGTCAGGACCTGAGGGAGCGATCGTAGAGTTCTTGAAGACTCCTGGCCCCCTACGAGTCCGCGCCCCGCGCCACCGCCAGGGTTCGCTCGGTCGTTGGCTCCAGGTTTTCCCAGTCGCCGACGAGGGCCTGGTATCGCTGTCCGTCCAGGCCGATGTGGATCTGGCAGCAGCGGAGACGCTCGTCGAAGTGCGGGACCTCCAGGCCGATCGCCGCGAAGTGGCGCGTCGCCTCCGCGCGGAAGTCGATGCCTTGCCATGCCGGATACCAGGGTGACCAGAACGCGAACCAGGCGAGGTCGTAGAGGAAGTCGCCGTACAGGGAGCAGCCCCAGTCGAACACGGCCGAGATGCGATTGCCGGTGACCAGGACGTTGAAGTGGAGGAGATCGCTGTGGATGAGATGGCGCTCCTCCGGACAGAACGCGACGAGGGTGCGGAGATGGTCGACCGCCTCATCGTACCTCCCCGCCCCAGTGGCCGATGCCTCCAGACGCTCACGCCAGCCGGACCCGCGGCCGCCTGGTTGGTCGGTGGTGACATCGAGGAGGGCCGCTTGCCAGGTTGGGTAGGGGGCCGTGCCGGAGGCATCCCAGCCTCCGTAGCCCGTCGTAGCTGACAGGTCCGCGGACCGGGCCGCGTCGAGGGCGGCGAACAGCGACGGCAGGGTCGCCCGCATCCCTTCCCCGTCGAGGTGGTCGATGAATCCGCCAAAAGCCCGCTCTGAGATCGCGTAGAACCCGCCGAAGGCCTCGCCGATCTCGGTGACCGTGGGGATCGGCAGATCGGCTGATGCGTAGCGCCCGGCTAACCGATCCTTCGCGAAGTCCTCAAGGTAGCTACCGAACCGGGCGATGTAGTGCGTGCCGCCGCGTTGGAAGGCATACGCCTTCGACCAGGCGCCCCCGCCGATCGGCTCGATGTCCGTCACCTCGGCGCCGAATCGCCCGACAAGGAACGCTTCGGCCTCGGCGGCACTGACGGCGCTGCTACCAGCTGGCAGCGGGCCGACGGCCAGTACTGTGTCGTCGCTCATTCCTTGCTCCGCCATCCAACAACCAAGCTTCTTCGTCGAGTGTTTATACCCTTACAGCTCGGACGGAGGATGCAGACATTTGATCGGAGGGCACCTACTCCAATTAGGGGAGGGGATGGCAGAGGGGCACTGGACAGCCCAGGACGACCGCTAGTGATGCCCGGTACGCATAGTTGCGTACCGGGGTCCCGGCGCGGAATTCGTACTTATCCTGTTGTGCGCCGGGTTGCTGCCCCGCACAGTGGGGGCAAGGCAGGGCATCCGGAAGATGTCCTCTCGGCCGGGTCCAAGGGCCGCTGAGCTTCGTCGCGGCCGTCCTCCGACGAGGACACTCGCCGGGTGATTCAGGCGGAGAAGACGTGCATAAACCGGCACCGCAGCCAGGCAACGGTTGTACGGAACATTTGCGGATCCGCCGTCGTATGTTAAGTGGGAGCGGAGACAATACCGCCCCAGGTTCACCAGCCACCAACGCTTCGCAACCAACCCCATCGGAGGCAGGATGGACATATCGATTTGGGATCACTTGCACGAATGATATCCGGAGCGACTCACGCTAACCCAGCGCGCGATTCGGCGCGGACTCATCGCCTTGTTCGGGTGTGCCGTTGGCATCAGCGCGCTTTTCCTGATCGCGTGGCTGTTCGGGCGTGAGTTAGGAACGGTCCGGACGCTGATCTATGCCGGCTTTGGCGTGCTTGTCGCCGTGGCCCAGGTCGTGGTCGGACTGACCCGTGACCCCCGGCCGGCCAAAGCCAAAGAGCGGGAGTACCACCTGCCCGAAGCATGGAGCAAGCGCATCCGCTAGGTCGACGGTCAGGCAGTCCCACAACGGTTGGAGCCAACGCCTGAACCCTCGTTGCTGGCCGGCGACGTTGCCGGTCGAGGGGGCCGCTGTTTGATCCGGCGTCTTGTCGGATATGGCCAATGGAGACATGGAATGGGCATCTCATTTCGGGATTTCTTGCTCGGGCGCAACCTTGACCGGTTGACGCGGCGGCAGCGTGCGGCCCAGTACGCGATGACCTGGCTCCTGGTCATTCCCGCGATTGTCGGCGCCCGCTGGCTTGGCGATGTCCTCTTCGGCTGGGACGCCAACCTCGAATTCACGCTGCAAATCGCGGGAGGCATGCTGACCGGCGCGGCAATCATCACCGTCATCATGCTGTTCCGTGAGCCTCGACCTGATCCCGGGCCGAACCTTGAACTGACCGAAGAGATGAGCCGGCGGATCCGCTAGCGCGTCGCTCCGGCGGTCTTGCCGAGCCTGTCGTGGTTATCGTCAGAGGCGGGGCGCCTCCCGCTGGGCCGGCGGCCGCGGCCACGACCGTTCGATGCCACTCGATCTTGCTTCATCACGTCGATTCGGTCGATGGAGGCAGCGACATGACACCGCAACCGCGAGACAACGCGTTCTGGCGATTCCTGGATCGGCGGTCCGATCGACAACGGTCAATCCGCTGGTTGTCGATCTCCCTCGTCTTGATTGTTGTCGCGATCGCGATGCGGGTTGTCTCCTGGGCCTTCCTCGATGGCGATGCAAACCCCCATGGGTTGCTGACACTCATGATCGGCGCGGCGGTCGGTACCGTGATCGGTCTTGGCATTCATGTGGCGCGGCCCCGGTAGTCCCTGGGCGTTCAAGGTAACGTGGCACGGTGCCGGATCTTCGCCTGATGGGCAATGTGGGCAGCGCCATCAGGGAGCACCTTGCTCTGATCACTGGTGGGATCGCCGGCCAGCGCTGGTTCAGCGGCAGGCCCGTTGCCCCGGCCGGCGGCGAACGCCGGCCGGGGCAACGGGCCTGCTGAGCGCTGGGTTACCGGGCGGGCGGAACGGAGTTGGACGCGTTCGGGCGTTCGGGGAGCGCCAGGACAAAGGTGGCGATGTCGGCTGCGACCTGGTCCGGGTCTTCCCAGTGGACGGCATGGCCGCCGTCCGGGTAGACGATCAGGCGGGAGCCGGGAATCAGATCCTGAAGGACAAGCTGCGCTTCGTACGGTGTCAGATCGTCCCGACCGCCCGCGAGCAGCAGGGTTGGGGCGGTAATGCCGCCGAGGTCCTGGGTGTAGTCTGCTTCCAGGTGGCTGGCCAGGGCCTCGCGCCAGACGCGGGCGGGCACCTTCAGGCTTTCCGCGACGGCGGTCGAGATGAGTGCATCCGGCACCGGGCGGGCGACGGTACTCGCCTGGAACTCATGAACGAAGTTGGGGTCGACTGGGTCCTCAAAGCTAGCGACGAATGCGCTCAGCTCGAGGACATCGGGGTTGCTGGCCCACATCGTTGAGGCCCCGATCAACACCAGGCCACGGCATCGCTCTGGATAGTCGATGGCGAACCGCTGGGCAATGCTGCTGCCCAGCGAATGCCCGACGATGACCGCCTGTTCCAGGTTCTGCGTGCCGAGGAATGCGGCGATGTCCGCGGCGAAGTCCTCTTGCTAGGGCCTTTTCAAAGTCGCGAAGGCGCGGTGAGGGCGGCGAGGACGGTGAGCGGGTGGCCGTTGACCCATTCGGCCCGGGCCGTCATCGGCGCGCGCTCGGACCAGAGCACGCAGCGGCCGCGCAGGAGATTGATGGCCGCGCCGCGTAATAACCCCAGGACCTGCCCCCGGTCGTGGTCCTGTAGCACCTGGCGGTCCTCGCCGAAGCTGTCATCGGCAACGTGGAACCAGCGGTTCTCGATCCCCCAGTGCCGCCGCGCGACCGCCAGGAGGCGCGGGGGGTCGGCCGCCGCGGCTCCGAGGCTGGTCACTAAGTAGCGGGTGATGCGCGTGACCTCGCCGGTCGCAAGGTGGACGACCTCCTTCTTCAACTCAGCGACTTGCGCCAACCCCGGGAAGGCGGAATACCCCGCGAGGTCGGCGCGCACCCGCAGTTCGCGCCGCTCCAGGCGGCCGTGCCCCTTCTCGGTCGTCACGACATCGGGCGGACCGGGGTCGGTGAAGAGGATCGCGACATCCGCGAAGAGGGCTGGTTGGTTTTTTTGAGCCGGAAGACGTAATCGCGCTGCCCGGCGACCACTGCGGAGCACAGCGACTGCTCGGCGAACAGGGCGTCCCCGGTCAGGATCGCCAGGCCCGGGAAGGCGTCCGCGACCTCATCCAACCAGCGCGTTGCCGCGCTCACTTCCCCGCGTAGCGGGGCGGCAAGTGCCTGATCGAGTCCGAGGCCAGCGTGCTGGGCGAAGGCCCGCAGCACGTGGAGTGGGGTTCCTTCCTCGTGCGTGCCCCGCAGGGTCTTGCCGTCCAGGGCCACCTCGGTCACGGCCGCGGGAGGGGTCCGACGCGCGATGAGGTCCTGGGCGAAGGCCCGGACCACGCTCCGCACGTCGGCCACCGTGACCAGCCCCAGCAACCGGTGCAGCGTCGCCACCGAGGGGCTCCGCCGCAGGCCGAGCGGGGCGAGCACCTCCGGGTGGATCGCCCCGTAGCGGCTCACCGCGCTCAGGGAGCGGCACCCAGCCAGCAATCCCAGCACCACCAGGGCCAGCACCCCCGGCAGGGGATGGACCTTGCCGCGGGCATGCCGAGGGTCGGTCAAGGTCGCGAACCGGGCGACCAGCAGGCCGAATTCGTCGGGAACCGCAGACGTCGCGGGCATGGCACACCTCCATGCGCCTATCCTCCCCGACGCTCACGACTTTGAGTATCCTCTGCCTGTACCCGGTCGCGGGCTTTTCGGCATCTCCGTGGCCGCGCAGGGTCAGGGCAATCGCCCGGATGCCCGCCGGGATGTGTGGCAAGACCGGCTCGTACGACCGCCAGGAGTCGGTGTAT
The DNA here is from genome assembly GCA_963849635.1 of uncultured Chloroflexia bacterium. Taxonomy (GTDB): domain Bacteria; phylum Chloroflexota; class Chloroflexia; order Thermomicrobiales; family UBA6265; genus CAVRUD01. The sequence goes on along the minus strand of CAWKIA010000038.1, from coordinate 24,217 downwards.
CCGTGCAGGAAGATGACGGGGACGCCGGCGGGATCGCCGGCTTCGACGTAGGGAATGGAGACTCCGGTCGCAAGGGAAGCGAACCGGGGGATCACGGGGGTAGAGAGGGTCAACATCGCGGACTCCATAGCAGAACTGACCAGTACCGGTACGCAATCGTCCGGTCACGGCCGTGGGTCGTGGCCCCACCCATGTCACAGGGTGCCCGTCCGCGAGCCGATACGCATCTGACAAGTGACGTATTCCGTTGGGGCGATGGGTTGGATGGCGTTCCAGAGCTGGCTAGCCGGCTACCGCCTGGTGAGGACGGCGTGTCCCCAGAAGCCGGAGGAATCGGCCGTGTCGAGCGTTTCGATTTCAAGTCCCGCCTGGGCGAAGAGCGATTCGAGTTGCTCGCGCGAAAAGGCCTGGTAGAAGCCGATCTGCATGTTGAAGTAGTTGCCGTGGATCCGGTTGCGTCCCGGTAGGAGCCGCTTGATCTGCTCCAGCTGCGATCGCGCCTCGCCGGTGGCGTGAGGATCGGTGCGGAAGCTGACCAGCACAGGCCCGTCGGTGACCGTGGACATCGCTCGCAGCGCTTCGACCTGACGCTGCTCCGAGAGGAGATGCGAGAAACTGCCCCACCCCAGAATCGCGGCATCAAAGCGGGGCAGGGCGGTGAGGTTGGCTGGCTCGGCCCCTGGTAGGGCGGGGGCGAGGAGAGGGAGATCTTCATAGGTGGCCCGGTAGGCCGTGATCTTGAGACCGGCGGGGATGTGGGCCGCCAGACCGGCGACAAGCGGCTCCGATGGCTCGAACCCGACCACCTCGTAGCCGCGCCTGGCCAGGGCGAGCGCTTCGCGGCCACCCCCGGCAGCACCGATCAAGATCCGGCCGGGTGGGGGCGGGAAGTACTTTCCGAAGGCCGCTTCCTCGAACGGAAAGAGGTTGGCGTCGAAGTCGGGCGAGTCGGGCAGGTAGGAGGTGGTGGCCCCGTAGGCCAGGTCGCTGTAGCGGGCCAGCACCTCGTCCGAGGCGAACGCCAGGACCAGGGCCGACCGGGCCGCCCCGGCGACCGCCGCTGCCCGGTCGAAGATCATCGTCGCCCGCAGCCCGCGCGCCAGCCACTCGGTCCTTCGATCCGCCACCGCCCGCTCCTTCGCCGCGTTGCGCTGGAAAACGTCATCAGGACGCCATCATACCCGAGGAAGCCCAGGCTACCGCTCGGATGTTGCGACGTCCCCGGCGGGTTCGCGCCGCAGCGCCACCCCGCCCACGATGAGCCCCACCCCGGCGATCTCCGGCAGCGACGGAATCTGGCGGAGCACGACGACGCCGATCGCCGTCGCGCAGGCCGGCAACAGCGCCAGTAAGAAGGCGAAGGTCCCGCGCGAGAGGCGGGCCATCGCCAGTTGGTCGCTCACGTAGGGAATCACCGAGGAGCACACGCCCACGCCGATGCCGGCCAGCAGCACCTCCGGCCGGGAAAAGGCGGGCATCGCCTCGCTGAGCCCCACCGGTGAGACGGCCACCATCGCCACCAGCATCGCCGCGGCCAGGCAGTCGATCCCGCCCACACCCGACCGGGCGGCACGGTGGCCAAGGACGACATAAAGCACGAACAGGGCGGCGTTGATCCCCGCCAGTACGAACCCGAGCGGCTCCCCCGCCAGCCGCACATCCGCCAGCAGCCCGACCCCGCCGACCGCCAGTCCCAGGGCGGCGAGGTTGCGCCCGCTTCTGGTGGCGCTCGCCGCCAGGACGATCGGACCCAGGAACTCGATCGCGCCGACGGTTCCTAGCGGCAGGCGGTCGATGGCGAGGTAGAAGACCGCGTTCATCGCCCCCAGCACCAGCCCCAGGGCGCCGATCAGGCGCAGATCGGGCCGGGGTGTCCGCTGGAAGAGCCGCCACGGTCGCCGCCAGACGGCGAAGATCGCGGCCGCGGTCGCGATCCGGAGCCAGGCCACCCCCAGAACATCGACCTCGGCGAAGAGCAGCACGGCAAACGCCGGTCCCAGGTAATGGAAGACCGCGCTGATCAGAAAGTAGGCGTGGGGCGGGAGGGCGGTATCGATCCGGCGCAGCGGCCCGTCTTGGACGACTGTATCAGCGTGGATGTTCGACGAACCATATGCCATACCATCATGCTAGGATGCCGATCCGTGCCCGTACATGGTGATGCAAAGGCCAGGAGGAGAAAATGCCTGGAGATTCAACGTCGGATCCGGTTTTCTCCTATGGCCCTCCGAATGGCCTGCTCGATGACACCAACCGCCGCCTGCTCGAGGCCCTGCGCGCCGATCCCCGCCTGACGATGGCGGAGCTGGCCCGGCGCGTGGGCATGTCCGCCCCGGCGGTGACAGAGCGCGTCCGCCGGATGGAGGAGGCCGGGGTCATCCGCGGCTACACCCTCGAGCTTGATCCGGTCGCACTGGGGATGCCCCTCTCCGCGTTCGTGCGGATCAGGCCGAACCCGGGCCAGCTAGGGCGGGTGGCGGAGCTGGCCCGGAGCATCCCCGAGGTCGTCGAGTGCCACCGGGTAACCGGCGAGGACTGCTTCGTCATGCTGGTCCATTTCCCGGCCATGGACCAGCTCGACCACCTCCTGGACCGCTTCCTGCTCTACGGCATTACGACGACCTCGATCGTGCAATCGTCACCGGTGCCGCGCCGGCCGCCGCCCTTACCACAGGAGGGAAGGCGGGAAGGCGGGTAGCCGGGACGGTAGGAGAAATACAGTGGCAGATGAAGGTAGGGAGGCGTTGCTGGGGCGGACGCGCGCGGCGCGAGCGGCGTGGGAAGCGGCGATTGACGAGGTGCCGGGTGATCGGCTGACTGTGCCGCTGTTGGATGGGGAGTGGGCGACGAGGGACGTCATCGCCCATCTCACCGCCGATAGCCGCTGGATGACGGGCCAGCTGCGGGCGGCGGTGCGCGGTGACCTGCCGACCGTGAAGGAGTGCTTCGGCCATGACCAGGTCCCGCCACCGGATGTCGACATGAGCGATCAGGACCAGCGCAACGCCTGGCGGCACGAGACGATCGACCGGCACCGATCCCTGGATGAAGTCCTGACGAACGCGCCGGTGTGGGCCGACGCGCTGGAGGAATCGATCGCGGCCCTGCCGGACGGCGAACTGGCCCGGCCCTACACCTTCGCCGGCCACCTCCATATCGCCCACGTCCGCCCCGCCGCCGAGGGCGAGCCCAGTTGGACTCTGGAGAGCATCATCTCCTCCTACGCCGACGAGCACTATGCCGCCCACACGGCCGACCTCCGCGCCTGGCTGGACGGACGTCCGCCGGGTGCGGCGACGAATTGACTGGCATGGGAATAGGCCAACCCGCGTAGGGGCGCGATTGCATCGCGCCCGGTTGCCAGATACGGGCGATTGCAGAGGGGACGTGGGCGCGGTGCATCGCGCCCCTGCGGCCGGGTTTGTCGTCACGGTGCGCCTATGCCGGCAACCGGGCGATGCAGGCATCGCCCCTACGGTGATCGGGCCCCAGATCCGACCGGTAGCACACACCAGGGACGTCAACACCCGACGGACGCTGGGAGATTTGTAGGGGCGATGCATGCATCGCCCATCCCCAGACACAGGCGTCACGATTCTGATCTGGCAGACCCCGAATCATCCCCATCAAGCACCCCCGCCGCGATCCGGCGCACCCGCTCCGGATCGGCGATCGCGTCGATCGCGACGATCCGGCCGTCGACGACGGTAAAGCCCATCACGGCGAACGGCCGCCCCTTCACCGTGATCACCATACCGGCCGCCCCGTTCACCAGCGCCGGGTGCAGGCTGGCCCCCGGAATCGCCCCCAGAACAGACTGTCTGGCGACGGCCTCTGCGCCGTGGAAGACTTGCGACAGGCCCGGCCGCTTGACCCCGAAGTCGGAGCGCAGGACGACGTCCGGGTGGAGCACGGATACCAGAGCATTGAAGTCGCCCCCACGGGCCGCCAGGAAGAAGGCATCGACGACCTCCCGTTGCCGGGCGAGATCGGGATCGGGCGCCGGTATCTCGGCCCCTCGCACCCGCCGTCGCGCCCTGCTCGCCAGTTGCCGTGCCGCCGCGGGGGAGCGGCCGACCATCGGCGCGATCTCCTCAAACGGCAGCCCGAAGGTGTCGTGCAGCACGAACGCCAGCCGCTCCGCCGGGGTGAGGGTGTCGAGCACGACCATCAGGGCCAGGCCGACCGAATCTGCCAGCAGGGCCTCCTCCTCGGGCTGGAGCCCGCCCGCGTGGCTGATGACGGGATCGGGGATGTGCACCCCGAAGGCCTCTTCGCGCCGGGAGTTGCGGGCCCGCAGCATGTTCAGGCAGACCCGGCCGACGACCGTCGTCAGCCACGCGCCCAGGTTGTCGATCTCCTCCGCCCCAGTCTTGCGGGACTGGCTCAGGCGCAGCCAGCTGTCCTGGACGGCGTCGTCGGCTTCGGTGAGGGAACCCAACATCCGGTAGGCCACCGCCCGCAGGCGGGGCCGATGCTCCTCGAACCGGTCCGCCAGCCACTCGCGCTCATCCATCGGTCACATCCTCTCGTTCCCAGGTGTCTTCTCAATGAGGTGTCAATACCCTGACACCCGGCGCCCGACCGATGTGACAAGGAGCAACGAGTACCGAGATGAACGCTCGCCTCATCACGTTGGTATCGCGTGTGCGGCACACGCGGTACGCCCTTCAGATGCTGATGCTGAGACAGGGCGGGATGCACGGTAGCCGCGTCTAGAACGAGGAGGATCCCATGGACGCACCGATTCTGGTTACTGGTGGCACGGGCACACTTGGGCGGCAAGTCGTCGCGCGGCTGCGTGACGCCGGGCGTCCTGTCCGTGTGCTTAGCCGGAGCCCTCGCGATGCCGAGCACGGTGTTGAGTACATGGCCGGCGATCTCGCCACCGGCGAGGGGGTCGATGCCGCCGTCGCCGGTGTCGAGACCATCTTGCATCTCGCGGGCAGCAGCAAAGGCGACGAGGACAAGGCCCGCCACCTCGTGGACGCCGCGAAAAAGGCCGGAGCGCGGCACCTGGTCTACATCTCGGTCGTCGGGGCGGACAGGATCCCCGTCGCAGGGAAGTTCGACAGCGCGATGTTCGGGTACTTCCGGGCCAAGCGGGCGGGGGAGCAGATCGTGGCCGAGTCTGGCATTCCCTGGACGATCCTACGCGCCACCCAGTTCCACGACCTGGTCCTGCTCGTAGCCCGGCAGTTGACGAAGCTGCCAGTGGTTCCCGCCTTCGCCGGGGTCCGGTTCCAGCCGGTCGACTCATCCGAGGTGGCGGACCGGCTGGTCGACCTTGCTACCGGCTCGGCGGCCGGCCTGGTGCCCGACTTCGCCGGGCCACGGGTGTACGAGATGAAGAACCTCATGCGCGGCTACCTGCGCTCCCAGCACAAGCACCGCCTGATCCTGCCGATCCGGCTCCCTGGCAAGGCCGCCCGCGCGTTGCGCGCCGGTGCGACCCTGTCCCCGGACCGGGCGGTCGGCCGCGGGACCTGGGAGGATTTTCTGGCTGCCCACGCGACCGCGCCGGGCGGAGGCCGGTCCGATCGCGCCACACAGATGCCCACCCCGGCGGGTTAGAAAGACAGGCCGAAGCGCGGCGGCGACGGCCTACGGCCTATCACCGGGAGACCGATCGATGATCGCGAGAATTTGGCGCGGCGTCACCCGCGCGGAGCACGCCGACGTCTACATGGACTACCTGGAGGCGACGGGCCTCAAGGACTACCGGGCGACGCCGGGCTTCGGTGGCCTCCAGGTTCTGCGCCGCGTCGCCGATGATCGGGCCGAATTCGTTCTGATCACCTTCTGGGAGTCCTGGGACGCCATCCGTGCCTTCGCCGGCGACGACCCCGAGGCCAGCGTCTACTACCCCGAGGACGACGAGTATCTCCTCGAAAAGGAGCCTCACGTCACCCACTACGAGGTGCCTGTCAAGGAATAGCAGGGTTGAGCGCGGTCGCCGTTAGCGCGGCCGACCTGCCTTCCGACCGGTTCGCCCTGGCGCCACGCTCGTCCCGGGAAGCGGAGGTCAACCGCCTCGTCGCCGAGGGGTTGCGCGACCGTGAGATCGGCGAAGCGCTGTTCATCAACCACCGCACGGTCATGCGCCACATGACCAACATCCTGGCCAAGTTCGAGGTCCCGCCCCGGGGAGCGGCCGCCTGGTATCTGCGGCATGCCCGGTTCCCCGTGCGCCAAAGTCTGTGTAGCCGTTCGTCCGTGGGTCAGCTAAACCCACGCTCCACCGCGACGCGCACCGCCTCGGCGCGGTTGGTGACACCGAGCTTGCGGTAGACCGACGTCAGGTGGGCGTGGACGGTCCGGGGGCTGAGGAAAAGGCTGTCGGCGATGCGGTCGTTGGTCAAGCCCTCCATGACCAGCCGCAACACCTCGGCCTCTCGCGCACTAAGACCGGCCGGCAGCGCGGTTCTCTTGTTCACTGCCGGCCCGGTGCGACTGAGGGAGGGTGGTGGGAGCACCAAGGCGGCCTGAATTGCGTCCTCTGTCGACCAGCCCTGCCCGATCGCCCGTTCGGCCTCGAACACGTCTACGCCCACAAGCGACGCGAGCCGTTTCATCGCGCTCTCGTAGACACCCAGTTCCGGTTGGTGGAACGACTCGCCACGGTCCTCGTTCAGGCGATCGGCCGCACCCCAGAATCTCGCCGCCGTCGCATCCCCGGCCGACGCGAGCACAACCGCGATCCCCGCGAGCGACTCGCCGTATCCCGAGGGAGCTTTGGACTCCCAGAATCGCCGCAGGCTCTCCTGAAGGTAACTAAACGCCGTCGATGTGTTGCCGAGCGCGTGGGCGACCAACCCACGCAGATGGATGGCCCACCCGATCACGCGCGGAGTCGGCGCGCCGTGCTCTTCGATCACGGACTTGAGAATCGCTTCGGCCTCTTCCAAGTTGCCGAGCCCGAACGCCACGCTCGCCTGGTGATAGCGGGCGGACCAGATCATGGCGGTATCGTTCGCGGCTTCCAGGTTCGCAATCGCCTCATCGAGCAAGGAACGGGATCGCCGGTAATCGCCGCGATACAGCAGCGAGGGCGCGTCGACGGCGAGCAGGGGTCCCGGCACTGCCGCGCAAGGCTAGTGGTCTGTTTTGTAACTGAGCGGCACCGCCAGCGGCGGTCTTCAGCCGGTGAGGCAGGCGCGGCGGCAGGGCGCGTCGCGGAAGCTGCCGCCCGACAGCGCGAGCGCGGAGGCGGCCTTGCGCGCGAGATCGCGGTCGGTTGCGCTCGCCTGCGGCCCGCTGATGACCCACACGGAGAAGCGGTGGCGGCCCTGCGATCCGGCCGCGCGCTCCCAGGTCAGCACCGGCCAGCGCGACGCGGCGCCGCTCGTCGTGGGCGCGAAGTGCTCGCGGACGCGGCCACCCCGACCGTCTCGGGAGCGGCGGGAAGGCCGGCGAGGCGCCGCCCTTGCGCTCCTCGAGCACCCACAGCAGCACGCCGTCCGGCGGCATCGCGCCGAGCGCCGCCTCCGGGAACGGGCTCGGCAGGCGCCGCGGCACGCGGGCGCTGCGCGGCAGGCGCGGGCGCCAGCCCCTTCAGCCGGCGGTTGCTCGCGAAGAACAGCGCGCGCGGTCGCGGGTAGCGGCGCGGCGAGGTCGTGGTGGCGGCCGGCCAGCGCGGCGGCGTGCGCAGGCTGTCGCCGGTCTCGTCGATGAGCGTCCGCCAGCCGGCGAACGGATCGGGCGGGGGCGGGGGCAGTGGCGCGATGCGCAGGCTGTCGAGGATCCGCAGCACCTGCGCGCGGCGCGCCGCGGTCGCCTTCGGGCCGAGCGCGACGTGCAGCTGAAACGGCCGATCGGCGGCGCGGAAGCGGATCAGGTGGCTCGGCGTGCCGCCCCAGCACTCGTACGTCGCGAGCGTCGAGCGGCGCAGCGCGAAGTGCGCGGGCCGCTGCGGGAAGTCGCGGCGGCGTAGGTTCGCCCACGGATCGCCGACGGACGGGCGGTACTCGAAGAGGTAGATCAGCGCGCCGCCCGGCGGCAGGTCTGCGATCGCGCGATCGGGACCGCAGTTGCCGCCGCTGGATGTCGGATACGACGTCAGCAGGAGCCGCTCGGCCGGGTAGGTCACGGCCGTGATCGGCGGCCCGATGCGCCGCCAGCTCTGCGGCAGGTCGGCGCGGATCCCCGCGCCGACCGGCGTGCCGGCGGACGCGGACGGGTCGTGGCTCGCAGCGACGAGCGCACCCGACGTCAGCGCGGTTGCGGCGACGGCGGCGAGCAGAAGGGTCGAGCGCCTCATCCCCAGCCCGCCCTCAAGAGGACCCGCAGGCGCGTCGTCTCGAGCCCGCCGTCGCGGCGGCGGATGGTCAGGCGCAGATCGACGTCCTTCGGATGAGCACCGGCCCAGTAGAAGCGGCCGCGGTCGGGCGTGACCTTCAGCGCGCCGCCGAGCAGTCCCGCGGGCTGCAGATAGCCGATCCACGGGTTCTGCGAGCGTCCGCCGAAGCCGCGGGCCTGCAGGCGCAGCGGGCGACCGCCGGCCACAGCGCTGACACGCACCGCGCGTGCCTTCAGCCAGACCGCGAGGCCGACGCGGTCGCACGCGATCGAGTTCGCCTGCGGGCACGCTACGCCCGCGTACGGGGCGCGCTTCAGGACGCTGCCGGCGGCGACGGGCCGCGGGCATCGCGTCCCGAAGGGAATGCGGAGGTGGGCTGCCCTGCGACCCGGCGTGCTGACGCGCAGGCGCACGCAGCGTGCCTCCGCGACGACATAGCCACCGAGGAAGTCCGTGCTCGCCCCGTCGCACGCGCGGAACGTGACCGCGCTGTCGCCGTCCGTGAGGCTGTAGCCGGCGCCGGAGCCGTGCTGGTTGCGCGCTCGGCGGCTGTAGACCAGCCGGACCTTGTCGCGCTGTGCGGGCGCGACAGACAGCGTGACCTCGCGCCCCGCCGCCACGCGCACGAGACCCTCCGCGACGGAGAAGTCGCCGGCGCGGGTGCCGCGCAGCGTACGCCGAGCGAGCCGCCTCTCGTATGCCGTCGCGCCGCGGTCGCGGATGATCGCGCGCAGCGACTCGCGAACGGGCGCAAATGCGCGCGGCGGCTGATCGGCGTACTGCCTGATGTAGGCGAGCGTCAGCGGGCCGCTGACGACGCTCGCCGCGCGCCAGCCCGGCGCGAGCGCGTTGCGGTTCGCGCCGCCGTCGGCGCAATCGAGCAGCGGTCCGGCCGCGGCGCGCGGGGCGGCAGGCCGCTCGTCCGAGCCGCACGCCACCAGGCCGCCGCACACCAGGACGAGCAGGCCGCATGTCGCTCGGATGCTCATGCCGTCCATACGGGGGCGAGTCGTGCGGAGGTCCCGGACGCGATGCCGGGCACGACGCTGCGGGGTGTGGCGACGCGCGGTGCCGCGCCTGCCGGCCTCGCGGGGCGCTCTCCGCCGCGCCGCAGCAACGCCGAACGCGGGACCCGCGCGGCGCGCGGCAGCGGCCGGCGCGTCTACGAGTCTGTCGCGGAGGTCGTCGTGAGTCGGAGGTGGTTCAGCCGTGGTTGTGGGCGCCGCGCACTTGAAAGCGATGCTGGTTGCATCGGCGAGAAATTGTGTGGCGATCCACAGCCTCGGATGAGCCGCATCCGGCCGCGAGGACTTTCGCGACGGGCTCCTACGGCGTCGCGGGGCGCTGGGTTGCGCAGCACCACTGCACCGAGCGCGGGAACGTCCCGTGGTCGGCGCCCGGCGCGAACTGGCGCGCGATGTTCGCGACAGCCGCCAGCCCGGCGCGGCGGGCCGGGCGCAGGAACAGCCACTGGTCGGCGTCGGGCCACGGCAGCAGCAGCCGCGTGGCGCCGGGAGACCACGCGGGCGTCCCGAAGCTGCCGGGTCCCGTGAAGAGCACGCGCTCGCGCAATCCGTCATCGGCCTCGGCGAGCACGAGCTCGCTGCGGCCCGCGGAGGCGTCGTGGCGCACGATCGCGATCTGCGTCCCGCGCGGGCGCCACTGCACGCCGCTCACGCGCAGGCCCGCGGGCACCGCACGCGACAGCAGCCGCTGCCCCGACCCGTCGAACAGCACGAGCCGGCGTCGCGTGACGACGAGCAGGCGCTTGCCCGACGACGACCAGGCGAGCGCCGACGGCGCGTCGAGGCGGCCGCTGCGCCACAGGGTCCGGTCGGCGTCGACCGCCGCGACGCGCACGCGCCGATCCGCGCCGACGTACGCCAGCACGTGCGCGTTGTCGGGCCGCCAGGCGGGCGCGACGTCGCGCTGCGCCGCCGCATAGCGGCGGTCGCCGCTGCCGTCGCCGTTGACGACCCGCAGCGTTGCGCCCGCGACGTACGCGATGCGGAAGCCGTCGACGGGCCCCCAGCTCGCGGCCGAGATCGCAGCCGGCGCGGCCAGCGACCAGCGCACGCGCCCGCCCGGATCGAGCGCCGTCAGCTCCCGCCCGCGCCAGCCCGCGACGTACAGCCCGCGCGGCGACCACGACGTGCCCGCGTAGACGCCGAGCCGCCGCTTCGCGCCATCCGCCGCGACGACCCAGCCGCTGCCACCGGCCTGCACGAGCAGCGTCCCGCCGCCCGGCACGCGCCCGAGCACCGGCCGCGCGTGCTTCGCATCCACGCCGAGCACCTCGCGCACCCAGCGCCCGACGCCGCTGTCGGGCGCGCTCGCCGCCGCGACGCCGCCGGCGGCACGCGGCACCAGCGCGAAGAGCGACCAGCAGCGCCGCCCACCGCCGTCGCGGCCGGCGCGGCTCGTGGCCGGCGTAGGCGGCGAGCACGACCCGCCGCGAGCGCTCCCGCGCAGCATCCTCGTCGCTCGAACCAGCCGCGCGCCGCAGTGCATCGCGGACCTGACGGTCGCTCATCGCGGCGCCTCCAAGACGTCGCCGAGCGCGTCCAGGCCGCGGCGCAGGCGCGAGTTGACCGTGCCGCGCGGCAGGCCGAGGAGCTTGCCGATCTCGCCGGGGGTGAGGTCGAGCACGTAGCGCAGCGCGACGACCGCGCGCTGCTCGGGGCCGAGCGCCATCAACGCGGACATCACCTCGGCGCCGATCTGCGCGTCGGATGGCTCCGGCGCCGCCTCCGTCTCGCCCGCCGCCTCGGCCGCGACCTCGCGACGCAGCGCACGCGACCGCGCCCAGTCGATCGACCGGTTGACGACGATCCGGTGCAGCCACGGCTTCAGCGGGCGGCGCAGGTCGAAGCTCTCAAGCGCCCGCAGCGCCGCCAGGAACGCCTCCTGCGCGATGTCCTCGGCCGCGGCGCGGTCGCCGGTGACGAGGTACGCCGCCCGGTAGGCGCCGCTCCAGTGGCGGTCGAAGAGCTCCGCGACCGCCTGCTCGGAACCGCGCTGCGCGGCGCGCACGAGCGCCGCCTCGCTGAGCCGTCCGCCGCGCGTCACCGCATGGCGCGCGCCGTCGGCCGCCATCGCATGGCTCATCCCCGCCGGCTGCGCGACCGCATGGCCTTCACCACTGGTCACGGTAGCCTCTACGGCCCGCCCAGCCCGAACGATGCGTCTTCAGACACGCCACACGACCTCATACGGTCGCGACCGGGCGGGAGGTCCCATACGCCTGGAAGACTGCTGCCGCATGATCACGATCTCAGACCTCGACGAGCTGCGCACGAGGGTCGGCGAAGAGCTCGGCGTCAGCGAGTGGCACGACGTCCCGCAGGATGCGATCGACGAGTTCGCTCGCGTGACCGGCGACGACCAGTGGATCCACGTCGACCCTGAGCGCGCGACGCAGACGCCGTTCGGCGGCACGATCGCGCACGGCTACTACACGCTGTCGCTGCACCCGATGCTCGCCGCGCAGGTCATGCGCTACGAGGGCTTCGCCTTCGCCGTGAACTACGGCCTGAACCGCGTGCGCTTCCCGGCGCCGCTGCCGGTCGGCAACCGCGTGCGCATGCGCATCACGCTCGCCGACGTCGAGGACGTGCTCGGCGGCGCGCAGATCACGATGAAGCTCACGTTCGAGGGCGAGGGCGCGCTGAAGCCCGTCTGCGTCGCCGAGTCGCTGACCCGCGTCTACACCTGATCGCGCCGCGCGGCCGATCACCGGCGAACGCGCACGACCGGACTCGGCTCGCCCGCGTAGCGCACGCGCCACAGGCCCGGGGCGCGTGACGGTCGCGCGGTAGCTCCCGTCTGCCTGCAGCAGCGTCTCGAACTGCTGCACCCAGCGCCCGCCCTCGAGGCGCTCGACGACCGCCCAGCGGCCCGCCACCGCCGGAGCGATGCTGCCGCTGATCGCCCCGATCACGCGCTCGGTCTGCGTCTCGCGCTTCGCCCCGACCCACGCCGTGCCGGCGAGCAGGGAGTGCGGCTTCGAGCCCCCGGTCCCGGGTCCGCGGCTGCCGCTGCGCGGGGCGTTGCCGTCGCCGCGCGTCGCGTTCGCGGTGATGACGGTGAAGCGCGCCCACGTGTCGTACAGCCCGAGCTTCGCGCGCAGTTGCGGGCCGGTGACGCTCGTGCGCCCGCCGGTGCCGATGACCTGCGCGCGCATGACGCGCGGCGAGCGCCCGCGCTGCAGGACCTTGATCTGGCGCAGCCGGCCCTTGACCAGCGAGCCGAGCCGGGCGGTCGCCCGCGCGACCGTCATGCGCATCGTCCAGCGGTGGCGCGGGCCGCCGTCGTACGGATCGGCGACGGACTGCAGGTACGGCGCGGGCTCGGCGCCGAGGAACGAGTTCTCGACGTTCTCCGTGCGCCCGCCCGAGCGTCGAGAAGTAGTACGTCACGATCGGCTTGTTGTCGTGCGTGACGACCTGGCCGGCCGGTCGCCTGCACCGCAGCGTTCGTGCGCGGGTGCTCGCCCGAGATGCCCGGATACATCTGCGAGCGCGTGTCGGCGTACTGGTCGAAGCCGTCGCCGTTCTTGCTCGTCGCGATCGCGTAGGTGCGCGCCGCGACCGCCTGCGCGCGCAGCGCCGCGTCGGGCCAGCTCGCCGGCACCTCGCCGGGCACCACGCCGCGGATGTAGTCCTCGAGGCTGACCGCGTTGATCGCGGAGATCCCGCCGAGCGAGCCGGCGCGCAGCTCGAGGTCGCCGCGGTAGCGGCCGTTCGTGACGCCGTTGCCGGCCTTGCCGAGGACCCGCACGCCACCCGCCGCGCCGACGAGGACCAGCGGCGAGCGGTACGTGCCGAGGTCGCGCCCGCTCGCCGAGCGCAGCGCGACGTTCCCGCCGAGCGCCCTGACCGCCGTGTACGTGCGCCCCGGCTCGAGGCGGCGGCCACCCGCCACGCCGACGATCCCGCGGAAGCGCGCGCGCGGCGCGGTGCGCAGCAGGATGCGCACCGTCACGAGGCCGCTGAGCCGGCCGATCTGCGTGCCGCTGTAGTAGTGGCGCAGGATCGACGCGTGGTCAGAGCCGCGCTGGGCGAAGCCGAGCGCGCCGTACTGGCTCATCCCGACGCCATGGCCGAAGCCCGCGCCGCGCACCACGAGGCGCGACGCGCCCTGCGCGGGCGCGGCGAGCGAGCGCGCAGCGCCGCGACCACCGCGGCGAGGATCGTGGTCGGCGTCCGCATCTTCGTGCTCCCGACACGACGGGCGGGCGGGAGTTGCGCCTCTGGTGCTGCTGGGTAGCTCGCTCACGGTGTCCAGTCAGCAGCCTAGGCACCCGAGAGGTCGTACATGACCGCTTCGCGCGCGGCCGACGTGCTCGTCGCGTGCCTGGAGGCCGAGGGCGTGCGCTGGGTGTTCGGCGTCCCCGGCGAGGAGACGCTCGACCTCAACCACGCGCTGGAGCACTCGTCGGTGCAGTTCGTGCCCGTCCGCCACGAGCAGGGCGGCGCCTACATGGCCGACATGGTCGGGCGCCTGACGGGCCGCGCGGGCGTCTGCCTCGGCACGCTCGGCCCGGGCGCGCTGAACCTCGTGACGGCCGTCGCCGACGCGCAGCTCGACCACGCGCCGCTCGTCGCGCTGACCGGCCAGGGTCCGCTCGAGTCGATGCACAAGGAGTCACACCAGTTCGTCGACGTCGTCGAGGTCATGCGGCCGATCACGAAGTGGAACGCGCGCGTCGCCATCCCCGGCACCGTCCCGGAGGCCGTGCGCAAGGCGTTCAAGGTCGCCGAGTCCGACAAGCCCGGCGCGACGCACCTCGAGCTGCCCGAGGACGTCATGGCCGCGCCCCTGCAGGCCGACCCGCTGCCGCGCCGCGACCCCGTCCACGTCGACCCGCCCGCCGAGGAGATCGCGCGCGCCGCCGAGCTCATCCGCGCCGCCGCGCACCCGATCGTGCTCGCCGGCAACGGCGTGCTGCGAGCGGGCGCCGCGCCGCAGCTGCGGGCGCTCGCGCACGCGGCGCGCCTCCCCGTCGCCGACACGTTCATGGGCAAGGGCGCGCTGGACTTCGAGGACGAGCTCGCGCTCGGCACGGTCGGCGTCGACGACTCCGACTACGAGCTCGCCGGCTTCGCCGACGCCGACCTCGTGATCGCGATCGGCTACGACCTCGTCGAGCAGGCGCCGGAGCACTGGAACGCCAACGGCGACAAGGTGATCGTCGTGATCGACTCGGTCGGCGCGGAGGTCGACGCGGCGTACGTCCCGCGGCTCGAGCTCGTCGGCGACCTGCGCCACGTGCTGACCCGCCTCGCCGAGGCGTGCGCCGGCGAGGCGCGACGCGACGCGCCCGAGGCGCCGCGGCGCGTCGCGGCTGCGCGAGGCGGTCCGCGCCCGCCTGCACGCCGGCCGCGACGACGACGCCTTCCCCGTCACGCCGCCGCGCGCGGTGTGGGAGCTGCGGGCGGCGCTCGGCCGCGACGACATGCTCGTCGCCGACGTCGGCCTGCACAAGCAGTGGATCGCGCGCATGTTCGGCGCGCACGAGCCGAACACCGTCTTCATCTCCAACGGCCTCGCCGGGATGGGCTGCGCGCTGCCGCGCGCGATCGGGGCGAAGCTCGTGCACCCCGAGCGCAAGGTCGTCGCCGTCAGCGGCGACGGCGGATTCCTGATGAACGTCCAGGAGCTCGAGACGGCGGTGCGCCTCGGCACCGCCGTCGTCTGCGTCGTCTGGGAGGACGGCTGCTACAGCGCGATCGACCACAAGCAGCGCAAGAAGTTCGGCGAGTCGTTCGGCGTCCGCATCGGCAACCCGGACTTCGTCACGCTCGCCGAGTCGTTCGGGATGCCGGCATGGCGCTGCGAATCGGCGGGCGACTTCGGACGCCGGCTGCGCGACGCGCTGGCGCTCGACGTACCCTCGATGGTCGTGCTGCCGGTCGATGCCTCGATCGACGTCGCGATCACGTCGAAGAAGGCGGTGAGTCGCAGATGAGCACCCAGCAGGCAGGGTCCGAGCAGGCGGTCGTCGACGGCGTCCGCAAGCAGCTGCTGATCGGCGGAGCGTGGCGCGACGGTGCCGGCGGCGACACCGTCGCGGTCGAGGATCCGTCGACCGGCGAGGCGATCGCGCAGGTCGCCGACGCGACGCAGGAGGATGCGCTCGACGCCCTCGGCGCCGCGCACGACGCGTTCGGCGACTGGCGCGACACCGCGCCGCGCGAGCGCGGCGAGATCCTGCGGCGCGCGTTCGAGGCGCTGACCGCGCGCAACGACGAGCTCGCGCTGCTGATGACGCTCGAGATGGGCAAGCCGCTCGCGCAGTCCAAGGCGGAGGTGACGTACGCGGCCGAGTTCCTGCGCTGGTACTCCGAGGAGGCGGTCCGCATCAACGGCCGCTTCACGATCCCACCAGGCGGGCAGCGGCCGGCTGCTGACGATGAAGCAGCCCGTCGGCCCGTGCGTCTTCATCACGCCGTGGAACTTCCCGCTGGCGATGGGCACGCGCAAGATCGGCCCGGCGATCGCGGCCGGCTGCACGATGGTCGTCAAGCCGGCGAAGCTCACGCCGCTGTCGATGCTCGCGCTCGCGCAGATCCTGCAGGACGCGGGGCTGCCCGACGGGGTGCTGAACGTCATCACGTCGTCGTCGTCGGGGCGCGTGATGGAGCCGCT
This sequence comes from uncultured Chloroflexia bacterium, assembly GCA_963849635.1. Taxonomy (GTDB): domain Bacteria; phylum Chloroflexota; class Chloroflexia; order Thermomicrobiales; family UBA6265; genus CAVRUD01. The sequence continues at coordinate 8,268 of CAWKIA010000038.1, read as the reverse complement.
GATCCGCGACCCGCGCACGCGCAAGCTGTCGTTCACCGGCTCGACCGAGGTCGGGCGCAGGCTCATGGAGCAGGCCTCCGAGCAGCTCTTGCGCGTGTCGATGGAGCTCGGCGGCAACGCGCCGTTCGTCGTCTTCGAGGACGCCGACCTCGACGCCGCGCTGGACGGCGCGATGATCGCGAAGATGCGCAACATCGGCGAGGCCTGCACGGCGGCGAACCGCTTCCACGTCCACGAGTCCGTCGCCGAGGCGTTCGCGAACGGCCTGGCGGAGCGGATGGGCGCGATGAAGATCGGGCGCGGCAGCGAGGAGGGCGTCGAGGTCGGCCCGCTGATCGACGACGAGCAGCTCTCGAAGGTCGCGGAGCTCGTCGACGACGCGACGGGCCGCGGCGCGCGCGTGCTGTGCGGCGGCGAGCGGATCGACGGAGCGGGCCACTTCTACAAGCCGACCGTGCTGACGGACGTCCCGCACGACGCGCGGATGCTGCGCGAGGAGATCTTCGGACCGGTCGCGCCGATCGTGACCTTCGCGACCGAGGCAGAGGCGCTCGCGGCCGCGAACGACACGGAGTTCGGGCTCGTCGCCTACCTCTACACCCGCGACCTCGCGCGCGCGCTGCGCGTGAGCGAGCGCCTGGAGACCGGGATGGTCGGCCTCAACCAGGGGCTCGTGTCCGACGCGGGCGCGCCGTTCGGCGGGATCAAGCACTCGGGCTTCGGGCGCGAGGGCGGGCACGAGGGCATCGAGGAGTACCTCGAAACGAAGTACGTCGCGATGCCGGTGCCGTGAGCACCCGCGCGACCACCGAGGGCTGGGAGATCGTCGGCGAGCGCTGCGCCGACGCGATCGTCGCGCTGTGCCGGATCCGCGCGGTCTTCGAGAGCGGCCAGATGGTCTTCGACCACGCCCGGCGCACGGCGCAGGTACGCGGTCAGGAGCGCCCGGCGATGACGCTGCCCGACCTCGCCGAGCAGCGCGACCGGCTGGCGCGGGCGCTGTGGGGCTGCGGCCACGTCTGGCGGCGGGCGTCGCGCGAGTGCGGCAGCCCGCTCGCGGCGCCGGAGGTCGGCCCGGCGCTGGCCGCGGGCTACGACGAGCTCATCGCGGGAGCGGGATCGCTCGTCGGCGTCGACCCGCGCGCCGGCGCGAACCTCCTGATGAAGCGCGTGGCGGACGTCATGCGCGAGGCGATGCCGGTGCTGCGCAGCGCGATCCAGGTCCTGCGCCCGTCCGGCGAGCCCGACCTCGTGATCGTCGCCGACGACCTAACCGCCGTCATCGCGAACCTCGCCGGAGCTCCCGACGAGGACTGAGCGGCTTGTCGTTCTTGACCGCGATCGGGTCAAGAAGCGACGATGTGCGTGTCAGCCGCCGGCGAGGACGACGTCGTAGCCGTCGGCGCGCAGCATCTCGACGACGACGTCGCGGTGGTCGCCCTGCAGCTCGATCACGCCGTCCTTCGCCGACCCGCCGACGCCGCAGCGCTTCTTCAGCCGCCCGGCGAGCTCGCGCAGCGCGACGTCGTCGACCGGCACGCCGGACACCGTCGTCACGGCCTTGCCGCGCCGGCCGGCCGTCTCGCGGCGCACCTTCACGCGGCCGCCGGCCGCCTGGCGTGCCGCCGACGCGGGATCGCGCGCCTTGCGCAGGTCTCCGTCCGTCGTCGACCAGACGACCTTCGCGTCGCCGCGCTTGCTCACCGCGACAGGCTCGCGATCCCCGGCAGCCCGTCGATGCTCTGCGCGTTCTTCTCCGCGACGTACTCCTCGAGCGCCTCGACGCCGCCGACCCGCAGCTTCTTCTGCGCCCACAGCTTCGCGTGGTCGCGCTCGCCCTCGTACTCCATCAGCGGCACGCCGTAGCCGCACGAGTCCGCGATCCGCGAGACCTCGACCTTGACGATCGCCCGCCGCGACTCCGGCACCCCCGGCTCGTCGAACTCCGCCTGCTCGAGGATCTCGTCGTACTCGCCGTCGCCCGGCGTCAGAACCGTCCCGATGCCGTGGAAGCGGACGATCTTCGGCGGGCCTCCGAACGCGCAGAGCATCACGACGATGCGCCCGTTCTCGCGGAGGTGCGCGATCGTCTCGGCGCCGCTGCCGATGATGTCGAGGTACGCGATGGTCGTCGGACCGATCACGCGCAGCGAGCCGATCGGGCCCTTCGGCGAGACGTTGACGTGGCCGTCGGCATCCAGCGGAGCCGTGCCGACGAAGAACAGCGCCTGATCGGCGACCCACTTCGTCATGCGCTCGTCGATCTCGGCGTACTCGCGGCCCATGTCAGCGTCGATGGAGGGAAATATGGCGGGTCAGCGGCTTGTGCATCGGCTCAGGACGCTACATTCTTCCAGCCGCCGTGTTCACGCGGCGGAGGGTTCCTCGCGCCGGCAGAGGTTTGCGCCGAGCGTGCCCGCGGTGCTGGGAGAACGTCAGATGACACAGAACAGGGACGAGTGAGCAAGCGGAAGACGGCCGCGATCTCCGGCGTGCTCGGCACGCTCGTGCTCGCAGCCGTCGCGTGGTTCGTCGCCGTGTCCTCCGCGTCGCCGGACCCGGTGCCCAACTCGGTCGTGCTCCAGCCCCACGGCGGCGCGCCCACGATCTACGCGGGGCCCGGCAACCGCGAGCAGCTCAGCGGCCTCTGGCGCTTCAAGAAGGACCCGGAGGACCGCGGCTTCGACAAGGGCTACCAGGCCGGCAAGTTCGGCGGCGGCGAGCTCGTGAAGGTGCCGTTCGTGCCCGACGCGACGAAGATCAGCGGCGACAAGGGCATGAAGGCGTTCCGCGGCACGATCGGCTGGTATCGCACGAAGATCGACGTCCCGGTCGACGGCATGTACGCGATCCGCTTCGAGTCCGTCAACCACCGGGTGCGCGTGTACGTCGACGGCAAGCTCGAGGGCGAGCACAAGGGCGAGTACCTGCCCTTCGACGTGCGGGTGCCGTTGACGGCAGGAACACGCCACGCGCTCGTCGTGCGCGCCGATTGGCGCGGGCCGGCGGCGATGAAGGCCGACGGCTGGCACCGGCTGTGGTTCAACTTCGGCGGCATCAACCGCGGCGTCTCGATCCGCCGCATCGGCAACTCCGAGATCAGCCATCCGGAGATGAACACGACGCTGGCCGGATCGACCGCGACCGTCGACATGAAGATCCACCTGCGCAACAACCTCGAGCCGCGCATGCTCGGGGCGAAGGGCGCGCTGATCCGCGGCGAGCGGCGCGTGCCGGTCGAGTTCCCGGCCGAGCCGATCGCCAAGGGCGGCACCGAGGTGCTGCAGACGCAGGTGAAGGTCGACTCGCCGGACCTCTGGTCGCCGGCGGCGCCGAACCTCTGGGAGCTCGAGCTCGAGGTCCCCGGCGAGTCGACGTACCGCGCCCGCGTCGGGATCCGCGAGGTGCGCGCCCAGGGCAGCAGCCTGCTGCTCAACGGCAAGCCGATCAAGCTGCGCGGCGCGTCGATCCACGAGGACGTCTTCGGCCGCGGCGACGCGCTGCGGCCGATCGACCAGGACCGCATCGTCGACCACCTCAAGGACATCGATGCGAACGCCACGCGCTCGCAGCACCCGATCGACCCCGGCCTGCTCGAGCGCTTCGATGCCGCCGGCATCATGGTCTGGCAGGGCGTCGGTTCGCCGCCAGCAAATGGCTGTGTCCCTGTTCTTCGACCGTTGCGTATTGCTGAGGACACGGTGTCGCCGGAGTTCGCGGCCCTGCGCGCCCGCCTGCTGGGCTCGCTCCAGCCGCGTCGGGGGCGCTGCTGTGAGCACGCTCGGGCGGCTCGCCACCGCCGCCGCCGAGCAGGCGGCCGCTCCGCCGCCCCCCTTCTGCTGGTGGGCGCGGCGGCTGCCGCTCCTGCTGCTCCCCCTCCTCGCGCTGCCTGCGGCCTGGCAGGTGACGATCTGGGCCGTTTCCCCGCGCGACTGGCTGCTGCCGTCGCCCGCCGACGTCGGCACCGTGCTGTGGGAGGACCGCGACCGGCTGTGGTTCCACACGCGCAGGCCACGATCGCGGAGGCGGCCGTCGGGTTCGCGCTCGCCGCCGTCCTCGGACTGGCGCTGGCGATCCTGATCACCCGCTCGCGGGTCGCCGAGCATGCGGTGTACCCCTGGCTGGTGGCGAGCCAGGCGATCCCGATCCTGGCGGTCGCGCCGCTCGTGGCGATCTGGCTCGACTACGGCACCGCCCAGGTGATGGTCGCGTTCGTCATCGCCTTCTTCCCCGTCGTCGTGACCGGCGTGGACGGTCTGCGCGCGGTCGACCCGGCGCTGGCGCAGTCGGTGCGGACGCTGGGCGCGTCGCGCCCGTGGACCTTCCGGCGCGTCACGCTCCCCGCCGCCCTCCCCGCCCTGTTCTCCGGCCTGCGGATGGCCGCCGTGTTCGCCGTGACCGGCGCCGTCGTAGCGGAGTACGTCGGCGCGGACCGCGGCCTTGGCTACTTCTCCGAGTTCTCGACGGCGCAGTTCGCCACCGCCCGCAGCTTCGCCGCGATCCTGCTGCTGGCGGTGATCGGCATGGCGTTCTTCGGCCTCGTCGGCCTCGCCGAGCGCCTGCTCCTCCCCCACCGCCGTCACCCCTCCCGACCCGCATGGAGACGCCGATGACCCCGCGACGTGCCCTCGCCCTGATCCTCGCCGCCCTCGCGTGTCTGGCCGTCGCGGCCGGCTGCGGCGGCGACGACGACCAGAGGGCGGCGAGCCCGCGCCGCAGTCGGCGCGCCTCATCCTGGACTGGTTCCCCGAATCCCGACCACGCAGGCGTCTACGGCACGATCGAGGAGGGCTTCTTCGAGGACGAGGGCATCGCGGTGACCGCCGAGGTGCCGAGCGACCCCTCCGCCGCGCTGAAGCGGCTGGCCGCGGGGCGGGCGGACTTCGCGATCTCGTACGAGCCCGAGGTGCTGATCGCGCGGTCGCAGGGCGTGCCGGTCGTCGCGGTCGACGGCGCTGGTCACGCGCCCGCTGAACTCCGTGATCTATCGCACCGACCGGATCTTGGGGCCGGCGACCTGGAGGGCAAGACCATCGGCGCGGCGGGGGCTGCCGTCTGTCCCGACCGGCCGCTCCTCGACGCGGTGGTGCGCAACGGCGGCGGCGACCCGGAGGGGGTCACGGTGAAGGAACGTCGGCTTCAACCTGAGCGCCGGCCCTCGCCGCCGGGCAGGTGGACGCGGTGATCGGGGCGTTCTGGAACATCGAGCTCGTGGAGCTGGAGCGCCAGGACCAGCCGGTCGCGGCCCTGAAGCTCGACGAGCACGGGGTCCCGACGTACGACGAGCTGGTGGTCGTGACGAGCGAAGACCGTGGCGCGCGACAAGCCGGAGCTGGTGCGGGCGTTCCTCCGCGGCCTGAAGAAGGGGCAGGACTGGGCGGCGACCGACCAGGCGGGCGCGGTGCAGCACCTGCTCGACGCGAACCAGGACCTCGAGGAGGACACCGTCGAGGCCCCCAGCTTGACGTGGACCTCCGCACCGGTGCTCTCCCCGTCCGACGTGCCGACGCTGCACGGTCAACCCCCCCCCCAGTGGGCGGCGTTCGCGACGTGGATGACCGACAACGGGCTGATCAGCGGGCCGGTCCAACGCGGCCGCCGCCGTGACCGACGAGTTCCTGCCCGAGGACCGCTGACCCCGTGGGCGCCGCCCGCCGACGTCGTGGTGGTCGGCGCCGGGCCCGTGGGGGCTCGCGACGGCCTGGCGGGCCGCGGCAGGAGGGCGCGACGGGCGTGGTCGTGGTTCAACGACGGCGCCCCGCCCGCCGCCCACGTGGCGGCGGGGATGCTCGGACCGTGGTCCGAGGCCGAGGAGGGCGAGGAGGACCTCCACCCCCTCATGGTGGACGCCGCTGGAGCCGCTGGCCGGGCTTCGCGGACGGAGCTCGCCGCGGCATCCGGGCACGATGGGGGTCCCGCCCGGACGGGAGCGGTCCTTCCGGCGGCCTCCCGGCCCGAGCACATCCCCATCGATCCGAAGGCGGCTCGAGGTGATTGGCACGCTCGGGGCGCCCCCACCCCCTGGTGCTCCGGCCTCGGCGCTCCGCGACCACTGGAGCCGGGCCTCGGGCCGGCGATCGCCGGGGGAGCCCACCTCCCGGACGAGCACCAGACGGAGCCCCGGTCCCTTCTGGCCGCCCTTCGCGACGGCGGCCGCGTCAGGCGGGCGTGCGCCACTTGACGGGCAGGGGTCAACGCCATTCGGCGCGGCGCCCAGCCTGGATAGTGTCCACCTTTCCAGGGCGGCGAGCCGTGACGGCCGGGCGGATCGTCCTGGCCGCCGGCTACGGCGGCGGGACGCCTGGGACGCGCCGTCGCCGTGCGCGGGGTGAGCGGCCAGATCCTCCGGCTGCGCGGCACGGCCCGGCGCCCCGGTTCCCATCAGCCTGATGTGGGTTCGGACCCCGGCGGTCTACCTCGCCCCCCGCGACGGCGAGCTTCAGGTCGTGGGCGCGACGATGGAGGAGGGCGCCGACGCCCGGGTCACCGCCGGCGGCGTGGCGGGCCTGCTGGTGGAGGCGCTCCGGGCGGTTCCGGAGGTCGCGGAGCTGGACCTCGTCGAGACCGCCGCCGGCGTCCGCCCCGCCACGCCCGACGGCCGCCCCGTCATCGGCACGGACGACGACGGCGTCGTCTGGGCCACCGGCGGCTTCCGCCACGGCGTCCTCCTCACCCCACTCGCCGCCGAGGCCACCGCGGCCCTCGCCCTGGGCCGGGAGGCGCCGTCCTGGGTGCGCCACTTGGCGCCCACCCCCACACGTCAACTGGCACATCGGGCGGGCGGGGCGTGCGCGTGACCCTCAATGGGAGCGAGCGCGGAGTGCCGGACGCGGCGACGGTGGCCGATGTGGCGGCGCTCGTCGGGGTCACGGAGCGGCGAGGCGGGGACGGCGGTGGCCCTCGACGGGCGGGTGGTTCCGCGGCGCGAGTGGGGCGCGACTTCGCTGGCCGACGGAGCCTGCGTCGAAGTCGTCCGCGCGGCGGCGGGGGGTTGACGTCGGTCCGGTGACCAACCCCTCCGGATCGGCGGCGAGGAGCTCGGATCCCGCCTGCTCCTCGGCTCCGGGGGGTTCGCGAATCCCGCCCTCCTGGCCGAGTCCGTCGTCGCGGCGGGCGCGGAGATCGTGACGGTCGCGGTGCGGCGCGCCGACCACGCCCCCGGCGGTGTGCTCGAGGCGATCCGCGGGGCGGGCGCCCGCGTGCTGCCGAACAGCGCGGGCTGCCGGACGGCGCGGGACGCGGTCACCCACCGCGCAGCTCGCGCGCGAGGCGTTCGGAGACGGACTGGGTGAAGCTGGAGGTGATCGGCGACCGGCGGACCCTCCTCCCGGACGCCGTCGAGCTGCTCCGCGACCGCGGAAGACCCTGGTCGGCGACGGCTTCGTTGTCCTCGCCTACACCACGGACGACCCCGTCCCTGGGGCGGCGCCTGGAGGACGCGGGCTGCGCGGCGGTGATGCCGCTCGGGCTCGCCGATCGGCAGCGGGCTGGGGATCCGCAACCCTCACGCGATCCGCGGCTGATAGACGCGCAGGCCGTCAGCGTGCCGCTGGTGCTCGACGCGGGCATCGGCACCGCCTCCCGACGCGGCCCAGGCGATGGAGCTCGGCTGCGACGCCGTCCTCGCCGCCACCGCCGTCTCCCGCCTCCCCGCGAGCCGATGCGGATGGCGCGGGCCCTCCGCGCCGCCCCGCACGCCGGCCGCGACGCCTTCCTCGCCGGGCGTCCGCCCCCGCCTCGACCACGCCGTGGCCTCCACCCAGGAGGCGGGCGCGCCCGAGTGGACGTGATGCGCCCACTCGACGCCCGTGGTCAACGTCAAGTGACGCATGACCGGAGGCGGCGGCTCGCCGATGCGCGGGTCTACGTCGTCGCGCCGGCTCGGGTCGCGGCCGGCCGCCTGGCCGACGTGATCCCCGCGCTCGCGCGGGGCGGGAGCGGACGTGGTGCAGCTCCGCGAGAGTGAACTGCCGGAGGATGCGCTCCTCGCCGAGGCGCGCGCGTGCGCTGCCGCGGCGGCCCGGGCTCGGGATCCTCTTCATCGTCAACGACTCACCGGAGCTGGCGCGCGCGCCGCCGGTGCCGATGGAGTCCACATCGAGCAGGCCGACGGCACGATCGCCACCGCCCGGGCGATCCTCGGTCCGGAGCGGATCGTCGGCAGGACCACGCGGGGCGGGCCGGCACTCCATGTGGCGGCGGCCGAGGGCGCCGACTACGCCTCGGTGGGACCCGTGTGGGAGACGCCGACCAAGCCGGGACGGCCGC